>CAWDJD010000001.1:0-1388018 GCA_963802555.1 Terriglobales bacterium | reverse complement strand
TTTCGCCCCTCCCCAGGGTCTATGCGCTGGCATCAATTCGTGCTAAATTGCGGCACATCACCACTGCGCGCCACCCTCAAGAACGCGGCCATATTGCCAGCGGAGGGTTCTAAAAGTCCTCAAGACCAACTCAAGACTGTCTCAAAACAGCCTTATTGAGAGGGAAATGGCCGGGTCACCCAAGGTTTTCTACGAGTTCGACTCCTTCCGCATTGACCCGGAGGAGCGGATCCTCTCGCAGAACGGGACCGCTATCCCATTGACCCCAAAGGCCTTTGAGATTCTTATGATCCTCGTTCAGCACAGCGAGCGGGTGGTCTTGAAAGACGACCTCATGAAATTGCTCTGGCCGGACAGCTTTGTAGAAGAAGCCAATCTTACCCAGAATATTTTCATCCTCAGGAAGGCCCTGGGCGAGAGCGGCCGCAGTTATCGCTACATCGTCACTGTCCCCGGTCGCGGTTACAGGTTCGCGACCAAGGTCGCGGAAGTTTCAGGAGGGGCGAAAGAGCCGGTTCGGAGTCCCGCCATCGAGAATCAATCCCCTTCGGCCGGGGATAACGCCTCAGGCCGGCGGCGGCTCATTCTTGGCGTTGGTGCTTTCATCCTTTTACTGGTGGCCGGCGGCCTGAGCTTTCGCATGCCCCTGATTCATCGCTGGTTGAAAGGTACGCCACCCAGCGGCGTCGCCGAGTCCTCCACCATCCCTATCCGCCGCTCGGTGGCCGTTCTCGGTTTCCAAAATGTGTCGGGTCAGCTCGACGAAGGCTGGCTCTCCACCGCAATCTCCGAGATGTTGAGCACGGAATTGGCTGCGGGTGAGGAACTCCGGATGATCTCCGGCGAGGATGTCGCCCGCATGAAGCAGGAATTGCCCTGGAAGGGCGAGGGCAGCCTGGCCAAGGACACTTTGGTCCGCATTCATCGCGACCTGGGCTCCGATTTTCTGGTGCTCGGCTCCTATACGGTTCTGGGCGAAAAAGGTAAGCAGCAGCTCCGGCTCGACCTTCGTTTGCAGGACGCCCGGAGCGGAGAAATCGTGGCCGAAGTCGGCGAGACCGGAACCGAAGCCGATCTGTTCGATTTGCTCTCGCGAGCCGGATCGCAGTCCGCGCGAGAAGCTCAGTGTTCCCGGCGTTTCTCCGGCGGATGCGGGCATCGTGCGGGCATCGCTGCCTTCCAGTCCCACGGCGGCTCGTTTCTATTCGGAAGGGCTGGCCAGACTTCGCCTGCTCGATGCTTTGGCGGCCCGCGACCTCCTGGAAAAAGCGATAGCCGCCGATCCCCAGCATCCCCTCCCCCATTCCGCTCTGGCGCAAGCGCTGTCCATTCTCGGGTACGACGAAAAAGCCGCCAAAGAAGCCAAGAGCGCATTTGACCTCGCCAAGGACCTCCCCCGTGAGCAACAGCTTTGGATCGAAGGACGCTATCGGGAGTTCAGCAAGGATTGGAAAAAAGCCAGCGAGGTGTATCGCACTCTTTATATGTTCGCCCCCGACAATTTGGACTACGGATTGCGCCTGGCCGGTGCCCAGGATAGTGCCGGACAATCGAAGGAATCTTTGGCCACCGTGGCGACCCTTCGCCAGCTCCCTCCCCCGGAGCGAGACGATCCCCGCATTGATCTGGCGGAAGCCGACGCAGCCGAATCGCTTTCCGATTTTCACCGCGCCCAGCAGCTTGCCGAGAGTGCGGCCCGAAAAGGCCAGGCGCAAGGAGCGCCCCTGCTCACCGCCAGGGCGCTGCAGAGAGAATGTTACGCCTTCAAGAGTCTCAGCCAGTTTAAGCAAGCCACGGACGCCTGCGAAAGTGGGAGGGTTATCGCGGCCCAACTCGGCGATCGTAACGATGCCGCCTGGGCCATCAACATTCTCGCCAACATCGCCTCCGATCAAGGCAATCTTACCGAGGCGAAAAAGATGTACCTGGAGGCATTGGAAGTCTTCCGCCAGATCGGCAACAAGAGTTATACGGCGGGGGTGCTGGGGAACCTGGCCATCGTCGAATTCAACCAGGGAGATCTGTCCGCGTCCCGAAAAATGCACGAGGAATCGCTCCGCATCTACCGCGAAATCGGAAACGTAAACGATGCCGGCCTCGAGTCTGATGAACATCGCTCTCATCCTGCAACAACAAGGCGACTTGCCCGAAGCCAGGAATATGTACGAGGGCTCATTGGCCATGGCCCGGCAAGCCGAGAATAAAGCCAATCAGGAAATGGCCCTGGTCAATCTGGGAGAGTTGCTGTTTGAACTGGAAGAGCTCCCCGCCTGCCAGAAGTCCTTCGAAGACGCGGTGTCCCTGGGGCATGATGTCGGTGAACAGAGCGTAGCTTCCTATGCCGTGGTCGGACTGGGAGACATCCTTCGCCAGCAAGGTGATCTCGAAGGAGCCCGCAAGAAGTACGAGGAGTCTCTCGCCACCAGGAACCAACTTGGCGAAAAAGAAACCGCCGCCCAGAGTCGCGTTGCCCTGTCTCTGATCTCCCTCGAGGAGGGCAAGCTCGACGAAGCCGAACACTTCGCCCAACCCGCGGCAGACGAGTTTCACCAACAAAAAGCGCTGTCCGACGAAGCTGCGGCGCAGACCGTCCTCGCGCGGGTCTTGCTGGCTCGGGGGCAAACCAAGGCCGCGAAACAGAGTATCGATAAAGCGCTGGCGCTGGCTCAGACCAGCCATAGTCGCGATCTTCAACTCTTGGCTCGAATTGTGGCCGCACGTATTCGAGCCGCTGCCGGTATGGCGGCGGGCGCGATTCGGGATCTTCGCGAGGCCTCCACTGAAGCTCGGAAAATTGGGTTTCTCGAAGGCGACTTCCAGGCCCGGCTGGCGCTGGGCGAAATCGAGATCCATTCCGGACAAGCCGCTGCCGGTCGCACTCATCTACGGGCACTGGAACAGGAGGCGAGAGCGAAAGGGTTCAATCTAGTAGCTAGCAAGGCTGCGGCGGCCGCCACATAAAATTAGGCGCCTTCTGCAAACACGATACCCAAAATCAATTGGAATCGGTTCCACTGGGAACAACTCGTTGCAACAACTTTAAGTCGTTCATCACGTCGCTCTCCGCCGTCTTGGAGGCTGAACCGCGGCGCAGTTCTTCCCGCAGCCTGGCTTGCAGGAGTTGCTGCGATAGCAGAGGCGATCCGCTTGTACTCAAGACGTTCTCTCGTGACACCCCGACATCGATCACGTCTTCTCCCAGTCGAACCTCCAGCACCGGCGCTCCAGACTGGTCCAGTTGCGGCTCGGCGTCGGCTTGCAGACGACGCCACATCTTTTCGTTGCGCCACGTCTTTGCATCAGGATTCGCGCCGTTGGCCAGTAGATCAAGCTGGCGTTCAATGGCCTTCCGCTGATCGGACGCCAGCGGCGGCTGCAGTTCGCGCTTGGAATCCATGATCATCGCATTATGCGCCGGATCGAAACGTCCGCCGCTCAAATAGGCCAATGCGATCCCGCCCGCCACATAGGGCTGGAGAATGGCAATGGGCAGCACGTATTTCTTGGTTTTCAGCAATGACTCAGCCACGCCACGCACGTGAGTGCTGCGTTGAATACTGCCCGGAACCTGCGGAATCACGAAGGCGGCGGATTGCAACTCCGGATGCCGAGTGTTGAACTTCACCAGCGACTTCGCAATCTGTTTAGGGGTTGTCATCCCCATATCCGCGATGAAACTGCGATGCACCGACTTCGGGTAATAAAAATTGATGATTTCGCGCGCGAAGTCAGCGCAATTGCGATTGATCGTCTTGAAATGCGAGCGATTAGGCAGTGCATTCAGCTTGCGGATTAACGCATCGTCTTGCGCCGCGCTGGTCTCAAACTCGTAGCTGTAGGTCGTCCGGTCGTAGGAAGTACCCACCAACTCGTACCAATTTCCCGAAGGTGTTTCTCCGTCGGGGTCATCCGGAGCAATGGCTTCAAGATACTTACGCCGATACTGGTTTCTTAGAAATGCAGCCAGCTTGGGATTCGCAAACAGGGGAACGTCGCCGGTCTCTTCCACGGCATATAAATATGGAATCAGAGGAATTGCAATCCAGTCGTATCCGGCGACTCCGTTATAACGGCTGATGACTACGCCAGATTCCCCAGGAGCGCAACGACGCAGAACCAGCGGCGTTTCAGCGCACACTCGCGACAGATAAATCGCCGCATGGCCTTGCGCCATAAAAGCACCCAGCTTCCCGTACGGCTCTTCGAGCAACAAGGCGGCAGCGGCATGGGCCCGGGACACTCCCAGAATTAACACCAAGACAAATAAAGCACACGCCCGAAGCCCTGCCTTCACAACATCCCCGGACGCGCACGAATGGCTTAACCAGTTCGTTTGCACGAAAGGAGTCAATGGCTTAGGGCCCTGCCACGGTGCGTTAATAGGCTTCAGAATCATCGGGCTACCTAACTAAACCCCTCCTTGAAAGACTAGTTGTGGACGGTTTCGTGAGCCAGTTACGAAGGTGTGAGCCCTCCCACCCGGAATTCGATTTTCCGCCCTATTTGGATGCAAATCAGGCAGTTACGCTGTATTGAGGGGGACGGAAAACAGGATGGGCGCATTATGGTAAGCTGTTGAAAACCAACCCGCTGGAGAGGTGGCCGAGTGGCTGAAGGCGGCGGTTTGCTAAACCGTTATACGGGCTAACACCTGTATCGGGGGTTCGAATCCCCCCCTCTCCGCCAGATTTATGATTCCAAGTTACTTGCTGCCGTTTTTTCACGCCTTCGCGTTGTAGCTGATTCCCGCTCCGTCGACTTTGGGTGTCCCCTAGGTGTCTGGAACCCCCACTAGCCCTATTGTTTGCGGTTTGCATAAATAAGCAATTACCTCAACTACCACGTCAACCAGGCTGTTGGTGTAATTTGATTCCGTTGTCATGGAATCATTTACGCCAACCATGGCTGGATTTCCCTGGGTAGTTGGTGAAATTGCCTGATTACAACAATTATGCGGTCCGCCCGCAGTAAAACACTGCGCCCATCATCATTTCGAAGGATCAAACTCTGCGTGCCAAATAGACTTAGATCAGCGGCCAAGTGGAGGTTCACGTACTTGAGGTGAGTAATTACCGGACCGAACCACCGCGGGCTTCCGACTTTCAAGCTATTTCCAGAATTCCCTGCTTTCGTCGTAAAATAGCGGCACCTCGGGTGGCAGAGGGGGTGGAGGAGACGATTCAATGCCCAAACTCACCCTGTCATTAACCCTCTTTCTAACGACCGCGTTGCTGGCGCAAGATGACGCCCTAGTCGCCAAGGTCAACGCCTCCAGGGCATTCGTTATCAAGCAGCATGGCGCCAGTGACTATCGCGACTCAATTCGCAAGAGTGTCCTCGTCTACGAAAAAGGTCTCGGCACTCATTGCAAGAGTGTCGATCTGGATTTCGATTCGGTTTCAGTGCGGATTAGGATCCTCGTGCCCCTTGCGATCGACGTCAATGGAATGCCTGCTTCCGGCAGATGGCGAGAGACGGTTCCGGGCACTGCATGCAATGAAAAGCGGATGTACAACGTGCAGGTGGACGCTACGAATAAAGGGCTGCGCTACACGCCCACATATCCGGGCACAGCACAAGGCGATCCAGAACTGCAGCACGACACTCTGAAGAATATTGAACAGGCTAAAGTGCTCATGCCGGGCGTGAAGCGATCATGCCCCGTTGAGGTGCTGAACACACAGCTTGTCGGTCCGGCTGCAACGATTTTGAAGAACGGCCTCCTATCTGAATGGAAAGAGGAGTGGGATGTCCGTGTCTGCGGCAAAATCTTCACAGTTCCGGTGACATATGCTCCGGACGCGACTGGGACAGCGATTTCCGTCGGGGTCAGCCAAATCCATGCGCATTAGGCGTAGGGGTAACCAAGGCTCGGAGCAGTCTGGTTAGGGAAGGCCGTGAGTCACGATCACAAGAAAGCTGGAAGGAAATTGCGTTCTCTAGAGTCTGATCGCGCATTGCTATTGAAATAATTGTTGAAACATCGCAATTACACCAACAACGCCCGGGCTTTACGCCTGTCGGAAGTATGAACTTTATGCAAGAGTTCAAAAAACAGGTGGTGTCTCAGGTTGAAATTTATGAGGTGAAAAGGCAAGAGCTACGGACCTACGTCTTGAAGGAGGCGTCTATACCCACGTGATGTGCTCCGTGCTCAAGCACAAAACGGACCTGGTGGCCGCAGTCGTGGCACGGGGGAAATTTCTCCCGATAGATGCACGTGACTTCGTGGTCTTTGGCATGCCCTAGATCGTGAACGACGCGATAGATGCCAGATAAAGGACATTCTTCGCCGGCTCGAAAACCTGCCCACCCGGTGTGAATACCTGTTCCGCACTTGGTTCTGTCCGATCCACAGACCCGAGCTGCCCTGCCCGTCAATGTTCCCGTTTCGGTCGCCTGAGCTAGTAGAGACGGACCGAACGCAACGGACAAACACACCAACAGAACGAGGACGAGAACACCACCATGCCTGTTGCGGAAGATCATCCTCAACATCCTTGACCTAACCCCTTCCGATTGCTCGATGCCCTCGCAGTCGCTACGGGCAACACCAAAATACGATATGTTCGCAACATTACGGCTCCTTTTCCAGAAGATGACAATCTGTTCATGCATGAGTTAATCGCGAAATTCCCCGCCTAACATGGGTATGATTTGATCTAAGCACCTCCTGAATTTACTGCCTTAGTCCTAGGTGCTTGCGATTCACCGGCCCGCCCCAACGCGGAGAACAATTGGGAGTTATGGCAATGCGACGAATCGTATTGGGGCGAACAGTGTTGATGGCTAGCTTGTGTTGTGGCGTTAGCATTGCGCAGACGCTGAGGGTGCGACCTCCGGTGGAGACACAGCAGCCGAACCAGGGACCCCCTGCTTCGCGGAAGGCGGCTGAAAACTTGGAGGGTGCGCCTGTAGCGGTACCCATGAGCGTAGAGACGGGAACTCCGCTCAAGGTGGCGCTGGACTCCGAGGTGCGCGTTCGCAAGGTGGGGCAGGTGATCCGTGGCAAAACGGTTGAACCTGTGTATGCATTCGACAAGCTTCTAATTCCCGCCGGGACCGTGGTTAACGGAAAAATTTCTACGATTGATAGTGTGCCGGGGAAGACGCGGGCAATGGATGCGGCGGATGGAAATTTCTCTCCGGCGCTGCATGTTCATGTGCAGTTTGATGAGTTGGTGATGGGAGATGGCCGAGCCGTGCCGCTGCACACGGTCGCGTCTCCGGCTCCGGATGGAGTGTTGCAGTTTGTTTCGGCGAACGAGAATGCGGAGCAGAAAAATAAATTGCAGAACGCGGCGTCGAAAAAAGTTAATGCGACACGACAGGCGATCCACCAACAGTGGAGCAATCTACAGAAGCAGATCCATCAACCAGGAAAAATGCACAAACTGAAACGGATCGCGCTGGCGCAGTTGCCAGTACATCCACAATATATCGATGCGGGAGCGAGCTTTAATGCTAGCTTGTTGCAACCTTTGGATTTTGGAACGGAGGCGGTGAAGCCGGAAGCACTAACTGATATTGGAGCGCAGCCGCCGACGGGAAGCATAGTGCATGCGCGGCTGGAGACCGGGTTGAGTTCGGCGACGGCGAAGAAGGGAGATCCGGTGGCAGCGGTGATCACCGAGCCACTAGTGGTATCCGATCATTTGATCCTACCGGAGGGTAGCATGATCAGAGGCTCGGTGGTGCAGGTTGCGCGAGCGCGCCGGTTGGGTCGCAATGGACAGTTGCGAATTCTATTTCATCAAGTTGCACCCCCGAATGGAATTGAGCGAATAGTCGAGACGAACCTGGAAGGCGTGGCCGTGGCCAAGGGCGAACACTTGAAACTGGATGCCGAAGGTGGAGCCCAAGTCACCACTCCGCGAACGCGATATCTGACTACCGGAATTCAAGTGATGCTGGCAGCGACGCAGGCGGCTCCAGATCGTGATGCCGGCCGGGGCGGAGCGAGTGGGGGAGAAGCCGGAGGCAGCGCGGCGAACGGAGCGTCAGGGTTCCGGTTTGTAGGAATGGTCGTCGGATTAGCGGTGCATTCGCGGGTAGTGTCGGCGGGATTCGGTTCGTACGGGACTGCAATGTCGATCTATTACCATTTCCTTGCACGGGGACGCGATGTGGTCTATCCGAAAGATATGTCCATGGTGATCGGGTTGGGGACTCGTGATCCCAAGCCAGCCACTGTCTCAGGACCGTCTGCGGAGGTAGGACAATCTCCGTCTGGCTCCAACTAAACACTTGCCCGGTCGGAGTCGCGCCAGTTGCGTCTACACCCGCTTGACCTCGCGCTTCAACGCGCGTTGCAGGGTGTGGTCGAGCGCGGCTTTTGCCTTGTCATATTCCTCCTGCGAGATGTCACCCCGCTGATGCTCAACTTCGAGCTGGAAGATTTCTTCTTTCAAACCTTCCATCAGCGTGGAAGAAGAGCTGCGCGATGAGGGCGGTTGCGGACGCGTCGAGCGAACCGCGGAAGCTGGGTCCGCGGCTGGCTCTGGTGGCATTTCAGCAACCTCATCGTCGTCGTCCGGTTCTCCAGGCCTGAGAGTTTGAGCTTGCGGGCGAACTCCGGCACGAATAGCCGCCTGTCGCCTCGAAGCCACGTAAAACGCGCCGCCCACCAGGACCACGGCAAAGGTTCCAAGGATATATGCGCGATATTTCTGCAATGGATCCGGCGCATCAATCGGCGGTCCCAGTCCACCGCCGGGACGGTTTTCGTTCGACGCGGACATACCTTCCCCCTGCGCCCCACTCCCTTCGACGCGGGCTTGTAACGTCCCCTCCCCGGAAATCTTGAACGCCAGACTCTGACCTTCCGTCGTGGTCGAAGCCAGTTGCACGTTGGCATCCGGCTGATTGGGGTCGTTCATGGACTTGAAGTTTGTGCCGGGCGCAGCTGAGAATTCCATCGACTTGGGCACAATGGCGACGAAGTGTTGCAGAGGATAAAGCGACCGTGGATCGATGTTCGCGCTCCCACTGTAGGGAAGCTGGTAGGACAGATGAAACTGCGTGATCCCTGGACGCAGCGGAAAGTTAAAAGAATAGCGGCCCTTCTCCGCCTCTGGTGCCGGAGAGGATTTGAGAGGGTTGCCATGCTCTGTCATGGCTGAGGCTTCGCCGATTTGTGCTCCTTCAGGAATATAAAACTCAAGATTGCGCTCATTCATCTGAGTACGTAATGGCTTCGACGAGTTCTGCACGGCAAACTCACGTATGACTTCCAGTTGGCCCTGTTCGACCTGGAGCCGCATGATGTCGGCGACCACTTCGATCCCGTCGATTTTCTTTCCTACGTCATAGACCTCGACCGCAACTGATGTGGTTCCCGGCGGCGCCATCCGATGGTAGGTGACGTCCTGATGGATAGCGCGCACCAGATGTGGCCCCTGGCTTTCGTCCAGCTTGAACGTGAAGTTGCCCTGCGAGTCGGCCTTGGTACGCGCAACTTCTTCCATGCCCTCGCCGAGCTTGATCAAGATGACTATGTCCCCGGCGGCGGGTTTGCCGGTGGTAGCGTCCGTCACGGTGCCGGTGAGGGTCTGGGCGCCGGCGAATGAGGATAGCAGAAGAATTGCGAGAGCGACTTTGACCTTCCAAACGTGATCTTTCAAGATTCGAGCCTCCGGGAGTCGCGGCTCCGTTTTTCGGTGAAGCGAATGAATCGACCTAGTGTGCGGGTGCTGCGGCTTGAGCAAGTTGCCTTCGAGCAGCGTCTGCTTGTTTGGCTTCCTCGCTCGCTTCCAGAGTCATATCCCGCTCCCCGAAGCCAACGCCGATCTTCTTTAAAAAGTCATTCGGTGGGGTGCCGCCCGCAAATATCCAAACAAAGTCGTTGGGAATCTCCTGGTTGGCACCCTTTACATCTAGCGTGACCGAATCTGGTTTGAATTCTAGTGGATTGGTCTCGAACAGCACCTTAACTCTTCCGGTGCGCATGCAGTCTGCGATGCGTTTGATATTTCGCTCTTTGATGCGACTGAAACGCTCGCCGCGATAGCAGAGAGTCACCTGGTTGCCGGCTTGATGTGCCAATCCCATGGCCGCTTCGACTGCGCTGTCGCCCCCGCCAACGACGAGGATCTTTTTGTTGATGTAATGATCAGCTTCGATCAAACGGTACATCACCTTGGCCAATTCCTCCCCCTTGACGCCGAGTTTGCGGGGTTCGCCAGTGCGGCCAAGGGCCAGGATTACATGGCGCGCGCGATATTCGTTGTTTTCCGTCTGGATGGTGAAAATGCCGCCTTCACCTTTCTTGATGTCAGCAACCTTTTCCCGGGTGCAAACATTGAAGTCGGCCCGGTTCAGAATCATGTCCCAGAATGCGAGCAGGTTCTCTTTGGAGAGCTGCATCTTCTTGAACTTCCCATACATGGGAAATTCCACCGGGCTGGTCATCACCAGCTTCTGACGCGGATATTTCGCGACTGTCCCACCGACTTCATCGCGCTCCAGTGTGATGTAGCTGAGTTTGCTTTCGATGGCTCGCAGCGACGCACTGATGCCCGCAGGTCCGGCACCAACGATCAGCACGTCATAAATCTCGCCAGCCGCCTGCATAGGAGAATTTGGCGCAAGCCTGGCCTTAATTGTGTCGATGCAGTCGCGGCCCTGGTTTACGGCGTTCTTGATCAATGCCAGACCGCCCAACTCGCCAACGATGAAAAGACCAGGCACCGTGGTCTCATGCTCCGCAGTCAGGCGTGGCATGTCCGCGCCCATGCTGGGGCTGGCCATCACCATGGTGATGGCGCCGATCGGACATGCGTCGGCACAAAGACTGTGGCCAATGCACTTATGCCCATTCACGATCACGGCTTTGCCGGCGATCATGGCCAGGACGTCCCCCTCCGGACAAACCGTGGTACAAGTTCCGCAGCCGATGCAGTAGTTGGTGTCGATGTGCGGGTGCTGGCCCTTCGGGCCTTCAGAGAACAGCTGTCCCTTCTCCGCGGCTTCCTGGGCACGTGCATCTCTCTTCTTTAGGTTCCTTAAGTATCCGACTACAAAGAAAAGCGTGATCCCTGCTGCAATCCCGAATGTGATAAGTGAATCCATCTGTCTAAATTCTCGTCTCCGCTTTCAGAAATACCCCAGAAAGAATTGCAATCCAATGTGAATCAACGCCAGCACAGCAAAGGCATAACTAAAAGGTTTGTGCACGACATGCCACAGATGAAATACTTTTTGCGATCGTGAAAGGAACAAAATTCTCTTCGACAGCGCGGCCTCTTCCGCGGCTGCATGAATCGCCCGCTCAACTTCACGGTGTCTCGTTGGCAGGAACCCGGCCAGAGTGGTCAGGGATTCGCTGCCCCTCAGTGCGTGGCGGCGGAGCCTGGCCACGCGGAACTTTCGGGCCACATCGAGAATCATCATGTACACGATCGCAACCACGATGGGCAGACGCGCCACCCGATTTGCGTCGGGAAGGCGTAACAAAGCATGAAGATCAGCCTCGGGTAATAGGTTCTGCGCGGCCAGTCGCTGTGATAGCTCCGTCTGCAAGTCCTGCAGCTCGCGCATGGACAACTCCGCCGTTGTCACCTTGCGCGGGATTTGTCCATACAGATAACGTCCCACTACTCCGCTCGCTGAAACGGCAAACATGATCCAGAAAGCCATGCCCGCAAGGCCCTTGAACTTCAACGTCGAGTGGAAGGCTACGATCGCTGGAGCGGTCAGGCCCATGAGGATGTGAATGTCGAGCCAGTGCCGCGTACTCCCAATCCTGCCCAGCCATGGCCAGTGCTTGCGAATGGGATATAGGAATATCCCCATAAACAGAGCCACTCCGAAGAATCCAAGATACAACCCAACTGGCCCACTCGGCCGCAATAAGTGATGCTTTGGCGAAAATGGCCGGTCCATGGCTGACAGCTTGTAATAGTCAAACCCGTAAATAAAGATCGCCAGATTGATGGCGATGGCCAGTGCGTACAAGGCATAAAGCCGCACCCGGTGGCGTTTTTCGGCATCCGGCACAGCTGCCGATGTGGTGGTGGCGAGCCGGCCGGTGGCCGTGGCATTTGCGCTCATTGACTGGTCACCTTTTCTTCCGAAGCTACTGAGAACTTCTTGTATTCCGTAAACTGGTGCAAGTTACGCCAGTGCTGCCTGGGCGTCTCCACTTCGACACTGGCTCGCGTAGGAAACCAGTACACCGTTTTCGAATCTACAAACGGTAGCGGAGCAAACTCGATCTCGGCGTGCAGCGACTTCATCCCGACATCCTGCAACGTGTCCTCGATTCCGGCCTCAATCTTGGCGATGGAGCCGGTGCGAGGATCAATCCACGCCGTGCCCGAGAGTTCGAGTGGATATTCCCGGCCGCGCAAGGCCAGAGCCGCAGGAGACTTCATCCCGGGAATATGCTGAAATGTGACCTTGTCGAGAGTCCTACCGTTGATCACTTCGTCCCCGGCTAGGCTGAACTTGAAAGCCTCGGCGTAGTAAGGGTGGAACACCAGGAACAGCGTGGCGAAACCGTTGCTGAGCAGCATCGATGTGTTCCTGCGGTCAGGTTTCGCTTCGCGCGTGGGCAATCGTGATTCGGAGAGATTGAGTTCGCCTCCGGCACTTGTGAGAATGACCAGGTAGTCGTAGGTGGATTCTTCTTTCAGAGCTACCTTGTCGTCCTTTCCCAGCTTCTCTTGCAAGACACGTTCGGTGCATTTCACATCAGAGAATTGGTCGAGAAATGCAGAAGTCTGGTCGCCCGTGCGGCTCAGCAGGGCAGCTAACTCTCTCCCATCCGAATCCTGAGCGTTCGCACCAGCGCAGAGCATGGCCAACACGAACACCGTGCATGCTGCGTCGTGCAACCGCCTCGCGATTTTTGCGCTGCTCATCATTCTTTGTGCCTCTTCGAATCAAAGCGGTAGCCGAGTGAGAACATCATCTGCTCATAACTCAGCTCGCCACGGTTCGTGGTGAAATTGCCTTGAATGTAGTAATGAGGGCCAAGTGTGGTTTCCACCGTGCCAGTGATGAAGCGCGCGTTGCCGTTGGTCGTAATTGCCGAACTGAAATTCTGTTGTCCTGCGAGAAGCTCCAACCGCAGAGTGTCGCTGAGTTGACGCGATACGGTTACAGCCTCATAGGAACCGCTTCCAAAGGAGCTATTGAAGCGCGCATAGTGCGCATCTGCCCGCACCCCAAGCCACGGAAGACGGCCGAACGTGAGGCCGAACATCTCGTTCAGTGAAGAAGTTGCGTCTCCGGTCCGGCTGCTTCGGCCCAGGTTGGTGGAAATCCACACCTGTTTCAACACCTCGAGACGCGCTCCGGCGCTAAATCCCTGAAACAGGAATTTATCCAGCAAGCCGGTTCCGATCAGTGTCGGATCGAAGGTAGGAATATCGCGGAAATAATTGTGATTGAAATCAAGTTCGAGCCGCGGATGCGGCTCAACCCGTAGGGTGAAAAAACTGCGCCCCAGTCCCGGGCCGGGTGGTGGGGTAGCCGAGTTCCCGCTGGGGTCGTCGAGTTGCGCCGACTCATAGACTGCGAAACGCCGCCCATAGGAAAGCGAATCTTCCAGGAAAACAAACGGACGATCAATCTGCCAGTTCACCATACTGATTCCGGCGCCAGAGGTGCTACTGTAGTGGAAAGCATCGAAAGAGCCGCCGTCGAAATTGATGAATGCCCCGCTGATCACACGATTCGGGCTGTAGTCCCATGACGATGGATCGGGGGTCGAACCGCCAAAGATCCCCAGCGTGGTTCCCTTGGAGAGCCTTCTACCGAAATATCCTCCATCGATGGTATCCAGGCTGGGGGCCCAAGGAAGATACAGGCGGCCGAAACCGGCGACATAGTCTGAATTCGGATTGTCATACGTCAAATTCAGGTGATAGGTGCGATTGATCAGGTCCTGCAAGGTTTGTTGAGTTGCCGCTGAGGTTTGGGTGAGGCGTCCCCGCCAATAGCCGCTCAAGTTCCAGTAGGTTCCGCCAATGCGTGTGATGTCGCCGCGAAATACCAGACCCAGGTCAGAACTTGTCATGCTGGTCGTGCCGTGACTGATGGTGTCGATGTAGTCGAATCCGATCCGGCCCCGGGCCCGGTTCACTGAAGGCAACGGCGGACGCGGCACTTCCTCACGCGCTTCTTCATCGAGTGTGTCGCCCTCTGTAAACGATATGACCGCCGGATACTGCCGGGTTGCGCTCAAGGCCCTCTGCTGCACTAAGGCGGCAGCATCGCCGCTCGACAAGTACGCCAGGTCTCCTACTTTCACCGGACGCTTGGGAGTGTGGATGTCGGTCACTGCGGAGGTTTCCGCAACCGCGCTCACCTCCAGTTCAGCCACGACGCGGGGATCAGCCGTGTTCACGCTGTCTCCTTGCGTCGCTGGCAAGTTACTGTCTTCGATCTCGAGCTTCATGCCTTCGGTTAATCCCTGACCCCTGCCTCCGTCCAGGTAGGCCAGGCCTTCGGCAACATATTTCACTTTGAACACCGTACGCAGGCTCGGGTCATCGCTTCGGGCAATGAGGGTGTTTTCTTTCGACGCTTCGAGTGCCGGACTGGCCGCAGTGACGTCAGCATTCGCCGGTTTCGGGGCGGCCGGGGTAGAAACATTTACCGAAGAAAATCCTGCGCCAGTAACAGTCGCGGAGTTCCCAAGGCTTGTAGTCGCCGCAATCTGATTCGACGAGAAAGAGCCTTCCTTCGGCGAACTGTCAACCGGAACGGTCACCGCTGGGCGGGGCGGCGCGGATGCTGCCGCTTGAACTGGAGAAACCGTCGGATTGGTTGGAGAGGAACTCGTCGTCGCGGTGGTATTCGGTGGAGGAGCGGGTAATGGAGATTCAGGCGGATGGTCTGCCGCGACCGGCACAGGCGCTGACTTCGCATGGCGGAAGATCCCGATGAGTCCCCCCGAAGCTGCGGCTGCTGGCGCACCCTGACGGTTCGTCCGAGCAACCACGGCAGGACTAATAGTCAGGATGATGCGGTTACCCTCTGTTTTCAGGTTGTAAGGAAATGCCTGGTCGAGGTCGAGAACAATTCGCGTGATTGGAGGGGCGCTCGCATGCAGCGCCGCCCGCACCCGGCGCACGCCGTTCATGTTGACGGACTTTTCGACTTTGTCGCCGCAGGTCGTGTCCGGAAAATCGAGCAGGATGCGGTCGGGACCAACCGCAGTCTCAACCGACGGCCTCACGGCGGAGCTGAGCGTAACTTCCACACGCAAATCTGTTCCCTCCCGCGCTACCGTGATGTTCTCCACCGTTGCGATCCCGGTCGTGTTCTGCGCCACGGCACAAGACAACAAGAGCAACAAGGTTCCGAGATGTTTCTGGACTGCCATCATTCGCTGTTGTCACTCGGTGGCGCTCCACCTGACTGCTGAATCAACTTCTCGTTTTCTTCTTCATGTCTCAGAACAACCGGAATTGCACTCTATCCGCCATTCCCACTCTTGTGACATTGATAACAATTGATGCTGTTGTATACATACCCATTAACTTTCGGGTGCTGGAAATTATTCGGGTTTCCGCCTCCATGGCAATTGGTGCACTGAAAAACGGAATAGTCGTTCGAGTTCGTGTGACAGGTGGAGCACACTCCGTTGGCATTGCCGTGATTGACCGGGAACTGCGTGTACTGCGCGTGATTGAAGGTAGCGTTCAGCCAGTTCGTGGTGCTGTGACAGGTCTGGCATGTCGTCGGGAAGAACTGCGGTTGCGCCGCGTGCCCTGGATTCGTCGTGTTGTTGTAGTCCGTCTGATGGCAGCCAATGCAGGTGGTCGGTAGCGTCGTGTAGTTGTTGTTGACGTGGCAATCCGTACACTGCCGCGGAGGCACGGTGTGCGATCCAGTCAATGGGAAGGCCGTGTTGTTGTGGTTGAATGTCGAGTCTGTCCACACCGTTGTGTCATGGCATAGTTCGCACTGCTGCGGGAAGCCGGCAGATGCGTGATTTGGATTGGTCGTGCCCTGAAAATCCTTAAGATGGCAGGTGACGCAGGCTGTGCTGTTCAGTGCGTAGTTATTGTTGACATGGCAATCCGTGCACTGCCGCGGCGGCACCGTATGTGATCCAGTCAGAGTAAAGCCGGTACTCGCGTGGTTGAATGTGGCATCGGTCCACTGCACTGTGTCATGACAGGTTTCGCACGTGGTGGGAAAGCCAGCTGCCACGTGGTTCACCGGTGTGATGGCGTTGTTGTAATCGGTCTGGTGGCACGAAACGCAGGCAGTGCTGGTCAGGTTGTAGTTGTTGTTTACGTGACAGTCGGTGCACTGCCGGGGCGGAACCGTGTGGTTCCCGGTCAAGGGGAATCCTGTGCTGTTGTGATTGAACGTGGCGTTTAGCCAGGTCGAAGTGGTGTGGCAGGAATCGCACGTCTGCGGGAAGTTTGCGGTGACGTGGTTTGGATTGGTCGTGCCCTGATAGTCCTTCAGGTGGCAGTTTACGCAGGCCCCGCTGGTCAGGTTGTAATTGTTGTTGATGTGGCAATCCGTACACTGACGTGGTGGAACCGTGTGCAGGCCCGTCAGGGCAAACCCCGTAGTGGAATGGTCAAAGGTAGCGTCGGTCCAGAGTACGGTGTCGTGACAGTTTTGACAGGTAGTCGGGAAGCCCGCGTGCGGCACCGGACTGGTGGCATTGTTGTAGTCGGTCTGATGGCAGCTGATGCAGGTCGTATTGGTGATGTTGTAGTTGTTGTTGATGTGGCAATCGGCGCACTGCCGTGGCGGCACTGTGTGCGATCCAGTCAATGGAAATGCAGACTTGGAATGATCGAACGTAGCCGGCTGCCAGGCCGTCGTGTTGTGGCAGAGTTCGCAGGTTTGCACAAACCCTCCCGCCACATGGTTAGGATTCGTGGTGTCCTGGAAATCCTTCAAGTGGCACGAGACGCAGGCAGTGCTGGCCAGGTTGTAATTATTATTCACGTGGCAGTCGGTGCACTGACGTGGCGGCACGGTATGCGCTCCCGTCAAAGGAAAGTTGACCATCGAATGGTCAAATGTGGCTGGCGACCATGCTGCGGTGGTGTGGCACTGCTCGCAGGTTTGCGAAAAATTCGCCGTCACATGGTTCGGATTGGTCGTGCCCTGGAAATCCTTCAGGTGGCAGGTAACGCAGGTCGCGCTGTTCAGGTTGTAGTTGTTGTTGACGTGACAGTCGACGCATTGCCGCGGCGGCACGGTGTGAGCGCCAGTCAAAGGGAAACCGGTCGTGGAGTGGTCAAACTTGGCGTTCAGCCAATTGTCGGTTCCATGGCATTGTTCGCAGGTAATCGAAAACTTTCCCGAGACGTGGTTCGGATTCGTGGTTTGCTGGTAGTCAGCAGAGTGGCAGGAATAGCATTCCGTTGACATGGTCTGGAACTGACTGTTGGCCGCACCTTTGTGACAGGAATCGCAGTCCACGGCCGCGTGAGCTCCGGTCAGCGGGAAGCGATTGTTGTGTTGCTGGACCTGCTGGATAGCGACCGTCCATCCTCGAACGCTATGGCACTGCTCACAATTGGCACCCAGTTGCCGCTTGTGAATATCAGCGTGGCAGTCCTGGCAGCGCTGGCCTACGTTAGTGAAGACGAGTTTGATGTGGCACTGCGTGCAGGTCACTGCCTTGTGCATGCCGCGAAGCGGGTAGCGGGTCTGATTGTGGTCGAATTCAGGGACCGCTCGGATCGGCTTCCACGCGCTCGCGGTGTGGCAGTTCTGGCAGGGCAGGTTCAGGCTGCCGTGTGGACTATGCGTGCTCCCATAGCTCTGCGACTGCGCTTGCCCGGGGCTTGAAAGCACAAGTAACAGAAACAATGTCAGATTGAACGCACACCCCGCCGCTGCCATCACTCGCCCCTAACCCGTCCCGACAAACACTAAGAAAGCCGATAGAAATTAACGACGAGTGGTGCACTTTCAAGTCCACACAGAATAGCTGGCGGCTTACATGCCTCAAAGGTTACTCAAGTACTTGTTCCACGCGCCAATCAGCCCTTGGTCAGATTCCTGTCCGGTTCAGTGTTACCTGCATTACCCAAACAAAATGTAAGTTCTTCTGATGGCTATGCATTTATTTCCCGGATTGAATGGCGTCCGGAACCTTCTGTGATTTTGAGACTACCCCGGAAACGAAAAGGAATATACGCAGAGGTTCTACAACTCCCGCGACTGTCGCAGGTGATCCGCTAACGCTTTTTCCCCGGAACCGGGTTCGTCGGCCCGTGGCAGTCGGCGCATTCTCTTGGAGTGGGCTTGTAGAAGAGAACCGTCTTGCCGGCAACGAGTTTCGTCAGCTTGTGGCAATCGGCGCAGCGTACATCCTGATGGGCGCCACGCAGAGGAAAATCCGTCCGGTGTTCATGGTCAAAGAGCGAAGGCTTCCACTTCATGCTGTTATGGCAATCGGCACATGGCGTGGCCGCTCCCTTGGCGAACTGTTTCCCATGGATATCCTCGTGGCAGCCTTCGCACTGCGTCGGCGCGGCCTTGAAATCCACGTCGATCAGTTTGGTTTCGAGGTTAGGCGGCTTGTGGCAGTCGATACAAGCCGTGGCACGATGCGCGCCTAGTAAAGGGAACGAGGTCTTGGAGTGATCAAAGCCTGATAGTTCTCTCCATGACTTGGTGGAGTGGCAAGCTTCGCATCCAGCTGCGGTTCCATTGGCGCGCGCCTGTTGCATACGTTCCTTGAATTGCCCATTGTGGGGATCGGCATGGCAACTGGTGCAATTCAAGCTCTGCCAGTGGTAGATCACTGCAGGCTTGGGCCGAAAATCTGCCGACTCCTTGTGGCAGTCGAGACACGGAACCGCGACGTGCCCTCCAGTCAATACGAAGTGCGTCTCTTTGTGTTTGGCGAGCGTAAATGTGGATGGCGTGTATCCCTCAAGATTGTGGCAGCGGTCGCAAGCGTTGAAGTAAGGCGCGGCGGCGAACTGCCCGGCGTGACGGTCGCTGTGGCAATCGGTACAGCGCTCAAACTTGATCTTGAACAGTGTGTCCTTGCCCTTGGAAACATGGCACTGGTCACAGCCCACGCGTGCATGTCCGCCCTGTAGCGGATACGCGCTCGAGGCATGATCCTTTATCGTAAAGGTAGATGGCTTCCACCCATTCACCGTGTGGCATGAGGCGCACTCTCCGCCATCCGTCCGTTTGGCGAACTGCCCGCTGTGTGGGTCCGGCTTGTGGCAATCCATGCATTTCTGGAAAGCCAGTGGTGTCTTGAAATCTCCATTGGCATGGCACTGTGCGCAATCAACGGTCGAGTGTTTCCCTTCAAGAGGAAACTTTGTCTTCGAGTGGTCAAAGCGCTCATTCACTGCGGCGAGTGAAATTTTCTTCCAACCTGACGTGCTGTGGCAGGACCCGCAAGTTTGCGTGAAGCTGCCATGGTGCGGATCTTTGTGGCAGTCCAAACACTGGTTGAATGGGATTCCAGCATATCGCGGTTTACTGTCCGACCCAGGGATATGGCACTTCGCGCACGCAACCTGAGCGTGCAGGCCAGTTAGCGGATAGCGGGTTTTCGAGTGGTCGAACTGGCCAATGCTGGTGGCTTTCCAGTCTTCGAAGTTATGGCACTGTTGGCAAGTCTGGCCCAGCCGTCCATTGTGTGCATCCTTATGGCAAGTGGCGCATGTTGTCGATATCCCAAGATAAGTTCGGTTAAGGTCCCTAATCTTAATCGCCGCCCGTTCTGGCGGGGAAATTCGCGCGGGCGTGTGACAGAGATTGCATCCTAAACCCGCGTGCTTGCCTTCGAGCAGGTATCCAGTCTGTCTGTGGTCAAAGGCTTTGATGTCCCACTTAATCAAGGGGAAGTCTTCACCATTGTGTTCCGAGTGGCAGCGCGCGCACTCCTGGCTGGACCCTGGTGGGATGTTGTAGGTCGCATGCAATCCAGTCCGAGCCTTGAGCCGGGTGGCGATTTCTGCATGGCAGTCGAGGCACTTGAGCGCTGCCTGTCCACCGAACTTGTGGCAAGTGGCGCAGTTGGTCGATCCGTTGAGTGATTGATGCGGTTTCGATAACGGCCCGGGAGAGATTTGTGCGCCCGACGAGTGCAAGAAACCAAAAACGAAAAGGGCGCACCACACAACTCGGACTACACATCCAATCATCCAACACGGCACTTTGCAAGCCGATCCGGACACTGCGGCGTTTGCCGCAGGTCGGTGGTGCGTTTTAAAGACACTGTTGCCCGGCAACGCGCCCCTCGTAGAGATCACTTCCCTTGTCGCAAATCTCCTGCTCGCAGTTTAGAAGACCAACGGCCCGAAGACTAGTCACAAGAGGTGCTCATATGTAATCAACTACATGGAGGAAGCCGGTCTTACGAGGGAAGTTGAGCATCTGGACGGAGCAGCATCACGCATTGAGGAGATGATGGACGTTCTGGCGCGGTTGTGATCTTGCGGAAATCCTTCCCCGCCCGTTCCGCCTTGGGGATCCATGCGGGTAATCACCGATGTTACTGCATTCCGACCCGGGCGAGGCGGGGTTCGCGGGTGGCTCTTTGGGGGTCAGCGTCGAAGGGTAACTCGGCACTCGACATTCAGGCACAAATCTCAAAGGGCAGCCCGCTAGGGCCGCCCTTTTTGTCTTTCAGAATTTCGCTTCCTTTACTGCTTCGGGGCGTGCACCAGAATTCTTTTGGCTGTAATCGTAAACGTGCCCGAGGCGACTACGTTCCCATTTACATCGTAGTAGGCGTAGTCGCCTGAACCGCTGTAGGAGTCCCCAGCCATCGTTGTAGTTTGGCGCACCTTCCCTGAGCCCGTCGGATTGCCGTTGGCGTCGTAGGTGAGGTTCATATAGGTCAGAAGAAACGTATCGTTTCCTGTGCTCTTCCACCCCCCGTGTCCCGCAGTCGCCAGGTACCCGGGCTTCCACGTACCCTCCGCCTGCCGAATAGGTCTCGGTGCCGAGAAACACAATGGGAGCGCCACCAGTCGGTATCGTGACGGTATACAGCCATGACCCCTCCGGGGTTCGGCTTACCGCTTTACTCTGAATGGAGTCTTGGGCAAATGCCGTTGCCGGACTGCCGAGCGCCGCGAGGGCAATTAGAACGGTCAGCGTCGCTGCACCGCCTAATAGCCGTCGGCGTGTTGTCTTTACCAGATTTGTCAGATTCCGAACTTCCTTGTGTGCCGAGTTCATATCGTCTCCTCTAAGCTTGAGTTGGAGAGCAGGGCGAAGCGGGGACGCTCTGGGTTAGGCGCAACTGGAACCGTTACCGCTGACTCCGGCCGCTTCACCAACCCCAGAACACAAGGGCCAGAGGACGACGATCAGGAAGAGATGCTGAGACCGGTGGTCCATATACGACAAGGTTTATCGTTTCATCAAAAGGGAAACCGGATCGACAGAATTGCGTTGTGATTGTTTGTATGGAAGCGCGTTGTCGCGATCTGGTAGCCGCCGCCAACCGTAAAGCCCACTCTCTTGCAGAGATGAAGCCGCCCGATGACCAAACCCGGAGTTACAAAGTTCTGTTTCATGCCATCATGGTCGCCCTGCTGAAAGAATGTTGAGTTGAGTTCGACTTCGGGCCAAAACTTTCGAAATACGCGATATTGAAGGGCATTGTTCCAGGCGTAGTTTCGTCCCACGATTTCGGTGTCCGCGGTGGGAAGACCGACCCCGAAGGTTCCCTGTGCATCGAAGTTGCCGAACCCTTTGCCATAGGCGATCGTTGGGGTAATCACCGGATGAAGGGCTCCGTTCTTGTGGTCGCCGGTGGGCAGGCTCCATCCTAGAAAAGCGGTCAGGATGTAGTTGCCATGTTCCTCGTTCGCGGAGAGTAATCGGTACTTGACCAGAAACGCAACATCCCCGAATCCATTACTGGTGGAGGGATTATTGTGATCAATGTAGGGAGGCACATTGAAAATGACCTCCACCTTCTCGAAGGGAATCAATTCCAGTCCCTTGCCGCCATCGTAGTTGTCGATAGTTATCCCTGCACCATTGGTTTGCCAGAGCTGATCGTAGCGATACTCCTCTTCGAGGCGAGGCGTTGTGGTAGCCAGCGGCGTGACCCAGTGAGGTTGTTCGTCCTTGGTTTTGTCTACACGGGAAAACCAGTCGGAAAAGTATCCATCCTGAGCGGATATCAACGTCGGAAACAGGCACAATGTGGCAAGAGCGCACAATAAGCCTACCTTACCCATTCAGCCTCCAAAGACAAGTTCAGCTTGAAAAGTTCCGATTGTATATGCAGACTGAATAAACTCGCAAATGCTATACGATTTTATACGGTTTACGAACTTGCCCTTCACGAGTCTGGGCTTAGGTTGTCCACTTTTGACCAAGACCGCAAGTGCCTGTAGGATTTCGCCCGGCACACTATGAGAAACAAGTCTGCGGAAAAGAAACGTCAGCACGAAGATCTATTGAAACCTCGTGAAGCTGCATTGCAATTGAGGGTCAGCTTCCCCACAATCAAGCAGTGGATTTACTCGCACAAGATTCGCAGCGTGAAAACTCCGGGCGGTCACCATCGAATCAAGCAGAGCGAGGTTGATCGCCTCTTGTTTCGGACCCGAGCGAAAACTGCTCCCGAGCGCCAGGACCTTATCCGCCGCGTCAGCGGGCGTAATCAGCTTGTCGGCAGGATCGAGGATGTCCGGATCAGCGGTCTCATGGCTGAAGTTACGCTTTCGATTGGGGACCAGCAGATTACGTCAATTATCACTGCCCGGTCAGCTCGTGAAATGCAGCTCAAGGCCGGCCAATCCGCAGCCGCTCTCATCAAGGCCACCGAAGTCATGATCTTGCGCGTGTAAGAAAAAAATGGTGCCGACCAGAAATGGTGTCCGGCTCTTTTGTCGTTAAGCCGAAAACAGAAAAACATTCGACTTCACAGAACGGAGATGTTGGTGTTACCATCCAGCGGAATTTTTCTGCGAGGTTGACGCCGCTCCGGGAAGGAAATGCCGCGGGGGAACATGGACACCAGTCAGCACAGAACTGAAGCAACAACGGGCCAGCAGCAATTCAGCATGCCGTTGGTGATCGCGGCATCCTCGGTTGGAACAACCATCGAATGGTACGACTTCTACATTTATGGGAGTTTGGCAGTATTCTTTTCGACCCTGTTTTTTCCAAAAGGTAATCCCACCGCGGCGTTTCTAGCAAGCCTCGCCACGTTTGGGGCCGGCTTTGCCGTTCGCCCTTTTGGAGCAATTGTTTTTGGCCGAGTGGGCGATTTGGTCGGTCGAAAATATGCCTTTGTCGTCACCCTGACCATCATGGGACTTTCGACATTCTTGGTCGGCTTGTTACCGACGTATGAGAAGGTTGGAGTCTTAGCCCCGATTCTCTTGGTGACCCTTCGTCTCATGCAAGGTCTCGCGCTGGGCGGCGAGTATGGAGGAGCAGCCACGTATGTTGCAGAGCATTCACCAGACGATAAGCGCGGCTATTACACCGGCTATATTCAGGCTACGGCCACTCTCGGCTTATTGGTCGCGCTCGTGGTTATCTTGGTGGTGCGGCAGCAATTGGGTGAAGCCAACTTTAAGTCCTACGGATGGAGAATTCCATTTCTTCTCTCGGCTGTATTGTTAACAATCTCACTCTACATTCGAATTCGCTTGAAGGAGTCGCCTCTATTCCAGAAGCTGAAAGATCAAGGAAAGTCCTCGACGAAGCCATTGACCGACAGTCTTGGTAGCGGACGAAACTGGAAAATGATGATGTTGGCGCTCTTCGGCGCAACGGCAGGACAGGCCGTCGTCTGGTATACCGGTCAATTTTACTCGTTATTTTTTCTTCAATCGGTCTGCAAGGTTAATTACGTCATTGCATACAAGGTAGTGGGGTGCTCGCTCGTGATTGCGACCCCCTTCTTCCTGGTCTTTGGGGCGCTTTCTGATCGGATCGGCCGGAAGAAGATTATTTTGAGCGGATGCCTGATTGCGGCCCTGACCTATGTTCCGATTTATCACGGCATGAAGGCCTATTCGAATCCCCTGAATTTTGGGATGCTTCTGCTCCTCGTGACCCTCCAGGTGATTTACGTGACCATGGTTTATGGGCCGATCGCCGCATTCCTTGTGGAATATTTTCCAGCAAAGATTCGCTACACATCAATGTCTTTGCCTTACCACTTGGGCAACGGAGAATTTGGTGGCTGGACTCCATTTATTGCGACCGCGATCGTCGCGTGGGCTGGCACCAGCAGCAATCCGTGGATCAGGGAACGTGCCATTTACATGGGCTTGATCTGGCCCATCAGCATCGCGCTCATGACCTTCGTCGTAGGATCGATCTTCTTGAAAGAAACGAGACATGTGAAGATATGGGATGAAGTAGGAGGGGAATGAGCAACGGAGCCAATCGGTTGGGTTGGTGCATGAAAGCGCGGGGTGGTTTTCTAGATGGGGCAAGACCGATCTCATTTCGACGGCCCGTCCGTGGAGCTTGACTGGTCACGCGTGCACAGTAGGGAACGAGTGTGAACCACGATTATTGACGAGTCTGCGTTTCGTTCGATCGCCAGTTTTATTGCAGTCCCTTCCTTCGCATGCAGCTTGCGGGACAGTTGTTCGAGAGTAAGGGCTCCGGTCGGCTGTTCATCCACCGCTTTGATCAGGTCCCCTGGCTGCAAACCGGCTTGGGCAGCCGGCGAGCCTTTCCACACAGACATAACCTGAACCGCACCCTGATCGTTCCTGGATATCTGAATTCCGATTGTGACATAGCGATACGGATCGCGTTTGTACTTGGTATCCGGCTTAAGGAAAATTTTGTCATTTTTCAAGTCGAAAGTGATTTCAAATTGCTGAAGGATATCGGAACCGAGAATTCCTCCGAAGTCTTCGGACGAGAATGCGCCGGCATCTGATCTCTGTTGAGCCCGGACAGCTTGATCTTGAACTATCACACTGCCCAGCCGAACGATAGGCAGGCAGACCAAAACTGCCGACGAGGTTGGGTTGCCAGCGCGCGCTATCCCTTCGACCATCTGCTTGGGCGTCCAAATCCGAGTCAAATGCTCCCATGTCTCCCAGGAAAGATTGGTCGCATTAGTACCTGTATCCAAAACGAGTTCAGTTGGCTGTGAGATAAGAGTGACGGAAACGAAGAATTGGTTTCCTGAGCGGCGGAGGCCCGTAGGTCTGCCCAACACCCCCAATTTCGTCAAGGGGCCCATTAACAGCCTCCGTTTCGAGTAGCTTATCTTGAAGGTGAATTTTTCGAGAATGTCGGTACCGAGTATGCCGTCAACAACGATCCCCAAAGCTTTTGAAATCGGTGCCAATGACACTTCTGCTAATTTCACCTGGTTGAAATCTTTGTTCCCTATCGTAAGCGGATCGACTTCCGTGAAATCTACCACCAGATCACGAAAATTTTTCTGTATCCGTTCTGTTCCACGAGGAGCTAACCCTAGTTTGGCCGCAGCGGATGGGTCTATTGACGAGCCTTCGCTCCCCGTATCGAGAAGAAAGTCGAGACTCTGATTATTGATTTTCACTGGCACCAACACTGTAGTGTTGATGATTCGAATCGGAATGGTCCCCTGTGCTACTGCTAAGGAGGGAGCAATCATGGACAAAAATAGGAGTGCTGAGAGCTTCAAAACTTGAACCATTAGCAACATATGGTCAAATCGGGCCAGGGTTCTCTTCACCGAATGATGCTCGAGTCTTCGAACTCGCCAGGATTCTCGCGTCATTTCGTGGCCGCGCGATTCTATGCTGACCGGGGCTGATTGTACAGACATGGAGGGAAGGCCATGATGAATATGATTCGCCTCTTATAAAGTGATACCGGCATGTCTGGAAGGTGAAAGCAATAGCCCAGACCACGCACTGTCCTGAGATACTTGGGGTTCTCCTCGTGGACCTCGATCTTCCGACGAATTTTCTTTACATAGACATCCACCATACGAGGCTTAACATCGCCCAGATTGGAGCGAATCATTTTTAAGAGATGATCCCTACTGAAGGTCCGGCCAGGATTTCTAACAAAGTATTCGAGCAAGCGAAACTCGCTGAGTGTTGTATCTACCGGTTTACCCTTGACGGTCAAGGTCACCGTGTTCGGATTGAGTTCGACGTCGCCAAATTGGAACAGCGTGGGCTGAGTGAGTTCGTAGCACCGCCTCAGGCTTGCCCTGATCCTGGCCACTAGTTCTCTCTCTCCAAAGGGTTTTCCAATGTAATCGTCGGCCCCTGCTTCTAGTCCTGCTGCCTTGTCCGCCTCATTTCTATGGATGGCATGGTCTTCACAACATTCCGCTACTTGCCATCGAGTCCACACCTCGCCACCGACTGGCATCCTCTTCTTTCCTGGCGCAAATTGAAGACTCGATGCCAGATGTTCTCGGCCAGATTAACCTAATATTTAACAAATATTAATCTGTTCTTAACAAACGGTGGCTAGCATCAGGCTCGTTACTCAAGACCAAGCTGCACCGTCGAACCCCTTTTCGGGTCTGATCCGTGTCCGTTCTTAAGATTCTTATCTCGTGGGAGGAAAGATGAAGCAAGTTTTAGCTCTGGTGTTATCGTGTGCAATCGTGTCGAGCGCGTTCGCTGCACCAGCTCCGCAGGGCGATAGCAATGCTCCAACAACAACACCAAAGAAGGTAGCCCACAAAACTGCCACGCCGTCCGTTTCGAAGCAACTCGATGAGTTGAAGAGCGAAATGAAGCAAGCTATCGATGCCCAACAGCAGCAGATTCAACAACTTAGACAAGAATTGCAGACTCGCGATCAAGCCGTTCAACAATTACAGCAGCGGCTTGATCAGAGCCAGGCTGTCGCAACCGAGGCGCAGGGGAAGGCCGATTCCGCTGCCACCCAGGTAAGCCAGCAACAGGCAGCGGTAGTCGAACTTAAAAGTGATGTTACGGATCTGAAATCGAATGCCACGAATGCGGCGTTGAGTCTGCAAGAGACCCAGAAAAGCATCACCGACTCCCTAGAGAGCCCACTAGCTCTCCACTTCAAGGGAATCACAGTTACGCCGGGCGGTTTCATGGCGGCGGAAACCGTATGGCGGCAGAAGGCGCTTGCCTCTGACATCAATACGCCTTTCAACTCGGTTCCTTTTGGCGGAAGTTCGCAGAGCAGTCTTTCGGAGTTCTTCGGTTCGGGTCGGCAATCAAGGGTATCAATGCTTGCTGAGGGCAAGTTGAAGAACGCCAAGTTAAGTGGGTACGTCGAGGCCGATTTTCTCTCGGCGGGCGTTACCTCGAACAACAATCAAAGCAATAGCTACACCCTTCGTCAACGGCAGGTCTGGGGACAGGCCGCTCTGACCAATGGTTGGAGTTTTACGGGCGGCCAAATGTGGAGCTTAGTTACGGAGACAAAGAATGGCGTAGACAACCGATCGGAAGCTCTGCCTGGCACCATCGACGCCCAGTATACCGCCGGATTTAGCTGGGCACGACAATTTGGGTTCCGCGTTGCCAAGGACTTTGGGGACAAGCTCTGGTTGGCGTTTTCCGTGGAAAATCCTCAAGCTACTCTGACCGCTCATGGGACCACCAATAATTTTGTTCTTGGGGCGGCCGGCGCAAGCGGCGGCCTCTACAACGCTTACAACGGCACGTACGCGTTCAACCCGTCGCCCGACTTTGTCGTCAAGGCCGTCTTCCAGCCCTCGAAATCAGCACACATGGAAGTATTCGGAATGGTCAATCAATTCCGCGATCGCATCTTCCCATGCGCGGGGGCCTCAACCACCACTCCTTGCGACGGTGCCACGTCTCCTTCCGCAATAGGCGCATTCAACGCTTCCACCACGGGTGGCGGTCTGGGCGCAAACCTGCGCGTGAACTTACTTAACAATCACGTCACCGCCGGGATCCACTTCCTCGGTGGCAATGGCATCGGCCGCTACGGTACCGTCGGATTGCCGGATGCAACCGCCCGTCCCGATGGCCACCTGGCGCTCATTCGCAGCTACCAGGCACTCGAAACTCTCGAATACCACGCTAAGAAGTTCGACATCTATAGCAACGTAGGTGGCGAATATGCAGGCCGGAATGCTGTTCTGAATGCGGCCGGCACGGGTGGAGTAGGCTACGGCTCGCCGCTGTTCTCAAATTCCGGCTGCGCGACGGAAACGCTGCCTACCGGCAGCTTCGTACCGGGAGCCGTCGGCAGCTGCACAGGTGATACTCGTAATCTGATTGAGGGCACGATCGGGTTCTGGTATCGCTTCTACAAAGGACCGAAAGGCACCATCCAGTGGGGACCGCAGTTCTCTTACATTGTGCGCAATACCTGGTACGGTGCTAACGGAATCCAGCCCCATGCGGATGAACCAATTGTGCTGACCTCGTTCCGCTACTACCTGCCGTAACCGCGTGTTTTCAACCATGTATAGCGCTCCAGGTACAGCCCAGCAGGCTGCACCTGGAGCGTTAGTTTTGTGAGCCATCAAAATACTCGGGATGCAACCAACAGAAGACCTTAGATCTCCAACTTATAGGTTACTAACGAGTTTTCACACCGAATCGCTGCGAAAGGTATAATCAAGAGTCTGAGTTTGTTAGGATAATTGCAGCATGGCATGGTTGAAAAATTTTGACAGCAAGAGGAGCCGGGTCTTGACCTTGCGTTGGCTCGTCGTTCTTGTTGCCGTGTACTCCCTAACGGTTAACGTGGCCACCCGATATTCTGTTTCGGGAGACTCTCAGGCGAGCATTGCGAAGCGGATAACGAACCACTCCCAAGATCAGAAACGGCAGCATCTCGATAAAAGTGCCACGCCTCCGGTTGTTCCTATCGCCCGTCTTCTCGCTGTTTTGCAAATATCCAACTTCTATCCACGATTTGCCCCAGGTGGGCCTCCAGTTCACACCCTGCTTTTAGAACAAAGCCTCTATAATCGACCTCCTCCATCGTCTGAATTCCACTCGTAGTCCATTTTTTCAACTGCAACCTGCGATCTGATCAATGCCGCAATAACTCTGTGCGTTGATAGTGATCGCCGGACCAGATTCGATAGCGCGTCCTAAAGCTGCACAGCCAGATTTTTCAGTCTTGATGTGGGCGCGATCCCGCTTTTTGCTGCGGTCGAATCGGATCTCAGTGGAGGAGATCATGAAAGAGACTTTGGTACTACTTGCGCTTTTGTCTGGTGGGTTGTTGACATGCGCCCACGCTAAGACGAAACAGGAATTCCAAGCCGCCACGGTGGTTAGTGTAGATACTCACGACGCCCCATCGAACTACGTCGGAGATAATCCAACAGACGCTCCGCTACAGGCGGAAGTTCATTCCTATGATATCGGCATACGTCAGGAGTGCACTGTGTACACGGTGCGTTACGAGTCAGCCTTGGATTACTTGCCTTCGGTCTTTACCCCTAACCACGCGGTAGACATCAGTTTGGGAAAGCACGTTATAGAAGTTGCTCTTCCTGGGGATCGCGACGTCAAGCTGGGCATCGTGTACCGCCGTCGCGCAAAGGATTCGACATGCTTGGCCAGTAAATAGCTACTAGAGATGTGGCGCGAACAACGATTTCGGGCCACACAAACTTGTTGTTTATTTATCGATTTCTACGATATGCCTTTCGAAGGTGTGTTGAGCAGAACTTGGAATTTTCTGATCTGAGCATTGTCCGCGTTATGGCACTGTTAGGGATTCTTGTTGTTCCGGTCGTGGATTTGCTCGACCGCTAATTTGAATAAACTGAGGTTCGAAATGGATGACGGTAAACATGCGTAAGAGATCATCTTTCATTCTGGTTGGAATCACTGCGCTCGCTCTGGTAGTGATTCTGGGACTGTGGGGGAAGAATGCAGGGGCTGAAAAGGGTGAGGAGACCTCCCTTCGCCCCGTCGCCGTGGCCCTGGTGGAGCGTACTTCCATTTCCGACACGGTTACTCTGTCTGGAGAGTTTCGCCCCTTCCAGGAAGTTGATGTGCATGCCAGGGTCGCGGGCTACATCCGCAAGATCTACGTGGACGTGGGAGACCACGTTAAGACCGGACAGATCCTCGCTATCCTTGAGGTCCCGGAACTGGACGCACAACTCCAGGGGGCGGATGCAGCGATCCGTCGTAGCAAGGACGCCGTTCGCCGGGTCAAGAGCGATTTGGATCGGGCAGAGTCGATGCATCAGGCGGCTCATTTAGATTATGCCCGCCTGAAGCAGGCCTCGGAAGCCCGTCCGGGACTCATTGCGGAACAAGAATTAGACGACGTGCAGGCCAAAGACAAGGAAGGGGAGGCTCAGATTTCGGCGGATGAAGCGGCATTCTCAGAGTCACAAAATCAGCTGGACGTAGCGATTGCTGAGCAGAAACAGTTGAGCGCCATGAGTGATTACGCGCGCATCGTTGCTCCTTTCAATGGGGTCATCACTAAACGAGGGGCGGATACGGGCGCACTGGTACAAGCGGGCACGAACTCCAATGGCCAGACCTCGCCGGTAGTGAGCGTGGCGCAAACCGACCTGTTCCGGCTAACTCTTCCTGTACCGGAATCCGCAGTTCCGATGATCCGGTTGGGCACGACCGTCGTGGTACATGTGCAGGCACTAAACCGCGATTTTGAAGGCAAAGTTGCGCGCTTCGCCGACGCGGTTAACGAGGAGACACGCACCATGCATACGGAGGTGGACGTGCAGAATGGCGACGGCACCATCGTCGAGGGCATGTATGCCGAGGTCAAACTTACCCTGGCGAAAAAAGACAACGCGCTAGCGGTTCCGATCCAAGCGGTCAACCGCAACGGTTCCGAGACGACTGTACTGATCGTGAACCCACAAAACCGTATTGAACAGCGCGACGTTCATTTGGGCATGGAGGGTGCGAACGAGGTGGAAGTGGTCTCGGGCCTCGCCGAGAAGGATCGTGTGGTGATTAGTTCGCGCAGCGACTTCCGGCCCGGAGATCGGGTCAACCCCAAGGTGATTGCGGAGAACAAAGAGGCCCAGTTCTGATGTCACGTTTTGCGATTAAGCATCCATACTTCATCATTGTCTGTTGTTTAATCATCGCCATCGTGGGCACCACGGTGCTGGCCCGGATGCCAGTGGATCTATTTCCACCCATCAACATTCCGGTGGTTGTGGTTGCCACTTTCTATTCGGGGATGCCCCCCGAACAGATTGAAACTGACATTACGGGCCGCTTCGAACGTTTTTTCACGCTGGGCAGCAATATTGATCACATCGAATCACGTTCCTTGCCAGGCGTTAGCTTGATCAAGATCTATTTTCAGCCAGGGACGAGTGCCGATGCGGATCTGAGCGAAATTTCGAATCTGGCCATGGCGGACTTGAGAAAGCTCCCACCCGGTACTCTGCCGCCGGTGGTTCTGAAGTTTGACGCGTCCAGCCTGCCAGTGTGCCTGATCACTCTCAAGGGAGAGGGGCTGAACGAGACTCAGCTTCGCGATCTTGGTCAATACAACGTGCGAAACCAAGTCGCGAATGTGCCCGGTGCTTCGGTGCCGCAGCCGTTCGGCGGCCGTTACCGGCAGATCATGGTCTATGTCGATCCGTTGAAACTGCAGGCGCACGAACTCAGTGTCATGGATGTGGTGCGGACTGTAAATGACAGCAATCTGATTCTGCCGGCTGGCGACGTAAAGATTGGCCCGATTGACTACAACCTATACACCAATAGTCAGATACCGACGACTGAAGAAATCAATCACCTGCCCCTGAAAACAGTGGGCAATGCTTCTGTTTTGGTGCAAGACATCGGCAAGGCGACGGATGGGCACGCCATTCAGACAAACATCGTGCGGGTAGACGGGCAGCCATCCGTCTATTTGCCCATCCTCAAACAGGGGGGCGATACCAACACAATTTCGGTGGTGAACGGCATCAAGGATGCTGTCGGAGCATTGACCGATGTCCCCAGGCAGCTTGTGGCCAAGGTGGTATTCGACCAATCCGTTTTCGTGAAGAAGGCGATTGAGAACCTATTGGATGAAGGAGCCATTGGACTAGTCCTCACCGGCCTGATGATATTGCTTTTTCTCGGAAGCATGCGCGCGACTGCCGCCGTCTTCTTGTCGATTCCTCTTTCGGTGCTCGCCGCCTTTCTCGCCATCAGTGCAGCCGGCGGAACTGTCAACACCATGGTGCTAGGAGGTTTTGCGCTCGCATTTTCACGCCTGATTGATAACTCGGTGGTCGTCCTGGAGAACATCTTCCGGCACATGGAAATGGGCGAACCGCCCGAAGTAGCTGCTGAAAAGGGAGGCCAGGAAGTCGCCTTGCCGGTTCTCGCCGCGACTTTGACCACCATAGTGGTTTTCTTTCCTGTCGTATTTCTCTATGGCGTGAGCCGGTTCCTGTTTATCGCGTTGGCTGTGGCCGTCGTGCTCTCGATGTTGGCCTCTTTCTTCGTGGCCATGACTGTTGTCCCGCTGTTCTGCGCCAAGCTGATCAAGTCGCCTCATCTTGTGCACGAACATGAGGTAAGCTCGTCGCGTTTCGGCCATGTGGTTGCCACGTTCAACCGCTATTTTGAAAAACTGGTCAGGTATTACGACCACACACTCGGCCGGTCTTTGCTGCGGCCTGCAGCCACAACGGTCGGTTTAGTGGGCATTGCCCTGCTGAGCCTCTCCTTATACCCGCTGGTCGGCGTAGCCTATTTCCCTCGCACCGATCCCGGCCAGTTCGTGGTCAACTTGAAGGCCCCTTCGGGGACGCGCATTGAATTGACAGAACAAGATGTGAAGCGCGTGGAAGACGAGATCCGACGGATTGTGCCTCCCAGTGAATTAGGCATGATTGTTTCTAACATTGGGGTCACTCCCGGATTTTCGGCGATCTATACACCAAACTCAGCACAACACACAGCTTTTATCCAAGTCAGTTTGAAGGAAGGGCACAAAGTTGGGAGTTACGAGTACATAAACCGAGTACGGTTGGCATTGCGTAATGACCTGCCCGAACTCAGCACTTACTTCCAGGCCGGCGGTTTAGTGGACGCAGTCCTGAATCTTGGACTTCCCGCGCCGATTGATGTGCAGGTCAGCGGGATGGACCTGGATAAGACTTACCAGACAGCAAGTGGTATCGGAAATAAGATCCGTCAGCTAAAAGGGGTTAGCGACGTTTTGACGCCTCAGGACGTTGATTATCCGGCATTGCGCCTCAATATCGATCGCGAACGGGCCAGTCTGGTGGGACTCAGCCAGAAGGAAGTAGTTGATAACGTGATTACCGCTCTCACGTCCAACGGGATGATTGCCCCTAGCTATTGGGTCGATCCCAAAAGTGGCAATGACTACTTATTGACGGTGCAATATCCGGAAACTGAGGTGCGTTCGTTAAACGATTTGAAGCAGATTCCGATTCGCGCCTCTTCTAGTCATCGAACCACGCAGCTTGACGCTGTGGCGAACGTAACCTCCATCGAATCTCCCACGGAAGTTGACCATTACCAGTTACGGCGGGTGATCGATATCTACGTCGCCCCCAAAAACGAAGACTTGGGTGAGCTGAGCAGATCGATTCTCAAAATTGTGACTCAAACAAAGTTGCCGGAAGGAGTTCACGTGGATCTGCGGGGCTCGGTGCAGGGCATGCGCTCTTCCTTTAAGAGTTTCGGATTAGGGCTTCTTCTGTCGGTGGCCTTGGTCTACTTGATACTGGTCGCACAATTCGAGTCCTTTCTCGACCCGTTCATCATACTTTTCGCTGTTCCGCCAGGACTTGCCGGTGTTTTGTTCATGCTGCTCTTCACCGGCACGACGCTGAATATCATGTCGCTCATGGGACTCGTAATGATGGTCGGAATCGTGGTCTCCAACAGCATCCTGATCGTGGATTTTTCACGCAGCTTGTGGCTTAGAGGAGAACCCTTGAAAGACGCAGTGACTGTCGCCAGCCGGATCCGGTTGCGTCCCGTGCTGATGACGTCTCTGGCGACGGTGATTGGTTTGATACCGATGGCGCTCAAGCTCGGCACCGGGGCCGAGGCCTACGCGCCGCTGGCGCGAGCCATCATCGGGGGACTCCTCCTTTCCGTTGTGGTCACCGTCTATCTCGTTCCCGCCGCTTATCTCTGGGTCCACCAGAAAGAGGAATTACAGCGGCACGGAGCGTCAGCGTGAGGAGAAACAGCTCGCTCGTCAGTTTTATTCTATTCCTAGCCCTCTCTAGCCATGCCCAGGCGTCGTTCAACTCGCCGGCGCAGAGCTTGCCTTCGGCTCCGACGCCACAGGCAGGTTCCAGCCAGACCATTCCGAATGCGTCTCCGAGTGGTCCCCAATCTTTTTCTCCTCTGACGACCACAAATCGGACAAGCTTATCGCTGAAGGACGCGGAGGCACTGGCGCTCAAGAACAATCCATTGATCTCCGTAGCTCGCTTGACCGCCCTGTCTTCGCAACAGGTAACACGTGAAGTACGCTCAAATCTGTGGCCCACCGCCGTGGCTAACCTTACCGGAGTAGATTCGCGTGCCAACAGCCGTATCACGGCCGGTGGACTCAACAATCCCATCATCTATCAGCGCGCCGCAGCCGGTGTCACGGTAAGTCAGTTGATTACTGACTTCGGACGCACGACCAATCTGGCCGCCAGCGCCAATCTCGCAGCAAAGGCAGAGAACCAGAACGCAGTCGCGACGAAAGAGCAAGTCCTGCTGGCCGTGGATCAGGCCTTTTACAGTGCATTGCAAGCGCATGACGTGCTAACCGTGGCTCAACAGACCGTGATTGCGCGACAGACGGTCTCTGACCAGATTGGGGCCCTGTTCACGAGTAAGTTAAGGTCTCAACTAGACTTCAGTTTCGCAAACGTCAACCTGGCACAGGCAAAGCTTCTCCTGTTAGACGCAGAAAATAATGAAGATGCTGCGCTGGCTGCTCTTTCCGCCGTGCTTGGATATCCGAGCCTACACAACTTTCAGTTAGTGGAGGACACCACGCCGATTGCCTCGCCTCCTGGCAATGTTGATGATCTAATCTCCAAAGCGTTTTCTATGCGCCCTGAAATACTGGCGCTCAATTTCCAATACCAATCTGCTCAGAAGTTTCATAGCGCGGAACGCGAGTTGTTTTTTCCGACAATCCAGGCAGTCGGCACTGTGGGAGACACACCAGTGCGTAACCCGATTCTTTCCGATTGGTACGGGGCTGTGGGTGTAAATGTTGGAATCCCACTGTTCAACGGTTTTCTATATTCAGCGAGGTCCCGTGAGGCACTTCTTAAAGAGCAGGCCGCCCAAGACCGCCTGCTTGATCTCCGAAATCGGATTTCGCGGGACGTGCGTACCAGCTGGTTGAACGCGAATACTGCTTACCAGCGGGTTAGCGTAACCCAACAACTGTTAGATCAAGCAAGCCTGGCGCTCGATCTGGCCCAGACACGTTACAACTTAGGGCTAAGTTCGATTGTGGAGTTGAGCCAGGCACAACTCCAGCAAACCCAGGCTCAAATCAGCAACGCACAAGCTGGTTACGACTACCGGCTTGCCTTAGCGGTTTTGCGTTATCAAACCACGGGGATCTAACGCGAACAGGAAGTTTGTGGGGAGGAAGAAGAAAATCCAATTCCGCGCTTCAAGAAAATATTGCACTGCGAAGCTACTACTACGCGAACATTAGCGCACGGTTTCGGGTATTTCAACCACGGAAGAGTGAATCAATTGGGCATCTTCGGGGCTATTTGCGTTATTTTGCGTTGAGAATCTTCCTAAGTACATGAGCTGCCCATTCGCTACGAGAGTCCCCAGGGCGGCGAACAAGAACGAACGACTCCGCTGCGTGGGCTCTCTACCAAAACGCTCATCCTTGTTGATCCAGACGGAAACGTGGATAAGCTGGCCGGGGTATTTGTTCCATAGCTCGCCGAACAGCTTTCTCTGACGTGCGTCCAGCGTCGAAACCGGTCGATGACTGACCAACGTTGGGTGCCGAGGTGTACTCTTCGGGACTGGAAGACCGAGTGGTTTTTCACACCTGCAAGGGGCGTGCGTGCTCTCCGGACGAAGTGCCCGACAACGGCGCAAGATCGACGTTTTGTGCTCGCAGCAGCACGTCACCCCAGATCGCGCCGGGCTCGACGGTCGCAAGAGGACGTGCCGGGTCCACCTGCACGTTGTGCATGTGACCAGTTTGAATTAGCACACCTCCGTTGGCTGGCACCGTGATGCCATGACCGGTGGACTGCACTGCGATTCCGAGTTGCCGGTCGCGCGCGAAGTTCACGGCGGCGACAATGTCGTCTTCGCAAAGCGCCACGACTGCCACAACCGGGAACTGAACAACCGAAAGGTTCCATCCAGCGCGGCCCGTATCATAATGCCGTTCTCCGGGCATAGCCACTGAACCCCGCAGCCGTGTGCGCAGTCTGTCGATGTCCGGGGCGGTTACCCCAGCAAAGTCTTGAGGCTTGGTTAGCTGATTGATCATTTCATCTTCTCCTCGACTGAATGGAGATGTGTTTGTGGAGGATGCAGGACACAAGTCTTTCGTGCTACATGGACGGTCTTTACGGTTTCGCGATGGTTCTCAGCCGCAATCCAAGTGCGGCGGCGGATCTGGTGCAGGAAACCTACGTCCGCGCGCTCAAAGCAAAAGCAAGCCTCCGGCCCGGCAGCAATGTAAAGGGGTGGCTATTCACGATCTTGCGGAATGCCTGGCTTAACGAACTGGGCCATCAGCGAGCCGGGCCAAAGTTTGCCGAACTGGAACCAGATGAAAACCTGGCAGACATTTCGATTGCAACTGACGGAGACCCCCACGATGCTTACGTCGGCAAATTACAACGACAGAGGGTGCGTGCGACGATCCAACAGCTGGCGGTCGAGTTCCGCGAAATCATCATCTTGCGCGAGTATGAAGACCTTTCTTATCAGGAAATTGCCGATGTTCTAAAGTGCCCGCAGGGGACGGTGATGTCGCGCCTGGCGCGGGCGCGATCCAAACTCCGGGATCTGCTTTCCTTCTCGTAATTTGCTGAATAGTCGAGTCTCGATCACTCAGCTCGATACATTAGCTGTGCGGCCCTTCTCTTACGCAGAATGAGCAAGGCTTCGTCGATCAGGATTCTTACAAGCCAGCTGCGGAATGCGCTCTCGCAGTCGACATTCTGAGGGTTGCAGGAGGCGGTTGTCCTGCAGTTTTCGACCGCATCCTCAGCTCCCTGGTCGGTACCGAGGACGCGGCATGCGAGGAAATGGAGTAGCGAGCGGCAGCGCAAGAACTGCTCCTGAAATACCGCACGCTCACCATACGTCGAGACCGCAATATCTCTATTCACGTCAAACTGAAGTAAGAATTCCATGACATCGGGTCTCCTGATAATTGGGTGGCCCTGTTTGTGATCCCGCTGATAGGTCGCCCGCGGATTGGGTTGGTATGGGCAAAAGCGTCCTGGTAGCCCCCGAGAGAATCCGTGGGAGTTTCGTTGCGAGGGAGTCTGACGAGTAGGTTTGTTTACCGAGATTCTCGATCGTCTGGGCTGGCGTTAACCGCTTCTGGTCGTGGCTGGATTCGGAGCTCATACCTCTTTCCCGAAAATCGAATTTCCACCAAAGAACGGATCGCGCTACTGGTGTCTATAACTGCTTCGTCCTGGCCGGAAGAGCGATCGAGTGGCACCAGCTTGGCGGGCACAGTAGCTTTGACTTTTTTGTCTTTCTTGATTGTCACTTGCACGTCGGGTCCGGTGCCATCCCATTGCACCGTGTAATCGCCGGCCGACAGTTGTGTTCGTCCAACCATCGCCGGCGACATGATTTGTAAAGAACCTTTATTGGCGGCGAAAGTGCTCGTTGTAACCATCAGCCCCAAACCGGCCAGCATGCGCGCAAGACTACCCATTCGCTTCATAGGATCCCCTGTCGTTTATAAATTCGCGGCATTATTTCCAAGCCCCGTGTAGGGAGAAACGCACGCGACACCTTCTTATTCCCGACAATTGGACCTGAAGCTGCACTCACATCTTGGTGGCCAATTCCGATCTCGGGAATAAAAGCCTGCGTTCGTTGTTATGACCCGCACATGACGACACCATTCGAGAAGAAAACCAACGCCTTGAGACAAGAAATTAAAGAAAATATTGTTCTTCCCGAGGATACTGCCACGACGTCCGCAGGGCGTGGAATGGAATGATTGACCGGCGTCCAAGAGTAATCGACGGAAATCCGAACAGGGAATCTTCCTCGCACAAACCGGACCGGAGAAAATGTCTCCTTAGCCGCTGTCTCTTAGACTTCGACGATTATTTTGTCGAGAACTGGGCTGCGGAGGGCAGCCGAACCTTCTCTGGAGGTCCCCAGCATGCGACGCAACTATTTATTTTGCGAGCACATGGTCGCCGACACTAGCGTCGATGGCCTTCATGAAATCCAGGATCATGTCCGCCACGGCTGCATCGCCGATCGCAGTATTGATCATGGTGTGGTAAATGGCGCGATCCGGCCAATCGACATGGAAATATTTCTGGATGAAATCGGCACGTTCCCGGTCAACGCTGTCCACCAACTCTTCGGCTTGATCCGCACTTTTGCCGCGGGCCAGCAGGCGCCGCACTTTGTCCTCTCGCGGAGCGTAAAGAAATATGCGCAACGTGTCCTTGCGGTTCCTCAGAAACTGCTGGGAGCCTCTTCCAACGATTACGGAGTTCCCGGTTTTAGCTGCGTCCAGAACCACCAGTTCGGTAAACTTCAGGATGCATTCGCTGTCGACCGATTTGATCTTGTATGCATTGAGGCTGCCTTCATAACTTCCCCGCAGGAACGATTTGAATAGCCGGTAATATAGGGGATCCGTTCGTTCCTCCCGGCCTTCGATGACTGCCTTGGGACACTCCGCGCGCCGCGCGATTTCCTCGGTAAGCAACTGATCCCATAGCTTCCAGCCCAGCTGCTTCGCCAGCAGTTGAGCGATTTCGCCGCCACCGCTGCCGTACTCGCGTTCAATGGTAATAATTTTTATCATCGATTTACTCCACTGGCCTTGGCCCACCGCCGCCAGGATCATTCTTCTTCAAAGCAAAAGATAAACAGAACATGATGGCCGCTCCCACGCAAAGAACCTTAAAGGTATCAATGTATGCCAGGCTTGCCGCCTGGGCTTGCAGAGATTGATAAATTCTGGCGTAAGCCGTCATTTGCGCCTCGTGTTTACCTACTCCGGAGTTAGCCAGGTGCTGGGCCAGGCCGTTCGCCGAATTCACAAAGTTGGGATTGTCGACCCTGACGTGCTCCACCAGCCTGGCCTGATGAAATTGCGAGCGCCGCGCAATTAATGTGGTGACTAATGATGTCCCCACGCTGCTTCCCATATTGCGCATGAAGTTCACGATCCCGGCGACTGCGTTGTTCTTCTCCGGTGAAATTCCGATGTAAGCGACCAGCGTAATCGGCACAAACAGAAACCCTAACCCAATTACCTGGGTAATGCGCAGCCACGTGGCGGCACTGAAGCTGATCTGTAAGTCAATCCGCTTTGTGGAATAGAACATGGCGGCGGACAAAGCCAGCCAGCCGAAGGCAATCAGGTAGCGCGCCTGGATCTTGGTGGTGAGTTGGCCCATGAGGGGCATCTCAAACAGCAAAACTAGGCCTCCCGCCGAAAGAGCCAGACCCGCCAGCTCGGATGTATACCCCAAGAGCGTCTGGAGGAATTGCGGCATCAGCACCAGGCTGCTGAACAGCAAGATTCCCAGAGTGAACATCATCAGGCTCGCACTCGCGAAGTTAAAGCTCTTGAACATGTGGACATCGATGATGGGCGCCTTTTGACGCCACTCCCAGATCACCAGCGAGATCAGGCATACGGTGGCGACGACGACCAAAGTCGTGATGAAGCGCGAGCCGAACCAGTCGTCTTCCTGGCCCTTGTCGAGCAAAACCTGGAGCGCCCCGATCCCGAGCGCCAGCAGAGCGATGCCGATGTAGTCCAACTTGACCCCGGCCGCCTTGAGCTTGCTCAAATAGGGAGGGTCTTCGACAAAGCGGCGCACCAAAAACCACGTGATCAATCCGACGGGGAGATTGATGAAAAAAATCCATCGCCAGGAATAGTTGAAAGTGATCCACCCGCCAAGGGTTGGCCCGATGGTGGGTGCCATGATGGCCGTGATGCCGTACAGTGCGAACGCCAAGCCTCGCTGATGCGGAGGGAAAGTATCTGCCAGAATGGCCTGCGCCATCGGTTGTAGCCCGCCGCCGCCCGCACCCTGCAGTACTCGAAAAAGAAGAAGAAACCCCAGACTCGGCGCGATGCCGCAGAGCAAGGAACTCACAGTAAAGATAGCCAGACAGCCCATGAAGAAGCGTTTCCGCCCCAGGGTACTGGCGAGCCAGCCGCTGATCGGCAGGATGATGGCATTCGAGACCAGATAAGATGTCAACACCCACGTACTTTGATCATTGCTCGCACCCAGATTCCCCGCCATATATGGCAGAGCCACGTTGGCGATGCTGGTATCGAGGACCTCCATGAAGGCCGCCAGGGCCACGACCACGGCAATCAGCCAGGGATTGTACTTGGGCCGCCAGACGTCCTGATCGAGAGTGAGAGCAGCGGAACTCATTGCCGGAAACTCAGTGAACGAATCTCATCGGATATAAACGTCGGGCACCACGTTCATGCCTGGTCGAAGCACGCGATCCCGGTTCTCGCCCGGTTCGAGAACAATCTTGACCGGAATCCTCTGCACAATTTTCACGTAGTTTCCCGTGGCGTTCTCCGGCGGAAGCAAACTGAACAGCGGGCCGGTTGCTCCCGCAACGCTGTCCACATGGCCTTTTAAAGTCTTGCCACTCGAATCCACATGGATCTCGGCTTTTTGTCCAACTTGCATATGTTTCAGTTGGGTCTCTTTAAAATTTGCGGTGACCCAGACTTCATCGAGCGGCACCACGGTGAGGAGTTGCTGTCCGTCTTGCACGTTCATCCCTACCACCACCGTCTTATTCACTTCACCGCTGACTGGAGCCATGATCTTGGTGTATTGCAAGTTCAGTTGGGCCTGCTCAAGGAGCGCACGTTTTTGCTCCACATCTGCGATCAAAGCCCGCACGTGGGCCTTAGTCGACAACACTTGTTCTGGCCCCGTCTCGGCATATTGATGGTTCGCATTCGCTTGCGCAAGACGGCTCCTGGACTGTTTTACGGATTGCTGCGCCGCCGACTCATTAGCACGGGCCGCCGCCACCGTGGCCGTGCTGGATTTGGCCGTAGCTAGGGCTTGATCGTAAATTTGCGGGGCTACCTCCCGCTTGTCGACCAGCAACTTGTAGCGGCGCAGGTCGGCTTGCGCTCTCACATCGTTCGCTTCGGCAGCCTCCACTTGGGAATGAGCGGCGTTCAACTGCCTCTCAGCAGCCACAACGCCTGCGTCAGCATCTTCGATGCCGGACGCAGCAAACTTCAGCTGGCTTGCAGTGTTTACGGAAGTAATCGGAACCGTAATATTCAACGATTGGGCGGTTGCTTCCGCGTTGTTGAGATTGGCTTGTGCCTGGGCGAGCGCGACTTCATAGTCTTTCGGGTCGATCTCCACCAGCACCGTACCCTTCTCGACCCATTGGTTGTCGTTTACATTGACCCGCAAGACGTAACCGGCAACGCGCGCACTGACGGGATAAAGATGGACATCCGCTTGAGCGTCGTCGGTTGATTCGTAGCTGCCCAGGTAGCGCCACAAGAACACGGCGGCGAAGAGCGCCACCACAACAATGACCAGAATCGCGACGTTTCTGCGACGCTTGGATCTCAAACGCGCAGGCGGGATATAGGGCGAGGGATCAACCGCAGTGTCGGGCCCCGAATGGGCTGGGTTTTCTTCCGCCATGTTCATTTTCCTCTGAAATATTCCTGGACGCCCGCCTCAGCGATGCCCAGAGCGCGTACCAGGGAAATTTTCGCATAATTATAGTTGTAAAGGCTCGAGATGTACCGTTCGTGGGCGCTTGCGACCGCCTCTTGCGATTGCACCACCTCAACCGTATCGGTGACACCCGCGCTGAAACGATCGCGGGACTGGACCAGCGTCTCATCCGCCAGGTCAACGTTGCTGCGTGCCACATTCACCTGATCCGCCGATGACTGTAAGTTCAACAGCGTAGTACGCACGTCGGAGTCGATCTGCGCTCGCAGATTATCCAGGCGTTCCCGGCTCTGCTCAAGTCTCGCATCGGCCTGCAAGACATCCCCGTGAACGCTGCCGCCCTGAAAAATCGGAATCGAGAGCGTTCCCCGTACGTCGGCTACTTGGGTTGAGGTGGAAGGATGCGATCCTCCCAGCCCATAATCCGCGTTAAAAGAAAGCGACGGGAGATAGCCGGCCACGGCAGCCCTCCGGGAGAATTCCGCGGCGCGTACGTCGGTCATGGCCGCCTGGTAATCGGAGCGCGAAGCATAGGCGCGTTTCAGGGCCTCATCCACGGTGACGTTTTCGATCGCCTGGTACGGCGATTTATCGGTGAATTCGAACTCCTGCCCGGGAGCCAATCCGATTACGCGGGCCACGGTCAGCTTCTGGATGGCAAAGTTGTTCTTCGCCTGCATCAACTCTTGTTCCCGGGTTTGGAACTCCACCTTGGTTCGCAGGCCGTCGATGTCTGGCGAAGTGCCGGCATTGATCTGGTCCGCTGCCTGATCGTAGAGTGCCTTGGCCGTCTCGACCTGGGCAGCGGCCGTCTCGACGCGGGCTTCGTCGGCAATGGCCTGCAAATAGGTATAGCCCACGGCCAGCACAACCAGATCGCGAGCGTCCTTGAAGGTATAGCCGGCAGATTTCACCTCTTGACTCGCCGCACGGGTGGCGTTGATTGACTTCCAATCGAACAAGGTTTGGGTCACAGACGCACGTGCGTCAAAGTAAGAAAAAGGGCCCACAGATGGCGAGAGATGGAAGAGATTCGCAAGGCCGGCAAAACCGGCCTCATCGATATTGGCTTTCGACTCCGCCACAAAAGGTGCTGCGGTCACGTGTGGCAGGAGAGCGCTCAATTGCTCCCAACGTTGCCCTCGGGCGGAGCGAACGTCCGCATTCGAAAGCAGCAGTCCGAGATTTTGTTTCAATCCGCGGTCGATGGCGTCCCGCAACGAGAGCGGCAGGACTCCGGGGACGAGCTTTGCCGGCACGCTACCGGCGAAAGCGACTCCATTTGTTCCAGGGATGACCTGTCCCGGAGTGCTCGAACCGTTGGTTGTCTCGGTTTGCGCAAAGCATGTTGCCGCTGTGCAAATCAAAACTCCAGTCAATAGGAAAACGCGGCTGCATCCATAAATGGATCTCAAGGGAGTCTCCTTCCTTGTTCGTGACTTGAAGATTGGTGCTCCCGCAAGCGGGTGGATAAGCTGACGCGGACGTGCCTGCGACCCTTCCGCCTCGCCGCATTAGAGATTGGCGAAATTCTACAAATCACGAGAGCCAATGTCCACGACAGAGATGCCGATTGGCGTGAGTGGCAGTCAGGTCTTGATGATTCCCGTGGGCAAATGCACCGCGGGCACCAACCGATGGTTCGGCGAAGGCGCTTTGACTTCGTCAATCCTCGAAACGGCCTGCCTAATACGGCAGCACGTAAGTATTCTGCAACATGACCGGATAGAGGAAGTCCGTGGTCAAATCGGCCGCGGCGCCGTATTCCTGCAGCGTAGCTCCCCCGCTCACAGCGGCGGAATTGTTGAAGAAGCCGATGGCGATGTTGTTGCTTGAGATCGCTGCGAGCGCTCCGGTAACCCCAGACGGGAACACATAATCCCCGCCGCCGGTGGTGGTGAACGGAGTATCCGTCAGATTGCTAACGTTCACCACATTCGCGGTGCCGCCGCCGAAGCCGGCGTCTGTGTCCGTAATGCCCGTGACTTGCCATACGCTGTCGGTTAGCCGGACCGAGATGACCACAAGCGGCAGATAAGCGGAATTTGCAATCGGAGACGGAGCGCTGCCTCCATTGAGCGGTAACGACACCGCAGAATAGGCGAAGGTCGGCGCCAAAATCGATCCGGTCGCCTTGCGCACGGTTGCGAACACGATGCTGCTGGAAAGGCCGTCGCCGCTGGGCGCAGCCAGAAACGCCTCGATAAGCGTGTTGCCCGCGGGATAGCTGGCGAGCGTGGTCGGCGTGCTGGTGGTAGTGCCAACCGGCACGGTGTAAATCGTCGCCGTTGCCTTGGTCGGGTCCGGGATGCCGCTGGTGAGCGGTTCGGAATGGAGCGCGAAGGCGAGAACTGAATCGTTGCTGCCGATCAATTGATAGCCCGTGTTCGCGGTCGTATTCGAGAACGCCGGGGCGGTATAGAGGAGCTTGGGAGTTCCGCCGGTGAGCGCCACCTGGCTGAAAGTAGCCGTAATGCTGTTGCCGGAGCCGGGAGTCAGTACCATGTAGTACAGATTGTTGTCGTCCTGTGCGACGTTGGCGATGCTCCCAGTCATCACGTTCTGGATGAGCGAGGCGGCCAGCGAGGAACCATCGATGCGATACAGTTCGGTTGCCGCACCGCTGGTGGTCACCGAGTAGAAAACTCCGTCAGTGCTCAGGGTGGCCGCGTCCAATACGCCCGCAAGATAGTCGGCATTTGTCAGGCCCGTGATTTTCTGCGTCGGCGAGGTGAAGGTATCGTCGGCGTAGACGTCAAGGGAATTCGTGGTTGAATCGAATAGCAGCAACGCAGTCAATTTACCGTTCTGGTACACCGAATTGAACTGGGTAGTGTTGATGCTCACCACCACCGGGGCGGTCGTCGCGGAATCCAGATAATGAACGACCTCGAAGGTGCCCCCACCCGAGAGACACTGCGACGCGGTGCCCACCTCAATGACCACAAACAGCGTGGTCGGCTGCGTGACGTCGGTCAGGGATGAAGAGCCGATCTGGCAAACCTGTTGGGTCTTTGGCACCACCAGGTTGCTGATCTGGGTGGGCGTAGGAGCGCTCGAAGTGCCGGCCAGATTCAGACCAAAAATCTTGGTGGTTCCGTTGGAGGCGGTGTCGGCGTACATCATGACCTGCGGTGAATAAATCACGACTCCGCTCTTGACGGAGATTTGGGTTCCGATGCCGAGAAGCTGGGTCGTGTCTGTGGTGATCCAAGTAGGAGCGGGCGAAGAGGAAAGCTTGTCCGAAGGGATGAGGAACAGGCCATTGCTGCCGGCCGGCGTCGCCGCTGGAACCGGGGTTGCGGAATAGGGGATCCAATATGCGCTGCCGCCCCCGGAACTGGTAGAGCAGGCGACTTTCACGTTGGTCACGTTAGCCGAGCCAACCGTACCCGAACCGCTCGTCACAGTGCAGGTTTCGCCTGTGGGTTGCACGCTGACAGTGACGCTGTACGCAGCACCGCTGGCCAAAGTCGTTGCGAAGGTGAACTTGCCGTTGGCCGACACCTTGAGCGAGTCAGCACCGTTGTCGAGCAGGGTCACAGAAGTGCCGCTGTTCAATCCCGAGACGGTGCCGCCGATGGTGAAGGTCGCTGCGGATGCGCAGGCGACTTTCACTGATGTCACGTTGGCCGAGCCAACCGTACCCGAACCGCTCGTTACCGTGCAGGTTTCCCCTGTCGGTTGGACGCTGACGGTGACGCTGTAAGCAACACCGCTGGCTAAGGCCGTTGCGAAGGTGAACTTGCCGTTGGCCGACACCTTAAGCGAGTCAGCACCGTTGTCGAGCAGGGTCACAGAAGTGCCGCTGTTCAATCCCGAGACGGTGCCGCCGATGGTGAAGGTCGCCGCGGATGCGCAGGCGACTTTCACGTTGGTAACGTTCGCGGAGCCCACCGTGCCCGAACCGCTCGTCACGGTGCAGGTTTCGCCGGTGGGTTGCACGCTGACGGTGACGGTGTAAGCCGCGCCGCTGGCCAAAGCCGTTGCGAAGGTGAATGTACCGTTGGCCGTCACCTTGAGCGAATCGGTAGCGTTGTCGAGCAGCGTCACAGAAGTGCCGCTGTTCAATCCCGAGACGGTACCGCCGATGGTGAAGGTCGCTGCGGCTTTGCAGGCGACTTTCACCGTGGTGACATTAGCAGTACCTACCGTGCCCGAACCGCCCGTCACTGCGCACGTCTCGCCCGTGGGCTGGACACTGACGGTTACGTTGTAGGCCGCGCCGCCGGCCAAAGCTGTTTTAAAAGTGAACTTCCCGTTCGCAGTCACGGCAAGCGAATCCCCACCGTTATCGAGCAGCGTCACAGATGCGCCGGTGCTCAATCCCGAGACCGTGCCGCCGATGGTGTGAGTCACGGTTTTGCAAGTGACAACAACCGTGGTGACATTGGTTGCGAGTACCTTGCCGGTACCCTTCGTGACCGCGCAGGTCTCGCCCGTGGGTAGTACGCTCACCGTGACCTTGTAAGCATTCCCGCTGGCTACAGGCGTTGCAAAGGTAAATTTACCATTGGCTGTCACCTTGAGCGCACCGGAGCCGTTGTCGAGCAGGGTCGCGGAAGCGCCACTGTTCAATCCCGAGAGCGTGCCACCAATGGTATAGGTGTTGGCTGTGCAGGCAACTTTTACCGTGGTGACATTCGCTGTACCCACCGTGCCTGAACCGCCAGTAACCGTACAGGTTTCGCCCGCAGGCTGCACACTGATGGTCACGTTGTAGGCAGCGCCGCCGGCCAAAGCCTTCTTAAAGGTGAACGCACCATTCTTCAATATCTTCAGTGCGCTGCCGCCGTTGTCGACCAGTGTGCCGGAACGGCCGGTAATCATCCCGGAGACCGTGCCGCCGATGGTGTAAGTGTTGGCCTTGCAAGTGACCTTCACCGTGGTGACATTCGCCGTACCCACCGTACCCGAACCGCCCGTCAGTGTGCAGGTCTCGCCGGTGGGTTGGACGCTGACCGTGACGCTGTAGGCAGCGCCACCCGCCAGCGCCGTTGCAAAAGTGAATTTGCCATTGGCCGACACCTTAAGCGAATCGTCGCCGTTGTCGAGCAAGGTCACCGATGTGCCGCTGGTCAACCCTGCGACGGTGCCGCCGATGGTGAAGGTGCTGGCGTGTGCGTAGGACGCCGAGGCTAGAACCACAAGGCACGCTAATACGGCTGTGAATACCTTCGAACCATCGATACGCATCGAAACCCTCCGGTTGATGTCACCACCCCATTCGGAGCGGCGTGGCCACGGCACTGCGGCCGCGGCAAATGGCAGTTGAATTCTGTGGCCGTGTCCCGTGGGGAACCAAGTACTGGGCGGCGGCCGCTGCCCGGGGGACAGGAAGCATACCACCTCAGACCCTAGAAGGGAAGCGGGGTTTCGCGGTAGCGGGGCCGGCAGGATTTCAGCAGGTGAAGGACCCCACTACCCCTCGACTTGGAGCATGACAAGTGTGTATTCTCTCCGGCACAGACTCCATCGATGCGCGGCTTTACCAGAACCCCTCTCTCCTAAACCTCCGGCGGCGGTTCCCAACCACAATCAGTCGGTAGCGATTGCCGCGTGGAAGTTTATCTTCGCGATCACGGTTGGGTTCCGGTGGACCCGGCAGACGTGCGCAAGGTAGTCCTCGAGGAGCTGCCTGGAAATCGTCCACTGAGCGATGAGATGGTGTCGAAGGCCCGAAAGCGGTTGTTCGGGTCATGGAAAATGAATTGGATGGCGTATAACTACGCTCACGACGTCGCGCTGCCAGGTTCCGCCAAACCACCGCTGGTGTATTTCATGTATCCGCAGGCAGAAACGGCAGAAGGGCGAGTGGATCCATTCGATCCCGACAACTTCAAGTATGAAATCTCGGTGAAGGAGATGGGCTAGCCGGGCTAGATAACCGCCGCGGGACTACTTCCCGTGGCTGCAAACACCTCCGCAACTTCCTGCCCAGCGATTTCCACGAAGGCTTGCACCACTACGGGATCGAACTGTATTCCCCCAGCCGAAATGAGCCGGGCCACCGCTTCTTCGTGCGAGAGGCCCCGATGGTAGGAACGATTTGAAACCATTGCGTCGTAGGCGTCGATAACGGCCACAATACGCGATCCAATGGGTATTCCGCTGCCTTTCAATCCGCCCGGATATCCCCGGCCATCGACGCTCTCATGATGATGAAGGGCGTACAGGCTGGCCTTATCCAAGCCCGGGAACAACCGGAGAATCGACCAGCTATATTCCGGGTGTTTGTTCATCAACGCCCGTTCTTCGTCGGTCAGCTTGCCTTCTTTTTTGAGGATGGCGTCAGGGATGCCGATTTTCCCGATGTCATGCAGGAGAGCGGCGGCTTCCAGTTGATAGAAATCCGACTCGGCCAGGCCCAGCTTTCTGGCGACCCGCACTGCCCACTCCGCCAGACGGGTACTGTGAATTCCGGTGTTGAGATCGCGTAGATCAAGCAACTGATTGAAGGCGCAGATGACAGACTTGAGGAGCGCCTGCTGTTGCTCCTCAAGTTCCTTCACCCGCAGCACGACTTCGCTGCCTGAAGCTCCCGTTAACCAGTCGTTCGCCGAAGTTGCCATAGACGCCTCGATGGTCTAGTGCAGCCCCAGGCTGGTGCGCCAGGCCTGTATGGCTTGATACGTGTCCAGACGACCGTGTCCCATCTGCGGATCCGGGATCGACTGAGTGTGTGCTAAAGCGTTTGCTGCCTGAGGTCCGCTAGTGGGAGCCGGGGCCAATTGCAACAGAGATCCCAGCAGCCCCCCGGATGTACTCGCTTTGGCAAGGCCCGCAGAGACCATCAGTGCCGCAGCGCCGGACACCAGGGGCGTACTGAATGAGGTTCCCCATCCCGCCGCGTAGGTGCCGAAGGGATACGTTGTCATCACCCCTTCACCCGGCGCGGCCAGCCAAACTGGCGGGGCCCCGTAGTTAGAAAAGGCTGACGGAGTATCGCTGTCACTCGTAGAGGCAACGTCGATCACACCCTTGAGCGCGCCCGGGTAAACATTGACTTGTTCCCCGCTGTTGCCCGCCGCAGCGACGCAAATCACTCCATTCGCGGTGGCGTAGTTCACTGCGTTTGCCAACTGTTGTGAATAGGTGGAGTAGTTGAAACTCATGTTGATCACTTTCGCACCGTGACCAACGGCATAGTAAATGGCGCGCAGGATGTCAGAGTTATAGCCAGTTCCATCCGCCTTGAACGCCTTCAACGGCAGGATCTTGGCTTGCGGCGCCACCAGGTGAATAAGGCCGGCCGTCATCGTCCCGTGGCCAAAGTCTGCGTATGGCGGACCGTCCAACACGGCTACGGAAGACTGGTCCAGCACTGCGACCGACGATTGGCTGACTTGTGCCGGTTGGCCGTTTCCGTCCAGAACTGCTACCGAGGACTGGCTCACGTCACTCATCTCGGACCCGCCGTTCTGGTTACGTGTGAAATCGTAACCAGCCAGTAAAGAACTCTTCAGAACCGGGTGGTTGGGATCTACACCGGTATCGATGTCTGCGACGATTACCCCGGAACCGGCGGTGTTGAACGCGGCGTGCGTCGCGTCTGTACGCACAAGCTGGTTGGCGGGCTGATACACATAACCGTGCCACACCGTCGTCCCGTAATACGTGAACGGGGTCTTGTCGGTCAGATAGCTGGGAGCCGGCCCTGCCGATGCTCCCTGGGCCTGAACCACCTGGTCGGTTTCGATGGAAACCAGTCCCAGTATGGAGATGTTAAGTAGAGAAGTCACCGGAGCCAGCTGCGAAGGGATTTGAATCATGAAGAGCTGGCCCTGGGGATCTCCCAGGCTCTCAACCGTTGAGCAGCGCAGCAGCCCACACAGGTTCAGAATGCCATTCAGCCCGAGGCTGTCGCTCACCACCAGGCGAGTCTGTGGCGCCGTGCTGTGGGCCGGAGTGTTTTGCGCAGTCAAACTTTGGGCCCCGAAACTCAGGACCAACGCCAGTGCGAAATACGTACCAATCGCGCGCACCGTCTGTCGAGTTGCCTTACTGCCAATTGGCCGATTCTGCGTTCCCATCTAATTTCCCCCTCTGGACTCGCCGGGTTCTAGATACGGTCGAGTCTACGAAACACCTGAACTTTGCAAAACTTACACCGGTAATTCTTGGACGGTTACCTTCAGGCCATTCGGCCTAGTCCAAATCCCGTGGTTCCAACGACTTAACATGCACACCATAGAGGGGGAGAAGAATTTCCTGGCTTTCCTTGCTGCTGATCGAAATACACAGATCACTGGCCCCATCAAACTCAAGCTGGAACTCGCCAAAGCGATTGGCGACGGTCTCGGCGATGGGCTGCTCTCCTTTTTGTACGCGGACCGCAACCCCTTCCGCGGCGTGACCCACGCCTCTCCGGGTCAGGATTTGCCCCACCAGGCAGGCCCGGTCCGTATCCCGGCGCGGTTCGAGACGAAGGTCAATGTAGTACTCGTCCGTCTCATACAGGAATTGTCGAGCTGAAACAGATCCGCGTATTCCTGCGGTAATCGGCTGCAAATTCGAGTCGAACAGGAGATGAAAACCGCGACTTGCCTGGGGAAGCATCGCCGCAAACTGGCTCTTCACCACCCGAACTACGTCAGCGGGAGGAGTGACGGCGCCTTCGCCAGCCGCAATCACCAACAGGCTCTGCCAGACTTGCAGCGTATCGCCGCATTTTTGGCACCCGCTATCGATGTGCTGTTGCATCTCCATCTTTGTTCTCGGCGATACGGTGTTCCTGGCAAAATCAGCCCATTGGGCTTCGTCGAAATGTTTCACCCACGACCTCCGCTGGGGAGCGGACCCAAATCTGTTGGTCTCGCTTGTCTGTTACTGGTTACTTGTTACTGTTACCAGCACTCATGGAAAAAGGGCGATTACCAGGGCGAAAAATATAGGTTGGAGGAAATATTTCGGGAGGATCAGGGCTTGCCGACCAGAATGAAGGGAGCCCATTGATAACAATGGGGATAGCTTGAACGCAGCTGTAACATGGATGCCTGTAGGGCCTCCGCCTTACTTTTCCCTTGCTGCATAAGCCCGTAGAAGGCAGTCATGAATTCGGCTGTGCTCTTATCATGAACATCCCACAGGCTCAGGATCAAAGACTGCGCCCCGGCATGCAGCAGACCTCGCGACAATCCGATTAACTCGTCTCCATCAGCCACCACATTCAGGCCGGTGGAGCAGCCGCTTAAGGTAATCAGCTCCACGGGGAGCCTCAACTGATAAAGATCAAACAGGCTCAGGAAAGAGTCCCCCAGCCGGATGGCGGAGAACATTGGGTTGTCCTGGCGGAAGCGGCCGTGGGTGGCTATGTGAATGATCCGGCTGGCGGGTCCTTTGCTGCGCAGGGCGTGCTCGTTTGCTTGCTGGCCGACAAATAACTCTGCCTGATCGAGAACCCCAGCCAGAGCCTGGACTTCATCCAGGATCGCGGGCGCTTGCAGATCGGGGATGCCAAACACCAGCGATGCGCCTGAGGTATTTGCGGTCCTGCTCTGGCAGAGTGCGTAGATGCTGGCGCTGGGGGAATACGACACCGTAAATCGGTCGATCAAGTGCTGGGAACCGTCAAAGAGCGCGTGAAATGGAACATAGTGCAGCGGTCCGTGCGGCACGAAAATCAGATGCTTGGCCTTAAGTTGAGAGGCCACAGGCGCAATCAGCTCGTCGTACAGTTCTTTCAGATGCGACTGCGTGGCCTGTACCAGAGAATCGTGAAATGCTTCCAGATATTGCGGATTCAGGCGGAACTTGGAAAGCTGGAACTGTAGCAGCCGCAGCAAACCGGCCACTCGGGTTTCCAACGTGACCGGCAGGATCTCGAGGCTTTCCCGACCCAGCAAACAGACGAGGATGCGGTCCCGCACCCGGAAATACTCGACGATCAACGTATCCGGAGGGATGGCGGCGCGGACCGTGCCGATGGGCACGTGGCTCGGCATTTGCAAGCCGGCCTCGGTGGCGTCCGTGGCTGTGGCATCGTGCAGGACGCGCACTAATTTCTTCTCGCGGTCTCGCGCCTCTTTCTGCAGGAGCGCGATCCGTTCCGCCGATTGCTGCTCGGGTTGAAGTTGCTCCCGCTCAATCCGGTTGTAGTACCAGTTGAGTTCCTCGCGCAGGTCCTTGATCGAGCGGACCAATTCGCTTTGACCGGTGTCGTGTTCAGTCACTGTGGGCGCGGGCCTGGCGAACAAGTCCATCAAGCTGCGCGATTTGGCTTGCTCCACATAGGTGAATGCTTCTTCGATGGAGGCCGGGCTGGATTCCCGCGCCAGGCAAAGCTCTACCAGATTTTCGTACACCTCCAGGCGATTTTTTATGAACGCGATCTTCAACTCTTCGCCGCGCAGGCTGCTGCGTAGGGTCTCCAGCGCTTCGCGGGCAGCTTTGTAATCTGAATAGGCCCTTTCACGATCACGCCTGGCAGTGTGAATATTGCCCAGCAGGAGATGCGCCTGATAGGTGAGAAACGGCGACTCCAGAATCGCGACTTTCCCGAGCGCGTCTTTCGCGTGCTGGAAAGCCTGGTCGGGGTCATCGGTCCGCAAAGCAATTCTTGCCAGCAGGAGCTGGGCGAGCGCGGATTTGTTGGGCAAATTCAGCGACTCGAATGACTCCAAAGCTTCCGTACAATGACGCCGCGCCTCAAAGAAACGGCCTTCCTCGAAAAACACCAGGGCTCGGTACAAGTCGATCAGCGAAGGCCATGCCTGGTTCTTTTCCTTGAGGAACATTTCCCGGGCCTGGGAAAAAAGCTTAAGCCCTTCAAAGGCGTGCCCTTGCTGGCTGGCCGCGATGGCCGAGAATGCGAGGCACTTGGCGCTCTCATATCCCATGCCCAGTTTGGCAAATCCTTCGTACCCGTGTTGTGCGAGCTCGGCAGCTTCCGAACTAAGATTTAACTCCAGATAAAGCTCGGCCAGGTCGAGGTTGCATAGCGCCTGGTGATACGCATCCCCAATCTTTTTGGAATTTGCACTCGCCGCCCGCAGCATCCGGATAGCCTTGCTGTATTCACCGCGAAGGTAATAGAGATAAGCGATGTTGTAATCCGCCTGAGAAACCAGCAGCGGCATGCCATGTTCTTCGCAGAACTGACGGGCTTGTTTGTGGGCCGCGAGCGCTTTGGGGAAATCATTCAGGCTGATGTAGTAGGTAGCCATGTTGCTCAAGGCCGCGGCCGTGCCTTCCGCGTCGTTCTCCTTAAGCAGTCCCTGGTACGCGCGTTGATAGCAGTCAATCGCTTCTAAAAAGCGGTCTTGCCGGGAGTAAATGTTGCCAATATTGATTTCGAGCCGGGCCAGTCGCCAGGTGTTTCCTTCATCGGCGAAAATCTTCCGGGCTCGCTCACTGGCGGCGAAGGCGCGGCTGTATTCGCCCAGAAGAAGCAGCGGCTGGAGCGATCCACTCAGAGTGCGGGCGACTTCGTGGATTTCGCCGATGGCATCGAACAGGGCCACCGCCTGTTGATGAAGATCAACCGCTGCGGCGTACTCGCCCTTGGCGTAGAAGGCGTTTGCCTTTGCCCGCTTAGCCAGTGCCAGGACTCGCTTATCATCGAGTTTGGCGGCAATGGAGAGGGCGGAGTCCGCCAGGCGGAGCGCGTGCTGCACATCTACGCGGATTTGCTCTCGCACCTGTTCAGTGAGATCGGTCACAACTTCAGGTCGCAGCAGCAGCGGATGCTTCGACAAGAATTCGGTCCGGGCGGTCTCGTCGTCAAGGGCCAACAGCTTTCCCAGTGTTTGCTTTTCGGTTGGCTTGTCCTGGGGCGTCAATGGAATCCCTTTTCTTCCAGTAGCTGGCGCAATTTCTTTAAGCACCGGCCACGCGTGAAGCCGATGGAACCGGTTGCGAGTTGAAGCGCCTTGGCAACTTCCTCATAAGGGCGAGGCGGATCTTCAAAGAACAACATTGTGACCATACGACTGCAACGCGCAGGAAGATCGGATATGGCTTCGCGAACGCCCTGCTCGCGCTGCACCTGAACCAGAATAACGTCGGGCAATTCTTCGGCGCTGGGTTGCTTCTCGATCTCCACTCCCTGGGTGTCATCCACCAAGTCCAGCCGGAGTTTTTTCCAGCGCAGACATTGGTGATAGCTGGTCTGCATCAGCCACTTGGGGAGGGCCTTCGCTTCCCGTAACTTGGGTAGACCCGTTAGCAACTCCACGCATACTGCCTGGAAAATGTCGGCTGCATCCTCGCGCGACAACCCAAACTTAATGGGAATCGAGAAAATCAGGTTTTTGTATTTCTCGATTAAAGCCGCCCAAGCTTCCTGATTGCCTTTACAGCATTCGCGGACCAGCCGCTCGTCCGGCCATAACTGCTCACGCGCCGCTGGCGGATTCACGGCCTGGCACCAGAATGCGCCGTATTCCCCGGCAAATAATAGAGCTGCTCGACATTCCAGAGTGTATTGGGATCGAGAATTGCAGGCTTGAAATTCGCCAGGTTCTTCTTGCTGCCCACCACAATGTTCGGGGTCGCGAGAAAAACAAAGGGAACGTTAGCGGCAATAATCTCCTGCACCTGATCGTACAAATGTTTCCGCGCTTTGTATTTGAGCGTCACCATTTGCTTCTGCATGAGCTGGTCAATTTGCGCTTCCCAGTTGGTTGCAGGTTTGGACTCGCCGAGATGCCAGAGATGAGTGCCTCCATTCGACAGCCAGACATTCATCTCGGGATTGGGGTCGGCGTCGCCGCCGCCCAAACCCATGATGCTGGCCTCATAGTCGTAAGTCTGAAACACCCGGGCGAGGACGTCGCGAAATTCCAACGTGGCCACGTGGACGTTCATTCCCAGCTTGCTCAAGTCGTCCTGAATAATGGTCGCCATTTTTACGCGCTGGGTGTTCGATGTGCTGGCGATGATGGAGAACTCCACCGCCTGCCCCTTGGGATCGAGCAGCACGTTGTCGCTGCGCCAGGAAAACCCGGCCGACTTCAATAGTTCCCGTGCTTTATCAAGGGAACGCGGCGGGTGCGGCAGCGTTTCGTCCACCCAGAACTTGTTGGATGGACTGACGTTTCCCCAGAGCGCGGCTCCCCGGCCTGCGTAAACCAGCTTTACGATGGCTTCCCGATCAATCGCGGCGGAGATCGCCTGCCGGAATTTCGGATCCAGAAACCAGGCCTGCTTGGCAGCGATGCTGCCCAAATTCTTGGAGCTGAGGTCGTTGAGGTTAAATACGAGAAAGTTGTACTCGAGGCTTGGCCCCAAATCGAATAGTTCCGTGCCGCGACTCGCAGCTTCTTTCGACAGGAGCGCATAATTCTCGGCGCTGAGACGGCTGATGATGTCGGTTTCGCCGGCCTGAAAACGGACCACCTGCGCATCTTCGTTCCCCACGAACAGGAACACCAGTTGGTCGAGATACGGGAGGCGATTTTTGCTGCGATCGGCTTTCCAGTAATACGGATTCCGCTCCAGAACGACCTTCTGGCCCGGGACGTAGTCCTTCAAGCGAAACGGCCCCATACCCGCAATTTCGCCCGGTGGCGTGGTCAAGGTCCAGGTCTGTGCGAATTTGCCTTCCCGATAAGGCTTCTCCAGAAGATGACGAGGCATCATCGCCAGGCTGTCGAAGATCCGTTCCGCCGCCGCATAAGGCTGGGCCAGCGTGAAGCGGACTGTGTACTGGTCGATCTTCTGTACTTCAATTGGCTTTCCCCCCACGACCAAAAGATCCCGCTGCGGCGAATTGATCTTTTCGTCAAGGTAAAGCTGGAAGGAGAAAACTACATCGTCGGCATCGAAGGGCTGGCCGTCGGAGAAACGCAAACCAGTGGCGCAGCTTGATGGTGAATATTCGGCCATCTTTCGATATAACCCAGGATTTCGCCAATGCCGGTTCAGTCTGCTGCGAGGCCCGGTTGATGTGGATCAAGTCGGCGGTGAGACGTCCTATAACTTCTCGCGAGGGAGCATCCGCCGCCGTGACCGGATTCAGCGTCTTGGGCTCACTGCGTTGAGCAACGATAAGAGTGCCGCCATATTGGCCGACCTGGTTGTCGGTGAGCTGTACGTCCTCGCCGCGTTGCGGAGGTTGTGGAGGCGAAGATGCAAAACACGAGAGGCCGCAGGCAAGCAGAAGGGCGAACAGACAACCCAGACGATGCATATAGGTTTCCGGCGGCACAAATTTTCAGATTGAGTCAGATTGTAACTGCTGGTGAAAAGCATTGGCTACGGCGAGGTAACCAATAGTGACAAGTACCAGGGCAATCGCTGGAGCGAACATCCACCAATATGACACCAGTACATTGTATTGTTGCAGGCTGGCCAGCAGATTTCCCCAGCTGGGCATGGGTTCGCTCAGCCCCAGTCCAAAATACGACAGCGTGACTTCCGCGATCACGTATTGCGGCACCAGCAATGCGGCTTGGGTGAGCAGGATGCCGTAGGTGTGGGGCAAGACGTGACGGCGCAGAATGTAAGCGTCCGACGCTCCAAACCCGCGGCTGGCGAGCACGTATTTTCGGCTCTTGGCGCTGAGCACGACTCCTCGTATCAATCGCGCCGGGCGCGCCCATCCGATCGAGCCGATCACTGCAACCAGCAGAAGAAAAGTTTGCGCTGGACTGACATGAAGAGGCAGAAATGACCGAACTGCCAGCAGTAAATAAAGCCACGGCAAAACCAGAAACAGTTCCGCCAGGCGCATGGCCGATTCGTCGATCCACTTTCCGTAGAAGCCCGAGACACAGCCAATCAATAGCCCAAGGAATAACGAAACCGCGGTGGCCAGAAGTCCGGCCGCCAGCGAGATTTGCCCACCAAAGAGAATTCTCGAGAACTGGTCGCGTCCGTAATTGTCCGAGCCCGCTAGGAAGATTTGCGCCGGGGCATTCACTCCAAACAAATGAGTGTGCAACTCAAACCATCCGGCGATTTTGTATTCCGGCCCCTGAGCGAAAAGCTGCAAGGGATACTCTTGCGCGTGAGATTCTTCGTATTCGTAAAGGCTACCGGGACGAGCGGCCCATTGATAAATAAACGGTCGGAGATGCAGGTGCCCGCGCGCATCCACGAAATGAAGGCGTGTTGGCGGAACAAAGGGGGAATCTCGATTCTGTGCGGTCGGATCTTGCGGCGCAACGAATCCTGCAAACAAAATGGCCAGGTGCAACGACAGCAGAAACATCACGGCGACCACGATTTTTCTCTTGTTTCTCATTCTCTTATTCCACGCGTACTCGTGGATCCACCACCACCAGCATTACGTCGGCAAGGAAGCTTCCGAGAATCATGAATAGGGTTGACGCCATCACCGCCCCAATCACAACGTAGACGTCCCGGGAAACCGAGGCCTCGAGTAGAAGGGGCCCCAGCCCCGGCCATCCCGCGATTACCTCAACCAGAAGCGAACCGCTCAGCAGCCCAGCAACCGACAACCCAAACAAAGAAATCAACGGGTTCGCGGCGGCGGGAAGTCCATAGCGGAATAGGAGCCTTACTCGACCGATGCCGTGTCCGCGCGCTGCCTGAATAAATGGCGCCTTTAGAACTTCCACCATGCTGGCACGCACGTGACGCACCAAAATCGGCAAGCTGGCCAGAACGAGAACTGCAACGGGGACCACGAAGTGCGCCGCTAAATCACGGAGCTTTGCCCATGCCCCGAGATCGTCGAAGCCCACGGAAACCATCCCTCCCACCGGCAACGCATGCGTGCGAACCACCCAATAGAGAAGACCCAGGGCCATGACGAGTTCCGGTATAGCGAGAAAGAAAGATGTGCCGGCCAGCGTAAGCCGGTCTTCCCATCCCCCACTGCGACTGGCGGTCCAAACTCCCAGAGGAATAGCGATCAGCCACGCCAGCAATGTCGCCACCGTTGTCAGTAGCAGAGTATTGCGCGCCCGCACCACCAGAAGACTTCTCACCGGCGCGTTGTAGGCGAACGAATAACCCCAATCCCCGCGGACCACCGACTTCACCCAACGGCCGTATCTCACAGGCAGCGGCTGATCGAGTCCGTATTGCGATCGCAACGCGGCGACCGTATCCGCAGAAATCTGCGGATTGAGCTTCATCTCATCGAAGAAACTCCCTGGTGCGAGATCGCTAAACAAAAAGCACAGGACCGACACCCCAATCAATAGCAATATCCCATGAATGACACGCCGCTCTAGATATTTCATGAACGGCCCCCGGCCTGGGCGGTTCGAAATGCAGACTCCATCACACGAGCGGAGTTCAGCAGTTGCTGGGTGTGCGCATGTTCGGCATGGGTGAATATATTTTGTCGCGTCCCCTGCTCAACGAGCCTTCCCCGATGCATCACCGCCACAAAATCCGCGACTTGCCCCACCAGCCCCAGATCATGAGAAATTAGCAGGTACGTCAGAGAGTGTGCCGTCTGAAGATCCAAAAGAAGGTTCAGGATTTGGGCCTGCGTGGAAAGGTCCAAGCCGGAAAGTGATTCGTCGAGGATCAGGAAATCTGGCTTCAAGGCAATCGCCCTTGCAATTGCCAACCGCTGGCGCTGCCCCCCACTGAATTCCAACGGACGCCGGTCCACCCAGTCCGGCGATAACCCGACTTCTTCCATCAATTCGCAGGCGCGCGCACGCAGATTCTTTCCCGTTGCTCGTCCCTGTATTTCCAAGGGCTCCGCAACAATTTGTCCTGCGGAAAAACGCGGATTCAACGCTCCAGCGGAATCCTGAAATACCATTTGGATTTTCGGACGCAGCGCCGCCAATTCCGACCCATCGCAACGCGATATCTCGTTCCCTTCAAACCAAATGCCACCGCGGTCCGCTTTTTCCAGCAAGGCCAAACAACTCGCCAGAGTAGATTTTCCGGAGCCCGACTCGCCTACCAGCGCAGTTAAACACCCGGGTGCAATCTCGAGGTCTACATCGATCAACGCGTCGATCAGGAATTTCTTTCGCGAAAATGGGCTGCGTTGTACGTATTGCTTGCTCAACCCCCGTGTCCTCACGAGTGCTGGCTTGACCGCCCGCTGGGCTGCAGATTCAGTTCCCATGGTGGAAGCAACTAACTCGCCGGCCAGGCTCCGGCGTGATCTCGTGGGGAAATTCAGATTGGCAAACGGCGGTCCTCGCCGAGCATCGCGGCTCGAAAACACAACCCGGCGTCAATCGGTCCGCGTCGGTTAAGCTGCCGGGGATTGCTGGCAGGCGTCGTTGATGGGTAGTACCTTCCGGCTGCGGATATCTCGGCGCCAGCTGCAGCAATCCTTTGGTATAAGGATGCAGCGGCCGCCGGAAGACTTGGGTCACGGGCCCATCCTCGATGATCCGCCCCGCGTACATGACGATCACGCGGTCCGCGAATCCGGCAAGTAATGCGGGATTGTGTGTAATAAAGATGAGCGCCGCCCCAAACTTGCGGTTCACCGCGCGTAAAACATCCAGGACCTCCGACTGAACCGTGACGTCGAGAGATCGGGTGGCTTCGTCGGCAATCACAATATCCGGATGGCACGCCACCGCTTGCGCAATCGCCACTCGATGAAGTTGTCCTCCGCTGAGCTGATGCGGATACGCCTTATAAATGCGGTCCACATCCGTGAGGCAGACCTCTCTTAGGATCGTTTCCGTTTCCTGCTTGCGGAGCTTTCGACTTCCCGGCCGGTGCGCTCGAATGACTTCAGAAATTTGATCGCCGACCCGCATGACGGGACTCAATGCGAGTCCCGGTTCCTGGAAAATCATGGAAATTTTTGCCCCGCGAATGTCGCGCCATGAGGATTCGCCAAGTTTGATCAAGTCTTCGTTTTGGAACTGAATCGAGCCTTCCACGCTGGTTTTCGCGGGTAACAATCCAAGCATGGAAAGAGCAAGCGTGCTCTTTCCCGACCCCGATTCGCCCAAAATTCCGACGATTTCCCCCGCTGCGAGATCGAAGCTGACCCCGCACAGCGCGGAGACCGATGCCCGACCGTCGTCATACTTTACGGTCAGCCCACGGACGGCCAACAACGGCGAAGCGCCACGCGGCACGGTGTCGGACGGTGTCCACATCCAGGAAAATCCCCTATGGATCGAGCGTGTTTCAATTGTGACGGATATGATTGGGATTGCTAAATTACTGAGGTAACCAGGCCCAACCAGTTCCCCCGGGAGAGAAACGTGGCCAAACTTGTTCGAATTGCGGCAGTCGCAGGATTACTACTCGTAACGGTATCTGTGGCGTTCGCACAAAAGACGCGCAATGTCGTGCTGATTGTCAGCGACGGACTTCGCTGGCAGGAAATCTACACTGGCGCTGACAAAAGTCTGATCGACGACCCTAACGGCGGCAGGTGGTTGTCCACCGAGGCGATGCGAAAAGACTTCTGGCGCGACGATGTAAATGAAAGACGCAAGCTGCTCTTTCCTTTTCTCTGGGGCACAGTCGCAAAACAAGGACAGCTCTTTGGCAACCAGACCAAGGGAAGTATCGCCCACGTGACCAATGGCATGGCTTTCTCTTATCCCGGATACAACGAGATGCTGACCGGGCATCCTGATCCTAAAATTGACAGCAACGAGTTTGGGACCAATCCGAACCTTACTGTCTTCGAATGGCTTAACAAGTTTCCCGAGTATCACGGCAAGGTCGCGGTCTACGGTACCTGGAACGTTTTCAAAGGTATCTTCAACGAAAAACGTAGCGGCCTGGTCGTGCAGGCCGGCTGGGACGTTCCGGAAAAAGGCGTTCTCACGCCGCGCCAGGAACTCCTCAACGAACTGTTTCGCACCACCACCAAACTTGACGCCGACGACGTGTATGACGCTTTCCTGCAAATTCCCCTGATCGAGTACGTGCAAGCCAAGCATCCAAAAGTTCTCTTCGTAGGATATGGAGAAACCGATAACTGGGCCCATTCGGGCCGCTATGACTTGGTCCTGCAAAGTGCCCAGCAGTTCGACCAATTCGTAGAGCAACTTTGGAACAAGATGCAAGCCATGCCGGGATACCATGATCAGACCACGTTTATCATTACCACTGACCACGGCCGCGGCAGTGGTTTGGTGGAGTGGAAAGAACATGGCGTGGACCAGAAAGGCTCGGAGAATATTTGGATCGGAGTACTGGGTCCCGACACTCCGGCACTTGGGGAGCGGGAAAATGTGTCCCCGGTGACGCAAGCGCAGATCGCAGCTACTGTGGCCGCGTTCCTGGGAAAAGACTTCCCCCACGATGTCCCGGTTGCGGCGCCGCCTTTACCGGACGTGCTGCGTCCGAGCATGCCATAGACGAGAGTATTCCCGCAGGTTCGCCCTGCCGGGTGCTCTATTTACCTGCTCGCGCCAGCCGCATTGCTGCGGCCTAAAGTCTCTCGGATTCGCTTACCCAGGGCAGTCATTCGGAAAGGTTTCTGCAGAAGAACATGCTTCGAATCGAGAATCTGCTCGTTGGAGAGCAGGTTCTTGGAGTATCCCGACATGAACACCACTTTGGTCTCGGGATGAATGCTGACGCGAAGGACCCGATGACATCTAGAAACACCCCTGTTCCTTAGGCAGTGTCGGCGTGCGTCACCGTTGCACGGCCTCTCACCTCCCGCCTCAAGTCCGGATAATCTCGGCGCCTCCGCAAGGACGGTGAGACGCCAACCATGCGGAAGATCGTGGAGCGCTCCCTGCGCCAGTCGGGTCTCGAATTGTTGCAGGTATTCGAGGCCGGGAACGGGCCGAGGCCATCGGTATCCTCAACGATAACCGGGTCGATTTGATCCTGTGTGACATCAACATGCCGGTCATGGATGGTCTGGAATTCATCAAGCAGCTTCCCGGAACTGAGAACGCGAAAGGTGTTCCGGTGGTCATGATTACCACGGAGGGCAGCGAGTCTCATGTTGCGCAGGCCATATCTTGCGGGGCCCGTGGGTACATTCGTAAACCCTTTACTCCGGACGAGGTAAAACTGCATGTCATCCCTATTCTGGAGAGGAAACCATGACATCCCCGAATGCACTGTCCCCGGCCTGTGAGCGCCATCAGGACTGGATCCCGTTACTGGAAGTGGCAGCCCGCGAAGTCTTCGAACTGATGCTGGGCTGTAAGCTGACCGTGCCGGAAACCCCCGTCGAGGCGCAATTGGAAATTACTTCCATGGTAGGAATGGCGGGACAATTGTGCGGAGTGTTGAGCGTTTGTTGCGATCGCAAGTCCGCTGCTCTCATGGCCTCCAAGATGCTGAGCATCGAACCGGACAAAGTTAGCGCTGAGATACCAGATGCTCTGGGCGAAATCTGCAATATGGTGGCGGGCAACTTCAAGAACAAGATCACCGGTCTGGCTAACGGATGCATGCTTTCCCCGCCCACATTGATTACCGGAAGCGATTACGATTTGCACTCACGGGCCGACGCCCCCTCCCTTGAACTCAATCTGATGTTCGAAGGCATGCCCATCGTCATTTCCCTGCAAATAAATAGCTGACTCCGGAGTGCGATCCCGATTTCGCTGGCGCGCAAGCTTAACGTTGGCTGGAATTTCCCTCTACCGTTCAGCTTCTTGCGGCAGCCCGCCCGAAAATGGTCGCGACCAGGGCGATGACTTCACCCACGGCTTCGTCGAGTTCGAAAGTAAACCGCACCAGGTCGATACCGTCCAGCTCACGGTATTCATTCCTCAGAATGTCCCACGCGGAGTTGTGGGCCAAGTCCACGCGCTGCCGTTCATAATATCCATATCCCATACCGCGCATCCGGCAGAGAAGATCGCTAAGGTGGACCAGGGCCACCAGGGGCTGGGCCGCCGGACTCAGTTCGGGCGCGTGATGATGCGCGATCACTTGAACGATATCGTTCGCCAGATGCCATTTCTCGGCCAGTGCGCGCCCCGTCTCGCAATGGGTAAATCCCATGGTGCTCATCTCAGCCTGGTCTAGGGGGACCTGACTCTGAATGGCATCATTGACTGCAGTGGTGAATTCTTCGGTGAAAGCGAGGCAGTTCACCAGGAAGCCGATGTCGTGAAGCAGCCCCGCCATGTAGGCCTTGTCAGGGTCGCGGCCCCCAATTTTCTCGCTGAATTTCCGGCATACCATGGCGCAACCCAATGAATGTCTCCAGAAAACAATGGGATCCAGGGCCCAGTTCTTGGCGGGGAAAGCGTTGCCCAGGCAACAAGTGAGAAGAATGGTTTCGACCCGGCGCAGACCGAGTGCGATGACCGCCACCTTGATCGATTCAGGGGACTTTGCCAGCCCAAACAAGGGAGAACTGGCCACCCGCAGGCATTGCGCAGCGATGGTGTTGTCATAGGACACCAACTTCACCACTTCATCCAATTTCGCTTCCTCCGGAGGAGCATTGAGCAGCTGCAGCAGGGGAAGAAAAACTGCCGGAATGGAAGGCGTGGTCTCGATACGATTCACCCGCTCGCGGATGGTGTCAGCAATGGGGATGTTCATAGCTTGCCGCTCTTGAGGGATGGTTTCCAATATCCGATCGCGCCGGGAAAATGGACCAGGTGGAACTGGTCGTTCAATTTCATCAGCGATTCCGAGGTTCCGAGAAAGAAGTAGCCGCCAAAATTGAGGTTGCTGAAAAAATGTTCGATCACCTTCGACTTCGAAGGCCCGTCGAAATAGATCAGAACATTGCAGCAGAAGATCAGGTCCATGCCCTTCATGAACAGCATCTTGGAATTGTCCTGCAGGTTGAGGCGGCTGAAGGTGATCAGCTTCTTGACTTCGGGCTTCACCTGCAGCTTCTTCTCATCGAAGGGTACAAAGTATTTACGCTTGAAGTAGTCGGTGGTGGCGCGCAGCGCGTAGTCCCCGTAAATGCCGGCCTTGGCGGCTTCCACCGAGCGGTCGTTCAAGTCGGTGGCCAGTATCTCGATGGTCCAACCCTTCAGCAGCTGCTCGCTTTGCTCCATCATATTCATAGCCAGGGTGTAGGACTCCTCACCGGTGGAACAGCCGGCGCTCCAGATGCGCAGGCGCTTAGTCACCTGCTTGGTTTTTTCGACCACGATTTCCGGAAGAATGATCTTGTGTAAGGCTTCGAGTTGCGGCTGACTGCGAAACAGGCAGGTCTCGCCGATGGTGATTTCGTTGAGCAAGTGCCGAAGTTCCGCTTCCCGGCTGGCGTGTGCGGTCAGGAGGTCCCAATACTCGCGCGGGCTTTTGAAATTGAGCTGTTTGATTCTCCGGCCACAGCCATCCACCAGCAGATAAAGTTTCTCGTCGAGCTGATAAATGCCGGAGACCTTGTACACCAAATCGCGAATTTGCCGGAAGATGGGATCCACTGCCGGCTTACTCGCCGCAGCGGCGGCAAGAGCGGGTTGCATGCCAGTCGTCATTTGGCTTGTGACTCCATGGCGGGATAGCCGGCAGTGGCAGGCTGACGAGTACGGCTTGGCAGCACGCGGCGCATGATCTCCGGTGCCAACTGATCGATCGGGAACTGTCCCCAGACGTTTCCGATAGGCTGCATGCGGACCTTCATGACCTCTTCCTGATCTCTATCGTCTGCGCCCTCGCTTGGCATTAGCTGTTGGGAAGCCAGGCAACGGACGCGCAACTCGCGGTCTATATACGCAGGCTATTGCCTGGGTATCGGGCAAGCGTCTTGCAGCCATCCACGATTGCCCGGCTTTGTTCTGCCGTCAGGCGAATAAACTCAAACCCATAAACTCTTCCAACCTGATACCTGACCCGCGCGGACAGTCTGTTTCCATAAATGGGACCAAGTTCGACAGTGTCGTTTATGTTCAGCGAATCGGCCGTGATGACAGAAATGCCGCTCTCACTTATTTCGATGGTCATGCCCTGCATAGTCGTGCTGTCGGCGGATCGAATGGTGACCGGTACGCTAAACCTGTATCTGGGACGACGTCTCCGGTCGGCGGGATTTTCAGGTAACACGCTCGGCTTGCTAATCGTTTGCACGCAACCCCCATTCACACTCGATAAGCCGCTTATCAGACACATCGGCGGAGTGCGCTTTTTCTTCACTTTGGCAGGGAGTCGTCTGGGCCACAAAACCACTTGTGCCGCCATCCGTTTAGACTCAAGGGCTCAGTGGCTTGCGACGGCGAGACGCGACGGTCCTATTTCCAGGACCACGCGAGAGGTTTTTCGGGAATAGTAGCGGGCTGTGCAAGTAACCCAGCCCGCATTCTGTTCTACCAATTCAGTTTCACGGCGAACTGAAATTGCCGCGGATCGTAGGCTGCCGTGGCCTGGCCGGCATTGGTGAAGAGCGGGCTGACGGCGCCCACGTTGAAGCGGTTGGCGATGTTGAAGGTATCGGCGATCAAGTCCAGGTTGAAGCGCTCGCCCAAGTAAATTTTCCTGGCGATGCGGAGATCGTTGAATACCGCCCCGGGGGTGATTCCGGCATTACGGCCGAGGTTGCCGTCGAGCGAGGCCAAGGTGCCGTTGAAGCCCAGGATGCAGGGTTCCTGCAGGAATCCCGAGGGCGAATATTTCGAAGCTACGGTCGCATAGCCGCACCCGTTGGTGGGGGTGCCGGAGGCCACAACATTGGGGCGTCCGGTTAGGGAAGACAACTGCAGATTGTCGCTGCTGCTGGTAATGATGTTAAACGGACGGCCGGAGCTGAATTCGATCAGGGGGGCGACGGTCCAATTGCTAAAGAGTTTGCTGGCGAAGCCGTCGCCGCTCAGCTTGCCCGATTGATAGACACCGCTGAAGACGAAGCGATGGCGCTGGTCGAAGGTGGAAGTGGAACGATCGGCGCTGGGATTGTAGCTGTCCTGCGGGGTGAGTGTGGATTGCAAATCGGTGGAATCGTCGATGGCGTGCGACCAGGTGTAGGACGCCAGAAATTCATAGTGATTGCCGAATCGCTTGCGAAGATTGGTGGTCAGGCCGTTGTAATTCGAAGTGCCGTTGGAATAGTTGGCATCCATGTCGCCGAAGGGGACGCAGTTGGTGTAATCGAATGTGGGCGGCGCCGGATTGCATTTCGCATTGAACCCGGGGATGGTCGCGAGAAGAGCCTGCGCTTGTCCTACACAAGCGATCTTTGCGGGGTCGCCGCTGGCGTAGAAAGCGGCGGCGATCGAGGGATTCAATCCACCGGGGCGGAAGAAGTTCACCAGCGAAGCATCCACGAAACCGGGTCCGCAACCGCTCACGGTGAATGGACTGCTCCCCCCACCGGCGGCGAAGTAGTTAGCGGCCAGCAAGTCACCGCGAACCGCGTTCGCGTTGATGGGACGATTGAGGTGGCGACCCAGGTTGAGGTTATAGGCCAGACTGAAGGCGAAGCCATTGCCGAGGTTGCGCTCGACCGTCAAGTTGGTTTGCTGCGAGTAGGCGTAGACGAAATTCCTGGACTGAGGGTAACCGAAGGGCTGAAAGCCGAGCGGCAGGAACGTGCCTTGCGCCAGATTGAGGTAGTTCTGGTTGAGAAAAACTGACTGTGGAGTATTCAAAGACTGAAACTGCTGCTGATCAGGCAGGTAGAACAGATTGGCGTTGGCTTGCGGGAAGTTCGAGGGCGTGCAGTTCGGCTGATTCAGCAGCCCCTGGAATATCGGAATCGCGTTCAAGTTCGCGGGATTTCCAGCACCATTGCAGAGTCCCGTCCCGCCGAATGCCAACTGGCCGCTGCTGGAGCCGTCGGAGGCATCGCCAAGGAAATAAAGGCCGAGCAAGGGATGGTCATAGAAGATGCCGTACGAGGCGCGGATCACCGTTTTGCCGTCTCCCTTGGGATCCCAGGCCATGCCGATGCGAGGTTGAATGTTGTTCTTGTCGGTCTCAATGCCCTTCTGCAATCCCAGAGCGCCGTAAGCGGGCAGAGCCAGTCCCAGCGGCGGCTTGAGCTTGGGCGGAAATTCCACATCGTAGCGCACCCCGTAATTCAGAGTGAGGTTGTGGCGAACTCGCCAGGAATCCTGCCAGAAAACGCCCAGCGGTTTGTTGCTAAAGCTGTCGGTGGGACTGCCGAGGCCCTGGACAAATTGGCCGGGCAGTCCGGCTCCGTAGGACTGCACGGGCGAAAGGATCGGAAAATCGGGCAGGCCGCCGGGTGCGGGATTTACGAAACCCAGCGATGCCGAGTTGAAGGTCCCGAAGTCGTACACCCCACCATAGTTCACGGTGAAAGTGGCTTTGAGCGGGATATAGTTGAAATCACCGCCGAATTTGGTGTCGTGGCGCCCCATCGTCCAGGAAAAATTGTCGGTGAACTGATAGCGCTTTTCGACACGCTGGATATAGGAATAAGGCTCGCGTCCGAAATCGGCGTAGCCGGGAATGTTGACCGCCGGGTCAGCGCCGCCAGGAATCTCGGTGTTGTAGAAATAAGCCAGACCGCGGCGCGCGAACTGGAAGCGGAGTTCATTCACCTTGTTGGTGCCGAGGGTCCAGGTGTCCTGGGCAACCCCGGCGACGTCCCGATAGGTTTGTTGAGAAGTACGCGAGTAGGCGTTTTGCCCGGCGGGCTGGTCTTCTCCGCTGACTTCGATGCCGGTCTGGGTGCTCGGACTGGCGTTGAAGCGCAGGGTGAGGCGGTTGCTGTTGTTCAGGTTGTGGTCGATGCGAAGCGAGTACAGGCTGGTGCCTTCGAACACCGGGAAGTTGCCTTCCTGGGAAGCCAGCGTCTGATAGGAGGCCGGTACCGGAACACATGCGCTTCCGGGCGGACACGTGGTGGGGAAGCCGGCCCACGCGTTCAGCAGGCCTCCGGTCGCGCCTTGCACCAGTTGGGTTGGCCAAAACCCCTGCACCGCCTGCCCGGAAGAGGCGCCGGTGAGGACCGCGTATTGAGCCACTTCGTTGGCGTAGGCCGGGCTCGCCTGCTCGGTCGCGATTACATTCGGGTTGGTGAGGAAACCGATCTGGTCGGGGGTCAACTGCAAAACGCCGAAAGGCAGGCCAACCTGCGTCGTATCAAAGGGAGAGAGTCCGAAATTGCCCTGCCCGATGCTGGAGAATCCGGTCTCGTGCCGCCGTGTAATTTCGTAAGAAAAGTAGTAGTAGGTCTTGTCCTTCTTGATCGGGCCGCCGAAAGCCACGCCTCCCTGCGCCCGGGTGTAGGCAGGATCAGGGGTGGTACTGAACGGGTTGACCGCCTGGAAGTTGCGGTTGCGCAGGTAGCCGAAAACATCGCCGTGGAAATCGTTCCCTCCCGAACGGGTGATGATGTTGACTACGCCGCCGGCGGCCCGTCCGTACTCCGCACTGTAACTGTTGGTGATGATCTGGAATTCTTGAACCGCTTCCTGGGAAACCGTGGAGCGGACGCCGTTGGTGGAATTGTCGGTGGCGTCGGCGCCATCCACGTTGACCAGGTTGGAGCGCGCCCGCTGGCCGCTCATGTTGAGTCCGGAAGTAGGCGCCGCGCCGGTGTTGGGGGCATTGTCCCGCACCACCTGGGAATCGGTCAGAGTGAAATTGATGTAATTACGGCCGTTGATGGGAAGATTATCGATGCGCTTCTGGTCTACCGTGTCAGTGGTCGAGCTGCGGGCAGTTTCCACCAGTTCGGCTTGGGAGCTGACTTCAACCGTTTCTTTCCCCCCCGCGACCGAAAGGGTCACCGGCAACTCCGCCAATCCGCCAACCGTAATAATGACGCTCTTGGCCGTCGCGGTGGCGAAGCCCGGAGCTTCGACAGACACGGTATACGTGTCGGGAGGCAGGTTGACCATGCTGTACTCGCCATCCGAACTACCCATCATGGAGCGCTCAAAGGCTTTGGCGGGGTCGCTGGCCGTGACCGTGGCGTTGGTCACCAGGTTCCCCTTGGGGTCTCTCACCGTAACGTGCAAATCGCCGGTGGCGGCGCTCTGGCCGAACCCCAAAGCAGTCATGAGCAAAATCGAGAATGCAAGCGAGACAAGCTTCCGCATGGACATGAGATTTCTCCGTGGCGATGACGCGGTAAACTGGACGGGCAGAAGACTACCGCCGGCCCCGAATTCGTTGGCTGGCTTCGAGACGGCACGCATATTTTTTAACAAGTACGGCCCGGAGGTTTGTACATCAGATCATAGAGGGAAAGCAAGCCAGATCGCGGGCGGGTAGGGGGTCAGTTTGGTTCCCCACCGGGGGCGGCCCTGGGAACCGGGTTTCCCGGATTATGTTTTCTGACTACCGGTCTTCAGGAAGGCAGCTACGAAAAGCAGCCCGAGCAACAAATCCGCCCCGGCAAACAGTAAATCGTTATGGTGCATGCGCTGCTGCGCCACCAAAACGATGACAGCAACTCCGTAGCTGAATTTTTCCACGACCGACGGAATCATTAGAGGCCGGTAGCGGACGGGATTGGTGGCGATGACGAAGAATGCTAATTGCCAGGCCAGTCCTGCGCCGGCGAATCCGTAATAAAAGGCTGGATGCGTAATCACCGGCGGATCGGTGCGTCCGATCAAGTCAAATATAAAATACAGTGGAGTGAGCACCAGCACACCCCATACGCCAGCAATCCAAAACACAATCTTGGCAAATTTCATTGTCCAAACCTCGCGCTCCTCCGCTAATTCACCACGATGTCTGCAATTCTTACCGCATCCAGGCAAGCCCGCACATCATGCGTTCGTATAATGTGAGCGCCTTTCAAAACGGCCGCCGTTTCCGCGGCCAGGGTTCCATAAAGCCGGTCGGTAAGCAGCGCGTCTTTGCCATCGCGGGCCAGTGCTCTTCCAATAAATCCCTTCCGCGACACGCCCACCATGAGCGGATAACGCAGTTGATGGAATTCCTCGAAGCGCTTCAGCAGCGGATAATTTTCTTCCATCCGCTTGCCAAATCCAAATCCCGGATCGAGCAAAATCCGCTCCCGTTTCACGCCCGCCATCAACGCGACATCAGCCCGGTCGCGGAGTTCCCGCTTCACCTGCACCACAATGTCAGCCGCCGGTGACAATGCTGCCCACTCCTCCGGACGTCCCCGCGTGTGCATGAGCACCGCTCCGCATTTCAAAGCCGCCAGAGTCTTGACCATTTTCGGGTCCCATAAAAAACCGCTCACGTCATTCACAATCTCGGCCCCGGCTTCAACAGCTGCCCGCGCCACGGCGGACTTGTAAGTGTCCACGGAGATTACCGCATCGGACCGCTTCTGCTTGAGCGCGGTGATGACTGGAATCACCCGCTCCAATTCTTCCTTTTCACTTACCGCAGCGCCCTCAGGCAATCCTACTTTCGTTCCCGGACGCGTCGATTCCCCGCCCACATCAATAATGTCGGCCCCATCCTCCAGCAGTTGCAACGCATGCGCCACCGCCCGGTCCCGGTCAAAGTGCAATCCTCCATCCGAGAACGAGTCGGGAGTCACATTGACCACACCCATGACCAGCGTCCGCTTCCCCAGCTTCAATATGCGAGAGCCAAGATTCCATTCCACAACAGGCCGCATGCAGCCGATTCTAAACCCCCAGCAGAGCGGGTGCCCCGTCCTTCCCGCGCCTTTTGCGGGAGGGCGGGGCCTTACGCGATTTCTTCCTTCAGAATTGCCCAATTTCCGGTGCTACAATCAGCAAGTTATGCGCCGGGCTCGTCTTCCAGTTCGGGTGCTGCTCTGCTTTGTCCTAACGGCACAGCTATTGGCCGCTTCTTCAAAACCAAAGCCGCCGCGAAAACCAACCCTCGACAAACGCATCGCCGCTCTCCTCTCCGATCCCGATCTCGCCCGCGGCTTCTGGGGTATCGAAGTAGTTTCGCTCAAGGACGGCAAAGTCCTCTACTCGCAAAATGCGGACAAGCTTTTCACTCCCGCTTCCAATACCAAACTATTCACCACCGCCGCCACCCTGGCGCTGATCGGCCCCGATTACCAGTTCCACACCACGGTCGAAACCAACGGCTCGCTCGACAAACACGGACGCCTGACCGGCGACCTGGTCCTGGTCGGCCGCGGCGATCCCAATCTTTCCGGTCGTCAACTTCCCTATCTGCTGCATACCGAACGCAACGATCATCCCATCGAAGTTCTGGAGCACCTGGCGGACGAACTGGTACAGAAGGGCGTGAAGTACGTGGACGGCGACATCGTGGCCGACGATTCCTACTTCGCCTTCGAGCGCTACGGCGAAGGCTGGAGCCAGGACGATCTCGTCTGGGCTGACGGCGCTCCGGTTTCTGCCCTCACCGTCAACGACAATGTAATCTTCGTGAATATTCTCCCCGCCGATCGCGTGGGAGACCGCGCCTTTGTGAGCGTCACGCCGTTCGCCGATTACTACCGCATTGACAACCGCATCCTCACCACGCCCGCTGGCACCGGCCGCAAAATCTTCATCAATCGCGAGCCCGGTTCCACGGAACTCACGCTTTGGGGCAACATGCCGCTCGACGACGCCGGCGCCAACGAGGGTCTCGCCATCGAAGATCCCGCCGAATTTGCCGCCGGTCTTTTCCGGCAACTGCTCGAAGCCCGCGGGATCGCTGTTTATGGCCGTCAGCGCACCCGCCACACCGAGCTGGCAAGTCTTTCCACATTGACGGTCACAGCCCTAGCGCCCGCCCGCGGTGGGGACGAACCTTCGCGCTCCCTGCAGGTCCAGCCTCTGGTGTTGGGCAGCTATCAGTCGAAGCCTCTGATCGAGGATATTCGGGTCATCAACAAAGTCAGCCAGAATTTACATGCCGAAATTTTGCTGCGGCTTTTGGGCCGCGAAAAGGGGAATGCCGGCAACGTTGAAGGCGGACTGGAAGTGGTGCGCGGCTTTCCTGAACCAGGCCGGAATTCCCAGCGAACAATATGCCTTTTACGATGGCTCGGGTCTCTCCCGGCAAAATCTGGTAACACCACATGCCATCGTGATGCTCTTGCGCTATGCCGCCAGTCAGCCCTGGGGCGCGAGCTTCAAGGAAACTCTGCCAGTCGCCGGCGTGGACGGCTCCCTTTCCGACCGCTTCAATAATCTCGACGTGCAGGGACGCATATTCGCGAAGACCGGTTCGCTGGGCGGCGTCAAAACCCTCTCCGGATACGCCACCACCGACAACGGCGAACCCATCGCATTCTCCATCCTCTCCAACAATTCCAACCTGTCAGTGAAACGGGTGACGGATGCCATCGACAGCATCGTCGGCGAAGTCGTTCACGACGGGAACACCAAGAAATAAAAAGCCAGCACTTGGCAATTGGCACTTAGCATTTGGCCATTCCGGATCGCGTCGCTGGCAACCCTCGATTCACGGAGAATCAAGCGTGCAGATGCCCGCCAAATTTCGGCACGAAATGCCAAGGGCTAAATGCTAAGTGCCAATTACTAAATGCTGAATCGTAGGTCTCATGGCTTATCCCGGCATTCTCTTCGCCTGCCGATCCTGCATCGCCCGGATCGCACCGCGTCCAGTCCCGTTCGGCGGCTTGCGCATCCCTTCCAGCAACTCCTTCAAGACGATCGCATTATTCTGCTCTTCATTTTTCGAGGCATACAAAAGCGTCAACGTCTTGCGCTGATTGGCCAGCCGATAAAGTTCGGTGAGCGCGGCTTCCGCTTCCGCACGGACCAATTCTTTCAAATATCTTTTGCGAAAAGTGAGCCATGCGTGGGCCCGCGCATGAAACCATTGCCGCAATTCATTCGAGGGCGCAAGGTCGCGCAACCACGAATCAACGGCGGCCCGCTCTTTGCTCAAACCCCGCGGCCACAGCCGGTCCACCAGCACCCGCGTCCCGTCAGCTCGGACAGGCGGCTCATACACCCGCTTGACTACGATTCGTTTGGCCTTGGTTGTCATCGATTTGCTCTATGATTGTACGTCCAGAGAATTCATAATGCGCAAGCCCCCAACAAAATCCCCGCGCAATTTCCTAAAACGGTTTTCTCTGTGCCTCTGTGTCTCCATGGTGAGCCTGCTTTTGCTCCCAGCCTGCGACGTGGAACGCCGCAAAAGCGACACCGAACTGGGACTCACTCCCCAACAGTCCGCCGGACGCCGCATCTACGACGATAATTGCGACCGCTGCCACGAACCCTATTCCACCCGCGGCAAAAAAGGTCCTGGCATGAAAGGCGTCTTCCAGCATCAATATCTCGAACTAAGCGGCATGCCAGCCAATGACGCTCGCGTCACCGACATCATTCGCTTGGGCCGCGACAAAATGCCCGGCTTCGGCCAGGCCCTTTCTCAACAACAAATCACCGACCTGCTGGCCTACATGCACACCCTGTAAAATAAAAATAAATCCGTCATCCTGAGCGCAGTGTCTGTTTCGCGAAGCGAAGCAGACACGCAGTCGAAGGGCCCTATCGCATCCCAGCACGAGTTCCGAAGGAGTGACCCGATTGCCAACCACAAATCCGCCACGTAAACTTTCAACTCTGCTCTAAATTTCGAGGTCGCCCATTGTCTGAAATCGCTACTCCCGCCAACGGCAACCACACCGCATCGTCGAATGCGCCTGATGCACCCGCTGTCGAGGTCTTCGCCGTTTACGGCGTCGAGCCGGAAATCCAGGCCTACGCCATGGCGAAATATTCGCGCTCGGCCCTTTCGATGAAGGATTCGCTGAAAGAAATCAGCACCCAAAAGGCCGAAAAATTTCTCAACACCTTCTACTTCCAATACGGACACCGCTCCATCGCCGACCTCGCCCACGTAGCCCTGGCCATTGAAAAGCTCTCCATCCTCGCCGCCATTGCGGTCGCCGACGAGCAGCGCTGGGACGGCCAGGAGCGTTCCACCCGCTATCAGGATTTCAAGAAAAGCGGCTACTACACCCCGGATTTCGGTGCTGCCCAATCCCTCTATCGAGAAACCGTCGATTGCCTGTTCGCCGAATACGAGGCCTTTTCAGAAAAAACTTTTCACTATCTCGCCGCCATCACCCCCAAGCCCGACGACATGAAGCAGGAAGCCTACGAGCGCACCCTCCGCGCCCGCGCTTTCGATGTCTCGCGTTACCTGCTTCCGCTGGCCGCCAACACCTCGCTGGGCGAGATCGTCAACGCGCGCACCCTGGAAACCCAGGTCGCGCATCTGCTCGCGCACACTCACAAAGAAGTCCGGCATCTGGGCACGTTACTGAAGCAGGCCGCGATATCTCCGGCCTACAACGTGAATCAGGAATCATTAACTAAGCTGGTGGAAGAAATTCGTGCGGTTTCGCCTGAGCTGGGACAACGCGCCGAACAGGAATTATTACGCGAAGTCCGGGTCGCGCCGACTCTAGTCAAGTATGCCGATCCCAACAAGTATGAAATCGAAACCCGCCGCGAACTGCGTCAGGTAGCCGACGAGCTGATGGGAAATATCCCAATCGAATCTGCACCCGACGGTTGATTTACTGGAAGAAGAGCCTCTCGAAATCGAACTCGCCGCGACGCTCATCTATGAGCACAGCCATTATCCCTATCGCCAAATTCGCCAGATGATCGAGTACGCCGGCGAACTCATTCGCCGCGAAATCATTGACCTCGGCCTGCGCCATCGCGGCCGCCACGACGAAATGCTGCGCCCGTTCTGCGCCGGCCAGCAATTCCGCTTCGACATCCTCATGGACATCGGCGGTTTCCGCGACATGCACCGCCATCGCCGCTGCATCCAGATCGGCCAGGGATTCACCACCCGCCACGGCTACGACACCCCGCCCGAACTCGAAGCCGCCGGAGCCAAGCCCGCCTACGACGCCATCATGCAACGCGTCATCACTGCCGTCGAGCAACTGGCGGGAAGCTCGTCCCCCGAAGCCGAAGAGAATTCACAGTACGCGATTCCCCTAGCCTTCAAAAAGCGGACTCTCTTCAAAATGGACTTCGCCGAAGTCGTCTACATCTCCGAACTCCGCACCGGCCCCGCCGGACACATCTCCTACCGCAACGTCGCCTACGCCATGTACGAAGCCGTCGCGAAAAAGTATCCCGCGCTGGAAAAGTATTTGAGGGTCACGGATGTGCGAGAACCGGTGGATTTGCTGAAGCGATAGAGATTAAAGATAAAGTGGGATTTGAGAAGAGACTTTCTCTGTGACTCCGTGTCTCTGTGGTGAAGAATTTGTTGGTGCAGGTTTCTACGTGTACATCACCTTGCGCTCGCCCTTCACAATCCTGCCCACGGTAAACGCTTTTTCCCCGGCCCGTTCCAGCACCGTCTGCGCTTTCTTGAACTTCTTCGACGGTACGACGAGCAACATGCCAATTCCCATGTTGAAAGTCCGCAGCATTTCTTCTTTCGGAACATTCCCCAGCTTCTGCAAGTGCTCGAAGATCGGCAGCACCGGCCAGGATCCCATCTCAATCACCGCCGCCACGCCTCGCGGCAACACCCGCGGTAAATTGTCGGTAATACCGCCGCCGGTGATGTGCGCCATCGCCGAGACGCATTCGCCATCCACCAGCCGCTTGATCGACGGCCAATAGCTCTTGTGCGTCTTCATGAGCTCATTGCCGACTTTGCCTTTTAATTCATTTACGTAGGAATCCGGCGTGTATTGCGCGACTTCGAAAAGCAGTTTGCGGGCCAGCGCGTAGCCGTTGGTGTGCAGTCCATTCGAAGCCAAGCCCAGAATCACATCGCCGACTTCGACAGTTTTGCCGGTAATGATCTTTTCCCGTTCCACTACGCCGACGATAAACCCGGCCAGATCGTATTCGCCGGGAGGATAAAATCCCGGCATCTCAGCCGTTTCGCCGCCGATCAGCGCGCATCCATTGTGCTTGCAGGCCTCGGCCAGTCCCTCGACGACTTTCTCGGCAACTTCCGGCTCGAGTTCGCCGGTGGCGAGATAATCCATAAAGAACATGGGCGCTGCGCCCTGCACCGCAATGTCATTCACGCAATGATTGACCAGATCGGCGCCAATGGTGTGATGCACCTTCATTTCGAAGGCGACTTTGAGCTTGGTGCCCACGCCGTCCACGCTCGAAACCAGCACCGGATCGACATATTTTGCCTTGTCAATGGCAAACAGGCCGCCAAACCCGCCAATTTCGCTCAGCACTCCCCGGGTAAAAGTCTTATGGGCAAGGTACTTGATGCGCTTTTTAGTGCGCGCGGCGCGGTCGATGTCGACGCCCGCATCGGCATAGGTTACGGTCGCGGTTTTCGAGGAATTGTGGGCCACAGGTAAATCGTCACTCTCAAATAATCAATGATCGCGAATCAACGATCGCTAATCAACGACTGCGGGGATGCGCTTAGGTGATTTTGTTGCCCGGAAAGAACCTTCAGGCGCGGCTAATTGTAGCACGTCCATATTGCGGCTTTTCTTTGCGCTCTTGGCGAATTCCTTAGCGCACTTTGCGGTTTAAGATTTTCTGCCGACCCCATCTCGGCCAGGCGAGTTTCCCTTTTCGGAACGTTTTCCACGATTATTATCAAATTCGCCTTTTCTTCGCTTACGAAATCGGTATATAATCCGGCCTTCAACACATTCGCAATCATAAAGGAGTCGTAATGGCCGACGAACGCAGCAAAGCAATTGATCTGGCATTTGCAACCATTGAAAAGCAATTTGGCAAGGGCTCCATCATGCGCCTGGGATCGAAGGAAGCTATCGTTCCCATCGCCGTGATCCCCACCGGCGCAATTTCTTTCGACGCCGCTCTCGGGGTTGGCGGGTTCCCGCGCGGCCGCGTCATCGAAGTCTTCGGCCCGGAATCTTCCGGCAAAACCACCATCACCCTGCAAGTGATTGCAGAGGCCCAGAAGGCCGGCGGCCTGGCGGCATTCGTAGACGCCGAACACGCGCTCGATCCCGGCTACGCCAAGAAACTCGGCGTGGATGTAGACAACCTCCTCGTCTCGCAACCCGACTACGGCGAGCAGGCCCTCGAAATCACCGAAACTCTGGTGCGCTCCGGCGCTATCGACGTACTGGTCGTGGATTCCGTCGCCGCGCTCGTCCCCAAGGCCGAACTCGATGGCGAGATGGGCGACAGCCACATGGGACTGCAAGCTCGCTTGATGTCGCAGGCCCTGCGCAAACTGACGGGAACAGTTTCGAAGTCGCGTACCTGCCTGATTTTCATCAACCAGATCCGCGAAAAAATCGGCGTGATGTTCGGCAATCCCGAGACCACCACCGGCGGCCGCGCGCTGAAATTCTATTCTTCGGTCCGCATCGACATCCGCCGCATCGCCGCCATTAAAGAAGGCGACGTGGTCACCGGTTCCCGCACCCGCATCAAAGTGGTCAAAAACAAAGTCGCCGCACCTTTCCGCGAAGCTGAATTCGACATCATGTACGGCGAAGGCATTTCCCGCGAAGGCGACCTGCTCGATCTGGCGGCAACCCACAACCTGGTGGAAAAATCCGGCTCCTGGTACAGCTACGCCGGCGAACGCATCGGTCAGGGGCGTGAAAACGCCCGCCAGTTCCTCAAGGACAACAAAGACATCTACGCCAAACTCGATATCGAAGTCCGCAAGAAACTCGGCCTCACCCCGTCGGTTGCACAACCACCCGCTCCGGCGCAGCCCCAAGCCTCACCCCAGGGAGCACGTGTGACCACCATGCCCAGTGCGGTGCCAGAACCGGCCAAGACCGCGGCAAGGCGGTAATTTGCAGGTGGTGTTTTTGTGGCTGGCTTAACTTTTATCCCGGGGTAGCGCTTCGCTTGGAACCACGCCATGCCGCCGCCGCTCAAGTTCTACGATGAGTTCTGGGATGACTACGAGGCTCTGCAATCAGAAGTACGAGAGGCGCTGACAACTTTTCTGGGCCAGTTGCAGAAAAATCCCAACAGCGCGGAACTCCTGGCCAAATGCGAGCGCGACGGCAGGAACCGCTGGTGCCACCAGTTTCACCGCGATTCCGTAGTTTTTTGGAAGTTCGAGTCGGGCTATGCCGGCAACTTCACGGACATCCAAGGCGGAATTCTAAAGATCGACATACTGGCGATTTCTCCGCTAGGTGAGATTAGCCAAGACTTGCTCCAGCGTTTACTGAAAAAAAACAGCAACCCTAAGAACTTGCGCTAGACGTTCCACCATTCGAAGAACTCCGCGACTTTCCCCGCCGGCGTAATTCCGAAACATCGGGCAGCTCAAAGCCGCCTCCGGCTGCGAATTCCTTTTCACGTTCGTCCAGTAACTTCCGGATCCTCTCCGTGAAAAATGTGGTCGGCACCAGTTTCAATGACCGGACCTCGGTGATCTCCGAGCCGTTGGTGACAATTTCCAACTCATCGCCTTCACTCAGCCGAAGCTGGGAAACCAGCTTCTGCGGCAGAGTCACCTGTCGCTTGGACGCGATCTTCATCCGGAATACCCGCTGCTGCGCTCCTATGTCACTCATAAATTCACTATCCGCTAATCCGATGATCGGAATATCCTATGATCCGAAACTACGCTCCGTCCATCCGCATGTCAAGTGACTCGCTATGTCATTTATTTTCATCACAATAGCTCATTCATCCGAGAAGCCATCAGGAACAGAAACCCCACCGCGACCAACGAAAATCCAATCCTCGCCAGACGCACCGAACTACGAAGGAAGGTAAGGTCCACATCTTGACCGTCTTTCACCACATCTCCCTCCACTTCCACCGTCAACGTCTGAAATTTCTGAGACGTAACCACCCGGGTGATCTTCTTGATCTTGTTGAACTCGCGTTCTTTATTCAGTGCGTCGAGGGCCAGAATGACTCCGCCGGCGAACGAAAGAATATCTCCCGGCAGCCCCAGATAAATGTGCAGTGGATGAACCATAAGCACTCCTTTCACGGAACGCCGCGATTATACGGCGACGCTCAAAACCCATGCGATTGCCATTCCCCTCCTCCGCCGACTAGAATCTTAGTTTCCCGCCTGCTTGTTTCGCCCAAAGGCCAGCGAGGACAACTTTAAAAAGAGGCCCCTTGAAAAAGGTCATCGCCATCTATCCCGGCTCGTTCGATCCCCCGACCCACGGCCACCTGGATCTCATTGAACGGGGCAGCAAGATTTTCGACGAGCTGATCGTGGCCATCCTGCGCAATCCGGAAAAGCACGCCGTCTTCAGCCTAAGCGAACGCAAGCTCATGCTGGAAGCCATGACCGAAGGCTTCCGCAATGTGCGCGTCGCAACTTTCGACGGACTCACCGTGGACTACGCGTTGCAGGTCAAGGCCACAGCGATCCTGCGCGGCATTCGCGCCATCAGCGATTATGAGTACGAGCTGCAAATGGCGCTGATGAACCGCAAGTTGCATCCTGAACTCGAAACCGTGTTCATGATGCCCGCAGAACAGTATTCTTATCTCAGCTCCCGGCTCGTCCGCGAAGTGGCGCAGCTGGGTGGCTCCGTCTCCGGCCTGGTCCCCGAGATGGTCGAACAAAGACTGAAAGAAAAACTGGACCCAGCCATAAAATTACAGCACGCAAGAAACACAAAGGCAGGCAGAAGAAGATGACTCCCGCAACCGAAGCGCCCGCAGCCGTAAAATTCGCCGAACGCATCAGCCGCATCGAACCCTCCGCCACCATGGCGGCCGCCGCCGAGGCGGAAAAACTCCGCCAGCAGGGCATTGAGGTCGTCGACCTCACCGCCGGCGAGCCGCATTTCAACACTCCGCAGCACATCAAAGACGCCGCCATCGCCGCCATCAACGGCAACTTCACCCGCTACACCGCCGTCGGCGGCACCACCGAACTGCGCGACGCCATCGTGAACCGCCACAACGCCGATTTTAGTTCCGGCTACAAGCGCGAAGAAGTCATCGCCTCGACCGGCGGCAAGCATGTTTTGTTCAACGCCATCCAAGTACTGGTCGATCACGGCGACGAAGTCATCCTGCCGGTTCCCTACTGGGTTTCTTTCAAGGACATCGTGCGTTATGCCGGCGGCAACTGCGTGCTGCTCGAAACCGACGAAACTCAGGATTTCCGCATCACCGCGCCGATGGTCGAGCGTCTCATCACGACGCGCACCAAGCTCATTATTTTAAATTCGCCGTCGAATCCTTCCGGCGCGGTCATGTCGCCCGAAGACCAGACCGAAGTCATCAAAATGGCCGCCCAGCGTGGCATTTGGGTCATCTCCGACGAGTGTTATGTGTATCTCAATTACACCGGCAAGAATTTCTCGGTAGGTTCCCTGCGCGAGTATCACGATCGCCTCATCGTCGCTGGATCGCTCTCAAAAACCTACGCCATGACGGGATGGCGCATGGGCTACGCACTTGCCCCCGCGCCGTTAGTCAACGCCATGCAAAAGCTGCAAAGCCAATCGACTTCGAACCCAACGTCGATCGTCCAGAAAGCGGCTGTTGCGGCCTTGAACGGTCCGCAGCAACGTGTCGAAGAGATGCGCCTCGAATACATTCAACTGCGTGACCACATTGTAAGTGGCCTGCGCGCGATCCCCGGCGTGAAGTGCACTATGCCGCAAGGCGCGTTCTATGCGTTCCCGAACATTTCCTCTTTCTTCGGACGCAGCGGCATCAACTGCGCCGCAGAACTCGCCGGCAAACTCCTGCGCGAAGCCCATGTGGCCACGGTTTCCGGCGAAGGCTTCGGCACCAGCGACCACATCCGCATTTCCTACGCAACATCGGTAAAGGAACTCGATCGCGGCCTGGAGAAAATGCGAAAGTTCTTCGGGTCTTTGTAGAGATCCCTGAACCAATCAGCAGAGATTTTGGGTGGAGCAGATTTTGGGTGGAGCAGCGCTTAAGCGCTGCGTAAAGGCTTTGTTTTCCTGCTCGCGCTTTAGCGCCTGGGGTCGAACGAGACGCTGTTCATGAAACTCACCGAGATTTCAGTCGCCGCATGACCGCTCTCTACCCACTGCTCATGTCCCCGGTGTTCGACCCGCGCCCCTGGGGCACGCTGGATTTATCTCCCATCTATCCCAATCATCGCTACGTCGAAAAAATCGGCGAGTCCTGGCTCACCGGAGATCATTGCCAGGTCGCCAACGGCCCCCTCAAAGGAAAATCACTCTCGGAACTAAGCACTCAATTCAAACGCGAATTGATCGGCGATGCTCCCAAAGATCCCAATCGCTTCCCGCTGCTTGTTAAATTTCTTTTCCCTCACGAAAAGCTCTCCGTCCAGGTTCATCCCGATGACGCCGCCGCCCAGGCCGCAGGCGAACCGTGCGGCAAAACCGAATGCTGGTACGTAGCCCACGCCAAGCCGGGTTCACAGATCGCTCTGGGCCTGACGCCAGGAACGACCCGCGCACAATTCGAGCAAGCCATCCACGAACAGCGCGCCGAAGAACTACTCAACTGGATCACCGTCTTCCCCGGCGAAATGATTTATGTTGCCGGAGGCACGGTGCACACCCTGGGGCCGGGCTCCATCATTGTGGAAACCCAGCAGCAGTCCGACACCACTTATCGCCTCTACGACTACGGCCGCCCGCGTGAATTGCATTTAAAAGAAGGCCTCGCTGTGATGAAAGAAACGACTGCATCCGGCAAAGTAGTCCGGCCCGCTCCCTCGGCGATCGACGGCACGAAAAACCGCAAATCCCCGCTGATCGCCGCGCCCAATTTCGTGGTTGATCGTTTTGAGCTAAAAGAGCCATACGAGTTTCACGCGCCCGCCGTCGAAAAGAATTCCGCCCGAATCCTGGTCGCCGTCGACGGTTGCGGCGTAATCGAAGTCCGCGGCCACGAACCCGTCACGATGGCCAAAGGCGACGCCGTCGTGCTCCCGGCATGCTTCCCCGAATTCAGCGTGCGCCCGCAGTGGACGATCGAGCTACTGCAAGCCCATGTTCCCGGGAGCACACTCCCGGAACCGGCCACTAGAATGTGAAAATGCACTGCGGCCTCGGTGCTTCCTGCACCAATGCTTCTATAATCGTTAGGCATCTTAATCTGTGAGGGCTTTGCAACTGGCGGGTCCGAAATGCAGAGGATGAGACGCTGCATTCATCACCACAAACGCAGCTCCGGAGGAGCGAACCATATTAGCCCCGGACGTAAGTCCGGGGTAAGGCAGACGCAAGACCACGCGCCGTTGGCGCAACCGAAACCAACGCTTGCGGCTTAACCTTGAACCAATCAAATTCGTGACCAAACCCACTTTCTATCCCGTGATCCTCGCTGGCGGCCGCGGCACCCGCTTCTGGCCGCTGAGCCGCAAGCGCCGCGCCAAACAACTACTCGCGCTCGACGGTAAGCAGACCATGATCCAGCAGACCGTCGCCCGTCTGCTGAAACTTGCCTCGCCTAAACGGTTTTGGGTCATTACGAATGAAGACCTGCAACGCGAGATCACCCGCCAACTTCCGCGCCTGAACAAGAAGCAAATTCTCGCCGAGCCCGTCGGACGCAACACCGCTCCCGCCATCGGCTTGGCGGCCTTCATCCTGCAACGCACCAATCCCGACGCGGTTCTCGGCCTGTTTCCCTCCGATCACGTGATCGCCGACGAAAAAAAATACAGTGATACTCTGCAGCGCGGCATTGCCATCGCCGCCGCCGGCGAAAATATAGTTGTCCTCGGCATCCGTCCCACTCGCGCCGAGACCGGCTATGGATACATCGAAGCCGCCACGAACCATGTGGGTACGGGCACTCTTGCCCGTACAGGCAGGGTCGAAGACCAGGCGAGCGCACTCCGCGTCCGCCGTTTCACCGAGAAGCCCGACGCGCGCCGTGCTGAGGAATTCGTGAAAGCCGGGAACTATTTCTGGAACAGCGGCATGTTTCTCTGGAGCGCGCGCACTCTAGCCAACGCGCTCACCGAACATCTGCCGAAAACCGCGGCCATCCTCAAACAGATCGCCGCCACCTATGGCACCGCAAAATTCGCCGGCACATTTCGCCGCCTCTATCCCAAATGCGAAAACATCAGCATTGACTATGCGGTGCTCGAGCCGCGCTCCGCCAAAGGAGAGCAATCCTCGAACATTTTCTGCCTCCCCGCCGACTTCGGATGGAATGACATCGGCTCCTGGACCGCCCTGCATGAGCATCGCGTCAATCAGCAACAGCCTGCGGAGGGCAACCTGATATCAAGCGATGGCCGGTTTACCCTGAACGCCCAGGGAAACTACATTCATGCGCCGGGAAAATTTGTGGCCGCGGTCGGAGTCAAGAATCTGGTGGTCGTCGAAACCGCAGACGCCCTGCTCATCACCACCCGCGAAAATGCGCAGGATGTCGGCAAAGTCGTAAAGTATCTAGACGAAAAGAAACTGCATAAGCTGGTTTGAAAGAGCCGTCAGCCCTCAGCCATCAGCCTTCAGTAAAACCGAACTGGCTGACAGCTGATGGCTGATAGCTGAGAGCTCCCCATGATCAAATTCGGCACTGACGGTTGGCGCGCAGTCATCGCTGACGATTTTATTTTCGACAACGTCCGCCGGGTCGCGGGCGCGATTGGGTCTTATGTCCTGAAACACGAAGACCCCAAGCGTGGCGTCATCGTCGGTTATGACACGCGCTTCGTCTCGCCGCAGGCCGCCCGCGTCACCGCCGAGGTCCTCGCCGACGCTGGCATCCCCGTCAAGTTGGCCAACGACTACACTCCCACTCCCGCGGTTTCTTATGCGGTCAAGAATTTGCGGGCCGCCGGCGGAGTGATGATCACTTCCAGCCACAATCCCTTCAACTGGAATGGCATGAAGTTCAAAGCCAGCTTCGGTGGGTCGGCAACGCCCGCCATCATGAAGGCCATCGAAGCCGAACTCGGTGCAGATGCGATGCCTCGCGGCACCAAAGCCGCCATCGAAGAGATCGATTTAAAGCAGCCTTACATTGCCGCCATCTCTCGCTTCGCCGATCTGCCGCTCATCACCCAAGCCAGGTTCAAGTTTGCCATTGACAGCATGTACGGCGCCGGCCGCGGCGTGCTCCCGCAGATATTTGACCGCCATGGCATCCAGTACATTGCCATTCATCAGGAATTGAATCCCCTGTTCCCCGGAATCAATCCGGAGCCGATCGAGCCGCACGTTGCCGAGTTGCAAAGGCTGGTGGTGAAGGAAAAATGCCACGCCGGTCTCGCCACCGATGGCGACGCCGACCGCATTGGCGCCGTGGCCGAAGACGGCAGCTTCGTCGATGCCCACAAAATCTTCGCCGTTCTCCTCCACTGGTTGCTGGTGAGAAAAAAATGGCCCGGTGAAGTGGTACGAGCCTTCAACACCACCGGCATGATCGATCGCATCTGCGCCAAGTATGGACGCAAGCTCAACGAATGCCCCATTGGATTCAAATACATCGCCGATCTGATGATGGAACGCGAAATCGTGATCGGCGGCGAAGAATCGGGCGGCATCGGCTATTCGCGCTTCCTGCCCGAACGCGACGGCATTTTGAATTCGCTGCTGCTGGCCAACGTGATGGCCGAAGAGGGCAAGCCTCTCGGACAACTCGTCGCCGATCTGCAAAAAGAATACGGCCCACACTACTATGGCCGCCGCGACCTGCACATCGCGGAAGACATCAAGCAAAATGCTATTCAGCGCGCGAAAAGCGAACAAACCAAACGGCTGGGTAATTACGCCGTCCTGAAAAAAGCCGACCTCGACGGCATCAAATTTTTCCTCGACGCTCCCACCAACGGCCACGGCGCGGAAGCCTGGATTCTGTTTCGCGCCTCCGGCACCGAGCCTCTTCTGCGCGTCTACTGTGAAGCCGCCTCGCCGGAGCTGGTGGAAGAAATCCTGGCCAGCGGCGAGAAATTCGCTAAGACTCCTTAATGGCGGACGTTTGCGCCGCGCATAAAAACTCGCGCAATAAGAACTATTTCTCAGTTTAGTTAAACGGCCCACCTCGCACCCCAGCCGCCGAGCGGCGGCATTCATTAGCCCAGGGCGTAAGCCCTGGGTAGGCCCGACCGAAATGCGAGTCCCGTCAGGGACGGCACACTGCTTTCACGTGACCTCCGCCTCCGTTGATTACCTACGGGCCTCGCATTTCGCCCCGCGCAGGACGATAATGAACGCTGCAGCTATGAGTTCAGCAACCATTCCCGTGGCCCCGCCAGATTCGCCCGAGTCCCGCCGCTATAACCGGATTCGCCGCTGGTTGGGCCTCGCCGATTTTGTCGTCGGCCTGGCTCTGCTCATCGTTTTGCTGGCCAGCGGATGGAACGGCACCTTGCGGGATTGGGCCATGCGCGCCGCTTTTCAGAGCTACACGCTGGCGGTCGCTGTCTATGTCCTGATTCTCATGGCGCTCGCCAAATTGCTCGGGCTGGGATTGGATTACTACGGCTTCCGCCTGGAACATCGCTTTCATCTTTCCAATCAACGATTGCGCTCCTGGATCTGGGACGAAGCCAAGGGTTTCCTGGTCGGCCTGATTTTCGCCGTCGTCATTGTCGAAGTTTTGTATTTCATGCTGCGTCAATTTCCCGAGCACTGGTGGCTGCTCACCTGGGCCGTCTTCCTGGGATTGTTCATCCTGCTGGCGCAGTTGGCTCCGGTGATTTTGTTTCCCATCTTCTACAAGTTCGAACCCCTGCAGGATGAAGAGCTCAAGCAGCGTCTGGTGCGATTGGGGGAACGCGCCGGCACCCGCGTGCGCGGGGTTTACAAATGGAATCTTTCGGAGAAGAGCAAGAAAGCCAACGCCGCCCTCACCGGACTCGGCAACACTCGCCGCATCATTCTGGCCGATACCCTGCTCGACAATTACTCGCCTGATGAAATTGAAGCGGTTCTGGCTCATGAGCTTGGCCACCACGTGCACAAACACATTCTGAAGGGAATTGCGGTTCAGGCGGGAATCACGCTTCTGGGTTTCTGGACGGCGAATTGGGCGTTGCATTACGCAGTGGACCGGCTGCACATGTTCGACGAGCTTTCCGATTTTGCCAATCTTCCGCTGCTGGTTTTGGTTTCCACGGTGATTTCTTTTCTGGCCCTTCCGGCGCTCAACGCCTACTCCCGTTTCAATGAACGCCAGGCCGACCGCTACGCCTTTGAGTCGATTGCGACTGTCGATCCGTTCATTTCGTCGATGAACAAACTGGCCGAGCAGAATTTGGCGGAACGTACCCCTTCGCGATTCGTGGAATGGTTCTTCCATTCGCATCCTGCGATCTCGCGCCGTTTGCAGGCGGCGCAAGCCTGGGCGAAGACTGCGGGCTAAGTTGTTGGATTGTCGTGTAACCTCTTGATAAATACTTTAGCCGGGAGATAACGCCAGGCCAGTCGGAGTTGGCGGCCCGGCCAAGTTGCAGAATACCTCGTAAACCACCCTGGAATGCCTCAGGATCGGCGATCTCTACGAGAGGCACCTTGGCTCTGTCCCAAACTACAACGCGCCAGAATCGACGGGAAATTGGCTCTGCGTAAAAATATAGCTTCCAGATAATAAAAATCATCCTCGTCCGCGTAGAATTTCTTCCACCCGGCGCAAATCTTCTTCCGTATCCACCCCGACCGTATCGAAAGACGTTTCGCCTACGTGGATGGCTATGCCGTTCTCCAGAAAGCGCAATTGCTCCAGGCGTTCAGCCCGTTCGAGCGACGACTCGGGCAGAGCCACAAAGCGATCCAGCGCCGGCTTGCGATAGGCATAGAAACCTAAATGCTTGAAATAGCGGGGAGTTGTGTGATCGCGGTCATGGGGAATCGTGGACCGCGAAAAGTAGAGCGCTTTTCCGGCAGAGTCAGTTACCACCTTCACGGCATTGGGGTTAGTGATATCTGCTTCGGGCGCGGAAGTTTTCAACGTCCCCACTTGCACCGCCGGATTTTTCATTACTTCCAGCAATGAGGCAATGTGCTCCGCCCGCGTCAGGGGCTCATCGCCCTGCACATTCAAATAGATATCGGCCGCCAGCAGATTTGAAATCTCGTGCACGCGTTCCGTCCCGCTGCGATGAGCGCTCGAGGTCATCTGCGCCTTCCAGCCCTGACGTTCGCATTCGCGCATGATTTCTTCGGAGTCGGTGGCGATAATGACGTCGGCAAGCAACGGCGAAGATCGCACCGCCTCATACACCCGGCCCACCATGGTTTGCCCGGCAATTTCGCGCAAAGCCTTGCGCTGCAAGCGCGTGGAGGCCAGGCGGGCGGGAATGACGGCAATGGCTTTCATGGAGTTCCCAGTTTCCTGTTTCTGGTTTGCGGTGGCAATAGCGAATGGGTGGCGTGCGGCCAGTGACCTCGGTGATCTTGCGCCGTCGCCGTTGAACTCGTTTGATTGAAGTAATTGACGCGCAAAGAGTTCCGGGGCGGACTCTCGAATCGCGTGGGGATGACAACAACCTTAAGCGAAATCGCATCCTAGAAGTAAATCGGGGCGATTGGAGTTTGAGGCGAGAACTTCCGAGTTCGATGGCGAAAAGACGTGCGGGAGTTCGGGAAGTAAATCTGTTCATGGGATTTCGATTCAAGTCTGCATTCGCAGCTTTTGTATTGGCCGCCCTGAGTTCCGCGTTGCCCTGCCTTGGGCAAGTCCCCCAGGCGATGCCCGCGCCCGTCCCGGCTTACCAGACGATAAATCCCGCCAATGCGTTGCCGAACCAACCGTTGCCGGGCAGCGTTGTGGGAACGGTGGTGGACCAAAGCGGCGCAGTGGTGGCGGGCGCACAGGTGAAGCTTGTCCATCAAGATCTATCTTCAATGGATCGAGCTCCAGGGCAGGAGATGCAATCGGGGGCCGACGGGCAGTTCTCCTTTGGCAACGTGGCCCCCGGGGCCTTTCAGCTCACCATCACGTCAGCCGGTTTCGCCCCGGAAACATCTTCCGGAATTCTGCATGCGGGAGAGGTGCAGACGTTGCCTGAAATCGCGCTGGTGATCGCGCCTACGGTCACCGATGTGGACGTTAGCCTGACGCGGACGGAAGAGGCAGAAAAAGAGATTAAAGTTCAGGAGAAGCAACGAGTGCTGGGCGTTCTGCCAAATTTCTACGTCAGCTACGTGCCCGATCCGGCCCCACTTACCGCGAGGCAGAAGTTCGAGATTGCCTGGAAGACGATGGTCGACCCGGCCACCCTTATATTCGTGGGCGGCGCGGCCGGAGTCGAGCAAGCGCAAAATCACTTCAAAGAATATGGGCAAGGCGCGCAAGGGTATGGAAAACGCTTCGGCGCCGGTTATGCCGACACCGCCACCAGTACGTTCATTGGAAGCGCCCTGCTGCCATCGTTGCTAAAACAAGACCCGCGATACTTCTACAAGGGAACGGGCAGCTTCCGGTCCCGGTTTTTCTATGCCGTCGCTAACGCGTTTATCTGCAAGGGCGACAATGGACACTGGCAGCCGAGCTATTCGAATGTCATGGGAAGTCTCGCCGCCGGTGGCATTTCCAATTTGTACTATCCCGCCCAGGACCGCGATGGAGCAGAGTTAACCTTCGAAAACGCGGGAATCGGGATGGGCGCAACCGCGGCGGCCAATCTGTTTCAAGAATTCATCGTCCGCAGGCTGACCCCGAGGGCTTCCCGCCAGGCCCCGAAGCCCTGAAGGAACTCAGGATACTTGCATAGCATCGCAATTACGCAACAAAGCGCGCAGAAACATCTTGCAATAATGAACAGCGTTCAGTAATATGAACATGGTTCACGTCATGAGCGCCATATCGCGACGCCAGAAACATAAAGAGGAACTGCGCGGATTGATTCTCGATGCCGCGCGGGAGATCTTTGTGCGCCAGGGGTACGAGAGCTTTTCCATGCGCAAGCTGGCGGAAAAAATCGAGTACTCGCCGGGCAGCGTCTATCTGCATTTCAAGAACAAGGAAGAACTGTTCGAGTGCCTGGTGGACGAAAGTTTCGCGCGTCTGCAGAAGACGCTGTCGGCCCTGCGCAACGGAAAGGAATGGCAAGATCCGGTCGAAGAGCTGAAGAAGGGCATGCAGGCTTATGTGGAGTTCGGGCTGCGCAACCCGAATGACTACCGTTTTGCCTTCATGCTGAGGCCACCGATGGAGAAGCGTCCTTACAAAGTGCATGGGGCGTTTGACTCGCTGCGTTCGATGGTGCGGCGTTGTGTGGGAGAGAAGCGTTTTCGAGCGGTGGATGTGGAGACGACCAGCCAGGCACTCTGGGCAACCGCGCACGGGATCACCTCATTGCTGATACAGCGACCGGCATTCCCCTGGGTGCCGAAGAAAGAACTGATCGCGCAGATCATCCACACCGCTATCGATAGCCTGGTGGCAGGAGCGGGTGCGGCGGCGGAAGCAGGAGAGCATCATGCAGACGTCCGTAGTCGATGAAAATCCGCAATTGAAGGCGTTGCCGGGCCAGGCGGACCGGCCCGCTTCCGGCGGGTCACGCTCGTGGCTGTGGTTGGCGGCAGGGGCAGCTCTACTGCTGTTCTCCAACGGCGCGAATTCCGTTCCCCTCGCCGCGTGGCTGGCTCCGGTGTTTATCCTGCGATTTGTGCGCGGGCAGATGCGCAGAGTTGGGCTGCCCATGGCTTACCTCCTGCTGGTTGCGGGGTTTGCTTTTCAGTTCCGGGGAATGGTGCCAATCCCGGGCATTGGGTACTACATCTTCCTGTTTGGATGGGGCATCCCGATGGTTTTGCCCTACGTCATCGATCGGCTGTTGGGGCCCAGGCTGAGCGGCCTCGCGGCTTCACTAGTATTTCCAACCGCCTGGGCAGCGACCGAGTATGTGATGTCGCGATCGCCGTATGGGACGTGGGGCTCGGTCGCATATTCACAGTACGGCAACCTGGCGTTACTCCAGATCCTCTCCGTAACCGGCATGTCGGGTATTACGTTTCTGATCGGTTGGTTTGCGTCGGTGTGCAACTGGCTATGGGAAGACGGGCTCGATTCCAAGCCAGCGCGCGGCGGAGCCTGGCTTTGCGGCGGAGCGATTGCGGCAGTGCTGTTGCTGGGCGGCGCCCGCATGGCGCTGTTTCCACCGTCTTCGCAGACGGTGCGAGTGGCCTCGATTTCCAAGAGAAAAATAGACCCGGAACTCAGCAATGCAGTTTGGGGGCGATTGTCTCAAGGCCAAGCGACGAGCGAGGATCGGGAGGCGATCCGAACTTGGGCCACTGCCATTGACGACGACTTACTGTCGCGCGCGGAACGGGAGATGCAAGCGGGCGCCAAGATTGTGTTCTGGAGCGAACTCAACGCGCCGGTATTGAAGGAAGATGAACCGGCATTCGTCGCACGCGGCGGAGACATGGCAGCGAAGTACCATGTGTATCTTGGCATGTCGCTGAATGTTTTGCGCGGCGGAGGGGAACGCTCGGTGGAGAACAAGCTGGTTTTGATCCAGCCCAACGGGCAAGTCGCGTGGGAATACAACAAGGCGCGTCCGGTGCCGGGCCCGGAGGCCGCACAACAAGTGCCGGGGGATGGCAAGCTGCGAGCTTTGGATACGCCTTACGGACGGGTGAGTTCCATCATCTGCTTCGATGGAGACTTTCCGCAATTGCTGGCCCAGGCGGGAGCCTTGCGGACCGACGTGATGCTCGATCCCTCGAGTGATTGGCGGGCCATTGATCCGTGGCATGCCCAGATGGCAAGCTTCCGCGGCATCGAACAAGGCTTCAACCTGATTCGCCAGACAAGCCAGGGACTCTCGGCTGCGTTCGACTATCAGGGTCGACGGTTAGCCGCGATGGACCACTACCAGACCACAGATTACGCGATGGTTGCGCAGGTCCCGACGAGAGGCGCACGCACGATCTACGCAATGCTTGGAGACTGGTTTGCCTGGCTCTGCCTGGTGGGACTGGCTTGCCTGACAGTTCTGTCATGGCGTGCGTCGGGTGATCGGAAGTGATCCAGGTCGGGTGAACTTGCCTGCCATCCTCTCGAATGCGATACTTTAAAATTGTTGTAAACAGGGCGTGGCGGCGTAGCTCAGGTGGCTAGAGCGACGGTCTCATAATCCGTAGGTCCGTGGTTCGAGTCCACGCGCCGCCACCAGAAGAAACGCAGCTCCACGGAGAAGGCTTACACCGGTTGGCCCTACCGCATGTATTTGATCGACTCCCAGGGCCGAATCGCTTACAAGAGCAAGCCTGGCCATTTGGTTTCAAACCTGATCAGTTGGCGGATGCGCTGGCCCGGATTGCGCCGGCATCCGCAGGCAAATAGTCGCGAACTGCCTCCTGAAAACCCCGCCCATGGCAGGCTTCACCCCTCCACGATTGTGACCTGCGGCCACAATTATCCGGCGAAAAGTGTAAGAATTCGTAAATTGAGTTCCAAAAGATTCGTGATTTCTGTTAAATGTTTCCCTCCATCTGTCACGGCACCTTCGGAGCAGATGGGGGCCGTGGCCCTCCTAGGGTAAAGGCGGAGAGACCCTTATGAAAACATTAAAGATTGTGCTCCTGTGGCTGGCGGCGGTGATGATGCCGGCGATCTCTCCGGCCCAGGATGCCGCGGGGAAAATTTTCGGAACCGTCTACGATCAGCAGGGGGCGGTGATCCCAGGGGCACAGATTCATGTGACCAACAGTGCCACTGGAGACATCCGCAGCGCGGCCACGGACAAGGATGGATCGTTCCAGGTGCTGGCACTGCCCATTGGAAGCTATAAGCTCACCGCCGAGCACAGCGGATTTCGGACGGTGAACAGCGCCGAGCAGAAGCTGCAGATCAATCAGTCGCTGCGCATTGACATCAAGATGCAAGTGGGCGCGACCGACCAGAGCATCGATGTGGGAGCGGAGGCCTCGCCGGTGGAAACCGTGAACCCAACCCTGGGCCAGTCCATCACGGGACGGACCCTCACCAACATGCCGCTGAACGGCCGCGACATGCTGGACCTGGCATTGCTGCAACCCGGGGTCACGGAAAGCAACGACGACAACGCGGGCGCGGGCAATTATAGTATCGCCGGCGGACGCAGCGACTCGGTGACATTTCTGCTGGATGGCGGGCTGAACAACGACCTGCTGGACAACAGCAATCTGCTCGATCCCAATCCCGATGCGGTCGCCGAGTTCCGGCTTCTGGCCAGCGATTACACGGCGGAGTACGGACGCAACGGCGGCGGGATCATCAGCGTGGTGACCAAGTCCGGCACCAACCAGATTCACGGCAGCCTGTTCGAGTTTTTCAGGAACCGGGTGCTGGACGCCAACGACTACTTCAATATTCCGCAGGGCATTCCGCGGTTTGACCTGAAACGCAATCAGTACGGAGCCACGCTGGGCGGGCCGATCGTAAAAGACAAAGTTTTTTTCTTCCTGGCTTACCAGGGAACGCGCGAGGTGCAGGCGGTCCCGGACCTCAATCAGCCGGTTTTCACGACGGAAGAGCTGGCGGGGAACTTTTCTCACGTAGTGCCCTTCGACGGTGTGAGTTGTACGGTACAAGCCGGATGCCCCGACCCTGGCGTGGCGGGATTCCTGACGGCCCACCCCTATTTTGCCGAGGATGCGGCCAACGCGATTATCGATCCCACGAAGATCGATACCGTGGCCAAGAACTACATCGCCGCCGGACTGATTCCCAGCACGGCCAGCGGTTCGCTTTCCGCGGCGCTGGAAAACGTAAGCGATGCAGACGAATTAACTTCCCGATTCGATTACAACCTCAGCGCCAAAGACAAACTTTCGGCCACGATCGGGGTAAATCGCACCAATTCCATCAGTCCGTTCCCGTTCGCCAGTGTCGGTGGGTTTCCCAGCCGCACCGCCGCCAACTTCTACTTCACCAACCTGCAATACACGCGGATCTTTTCGCCCCTGTTGCTCAACGAATTTCACTTTGTCACCCATCGCAGCAATTATCAGGGCGATCTTCCCATCAACCATCTGCCCAGCGGGCAGTCTCTGGGGATCGGCATCACGCCCGACGTGACCACGGGGCCCACCAATCTTTATTTCGACACCGGACTCTTGCTGGGGCCGAGCGAAAATGGTCCCACGCGCTATGTGGAAAATACGTTCTCCTGGAGCGATTCGGTTTCGTGGACGCGGGGGAAAAATAATTGGAAGTTCGGAGCCGGGTTCTCGCCTTATCAAGAGAACCTAGTGTACGACTATTACACCAACGGCGAATTTGATTTCTATACCGGGACGCTAGCAACGGGCAATGCGTACGCCAACTTTCTTCTGGGTGCCCCGGACGCCTACTTCCAGGGAGCCAACGCGCCCTCCAACATTCGCAGCAAGAGCACTTATGTGTTTGGGCAGGACGAATGGCACGTCCGCAAAAACCTGGTGCTCACTTTGGGGCTGCGCTACGAATACAACACGCCCAAGCTGGACACTGAGGGGCGCACTTTTTCCGTGATTCCGGGAGAACAATCGCAGCGCTTTACCAATGCGCCGGTGGGCATGGTGTTTCCGGGCGATCCGGGCGCGCCGCTGGGGACGAACTTTCCGGACAAAAAGAATTTCGCCCCGCGTTTCGGGTTTGCCCTGGACCCAACTGGTAGCGGCAAAACCAGCTTGCGCGGCGGCATCGGCGTCTTCTATGACATCCTGAAGGGAGAGGACAATCTTCAGTTCAACGGCCAGCCCCCGTTCGTGAGCAATGCGGGCTTCTTTTTCGACGACGTGCCAGCCCACCAGAACAGCCCCATCGGCACGATGGAGGACCCCTTTGGAGCAGCCCAAGTCCCCAACACATTTCCTTCGCAACCGCCGGCGTCGAACGTCGATTTCTCTCCGTTCCTGCCCATCAACAGCACCGGCTTCGTCTTTTTGGATGACCCACACCTGCGCACCCCGTATGTGTACCAGTACAACCTGAGCCTGCAGCGCAATCTTTTCGCCGACATGGTGCTGGAGACCAACTACGTAGGCAGTTCAGGGCACGGACTCACGTCGCTGAAAGATATCAACCCCACGGTGCTGGGAAGCACCAACCGGCTGCTGGACGGCAGTTGTGCGGGATGTTTCGGGCAGCTTCCGGAATTCCAGAACGTTTCCAACGCGAACTACAACGCGCTGGAAGCGAGTCTAACGCGGCAGCCTAAAGCTTCCCCGCTGGGCACGGTGTATTTCACGTTCGCCTACACCTACGCGCACAACCTCGACAACGCCTCCGGCTTCCAGCAGCGCAATTACTCGGTGCCCGCTTACGCACCTCATCTGTTCTACGCGGCCGGAGACAGCGATGTGCGCCACCGCATCAGCCTGAGTGGAGGCTGGGACCTGCCTTTCGATCGCGCCTGGGCCGGTGGACCGAAGCGGTTGACCCAGGGCTGGAGCCTGTATCCCATACTGACGTGGCGAACCGGGTTTCCCTACGACATTTCGGCCCAGTTGCCGGACGGCTCCGATCCGGCTAACCCCGGTTCTTCGGGCGCGGGCGATCCGTATCTTTCACGCGCCGCCATCATCGCGCCGATACAAACCTACGACCCCAGAAAAGTGCGCACCATTAATGAGATCACTTACACTTCGGTGCAGGTTCCCAAACATCCCCACGAATACGAGTGCGTGACGACGACGACTCCTGTTACGGGCCACTTTATCTTCAACCCGAATAGTTTTTCCAACATTCCGTTGGAGAACAACGATTACTACGACGAAGGTGTGCCGAATGTTTGCTTCCCGCAACTTGATCCGGTGAACAATCCGGCCGACCGGACTTACGGCCTGCACCGCAATTCTCTCCGCGGGCCGGGGGTTACGAACCTTGACATCGCGATCGCCAAGACCACTTCCATCACCGAAAAGGTCAAGCTCGAGTTGCGGGTTGAGTTCTTCAACGCGCTGAATCATCTGGAGCTGGCGCAGCCGACGCTGCTGGACAATGCGACCAACATTAACAGCATCCCGGCGAATACAAGCACGCCGCTGTTCGGCCAGATCACGACCACGGGGAACTTTCGCGCGGCGAGTCCGCGCATTGGGCAATTGGCGGCCCGGATCACGTTCTAGAATTAGCCGTGCGCGCCTTGGTCGACTATGGGGACGACTACGCGCCCATAGTGAGCACGACCCGGAAGCGGACTCGTCCGCTGATCATCTGATCGTAGGCCTCGGCGGCTTTTTCCAAGGGGTAGCGCTCGATCATGGGGCGAACTCCGGTCAGCGAGCTGAACTGCAGCGTGTCTTCGGAATCCTTGGCGGAGCCGGAGGGCCATCCCTGCACGGCGCGCCGGGGCATGATGAGTTGCAGCGGAGTAATGGAGAGGGGCTCCGCGGATGCGCCGACGACCAGGAGCTTGCCGCTAGGCGCCAGTCCATCCACCAGAGCAGAAATGGATTTCGAATCGGGCGCGGTGGCAAGTGCCAGGCGCGCGCCTCCCAGTTTTTGCAAAGCGGCTGCGGGAGCGCCGGCGCCAGTGTCGATGTAATGGTGGGCGCCGAGTTTGCGGGCAAGGGCTTCCTTGTCCTGACCGCGCCCTATGGCGACGGTGCGAAAACCCATCTGGCGGGCGTACTGAACTCCCAGGTGGCCCAGGCCGCCGATGCCTTGCACCGCGACTAAGTCTCCTGCTCTCGCGCCGGCGTTGCGCATGGCGTTATATACCGTGATGCCGGCGCAGAGCAGGGGCGCGGCTTCGTCCGCCGGCAAATCGTCGGGGATGGCAGCAACCGCTTCCGAGGGGGCAATCATGTATTCGGCATAGCCGCCGTCGAAACTGATCGAGGTAATCTTTTCAAATTTGCAGAGATTGAAATCGCCGCGGCGGCAGGGATCGCAAATGAAACAGTGTCCCCCATGCCAGCCCACACCCACGCGCTGGCCGGGTTTCCACTGGATGACGTCAGCGCCAACCGCGTCGATGCGGCCGGCAATCTCGTGACCGGGAATTCGCGGATATTGAATCCCGGGCCAAAGCCCTTGCTTCACCAGCACATCGCTATGGCAAATGCCGCAGGCTTCGACCTTGATGCGCACCTGCATGCGTCCCGGCTCGGGGATGGGACGTTCGACCACTTCAAAGTTTCCGCCAGGTTTACCGACTTGTACGGCTTTCATGCTGGGCATTGAGAGCATCCTTTTAGAAGTAGGAGATAAGATCGGGGACCGCTTACGCACTAACATGGATGAAGAGCCGGCGATCCGAGATGCAGAGATTGATTCATAGACAGATATTGAAGTTTACTCTGAGGTCGAGTCCGGCGGAGAGGGCGCACTTCGCGGAGAGAACTGGCCGGGATCGAGAAGGGAGCCGTCGCGGGTGCGTATGTGGTACTTCTTGGCGCGTTCACTCGCGAGTTTCACGGTGATGGCGCGCCAGCCACGGTTGGGATTCTGCTGCGGGTAATAGCTCAACGAATAGAGATGCGCCAGATCATCGCGGATGGAAGCAAAGGCTTTTTGTTCGTCCCGCCAGTTACTGGCGAAGTAGGCTTTTCCGCCGGTGGCCTTGGTCATGCGCTCGAATACCACCGTCGATACAGGTTCGAGCTGAGCTTGCCGGGTGCTGATCATGTAAATGGAGGTGCCGGTGGATTGCGCCAACTGGGCCACGTCCTCGGGCGGCAAAGACGCGCCAAATCCGCCCGAGACTCTCAACACAGACATTCCGGCGTCGTTAAAACCCGTCCGCCCAAACACTATACAGGCGCAAACGGCGCACGGGAAGACGGAAGCTCCCTGGGGCCGGGGAACAGGCTTTCATTGCGGGAGCTAGATGATTCGAAACTACTCGGGCAATTTTTGTTCACCGCTGACGGCAAAATCCGCCGCCGATTGTGGTGCCGCAGTGCCCGGTTGTCCGCCGCCGACGGTGACGCGATAGTTCCCTGCCGTGACCATGCGATCGCCATTGCCGACGACTTCACTCAAGTCACGGGCATTCAGAGTGAACTGTACGTGTTGAGTCTCGCCGATGCCCACATGGACGCGCGAGATTCCGCGCAAGGCGTGGACGGGGGCGACGGGAGACTTGGGGAAGGTCAAGTAAAGTTCGACGACTTCGTCCCCGGCGCGATCGCTTTCGTTTTTTATGTCAGCTTCCACGGTAAGCGGATCGCCGGCATTCAAGTTGGTGGCAGAAAGTTTCAGATTGCCATAGCTGAACTTCGAATAACTCAGACCATAGCCGAAGGGATAGAGTGGATGGCCCTCGAAGTAACGGTAGGTGCGGCCTTTCATGGCGTAGTCTTCAAACAGCGGCAACTGGTCTACGCCGGTGTAGAACGTGACCGGCAAACGGCCGGCTGGGTTGTTCACGCCAGCCAGAGTTTGAGCGATGGCGGTGCCGCCTTCTTCGCCGGAATACCAGGCGTCGAGAATGGCGTCGGCGTGTTCGCTGGCCCAATTCACGGACAGTGCGCTGCCGTTCATGAGCACCACGATGAGCGGCTTGCCTGCGGTCTTTAAGCCTTCGAGCAGGTCCTCTTCTTCTTTCGGCAGATCGAGGCTGGTGCGGTCGCCGCCCTTGAAGCCGGGGACTTCCACTTTCATCTCTTCGCCCTCAAGTTGAGAATTAATGCCGACGACGGCAATCGCCACGTCCGCCTGTTTGGCGGCAGCGACGGCCTCGCCAACCGGATCAGAGATTACGTTCAGCCATACCAGTCTCGTGGCAAAGCCTCCCCGCAGAAACTCGAGCTTGACGGCATAGTGATGCCCTTTCTCGAGTTGAACGGTGGTGGTGGAGGGTTTGGGATCGTGGAGTTCGGGGTCATCGACGATGAGCTTGCCATCAAGCCAGAGGCGGTTGGTGGACCCGACTACGCCGACCTGGTAAGAACCGGATGCGGCGGGCGTGAGAAATCCGGTCCAGCGGGCGGAGAACTCTTTCAGGCCGTAGGGCGGGGGCAGAGCCGACGCGTCGGGCTGAAACAGTTGCAGGTCCACGTCCGCGTCCACGCGAGTCACCTGGGGAGTGCCCTCGAATTTGTCTCCGGAAAAATATTCCCCCTTGAGACCCGGCTGCCCGTCTTTGGTGGAGAGCGCGGAAGTGGGAATCGTTTCCGCCTGACGCAGGAAGTTCATTCCCGGCAGGAAGGTGACCTGGGCGGACGCGAATTGTTTGCGAATGCCTTGCAAAGCCGTGGTCGCGTGGGAAGCCGTGCCGCTGTAGTTTCCATGCAGCACGCTGACCGATTCGGCGAGCGGCCCGAAGACGGCAATCTTCTTGACGTCCGCGCGCAGGGGCAGTGCGCCATCGTTTTTCAGCAGCACTATGGACTCCTGCGCCGTCTTGAGCGCGAGGGCGCGATGGGCGTCGCTGTCGATTTCGGAATCCGGAGTCTGGGCATAGGGCACGATTTCCGGGGGATCGAACATTCCCAGCCGGAAGCGGGCCGTAAACAAACGCCTCAGGGATATATCGATATCTTTTTCGGTGAGCAAGCCCTGCTTGACGGCGTCCAGATATTTTACGTAGTCGGCGTTGGTGGTGGCCTTGGTGAAGAAGTCGGCGCACTCATTGTCCATGCCGGTTTTCATGGCGACCGCAGCGGATTCGGCGAGACTCTTGGTGAAGTGATGTCCGGTGAAGGTGTCCACGATGGCGTCGCAGTCGGAGACGACGTATCCGTTGAATTTCCATGCGCCGCGCAATTGGTCTTTGAGCAGAAACTCGTTGTCGCAGGCGGGCTGACCGTTGACCCGGTTGTAGGCGCACATCACGGACTGGGCTTTGCCCTCGGTCACGGTCGCGCGGAAAGCCGGGAGATACGTATCTTCCATGTCGTGCTTCGAGACCTGCACGTCAATACTGTGGCGCGACGGCTCCGGGCCGCTATGCACCGCAAAATGTTTTGGGGTCGAGACCACTCGAAGATAGCGGGGATCGTCGCCCTGAAGACCGGTCACGAAGGCAACACCCATTCGGCCGGTGAGGAAGGGATCTTCGCCGTAGGTTTCCTGGCCGCGTCCCCAGCGGGGATCGCGAAAGATGTTGATATTGGGAGACCAGAAATCGAGGCCCTCCATGATGTTGCTATGGCCGGCGCGCATGTCCTGGTTGTGCTTGGCGCGGGCCTCGGTGCCGATCACGATGGCCATGTCGTGAATCAGAGGGGCATCAAAAGTGGCCGCGAGTCCGATGGGCTCCGGGAAAACGGTGGCGGTGCCGTTCCGAGCGACGCCGTGCAGCGCTTCACTCCACCAGTCGTAAGCCGGGACCTGCAGCCGGGGAATGGCCCGGGCCTGGTTGACCACTTGCGAGGCTTTTTCCTCCAGCGTCATGCGCGAAATCAGATCGTTGACCCGCACGTCGATCGGCTGCGAGGGATCCAGATACACCGGAGGATTGGAAGGCGCGGGGGTTTGCGCTACCAGCCCGGCAGCAGTGAAAAGAAGAATGGCCACCACGGAAAAAATCGCGACTTGCGGGCGGCTTGCGTTGATCAGACTCGGCATGAAACTCGCTCCTTCGAACCCGGGGCAGTTTGGCATAATCGGACGCTTCCGGCAAGATGTTGACGCGGAGGCCCGCTGAGATTGTTCTTGAGGACTGTCCGAAGGGACAGGTAATCGGCTGCGAGGTTACGTGGCCTTCCAGCCATTCACCGCCGGGCAGTTCGTAACCTTGTCGCGGAGGGCCACGCAAAATAGCCTAATAGTATGTTGCCACTCTCCCTCTTGTTCTCCTCCAACGAGGAGACCTCGCGCCACCTCCGGCAAGCTCTGGAGGAGTTGGATCTCCAGGTCGAGCACTGTCCCGAAATTTTTTCCGCGGTGGAAAAGCTCACCGGCCAGAGCTTCGACGTGATCGCAGTGGATTGGGACGAAGGCGCGGAAGCCAGTTTCCTGCTTAAAACCGCACGCGAGTTGAAATCCAATCAGGGAGCGGTCACGGTCGCCATTGTCAACGAAGGCGCCAGTTTTCCCGCCGCAGTTTTCGGAGTCAACGTAGTGCTGCGTAAGCCGGTGGTTTCCGACGAAATCAAATATAACCTGCTGACGTGCGACGAGTTCCTGGCCCACATGCGGACATGGCTGGCACCGGAGCCCGCGGCTTCGAGTCAGGCTGCGATACCGCCAAGACAAGCTCAGCAGCAATGGCCGGCTATCGCGACTGCTGCCGAGCCGGGACCCGAACCGTTGGCCGCCGACCCACTTGGGCCCTCCCCCGTTTCCAGATATTCGCCGGCGACGAACAATCCGCATGACGATCAAGAAGCCGAGCTGTTCAGCCAGTCGGGAATTCAGAGCTTGTTTCACTCCGCCCGCAGGCTCGCAGACAGGAAACCGCGCAACGTAAGCCGGTCGGTTCTGATCGCGGCCGCCATCGCTGCGTTCTTTGCGGCGGGCTATGCCTTCAGCCAGCCGGCGGGGCATAACGCCATTTCGCTGGCCCTGGTGAAGACTTATGACCGCACCGTGCGGCGCGCCAGCAACTGGATACATCAACCGGCGCACGACGATGCGGACGATGGAAGCGCCGGCGACGAAGAAGCAGCCGACTACGAACAGCCCAGCCCTTCAAGAAACGGGCGGGCCGGGAGAATTCGCGTGGTCGCGGCGCGGAGTCTGGTGGGAGAACAAACCAATCCCACGGGACTGGTCATGCAGGCTTCACCGGAAACAGAAGGCGCGGAAGGGCAGTCACAAGACGCTGGAAACCCGCTTTCGTCCGGCGTTCTGCGGGTGCCGGAAAGCCTGAAGACGCCGCCTCTGCAACATCGATCCGATAATCCCGCACCGAACGTTTCGATTTCGTCCCGGCTGGTGGGTGTGTTGCAACCGGTCAGCCTGACCCAGGACCTGGCGGACCAGATGCTACTGCAAAAGGTTGTGCCTTCTTATCCTCTGCAGGCGTTACAGGCGCGATTGCAAGGCCCGGTAGTGCTGGAGGCCTGGATCGGCACCGACGGCGCCATCCGCGAGTTAAAGTTGGTACGCGGCTCGCTGCTGCTGGGAAAAGCCGCCTGCGATGCGGTGAAACTGTGGCGTTATAAGCCCTACCTGCTGGACGGCAGGGCAGTGGAAGCGCAAACCTTCGTCACGGTGGACTTCCGGCTGCCCGCGGATGAGACTTTGCAGCGCTAGTTGGTTGCAATCAGTCAAGTACATCAGGCGCTGAAGCGCGTGCACAGCCCAGAGCCCTTTGCCGCAGCGCTGAAGCGCTGCTCCACCCCAACTCATAATCTATGCAGCCGCTAGCTTTTGATGGTCTTCGTAGCCTCGTCCCAGGTGACCGCGTTTTGGCGGAAGTAGGATGCATTGGCCAAGTGACAGGCCAGGGCGGCGTGATGTCCGAATACGGTGTCTTCGACTACCGGCTTGCGCGAGCGAACGGCCTGGAAGAAATTCCACAGATGCGGTTTCACTTCATCGTAGGAGACTCCCTTGTATGTGGTGCCCTCGCTCGGGTATCCCTTGTACGGGGCGAGATCGTGCTCCTCATGCCATTTCGCGAGGTACGCCATGCGTAAATCCTTGGGGAAACTGGACGCGTAATAGCTGGGTTCGTCGTCCACCCCGGATTGCGCGGAGAAGGTAATGGTGCTGTCGGTGAGCTCGAGCAGGCCTTTCGATCCCATGAAACGATAGATCTCTGGCATCTCGGTTCCCAGATTCAGGCGCATGTAGACGGGAATGTTGCCGTATTCGAACAGGGTGGCGTGTACGTCCGGCATATTGCGGCCGTCTTTCCAGCGCAAAATTCCGCCCATGGCCATGACCCGCTTGGGGGCTTCGTTGAGGCCGAGAACGAATTGCATGCCGCTAATCAAGTGCACCAGAAGATCGCCGGCCACGCCGGTGCCATACTCCTTCCAGCAACGCCAGCGCGCATAGATGTAAGGATCGAAATCGCGCTTGGGGACGGTTCCCTGCCAGGTGTCCCAATCGAGAGTGGTGGTGGAGAGATCGGGGGGCGGTGGATATTCCCAGGCTCCCGTTGGATCGTTGCGGCCGAGCGAGCCTTCGACCATCATGAGATCACCGAGCACTCCCGCGGCGACGAGCTCTTTGGCTTTCGCGGCAATCTGCGAACTGACGCGCTGGGAGCCGATTTGCACGATGCGTCCAGATTTTTGCTGGGCGGCCATCATATCCACGCCTTCGGCGGCGGTGTGCGACATGGGCTTTTCGCAATAGATGTCTTTGCCGGCGCTGGTAGCGTCAATCACGACTTGCTTGTGCCAATGGTCGGGGACAGCGGCGACGATGCAATCAATGTCCTTGTTATCAAGCAGCTCCTGATAGCGTCGAGTGACCGGGAGATTCGGGCCGACAATTTCCCGCGCCAGCGCCTGGCGGCCATCGTAAAGGTCGCAAGCGGCGATGCATTCCACTCCAGGCAACGTAATGGAATTGGTCAGCAGTCCCGATCCCTGCATGCCGACACCGATCATGCCGAAGCGCACGCGGTCGCTGGGCGCCATGGACTGCGGCAACGCAAATAGCGGGTCGGGATCGAGAAAAATCGTCTTGCCGGCGAGAGTTGCGCCGGCGGCCCCGGCTGTGATGCCCATAAACTTGCGGCGGGAAAAATGGCTGTTTTTCATGATTAGCCTCCGGCTATTTTTGTTCGACCAGCTTGAATTTCGCTCGATGACTTTATTTGCGTCCTTTGCGATTTCTTTGCGCTTCTTAGCGGTTAAAAGCTCTTAACCGCAAAGGTCGCAAAGAAAGCCGCCAAGATCGCTAAGCAAAAACCAAATGAGATTTCCAAAAAGCCTTATCAGTCTTATTTTTTCAACATCTGGACGGCGACTTCCTTGAACAATACTACGTCTTCATCGCTGTGATTTTGCAAGCCGATGTAGCCTTCCAGTGGACGCCGGCCACGCTCCGGTTCAAACTGAAATTTCTTGGGAGGTACCGGATCGCCCTCGGTGTAATCCGTGACCTTGACGCCGTTCAACACAACGATCGTGTGCGGGCCGTCGAGGGTAATTTCCATGGTGTTCCACTCCGGGCCCGGCTTGCCCGACCGCGCCAGGGGCTTGGTGAGCGAATAGAGCATACCGGTAATGTGATACTCGTCTTCGCCCTCCGCCACGTTATCGATCTGCACTTCGTAACCGTAGTAGACCGGCATCCAGGCTTCGCGGGGCTCGATGGGAATACGAATGAAGACCCCGGAATTGTCGTTTTTGTCGCGCATTTTATAGACCACGCGAATCACGCAGTTGCCCAGCTTTCCGCCCTTCCAATAGAGCAGGCCCATACCGCCGTGAGTGCGGATGAGGCCGTCTTCCACGGTCATTTCTCCCGGCCCCACATGCTTCCATCCGGTGAGATCTTTGCCGTTAAACAGTTGTTTCCACTCGCCGGATTGGGCTTGCGAGGCCGGCCCCAGGCATACCAGAGCGAGACATAACAGCGCGAGACGATTGAGCATGAGAGCCTTTCGGGATGCGGAAAAAACTATACACCAATCCTCGGATGGCTGTCGTCCTGAGCTAAGTCTTTTATTATTAAGGCGGTAGGGCTTACGAGTAGGATTTAGTTTCTAGTTTCAGCCACGTCGCCGCTGTTTAGCTAGCAGCTAGGAGCTAGAAGCGAGTAGCTTGCCCTGGTTACCTTTTTGCTGCAGCAAAGTGAGAGAGAGCGGCATCATAAGAGATATAATCATGCCTGCTCAGCAGAAGGTGACTTTCACTCCGGGAATATAAATCCGATGTCCATGAAAATGAAGACGGCAATTCTGGTTTCGTCCGCAGCCATTCTGGCCTTCTCGCTGGTGGGAGGAATCAACGGCGTCCGCGCCTCCAGCGGGGACGGCGCCTACCGGCAGCTCCAGGTTTATAGCGAAGTGCTGTCGCGGGTGCGCAGCGAATATGTGGTCGAGCCAAACATCCCGGAAGTAACCGACGGGGCCTTGCACGGATTGCTCGAATCCCTCGACGCAAACTCCAGCTACCTGAGTGCGCCCGAATACAAGGACTACAAAGCCCACAAGACGGAAGCCAAGGGAGACATCGGCGCGGTCGTTTCCAAGCGCTTTGGATACGCCTCGGTGATCGCAGTCATTCCCGGCAGCCCGGCTGACAAAGCGGGATTGCAGGACACCGATATTCTGGAAGCGATTGAAGGCAAGAGCACGCGTGAAATCTCGCTGGCGGAAGTTCACAATCTGCTGGCCGGGCAGCCGGGATCGAACGTGACCCTGGCCGTGGTGCGGGCCCGGCGTTCCGAGCCCCAGAAGATGATCATTACGCGCGATCTGATTGCCATCCCAGCGGTGACGGACAAGATTGTGCAAGATGGCATCGGCGAGATTCACGTTGACGCATTCACCAAGGGCAAGTCGGAAGAGATTGCATCGAAGATCAAAGCCCTGCAAAAGTCCGGCGCCAAGAAGTTGATCCTTGACCTGCGCAACTGCGCCGAGGGCGAGGAATCGGAAGGCATCGCGACCGCGAACCTGTTTCTGAATCACGGCACAATCACTTATCTGCAAGGTCAGAAATATCCGCGCGAAGCCTTCAATGCTGATCCAGCCAAGGCCATTACCACGCTGCCATTGGTGGTGCTGGTAAATAAGGGGACAGCCGGCCCCGCCGAGATTGTGGCGGCGGCGGTGCTGGAGAATGCACGCGGCGACGTTGTCGGAGACAAGACGTTTGGCGATGGCTCAGTGCAGAAAGTTATGGAACTGAAGGATGGGTCGGCGCTGATCCTGTCGGTCGCCAAATACTATTCGCCTTCCGGCAAGGCCATTCAGGACAATGCGGTGACTCCGAACGTGCTGGCTGCCGACGTGGACGAAGATGCCGCCGTGCCGGATGAGGACGAAAACGCAATTCCGGCCGACGATGTTAAGAAACCTGTGCCGCAAGAAGATGAGCAACTGAACAAGGCGATCGAAGTTTTGAAGAGCCACACCAGCTAGGTAGTCGTAGCTTAGGAAAATCTGAATCGCGCGTCTTCGGACGCGTGATTTTGTTTTAAAGCGGTCCGCGCGATTCGGCGTGGCCGCCATTTGTCGAAGAGGTCCAAAGAATCCCCGCGCAAGTTACCCAGAGGGTTAGGCCAACGGCCACGCACGCGACGACATTCCGAAGGCTGCCCCGTCGGATCAGAAGCGAACCAATCGCCGCGGTCACCATGACAGTCCCCGTCCAGTAGAATTGCTGCGCCCTAAAAATTTTCCCCAGCGGGAGATAATGCAGGCCAACGATCACACCCACGGCTTGAGGTATCAGATCAAAACGTCCGACTTTTGTTAGGACAAATGCAGCGACGCCAATCAAAACCCACTCCAACCCGACGTCGAGCCAGTAAAACTTGCGGACGGTCTTCCAATGGTCCAACTCGGCGGCGGAAGAGGGGAGATTGCGTGTGGCTCGAATCCGACGGATCGCCCAAACCATCAATCCCACCGCCGGCACGGTCACGATTGAGAACCACAGCGGTGTCGGACGGCCGGAGAACACGACCGCCCAATACATCAAAGTCGAGCCGAAGAAGGAGCGAATCAACGCGCCGCGGGCACTGACCTTCGACTGGAAAGCACTAATGGCGCGGACGCCCATACGTTCGTCCCAATTATTCCTGCGCAAGAGTAGCACGGAAATAATGCGCCCGCCCGACGGGTCCGTAGCGGCATGTGGCTCGGGCTCTTCCGTTTTATGCGACTCATTCCAGAGTCCGCCCTGCTATCCTGAATTGAATCCGCATGGAATCCCTGGATCAAGAGTTGGCCCGGGCAGAAATGGCCCGGCGAAGGCTTGTGGGCCGCGTCCTATTCGCGCTGCTGGTACTGATTTCGAGCCTGGTGGGCGCCACGGCGGGGCTGCTACTGGTGTATTCGACCAACCTGCCGCAGGTGGAGGAACTCGAACACTATCGGCCCAGTTCGACTACCGAGCTTTATGACGATCAGGGGCGGATCATTGGGTCGTTCGCGCTGCAACGCCGCGTGGTCTCCACCTACGACGATTTTCCGCCAGTTCTTCGCGATGCCCTGATTTCCATCGAAGACAAAGACTTCTATCGGCACTCGGGAATTGATGTCTGGCGCATTGCGGGCGCGGCCTATCGGGATGTTGAGTCGGGCGGCAAGGTGCAGGGCGCGTCCACGCTGACCATGCAATTGGCGCGCAATCTTTTTCTTTCTCCCGACAGATCGTTCCATCGCAAAATTCAGGAAGCGCTGCTGGCCATTCAAATTGAGCGTCACTTCACCAAGCCGCAAATCTTTACCCTGTATGCCAACCAGATATATCTGGGGCATGGGGTGTATGGATTCGAAGCGGCGTCGGAGTTTTATTTCAGCAAGCCTGCGAAACAACTTTCTCTGGAAGAGGCCGCGCTGCTGGCGGGATTGCCCAAGTCCGGTTTGTACTATTCGCCGATCACTCATCCTGATCGCGCTCTCAAGCGGCGAAATCTGGTGATCAATTCCATGCTCGAAGACGGAAAAATCACGGCGCAGCAGGCTGCGGCAATTCGAAACGAACCCCTCGAATTGAACCTGGCGCATGACCCCAATTCGCTCGCACCTTATTTTGTGGAGGAAATCCGGCGTTATCTGGAGAGCAAATATGGTACCGACCAGGTGCACGAAGGCGGATTGCGAGTTTACACATCGCTCAACATGGATCTGCAGCGTGCCGCAAACCACGCGGTACTGGATGGCCTAGCTGCCTACGAGCGCCGGCGCGGATGGAAAGGGCATCTGCAGAATGTTTTGATGGGAAATGTTTCGTTGACCGCTTACGCGCATCCCGATTGGGACGACGATCCCGGAATCAACGATTATGTTCACGCTTTGGTCACAGCGGTCTCGCCCGGAACGGCCACGATCAAATTCGGACGGTACGCTGCTAATCTTGCGCCCGCGGATGTGGCTTGGACCCAACACAAACTGCGTGATGTCGTGAAAGCGGGCGACCTGGTGTATGTGAAGATTCTTTCGGTGAGTCCGGAGGGCAAAGCGCGTGTGAGCCTGGAACAGGACTCTGGCGCGCAAGGAGCTTTGCTCGCGATCGACAACGCCAGCGGAGAAATCAAGGCGATGGTGGGCGGACGGGACTTCAATGAATCGAAATTCAACCGCGCCACCCAGGCCCAGCGCCAGGTGGGGTCGTCATTCAAGCCTTATGTGTACACCGCCGCCATCGATCAGGGAGCGCGGCCGGACGACACGATTCTCGACGCGCCCACCACTTTCCAGACTGCTTCGGGTCCCTACACGCCGCACAACTACGAAGAAAACTTTGAAGGCACGATCACGCTGCGCCGGGCGCTGGCCCAATCGCGGAACATTCCGGCCCTGAAAATCGCCGACGGCCTAGGGATTAAGACGGTCATCGACTACGCGCATCGTTTTGGAGTCACGTCCAATATCCCGGCGTATCTTCCGGTTGCAGTCGGAGCGGCGGACCTTACGCTCTTTGAGCAAACCTCGGCTTACAGCGTGTTTCCCAACGATGGTGTACGTATAACTCCGCGCTATATCACAAGAGTGACGGACTACGAAGGCCGTGTGTTGGAGGAGGATTATCCCGAAGTAAGAGATGTGATCAGCGCCCGCACCGCGCGCATTATGACGTCCATGCTGCGGGAAGTCGTGCTGCATGGGACGGGGATCGCTGCAGCGAGCATGAAATATCCGCTGGCAGGAAAGACAGGCACCACCAACGATTTTACGGATGCCTGGTTCGTAGGATTTTCTCCGTCAACCACGTGCGGCGTCTGGGTTGGCTACGATGAAAAGAAAACGCTGGGCGCCAAAGAAACCGGCGCACGGGTGGCCCTGCCCATCTGGATGGAGTTCATGAAGGTGGTGCTGGCCGGCAAAGACCCCGGCGACTTCCAGCCTCCACCGGAGTTGCCACCGAATCCAATTGCGCCGAAGATTGACACTCCGGATACCGCGCCCGGAGGCGATGAGACGCATTGAGTTGTTTCTGCTGAAGTCGAGTTGCAACCGAACGCTATAATTTGAATTCCCATGAAGTCTTTCTTCCGCTTGCTGCTGCTTTCGCTGGTGTTGCTGATCGTGGCCCTGGTTTCGGCGCTCACGGCCATGCGCTTTGCCATTCATAGCGGCGAGGTCGCGGTGCCTGACTTGGTGGGTAAATCTCCCGCGGAAGCCAGAAGGATTGCCGAAGAAAAAGGTCAGGAAGTGAACGTAGAGCGCCAGTACTTTAGCCCGACCATACCCGAGGGAAAAATTGTGTCGCAGATGCCGCTGGCGGGCACCAAGGTGCGCCGGGGATGGGAAATCAGCGTGGCGGAAAGCCTGGGGCCGCAACGGGTGGCGATCCCCAGTGTGCTGGGCGAGAGCGATCGTGCGGCGGAGATCAATATCCAACGGCGCGGCCTTGACGTCAGCGCCGTGGCGCAGATTGCCATGGCGGGCACGCCCGACCAAGTGATTGCACAGAGTCCGCCACCGAATGCCAGCGGAGTGTCCGCACCCAAGATCAGTTTGTTGCTGGCGGAGGCGCCGCAACCTGCAGCGTTTGTAATGCCGAATTTTGTGGGACAGCCATTGGGCAGCACGACATCTGTGCTACAAGGGGCGGGATTCCAAGTGGGCACGGTCACAGCTTCTGACAATGCGTCACCACCTGGTGTAACCTCGCCAGCCGGCACGATTGTGGTGCAAGACCCGGCGGCGGGACAAAAAGTGAGTATGGGGGCAGCAGTAAATTTCGTGGTGAAATAGCTTCCGGCCACGGATCTGCGCGGATATCGAGGATCGAACCTTAAGTGGGCGTCTAGATTTATTCCAGAACTGCGGCGAAAAAGCCGTCGCAAGGATGTATTCCTGGAATCGTTCTCAAGTACGGCCCCATCGTTAGCGAGTCGAGATCTTCCCACGCCAGTTCGCCTTGAGCTCGCAGCCGCTCCAGTTCCAATCGGCAATCAAGCACGTGCAACGACGAGTCCGCCGCCAGGGCTTTTTCCACCACCGCGGAGTTTTCCTCTGGCTCTAAAGAACAAGTCGAATAAATCAGCCTACCGCCGGGGGCGACACGCTGCATCGCCGATTGCAGGATCGCTAGTTGGCAAGCCTGAAGATCCAAAAGATCTCCAGGCTGGAGCCGCCACTTGATCTCGGGATTGCGGGCCAGTGTGCCGGTGCCGGAGCAGGGGACATCCACCAGAACTCGTTCGAAGAGCCGGCTGATGGGGAACTGGCGCACGTCGGCGGCGAGCACTCGCACGTTGTTCTCGGGCACCAATTTTCGCAGCAGCCGAGCCCGGTGCGGATGCAATTCCATGGCGATGATGTTTGCGTTTGGATTCTGGTTTGCCAGGATGCGAGTTTTTCCGCCCGGTGCGGCGCAGCAATCCAAAATCGTTAAAGCGTTTCCCACCAGTAGCGCGGTTAATTGCGAGGCTTCGTCCTGAATGGCAATTCGTCCTTCTCTGAAAGCGCGGGTCTGGGTGACATCGCCAGATTGAACCACGCGTGCCGAAGCCAGCAATCGGCCTGGACTGAGCGCGACATTTTCCGACCGCAGTTCCGCTTCGACGGAAGGAGCTGTGATTCGAACTGCAGTTTTTGGAATGCTCTGATCATGCTCACAAATCTGCTGAACCGCAGCTTGACCGAACAGCCGTGACCAACGCTCTACCAGCCACAACGGGTGAGCCGAAGTTTCCGATAGTTCGGCGACGGTCCCACCGCGCATGGCTGGGGTCGAGCCGAGTTGTCCCGCGGAAGCTTGGGAAAGCTTGCGCAGCACGGCATTGGCGAAAGGAACGGCGGAACGTTTGCGCGAACGCTTTACCAGTTCCACGCTTTCGTGCACCGCTGCGCGCTCGGGAATGCGATCGAGAAAAGAGAGCTGATAAGCGGCGAGACGAAGCGCGGTCAGGACCTCGGCATCCAGTTTTTCCAATCGCTGTGAAGAATGCTGCGTAATTTGCTGGTCCAACAACGACCTCCAGCGGAGAACGCCCATTACCAATTCAGTCGCCAAGCCATGATCAGCCGCGGAAAGTTTGGTGTATTGCGAGGAGTGCAGAAGCTCGGAAGCATAAGCGTCCTGCTGCTCGATTCTGAGCAGGATGTCGAACGCGGCTTGGCGAGCTGGAGAAATGGCCATCGGGTTGAACTGGTTCAGAACCGGCGCGAACTAACCAAGCTTCTCGCCATGGCTCGGATGGTAGCCATGAATAAAGTCGCGAGCCGGCATACGCTTCTTGCCTTCCAGTTGCACCTCTCTCAGTTCGAGAGCGCCGCCGGCGCCGCATCCCACCAGCAATTCGCCGGCTTCGACCACGAGCTCTCCCGGGGCGAGGGAGAGAGAGCTGGGACGCGCCTCCCAGATATGCAAGTTCTGGCCGCGAAAACTGGTAAATGCGCCGGGCCAGGGTTGAAATCCGCGCAGCCGGTTATGGATTTCGTTAGCGCTGCGGCGGAAATCGATGTGTCCATCTTCCTTCTTGAGGATTGGCGCCAAGCTCGCCTTCGCGGAATCTTGCGGGCGAGGATGAATTTTGCCCGCCTGCAATCCCCGCAGCGTCTCAACCATCAGGTCTGATCCGGTGGCGGCCAGCCGGGAGGCCAGAGTTTCGGCCGTGTCTGCGGGTGTAATGGAAATTTCTTTTTGCTGCAGAATGTCGCCGGTATCGAGTCCAGCGTCAATCCGCATGGTGGTTACTCCAGTGATCGTCTCGCCTGAGGCGATGGCCCATTGGACGGGTGCCGCCCCGCGATACTTGGGCAGCAACGATGCGTGCAGGTTGATATTGCCCATCGGCGGAAGATCGATCATCCACTGCGGGATGATGCGGCCGTAGCCGACCACGATGATGGCGTCGGCATGGAGTTCAGAAAGTTGGGCGTGAAATTTTTCGTTGGTCTTAATCTTTTCTGGTTGCGTGATCGGCAACCCCAATTCGAGAGCACTTTGTTTGACCGGAGATGGCGCGAGTTCCAGTCCCCGTCCGCGCGGCCGGTCGGGCTGGGTGACCACCAGGCGCATGGAAAACCCGGTCGCGTACAGCATCTCAAGCGTGGGAACGGCAAAGCGCGGCGTGCCGCAAAAAACGAGATTGAGGGTTGGACTCATGGAATCATTGATCTCTCGTGGCTGGAGATTGAATCAGGCGTTCAATGATTCAATGCCTCTTTCTACCATTCTCCGGCCTTTATCAGCTTGCGGATCTTGCGTTTCATCAAATCACGCTTCAGCGCACTGATATGACTGATGTAGAGCTTTCCGTTTAAATGATCAGTCTCATGCAGGAAAGCGCGGGCCAGCAGTTCCTCGCCGGTTTTCTCGAACCATTTTCCATTTTCATCCTGGGCCCGTATGGTGACCTTCTTGGCGCGGGTGACAGATTCCCGGAAATCGGGGATGCTCAGGCAGCCTTCGCTTTGGGCATGCTTACCTTCGGCATGGATGATCTCCGGATTCGCCAATACCAACCTGGCGTCAGGATCTTCTTTGAAACTGATGTCAATGACCGCGAGCCGCTTGGAAAGGCCGATCTGGGGCGCAGCCAGGCCGACGCCGTGCGCGGCATACATCGATTCAAACATGTCATCCACCAGTTTCTTCAGTTCGGCGTCGAAAGCGGTCACCGGGGCTGCGGGTTTTTCCAGGACTGGATTGCCAAACTTTACGATGGGGTAGATCATTCAGTAGTTTTTCAGTTGCTGGCGGTAGCCTTCAAAGTTGCGCAATGTTTCAAGCATGGAATCTCCGCCGAACTTTTCCAGAGCGCAGCGGGCGATGGTGAGCGCGACCATGGCCTCGGCAGCGACTCCCGCCGCCGGCACTACGCAAACATCAGAACGCTCATAGGCCGCCTTCACTGGTTCACGGCTGGCGAAATCCACGGACTGCAAGGGACGCCGGAGCGTGGAAATCGGTTTCAGATACCCACGTACGCGAATCTCTTCTCCGTTCGAAACGCCGCCTTCAATGCCACCGGCGTTGTTACGGCTGCGGCTAAAGCCGGTGAATCCCGCCGAGGCAGAATATCCTATCTCGTCGTGGACGGCCGAACCGGGGGAGGACGCAGCGGCAATTCCCGAGCCAATCTCGACCGCTTTTACGGCTTGCAAAGACATCACAGCGGCGGCAAGCAAGGCATCGAGGCGCTCGTCCCACTGAGCATAGGTCCCCAGTCCCGGTGGGGCTTGGTGGACCACCACTTCAAAAACGCCGCCCACGGAATCTCCGGTGCGAAGCACTCTGTCGACTTCGCCTTTCATGCGTTGCTCGGCGTCGGCGTCGGCACAGTTCAGCAACACTTCTTCTTTATCCCATAAGGCGCGGATCTGTTCCCACGGCACTTCTTGTTCAAGAGTCGTGCCGCCCACGGCGATCACGTGGCTCAGCACTTCAATGCCGAGATCTCGCAAGAAAAGTTTTGCCAGCGCCCCGATGGCAACCCGGGCCGCGGATTCGCGAGCCGAAGCACGTTCGAGCACGTAGCGGGCTTCGGAAAAGTTGTACTTCAAAGCGCCGGCGAGATCGGCATGACCGGGGCGCGGAGAGGCGACTCTTTTATGTTTCGTGGGATCGCCTTCCTCCACGGGAAGCGATTCCTGCCAGTTCTTCCAGTCCTTGTTTTCGAGCAGCACGGAGATCGGCGAGCCGATGGTTTTGCCGTGATGCACTCCGGACAAAATATGGGCCTTGTCGGTTTCGATCTTCATGCGTCCGCCGCGGCCAAAGCCCTGCTGGCGGCGCCACAGTTCGCGATCCAGAAACGCCTGGTCCACCTGCAATCCAGCGGGCAAGCCGGAAAGAAAGGCCACCAGTGCCTCTCCATGAGATTCTCCAGAAGTGAAGTAGCGCAGCATTTCTTTAGAATTGTATCTGATGCCCGCGCGCGAATCAGTGGAACTCCAAGCTTCCTCGAGGCAAACGGTACAATCATCGCTGTGAGCGCCGCTCCCACTCCGGCCGTTAGCAATCCCACCAAGGCCACGCCACCGCCGAAATTTACGTTGCGGCAGCGAGTCTTGCTGTGGCTGATCACGTGGACGGGATTTCTGGTGATCCGGATGATTGGGCCCACGCTGCGGTTCGCCATTTCCTGGGAGGACGATTCTCCCGGCAGCCTGGAAGCGCGTCCATATGTCTATTCTTTCTGGCATGCGTGCATGCTGCCAGCCATGTATTTGTGGCGAGACCTGCAAATCCGGGTCATGAGCAGCGATAGTTTCGACGGCGAATACACCGGACGCATCATGCGGAAGTTTGGCTTCGTGAAGGTGCGCGGTTCGAGCACCCGGGGAGCGGTGCGGGCTCTGCTCGGAATGCGCCGCGAACTGGAACAGGGCTGGGTAGTGGCGTTTACCATCGATGGCCCCAAAGGCCCGCGCTATGTGGTGAAGCCCGGCCCGGTGCTGTTAGCGCGGTCCACGGGCGTGCCCATGGTGGTGTTTCACATGGCGGTGGAAAATGCATGGGTGCTCAAGACCTGGGACCGTCTCATGATTCCCAAGCCGTTTTCCCGGGTGTTGATGCGAGTGAGCCGCCGGCTTGCAGTCCCGAAGGATGCCGACGATGCGCAGATGCAGCGCTCGCAGGACGAACTGCAATCGGCACTCGACCGGGTCCGGGAGTTCGCAGAGGCGAACATACAAAAGGCCGGGAGCGAGGAATTTCCCATTCGTAAACGCTAGCCGCAAGCGTGGTTCGCACCCTTCATATAAAATTCAAGTACACCCCATTCAGGAGAAATCGAGCCATGTCCGCCAGGATTCTTGACGGCAACAAGATCGCCAGTGAAATTCGCGCGGAAGTAGCCGCCGAGGTCAAGACCATGATGACTTCGGGGATACGCCCGGGGCTGGCTGTGGTCCTGGTGGGCCACGATCCGGCGTCGGAAATTTATGTACGCGGGAAAGTTAGGAGCTGCGAAGAAGTTGGCATCTATAGCGAAAAGCTGACTCCGCCGGACACGGTCTCCACCCAAGAACTGCTCGAACTGGTGGACGACCTGAACCGGCGTGATGAAATCGATGGCATCCTGGTGCAGCTTCCCCTGCCCTCGCAAGTCGACTCCAAAAAGATTCTGATGGCGGTGAGTCCCGCGAAGGATGTGGACGGCTTTCACCCGGTTAATGTGGGTTTTCTATCCACCCAGCGCCCGGGGCTGGTGCCCTGCACACCGGCTGGAGTCATGGAAATTCTCAAACGCAGCAAGATTCTGGTCGAGGGGCAGGAGGCTGTGGTGGTCGGGCGCAGCGATATCGTCGGCAAGCCCGTGGCCATGCTGCTGCTCAATGCCAATGCGACGGTGACCGTCTGTCATTCGAAGACCCACGATCTGCCCGATGTTTGCAAGGTTGCGGACATTCTGGTGGGCGCCATCGGCCGGCCCGGCATGATCACGCGCGACTTCGTGAAGCCGGGAGCTACGGTGATTGATGTGGGCATGAACAAGGTCACGGACCGGGCCGAATTCGAGCGGCTCTTTGCGGGAAATACCAAGCGCGAAGAGACTTTTCGGACCAAGGGTTCAACGCTGGTAGGAGACGTCCATCCCGAGGTAGCGGAGATCGCCGGAGCCATCACTCCGGTCCCGGGCGGCGTGGGACCGCTGACCATTGCCATGTTGATGTCGAATACGGTGCGGGCCGCGAAACTGCGGCGCGGCAAGAGATAGTCTTTTCACCACGGAGACACAGAGAAAAACCTAACGGACTGAGGTCCTGAACGTTGCTGAAAGTCGGACTCACGGGCGGGATCGCGGCGGGAAAATCCAGCGTGGGCGAGATGTTTGTCGCGCTCGGCGCCCACCTCATTCAGGCCGACGCCATTGCCCATCAACTCATGCAACCGGGGGAAGCTGTCTATCAGGAAGTGGTGCGGCATTTCGGGGCTGGAATTCTTGATGCGAATGGTCAAATCAACCGGGCGCGTCTCGCGGAGGCTGCCTTCGGGGCATCGACGAAGTCGGGCCCGGCAGAAGAATCATCCCGCATTCAGGAACTGAATCACATCGTCCATCCCCCGGTGATCCGCAGGCAGGAAGAATGGATGGAGGAAATGGGCCGCCGGGATCCGCACGCGATTGCCATTGTGGAAGCGGCGCTTATTCTTGAAGCCGGGCTGTTGAAACATTTCGACCGGCTCGTCGTCGTTACCTGCCAGCCAGAGCAGCGCATTGAGCGCTGGGCCCGCCGCGTCCATGTGGATGCGGAAACGGCCCGCAAGGAAGTCGCCCGGCGCATGGCGGCGCAATTCCCCGACGAAGAAAAAATTAACGTCGCCGACTACGTGATTGACAACTCCGGCGCGCTCGATGCGACGCGAGCGCAAGTGGAATCCGTTTATAAGGAATTGCAGGGCAAAGCCTGAAGCGTCGGCTCCCTTCCTGACATTGCGCCTCGAATCGGGCCCGCGTAGCATCTAATCCAATACATGGCGACTACCACCACGGTTCCCGACAGGCGTCCGCCCAGGTTGATCATGGGCGAGATTCTCAGCTTTGCTTATGACACTTTCTGCAGCAACAAGGTCCGCTTTGCCCTCACCGCTTTGGGGATGGTAATCGGCACCGCTTCTCTGATCCTGGTGGTCACGATTGGGATGACGGGCAAGCAGTATGTCCTCAATCTGATCCAGGGTATCGGGGCCAATCTGATTTACGCCGAATACGAAGGCGGCGCGCAGCGCATCACCAGCACCGCACCCGATCCGCTGACGGTGGATGATATGAAAGCCGCCCAGGAAGAAGTTCCAGGAGTGGTGGCGGCCTCTCCGGTGGTTGCGCTGGCGGACCGCATTTCCGTGGGGGACGGAAAAGAACGTGACCTTAACATTCTCGGGGTTTATCCCGAATACAGTGCGGTGCGCAATCTGGTGGTGGTGTCAGGCAGGTTCTTTGATGCCCAGGACGAGCAGGCGCACAACAAAGTCGGGGTCATCACTCAGAAAATGGCGGAAGAGATCTACGGCTCGCCCGAAGCAGCCGTGGGCAAGGTGGTCAAGCCGGGGGGATTGCCCTTCACCATCATTGGGACCTTCAAAGAGCGGGTAAACACCTTCGGCGAGTCGGAAGTGACCACGAACACCATGGCGATCCCCTACACGGTGGCCCGCTATTTCACCGACACTCCCACGGTGAAGCTGATCTATTTTTCGGTGGCCGATTCGTCCATGGTCATTCCGGCGACGGAGCAGATCAGGCGGGTAATCCAGCGGCGCCATCGCGCCGAATCGGTCTACAACGTCACCAACCTCACCGAACTGGTGGCCGTGGCCGAGAAGGCGGCCAACGCCCTGACCCTGGTACTGCTGGCGGTAGCGGCGATCGTTCTGCTGGTAAGTGGCATTGGCATCATGAACATCATGCTGGCCACGGTGAGCGCGCGCATTCGAGAAATCGGCATTCGCAAGGCCTTAGGCGCGACCAATCGCGAAATCCGTTTTCAGTTCTTGTCGGAAGCCATCCTGATTTCGGTGGGCGGTGGACTGGTGGGCGTCATCATTGGACTGGCGATTCCCTGGTCGGTGCGCTTCCTGACCGAATACCGGCTTCCCGTGTCAGGGCTGTCCGCCATTGTGGCGATCATGGTGTCGTCGCTGGTCGGGATCTTGTTCGGGACAGTGCCGGCCACGCGAGCCTCCAAAATGGACCCGGTGGAGAGCCTGCGGCACGAATAGCAGGCCGGTGAACTGCTTTCCACAAGTGGGCTCCGGGAATGTGAAATCCCTTCTCCCAGAAATCATCGATCCCGGCAACATCCAACCGAGAACCCGCCTAAAAACAAGACAGCCGGGCTGGTTGGCCCGGCTTACTGTTTCGTCCTACCTTCGGGGAGCGACTCGGTTCAGAGGTCCCCGCAGATCTTTTGTTCCTGATTCTGTCGTAGAGACGCAGCCGTCTGCGTCTCTACTGGTCTTACATGACCAGCGCGAGATTCTCCAGTTCGTGCTGCAGTACGGGCAGCGCACAGCCTGCCATTTCCACCCGTCCGACGGCATCCATGGCGGCCTCGGGGGAAACCCCGTAGCCTCTGCCCATGAGGAATACCTGGACCAGTTCGGCGGCCTCGCGGAAATCGATCAAACCGCCTTGCAGCAGATCGTTCCGTAAAGCCGTAAGCTCCGTAGCCGAGAACCGCTCTTTCATATTGATGTTCATGGCCGTCATCACCTCCGACTCCGACCTTCTACCACTTATGCCAATTAGACTCACGCACTGCCTATTACGTTGCATGCAATTTTGATGCCGCAACTTGGCCTGCTTTTCAAGTACGTCGAAAAGCGACCTTTAGTTCCTTTAAACCCCTTGCAGGACGGTAAGTTGCGGCTAAATCGACGCTTGGGTGTCGAGGGGGGAAATGACCCCAGGCAGGGCGCGGGTGTTCCCCGGTTGACACGAAGTGTCGCTATGGGACACAAAGGGGCGCTGAGACGCGCGATGAGAACTGGGGTGAGAATTCCGGCAAGATCAGACCGGTTCTGAGACAGCCTCGTCGACCAACAGAATAGGAATATTGTCCCGAATTGGATACGCCCGGTGACAGGCACCACACTTCAGGCTTTGGCCGTCGGTTTTGAGCGCCAAAGGCTTTTTGCAGACCGGGCAAACCAGGATATCCAGCAGATCTTGAGGAATCATGGCAGGATTTTACGCCTTCGGCGGGCGGGATGAAACTCGGGACCATACCTTCGTGCTAAGACCGCTCCGCGCAAGAAATACATGGGTCCTTCGGTCGCCAAAAGCGCTCCCTTAGGATGACAGGGTTTGGAGAGGTTAAAGCAGCCCGTTGACTTCCACAGTGCCCGTCGCGTAGATTTCAGCAACGTTTTGGTCTTGTTCTTTCACAATTTTTGGTTCGCGCGCCCTCATCACCGAGATGAGGATTGGGAAGCGGGTGAGAATCCCGCGCTGCCGCGCAACTGTAAGCGAGGAAATTTACAACCGGTCACTGGGGGAAACTCTGGGAAGACCGCTTGTAGCCGCCGGACGCTGAGCTTCACACGCGTCCTTACTCGCAAGCCAGGAGACCGGCGCGAACCGCCAACACAACCCTTTTCGCGTGAAAAAGGAGGAGTGCATGCGGTTCTTTGGTGGGTTTGCAAGTGTATTTTTTCTGCTGGCGGCGGTTTCCGCCTCCGAGCTCAAAGTCAAAGTGGTTGATCCACAATCGGCAGCCGTCTCAGGCGCTCGGATTGAGCTGTCTGAAAAAGGCAACCCCAACCCTGTGGCAGTAGGCACGACGTCCGCCGAAGGAGTGGCAGTGTTCAAGAACACCGCCTCGGCTCCGTCCCAGATCCGGGTACTGGCTCCGGGGTTTGCTCTGGAAACTACCGAACTGCCTTCTTCCCTAATGGGAACAGTCACTGTCCAGCTTCGGCTCGCGCCAGCGGCGGAGACGGTCGTAGTGACTGCGACCCGTACTCCCATTACGGGAGAAGAATCGGGGGCAACCGTCGAGACGCTCAACTCTTCGCAGTTGCAAGTCATGAACCCGGTCTCAGCCAATGATGCGCTGCGCTTTCTTCCCGGCGCTGTAATCAATACGGCTGGGCAGCGTGGGGCGATCTCGTCGCTGTTCGTTCGCGGAGGAGAATCGACCTACAACAAAGTGATCGTCGATGGCGTAACCATCAATCAGCCGGGTGGGACATTCGACTTCGGTACCTTGCCACTGGAAGAGACGGATCGCCTGGAATTCGTCAAAGGGGCGCAGAGTACGCTTTATGGCTCGGATGCGATGACCAGTGTGGTCCAGGTATGGACGCGTACCGGCAGCACGGAGAACCCCGAGTTGCGTTTCGGCGCAGATGGCGGAAACTTCTCTGTCGCCCATGGCTACACTTCGTTGTCAGGCGCTCGTGACATCTTCGATTACAACCTCTTCGGAGACCAGTTCAATACCAACGGCCAGGGCGTGAACAATGGTTATTCGGACTCGCTGCAGGGAGCAAACCTGGGAGTGAAAGTGAGTGACGAAGCCAGCCTTCGCTTCCGCACGCGCCACTCGGATAGTCAGACCGGTCTGCCGGGAGCATGGGAGTTCAACGGAGTCGAACTGGAACCGCCCGACCCAAACAATCAATCTCATTTGAATACGCTGCTCGGCAGTTTGGAGTTAGACATTGCCACACCCTCGGGCTGGCAACATCGTCTTACCGGATTCGATTACAAATACCACTACACCAACGTGGATCTGGCGGGAGACCCCGATCGGGTGGGCGCATTCCCATCGGATTATCACTCGGACATCAATCGCGCGGGTTTTGAGTATCAAGGGGATTACACTGAGCGCAGTTGGGCCCAGACCACTTTCGGATACCGCTTTGAAGACGAGAATGGGCATCTTGGGGATTTGCAGTTCCTTCCCCAGTTTCATGGTTTGAGGCTAAATCACGACGCCTTCGTGCAGCAGCAGGTTACCCTGGGCCGGCTCTCGGCAGTCGCTGGGGCGCGTTTTGTGCACAACGACGGATTCGGCAACACCGGCGTGCCGCGAATAGCATTGACCTTGTTAGCGCTGCGCGGAGGGGAGATTTTTTCTGGCACCCGGTTGCGTTTTTCCTATGCGACCGGCATCAAGGAACCTTCCCTGGACCAGACTTTTGCCGGCCCTCCTAACTACGTCTACAATCCGGGATTGAAGCCTGAGCGCAACCGCGCTTTTGAGGCCGGATTTCTGCAGAATTTCCTGGGGAATAAATATTTCTTTTCCGCGACCTATTTCAACAATCTCTATCACGACAGGATTGATGCTTTCACCGATCCCACCACTTTTGTCACGCAATTCGTGAACGTAGACAAATCCTTCGCACGGGGTGCTGAAATCGAGTTTCAGGGCAAGATCCGGTCCAACCTGTCATGGAATAGCGCTTATACCTACACCTCGACGCAGATTCTGGATGCTCCCGTCTGCACACCTGCGAATTTCTGCAATCCCACGGTCTCGGGCGCGGGCGAGCCTTTGTTACGCCGGCCAAAGCACATGGCAACCACCTCGATCAATTACCTGGCAAAGCGGTGGGGAGGAAATCTGGGTGGAAGTTTCGTCGGCAGGCGAAAGGACTGGGATTATTCCGGTTTCAATATTGATCACGCCGCCGGCTATGCGCGTGTCGACTTGGGCGGTTGGTACACGATCACGTCCCGAGTGACAGCCTATGCCAACCTGGAAAACGCCTTGGACAAGCACTACAACGAAGTCGTGGGATATCCAGCTCTGGGAGTGAACTTCCGGGCGGGGATGCGCTTCCGGATCGGGGGAGAGTAAACCCCGGCTAGGATGGACCTACCGGCCTCCGTCGTCGCGGCCGGCGGCGAGCTGAACCGATCCCCAGGCTCGGACGTCCAAGCCTAGACCCTAACACTAAGTGACTATGGTTGAAGCACCTTGGGTCGATTAAATCCCGCCTAACTCCTATAATTCCTGCTCACGCTCGTGTCCCTGGCACGTCTATCGGTATGCAACCGGGAAGAACGGCTAAGCGCCCAGTTTGCATTCGAGGACAAGGAAAATCATGCCGGCCGATGCGTTGGCGATATCATTTGGAGTTGGCAAACGTTCCCAACCGGGCGCAGCAAGCGCCCCCAGGGACGACAACAGTGGAACCCGAGATCCCCGATTATTGGGCCCCATGGCTGGGCAAGGTCTAGGCCGTATCGATGACTCGTTATTGGTCCGGGAAGCGCAGCGCGGCAATCGCGCCGCTTTCGAGGAGCTGGTGCGGCACTACGACCAGGCGGTGCTCCGGCTTGCCATGCACCTCACGGGGTCGGAACACGAGGCCCAGGACATTTACCAGGAAGCCTTCCTGAAGGCATATAAGAGCGTCGGTAACTTCCGCTTTGAGTGCTCTTTTTACACCTGGATCTACCGCATCGTGACCAATCTTTGCCTCGATCATCTGCGCAAACGGCAGGTGCGCAAGGAAGACGCGCCGGTGGCCACCGACGCTTCCGGCGAGCCTTACGATGTGATCGACCGCGTGCCGGACGGAAGGTCGGGAGCGAATCCTGAGCGTGATTTGATGCGGCGGGAATTGGGCAATCGAATTTCCCGTGCGTTGCAAAGATTGACGCCCCGCGAGCGTATGGTTTTCGAGCTCAAGCATTACCACGGGCTCAAGTTGCGGACCGTGGGAGAAGTTTTGAATACAACGGAGGAAACCGCCAAGAACACTCTGTTCCGCGCCACCCAGAAATTACGCGGCGCGCTGGCGGACATGCGATGACGAATCAATTTCTCCCCTATGAGGGGGCACGACTATGAAATGCGAGTGGGTCAAAGAAAATATTCTTCTCCACGTTTATAACGAGCTGCCCGACGATGCCCGCTATGAACTGGAACAGCATCTGGCGCGCTGCACCGATTGTGCCACTGAATTAAAGACGGCGCGAAAGTTTCACGCTGTGCTATCTGATTTGCCGGTGGAAGAGCCGACGCCCAATTTATTGGCGGCGTCCCGCATGCGGTTGCAGGAAGCGTTGGAAACGACCACCCAGAGCGGGGTCTGGCGGCGGCTGGTGTTTGATCCCGCAGCCTGGTTTCATCAGGTTCGCTTCTCGCCCGCGCTGGCGGCAGTCATCCTCATGGTTGGATTTACTGGGGGAGTGGGCGCCACCTATAAAGTGCTGAAGGGCGCGCCGTCCGAGTTGCCTTCTCCCGCGGGACCGGTTGGGGAGGCTTCGATTGGCGGCATTCGCTCCATCACTCCCGAGCCGGGGAACCAGGTCAGCATCAAGTACGATTCGATTTCCACCCAGGAAACCCATGGCGCGGTGAACGATCAGCGGATCCAGCAATTGCTGCTGTTTGCCGCCCGCAACAACTACAACTCCGGTCTGCGCATGGATTCAGTGGACTTGCTGACTCAGCAGCCCAATGATCTTCATGTTCGCGAGGCTTTGATTTATGCCTTGCGTTACGACTCCAACCCCGGGGTGCGGCTGAAGGCGCTGGATGGCCTGGGCGCGTACGTCAAGGACGATGTTCGTGTCCGCGACTCGGTATTGGAGGCGCTGATGCAGGATTCCAATCCCGGGGTGCGTATCCAGGCTCTGCACTTGCTGGATCCCGTTCGGGCTGACAGCAGCGTGCGGCTGGTTCTACAGAAGCTGGCGGAGAGCGACCAGAATCCTTATATCCGCTCCCAAGCGCGCATCAAGGTGGCGCAGATGCCGGAGATCGATTGAGACATAAATCATGAAAACAGAAAATCCATTGAAAAACATTCTCAGGCTGGTCGCGGCGCTATTGCTTATGGCAGCGGTCGCCGGCGCCCAGCAGTCCCGGGTCTATCGCGAAGGCGGCAACTGGGTCCAGGAAACCACAGGATCATTGTCCACTGCCAGGAATTTGCGCATTAAGGTGGACATCGGTTCGGTGCGCGTGGAAGGCGGCGCGCGCCAGGATATCGGCTACGCCATCCATAATCGTGCGAATACTTCTTCCGAGGCAACAGCGCGCCACGAATTCGAAAACTACAAAATCACCGCCTCGGTAAAAGGAGACACAGCCTGGATCACCGCCGAATGGAATGGCGGCCACGTGCACAAGTTTTCCGGCGACTTTGTCATTAGCGTTCCACGTGAATTGGAATGGGCCAAGGTGGAAACGGAAGGTGGAAATGTCGTAGCCACCGGACTCGCGGGAAAGGTAGATGCCGAAAGCGGTGGTGGCAACATCCACGTGGATGATATCGGCGGCGCGATCAATGCCGAGACCGGTGGAGGCGGCATTGAGGCGGGCACCATCGGAGGCGACCTCAGCCTGCACACCGGCGGCGGCAGCATCAAGATCATTGCGGCTAAAGGCAAAATCGATGCCGAAAGCGGCGGCGGCAGCGTGGTCCTCATCTCTGGTTTGCAGGGTGCAGTGTTGGAGACCGGCGGGGGCAATATCAAAGTCGATCAATGCTCGGGACAAGTAAAGGCCTCGACCGGCGGTGGAAGCATCGACCTGGGCGAGATCGGCGGCAAAGCCGAGATCGAGACCGGCGGGGGAAGCATCCGTTTGACTTCCGCGACTGGTTCCGTGCATGCGGAAACCGGCGGCGGCAGCATTGAGCTGAATGGCGTGCCCTCGGCCCGGGCGGAAACTGGGGCCGGTGGCATCATAGCCAAATTCGTCTCCACCAATGGCGAACCCACGGATTCGGTGCTGGAAACCTCGGTGGGAGATATCACCGTCTATTTATCGTCCGATCTGAAAATCAGCATTCGCGCCGCCATTGAAGTCGCCAACGGCCACACCATCCGCTCGGACTTCTCGGATCTCAAAATTGCGACCGAGGGCGGCGACTGGGGGCCAAAAAGCGTGAGCGCGGAAGGAAACTTGAATGGCGGGGGCCCGGTGTTGAAGGTGCGAACGACCACGGGAGACATCACCTTCCGGCGCAGCCATCCGTAGTCTTAAAGTTCCGACCATAGGAGCAATGACCATGCGCAACCCAATTATTTTTGCTACGCTCATCTTGACCATGGTGGGCCTTCCCCTGTTAGCAATCCCCGCCATTTCTGGCGAGTGCGCCTTCGCCGCGCCGTTCAGCGAAGCCTTTGGCTACTCCAGCGAGGAATCGTCTGGAGGCGGGTCCTACCTAGGGGTGGACACCCGCGATGTGACTGCCGACCGGCTCGGCGCGCTGCAGCTGAAAGAAGAGCACGGGGTGGAAGTCACCATGGTTGACCAAGATGCTCCTGCCGGGAAAGCCGGCCTCAAGGAGCATGACGTGATCATGAGCGTCAACGGCACAGAGGTGGAAAGCGTGGAGCAGTTGCGCCGCATGATCCACGAAATCCCGTCCGGACGGCAGGTCACGCTGGGCATCAGCCGCAACGGCCAACCGCTCACCATCAAGGCGCAACTGGCGAGCCGCAAGAAGAGTTTTTCCATCGCCAATGGGCAGAAGGAATTCAAGTTCGAGATGCCGGAGATGCCCGCCATGCCTGCAATGCCGCCCATGCCGGACATCGACATGCCGGTCTCCATCGTAGTGGTGCACTCTTCCACCCGCAGCGGGCTGATGATCGAGAACCTCACGCCCCAGCTGGGAGATTATTTCGGGGTGAAGAATGGACAGGGCGTGCTGGTCCGCTCCGTGGAAAAAGGCAGCCGGGCGGAGAAAGCGGGATTCCGGGCCGGCGACGTGGTGGTGCGGGTGAACGGCGAGAGCGTAAACGATGCCGGTGACTTCACTCACGCGGTGCGCTCTCACCGAGACAACAAGGCGGTCATCGGCATTGTCCGCGACAAGAAAGAGCAGACCATCACGCTGACCTTGCCGGAGCCCAGGGAGGGTGGTGCGGTGATCGATGAGAGCCTCGACCTGCCGGAAATCGACGCGGAAACGCGCGTCAGCCTGAGAAAGGCGCAGGCCGAAATCGCCCGCATGCGGCCCGAACTCGAGCGCGCGGCGCGGCAAATGAGCACGGCGGAATTGAAACGTATCCAGCCGCAAATCGACCAGGCCGTGGCGGAAGCGCACAAGCACAAATCCGAATTGGACCGGGAAATTCTCCAACTGCAGAACGAATACCAGCAGCACAAACAGGAATTGAAGCTGGAACTGGAGCGCCTGAAGCGGAGCGTGGCGGATATTTAGGCGGTTCGCTGGAGAAGGAAGCTACTACTTGCCGGCTGCTTGAGCCACACCTTTCGGCGTCGGCGCCAACATCACCCGGTTGCGGCCAGTTTGTTTGGCCAGGTAGAGACCGGCGTCAGCCGCCTTTACCAACTCATCGCGCGTGGTCCCGTGTTCCGGGTAGCTCGCGGCCCCGGCACTGATGGTCACCGGCCTGGGCACTCCGGGAAACTGCCATTGCTCGACCAGGCCCCTTAATTTGTCTGCCACATTCTGGGCATGGTGCGGGTTGGTCTGCGAAAGCAGAATGGCAAACTCTTCCCCTCCATAGCGGCACACAACGTCGATCTTTCTAAGTTGCTGGTGGAAGATGGAAGACACCTGGCGCAATACTTCATCTCCCAGAATGTGCCCAAACTCATCGTTCAGATGTTTGAACTGGTCAATGTCCACCATGATGACCGCCATGCCAGTTTCGAATCGCCGCGCGCGTTCGATTTCCTCGGTCACGCGCAATTCGAAATAGCGGCGGTTAAAAATTCCCGTCAATCCGTCCAGGTAAGCGAGCTGTTTTACCCGGTCCACGTAGTGGGCGTTCTGTATGGCGGTGGCACAGATATCGGCAACCGATTCCAGGGGCTGAATTTCGTAGGAATGGAATGCGCCCGGCTTAGCGCTGTCCAGAACCAGGGTACCGAGCGTCTGGCCAAACGCCACCAGGGGAATGCAGATGGTGGAGCAGGTCTCCTGGTAAAAGCTCACATATCCCGGGGCCTTCTTCACGTCATTCTCCAGTAGCGTCTTCCCTCGCCCCAGGGCTCGACCCCAGAATCCGTCCCCGGCCGGCACCCGACCACCCTCCGGAAAGTGCGGAGTCAGGGTGCCGTAGTGGGCCCGCAGCACCAGTTCATCCTCTTCCTTTTGAAGTACGGATACATGGGAAACCTGAAAAGCATGCTGCACCAGCAAGCAAACCTTATTGAGCAGGTCCTTGATATCCAGGACGGCGGTCATTTGCTGGGCGATGGCATTGATGACTTCAAGTTGCGAGGCCCGGCGCCGTTCCAGGGAATATAACCGCGCGTTCTGCAGTGCCATGGAAGCCTGGATGGAAAAAAGCGCGAGCAAGTCGATGGTATCTGGATCAAAGTGGTCGAGGTTATCACTCTGGCAATCGAGCACTCCCACCACTTCATCCCGCACCATCAGCGGCACCGCCAATTCCGAGCGGGTTGTCTTTGAAGTCGATATGTAACGGCTGTCCTGGCTCACGTCACGGGAATAAATGGGCCGTTTTTGCTGTGCAGCTGTGCCCGTAATTCCCACCCCTATCGGCACCCGGAAATCTTTGCCTTCATCCCATCCGATGTATGAACGCGGGTACAACTCCTGGGTTCCTTCGTCCAGCAATAAAATGGTCACATTATGTAAGTGGAAATAGTCGCGAGCGATCCTCAGGATCTGCTGCAACACCTCGTCGAGATCAAAGGTGGACAGCACCGCCTGGCTGGCGTCGTAAAGGATGGCGATTTTTTGCATGATCCATCGGGGATTCTACCTTGTGGCGGGGCGGTTACCGAGGTTCCCAAAGTAACATGAGCAAGACTCTTGTTTGCCGTGGCTTAGGTTAAATTGGAGTCGCGCTTCCAGCCCGCGATGGTCTTGACGATTCCCAGCACCACCAGGCACAACCAGAGATCCACGACGACGCCTAGATCCAGACGGTGAGGCACGTGCCTGGCTGCGACCGGCAAATACGGCATGAGCAGAAAGTAAGCCACATTACCGGCCAGGACAGCAACCAAAGACTGAACGAAATTCGTCATTGTTGCTTTAGACACCGGTAACCCTCACAAATCAGCCACTTCGGTTGGCCTGGCGCTAAGTGCCAGCCGCTGCTTTTGTTACCATCGCATAAAGATGCTGGAAACGACCACTCCCGTTCAATATGTTAAAGGAATTGGGCCGCGCCTGGCCGAAGTGCTGGCGGCAAAGGACATCCACACGGTGGACGACCTGCTCCACTATCTGCCCTTTCGCTACGAAGACCGCCTGAATCCCAGGGGAATTTCTGAGCTGCGAGCCGGAGAGATGGCCACGGTGATTGCCGAAGTCCGAAATTCAGGACTCTTCCGCACCCGTCGCATGCCGATCTTCGAGCTGATCGCCGGCCAGGGCAGGTCGCGCTTGAAATGCATCTGGTTCAACGCAGCTTATCTGCGAGACAAATTCAAGCCGGGCCAGATGATCGCTCTCTACGGCAAAGTCGAAGAAAACCGCGGCGAGTTGCAACTGGTGCAGCCCCAATTCGAAATCATCGGCGACGCTGCGGATGAAGACTCGACGGAAACCACGGAACGGAAAGTCACAGAATCGCTGGAAATCGGCCGCATCGTCCCGATTTACGAGACCGCCGGCCAGGGGCGGCTGACTCCGCGATGGTTCCGACGCATCATTCGCAACGTGTTGGAGAATCTGCCGCCCGAATTGCCTGACCCCATTCCAACCGCGGTGCGTAACCATCTCTCGCTCATCTCGCCCCGAGAGGCGCTGTGGAGGGTCCACTGGCCGGAAGCGGGAGAGAGTCTGCAAGACCTGCAATCGTCGCGTACCCCGGCGCACATCCGATTGATTTTCGAGGAATTGTTTTTCATCGAACTGGGTCTCGAATTGAAACGCCGTGAGCAAAAGACTCAGACTGGGGTTGCTTTTCGACTGGATGAAAACGTGCGTACCGCCATTAAGAAAATTCTGCCGTTCCATCCCACCGGTGCGCAGAAGCGCGCGCTGAAAGAGATTGCCTCGGATATGGAGAGACCATATCCAATGCGCCGCTTACTGCAGGGCGATGTGGGATCGGGGAAGACCATCGTGGCTTTTGAGGCCGCCATCATTGCCATGGAAAACGGACACCAAGTGGCGCTCATGGCCCCGACCGAAATCCTGGCGCAGCAGCACTATTTTTCCGCGCGCCGGATTCTTGAACCCGCAGGATACCGGGTCGTTCTACTCACTGGCTCAATCGAAGATGATCGCAAACGCGAGATTCGCCGCCACATTTCTCAGGGAAACGCGCAACTCGTGATCGGTACCCACGCCCTGATCGAGAAAAAAGTGGAATTCGCCAAACTGGGGCTGGTGATCGTGGATGAGCAACACCGCTTCGGAGTGTTGCAACGTTTTAAGCTGATGAAGAAGTCAGGGGCCGAGCCGGATTCGTCAGCCGAACCCGACGTGCTAGTCATGACCGCGACTCCCATCCCGCGCACTCTCGCTCTCACTCTCTACGGCGATCTCGAAGTGAGCGTAATTGACGAAATGCCTCCCGGCCGCACGCCCATCGTGACTCGCCGCGTGTCCGACGATCAATCCGAGAAAGTCTGGGAGTTCGTGCGCAAGCAGGTGGCAGCCGGACATCAAGCGTATGTGGTTTACCCGGTCATCGAGGAAAACGAAGAGAACGAACTCAAAGCTGCCGTGAAGATGTACAAAGAACTGGAGAAGAATATTTTTCCTGACCTGAAAGTCGGACTTCTGCATGGCCGCCAGGATTCCGAATTAAAAGAACAAGTCATGCGCATGTTCCAGAAGGGCGGCCTGGACATTCTGGTGGCAACGACCGTGATCGAAGTGGGCGTGGACGTGTCCAATGCCACCGTCATGGTGATTGAACACGCCGAGCGCTTCGGACTGGCGCAACTTCACCAGCTTCGCGGACGCATCGGGCGTGGCGCCGCCAAGTCCTATTGCATTCTGATGACTGGCGGGAAAGTTTCGGAAGATGGCGAACGCCGGTTAGACGCTCTTGTCCGCACCAACGACGGCTTTCAAATCGCCGAACTGGATCTCGAACTGCGCGGTCCGGGCGAATTTTTTGGCACCAAGCAGGCAGGGCTGCCCAGCTTCCAGGTCGCCAATCTTATTCGCGATCGCCAATTGCTGGAGGCCGCCAAGCGCGAAGCCGCGGCTGTCATCGCCGGGCCGAATGCAGAGGTTTCCCAGGAAGAAATCGATCGGGCACTGCGCCACATGCGCGCCCACTGGTATAAGACGTACGGTCTGGTGGAGGTGGGTTAGCTGAGAGTACCAGTGGAATTGAGATGTAAGGAAGAATTGGGGCTTAAAGCGGATTGGCGTTTTGTTGCTGTAATGGCATCTTTACAACAACTATCTTGCAAGAGCTTTTCGAGTGGTCCGTTCTAAGGACGAGAGGCTGCAATCATGACACGACGCCGACTTCTCATCAGCGCAGCCGGTCTTGCTGCCTGTGTCCTCATACTTGTGAGAGCACGGGGTCTAATGATGCTTGGATATGTCGATTCTGCGATTGGCCGTGTGCGGGCCGTTACCACAGCGGAAACTCAGTTCACGAAAACCCATCCAGAGGTTGGTTACACATGCACGCTTTCGCAGTTACCTCATGATGAGCAAATAGCGAGACTAGTGAAGGATGGGAAGGACAACGGCTACGTTTTCGGCATCATCGGATGTCAACTAACCGAGCCCAAAAAGCCAAATTCGATCTACCAAGTCACCGCGCGCCCCCTCCACTCTGGATTACCAGCCTTCTGCTCCGATCAGTCTGGAATCATAAGGTCTGACGAAGGAGGTTCTATCGAAAAATGTCTGACGAGTGGAGTTCCCTTTTGATAGTTGACGTAATATCGCAATTTCACCAACAATTTGTGACCTGCTCCTCCCGGGAACCGGGGAATTAGCCGGACTTTGGTGTTCGAGTGTTCTGATGGGATAATCGTCCTTCGTGAAGACCATCTCCAATCCCGATCTTTATCGCCAACTCTCATCGGTGGATGAGTTGGTCCGCAGTACGGAACTTGCGAAACTGGTTTTGCAGGAAGGCCAGGTCACGGTCGCGGACGCTGCTCGTTTGGTTCTTTCTCGCTTGCGCGACGAAATCGCCGCCGGACGACTCGAGGCCGATGGTTTGGCCCTAGCACTCTCTGGAATTGCGGACGCGGTCGAGCGCGAAGTTCGCCAGGCAATGCAGTACTCGCTGCGTCCAGTCATCAATGCCACGGGCGTCATTCTGCATACCAATCTCGGGCGTGCTCCGCTGGCTTCGTCTGCCTTCGATCACATTCGAGAAACGGCTGCGACTTACTCAAACCTGGAGTTCGACATCGAAACCGGGGAGCGCGGCCAGCGCGACGTCCACATCGATCGCCTGTTTCGCAAGCTCCTGGGCGATCAAAGCTCGCCGACCTCCACCATCGTTGTAAATAACAATGCCGCTGCCGTTTTACTCGCGCTGAATACGCTTGCCGAAGACGGCGAAATCATCGTCTCACGTGGCGAACTGGTTGAGATTGGCGGTTCATTTCGCATCCCCGATGTAATGTCCAAGTCGAACGCCATGCTGCGCGAGGTAGGCACCACCAACCGCACGCGCATCGGCGATTACGAAAACGCAATCACCGAGAAGACCAGGCTGCTGCTGCGAGTCCATCGCTCCAATTTCCAAATCACCGGATTCACCGAGCAGCCATCCGTTGAAGATTTAGTGAACCTCGCCCGCAAGCACAATCTCCCGCTCATGGAAGACCTTGGCAGTGGTGCGCTTATCGATCTGAGATCGGTGGGCATTAGTGACGAGCCGGGCGTGCTCGACAGCCTTCGCTCGGGTGTGGGTGTAGTTTCCTACAGCGGCGACAAGCTGTTGGGCGGCCCGCAGGCAGGCATTCTCAGCGGGCGCAGCGACCTTATCGCTAGCATGCGTTCGAATTCGCTCTTCCGCGCTTTACGGGTCGACAAGCTGACCTACGCTGCGCTCGAAGCCACGCTGCTGGCTTACGGAAAACGTGATTACAATGCCATCCCGGCCGTCCGAATGATGAGCTTGTCGAAGACAGAAATTGACGAGCGGGCGAAAGCCATGGCGAAGAAAATCCGATCCGCAAAATTGGAAGTAGCACTCATCGACGGTGAATCGGTCATTGGTGGCGGCGCAGCTCCTTCTTCAACTTTGCCCACTCGGCTCCTCGCTGTTTCCTGCAAAGGGTTGAGCGCGGACGATCTTGCCAGGAGTCTCCGTGCCTCCGCTCCGCCAATCGTCGCGCGGGTTGAGGACGATCGTGTTCTGCTCGACTTGCGAACTGTGTTTCCCGCGCAGGATGAGACCGTGATTTCAGTGCTGCAGCGCCTGGGAACATAATTTTAGGTTGAAGATTTGAGATTGCAGATTGGGTGCGACTGCTTTCCCTTCAATCTGAAATCTACAATCAAAAATCTGAAATCAGCCCTTGTCCACTCTCTACACCATCGGCCATTCCACGCGCTCTCTCGAGGAACTAGTCGAAGCCCTGCATGCTCATGAAATTCAGACATTGGTGGATATTCGTTCCTTCCCCATGTCGCGCCGCCTGCCTCACTTCAATCGCGAGTCGCTGGAGAAAACCCTGCCCAATTCCGGCATTCGCTATGTTTGGATGAAAGAGCTCGGCGGACGCCGCAAGAAAATTCGCGAGGACTCCCCGCACATTGCGATTCGCAGTCAGAGTTTCCGCAACTATGCTGACTACACGCTGACGGAAAACTTCCAGAACGCCATCGCCGAACTCCTCAAGCTGGCAGAGCAATCGCGGACCGCCTACATGTGCGCCGAACGGCTCTATTTCAATTGCCATCGCATGCTGGTTTCGGACTGGCTGGTGGCCCACGGCCACGAAATTCTGCATATTAACGGAACGGGCCCGGTCAAGCCGCACCAGCTTATGCCTGAGGCGCGAATGATTGATGGCAAGTTGATTTATAGTGGCGACCGGTTGCTGTGAGTGCGGTTCCGTGTCCGATTGGGATAGAATGCCCGCCGTATCCAGACTGGAGCAATTTATGGCTGAGTCCCCGCAATCGTTTGCCAATCATTCTCGGTATGACCCCATCTTTCATTTCTTCGTGCTTCCGGTTCTCGCCTTAACCTCTATCGCGAGCGTGGTTTTCCTGGCAATTCATCCCGGATGGTTGCATTTATGGATTGTGCTCTTCGTTACGGCCGTGGCCCTTGGCGTGGTGAAGGGACGACAGTACGCACTCAAAGTGCAGGACCGTGTCATCCGGCTGGAAGAGAGACTTCGGCTGGCCGCATTGTTGCCGGAATCTTCGCGTCCACAAATTGCTCAGCTTAGCGAAGGCCAGCTGATTGCCCTGCGTCTTGCGTCGGATGAGGAAGTGCCAGCCTTGGTGCAGCGGGCACTGTCCGAGAATCTCTCTCGGTCCGACATCAAGAAGGCCATCAAGAATTGGCGGCCCGACTACTGGCGGGTCTGAATCTCAGATCTGCGGTCTGGAGGCGCGATCAGGCATCCTGCCGCCGTCTGGTAGACTGTCGCATTCTTGAGCAAACGCCCAAATGCCAGTGATGAGTGAAACCTCCCCTGCAATCTCCGGCACAACCACGCCAAAGTCCGGCCACCGCTCACTGATCGCAGGCATCGCGCTGAGCAGCTTCGCCGCGCTGCTTTTGGAACTGGGGCTTACCCGGCTTTTTTCCGTCGTCCTTTTCTATCACTTCGCATTTCTGGCAATTTCGATTGCATTGCTGGGGCTGGGAGCCGGAGGAGTATTCGCTTATCTCGGAAAACCCTGGCTGGCACGCTTCGAAACTCGCAGGTTGGCTGCGGGACTTTGTGTCATCAATGCCCTGATGGTTCCAGCAGTACTGGAAGTCGTCTTGCATGTTCCCGTTTCCCTGGAACTGTCGGGCGCGAACTTTCTCCGATTGACTGCAATGTACTTGGTTTCCGCCGTCCCTTTCTTCGTCACCGGACTGGAGTTCTCCGTCATCTTCGCGCGTGAGTCGGGACATATTTCCCGGCTCTATGGTGCAGACCTGGCGGGCGGGGCGATGGCCTGCCTGGGAGTTGTGCCGCTGCTGAACTGGCTGGGCGGACCCAACACCATTCTTTTTGCCGCTGCGATGGCGGCTATCGCAGGAGCGGTGTGGGCCATCACCGGCGCCACGCGAAAAGCGGCGATCAGCCTGGCGGTCGTTCTGCTGCTGATCATTGCGGCGAATCATTCCGGAAGATGGATTGACGTGATCTACGCCAAGGGCAAGTTGCGAGATGCGTCGGAATTCGCGCGCTGGAATGCAATCTCCCGTATCGAAGTCGACAAGGTTAGCACCGGCGCCAAGGTGATCGTGATCGATGCCGATGCCAACACTTTCATCATGAACGCCGACCCCAAACAGTTCCATGGCACCCCACTCGAAGACTCGTTGATGTCCGCGCCACCAGCGTTGGCAAATGTGCTGCGGCCAAATGGGGAGTACGCGATTATCGGGCCCGGCGGCGGGGTGGATGTGCTGCGCGCTTTGGCCAACGGCAGTCCCAGTGTGACTGGGATCGAGATCAATCCCATCATCGCCAATACCGTCATGCGCGATAAGTATGCGGACTACTCCCAGCATCTCTACCAGCGGCCTGAAGTCCATATTCACGTCACCGATGGCCGGTCTTTTATACGCAACGCTAAACAAAGTTTCGATGTGGTACAGATGACGCTGGTGGACACCTGGGCCTCCACCGCGGCCGGCGCCTTCGCGCTCAGCGAAAACAGTCTGTACACGGTGGAAGCGTTCCAGGAATATTTCGAGCACTTAAAGCCGGATGGGATGGTCGCCATCACCCGCTGGGAATTTCGTCAGCCCCGGGAGGCTCTGCGCGTGGTTTCGGTGGCGATGGAAGCACTGCACCGGCTGGGGGTGGACGATCCCCGAAAGAACTTCATTGTTGTCTCGGATGGAAAGTTGGACGAAGACGGGATCCCGGTTGTCGTTCTGGCGAAGAACACCGCTTTTACCAAAGAGGAGGAGGATGCGGTTCGGGCGCACTTCGAGGACAATCCCGACCTGGTCGCACTTTATCTTCCTTCGGCCCCCGGCGATAACGCGTTCTCGGCGCTGATCGCGAGCAACGATCCCTCCGCCTTCGCAAGGCAATATCCTTACAACGTCGCTCCCGTGGACGACAACCGGCCCTTTTTCTTCTTTACTCTCAAAATCGATCAAATGCTGCATCAGAAGTCCTTGCGCGAGGGCATGGATTGGAAGGTAAACCTTGGCGTCGCCGTGCTAGTCATGGTTCTGATGATTTCTCTGCTGGCGGTGATCGCATTTCTGATTATTCCGCTCGCCGTGCGCGGCAGGCCCATGCAGGGGAGCACCGCCTGCCTGCTCTACTTTGTCGCCGTGGGATTGGGCTACATTTTGGTGGAAATTGCCTTCATCCAGCGCTTCGTTCTATTTCTGGGCCATCCCACCTACGCATTGACGGTGGTGGTGTTCCTGCTCCTGCTGTCGAGTGGTGGCGGGAGTCTGGTTTCGCGCCGGTGGCTGGCATCCGCCAAACGCGCGTGGATGCCTCTCCTGTTTATCGTGGCATCTCTAATGCTCTACGTGTTCATTCTTCCCCTGGTGCTCAACACGCTGGTGGGCCTGCCGTTCCCGGCAAAACTGTTGGTCAGTGCGGGTCTGCTGGTGCCCCTGGGATTCGCCATGGGGATGCCGTTTCCCACTGGCTTGCGAGCTTTGGCAAGCATCCCAGCGCCGGATTTCCCGGCGGCCAACGAATCCAATCAGAATTCTGTCGAGTGGGCGTGGGCCATGAATGCGGGTTCCAGCGTACTGGGATCAGTATTGGCCATCATGATCGCCATCCAGTTCGGGCTGAATATCACACTGGCGTGTGGGGCGGCGGCCTATTTTCTGGCCATCTTTTTGACCAGGACGCTTCGCTCGCACCCCGCCTAAGGTGAACCTTTATGCCTTGGTCTGCTATTATCTGGGGAATCTTGGGTCGGTCTCCGCTGCAGGAAGACTATCTATAAGAGTACTTGGGGGATTACTTGCCTAGCCAGAAGCAGTTGAAGTGGTCTCAACTGAAGGTTGGTCTCACGGTACTGATAGCCAGCGTTGTCCTCGCTGTCTTGATCTTCCTGATGAGCGGCACCGGCGGCATCTTCACCCACAAAATCGCGCTGAAATCTTATTTCGACAATGCCGGCGGATTGCGCGTTGGCGCTCCCGTGCGTCTGGAGGGTGTGGACATCGGCAACGTCACCAAGATTCGCGTGGTTTCCGATCCGAGCAGACGAAGCACGCCGGTGGAAGTCATGATGAAGGTGAACACTACGTATCACGAGAGCCTTCGCAAGGACTCACTCACCGCTCTGGCGACCGCGGGAGTGCTCGGCGAGACCTACATTGACATCAACAGTTCACAGGCCCGCGCGCCCGAAGTGCAAGCCGGCGACGTTCTGGCCACGCGCGATACTCCCGACCTTCAGGATGTGGTTCGCGCCAGCCAGGGCACACTGCAGAACATGGATGCACTGCTCAAACGGCTGGACCGGATCGTGGCATTTGTGGAAAGTGGGCAGGGTTCGATCGGCAAAGTGATATACGATCCCAGCCTCTATAACCGCCTGAACTCCACGGTCACCGAATTTCAGGGACTGGTGAATGAAGTCACTGCCGGGAACGGAACGTTAGGGAAGCTGCTGGTGGACGATGAGCTCTATCGTAAAGCCAACACCACGGTGGACAAGCTCAACGTGATCATTGATGACTTGAACGCTGGCAAGGGCACGGCCGGCAAGTTCCTCAAGGACCCCACTCTCTACGACACCGCCAATCAGACCATTGCCAACGTCAAGCAGTTGACGGACGACGTGAACGCCGGCAAAGGGACGCTGGGCAAATTAGCCAAAGACCAGGAATTCGCCAACAAACTGCAGAACACCATGAACAAGCTTTCTGCGATCACCGACCGGATTGACGCGGGTGAAGGGACGGTAGGCAAGCTGCTGCATGATCCTGCCCTCTACGATAACTCCAATGAGATGCTGGTCGAGACTCGGTCGCTGATTAAGGCAATTCGTGAGAATCCCAAGAAGTACCTGACCATCCATTTCAAGATCTTCTAGAAGGTCCGTCTCGGGCGGGTTGACGTTTTGTCCGGCTCTGCGTCTAATGCGAATAGTTTCGCGGTTCATCGCGGGCTTGGGAACAAGCCTGGTTGCGTCTGCGTAACACGGGTGTCAGTTGCTTTTCTCTGAAATTTTCTTACTTCAAATCTGAACAATCTTGTGCGAGGAAAAATGCGTCTACTCACAATCTCTGCCTGTCTCCTCTTTTGTCTTAATTTCAGCTTGGCACAAACCAGCGTCCCGGCGGACCACACCAAGCCGGCCAGCCTGCAATTCAGTGCCGACATGTTGGACAAGAGCGTCGACCCGTGCACGGATTTCTATGCCTATTCCTGCGGCAAATGGCGCGCCAAAAATCCCATTCCCGGTGACCAGTCGTCCTGGGGACGTTTCGACGAACTGCAGGACCAGGGCGAAGCCATTGAACACGCAATTCTGGAGAAATATTCCGCGAACAATTCCAGCCGCAGCGTGACCGAGACGAAAATTGGCGACTACTACGCCGCCTGCATGGATGAGAGTGCGATCGAAAGCGCCGGACTGAACCCGCTGCAAAGCGACTTCCAAGCCATCCGCGGCTTGAAGTCGAAGCAGGAACTGGCTCAGGAAATCATGCGACTCCATCGCGAAGGCATCAACGCGCTTTTCAGTTTTACTTCCGACCAGGATTTCAAGGATGCCACCCAGGTCATCGCAGAAGCCGATCAAGGCGGTATGGGACTGCCCGACCGCGACTATTACCTGAAAGACGATGCAAAATCCGAGGAGCTTCGCAAGCAGTATGTGGCCCACGTACAGAAAATGTTCGAACTGCTGGGAGATTCCTCCACCACTGCCACCGCTGAGGCCAAGGCTGTGATGGACATCGAAACCGCATTGGCCAAAGGCGCACTCGATCTCACCAGCCGTCGCGATCCGGTTAAGGTTTATCACCGCATGAGCGCGCAGGAATTATCGGCCCTGAGTCCTGGTTTCGATTGGAACGTGTACCTGAAAGGAATCGGCGCACCCCCCACCCAGGTTCTGAACGTGACCGAACCTGAATTCTTCAAGCACCTGGACGGCGTGCTGAATACTACTTCCCTGGAGAATTGGAAAACCTACCTGGGCTGGCACGTGGTCCATGGCAACGCTCGCTGGTTACCCGCGAAGTTCGTCAACGAAAACTTCGATTTCTTCAGCAAGACCCTGGGAGGCACCAAGGAGCTTCCCGCCCGATGGAAGCGTTGTGTGCGCCGGACCAGCGGCGACCTGGGCGAGGCACTAGGGCAGAAATACGTAGAAGAAACTTTTGGCGCAGACGGCAAGGCGCGAACCTTGAAGATGGTGCAAGCTCTGGAGCAGTCTCTCGGAGAAGATATTGACAACCTTCCCTGGATGGGCGCGGAGACCAAGAAGCAAGCCCGCATCAAACTGGCAGCGATCGCGAATCGTATTGGCTATCCCGATAAGTGGCGGGACTACAGCAATCTAAAGATCGTGCGTGGCGAGGCCCTCGGGAATTCCTTACGGGCCAATGAGTTCGAGTTTCAGCGGCAGTTGGACAAAATTGGCAAGCCTGTGGACAAGAATGATTGGCCTTATCCGCCTCAGACCGTAAATGCCAGCTACAACCCCCAGCTGAACAACATCACGTTCCCAGCGGGAATTTTGCAGCCCCCATTTTTCGACAAGCAAGCGGACGATGGCATGAACTTCGGCGCTATTGGGGCGGTGATCGGACATGAGCTGACGCATGGCTTCGACGACGAGGGCAGTCAATTCGACGCCCAGGGAAATCTGCGTGACTGGTGGACGGAACAGGACAAAAAAGAATTCCAAAAGCGCACGCAGTGCGTGGACGACGAATATTCCGGATTCACGGTCGTGGACGATCTCAAGCTAAACGGCAAGTTGACTCTGGGCGAAAATGTGGCCGACAACGGCGGTATGCGCATCGCCTTCATGGCGTTGCTGAGCATTATGGCGGGGAAACAACCCGCACCCATTGACGGCCTGACCGCGCAGCAGCGCTTCTTTCTGGGATGGGCCAACGTGTGGTGTGAAAACGACACCGACGAATATTTACGTCTGGCGGTTCAAACCGACCCACATTCCTCGGCGCGGGCCAGGATCAATGGCGTGGTGTCGAATATGCCGGAGTTCCGCGAGGCCTACCATTGCAAAGCGGACGCGCCCATGGTGAGCAAGAACGCCTGCAGGGTCTGGTAATTCGTGGCTTTATTTTGCTTTTGGGTGGAGCAGCGCTTACAGCGCTGCGTTAGGGGTTTGCGTTTTCTGCACGCGCTTTAGCGCCTGAGGGGCGCTGCAGTCGACTCCGCCTGCTCATGGGCATGGTAGCTGGAGCGCACCATGGGCCCGGATTCCACGTGCTGGAAGCCGAATCGCAAGGCTTCTTCTTTCATGTAGCGGAATTCATCAGGAGTGTAGTAGCGGGTCATGGGCAGATGATCTCGCGAAGGACGCAGGTACTGCCCCACCGTCAGGATATCCACGCCGCGCGATCCCAGGTCGCGGAAAACTTCCACCAACTCGGTGATGGTTTCACCCAGCCCCACCATCACCCCAGATTTCGTCACCGCCCCCGGAGAAATCTTCTTGGCGTTCTCTAACAAATTTAAAGTGCGTTCGTAACGCGCGCCGGAGCGTACGACGCGATACAGCCTGGGCACGGTTTCGGTATTGTGGTTCAGCACATTCGGCCGCGCATCGAGAACCACTCGCAGGGCTTCTTCAATCCCCTGAAAATCGGGGATCAGCACTTCAATCCGGCAATCCGCCGTCAGCTTCCGGATCTGACGGATCGTCTCGGCGAAAACTCGGGCGCCGCCCACGTTGTCGTCGTCGCGGTTCACGCTGGTCACCACGGCATGTTTCAGACCAAGCTTGGCGACCGCTTCCGCCACCCGGCGTGGTTCGTCCCAATCAATGGCTTCCGGGCGCCCTTTGGGCACGGCGCAGAAGCCGCAGCGCCGGGTGCAGATATTGCCCAGTAACATAAAAGTCGCAGTCTTATGGTTCCAGCATTCACCAATGTTCGGGCACTGCGCAGATTCGCAAACCGTGTGCAGATCCAATTCGCGAGCAAGTTTCTTGAGATTGTGAAAGTTCTCGCCGACGGGAGCCTTCGCCTTCAGCCATGCCGGCTTGGGCTGCCGGACGGGAGGGCCGACTTCGATCTGCACCAATTGGGACGTGCTCACCATAGGTCTTCTTAGATTTTACATGCCAGATCGCCGATTCGCGAAACCTGAGATGAAGGCAGGAGTGTAGAACAGTTTTCTTCGCGACCTCGCGGTTAAGAGCTTTTTACCGCAAAGGAAGCCGCGGCTAGTTTTCCAGGTAGGAGTCAATCCACTCTTTGACCCGCAAGCGGCGCTCGTCCAGGGCGTCGAATCGAACTCCGAAAGTTTTGTTGCCGGGCATGCGCCAGCTCACGGTGCCACGCACCCAGATGCGCGGCAGTGTCAACAACGCGAAGGAAATTTCCACGCTGTGGCCGGGAGAAATGTCTTCTCCGCTGCGCAACGACATCCCCCCGGAACTGAGTTCCTGACTGCTGGCGGTAAAGCGTCCGCCTTCGGACAAAGCGACCGAAACCTCGGTGATGACCGGGATGCGAACGTATCGGCGGAATTCGTGCACCACCAGCATCTGCGTTGCCCGAACCAGTTTCAATGCGGACGGCCGTTCAATCGGTTCATTGAAAACCGCATTGATGCCGTACTTGGAATACTTCATAGCGTCCTGCACCGTGCCCCCGACTCCGTAAATCACCATGCGGTTGTTCGATGGCGAGGTGCGGGCGGAATTCAGCACCTCTTCGGTTTCCGAGCTTAGCTTCACCACACAGGCTTCGAACTTCTCTTTCTTGAGGCGGTCCGCAGCCTCGCCCTTCATAATCACGCTTTCGATGCCGAACTGTCGAAAGCATTCGGAGAGCACAATCCGAGCGGAATCCTGCAGGTCCACGAGCGCCACACGAGCCAGCGCCTTCTTGGTTTGGGGAGGCGAGAAGACCGTTGCTGTGGCTTTTTCCATGCGCGTGGTCAAACTAGCGTCTAAACCCCATTCTGGCCTGTAATCGACGGATAGGCAAAGGCTTAGAAGTCCAATGGCGGGTACAAAAGTGTCATTACCGGGGATGGACTGCGGATTATGCAAGAGGCTTGCAAATCACTGAAGTCTGATCAGCCCCTGGTCGAAGCCGGATTGGCCAAAAGTACGTGCAAATCATCGCTAAAACAAACCCAGGACTCGGTTCCCGCATCTTTGCTGCGAGCCAGAGGGCTTGAACTTATATACTTAGGAAGCTTGCTCGGTCCGTTGCAATGATCCCCTAAAACTGACTGTCGGTGAAAGAGTGGAGCAAAAAATAAGTGCCCGAGGCGCATGGCAACAGCGGCTGGCCGCTCTGCGCAATGTTCCGCCCGTGCTTGCGATTGTGTGGCAGTCGGGGCGGGCGGTTGTCGCTCTGGGGCTGATTTTACGGCTGTTCTCGGCTTTGCTACCCGTCGCGCTGTTGGCCGTCACAAAATTGATCATTGACGGCATTGTGCATGCCGTATCGTTTCACCGCGCAGTACAACCCGCTTTCTGGTGGCTGGTGGCGGGGGAAGTGGGACTCGCCGTGCTGGGAAGTGTGCTGTCGCGCACGATTGATTACTTGGACTCCCTGCTGGCCGATAATTACACCCGCCATGTAAGTATCCGGGTCATGAAGCATGCCGCGGAATTGGACCTGCAAACCTATGAAGATCCCGTGTTCTACGACCGCCTGGAGCGGGCCCGGGTACAGGCAACCGACCGCCTGGGGATGATCCAATCGATTGGCAGGCTCGAACAGCAAGTCGTCACCACAATTTCGTTGTCGGTTTCCATCATGGTCTTTTCGCCATGGCTGATGCTTCTGCTGATTGCAGGCGTCGTGCCGGCATTCCTGGGAGAAAGCCATTTTGCCTTTCTGGGATATGCCAAGAACTTCCGCCAGACCCCCGTCCGGCGGCAATTGGATTATCTGGGCGTGCTGGGAGGCAGCCGGGAAGCCGCCAAGGAGCTCAAGCTTTTCGGCTTAAGCAAGTTTCTGGTCGAGCGGTTCACCCGTTTGTCGAACCGAATCTATTCAGAAAATGTCGCTCTTTCGCGCAAACGCCTGATTGCCGGTTCTTTCCTTTCGATGATCGGCATCGCCGGCTACTATTCGGCCTATGTGTTCGTCATCTGGCGCACGATTGCCGGCGCGCTCACCATCGGCACCCTGTATTTTTTGACGGGGGCGATCCAACAGGCCAGCTCGAATATTCAACAAATATTTTCCACACTCTCCGGTATCGCGGACCAGGCCTTGTTCCTGACCGACCTGCTGGCATTTTTTGGGATGGAGCCTACGATCCGATCCAAGCCGAACGCCATTTCCGCGCCCAGACCGATCGTCCGGGGATTCGAGTTCCGGGAGGTGTCGTTTTCCTACCCTGGAAGTCCACGACTGGTACTCAACCGGCTCAATTTCCATCTTCATCCCCAAGAGCGGGTGGCTTTGATTGGAGAAAACGGCCAGGGCAAAACCACCATCGTGAAGCTGATTACCCGGCTCTACGATCCCACGGAAGGGCAAATCCTGCTGGATGGCGTGGATCTTCGTGAATATTCACTGGAAGATCTTTATCGTGAGATCGGCGTCATTTTTCAGGACTTCATGCGCTACGAAATGACCGCCAGCGAAAATATCGCAGTAGGTAAGATTGATGCGCTCGACAATGCCGCCCTGCTGCAAATGGCAGCGCGGAAGAGCTTGGCGGATGAGGTGGTGGGACGGCTCCCGCTGAAGTATGACCAGATGTTGGGCCGCCGCTTCGATGGAGGTCTTGATCTTTCCGGCGGCGAGTGGCAAAAAGTTGCGTTGGCGCGGGCCTACCTTCGCGATGCGCAACTGCTGGTCCTCGATGAGCCCACCGCAGCCCTCGACGCGCGCAGCGAGTTTGAGGTCTTCCAACGCTTCGCGGAACTGACACGAGGCAAAATGGCGCTGTTTATCTCGCACCGGTTCTCGACCGTTCGCATGGCCGACCGCATTGTGGTGCTGGAGAACGGCAACATCGCCGAAGATGGAAGTCACGAACAACTTTCCAAACTCGGCGGCCGCTATGCGGAAATGTTCGAAATGCAAGCCGCCAGCTATCGCTAGGATGATTAATGGAAATGCTGCCTAACCTGGTTCCCGAAGTGGCCGGCGCTGAAGCCAAGCGCCTTCCCGAAGGCCCGCTGGACATGGCCTCCGACGAGCGGGCAATGCGCTCGAGCGCCGCCCAGTTGGCGCACCAGTTGGGCTGGCAGCCGAGCGTGAAAACGTCGCCCTATTTTATCGAGCGCGTGCGCGCGCTTGCCCGGACGCTCAAGCCGGTCCTGGCAAGGCTGCATGGGCCGGCACCCAAGACAACTGTGTCCCACGATTATCACTGGCTGCACGAGAACGTCACTCTGCTTTACACGGAATTGCAAAGCATCCGTCCGGCACTCAAGCCGCTACACAACAGTCCCCAGGTGCGAACTCCGAGCGGTGTGATCGTTCCCCGGATCGCCGCCCTGGCCGAAGGGTTTCTGACCGCGACCGAACGGCAATTCAACGAGCAGATTTTCACCACCTATCTCACCGCATTTCAGGAAAGCACCGTACTCAAGATTGGAGAGCTTTGGGGGCTGGTGCCCGCGCTCAAGTTAGCGTTGCTGGAGCAAATTGCGGTGCGCGGGGCCAGGCTGCTCGAAGACAAAGAAGGATTGTACGGAGTCGCTGCCTGCGTTCGCAGTCTGCGCGACATCGGCCAGACTTCATGGAAAGACCTTATCGAGCCACTGATCGTCGTTGACCGCGTTCTCCGCGAAGATCCGGCGGGCGCGTATCCGCGCATGGACTTCGACTCTCGCGATTTATATCGCAGCAAGCTCGCCAAAATAGCTGCGCATTCCGACTTCAGCGAGATGGAGGTTGCCCGCGAAGCCCTGGCCCTGGCGCGAGCGGCGCAGCGACTGAGCGACAGCAACCCGCGGGTCACCATGCGACGGTCTCACATCGGCTACTACTTGGTGGCCGACGGCGCCACGTTGCTTCAGCAGAGGGTGGCGTTTCGGGCTCCGCTCGGCCAACGAATGCAGGCGTATCTTCGCCGGCATCCGGATGAATTCTACTTGCCGGCCATCGTGGCACTCACATTTCTCATCATGTCGGTGATCGTTCTGAAGCTGATCGGAACTTATAGTTCGCCGGCGCTCATTTTGCTTTCGATCCTTGCGTTGTTGCTTCCCTGCTCGCAGAGCGCGGTCCAGCTCATCAATCACCTGGTCACGTCGTTGTTGAGGCCAGAAATCCTTCCGAAATTCGACTTGTCGGATGGAATCCCGAACGATTGCATCACGCTGGTGGCAGTCCCGACTCTGTTGTTGAACGAGAAACAGGTGCGGCGGCTGGTGGAAGACCTGGAAGTTCGGTTCCTCGGCAATCACGACCGCAATATGCATTTTGCGCTAGTCAGCGACCTGCCGGATTCTCCGGAGCAGTCCCGCGAGGATGACCCGCTGGTTAATTTCTGCTCGGACTTGATCCGCGATTTGAACCAGAAATATGTCGGCCGCGAAATGGGATCGTTCTTTCATGTCCATCGCCACCGGGTGTACAACCCGCGCGAAAAAGTATGGATGGGGTGGGAGCGCAAGCGCGGCAAGCTGCTCGACCTGAACCGTCTTCTGCGCAACCAGTACGACAGTTTTCCGGTCAAGATCGGGGACCTCTCCGTGTTCCCGCGCATCCGCTATGTAATCACCCTCGATTCGGACACGGAGTTGCCGCGCGGGTCGGCACATCGCATGGTGGGAGCTTTGGCCCACCCGCTGAACCAGGCGATCGTTGATCCCGAAAAAAACATCGTGGCGGCGGGCTATGGCATTTTGCAGCCGCGGGTTGGCATCAGCGTGCAGAGCGCGGCGCGCTCCCGGCTGGCAAAAATCTATTCCGGGCAAACCGGATTCGACATCTACACCCGGGCGGTTTCCGACGTCTATCAGGATTTGTACGGGGAAGGCAATTTTGCAGGCAAGGGAATTTATGAAGTAGACACGCTGCATCAGGTGCTGGATCGCCGCTTCCCCCGCAATGCGTTGCTCAGTCACGATCTCATTGAAGGCGCTTATGCGCGGGCGGCGCTGGCCAGCGACATCGAGATCATCGAAGATTATCCCTCGCATTACAGCGCCTACAACCGGCGCAAACACCGCTGGTTGCGCGGGGACTGGCAAATCGCGGAGTGGCTGAGATCACAGGTGCCAGGTGAAGCGGGAAGCATGGTTCCCAATCCGATCTCGGTCATTTCGCAATGGAAGATACTGGACAACTTGCGCCGTAGTCTGGTGGAACCTGCGACCTTCCTGCTGTTGGTGCTGGGCTGGCTGGTCTTGCCGGGTACGCCGCTGTTCTGGACACTCGCCACCATCGTCATCCTTCTCGTTCCGGCATGGTTCCAGTGCATATTTGATCTGGTGCGGGCCGCAGTGCAGGACAAGATGGCAATTGCCCGTGACGCCATGAGCGTACTAGTGGCAACCCATGTAAGTGTCTTTCTGACTCTGGTTTTTCTGGCAAACCAGATGTTGTTGTCGCTCGACGCCGTGGCCCGGGCTTTGGTTCGCCGCATGGTGACTCGCGAGCGACTTCTGGAATGGGAAACCGCGGCCGAAGTTGAGCTGGGCACAGCCCGCCGGACCGCTCTCGATATCTATCTCGACTGGACGCCCGCGCTTGCAGTGGTCATGGGGGTTTTAGTTTTCTTCGTCCGCCGCAGTGCATTTCCAGTGGCATTGCCCATGTTAGTAGTCTGGGCGGGCAGCAAGCCGCTCTCACTGTGGCTGAATCGGCCGCCGCGCGCGCCCCACAGTGACGCATCAGAAGCGGATAAGATTTTCCTGCGCCGAACCGCCCTCCGCACCTGGCGTTACTTCGCAGAATTCAGCACCAAGGAGCACAACTGGCTGATCCCGGACAATGTTCAGGAGGAGCCGGCGGCCATCGCTGCGAGAATGTCGCCTACCAATCTGGGTCTTCTTTTCAATGCCCGGCAGGTGGCTTGCGAGTTCGGATATCTAGCGCTTCCAGAGTTTGCCGAGGAAACCTTGCGCACTCTGGCCACCGTGTCCACCCTCCAGCGTTATCGCGGACACCTGTTCAACTGGTATGACACCCGCACGCTGGAGCCGCTCAGTCCCCGGTTCGTATCGTCAGTGGACAGCGGCAATCTGGTGGCGTCGCTGTGGACTCTCCAGCAGGGATGCCTGGAACGATTGCATCAGCCGGTCTTGCAACCGCGTCTGGCGGAAGGCCTGCTCGACCATCTCCGCATTCTTCACGATCTACGATTATTCCCACGGAAGTCGGTGTCGATGTTTCAGCGGCACGCGCATCGGAGCGACTGGCTGCAGTACATCCAGCAATTGCCCGACACGTCCTTCGAGCCCGCACCCAGGCGGCGCACCTCGAAGCACGCCGCGGATGGCCAATGGTTTACGGAACAAGCCCGCGCCCGGCTCCATCATCTAAAGCAGGCGATCCGATCCTATACCCCCTGGATGCTCCCTGAGTTCGCATGGCTACGGGATGATCCTGCAGTTGGCTCAAAACCAACGTGGGACGCCATTCCGCTGGAGCGAGTACCGGATTTCATCGACAAGCTCTCCGGGCGCCTTGCATCCACCATTCGCGAGGCTGACTCGGAGGAGGAGAAATCCCAAGGGTGGCGTTTGCAAGCCATGCTGCCGGAGGCCCGTTCCAATATTGAGCGGCTCATACAAGATCTGCGGACGATCGCCGTGCGAGCCGGTACGCTGGCCAACGAAATGGATTTCGCGTTCCTGTTGAATCCCCGGCGCAAATTGTTATCCACCGGGTTCGACACGGAATCGCAGAAGCTTCATTCCGCGTGTTACGACCTGCTGGCTTCCGAGGCGCGCATTGCGGTGTTCGTGGCCATTGCCAAGGATGACATCCCGCAGGAAAGCTGGTTCCACCTGGGCCGGGGGCATACGGTCGACCATGGACGCCCCGTGCTCATCTCGTGGACAGGGACCATGTTCGAATATCTGATGCCTGCCTTGTGGATGCAGGCTTATCCCGACACGCTACTGGAACGCTCACGAGCGGCGGCGGTGCGGGCGCAGCGGGCTTATGTGGCGGGCAGACGGATTCCGTGGGGAATTTCGGAATCGGCTTATTTCAAAATGGACGACGCCGGCAATTACCAATACTTCGCTTTCGGACTTCCGCAGCTGGCTTTGAGCAAGTCGGAAATGGAATCCCTCGTCATCTCTCCTTATTCGACTTTCCTGGCACTGGACGTGGATCCCTCCGAGGCACTCAAGAACCTGCGCCGGATGAGCAACATGGGCTGGGTGGGGAAATACGGATTTTACGAAGCGGCGGACTTCACCAGCTCACGCAACCGCTCCTGGCATCGCCGCTACGAACTGGTGCCCGCATGGATGGCGCATCACCAGGGCATGAGTCTGCTCGCCATCGCCAATTTTCTTCATCGCGGAGTTGTACAGGGATGGTTTCACACCGAACCGCGGGTCCAAGCCACCGAACTCTTGTTGCACGAAAAGCCCGTGGCCTATGTCCGCTTGCCCCGGGAAGGATATGGAACCGCGACCGGGTAACGATGGTCCACGCCCGGCTATTGAGATGGGCCTTAGCCTGTTATCTTTTGAGACCCCGCAGGCTGGTAGGGTTGAAATCCGGCGCGTTGCATGCCCCGCTGCGCCTCCAGGTTCTTCATAAAAGTTTGCCAGACAAATCCGGAGCGGGCATTCTCTGCCATCAGCATGGTAATTCCTGTATCAATTCCGATCACGTCATTGTCATACCACTTGGTGAGCGGATTAAACGCGTTTACGAACCCATAGCGGCTCCACGCCCCGCCATGATGGTTCCGGATATTACGCAACACGCGCATGACGGCCTGAGGCAGGAATGGCAAAGACCCCCCCGCGGCGCTGGGGGCTACAGTTCCATCGATCGGCCCGGTTGCGGGCGGCCCTCCCCACACCACGTAGCCTTGCTGCGAATCCGAAGCCGTGATGCCCCAGAGATCATCGCTGTAATCGGGAAACTGCCGCGCCAGTTCGAGGCAGAAACGGCGATGAACATCGGTGGCCACCACGGAATTCTGAAAATAGTCAGCATACTTGTCGCGTTTACCCCGGAAGTCAAACCAAGCCTGCGAATATTGATGAACGAACAAAGGCGCAAACGAACCGATATAGCGCAGGCCATCATATTCGAAGGTGGTTCGTTTCCAGGCATTCCAGGCTTCCACGCGCAGCGGGTGTGCCGTAGATCCCAATCCCAACAGATACATCATCATCAGTTCACTGTAGTAATCCCAGCGATTGGGCAGAAACCCCATTTCTGGCAGCCATCCGTGGGGCAGCAGGGATGTGTCTTCCGAAAGCCAGGTCCAGTCCACGCGATTAAATATCTCGTATGCCAAAAGCGTGATTTCGGAGTGCTCTTCAAAGTATTGCCGGCAAGTGAGTATCCCGCAAAGCAGGATGGCGGTATCGACCGATGACACTTCCGAATCCCAGACTCTTTCGCCGGTGTTGATATCCGCCCAGTGGTAAAAGAACCCGCGATGAGTGGGCAGCTTTTTCCAGAGGAAGCGCAGCGTGGCCAGGGCCCGCGCATTGGCATCGGCATAGGAAACATACCCCCGCTTTTGTGCGATGCAGAGTGCCGTGAGTCCAAACCCAGTCGCGGCAATGCTCGCGACCGTGCGATTATCCTGGGTGTGGGCATTGGCGCGGTCCTTTACCAGGCCGGTCTGGGGGTTGCCTTGTTCCCAAAAATACAGGAAGTTGGCTTTTTCGAGCTCTTCCAGAAACTGATGGTCCTCTGGGGTAAGGTTGGTTTGGACTGGAGGCGGCGCGGCTTGCCGGTGTGACTCCTCGGCAGCGGCGAGGAATGGCAGAATACCCGGTCTGGCAAACGGCAGTAGAATGCCAATGCCAGCAGCCTGCTTGAGTAGTTCCCGGCGGGAGCGCATTTTTGGGCCAGCGGCTTTCTTGTCCACACTAGATAATGTAAATCGATCCGCAGGCTGGGTGAAGTCTCCAGGAAGCGTCATTGCATATTAAAGTAGGATGCAGGTTGAAGTAGGTGCGAATGCGAGGCAAAGGGAAACTTGCGGTTTGGATTGCAGGCGTCGCGATTCTGGCGGCAGCACTGACCGTGGCCTTGATCGCCCGTTCCAGATCGCTGCGCCCGATCATTCTACAGGGCGCGGTCATTACGCAGGATTCCGATCCCGACAAACGGCTGCCGATTGCGGATGTCTCCGTTTCCGTGATCGCGGACAAGGTGCCCGCGGGCGAAGGCAAATCCGACGCTTCCGGCTACTTTAAGCTGTCTCTGCGGGCGGGCACGCGGCGGGGTGAACTAATGACGCTGCGATTCCGCCGTCTGGACTATGAACCACTCGATCTGCCGGTGGATAAGGTTGCCAAGTTGTACATCGCGCACATGGTTCCGATTCGCAGGCAGACACCGGCGGTTCAGTCGCATCCAGACGTCATCGTTGCCAACGTGCGAGTGCGATACTCCGTCAAGAGGACCAGCGCAGGCGATGTGGGCAGCGGAGTAAAAACTTTCCGGGTCATCAATACCGGTAACACGCCTTGTGACGGCCATCCGCCATGCTCTCCCGACGGCAGATGGAAGGCAGCGACCGCCTCGGCCTCGCTGGAGGCGGGAGAGGGCAATGAGTTCCGCAATGCCCGCGTGTCCTGTATTGCCGGGCCATGTCCTTTTACGAAAATCGATGCCGACGATTTTTCCCAGGGAGGGCGGGCCATCAGCGTGTCGGTGCGCGATTGGTCTGATGCGACAACATTCTTATTGGAGGCGGAAGTTGTTCACCCCATGGTGAGCGATACTGTACGCGAGTCCTATCCCGTCATTTTCGGCCCGGCCTTGAATTTCACCTTGCCCTCCACCGCGGAGGGCCCAAGCCTTGAAGCGGACATCGATGGAGAAACGATCATCTTTCCCTTGGGCCCCGATCTCTTTCTGAGTTGGGCAAATTGCAACGTTCGAGGAAATCAGGACCAAACCAAAGCCTACCGGTGCGAACTTAAGCCCGGCTATCGTTTCCGCTGACCGTACCTTGGGCCTCAGCAACAGAGTGGCCGCAGGCACAGCCCGGCAGAACTTGCCCAGTCGCTCAGTTCTGCCCGGCAATATCTTTCTGTCTTCGTACGAGATTTGCTACCTATCGTCCCAGAATCCCGCTAAAGCCCTGCTGGCTCATCCGCAAACACATTGGCTCACCACTTGCATGCATCCCATGCGAGAAAACAAATGGACAGTGGATACTACGCGGCTTGTGCTGGCTTGCGGGCCCAGACCCAGGCGCTCGAAGTGGTGGCTAACAATCTGGCCAACATCAACACCGGCGGCTATCGCGGTCAGCAGCCCACGTTTCATTCGCTGCTGGCGAGTGCTTCCGGCACTGGCACCAACCCACTCAACCGCGCGATCAATAACTTTAATGTTTTGGGCGGCACACGAATCGATCTGAGCCAGGGAAATCTGGAGCGGACCGGCAACTCTCTCGATGTCGCGATTGAGGGCTCGGGATTTTTTGCAGTGCAAACACTCGCCGGGACTCTCTACACCCGCAAAGGCAACTTCCAGGTTTCAGCCGCTGGACGATTGACAACCGCGTCTGGTGATCCGGTACTGGGGACCGATGGCCCCATCACGCTTCCCAGCGGGACCATTTCCATCAGTCCGGATGGGACGCTTTCGGTGAATGGCGCGGTGGCCGCGACGGTGCGCGTCGTGGAGTTCACACCCGGCACTTCTCCCACACCCGTCGGCCCCGCGTCTTATTCGGTGCCCGACGGCGCTGTGCGAGCGGCGGCCGGCTCCAATGTTCGCCAGGGCATGCTGGAATCTTCCAACGTGAATGCGGTGACTGCCACCGTGGACCTCATCCTGGTACAGCGGCATGCGGAAATGTTGCAGCGCGCGCTGGCGTCCTTTTATTCCGACTTCAACCGCATGGCCACCGACGAATTGCCCCGCGTGAGCTAGGAGAAAATCAATGTTGCGAGCTCTTTACACCGCCGCCAGCGGCATGGCCGCCCAGGAAATGAATCTGGACAATGTCGCCAACAACCTGGCCAATGCCAGTACCGCAGGATTTCGCAAACGGCGGCTGCAATTTGAAGACTTGCTCTACCAGAATGTGATCATGCCGGGCGCCGCCGCCACCCAGCAGACGACCATTGCCGCAGGACTGCAAATCGGACTGGGAACGCGCTCCGCCACCTCGGAAATCGTGCAAACTCAGGGCGACTTCAGCGCCACCGGAAATCAGCTCGATCTGACCATTCAGGGCCAGGGATTCTTTCAGGTCACACTGCCCTCGGGGGAGACTGCCTACACCCGCAGCGGCGCTTTCCAGTTGGATTCAAATGGCAATGTGGTGACTGCGGATGGAAATCCCATTGAGCCCGCGATCAGCATTCCTACCGGCGCAACGTCGATCACCATTGGCAGCGACGGCGTCGTGAGCGTGACGTTGGCTGGCCAGACCGCCGCGCAGCAGGCGGGCAACATCCAGCTCGCATTGTTTCCCAACCCTGGCGGCCTGAATAGCGTCGGCAACAATCTATTTCTGGCCACTACGGCTTCGGGCGATCCCCTCGTGGGGACGCCGGGAAGCAGCGAGGGCCTGGGCACCATCCAACAGGGTTACCTCGAGCAATCCAATGTGGATGTAGTCGAGGAATTTGTGCAGATGATCGTGGCGCAGCGCTCTTACGAGGCGAACTCGCGAGTGGTCCAGGCCGCGGACGAAATGTTTCAAGGTCTGAATAATCTGGCCCACTAGGAGGTGGCGTGAAACTTTCTCCGATCGGCATAGGATTGATGCTGCTGGCGGCCAGCTCATCAGCCTGGGGTGTGAGACCAAAGACGAGCCAGATGGTGCCTCTCCGCGACGTCGTCGTGGTCGACCACGCGATCATTTTGCTCTCGGATCTTCTGCCAGCAAACGCACCGCTCGGCTTGAAAAGCGCCGGCGATGCCATCCCATTGGGACGCGCGCCGCAGATTGGCAGCATCCGAACGTTCGAGCCTGAGCAAATCACTCATCAGTTGGCCATCGCGCCCACTCTGCTGGCTGTTCTCCGAATCCCCTTCAGAATTACGATTCGCCGCTTCCAATGGCCCATCAAGAATACGGCGGTTCGGAAGGCAATTTCCGTTTTCCTGGCGAGGCAGAAATCGAAGTTTGGCGATCTGATGAGCTCCGCCACCTTTCAGTTGGATAGCACCGGCGCGTTGCAGCAGGATCCTTCTTTGTCAGTTACTGGAATGGACTGGGACGACCGGCGAGGTGTCATTCAATTTCGCCTGCGCTGCGCCAATCGCGCGGTGTGCGGCAGTTTTCTGGCGTACGCCGTTTCTCCGCTATCGATCACGGCAGATGGGTGGGCGAAGTTTGGTTCGCAACTTTTTCCCAATGATCGGGCCATGGCTCGCAAGCGTATCCGTGGCTGGTCCAGCGCTGGCGGAGAAGGGCAAGCCCGCCATCCTGATCCTGGAAGGCACGGGCCTGCGGATTTCGATCCCGGTGGTCTGTCTGGGACGCGGCGCACTCAATCAGCAGATCCGGGTCCTGGACGCCAAGAGTCATCGCGTGTTTAACGCGGCAGTCGTGGGCGTCGGGTTGCTGCGCGCGAGTCTGTGATCGGTAAGGAGAGAATCATGTTGCGGAATCGAACTGCGATCGTTCTTACCGTTCTGTCGCTGGTGGCTTGTGTTCTGGCAAAAGATACGAAGCCGAAGACCATCCAGCGGGAGACGCTGGACGCATACGTCCAACGGATGCAGCAACAGGGTCCCGACCTGCACACGACCACGCCGGGAAGTCTGTGGACCGACAATGGCCGATTTTCCAATCTCGCTGCCGACTACAAAGCGCGACACGTCGGCGATCTCATCATTATCGTCGTGGCCCAGGGCACAACCGCGAACAATGCCGCCAGCGTCGCCACCAATCGTACTTTTAACGCCAGTTCCAGCATCAGCGCACTGGCCGCCAACGCTGCCATGGCCGGCTGCCACCCCAGTAATGAAGTTGCCCGCCGCACCAGGATTGATCGCGGTAAACAAAAGCGTCGTAGTCGTGGCTACGCCGGCCGTCACGTTGGCATTTTGCGCGGTCGAGGCGCTATAAGTGGTTCCGGACCCGGGCCCGCCATTCACCCCGGACGCAAGGTTCGTCAAGCCGGTAGCTTCGCTGCTGGAAATCACTTCATTCGCAGTCGCGGTGTGACTAAGGGCAGAGACAAAAGTGTAGGTCTTGCCGCCAACCGCCACGGTGTCCCCCGCGACGCCGCCAGCCAGGGTCGCACCGGTGAACGTGCCATCTCCTACCACCGAACTCACCGACGTAATCGAATTTCCTGCGGTTCCATTCAGGTTCGCGGTGAAAGTCACCGTGGTTCCCGTGACCCCCGATACGTAGACGTTGGCATTTGCGACGGTTCCGGTCCCATAGGCCGTGCCCGCGCCGCCCGGTGCGGCGTTCACAGCCGCCTGCAGGTTCAAGTACGCCTGCGCGGTACTCCCCCCAATGGCCACTTCGTTCGCGACTCCCGTGAGGGTGGTTACGAACTTGTACGCCGTACCGCCGATGGTGATCAAGTCGCCGTCGGCGGGGCCTGTGCCGGCCGACGTTAGCGTTGTGGACGCCGCAACCGCGCTGGTGAACGCGCCTCCGGTCAGGGTGTCGGTGGCAGCAACGGCGGCTGAGCCCGCCGTCTGGGTCAGGGTGCCGGTGGCAGCCACCGCTCCTCCTAAGCTGAGGCCGGCGGAGGACAACGTGCCGGTTGTTACCCCGATGGTGCTGTTGCTTGTCGCTCCCGCATCGCTCAGGAAAACATTCAAAGTATTCGCGGTAAACACCTGCCCGCCGTTGTAATTTGTCTTGGAGCCGACGCGGTCAATTTCCGCCTTGATCGCGGTATATTCGTCGTCCAGCGCGATCCGCTGCGGATCGGAGACGGTGCCGGTTGCGGCTTCGGTGGCCAGCGTGATTGCGCGGTTGAGCAAGGTGGTCACCTGCGCCAGCGAACCGTCCGCAACTTGCAGCTCGCCAACACCATCGTTGGCATTACGTGCCGATTGGGTTAGAGCAGTAATGTTGGCCTGTAAACCGTCTGCAATCGCCAGGCCGGCAGCGTCATCCGCGCCGCTATTGATGCGCGACCCGGACGACAACTGGAAAAGGGCTTTCTGCAAATTGGCGTTCGTGATCGTTAACTGGTTCTGCGCGGCCAACGACGCAATGTTGTTTAGGACACTGAGTGCCATTTGAATTTCTCCTTTGGTTGAGTTGGTTCCCTTTTTACCGGAACCGCCTCCCCGCGGTGTTTTGCGGAGGCACTGTTCCTGTTCCTTACTGCCGGAACCCATCTTGCCTTCAAACTACCCATCGGCGGAACCGGGTCCGGCTTTAATGCAAACACTTCGCACAGGTCTCAGGCACCTTCGTAACCTCCAAGCGAAGGCTCGCTCTAACCCTTGAGTCATCGCGCCCGATGGAGACTTAAGAGGGCGTCTCTGCCCAGGCCGCGGAATCCCCGAAAGCAGGTGGCGGATGATTCAGTTGACTCGATTGAACAATAGTCCGCTTACGGTGAATTCCGATCTCATCAAGTTCGTCGAGCAATCACCCGACACCGTGATCACTCTGGTGAACGGGGAAAAGGTCCTGGTCCGGGAAAGCTTGAGCGAAGTTTTGGACCGCATCCTGAAATTCCGCCGTTCGATTTTGCAAGACACTTCGCCTGCGGGATACCCCAGCGCGATCATGTCCCCAGCGGCCTTCCGGGACGAAGAACAGCCAGAAAATCGCAGCGGGAGCTAGGTGCTGTGGATAAAGCCACTTGGGGCGGCATCGCGTTGGGTTTTGGCGGGATCGTGGGCGGCTTGCTGCTGGAAGGTGGCAAGCTCTCGCAGGTGCTTCAACCCACGGCCGCGATGATCGTTTTTGGCGGCACCGCCGGCGCGGTGTTGATCCAGTTTCCACTCCCGGTAGTGATCAGCGCCCTTCGCCGCCTGGAACAGGTTTTCTTTGAGCCCAAGCGGATCTCCTATGACCTGGTGCAGGAGTTGGTCAAGTATGCCAATCAGGCCCGCCGCCTGGGTATTGTTTCTCTCGATGCTGAACTGTCGCACATTAAGGACCCGGTCCTGAAAAAGTCCTTGACCCTGGCGGTGGATGGCATCGAGCCCCAGGAGTTGCGCAAGATGATGGAACTGGAACTCGACAATCAAGCGGAATCCGAGGAGAAGATTCCGCAGGTATTCGAGTCGGCGGGCGGCTTTTCTCCCACCATCGGAATTATTGGCGCGGTGTTGGGGCTGATCCAGGTGATGCAGCACCTGGACAAAATTGATGAGGTCGGGCGGGGAATTGCGGTAGCCTTTGTGGCCACTATTTATGGCGTGGGAGCCGCCAACCTGATCCTGCTGCCGGCCGCCGGAAAGCTGCGCATCCGCGTGAGCGAGGAGCAGGTGGTTCGCGAAATGACGCTCGAAGGGGTGGTTTCGATCCTGGAGGGCATGAATCCGCGCATGCTCGAAACCAGACTGCTGGGATTTCTCGCTGACGGTAAACACGAACACGAAGTCACACCCGAGTTGGTCGAGTCCTCCACATGAGCCGCCGAAGAAGAAAACGCCGCAGCGGAATGAACCATGATCGCTGGCTGGTTTCCTATGCGGACTTCATCACTCTCCTGTTCGCGTTTTTCGTGGTGATGTATGCCACCGCCCAGGTCGACAAAAAGAAAGCGGGCCAGCTGGCGGCCGCGATCGCTACCGCATTCCAGCAAATGGGGGCCCTGCCGTCGGCCTCGGGACAGTCCCCGCTTGAAGATCAGGAAGTGATCAAAGCAATTGAGCCGGCCGTGATCCCGCCGGCCGTTTCCGAATCCACCGGGCAGGAAGATCCCGACATGGCCACCCTGCGCAAGGAAATGGAGCACGCCTTGGCGCCGGAGATTGCCCGCGGAGAAGTCGCATTGCGCGAAGGATCGGACGGTCTCGTCATCAGCCTGCGTGAAGTTGGTTTCTTTGATAGTGGGTCGGCCGGAGTGAAGGCCGGCTCCCGGCAGGCTTTCAGTCGCATGGCGGCCCTGCTCGGCCAGCACAAGTACAACATCCGCATCGAGGGATACACGGACAATGTGCCCATCCACAATTCTCAATTCAATTCCAACTGGGAGCTCTCCACCGCACGGGCCACGGATATGATTCAGCTTCTCATTACAAAGTATGGAATCCCGCCAGAAAGGCTGTCGGCAGCCGGATACGGCGAATACCACCCGATCGCCAGCAACAACACCACTAATGGGCGGGTGCTCAATCGCCGAGTGGATCTTGTGATTCTGGGCAAACTTCCGGATGACCATTCATCCGCAAGCCCGCCGCGTTCGGGTAAGCCGTCGCCGGAACGGAAATAAACCTCAAGCCTCATCATTGCCGGATTCCTAAAGTCCACGGCCTCCCCGCCGATGAAAATCTAATGTGGCACGTTACCCTGTCCTGCTACACGGTCCCAGTTCGCTGAACCCGCGGTGATGAACCATATGTTTGTGCCGGCCCAGGATCAACCCGACAGTTGGAGAGCGTAAAAAATGGACAAGTTAACTCTGAAGATGAAGCTGGCATTGGGATTTGGCTTGTTACTGGCCTTTCTCATCCTCACCGCAAGCTTCGACTACTACGCTACCAGACGTGTGGAATCAGCTGCAGAAATGGCCAATGCCTCCCTGGATAATAAGGAACGCACCACCTTGATCGAGGTATCAATTCTCAGCCAGATTCGGTCGGCGGACGAGTACACATTTACTGGGGACAAAGCTGCGCTCAAGCGATACGGCGAATTCCAGCTTCAGTGCGTGCAGAAACTGGACGAATTTAGCAAGATGCTGGTCACCACGGAGGGCAAAGCTTTATTCGCCAATGTCCGAAATGCGGTGGACAAGATGTCCACCGTGACCAACCAACAGATCATGCTGCGCCGCAACAACCGGACTTACGAATCTTCCAATATGGCTTTCAGCTCCAAAGCACAAGCGGCCAGTACAGAAGTGATGGCTACTCTGGATGCCATGGCGGTCCGGGAAACAAAGCGCGCTCAGGAAGGTCTTGACGCTGAACACTCGGCTGCATCCACGAACCGTATTGCAGAAGTGGCTCTGGCAACCGCCGGCTTGGTGATCGGTGTAGCCACCGCCATCTTCGTAGCGGGCTCGATCGCCAGAAACGTTGCCAGGATGCTTACCATGATTCAGGCTGTGTCCAGCAACAATCTCGCAATCGAAGACATGGAGGTGGTATCACGGGACGAACTCGGCCAGGCCGGCATCGCTCTCAACCGCATGAAGAACAGCCTGCACCAGCTGATCCAATCGATCGCCGCCACCGCCGAACACCTGGCCAGCGCCAGCGAGGAAATCTCTTCTTCGGCCACCCAGCAATCGCAAGGCGCAGCCAATCAGAGGGACCAGGCCACCCACGTAGCGACCGCGCTGCAGGAAATGTCAGCCACCGTATTGCAAGTTTCCGAACACTCCAACAAGGCAGCCAGCGCCGCCCAACAGGCGTCCGAAACGGCGCGCCATGGCGGTTCGATCGTGGATGAAACTTTGACAAAGATGCGCGGGATCGCCGACTCGGTCGGCGCCACCGCCAAGAAAATGGTCGAACTGGGTAAGAGCTCCGACCAAATTGGACGCATCATCGGCGTCATTGACGACATCGCGGACCAAACCAACTTGCTGGCGCTCAATGCCGCCATTGAAGCGGCACGCGCCGGCGAGCAGGGGAGAGGCTTTGCCGTGGTGGCGGATGAAGTTCGCAAGTTGGCCGAACGCACCACCACCGCGACCAAAGAAATCGCGGTCATGATCAAGAGTATTCAGGATGACACCAAGGCCGCCGTCGTGGCCATGGAACAGGGCACGACCCAGGTCGAAGAAGGTGTCGCGTCGACCGCCCAGGCCGGAGGCTCGCTGAAAGAAATCATCCACATGGCCGAGCAGGTGGGAGAAATGATCAGCCACATCGCAACCGCAGCCACCGAACAATCGGCCGCCACTGAAGAACTCAACAAAAACATGGAGCAAATCGCCACCTTGGTTGGAGAATCGGCGGATGGCGCTCATCAATCCGCCACCGCTTGCCAGGGTTTGTCCGATCTGGCGCTGGACCTGCAAAAGATGGTGGGAAACTTCAAACTGGACACTGTGAAAAGACGCAATTCCAAAGGCTTGGAACAGGGAACGCCCGGTCATTCCAATGTATCGCGAGAATCGTTCGCCCATCAGCCCGACGGCACGCTGGACCGGGCCCTGGCCGCCTCCGCTCGCTAGGAATCCAGAAGCGGAAAAAAGGAAACCCAGTTGGAACCTCGAGCTCACGTAAACGAAGGCAGCAGCGACCTAATGGATCTCGATGGCGTCCGGGAAAAACCCGGCCAATGGTTGCAGCTAGTAAGTTTCCAGGTCGGCGGCGAGGATTTCGGCCTCGACATTCTGCGAGTACAGGAGATCATTCGCGTTCCGGAGTTGACTCGGGTGCCCAACTCACCCGCTTTTGTCGACGGCGTGATCAACCTGCGAGGCAAGGTAATCCCCGTAATCGGGCTCCGCAAGCGATTCGGTCTCGAACATCTGGCGGCTGATAAGCAAACCCGCATCGTTGTCGTCGAGGTCAAGGATATGGTTCTGGGGTTCATGGTCGACTCGGTTTCCCAGGTCCTGCGCATTCCAGCAGACACGGTAGAGCCGCCGCCCCGGCTAGCCAAGGTAGAACGAGAATACGTTTCTGGAGTCGGCAAACTGGATAGCCGCCTTTTCATCTTGCTCGACCTGGACCGGCTCATGAGCGATCCCGAGGAACGAAAATTGGCGCCCGAACCCCGGGCATAGTCCCCGGCAATCAACCGGCAAGAGCGTAATCGAATGGACAATGACTTCTTACTAGACCCGGTGATGATTCAGGAATTCCTGCTGGAATCTGAGGAACTTCTCCAGCATTTAGACCAGGACATGGTCACCCTGGAAACTACTCCCAAAGATCCGGAGTTGCTCAATCGTATCTTCCGGGCACTGCATACCATCAAAGGCGCCTCCGGTTTTCTTGGCTTCGAACCGGTAGTGCGCCTAAGTCATCACGCGGAAGATGTACTCAATGATCTTCGTCGCGGAGACATTCAAGTTAGCAAGCCAGCAGTCGATGCCCTGCTCGGGACACGCGATCAGCTCGGCAAGATGTTAGCGGACATTCGTGAGGGAGGCCTCAAACAGTACGAGATTGCCGCCCTGCTCGCGAACCTGGAGGCGGTGCGGAAGCCTATTGACGCGCCGTTGCATTTGGGTGAAATCCTGGTCGCGGATCGCGTGCTTGATGCCGGCGACCTGAAAACTGTGCTCGCGGAGCAGGCTGCTTCTCCCGAAGGCCCCAAGCTGGGCGAGCTTCTGGTGAAGAAAGGCCTGGCGTCCGCCGCCGACGTGGGCAATGCTTTGGCCCGCCAGGCTGAAGTTCGCAAGTCCCGTTCCGACAGCGAAAACCTCGCGCAGACGGTTCGTGTAGACGCCCGCAAGCTCGACGATCTGATCAACTTGATCGGCGAACTGGTGCTGGAACGAAATCGCCTGAACCGCTTAGCGAGTGATCTCAGCCTGGGACGTCTGAATCCGGCGGACTTGCCCATCGCTCTTGGCCAATCCACCTCGCGACTCAGCTTCATCACCGAAGAACTGCAAGCCGCCGGTCTGAAGACTCGCATGGTGCCCATCGAGAACGCGTTTCGTAAATTCCCCCGGCTGATCCGCGACGTGGCTGGCACGCTGGGGAAGGAGGTAGAACTGCTAGTCCGCGGTCAGGACACCGAGATGGACAAAACGATGGTCGAACTCATCGGAGATCCGCTGGTGCACTTGGTGCGCAACTCCCTCGACCATGGGTTGGAGGCGCCCAACATTCGGCTCGCCGCCGGAAAACCCAGGCAGGGCAAGATTCAAATGGAAGCCCGCCAGCAGGGAGACCAGATCATTATCAGCGTGAGCGACGATGGCGCCGGCATTGATCCCGATCGCATTCTGCGCAAAGCGATCGAGAGAAAATTGATAACTGCAGAGCGCTCGCGCCTTCTCAATCGACGGCAGATTCTTGATTTCATCTTTCTTCCCGGCTTCAGCACCGTCGAGATGGCGAACGACCTCTCGGGCCGGGGGGTGGGAATGGACGTGGTCCGGTCAAATTTGAAGAAGATGAATGGCACCGTCGAACTCGACAGCACCCTTGGAAAAGGCACGACGATCTTGCTGCACGTCCCGCTCACCCTAGCCATTCTTCCCGTCTTGTTAGTGCAGGTGGCGGACGAAATCTATGGTCTTCCTCTGCGTTCCGTGCTGACCACTGCCGACGTGTGCGCGAAAGAAATTCATCGCATCGAAGGCAGCGAGGTCTTGCGCCTGCGGGGCAAAACCCTCCCACTGCTGCGGCTGGCAGAGCTATTTGCTAGTGCCAAGGGAAAGACCAAACCGGACAGTCAGAAGGCCGTCATCCTGGCGGTCGGCGACAAACGAGTCGCGCTTCTGGTGGACCATCTAGTGGGCCAGGAATCCACGGTGATCAAGCCCATGGGGGCTTACCTGCATAACTGCCCAAGCATTGCGGGCGCAACCATCGGCGGTGACGGCCGGGTTCGCCTGGTCCTCGATCCCGCCGGATTACTCGCATGCGGAGACAATCCCTCTTCCAGAGAAACCGTGCAATGACTGTTGCTCCAACCTCCGGGATCTCCGAACGGCGAGTCGCGCCTCCCAGCGCACACCTAATGCAAATCCGCGATCTGATTTATCAGGCCGCAGGCATCTTCCAGGCCGACAACAAACTTCGCCTGCTGGAAGACCGCTGCTCGAAACGGATGCAGGCCCTGGGCGTGAGCTCGCTGGCGAGCTACCACGCGTGCCTCACCAGCGGCTCTATGCGGCAAGCGGAACTCACCAGTCTGTTGAATGAAATTACCATTGGCGAAACCAGCTTTTTCCGGAACCAGCCGCAATTGGACGCTCTCCGTAACATCGTCCTGGCGCGAATCGTCGCGGCTGAGTCCGAGCAGTTCGGGCGCCATTTGCGGATTTGGAGCGCGGGTTGTTCGACCGGAGAAGAACCTTACACCCTGAGCATGATCCTGCTGGAAGAAAAGACCGCCAAACTCAAGGGACGTAGCTTCGAGATCCTCGCCACCGACTTGAATGAACGCTCGGTTGCCCATGCCCGGGAAGGCGTCTACGGCGATTACAGCACCCGCAACCTGACTCCTTACTTCAAGCAGAAATATTTTACCGCCGGCCCCGAAGGCCTGCTGGTGAACGCCGAGGTCAAGGCCCGCGTCAATTTCTCCCGGGTCAATATGCTCGATGATGCTCGCATGGCGGCTCTGAAGGGTGTGGATGTCATCCTCTGCTGCAACGTTCTGATCTACTTCGATATCCCTTCGAAACAACGCGTGATCCAACATTTCTATAAGAACTTGCTGCCGCACGGATATTTATTCCTGGGACATTCCGAGTCCTTGTACGGAGTGAACGACGAATTTCGCCTGGTCCACTTGCCCTCCGCCACGGCCTACGTTAAGCCTCCCCAAAAAACTTCCACCGGCCAGGTGAAAACATGAGCCATCAACCCAATGAAATGCTTCGGAAGCGACTCGCTGGGCTCGACCAGATGCCAACAATTCCGGCCGTCCTGGTCCCCTTGCTTCGCTATCTGGAACAACCGTTGGATCAGCTCGACACCCAGCAGGTGGTGGACCTGATCGCGCAAGACAAATCGCTGGCCGCCCAGTGCTTGCACATGGCTAATTCCCCTTTGTTCGGCCGCTGGCAAACCGTAGACAACATTCGCAGCGCGGTGGTCGCGCTGGGGCTGCAGCGAATGCGCGACATCGCTTTATCTTGCTCCGTCCTAACCTTGCTGCCCCCAAACAAAGGCGATATCGATCCCATCGTGTTCTGGGAGCACTCCCTGGGCTGCGCTTTGGTCTGCCGTCAGTTCGCCCACAAGATTGGGTTCGCGGACCCGGGCAAGGCCTACCTTGCCGGGCTGCTGCACGACATTGGCATCGTCGCGCATCTTTGGATTCTCCCGCGCGAATATCAGGCAACCCTGCGCCTGGCTCAAGACGAACACCTTCCCTTGCACGAAGCGGAACAGCGATCGCTCGGCTTCACTCATTGCGACACCGGTACGTTGGTGGCTCAGCGCTGGCAGCTCCCGCCGGATCTGGTCGCCGTGATTGGATGTCATCATGACCCAGCCAGCGCCGTCGCCCACCGCGACCTCGTCGCCCTGGTTGCCTTAAGCGACCTGCTTTGCCGCATGTGGGGGCTGGGCTACGGGTACGTCGAAGAACGCCAGGTCAGCTTTACCGAAGAGCCGGCTTTTTTTCTCTTACTCCGGGAATGCCCTTCTCTCCAAGCCCTCGATTGGGCCCGATTTACCTTCGAGCTCGAAACCTACATGGAAGAAGTCCACCGCCTGGTGGCGGTTCTCTATCGGGCGCCGCAGTGAACGATCAGGAAAACAACCCGCGACTGATTCGGGTGCTGGTCGCCGACGACAGCTCTTTCATGCGTACGGCGCTTACCCGCATGATCGAGTCAGATCCTTCTCTCCGTGTCAGCGGCACCGCGCAAAGCGGCCAGGAAGCACTGGAAAAAATCGCCTCGCTGCAACCTGACGTAGTGACGCTCGACGTGGAAATGCCCGGCATGAACGGGCTCGAAACCCTCAGCCGGATCATGCGCGACTTGCCCCGTCCTGTGCTGATGGTGAGTGCTCTCACTCAGGAAGGCGCCGAAACCACCTTGGAAGCGCTGTCCATGGGAGCCTTTGACTATCTGCCCAAACAGCAATCGTCCGCCTTCCTGGATATCGTGAAGATTAAGAATGAGTTGATCGCCAAGATCAAGGCGGCGGGGGAAAGCGGGCGCCGCTCGCCCGGACCCCGGATTTCCCGGCCCGTCCCATGCGCGACGCCGACTCCCGTTCGCCATGCCGGTCACATGGCGTCGAGCGTGGTCGCGATGGGCACCTCCACCGGCGGCCCCAAGGCCCTGCAAGAAATCCTGCCCTTATTGCCTGCGGACTTGCCGGTTGCAGTATTGATCGTGCAGCACATGCCAAAGGGATTCACCGAGCCCTTCGCCCGGCGGCTCGATTCCCTCTGCAAGATATCGGTGCGGGAAGCCACGCATGAAGTGTCCATTGAGCCCGGGATCGTCTACATCGCTCCCGCGGGCCAGCATATGACGGTCGCCCGCCGGTCATCTTCCCGAGTTGCCATTTGCATTTCTGAACTTCCCGGAGGCACCCCCCACACTCCCTCGGTGGACGTCATGATGATTTCGGTAGCGGAAGTATTTCGGTCCCTCTCGATGGGCATTATCATGACCGGCATGGGAGCCGACGGAGTCGAAGGCATGCGGGCCATCGCCCGCGAAGGTGGGTTGACCGTCGGCCAGGACGAAGCCAGTTGCTCGGTCTATGGCATGCCGCGCGCCTGCGCGGAGATGTGCCTGCTGCAAAAAGTGGTGCCTTTGCTTAAGATTCCCCAGCAGATTCTCCAGGCGACCCACTACCGGCACGCAGTTTGAATGGCGTTCAGGGATTGGCCTGAGCGCTCTCCCGGTGTTCGTTGCCGCCTTCGCCCTTCGAGAAGGCTCCTTTGATTTTTCCCATCAAAGACTCCAGCGAGAATGGCTTGTGAAGATACAACCATCCCTGGTCCTGTACTGTGTCTTGGGTGACGGCGTTTTTCGGATAGCCCGACATCAAGATCGTCTTCAACTCAGGACAGATCTCCCGCAGATGGTTGGCCAGGGCCAGCCCGTTCTGATCCGGCAATACCACGTCCGTCAACAAGAGTTCTACCCCGTCCGCACAGCGGCGAAACTCGCGTCTGGCTTCGGCCGCAGTCCGAGTGGAGAGGACCCGGTAGCCCTCGGACTCCAGGACGCTGCGCGTGACCTCGCGGACAAAACCCTCATCTTCCACCAGAAGGATGGTCAGGCGCTTTGCCGCAACTCGTTTCGGCTCCACGGCGCTTGCGGCAATTCTCGCCGGCATTTCCTGGATTCTGGGCTCACAGTACACGTTTGCTTCCTCAGGCAATCCCATGCAACTGTGTGCCCAATTTCTGTGGCCGTCCTGTCCTCGTTGCCAGTGATGAAAACTAACGAGTTACGCGAACGACGAATAAACCGACCCGCACCCGAGGAATCGCTTTGGGAAAACGTCGAAGAATAATTGGGAAGTGTGTCCCGAATCGAAAATCGGCTCGCGACCATCCGCCGCTCAACTCAGCGCGGTCGCGTCAATAGAGTCTGATAAGGATCGAGCACGATCTTGTGGGAGCCGGCCGGAGCAGTCAGATGAAATTGGGTCTCCGCACCATCGGCGAACACCTGCCCTAGCAGTACGTTCTTCCCAGATACCGACGCATACACCGGAACCGCCGTCACCAAGGTGCCGGATACTGACTTCTGCAGGAGGGTTCCTGTGACCGTCGTCGAATTAGCCTTGTTGACATACCTTACGTCATGTAACTCGAAGCTGGGGATGGCGGTGCCCTTCACCCATCCCTGATAAAACCAGTCCAGGGATTTCCGCCCTTCATACCATAAAGAGGGTGGCAGCTCCTCTTCGAACACCTCGAATAGCTGCTCCGTGCTGACCGCTTGCCCCTGGTATCGCTCTCTGAACTTCCGCAGCGCACGCACAAAAGGTTCGTCGGGAGGTGCGGCACCGCGAGCGCTGCGGACTCGCGGGCCGGCCTTCAGTTCGGCATCGCGCATCATGTAACGCAGCATGTGCAAAAGCCACGTTCCCCGGCCATAACTGATGGCCTCGTATCCCAACGGAAATCGAGAACAGGAGAGCCGGCTGCCGAAGGTCACGGGACCCGCTTCCATCAGCGGCACGCCGTCTTTGTTCTTTTGCAACAGATCCTCGCGATATTTGTCCATGGCCACACGGAATTGTGCGGGGTTCTCAGACTCCAGCATCATGAAAGAACTGTAATTGGCCAGCGCTTCCATCATCCATTGATCGTGATAGCTGCTCCAGGTCACCGCATCTCCCCACCATTGATGCGCGGTCTCGTGGGCAACGACCTGGTTGCTGAGGACCTCGTTGGCCACGCTCATGCGCAATTGCGCCTTCTCCTCCGTGGTCAGAAACGAAAAGCTGGAGAGATAAATCAACCCCGGCCAACCCTGGCTTGATTTCCCGGGCATTTGCGTCAGCTTCAAATCGCCGTAAGGGTATGGACCAAAGCGGCTGGCAAAGAATTCGATGGCGCGGGCCGACTTGTCGGCTACTTGTTGCGCATTGTGGGCCGGAGAGGGTGGTGGCTGAGTGATCGTCAGAGCCTTGGGACGGTCCGGGCGGCTGAACAAATCCGGCATCGGTTGCTCGACGGTGGGAGTGGGAAACGAATGCTCCATCCCCGATCCCGCGTAAGCATCCACGGCGACAGAACCTGCCCGCGCCTGCGCCCTGGTGTACCTGCCCAGGTTGAAGCCCGCCAGTGGCATGGGCCGCTCAGACACCCAGCGGGTCACCTGTTCCGCGGGCGGCGCGCCAGCCGCCGCGTTGGAACCGCTAGTTGGGGTCCCTGGCGCTGCCTCTTGCCGCTTTCCCGTCGCCAGTAGTGTCCAACCTGCCGGATAGTGGAATTCCATATCGAAATTCGACATCAAAATTCCCCGGTTCGGATACCACACACCCCGCGCCCCCACATACATCAGGCCTCCCCCGGCATCCGACAGCACCGGCCCGCCATAGACGAAGCGCAATTCCATTCGTTGTCCCGCATGCAGAGGTTCGGGGAAGATCACCGCCACCAGATCGTTTCCGCGGCGCGCCAGGCGCGTCCCCTCGACCGCCGGGTTATGAATAAACTCCACCGCATGACCGTCAGCTTCCACCTGCTGAATCTGCAGTGACCTCGACAGCTCGAACAGCAGGGCCCGGTCCCCTCCCCGGCGCACATTCAACAGCAGCGTCGCGTCGGCATGAATGTCCGTCGGCGGCTTCACCTGGGTCTGAATCTTGTAGCTGGATACCTCGACAATATCGGCTGGGCTTCCTTGCTCGATGGTGCCGTTGCCGGTCTGGGCCGCCGCCTGCGCTCTTCTGGGAGAGAACGAGGTCCAGACATCGTAATAGCTTTCTCCGTCGACCGCTGTGAGCTGGCCGGCCCAGATCTGTTCCGGCGCAGCTGCGTCGTAGTAGAGGTCGAAGACGCCGAGCTTTGGACTCTCCACCCGCGCATGCAGCATGCGATCATCGCCCGCAGCTGCAACGGACGCCGGCGGGGCGCCTCCCGGGCCAGGAAGGAAGCGGCTGAAGTTGATTAAGAGCTGCAGGGCGTCTTGTTCCGCCAGATTGCGGGCACTTTCATTCCATTGCGTGATGAATTCGTCGGCGTGCTCCGCCGGCCTGAGCAGCGGCTGCAACTCGCGAAAAGTATCGTCGTTGAAACGGAAATACGCGGTGAGAAACTTCTCTTCCAGGATGGCCGAGCCGGTGAACAAAGTCATGGACGCGCGCTCCGTCTGGTCCGGCGGCATGAGCAGCACTTCTCCATCCCCTTCAAAAAACGCGCCAGTGACCCGTCCAATCACATCCTCGGTAAATGCAATCGTGCCGTCATTCAAAGTGATATGCAGGGCTGCGCGATCGATGGAAGCGTCCCGAATGCGATATACGCGCGACTTGTCCAAGCCCACGCTGCCCAACTGCAGATACAGGGCTTCGGCCGGCCCGCCATGAAGATCCGGCATGCCTTCGACCACCTTGGGGCGAGACCCTGACGGCGCCCCCGAACCAGCTTGATTCCAACCCTGCGACATGGCCGGAAATGCCAGCAGCAACGGCAGGAGGGGCAGAAAAGCGCGACGAATGCAACGGATTACCTTGGTCACCTGCGACATCATCCTCGCTGCCCTAGAATGCGCTATAGTGCGGGCCTCTCTCATCATCTCATTTTTCCTGGCGATCGCGTTCTTCTCGAGCGCGGCCACCCCGTGTGCATTGGCAGAAGTCATCCATCTGAAGAATGGCCGCACCATCTGGGCCGACCAGGTTCACGAGAATGGAACTCATCTTGAGTATGATGTCGGGGACAACTCCTACGCCATCCCCAAATCGTCGGTCGACCGGGTGGAGTCGGGAGGAATCGCTCCGGTGTCCGCGTCTGCAACCGGATCGACCGGCAAAGATTTGCATGACGTTCCCGCCTTTCAACCCGCCGGCGAGTTGAAAGATGACCTGAACAGTATCTCCGAGCTCAGCGAGAAGATCCTTCACGGCGGCGCCGTGGACGCGGCTGCCTTAACCGATCTCGAACATCAGGGAAATGCCAGCCGAACCGCGGCCGCCTACTACCTTGCGGGCAAGCATGAGTACGATCATCAAAATTTCACCCAGTCCCGCACCTATTTCGAAACCGCGTTGCATTTCGATCCTGACAACCCGGCGATCCTCAACTATTACGCTGCACTGCTGGTTCGCACCGGAAACGCGGCCGAAGCTTTACCTTTCGCCGAGCAGGCCGCGCGTCTCGCACCCGATTCGCCGGACGCCCTCGCGGTTCTGGGATACGCCCAGTTTGCCACCGACCACGACCGGGAAGCCATCGCCACCTGGAAACGTTCTCTGCAACTGCGTCCCGATAATACGATCCGGCAATTCCTGGCCAAGGCCGAGCGCGAAGCCGGCGCCGAAGCCGACTACTCGCAGCGCGAGAGCAGTCACTTTACATTGCGCTATGAAGGCCGCCAGACTTCGGAATCGCTGCGCGCGCAATTGATCGCCACCTTGGAGTCCGAATACGACGAACTGGTGCGCGATTTGGGCATCGCTCCTCGCAGCAACATTGCCGTCATCCTCTACACCGATCAGACATTTTTCGATGTCACCCAGGCGCCTTCGTGGACCGGCGCCGTAAACGATGGCAAGTTGCGCATCCCGGTGCAAGGCCTGACTTCCGTCACCCCCGAGTTGGCCCGCGTGCTCAAACACGAGTTAGCGCACTCCTTTATCAATCAACTATCCGCCGGCCGCTGCCCGCAGTGGCTGAACGAGGGCATCGCCCAGGCGGTGGAGCCAAAATCGCTTTCCTCGAACGGACGCCGCCTAGCAGAACTCTTCCGCACAGAACATGAAATTCCCTTCAACCTGATGGAAGGCAGCTTCATGCGCTTCTCCGGTATGGAAGCCGCGCTGGCCTACGATGAATCTCTCGCCGCCGTCCAATACATCAATGACACCTACGGCATGAGTGACTTACAGCGCATTCTCGAAAGACTGGGCCAGGGCAGTTCCACCGAAGCCGCCCTCCGCGCCACCATCCACTCGGACTACCGCCAGTTGGACCAGGAAGTCGGCAAATATCTCGCCAGCAAATATGGCAACTAGTCCCCAGTGACCCTGGACGGGGACGCGGCCCGATCCTGGCGGGAAAGACTTGGCTCGCGCCGCCGATTCATGTTACCTTCCCCCACGTCACTATGCGCTCGTTCTTCAAATCCGTGAAACCAGCCCTGCCCGCGCCTTTCCCGGTCTCGGCCACGGTGCCGGCGCTCACTGAAGCTGAGTTGGCGGCGGTTTACTACGGCCAGCGCATGGGTGGGGACTTTTACGATTTTATCCGTGTAGCCCCCAACCGGGTGCTGTTCGGCCTGCTGGATGTCGCCGGCCGCTTCGAAGAGAACCGCGGCATCATTACGGCCACGCAAGAGACTTTCCGGACGCGGGGAGTCGAGTTGTTTTCTCGTCCGGAAATCAACGAAGCGGAGGCGATGACGGAGCTCTACATCGAGCTCAACCGCACGGTGCTCGGCAAGACTGGTTTGCGTGCCTGCCCTGCCTTTGCCGGCTGCTATAACGAAGACCTGGGGGTGGTCTGCTACTTTAACGGCGGCCATACTCCGGGACTGGTGCGGGACGGGACCGGGGTCACCGAACTGCCGGCCACGGGCTTGCCGCTGGGACTGTTTTCGCACGCCACTTGCGACGCCCTTATGGTCGCTTTGGATCCGAGCGCGGTCATGCTGCTGGTTTCTCGAGGAATTGTGGAGGCTAAATGCAAGGGCGAGGAAATGGGCATGCCGAAACTAAAAGGCATTTTTCAGGGCACCTCCGCCGCCAGCGCCAAAGAGCATTGTCTGACTATCATCGATAAAGTCCAGGAGTTCATGTGTACGCCGCCCACCCACGATGACGTAACCGCGCTGGCCCTGCTCCGCTCCATTCAAGAACTAGAACAAGGCTAGGCTAGCTCAGGGCCGCTTCTTCTTCCGCGTCGGCTTCCCCTCCGGCTTCGATTTTGTAGTCGGCGCCAGCTCCTCCGCAGTCGTAAAGACCGGCTCAATGTCAGTGGGAATGTCCTGCAAACTATCCAGGGCCCGCTGTAGCGGAGGCCTGACAACTCCCAATTCATCGAGCATTTTCTTGGCCCCTGCGTAATCGCCTTCGGCCTCCACGGTCAGAAGATTGTGGTCCAGTTCCGCAACGGCCGTTTTGATCTTGTCCAGGTCCACCGAAAACGTTCCGTCGGCGTGGGCGACGTAGGCCCCGCGGTCGCTGTAGAAATTGAACTGCATGGCCATCCCCTTGCCATGCGCATCGTTCAGCCCGAAGCGCAGGGTCCTGAACGAGGATGCCAAATAAGTGGTATAGAGTTGCCGTTGCGCTGCCGCGTCGGACGGCAAGGTGCCCGCCAATCCCAGCTCTTTGGCATGATCCATCATGTATTGCAGCGCGAACAATCCCGTTACGTCTGCCTTCGCCTCTTCGATCGCACTGTACAGTTCTTTCAATTCGGCGCGTGGATTGGTGTCTCTCCCTTGAACGCTGATTTGATGCGGCCCCAGTCCATGCATCAGTTCGTGAGCCAGAATATGGGTGAAAAACAGCTCAAAATTCACATCCACCATGGCCGATTTCGATAGCGCCCGCCGTGCAATCGGCAACAGCACGCTACGGAATTTTGCCTCCTGCACATTCTTCAACATCACCCGCTTGCTGCCCTTTTGCTGCACCACGCGCTCGTCGTTGGGAAGATTGTAGGCAGCCGTCTGTACTCCATGGGCGCCGTCTCCCGTCGACAGGATCTGGTCCACCACTCGAATTGCAGCGGTCGCGCCCAGCTTGGGATTGCGATACTTCGGATCAATCGGCAGGTTATCTTCAATTTGCTGAAGCAGGTGGGTGAAGGCCGAGAGCTTGGCCGTCTCCTCCTCATCGCGAACATTCACATACGCTTCAAAAGCCGCTTTGTAGCCGAAGATTTCGTCGTTGTAGGTTTCGTAAGGTCCGATGGTGATGTCCAGCGGTGCATCCAGATCCATCCAGCTCAAGTCGCTCTGATAGTAGTCGTTGGAAAGGAATGCATCCGCTCGCAAAGTGAGGAATTTTTTCAGCGATTCATTGTCGGTCAGCCCGGCCGCTTCCCGCAGCAAGGTCGCGGCCTGGGTCAAGTCTTCTTTGTATTCTTCACTATAGGGAACCGAGAGCAGTTCTTTGTGCTGCTGCGCCGATGGTTCCTTCCACCGGATCACGGAGAAAAATCCCTTGGCCTCTTTCTGCTGATCTTCGGACAGCGTCGCAACCCAGGTCTCGAAATCCTTTTTGCTCATGTTCTCGGGATAAAAGTTGGCGCCCAGCAGCTTCCGCGGCGGCACACCCGGCAGAAAAGCCTTGTACTCGTCGATGTCGGACCACGGCCCTTTGTTGAGCCAGAAATAGTGCAGCCGGGCTTTGCCCAGCGGCGTCGCGTCTTTCTGCAGCCGGGAATATAGCGCCACGTTTCCGCTCCACATCTGCCGCAGGAACACATCATTCAGGATGCGGGCCGCTTCAATCAGTTTCACCAGCGCCTGCTGGTCTCCCGGGGATAGCTTGGAGGTGTCGACTCGCAGTGGCGTCGGCGCGAAACGGGCTGTCATCTTTTCCAATTGGGTCAGCCCCGGCGTTCCCCCGCCCTTCTTCTGTGCATTGGCTGTGATAGCGCACCCTCCAATCACCAGCGTACACAGAACATAGCCGATTGTTGATCTCATTCTGCTCCCCTTTCCTCAGCCTATACGGTCGCACCTCAAACGAAAGCCGCCCATGATAGCAGGAGATGCGCTGGCAATGGGCACAGTCTCAGAGGTACAATTCAACGAAGGCGATTCCCAAGTTCCACAAACGCCGGGCTACGACACGGCCCTGGAAATTCCTATGCGAAGATTACTCCCCTGCGGCTTACTGATGGTTCTGATTGCTCTTCCTGCGGCCCTCAGCGCCGACACAATTGTGGAAGAGATTATCGCCCGTGTAAACAACCAGATCGTGACCCGCACCGAATACCAGCGCAGCAAAGACGAACTAAAGCAGGAAGCCCAGCAGCAGGATCCCGCCAATGCCGACAAGATCATCGCCGAGCGCGATAAAGACGTTCTCCGCGATCTTATCGATCAACAGCTATTGCTGGAAAAAGGCAAAGACCTGGGAATCACAGCCGACACCGAAGTCATCAAGTGGCTCGATGACATGCGCAAGCAGATGAAGCTGGACAGCATGGAAGAGCTGGAAAAGGCCGCCACCGCGCAGGGTATTTCTTTCGAGGACTTCAAACTCAACAAGCGCAACGAGATCATCACCCAGCAGGTGATCGGCAAAGAAGTTGGCGCCAAACTTTCCATCAGCAAAGACGAAGAACAGAAGTTTTATGATGAGCACAAAACTGAGCTGGAACGGCCCGAGCAGGTCAAGCTGAGTGAGATCCTGATCTCCACCGAAAAGAAGGGTGCCCCCGCCAATACTCCCGAAGATCCCGAACTGGTGGCCGCCGCGCAAGCCAAAGCCAATGACGTGCTTGCCCAGCTTCGCAAGGGCGCCAGTTTCGAAGACGTCGCCAAGAAGAACTCAGATGGTCCCACCGCGGCGCAGGGCGGCGACCTCAGCTACTTCAAGCGCGGCGACATGTCCCCGCAGCTTGAGACCCTGACTTTCGCCATGAAGAAGGACGAGATCACCGACGTCGTCCGCACCAAGCAGGGTTTTGTCATCTTGAAGGTCACCGATCATGTAACCGCAGGCGTTCCGCCCATGAGCGAGATAGCGTCCAAGATCCAGGACGCGGTTTATATGCAAAAGCTGCAACCTGCGCTGCGGGAATATCTCAAGAAACTGCGCGAGGAAGCGTTCATCGACATCAAGCCCGGCTACGTGGACTCTGGCGCCAGCGCCAATCAGACCAAGCCCGTTGAAACGACTGCCAAAGTTGCGGCGGCGAAGGAACTCAAGAAAAAGAAAAAGAAGTTGGGCATACTCTAGTTTCTAAGCTTCTAGCTGCTAGCCAGATCAGCAGTGGTTAGCTAGAAGCTAGAAGCCAATCGTCATCGGCCCCTTGTCCGGATCCCTACTGACATCCATGAAGGAATTCTTCTTATCCGAGTGCGCCCAGTTCGAAAACAAGATCATCACTTCCAGTTTTGTGGTCGTCACCAAGCAAGTGAAACCAAAAAAAACCGGCGAGCCGTACCTCGCTCTCACTCTCGGCGATCGTTGCGGACAAATTGAAGCCAAGATGTGGGACAACGTCGAAGAAGCCCTCGACGCCTTCGAGCAGGATGACTTCCTCAAGATCAAGGGCCTACTCAACAAATACAAGAACCGTTTCCAGATCACCATCCACAAGGTCCGAAAACTTGGCGATTCCGAAATAGATTTTTCCGACTATCTTCCCAAGACCACCAAGGACATCGACCAGCTTTGGCAAACTCTGGCCGGCTTTGTGGCCACATTTCACGATCCGCATCTCAAGGCCCTGGTCGAAGCATTCATGAACGACCCGGAGATCGCGCAGGCCTATCGCAATGCCCCCGCCGCCAAGACCCTGCATCACGCTTATATCGGTGGCTTACTTGACCACGTGGTGTCGCTGTGCCGCTCCTGCGATCTGGTCTCGCGCAACTATCCTCAGATCAATCGCGATCTTCTGCTTACCGGCGCTTTTCTTCACGACATTGGCAAAATTCACGAGCTGACCTACAACCGTTCGTTTTCCTATACCACGCGCGGCCAGTTGCTGGGACACATGATCATCGAACTGGAAATGCTGCAAGCCAAGCTCGCCGGCCTGCCCAACTTCCCTCCCGATCTCAAAGTCCTGGTCGAGCACCTCATCATCAGCCATCACGGACAATACGAGTTTGGCTCGCCCAAGCTTCCCATGTTCCCGGAAGCGCTCATGTTGCACTACCTCGACGATCTCGACTCCAAAATGGAAAGCATGCGCGCGCAATTTGAACGAGAAATCGGCTCCGAGGCCGCCTGGACGGGCTATAACCCCTCCCTGGGACGGTCGCTGCTCAACTCGGCAAAATTTCTGGAGCCGAAAAGCGTGACGGACAAGCCGTCTAGCCCCGCAGCCGACTCTGGCGAAACCTCGCCCGACGAAAAATCCAATTCCAAATTTTAATGCTGGATTTCTCTCGCTTTCGCGTCCTCACCTTCGACTGTTACGGTACGCTGATCGACTGGGAATCCGGCATCTTCGGGGCCCTGCGTCCGATTCTCGCGGCCCACAACAAGACCTTGCCTGATTCCGCGCTTTTGAAACTCTACGGCGAACTGGAAGCCACGGCGGAACAAAGAGAATTCCGGCCCTATCGTGAGGTCTTACAGTCAGTTGTCCGCGGTTTCGGCAAGCGTCTCGAATTTACTCCAACCGCTGCTGAAATTTCCTCGCTGCCCGAGTCGCTGGCCCACTGGCAGCCATTCCCCGATACCGTCGCTGCTCTTCGCCGGCTCAAGACCCGCTACCAGCTCGCCATCATTTCCAATATCGACGACGACCTATTCGCCCACAGCGCGCCCAAGCTTGGAGTTGAATTCGATCACGTCATCACCGCGCAGCAGGCAAGCGCCTACAAGCCTTCTCTTCGTATGTTCAAGCTGGCGCAGGAACGTATCGGCATCTCACCCGAGCACTGGCTGCACGTCGGCCAGAGCATTTACCACGACGTAATCCCCGCAAAATCTCTCGGCATCACGACCGTCTGGGTGAATCGCCCTTCCCCTCGCCCCGGCGCGGGCGCCGCCAAAGCCGCTTCGGGGCATCCCGATGTCGAAGTCCCGGACTTGCGGACGTTTACAGAACTCGCAGAATAGGAGCATCGTCAAAGCTCCTCACTCCAACTCCACTTCAATCTTCTTCGAACCCGGATCCAGCTTCGTAATCCGAAAGCTGCGAACCTGTCCGGCTTGAACGGCCTCGGGCTTGCTCGATCCGCTGCCGTTGGGCCACTCTTCCAGCGTGCATTCAGCATGGAACTCAGTGCCGATAAATCCACCTCTTCACCTCCGCTTTTACCGCCGATTCCTTCACTGATTTTCCCGAGGCAATTCGGCAGTGGCCTGAATGCCATCGCCGAGTTCCACACGGGCATGTTCACCCGCAACTTCCACGATTCGGCCCGTCACCACATCACCTTCCTTGCGTTCCACGATGTACTCATCCAGTCCGGTCGGCACCAGTTGTTTCATGCTGAGCCGCAGCTGGCGTTTTTCTTTATCAATGGCCATCACCTGGGCCTTGACCGTTTGCCCAACCTTCAGCAGCTCTTGCGGATGATTAACACGCTTCTCCGCACTGATCTCACTGACGTGAATCATGCCCTCCACGCCTTCCGCAAGCTGCACGAACGCACCGAACTTGGTGATGCTCGTGATCGGTCCTTCGATCGCCGATCCCACCGAGAACTTCTCAGCCACCTCGGCCCAGGGATCTCCCAGCGTTTGTTTGAGCCCGAGCCCCAGACGCCTCTCAGCCGGATTGACCGAAAGAATTACGGCATCGACAGTCTCGCCCGGCTTCACCACGTCACTGGCGATCCGCACCTTCTTCCCCCAGGACATCTCTGAAACATGGATCAAGCCTTCAATCCCCGGCTCCAGTTCCACGAATGCTCCGAATTCCATCACCCGAGTCACTGTCCCCCGAACGCGCTCGCCGAGCTTGTATTTCCCAGCCACCGCGTCCCAGGGATGCGGCTGCAATTGCTTGGCGCTTACAGAAATGCGCCGCTTGTCTCCCTCCGTGACGATCTTTAGAACCTTGACTTCAATCTCCTGACCAATCGTCAGCACATCCGACGGCTTGTTAATGCGGCTCCAGGCAATTTCCCCCACATGCAGCAAAGCATCCACTCCGCCAAGATCCACGAAGGCGCCGTAATCAGCCAGGTTGCGCACTGTGCCGTTCATTACATCGCCTTCCTTGATCTCCGCGGACCGGCGGTCCTTCGTCGAGCGCTCTTCCTCTTCGACGATTGCGCGGCGATCCACCACCACGTCTTCGTCTGCTTCGTCGAGCTTGATAATGCGGCAGCGGATTTCCTGTCCCACTAACTTCGCCATCTCCGGGGCATCACGCACTCCGCTACGTGAGGCTGGCATGAACGCCCGCACACCCACATCCACGCTGAACCCGCCTTTGATCAAGCCTGTCACCGTACCCGTGATCGGCGCTTTGTCGGCGAAGACCCGCGCCAGTGCTGCCCAGTCCTTCGGTTGCTCGATCCGGGTGCGGGAGAGTTCGTAATAGCCATCGAGGCCGCGGCCTTTGACTGAGACTCGCAGTTTGTCGCCCGGTTTGACGTTCTCGGCACTGGTAAACGCCGTCAGCGGCAAAATGCCTTCGCTCTTGAAACCGATATCGACATAAACCGAATCGACCGAAACGCTAACCACCGTGCCTTCGAGCTGTTTACCGCCATCTTCCCGCTTCGACGATTGGCTCCGCTCGTATTGCGCAAAAATTTGACTGAAAGACTCCCTAGGCTCGGTTGTGGGTTCAGATTCAGGAATTTCTGGACTGGATGGGCTTTGGTTGGACATGAAGATTAGGGCCTTATTGTGGGACAAATCCTATAAAGAATAACACTGTGCTTCCTGCTGCGCCGCTACGCTTGGACGAGCTTCCGAGTGAGCTGAGTCAATGAAAGCGAGTTTCTTAAGCGAGGAGCCAACCCGAAGGGGAATCGGCGAATTTAAGCTAGGCAGGCAGCTGGGAGGGCGGGTGCAAGCGGGCGGCGATTTTCTCCAGCAGTCCGGAAGCCGCTTCGCCCGCGTCCAGGGTACAGAACTCGCTTCCCAGTTCCACCACCGGCAGCTTCGCGCAGGCGGACTGGAAGGCTTGCTGTGCGGCCGGGCTTCCCGCCAGGTCGGCTCCAACCACCACCAAACCCGGCGGAGTGACCCGCATCAAAATCACCGAGTCATGCAGATTGTCCGTGGTATAGGCGTCGTAGCCCGCGCGCCGCAATAATTCCCGCAAGTAAGCGAGCACGTCCGTGCTGCGATCGATGCATAGCACGCAGGGTCCAGTGGTCTTGAGCTTCTCCCACGATTTGGTAAGCCGGTAAAACGCGGCCACGGCTTTTTCTTCCGAATCGTGCATGTCGAACAACTGGGCCAGATGCGTCATCTGCAGCACTTTACAGATCGGCTCCGGCACGTTGCACAGTTTCACGTCTCCGTGCAATTGCCGGGACGCGGTCAGCGCCCGTACCATGGCTCCCAGCCCGCTGCTGTCCACAAATTCCACTTCGCACAGATTCAAAACGATGGTTTTGCGATCGCGTAACAGATGAGCGATGTGGCTGTGCAGCAACTCCGTTTCCGCGCCCGCGACGATCCGGCCACGGCAGCGGACAATCGTCACCCGCCCCACCTCTCGTGTCTCCAGCGTCAGCCGCATTGCTTCCTCTCGAATCGGAATGCCAGGTTCGCGAAACCGGCACATTATACCCCTACCCTCGGCCTCAGTCTGAAACTTCGTCATCTGGAAAGCTTCGCCCAACTCCTCAGCGGCGCCCGCCGCTGCTATATTTATACGTCCTTCCCGGAGGCCCATGGCCCGCAAACTCGACGAGTCCCGCCGACTGCAAAAGCGTGCCGAGCAAATGATCCCCGGCGGCGTGAACTCGCCGGCCCGCGCCTTCGGCTCCGTCGGCGGCGACCCGCCATTCATCGTGCGTGGCGCGGGTTCGCACATGTTCGACGCCGACGGCAACGAATACATCGATTACGTTGGCTCCTGGGGCCCGCTCATTCTCGGCCACGCCCAGTCCAAGGTTGTCGAAGCCATCATGGACGCCGCCTGCAACGGCACCAGCTTCGGCGCCTCCACGCCCTCCGAAGCCGATCTCGCTGAGATCGTCATCTCTGCTTTTCCTCACATCCAGAAAATTCGCTTCGTCAACTCCGGCACCGAAGCCACCATGTCCGCCATCCGCCTCGCCCGCGCCTTCACTAAACGCAAATACATTGTGAAATTCGAAGGCTGCTATCACGGACACGCCGACGCTCTGCTGGTCAAAGCCGGCTCCGGAGTCGTGACCCTCGGAATCCCCGGCTCCGCGGGCGTTCCCGAGGAATTCACCCAATTCACTCTGGCTTTGCCCTTCAACGACACCGAAGCTCTCGAGCTGGCTTTCAAGAAATTTCCCCACCAGATTGCGTGTGTGATCGTGGAGCCGGTCGTCGGCAACATGGGCTGCGTCCCCGCTTCGGGTGGATTCCTGGCCGCGTTGCGACTGATCACTCAACGCGAAAAAGCAGTCTTAATTTTTGATGAAGTGATGACCGGATTTCGCGTAGCTTTCGGCGGGGCCCAGGAGCGCTACAACATTCAACCCGACCTGACCACCCTGGGAAAAATCATCGGCGGCGGCCTGCCCGTCGGCGCCTACGGCGGGTCTTCGGACATCATGAATCTGGTTGCGCCCCTCGGCCCCATGTATCAGGCTGGCACTTTGTCGGGAAATCCCCTGGCCATGGCCGCGGGCTTGGCAACCTTGCGCCACCTGCGCGAGCACAAAAACGAAATCTACCCCGCGCTCGACAAACTAAGCGCACAACTGGTGGACGGCGTCACCGCCGCCGCCAAAGATGCCGGCCTTCCCCTCTGCGTTAATCGCGTGGGATCCATGTTCACCTGGTTCTTCCAACCCGGCCCAGTAACGGATTGGAATTCAGCCTCAAAATCCAATACCGAAGCCTTCGGCCGCTTCTTCCGCGCCATGCTCGACAACGGCGCCTACCTGCCGCCCTCACAATACGAAGCCGCCTTCCTAGGCACCGCCCACACTGAAGAAGACATCCAAAAAACCATCGCCGCCGCCAAACAAGCGTTCGCTATGAAGTAATAAGTTGTGGTGTGGGACCCGGTCGCGGTGCGCAGCACCGCACGAACGTGGGTGCCGCGTCCTTCCCGCGCCTTTTGCGGGAAGGCGGGGCTTTACAAGGTTTCCCTGACAACTGATGGCTGATCCCTGACCGCTCCCCCCATCATCTCCGCCACCGTCACAAACTCATACCCCTCCGCCTTATTCCGCGCAATCAGCCGGTCCGTCGCAATCACCGTCCGCGACCGGTCAAACCCAAACGCTCGATGTGACCCGTCATGCAGCAGAATCACATTGCCGCCATGAACTCCACCGCTAACTTTCCGCTCAATGTATTCCACTGACGGCGCACTCCAGTCAAACCCCGTCACATTCCACATGACGGGCAGCAGCCCCAACTCTCGCACCACCCGCAGCGTCACCGGTCTCCGTCCGCCAAACGGAGGACGAAACAAGTTCGAATGCTCGCCCACGGCGTCGCCAATCGCCTGCCTACACTGCAAAAGCTCTTCCCGGACCTGCCTGCCAGACCTATAAATCAAATTCGGATGAGTAAACGTATGGTTCCCAACCACATGCCCAGCCTGCACCACGTCGCGAACAATATCCGGACGCTGCCGCACATAGCGTCCCATCAGAAAGAAAGTCGCTTTGACCTCATGCTTAGCCAGCACCTCCAGCAACCGCAGCGTGTGCGGATCATTGGGCCCATCGTCATAAGTCAGTGCCAGCTGCTTCGATCCCCGCGGCAGCCCAGTAAACGTCCGCCCATACCACCGTCCAGTCGGCGCCATCGACTGATACCCCGCCGCCGAAGCCGCCGCCAGCACGCCCCCGGCCGTGAGAATGGGACCAAGCATGATGCGCTGATTGTAAATGCAGACCTGTGTATCCACCACGGAGACACCAGAGACACGGAGAAAGTCAGTCAAACAAAAAGCTACAGTCCTAAAGATTTTCTCCGTGTCTCTGTGCCTCCGTGGTGAAGAATTTAAAATCCATGGCGTCTTTTCAGGGTTTACTCTTTCCTCAATTGCACACTCGCCCGTCCCGGGATATCCTGCCCTATCGCATCTGCACCCTCGAGCCCATGGCCAATCTTTTTGAGCTGCCCCGTTACATCGCCATCGAAGGTCCCATCCGAGTCGGCAAAAGCACGCTGGCCGGCGTTCTCGCCGAACGCCTGAACGCCCAGCGCGTCATCGAGGCCGAGGACAATCCCTTTCTCCGCGCCTTCTACGCCGGCGAACGCGGCGCCGGGTTCCAGGCCCAATTCGCTTTTCTGGTGCGCCGCTTCGAACAGCTCCGTGCCCTCGATCTCGGCCCACACTCGCAAAAGACGATCGTCACCGACTTCATCTTCGAAAAAGACAAGCTCTTCGCCTATCTCAACTTAAACGATCAGGAACTCGACACCTACAACCGCTATTACAACTATTTCCGCGAACAACTCCCCACGCCTGACCTGGTGATTTATCTGCAAGCCACGCCGGAAGTTCTGAAAAAGCGACTCAAGAAAAAGAACGCGCCGGGAGAAAAAGCCATCAACGAGGATTACCTGGAAGAAGTGGTCAAAGCCTACGAGCACTTTTTCTTCCACTACACATCATCAGACCTGTTAATCGTCAACACCTCAGAAATCGACTTTGTGGAACGCAACGAAGACCTACAAGAACTCCTCCGCAAAGTCTCGGCACCAATCAAGGGCACGCAATACTTCCTGCCTTTGGGTGGGCAGGAAGCGGCTAGCGCTTAATTAAGAAGCGTAGGGAGGTCCATGCGATTCCTGACCGCAGTTCTCGCTTCGACCCTGTTCTTCGTTCCGCTGGCTCTCTGCCAGGAAGAGCACCATCACGCTCTCACCGACGAGGAAGTCGGTTCGGTCCATTTTTCGACTTCGTGCCGCGCGGATGTCGCGAGCAGTTTCAATCGCGCGGTCGCGTTGCTGCACTCATTCCAGTATGAGCAGGCGCGGCAGGCATTCGTAGAAATCGCCACCCGGGATCCGCAGTGCGCCATGGCGCAATGGGGCGTGGCCATGTCTCACTACCACGGCATGTGGGACAACGGAAACGCCGCCGCCGGCCGGGCCGCGCTCGACAAAGCGAAGCTGATCGCTGTCAGTAATGCGAAGACTACAGCTCGCGAGCATGCCTACATCGAGGCGCTGGCAGAGATTTATCGCGAAGATGGGAAAGACGCATACGCGGACGGCCAGGCCTTTGAGCAGAAAATGGGTGCGTTGCAGGCAGCTTATCCGCAGGACGATGAAGCCGCGATTTTCCACGCCCTGACTCTGGCCATCACGGCTCCGAAGACCGACAAGACTTTCGCCAACCAGCGCAAATGTGGAGAAATCCTGGAGCCCCTATTCGCGCAGCACCCGCATCATCCCGGCATCGCGCACTACATCATTCACTGCTACGACAACCCGGTGCTGGCGGAGAAAGGCCTATCGGCGGCCCGCATGTACGCGAAGATTGCTCCCGCCTCGGCTCATGCCAATCACATGCCTTCGCACCTGTTTACGCGGGTCGGGTCGTGGGACGAGTCGATCACCTCCAACCTGAAGTCTGCCGATCTTGCAGCGGCAGACGAAAGCGTCTCGAAAAACGGAGAAGCGCGCGATCAACGGCTGCATGCCATGGATTATCTGGAGTACGCCTACCTGCAAAGCGGGCGCGTGCAAAAAGCCAAAGCCGTTCTGGATGAGATGAACTCGTTTCCTCCGGTTTCCGGGTTGACGCTGACGGGCGACTACGCCTTGGCTGCCATCCCGGCACGCTATGCCATCGAGTTGGGCAATTGGGAGCAAGCCAGCCAGCTCCACGTTCGCGAGGACGGTGTGCCCTGGGCCCAGGCCATCGCGTGGACGGCCGTCGGCATTGGCAGTGCTCGCTCGAAGCATCCGGAGCGGGCAGCTCAAGCCGAACAGAAGCTGGCCACTCTCCGCGACGCCATCGCCAAACAGAACAATTCTTATTGGTCGAACCAGGTGGAAGTCCAGCGCCGCGAAGTCGCCACGTGGATCGCGGAGCAGGCGGGCAATCCTGAGGAAGCTTTGAAGCTCGCTCGCTCGGCAGGGGAACTTGAAGAGAGCATGGACAAAGCTGCCGTAACCCCAGGCGCGGTCACGCCAGCCCGCGAGATGCTGGCGGAGTTGCTGCTGCTGAATCATCGTCCGCAGGAAGCTTTTGTGGAGTACGAAAGCGTCCTCAAACTCGCCCCCAACCGCTTTGACGCCCTGTACGGCGCAGCGCGCGCCGCCGAAGCGGCAGGGGATGCCAGCGCAGCAGCCAACTACTTCCGCAAACTTACCCAGGTTGCAGTCGGAGAAGAACGCCCTGAGCTTAAGACAGCAAGAGAGAAGCTAGTGGCAGAGAAGACGGCAAAGTGAGAGCAGGGTCAATCAATGTCTTAAGTTAATATGCTCACGTAGGGACAGCCGCCTCGGCTGTCCAGGTCGAACAAGGCTCGACGGTGCTCGCGCCCGCCCCAACTCCAACCCCCTGTCATCCTGAGCGAAGTAACTGCTTCGCAAAGCGAAGCAGTTACGCAGTCGAAGGACCCCTACACCCAGCACGAAATTCCTGGATCGGACGAATTTGCTACCCTTCCATTGGAGCACTCCATGGAAGACCTTCGCCTCGGCGACCAGCTAGTTCGCCACGACAGAGCAGCCACAGTGGCTGGATACAACTCCGTTCTTCGTGGCGACGCGGACCGCTGTGCCTGCCTCTACTGCCGCAATTTCTCCGCTCAGCGTGCCAACGTTTATCCACCAGCATTTCTGGCGCTGCTCGACCAGCTTGGAATTGATCCTAAGAAAGAAGGGGAAGTCTTCGATGCAGCCGGGGCCGATGATGGGAACAAGCTCCGTCATACCGGAGGTTGGTTTTACTTTGTAGGCGAGTTGATTGAGAAGGGTGAAAAATTAGTTCAGGCCGGCACGTTTCAGTATTGGTTCCAGCCATCTTTCCCCCGTCCTCCAGCTTGCTTCGGCGAGCATGCAGCTGCAATTGAGTTTTCTACAGAGCTTCCGTGGGTGCTAGATGAAAGTCCCTCGGCCTGACTCCCGCCGAATTCCTACCTCTCATACCTCGGCAGCGAATAAACCGACAGAGCCTTCCCTATCTTCGCAAACTCCGGATCAGCCGTGACCAGCCAAGCTTTCTGTTCGATGGCCAGTTCGGCGGCGAAAGCATCCGCGTATCCCAGACCATGCCTTTGCTTCAGCGCTCCAGCGCGAGAAGCCCGTTCTCGATCGGCACCGATGATTGCGATCGGCATCTCCGGCAAACCCGCTTCAATTTCCCAAGCCTTCTTCTCGCTGTGGCGTCTCCATATGATGTAGAAGACTTCGCCCCAATTCACCGCCGACATCAAAAGTGGGGAATCCTCGCTCAGAGCTTCTGCCAGTAGACGTTCCATCTTGCCGGCGGTTCCCTCACGATCCTCGAACAGGCCGATCAGCGCGTTGGCATCGAGCACATATCGCCGTGCGCTTCTTCGAGAAAACGCGCGCGTCATTGATCCTCTCGTTTGCGCTCACGTTCCCGTTCCGCGAACAACTCCTCAAACATGGACGGTTCTCCGGGGGCCGGTTTCAGGCATCCCCTGAACTCGTGCAGTCGCTGGGCAGTGATTGGGGTAAGCACCAAGCGACCTTTCTCTTCGCTCCAAGTCGCAGGCGTGCCCTTCCCCAGTTGTAACTGCTCTCGTAACTCCGCTGGAATCACCACCTGTCCCTTCGAACTGATAACCGTACGATAGCTTCGCATGGGATAATCTTACCTTAATGTAAGACGTTTTTCAACTGTCTTACGTCAAATCTGTTCGCGCAACAGCCAACAACCAACGTCCCTCGACCCGCCCCCTTTTTGCGTCTACAATACCCCTCGGCACATCCAACACCCATACAGGCTCTATCCGGCACGCCGGAGGGGCACTGGAGGACACAGTGAGTCTCACCCCGATCGGCACCCGTCCGCAGGACGGTCCCCGTAAGATCACCGTCGCTTCCCTTCGCGACAAAAAGCTCCATCACGAACCCATCACCTGCCTGACTGCCTACGACTACCCGAGTGCCCGCCTGGTCGACGAAGCCGCCATCGACATTGTTCTGGTCGGCGATTCGCTGGCCATGACCATGCTGGGCTACGAGAACACGCTGTCCGTCACCGTCGACGAAATGCTGCACCACACCAAAGCCGTCCGCCGCGGCCTGAAGCATGCGCTGCTCGCGGCCGACATGCCGTACGGGTCTTATCATGTTGATCCCAACGACGCCATTCGCAACGCGGCGCGTTTTATGAAAGAAGCCGGCGCCGAAGTCGTGAAGATCGAAGGCGGCGAAAAACGTGCCGACCTCATTCGCCGCGTGATCGACGCTGAGATCCCCGTCGCCGGACACATCGGTCTCACCCCGCAATCGGTCAATCGCATGGGCGGCTACAAAGTGCAGGGAAAATCGCTGACCGAAGTCGAACAACTCATGCGCGATGCGGTTGCCCTCGACCGCGCCGGCGTGGCTTTCTTAGTATTGGAAGGCATTCCGCGAGAAGTCGCAGCCATGATTACCGCCGAGGTCGCCACCCCCACCATCGGCATTGGCGCAGGCCCAGATTGCGATGGCCAGGTGCTGGTTTTCCACGATTTGGTGAATCTGACGTTCGCCCCGCCGGCGAAATTCGTGCGCCGCTACGGCGATGCCGCTGCCGAGATCACTCACGCCGTGCAAGCGTTTCGTGCCGACGTCGTCTCCCATCAGTATCCGTCAGACGCCGAGTCTTATCATTTGCCTAAAGAAACGCGGTCCGCTCTGGAAACAGTCCTGGAGCGCAAGCGATCCATGCGCCGCTAAGAAAGTCATTCACCACGGAGACACTGAGCCACGGAGAAAACCAAACTGCTCTTTCTGAATGCGCCTACTATTCACATCCGGAAAGAAAAAACGCTTTTGAATTTCTCCGTGCCTCCGTGTCTCCGTGGTGAAAAGATCTCATGGATATCCACTCAACCATCGATGCCATGCGCGCTGCTTCTCGCAGGATTCATCACAACGGGCAGCGCCTGGGATTCGTCCCCACCATGGGCGCCTTGCACGAAGGCCATCTCGCGTTAGTCCGAGCAGCCAAAGCCCGATCCGATGTTGTCGCAGCCTCCATCTTCTTGAATCCGCTGCAGTTCGGCCCCAAAGAAGACCTCGCGAAATATCCCCGCAGCTTCGAGCGGGATTGCACGCTGCTGGAAAAAGAAGGGGTTGAGCTTCTCTTTGCGCCGAGCGTCGACGCAATGTATCCGGCGCAGTCAATCACATACGTCAATGTCGAAGGACTCAGCGAAAAGCTCGACGGCAAATCGCGCCCCGGACACTTTCGCGGTGTAACCACTGTGGTTGCAAAGCTTTTTCACATCGTCGAACCTGACCTGGCCTTCTTCGGCCAGAAGGACGCAGCCCAGGTAGCCATCATCCGCCGCATGGTGCGTGATCTGAATATTCCGGTGGAGATTGTCGTCTGCCCCATTGTGCGTGAGCCGGACGGCCTGGCCATGAGTTCGAGAAACGCCTATCTCGATGCGCAGCAACGAAAATCAGCCCTCGTGCTCCATCGCTCTCTGTTGTACGTACAAAAATCATTTCAGCAGGGGGAACGCAACTCGGCCAAGTTGATTGCTGCTGGCAAGAAAGTATTGAGTGAAGAACCGTCTGTAGGTTTGGATTATTTCGAGATCGTGGACCCGGAAACGCTTGAGGCTGTTGAAGAAATCACGCGGGGAACGCTGGTCGCCGTGGCGGCATTCGTGGGAACCACTCGGTTGATCGATAACATCCTGTTGGGCTAGAGGGCTTTAGTGAATGGAAGACTGCACGCTTGCGGTCGCCGCAGTCGTTTCTTGCGGTAAGTGCTGCCGGATGAGCGCCTCCACCTGCGACCACAGGCGGGGATCACATTCACTCTCCATGTGGGTTCTCGACACCAGGTTCACATACCAGATCGTCTGCTTACAAACCGCCGGATCCTTGTGGTAGTCAAAGAGATAGTTTCCCAGAATCTGTGTGTGTGTGGGATCGGCTGCCGTGATCTTGGCTCGTCCGTGGATTAAACCATAGGGTTGGTAGAAGTTCACTGCCTCAGCCACGTTGGGAGGAATGACGGCATCGTTCTCGCCCTTTTTCTGCACGCTATCCACCTGCACCGTCAGCGTGACCGGAATGCGTTCCCGTTGCAGGGCCCGGGCCAGGGTCACTACCGCCGAGGCTCCCCAACTGTGTCCGAAGAGGATGATGCGGGCATTCCGCTTCTCTTCATCGGAAAGAATTCCGTCGTGGTTGGTATCAAGCTGTTGCAGGACAGCGCGATAGGCATCCTGGAAGTGGTGGTTTTCGAAGGTCCTGATCCACGTCCCCGCCGGATAGGCCTCGCTGAGCCGCCGTGCCAACTGCACCGGCACGTGGCGAAAATCGTCGTGGCGGACAAAGCCCCCCACGAAGCCGACCACGATGCTGGCGGGCACCCGGGCCGAGGCCGGGGCGTGGCTGGAGTTGACCGGCTCCGCGGCTTTGGCCGTAGCCAGGGCCAAAAAGCAGAACAGGGCTGCACAAAAGTAGGAAAATAGTTTCATCATCTGCGCCATGAAAGCCAGCCAGCTCACGTGTTATCAGATGGTTGACATCAATGCCAGGATGCAGGGACACGATCTCCACCCCGCACTCCACTAAACCGAAGCAACCTGCGTACCATCCGATTTCTCTCGCATGCCCAGCTAAAAAAATACTCACTTAAAGCTAAGTTGTTGAAACTACGTTCGAGGGCATTCTTGGCCCCAATTTGTCCTCGGCAACCGTTCGTAGAATGCCTCCCCGTGGCGTTTACAGGCCCGTGCTTGCGTTTCGCGGACTCGACCTGCCCTTGGGGCCACCTGGCGCATTCGCATCGCCTAAAATGACGCCGTTCGAAATATTATCTCCAAGCTATAGGACGCCCGGTTTCATTTCCGGAATTTCGGGCGGGAGACGAATTCGTTTCCCGCCAGCACATAACGCAGGGGGAGATCGGCCGCCTTGGTGATCCCTATACGTGGAGTGGTCAAAATGCGACGGGCGCGATCATAGTCGCCGGAAGCGTGCTTGGCAAGGTCTTCCACAATAAAAAGATCGGATTTTCTGTTGGTCAGGTCTTTGCCGTTGTCGCGGACGCGGGTTACGCCGAAAGCCAGAGCCAATCGGCCCGGGCCGGTGGTCAGCTTGCGCAGATCACGCGGGCTGGTGATCGAAATTCCCCGGGCCGACGCCATTTCTTCCAGACCCTCCAGGGGCTCCAGCGCCCGAAAGAGAATTGCGCCAGCGGTTCCCGCGGGCTGGCAGGTCACGTTCAGGCAAAAGTAATTGCCGTAGATGAAATAAACGTAAACATGGCCCGGCGGGCCAAACATCACCTCATTGCGAGGGGTCGGTCCGCGGAAGGAGTGCGACGCGGGATCGGTTTTCCCCAGATAGGCTTCGACTTCCACGATTCTGCCGGCCAGAATTTTGCGGCCTTGGCGGCGGACCAGAATTTTGCCGAGCAGCTCCGGGGCGACCCGGCGGGGATCGCGGTTGTAGAAGGCGCGCGGCAGCGGGCGACCGAACTTTTTCATGGAGTTAAGGAATTATCTCCCACCCAAGCTCAGAGGGACAGCGACAGAGAACTAGAGTTGGGGGAGCGCTAGCTTGGGTTGGAGCAGGTCTTCCCAAGCATGCGTTATAAGGCGGAGATCAAATCGGGCTTAGCTAGGGTTGTTGGTGTAAATGCGATTTTTCGCCAATTGACAGCCCGACTCTCGTTGGCAACGATTGGCTGGATAGAGGGCTTGGGCCTAAACTGTTATTCATGACCCGCGTCCTATTGGTTTCTGGCCTGGCGGTCGCTCTTTCGTTCGCCTCCATTGCATCATCGGCGCAAGCACCTTCCACCAGTTCCGGTTCTGTGCCGGGGACAAAACGGACACTTGATGAGGCAATAACTGCGATTCAATCCAAGGAATCACATTCTGGGTCCACGTTTCGGTTGATCCGAGAGATACCTTCGAGTGCCACCATGCGAGAATCCGACGTTGGTGGCGGCGTTTTTATAGACCTGATGAGAAGTGGTGGCTTCGTTATCTTGGAAGTTGATGATAAAAGCGACCGCGCTATTTCGCTTCATTTAGTCTCGCGTGCGGCTGATGGCCACCCTGTCGTTGAGTCGAACGCAGTTGTTGGTGAAGTCAGCGCCACTCTCGCTCAGAAGTTGATCAGGGAGACCTCTGATCTCGTCGATGTTCTCCTTTCCGCTCCCATTGATGCGACTGCGGTTGAAAGTAAGTTCGACGGGAGCCGCTTCCCCGTATCTCATGACGCTGATGATGATCAGACAAATAATCTTTTCGCAGTTCCCAGCGTCATCGAGAACATTGGGACAGATCAGAGCGAAATCAGAGAATTGGCTGTCCTCCTAGGTGCCATCGATACGTGGCCCATTCGATACGCGCTCTCTACTCCGCTCTTCCTAGAAGACCCCCCTGGTGCCATAGACGCGGGTGCGCGAGAATTGGACTCCCTAAGTCGGCAATTCTTCCACCGTAAGAAAGCGAGCCTAGATGGTCTCCATATTCTGCAAGACTTGAGGTCGGTAACGAGTTCTGAACAGCTCCGAAGTCGCGTATCTACACTCAGGCTGCTCGACAATTTCTTGGAAAAAACGTTGGCGTCACCTGATGCCTTGATGACCTCAACGGTTAGTCGATTGATCGCCACAATCCCATTGAAACTTGCGTTCAGCGGACCGCCTGACAGTTCGTATGCAGTCATGACATCATCAGGAATCATTGTTGCTTGGAAAGTAGCGAGCGGCGGCGCGCCTGTTGTCATGCGGATGGGACTGGCAGGGGACTGACCGCGCATAAAGAGCAGAACACTTGACTGTTGAAATCAGGCCATTTCACCAACAATCACGAGGACAGCCTTGCTGGTGTTAATCCGATTTTGCAACCTACCGTTCGCCCAACAGAGCAGTCGTCTTTCCGTGTTTTACATCGTGGCCTTGCGCCAACCTACCCCGGACTTTTCGTCCCGGGGCTAAGCTCGATCGCTCTTCCGGAGCTGCATGGGGAGATCGATGTGTACCGATGATAAGGGGCGATGAGGGTATAGGGGTCCTTCGACTCCATAAGTTTGGTCGCAGAGCGCCCAAACTTATTACGCTCAGGATGACATAGAGGGCCAGGATTGGGACGGCTGGGCCTCGCCGCGCTCGGTTTGGACAGCCCCTTCGGCTTCGCTCAGGGCAGGCTACGGGCGGTCCCTACACGAGTTGTGATGGCTCCAGCCCTTATGCGGCGCCTTTGGCGGCTTCTTTCAGATAGGCCAGGACTTCTTCGGCGTGGCCTTCGGGCTTTACCTTCTGGAAGATGTGCTTGATCTTGCCGTCGGGGCCGATGATGAACGTGGTGCGGGCCACGCCCATAACTTTTTTCCCATACATGTTCTTTTCCTGCATCACACCATAGAGATTGCAGACTTTTTTGTCGGCGTCGGCGAGCAGGGTGAAGGGCAGGCTGAACTTTTCTTCGAATTTCTTTTGCGCCGCGGAAGTATCGGGCGAAATGCCCAGGACGACGGCATTGACTTTTTCGATCTTCTCGTGGGAATCGCGAAACTCGCAGGATTCGATGGTGCAGCCCGGAGTATCGGCGCGGGGATAGAAAGTAAAGCACGACGTACTGGCCGCGATAGCTTTTCAGCGCGATTTCTTTGCCATCCTGGTCGGGCAAAGTGAACTCGGGGGCTTTATCATTGATAGCGAGAGTAATGGAACCCATGGCAGCTTCTCCTTCTGGTCAAACGGTTCGGCGAATTGGCCGCTCTCCGTTATATCGCACCGCGCGGCGCGCCGTCATCTGCGCGGGCGTGGCCATGTTTCTGGCGCTGCCGCTTTTGGCGCAAAGTTCCGCCAGGGCGAAAAAGCTTACCGGCCCGCGGGCGCTGGGACTGATTGAGGTCACGCCCAGCGGCAAGATGACGCTGCTGCCGGTGGTGGTCATGGTGGATGGCGAATTTTATGATGCCAGCGCCTACAAGGCCGATCCCGTGCCTTTTGCGCTGGATACCGACACAGTTTATGAAGGGGTGAAGACCGGCGTCTCGCAGGGATTGTTCACGGTGACGGCAGCGGAGCACGGAGAAACCACCTGGCGCGGGGTGGGAACGTGGGAATCGGCGGAGGAGATTGCCGCCGCCGAAGCCATGAAGAAAGCGGCAGCAGCGAGGGCAGCAAAACCCAAAGTTGATCGGGATGGGCCGCCGGTATTGCGACGCCGGGGGGAATCCGCGGACGCTCCCGCGACGCCGGCCGCTTCGACGCCGACAACTTCCTCAGGAGAGGCGGGCGGCCCTGATGCGCCTCCGGTTTTGAAGCGTCCGGCAGCCAGCCCGTCCCAGCCGCCGGTTGTGGAACCGCAGACAGCAAGTTCAGCTCCGCCTTCAGCAGCTCCGGCGGCTGCGTCGCCGGCACCGGATGCAGCGCCGCCAACCCACGCCAGCGATCCCAGCGTCCCTATACTGCGGCGTGGAAAATCGGCTGCGGCCAGCCAGGAACAGTCGCGCGTGGCGAACGACAATCCGGGCAAACCAGCGAATGCGGCTCGAGCACCGATGTCCGGAGCCCACGTGGTGGGCGGCGCAACGGCGTGGGTTTCGGCGAATGGAATACAGTATTTTCCGGCGATTTCGGATGCCGCGGGGCCGGAGCCGCGTCCTTATGGCTACAGCATGAAGCCGGAGGAAGAAGCCAAGTTCCGCGACAAGATGCTGGCGCTGGCGGCGGTTGAGGTGCGCGCGCGGGCGAAGGATTTGGGATTTGCCGCGCCTGCAACATCGCCTACTCCCCGGCCTGGTGCGGCTTCGACGTCAGTACACGCCGCGCCACGTCGAGCCGCGAAATCGCCGGACCTTAGCTTCAGTGACGTCCAATTCCGGGTATTCGATCTTTCGAACAACAACGAGCCGGTGCTGGTGCTGACGGCGAATGCCCACCTGCCGCAGGCGGCGAAGGCGGCCGCGCCGGATATTCAGTATGTGGTTACGCTGGTGGCGCGCGAAGATATTTACGGGGACTTGCACAAAGCGTTTTCGAATGTCACCGACACCCAGCATCTCGACGTTCTGCCCCGGATGGAATTGATTGATGCCGTGGATGCCGACGGCGACGGGCGTGGTGAATTGCTATTTCGCCAGGTTTCCGATTCGGGTAAGGCGTTTGTGCTGTATCGCGTGATCGGCGACCAGTTGTGGCCGCTGTTTCAGGGGAAGATTGGGTAGGGGCGCGCTGCGCTTGGCTGGACCGCCGAGGCCATTCTAAAGTTCGAGCTCCTTTCGTCGCTGGTCGCGCGCTGCGCTCGACTGGACAGATGAGGGCATCTGTCCCTACATGAATCTTTCGGCGGCTATAATTCCTGCAAATGGCTCCCCCCACAAAAGACATCCAGAAGAAGATCGACGGACTGCGGGAGAAGATCCGGTATCACGAGCATCGTTACTACGTTCTGGACGACCCGGAGATCAGCGATTTCGATTACGACCAGTTCGTGAATGAGCTGACGAAGCTCGAAACTGAGCATCCTGAACTGATCACGCCTGATTCTCCTACGCAAAGAGTAGGCGGAAAGCCCAGCGAAAGGTTCGTCAAGGCTCCGCATTCTTCGCCGATGCTTTCGCTCGATAACACTTACAACGAAGACGATTTGCGCAACTGGGAACGGCGGGTGCATGAACTCACCGGGCGAACTGACGTTGAGTACGTCTGCGAATTGAAGCTGGACGGCATGTCGCTGGCGTTGCATTACGAAGAGGGCAAGCTGGTGCGCGGCATCACGCGCGGCGATGGATCGATTGGCGAAGATGTGACGCTGAATGTACGGACGGTGCGGTCGATTCCGTTGTCCATCCCCAAAGAAAGATTGAAGAAGGCCGGCATTCCGTTGGATTTCGAAGTGCGCGGCGAGATGCTGATGCCGCTGGCGTCGTTTAAGAAGATGAACGAAGAACAGGAGCGGAAAGGGGAGAAAGTTTTTGTCAATCCGCGGAATGCGACGGCGGGAACGGTGCGCAATCTGGAGCCGGGCATCACGGCGGCGAGGCGGCTGGACTACTTTGCTTACATGCTGCTGCGGAACGGGAAAGCTTACTTCCCCCGGCACTGGGAGACCATGAACGCGCTCGAAGCCGCGGGATTCAAAGTGAACAGCAGCCGGAAATTGGTGAAGAGTTTCGATGAGATCTGGAGCTTCATCGAGAAAGAAGAGACCAAGCGCGAGAAGCTGCCCTATGAAATTGACGGCATTGTGATCAAAGTCGATCGCACCGCCTGGCAGGACGAACTCGGCTACACGGGAAAAGCTCCGCGCTGGGCGATTGCCTACAAGTACGCGGCGCGCGGAGGGATCACGCTGATTGAAGACATCGTTCCACAGGTGGGACGCACCGGAAAACTCACGCCGGTGGCCCACTTGAAGCCGGTTTTCATTGGGGGCACGACGGTGAGCCGGGCCACGCTGCACAATATGGACGAGATCGAACGGCTGGGCGTGAAGATCGGCGATTGGGTGGAAGTCGAGCGCGGCGGCGATGTGATCCCCAAGGTCACACGGGTCATCGAGGACAAAGAACATCCACGTGGTCACAAAACGTTTCACATGCCGGAGAAGTGTCCGGTGTGCGGGACGCATGTGGTGCGCACGGAAGGTGAAGTGGATTATCGCTGCGTGAATGCCAATTGTCCGGCCAAGCTACGGGAGACGATTCTGCACTTTGCCTCGCGCGGCGTGATGAATATCGAGGGCATGGGCGACGCGCTGGTCAATCAGCTTACCGAGCGCGGGCTGGTGAAGAATGTTGCGGATATCTACAAGCTGACGAAAACGGACTTGCTGGGGCTGGAGCGTATGGGGGATAAGTCCGCGCAGAACGTGCTGGATGAGATTGAAGCTTCGAAGAAGCTGCCGCTGGAGCGGGTGATCTTCGGGCTGGGAATTCGCATGGTCGGTGAACGGACAGCGCAATTTCTTGCCGAACATTTCGGGTCATTGGACGCACTCGAAACCGCAAGCGAAGAAGAATTGCAGGAAGTCGATGAAGTCGGGCCGCGCATTGCGGAAAGCATTGTGGAATTTTTCAAGGAATCCGCCAACCGAAAATTAGTGGAGCGGCTGCGTGAAGCTGGTCTCACGCTGAAGGGAAAGAAGAAAGAACGCGGGACCAAGCTTGCGGGGAAAACTTTCGTGATTACCGGAACCTTGGCGCACTACAGTCGCGATGAGGCCAAGAAGCTGCTCGAAGATGCGGGCGGGAAAGTGACGGGGTCGGTGAGCAAGAAGACGGACTATGTGATCGCGGGCGATGAGGCCGGGTCGAAGCTGGATAAAGCGAAAGAGCTGGGGGTCAGCGTGATTGATGAGAAAGAGATGGAGAAGCTGCTGGGACGGTAGCTGGGGATCGTGAACTTGCTGGACAAGACCACGTAATCAAAAGCAAAACTCAAACGCAGCGCTGGAAGCGCTGCTCCACCCAAAATCACGACAAGCCCCGCCCCCCGCAAAGTTGAGGCGTTTAGCGGGCGTCCGAGCCCGCTGCCGAAATCCCGAGCGAAGTCGAGGGATCCGAGTGCGCGGAAGGACGGGGCACCCGCTTTTGTAAAGGTCGAAAGACAATTTATTGACATTTCCGTGACAACTGCTCCGATCGCCTCACTTAATCTTCTAAAAACCCGAACACGGCCTCATAAGGCCGCGTTGTTTCACAAGGAACGTTTTCTCCTAGCCGCGTCATCCTGGGCGAAGTTTGGACCCTTCCAAAGCCTTTCGCTCAGGGTGACTTTTTTGCTTCCAGAGCATTCTTGATGCGCTCGTAGGTGATCTCCAGGCTTTCCGGCAGGATTCTGGTTTCTCCCACCACGGACATGAAGTTGGCGTCGGCCACCCAGCGCGGCAGCGCGTGCATGTGGATGTGTCCCGCGACGCCGGCCCCGGCGGCTTTGCCAATGTTCATTCCAAGATTGATGCCGTCGGGGTGGTAAAGACTGCGCAGCACGCCTTCCATTCTTTGCGCCAGATCCATCATTTCATGGGCGGCTTCGGGGGGAAGTTTCTGCACTTCATCGAGATGCGCGAAGGGGACGATCATCACGTGGCCGGGGGTGTAGGGATAAGTGTTGAGAATCACAAAGCAATATTGGGCGCGATGCACGATACGGGCTTTGGCATCGTCGCCGAGCTTGGGAAGGTCGCAGAAAATGCAGCCGGAGGCTTTCTCGGCGGTGGAAACATAGGCATAGCGCCACGGGGTCCAGAGATAGTCCATGGCAAATCAGGCTAGCAGATGACGGACGGTTTCGGAACTGCGGGAAGGTGTCAGCCGTCAGCCATCAGGTTTCAGGTTTCAGGTAAGAGCTTCGTGGATGCTTTGAGGTGTCCGATTGCCGACTTTTTCCGGGAATATGGACACGCCCTGTCACGCCAATTTCATTTCGGTAACTGTCCCAAACCGGCACTTTGGAGTTGAACTCCCGCGATCTTTTGGCAACCCATCGCATTGCTCTACTCTGCGCATGCACGATCACTCATGCCACATGATTCAGTGAGGGATTCGATGAAGCCGAGAATGCTGCGAATATCGCGAAAGTCCTTACCCATCCCGTTCAGCGGCTTGATTTTCCTGTTCGCAACCTTGTTTCTGGCGGGATGCGCGCTGGGCGGACATTCCGGCATCAGCGTCAGTCCGTCGTCGGCGAAGGTAAGGGTTGGCGGGACGCAGCAATTTACCGCCAGCGTTCCTGCGTCCACTGCGCAAACGGCAGAGCCCGGTACCAACAGCATGAGCAACAGCGCGACTGTGGTGTGGTCGGTAAACGGGGTGGCGGGGGGAAATTCTACCGTCGGCACGATCGATGCGTCCGGTCTCTATAAAGCCCCTGCGGCGCTGCCCACGCCGGATTCGGTGCAGGTAACCGCCACCAGCACCAGCCTGACGGGGAACGCGGCGGTCGATTTGGAGAATCCGGTGCCAGTGCTTACCTCGGTTTCGCCCACCTCGATTCCCGAGGGCTCGTTCACCATCACCGCTAATGGCAGCAAGTTTGTGAAGAACGCAAAAATCATGTTTGGCAATACCGCGCTGACCACCACCTTCGTCTCAGCCAGTAAGTTGACGGCAACCGGGACGGCGACTCAGGCGGAGTTGGGCACGGTGCAAGTCTCGGTAGCGAACCCCGAGCCGGGCCCGGCGAGTTCCGCCAACATGAGCGTGCAGGTGGAAACGCCGGAGACGGTGAAGATCAAAGTCAACCCAGCCAAGGCGACGGTGCGCCCAGGGGCCACGCAGCAATTTTCGGCAACCGTTTCCGGGACCACCAACACGGCGGTGTCGTGGACGGTCAATGGGACGGTCGGCGGAAGCGCGTCGTTGGGCACGATTACCAGCAATGGGCTGTACACCGCCCCGGCGGCGCCGGGAGTGGTGAATCCGGTGACGGTCAAGCCCATCAGCGTTGCCGATTCCCGCGTCTACGCGTTGGCGCCGGTGACCATCGACAATCCGGTTCCGCTCGTGACTTCTGTTTCTCCGAACCCGATTACGGTCGGCAACTTCTCGCTGACCGTAACCGGAAGCAATTTTGTAAACGGCGCGACAGTGGTATTTGGCGGCGACTTTCTGGCCACCAAATTTGTTTCTTCCACGCAACTCACGGCAAGCGGTACAGCGCTGGCCCAGCAAGTGGGAACGGTGGCGGTGACGGTACAGAACCCGGATCCGGGATCGACCACTTCGAGCGCACTGAACATACAGGTAAACACCGGGACTGACCTGGTGAGCGCAACCGCGGCGGCGCGGTTCCTGGAACAGTCCACCTGGGGACCCACGCCGGAATCGATTGCCCACGTGCAGCAAATCGGCTTTCAGGCTTTTCTGAATGAGCAGTTCAACGCGACCGTATCCACCTATCCGGCGCCGGCCTCGACCGACGATTTATCGTTCGTGCAGAAACATTTCTTTGCCAACGCGGTCAACGGCCAGGACCAGTTGCGGCAGCGCGTGTCCTCTGCGCTGTCGGAAAAGTTCGTGATTTCGGGAGTTAAGATCGGGGATCCCAGCGCGTTTGTGCTGTGGATGAACATGTTGCAGAACGACGCTTTCGGCAATCATGCCACCCTGATCAAGGACGTCACGCTGAGCCCCGCCATGGGGAATTATCTGGACATGGCCAACAACGACGGCTGCGGGAGCTGCCGGCCTAACGAAAACTACGGACGCGAAGTCCTGCAGCTGTTCACCATCGGGCTGGAAGAATTGAATCCGGATGGCAGCCAGCAACTGGATGGCTCGGGGAATCCGATCCCGACCTACACGCAGGCGACGGTGACCGGGTTCGCCAATGCGCTGACCGGCTGGACGTACCCGACGCAACCAGGCAAGACTGCGGGATTCTATAACCCGTCATATTACAGCGGTCCCATGATTTCTTTCGACTCGCACCACAACACTGCTACCAAGACTCTGCTCGACGGGGCGACCCTGCCGGCGGGGAACAATGCCCAGACCGATCTGGATGCGGCCATGCAGGACATCTTTAACCATCCCAACGTGGGGCCGTTTCTGGCGCGAGCGCTGATTGAAAAGCTGGTGACCAGCAATCCCAGCCCGGATTACGTGGGGCGAGTAACGGCGGCGTTTAACGACAATGGCAGCGGCGTGCGCGGCGATCTCAAGGCAGTCGTGACCGCGATTCTCACGGATACAGAAGCGCGCCGCGGCGACGATCCGACGCAGGTGCAGGCCAGCGACGGGCATCTCAAGGAGCCGATGCTGCACATCATCAGCCTGTTGCGGGCCGCGCATGCGACCACGGACGGCGGCAGCAATCTCCAGTACTACGCCTCTAACATGGGACAGTACCCGTTCTATCCGGGATCGGTGTTCAACTTCTATCCTCCGGACTACATGATTTCTGACACCCAGTTGCTGGGGCCGGAATTCAAGCTGCTGAACACGAGCACGACCATTGCCCGCATCAACTATGTGAACGATCTGGTGTATGGCAGCGTGGGGTCAACCACCAAGATTGATCTTTCTCAATATGCGGCGCTGGCCCCAGACGTCAACAAGCTGGTGGATGGGATTTCGTCGGTGATGATGCACGGCCAGATGTCGGATGACATGCGCAGCACGCTGGTCAACACGCTCAGCGGAATTACCGACAATAATCAACGCGCACAGGCGGCCTTTTATTTGATCGGCAGCTCATCGCAATATCAGGTCCAACACTAAGGGAGACAGCCATGAGAAAGATGTCGAGACGGGATTTTGTCAAGAAGAGCTGCTGCAGCGCGGCAGCCGGCATGGCGGCCGCCAGCTTCGGACGGTTGGGGCTGATGAATGCCATGGCGCAGACTTCCACGGACTATAAAGCTCTGGTGTGCATCTTCATGTTCGGCGGCAACGACGCCAACAACATGGTGATTCCCGCCGACAACAGCGGATACGCCAACTACGCCGGCATTCGTGGAGGCCTGGCGATCCCACAAGGCCAGTTGCTGCAGGTCACGCCGCCGAGCATTGGCAGCGCGTTCGGCTTTCACCCCAGTTTTGTGGAGCTGCAGAAATTGTTCAACAACAAGAAGCTCGCCCTGCTGACCAACGTGGGCACGCTGGTGCAGCCCACCACTCGCACCCAGTTGACGCAGCAGCAGGCGTCCCTCCCCGAAAATTTGTTTTCGCATGCCGATCAGCAGACGCAGATGCAAACCGCCGCGCCCGCGACCCTGGCCAATGCGGGATGGGGCGGCCTGGTGGCGGACAAGATTCAAGCCATTTATGGAGGCAATTTCCCCATTTCGATTTCGCTGGCGGGGACCAACATTTTTGTCGAAGGCCTGGCGGTGCGCACCATGGAGTCCAGCGGCAACCCCACCGCGCCGCTGGGTGGGTTTTACGGATCCAGCCAGGACAATGCTCGCTTGAGTGCGCTGCAGAGTCTGCTGACGTTCGATACCGGACTATCGCTGATCCAGTCGGCGAGCAAAGTGACGTCCAACGCACTGAACGACAGCAAGACCCTGGCCGCGGCCCTGGCTTCGAATCCGACGCTGATGACTGCCTTTCCTACTTCGAGTCTCGGGGGACAGCTTAAGCAGGTGGCGCAGATTATCCAGGCGCGGGCGGCGCTCGGGTTGGCGCGGCAGATATTTTTCGTTTCCATCGGGGGCTTTGACACGCACAGCGACCAACTGCCGCAGCAACTTTCCCTGCTCAAGGACCTGAGCCAGTCGATGAACGCTTTCAACAGCGCAACGGTGGAGATTGGGGTGAATTCGCAGGTCACGACCTTCACCTTGTCCGATTTTGCGCGCACCTTGCAGCCGGATAGCACGGCGGGAACCGACCACGCGTGGGGAAGTCACCATCTGATTATGGGCGGCGCAGTCAAAGGCGCCGATTTCTATGGCAAGTTCCCCACTCTGGCACTGGGCGGCCCGGACGACGCCACCAACCAGGGACGCTGGATCCCGACGACGTCACTCGATCAGTACGGCGCTACGCTGGCGCAGTGGTTCGGCGTGCAGCCGGCGGATTTGCCGTCCATTTTCCCGAATCTGGCGAATTTCCAGAACCCGATCTTACAGTTCATTTAGGGGGCCGCGCACGCGCAGACAAATCCTCTCAAGGGAGGATCCGGCTCTGGAAGTGTGACAAGTCCGAGTGCAGGGATTCGTCATCAGTGCAATGCTTTTTCAAACTCTCTACCATCGAAATACCCACCCTGGTGTTGAGCAAAAAGGTGCTTCTGCTTTGAGGTGTGACGAGAGTTACTGAGAAGGTCTCGGGGGGATTTGATTTCTTCCCTGATTCTTTTTGAGACATATCACGATACAACTCTGCGTCTGCAATCAGCTGCGCCATCAAAGAGCCAATAACCACATGCACAGACGTGAGTTCCGATTTGTTCCTCTTTAGGACGGCGGTGCGGCACCACTCAGCTCCCGCTTTTGAATCGCTAATCACGATAGGGGAGATGGGCTTATCGGACTCTCCGATGTATTCGATAGAAAGGACGGAGAATTCCATATGCTCCTGAGCCCTAGCAAAATGAGCGAGCCCTATTGCGAAAAAAATGACGAGGATGGCTACAAGGTTTCTTGCCATTGCGTTTCCTTCAAGATTGGCGGGTAGCCCAGATCTCTGCGAAGTATAACTTCTCGCAGATTCCTCTGGGCATCCATTTTCAAACTGGTCCCGGCGCGAGTCAGTGACGAGTGGAACGTCAAAAGCCCCGCTCAAGCGGAGCTTGAACGGGGCACCCTGGAGAGTAGATATGGGGGGTAGGCTTTTCTTTCCATATCCGCAATCTAAAACCCAAACCCGAGGGCTTCGGGTGCCTTGTTTCCAACTACGTTAATTTATAACTACTCTTGAGGGTGCCCTGTTCAAGCTTCGCTTGAGCGGGGTTTTTCGTGGATATCAGAACGTATTTTGACCACCGGAAATATTCCCAGATGTTCCCGTTTTCGAGCTGTCCACTGGGACTCGATCTCAACTGCTCCCTCTTCGCCGTTCAGATAATGCCGGAAGCTGCTCCAGGGCCAATCTCCGGGACGTGCAACCAATCCGCGCACAACCGGATTGCGATGAATGTAGCGCAACTTCTCTACGAATTTGCGCTCACCCCATACATTGAAATCGTAGTATCGGGCCTGCCAAAATGAATCCGCCGCCCGGAGCGCCAGCTTTCGCGCGACTCCTTGTTTCAAAGACTTTATGGCCTGCTCCAGCGTACTGTGCTCGGGTTCGCTTACCAGCAGGTGGACATGTTCGGGCATGATGACGTATCCGTAGACGCAGATCTTGTAGTGTTGTCGAACTCGTTCGAGAGCTAGTTCGAAGATCGCGCGGGAGGTTGGTGTTTGGAGATTTTGCCGCTGTTTGTAACAACTGAAAGTCAGGAAATGGAGCTGGCGGGTTTCGTGGAAGCGCTTTAGTCCCCAGGGCATGAAGAGAGGGTACTTGTGTCCGGGTCGTGAGTCTGTGACATCTGAACATGAAAATCCCCGCTCAAGCGGAGCTTGAACGGGGCACCCTCGATAGTTGGGAATGGGGATGGCCCAGACTCGAGGGTCAGATCCGGGCCGCCGGAAAGCCCTGTTTTGGCGGGGTTTTGGCAGGCCCACAATTAGCCTCGTTTGGGGTTTGACACTGTTCGGAAGCGGTTGTTATAGTCGAAGTGTTCCTTTGGACGCGGGTCATCTGTTTGGAACGTCCGACCGCTGGAATTGTCCTAGTTCGTCCGCCAGGACGGGCTCACTACAACCCACGACTCACGCCAGCAGTCTGCGAGACAGCCCCGCTTCCGTCAAGTACACCGGAGAGGCCATAACCTTGTTTGACGACAACAACGCCCACAATTCGGATTCCGCGACTTCTGTAATTGAGCACGCGGAGCCCGCCGAGGGCTCAATCCACGAAACCGCCGCCCCTGAGAGCCATGTTGCTGACGCTCAGGACGAAAAACAACCCGCCGCCACCGAAGACTTCGCCTCCGCGCTGGAGAATTTCACTACCGAGAGCGAAGAAGCCGCCAGCGATGACAACGTCATCAAGGGCACGGTGCTCAAGCTGACCGCCACGCACGTTGTGGTGGACATCGGCGCCAAATCCGAGGGCATGCTGCCTTTGTCGGAAGTGCTGGACCATGAGGGGAAACCTCGGTTCAAGCCCGGCGACGAAATCGATGTCATGCGGGAAAAGGGCCAGACCGAGGAAGGCTACATCAACCTTTCTCACCAGAAGGCCCAGCGGCTGCGGGCGTGGGACGAAATAGAGAAGGCCCACAACGAGAAGCGGCCCATCAAGGCGATCGTCATTGAGCGGATTAAGGGCGGCTTGACTGTCGATATTATGGGGGCCCGGGCGTTCCTGCCTGGCTCGCAGATGGACCTACGTCCAGTGCGCAATCTGGACAACGTCAAAGGTCAAGAGATCGAAGTTGCCATCATCAAGCTGAATAAGAAGCGCGGCAATATTGTCGTCTCGCGCAAACAGCTTCTTGAAGAAGAGCAGAACGAGAAAAAGGCCAAGACTTTAGAACATCTGGAAGAAGGTTCCATTCTGACCGGCGTGGTCAAGAACCTCACCGAGTACGGCGCGTTTGTCGATCTCGGCGGGATTGATGGCCTGCTGCACATCACCGACATGTCCTGGGGACGGCTCACGCATCCCAAGGACCTGGTCAATGTGGGCGATCAGATCCAGGTGAAGGTGCTCAAGTACGACAAAGATAAGCAGCGGGTTTCGCTGGGATTCAAACAGCTGACGCCTGACCCATGGCTGGACGCGGAACATCGCTATCCGGTGGGCGCGCATGTGCATGGCCGCGTGATCAGCGTCACTGACTACGGTGCGTTTGTTGAGCTGGAGCAGGGCATCGAAGGCCTGGTGCACGTCAGCGAGATGACCTGGTCGAAACGAATGAAGCATCCGTCGAAGCTGGTGAATGTGGGCGACCAGGTGGATTGCGTGGTGCTTAGCGTGAATCCGACGGAACGCCGGATTTCGCTGGGCATGCGGCAACTGGCGGCCAATCCCTGGGACGCTTTGCACGATAAGTATCCCGTGGGCGCGCAGGTGGAAGGCCGGGTGCGCAACCTGACCGACTTCGGAGCGTTCATTGAGATTGAAGACGGGATCGACGGATTGGTGCACGTCAGCAATTTGAGCTGGACCAAGCGAGTGAAGCATCCGTCCGAAGTTTTGAAGAAGGGCGATCGAGTGAAGGCGGTTGTCCTCGCGATTGAGCCCGATAAGCGGCGTCTGTCACTGGGCGTGAAGCAGCTGCAACCCGATGTCTGGGAGACGTTCTTCGCGGCCCATCATGTTGGCGATGTTCTTCACGGCAAAGTCCTGCGAGTGGCCAGTTTTGGCGCTTTCGTGGAAATTGCCGAAGGAGTCGAAGGGCTCTGCCACAATTCCGAAGCCGTGGACGCCAATGGACAGCAGATCACGCTGGAAGCGGGCAGTGAGCACGACTTCAAGATCGTCAAGATGAATCAGGAAGAGAAAAAAGTTGGGCTCAGCATCAAGGCGGTGGGCGAGGAAGCTTCCCGCAAGGAAGTGGAATCGTACAAGCACCCGGCGGCAAGCACCGGCGGATCGACCATCGGCGATTTGATTACCTGGAAGCGGGCTGGGGGCGAGAACAACTAGGGCCCGGCAAACCGCGAGTTTACAAGGACAAAGGCCGCCAGAAATGGCGGCCTTTGTTTTTGCGCCCACCCCTTGTCATTCCGAGCGCAGCGAGGAATCCGCTTTCTCTCGCCGCCGGCAAACAGCGGATTCCTCGGCGCTACGTTTCTCGGAATGACAAAGAAGGAGAGTGTTGGAATAACGAAGTTTTACTTGGTGTCGATCTGGAGATTGATGTTCAGCAGATGGCGGTCGTCGAAATGACTGACCGTCTTGGTATCGCTCTTGTGACCGTTGAAGATTGCGTAAACCTCGTAGTCAACATTGGGCGAGAGCTGGGGGAAATGGTAGGCCCCGTCGGGGCCGATAATATAGCTTTTGACCGCCTGCGTACGGGTGTTGGAGAGGTAGACCACAGCATCAGGAAGCGGACTGTCTTGCCGATCGGTGACCTTGCCGGTTAGCGTGCGTCCAGTATCGGGTTTTTTGTCGCCAGCGTAGGCGAGTTGGGTAGCCACGGCCAATCCGGCCAGAAGCAGGAAAATCGCGATCAAGTGGCGCTTTTTCACTCATCCCCCTAACCCGCTGCTATCTTAGATGCAAGCCCGTATCGATTCGGATCTGCTGGTCGGGGTTATTGTCCGCATGCACTTTGACTTCGTCCCCCGGCTGTAACTGCTTCTTGTCCTGGCCTTTATAGCCTTTAAGATCGGCCCAGAGAATGTACTCCGCCTCGGTCAGCGGGACCCTTTGATCGAATTCGCCGCGATGATCAGAATAGACCTCCCAGCGGGCTTTCTTGGGGTTCTTGTCGTCCGCCCGGCGGATTTTGACGGTCACCCCGTAGCGTGGGCGGCCATCCGGCCCCCAGACCGTGCCCACGATCGCGGTATAGGGATGCTTGGTTTTTTCTCTATCGATGCCGTTCGACTGGGAAGTTGCCGGAAGGCACAACTGCAAGAATAGCAGCCCGAGCAGCACAGCCCGGGAAATAAGTGGATAAGCTTGCGTAATGGGAGGCGACGGGAATTGGCCGGAACTAAGAGTAGTCACCGTCTTCGGCTTCCTCCTCCTCTTCCTCTTCGTAGCCTTCGGCTTCCACCGGCTTGAGCTCAATGGGATTGACGGTGACAATTTCGAAATCGGTGCCGCATTCCGGGCAGGACACGACTTCGCCTTCGTCAATCTCGTCTTCATCGATGTCCAGCTTGGTATCGCATTCTGCGCAATAAATCATAATGGCCCCCATCTTATAAAAACGCCCCTGTTAATATTTAGTTTCTCTTGGGGCAGAGGTCAAGTGTTTCGCGGCGAAAGTTTCGATGGGCGGCCGCAACCCCGGAACCGCCGGAAATGGGCGGACGGCTTCGATCGGAGAAAAAACAGTGTTGAACCTGTCAAATTGTATCTTTCCGCATACCCGGCGCTCCCAGTTTACCCGTCTGGTCCCCGGCGCTTTGCTATGGGCGGTGATGTCCGGGACCGCTGTTTTCGCGGGCGCGCAGGAATCGAAGATGGCGGCCGACCCGCAGATTGCCGCCGCCCTGAAGCAGATATCTGCGGAGCGGATTCAGAGCAACATCGAGAAGCTGGTGAGTTTTGGCACCCGCGCGACCATTTCCGCACAAGACCCGGCTTCGATTGCGGCTGGGCATGGAATTGGCGCGGCCCGGGAGTGGATCAAATCCGAGTTCGAGCGCTACTCACGCGACTGCGGCGGGTGCCTGGAAGTGAAGACCGACAGCTTCACCGAGAGCCCCATGGAGCGCATCCCGCAGCCTACCGTCATCACCAATGTTTATGCGGTGTTGAAGGGTACCGATCCGGAAGCCGCCAAGCGAATTGTGCTGGTCACCGGGCATTACGATTCGCGGGCTTCCGATCCGCTGGATGCGTCCGGAGCGGCCCCGGGCGCCAACGACGATGGCAGCGGCACCGCCGTCAGTCTCGAATGCGCACGTGTGCTTAGCAAATTGAAGTTTCCCGCGACCATTATTTTCCTGACCGTGGCCGGCGAAGAGCAGGGGCTGAACGGCAGCGCGCATTTCGCAAAGCTGGCGAAATCCGAGGGCTGGAACATTGAGGCCGTTCTGAACAACGACATTGTGGGCGGAAACCGAAGCCCCGAGCAGGATCCTGGCGTGGTGCGGGTTTTCTCCGAGGGCGTGCCAGTAGCCGCTACCGACGCGGATTTGCGATTGATTCGAAGTATGGGCGGCGAGAGTGATTCGATTTCCCGGCAGGTGGCTCGCTATATCGTCGAAGTGGGCCGCACCTATGACGCCGGCGTCAAACCCATGCTGGTGTTCCGGCTTGACCGCTATTTGCGGGGAGGCGATCACTATTCCTTTAACCAGCAAGGGTTTGCGGCAGTGCGCTTTACAGAGTTTCGCGAAGATTTCAATCGTGAGCATCAGAACATCCGGACGGAAAATGGCATCGAATATGGCGATCTGGCGAAATTCGTGAATTCCGATTATGTGGCGAATGTGGCTCGGCTCAATGCAGCCACCCTGGCTTCCCTGGCTTCGGCACCCGCGCCTCCGGGCAAAGTTCGGCTGCTGACTAAAGGCCTGCAGAATGACTCCACGTTGACCTGGGAAGCATCACCGCGCGCAACCGGCTACGAAGTTTGGTGGCGATCGACTTCCAGTCCGGACTGGGAACACTTGCAAGCTGTGGGAAATGCAACCCAGGTCACGCTGCAACAATCGAAGGACAACGTGATTTTTGCCGTGTCGTCCATCGATGGCCAAGGTCACCGCAGTTTGGCGGTGGTGCCGCTGCCAGAACGGTAGCTGGTAGGATAGAGATATATCGGCCGCGTCCGGCCTCTGACCTATGCCGAGAGACGTTTCATCATCGATGGGATTTCCGCCATTTCGCGGTGCTGTCCGTCAAATCGTTCTCGCCAGCCTTGCGATCTATATTGGCATCCTGCTGCTGATGTCGTTTGCGCAACCGACCGGGCAGTTAGTCCTCGCGCTCGGCATGCTGAGTCCGGAGGCCATCCGTCACGGCTGGCTGTGGCAGTTCGTCACTTACGCCTTCATGTATGTCGATCCCCTGAATTTTGTGATGTCGCTGCTGGGGGTTTATTTTCTGGGATCGGCGGTGGAAGAACGCATCGGCGCGGCAAGGTTTTACAGTCTTTTCTTTTTTAGCGTCATTCTTTCCGCCATCGCGGGATTCGCTCTCTCGTTTATCCCAAGAATTGCGCAAGGGCAGGCATACGGTTCGGGAGCTGCCGCGAACGCGATCCTGATGGTGTTTTATCTATTCAACCGGGGCGCGCCGATCATGCTGTTTCCGATCCCGATCCAGATCCCGGTGAAGTGGATCGTGCTTTTTACATCCGCGATCGAAGTGGCCTACCTGCTGCTCAACCATTTTGCTCTCTTGTTTTGCGTCCTGTTGCTGGGGCTCGGCGTCGGATATGTTTGGTATCTGATATTCGCGGGGCGTAAGGTCTCGCTGGGACTCTCGGAGCGTTATTTCGGAATCCGCAATGGTTATTACCGCTGGAAACGACGCCGGGCGGCCCGTAAGTTCGAAGTTTATATGAGCAAGCACGACCGCAAAGTGACCTTCGACGAAAATGGCAACTACATCCCGCCGGAGGATGACAAGAAGAACGGCGGCGGGAAGTCGGGCTGGGTGAACTGAGGGCTCGCGTCTGGGCGCTACGAACGCCATAGTTCAATAATTTCACATTGTCATCCTGAAGGCCCACGTTCTTTATCAGCCGAAGGACCTGTGTGCTCGGCTCGTCCATCTGACATGCAGAGGTCCTTCGTTGGGATTCCTTGGCTTCGCCAAAGGAATCCACCGCCTCAGGATGACAAGAGGACAAAGACCTTTTCAAATTCCGCCAGCAAGGCCACTGGCAATTCTTCTCGCCTAGCTTTTCCCTTAAATCCCAAGTCGTGACCTGCACCCTCAACCAGCAGCAATTTTTTCTTCGCGGGAATTAGCTTCGAGGCGGATTGCATTTCTTCAATCGAACCAAAGGGATCACGCGTGCCGTGCACGAAAAGGCATGGCGTTTGCAGTTTGGGGAAATGCTGGCTGCGAAGCTGGGCAGGCTTGCGTGGCGGATGCAGGGGATAAGAAAGCAGAAGCAGTCCGCTGACGAGCCCGGGCTCGTCAGCGCACAGCATGGTGGACTGGCGGCCACCGTAAGAGTGTCCGCCGAGAAAGATACGGCCTGGGGCCAGCTTGCGAAGTGCAACGACCGCTTGCTTGAGACCTTCGCGATCGCGTGCGGCGTCGCCAGGCCCTGGCGGCCCAAACGATCGCTTCTGACGATAGGGCAAATCGTAGCGGAGAACCATGAAACCCGCGCTGGTAAAGGATTCTGCAAGAGCTTGCAAAAGCGGGGACTGGCAATTCGATCCCGCGCCGTGGGTGAGGACAAGACCATCTCCGTTCGCCGCCGCGGGTTGATGGAGAAATCCGCGGACAGCCGGATCGAGCGAGCTATCGTCAAACGGTCTGATGGACAAATCGCTCATGTCGAAGGCATGGAAGACCTAAGGCTTTCGTCGCGCCCGCGGGCGCGGCTTCCTGCCTCCGGCCGCGCGCGCTTCCTCCGCCGTCACCACGTGCAGACGCATAAAGTTCGTGGAGCCGGAGGCCATCAGCGTCCCGGCCACCACGCCCAGTACGTCACCCACTTTGACGCGGCCGTGCCGCAGAAGCTCCAGTTCCGCCGTTGAAACCATCTCCTCGGTGGACTTGGCCTGCGCATGCCTCACCGGGTGGACGCCCCACAGAAGATTCATGCGATTACACACCGTGGGTACATGGCTGAAGGCGTAAATTACCGCGCGGGGTCGGTATTTCGAAATCAGGCGCGCGCTGTTTCCGGTGTCGGTGAAAACGGCGATGGCTCCCATGTGGAGGTCCTCGGCGGCGTGCGCTACCGACTCGCAAATGGTTTCGGCGATCGAAAGACTGTGGCGGTCACGGCGGCGGCGGCGCGAGCCGGACTCCCCCATGTTGCTCTCCGCCTCGACCACGATCTTCGCCATCATGGCCACGGCCTCGCGTGGATAACAGCCGCTGGCGGTTTCCGCCGAGAGCATGACGGCATCGGTGCCGTCGAAAACTGCGTTGGCTACGTCGCTGGCTTCGGCACGCGTCGGGCGCGGGTTTTCGATCATGGACTCCAGCATTTGCGTAGCGGTGATCACCGGTTTGCGCCACTCAGCGGAGCGGCGAATGATGTGTTTTTGGATGACCGGTACTTTCTCCGGGGCCATTTCCACGCCCAGATCGCCGCGCGCCACCATTACGCCGTCGGCGGCTTCGAAAATTTTCTCGAGATGTTCCAGGGCCTGCGGCTTTTCCAGCTTGGCGATCACTGGAATGGAGCTGCCGCGTTTGGCAATAATCTGCTTCACGGTGAGAACATCGGAGGCAGAGCGCACGAAGGAAAGCGCGACCATGTCCACGCCATGGGCCAGGCCAAACTCCAGGTCCTTGCGGTCTTTGTCGGTGAGGGCAGGAATCGAAAGCGCTGCGCCCGGTAGGTTGATGCCCTGATGTTCGGCCAGCAGGCCGCCATTGATGACTTCACAGATTACGTCGTCTCCACGCCGGCCAATGAGGCGCAGCTCAATCAGCCCGTCCGAAAGCAGAATGCGAGCGCCCGGCTGAAGTTCGCGGGCCAGGGTCTTGAACGTGGTCGAAATCAAGGTGGGCGTGCCTTCGACGTCGCGTGGCGTGATGGTGACCTGGGACGCAGTTTTGATCGCGACCGGGATGCGCTCCTTCAGGCGTCCAGTGCGAATCTTGGGGCCCTGCAAATCCTGCAGGATGCAGATCGTGCGCTTCTCTTCTTGGGCGATGCGGCGCAAACGATCAATATTGCCGGCGTGTTCGTCGTGGGAACCGTGAGAAAAATTAAGGCGGGCAACGTCCATTCCCAGGCGCATGAGATCGCGCATCGCCGACTCGGAATTGCAGGCTGGCCCGATGGTGCAAATAATCTTGGCACGGCGATGCACAGGGTTGGTTGAGGAATTCCGCGCAGCGCGATCCGAACCTCCTGGGACCGGGCCGACCTTGCTCTGTTTCAACAGTTCATCCTCGTTCGATTGAGATTATGGGTTTGGATATTGTCTTGGGTATTGTATAAGCAGATCGGCGGCGAAGCGGCATACTGCTTGCGCGAAAATTCGAATCAAGCGCATGAAAGTCCCGCATGGTAGAAAGATCGGCGCGGTTGGATGCTCTCTTTAGGAACGATTTAGGAACTATGGCTTGCGATCCGGCCGGCCGGCGGCCGCGATCTTCGCACATTCCAGGGCCCGCAACTCCCGCCCTAACATGGTGCGCGGGAACAGCATGGCGTTGAACTCCGCGCCGACGAGGATAACCAGAGAAATCATGTACATCCACACCAGCAGCGCGATGCCCGCCCCCAGCGAACCATAAATGATGCTGTAGTCCGCATAGTGCTGCAGGTACCAGCCAAAGAGCAAGGTGGCGCCGAACCACATGGCAGTTGCCAAAAACGCGCCAGGGATTACGCTGTGCCAGGGCTGGGTACGCGGCACGGCGTTGTGGTAAATGAGCGCAATCACCGCAATGCTGGTGAGGATAGCAATCATCCAGCGGGCGACCATCCACATAAAGAGAATGGCCGGGCCGAAGTCGCGGCCAATGTGAATCAGCATCCGGGTTTCGATCCGGTTGCCGAAAGCCACGAACACCGTGGCGCAGCTCAGGGGAACGCCTGCCAGAATGACCAGAGAAAACGCAATGCACCGCTCTTTGACCACACCCCAAATCTTCGGGAGTTCGTAGCACTTGCGGAAGCCTTCCATCCAGGAAATCATTACGCCGGAGGCCGTCCACACCGTGATCAGGGAGGTTGTGACCAGCAAACCCACCGGGCGCTGGGTGCCGTTGCCCTTCAGAAAAGCCAAGGCGGAAGCGCTTCCCGCAGGCAGAATCCTGCCCAACGCGTAGGAAATTTCCCGTAGATAGGCTTCGGTTTGCTGCGAAGTGGCGAGAACGGCGCCGACCACTAACAATGCGGGGAAGAACGTAAGAATGGACGAATAGGCGGACGCCTTGGCAATGGCAAATGCGTCATGTTCGAACGCACGCCAGAAGGCGAGCCGCAAGAGACGTAGAAAGCGAAGGATCAACGGCCCCAGAGTATTGCGCTGCGGCACCGGGCGCAACTGGGAAATGTTGGCCGGTGCCGGGTTTTGCAACCGTTGTGGATTCGCGCTCATGAGAGTTAAACCGGCAAAGCAAAAGGGACGGATTGCTCCGTCCCCATGCCGGTCTCAGTTTTATTCTGCTGTCAGTTCCTCGGTCTCGCCTTCGGTACGCATCAGCTCGAGCGCTCGCTCGGCCTCTTCGTAGGCTTGCGAAACTTCCTCTTGTACCTTGGCCGCGGCCTCTTCCATTTCCGGCGAGAGACGCACGTTGCGGTAGTATTCCATGCCGGTTCCGGCAGGAATGAGGCGTCCGACGATGACGTTTTCTTTCAGGCCGCGCAGGTGGTCCACCGCTCCCTGAATGGAAGCTTCGGTGAGCACGCGCGTGGTCTCCTGGAACGACGCCGCCGAGATGAACGAATCGGTCGAGAGCGAAGCCTTGGTGATACCCAGGAGGAGCGGCCGCCCGGTTGCCGGACGCCCACCTTCCTTGATCACCCGCTCGTTCTCTTCCGCGAAGCGGAACTTGTCCATGGTCTGTTCGAGCAGGAACGTGGTGTCTCCCACATCTTCGATCTTGCGCCACCGCATCATCTGACGAACGATGACTTCGATGTGCTTGTCGCTGATGTTGACGCCCTGCAAGCGGTAGACTTCCTGGATTTCGTTCACCAGGTAAGACTGCAGTTCCTTTTCTCCGAGGACAGCGAGAATGTCATGCGGATTGAGCGGCCCATCCATGAGCGGTTCGCCCGCCTTGATGCGCTCGCCTTCCTGCACGTTGATGTGCACGCCGCGCGGTACCGAGTATTCCTTTTCGGTGCCGTTGTCGGCAATCACATACATTTTGCGCTGGCCCTTCGAAACCTCGCCGAACTTGACCGTGCCATCGATTTCGCTGATGACCGCGGTTTCGTGCGGCTTGCGGGCCTCGAACAATTCGACGACTCGCGGCAAACCACCGGTGATGTCTTTGGTCTTGGTGGTCTCGCGTGGGATCTTCGCCAGCACATCGCCGGGAGAAGTGGTGTCGCCGTCGAGCACCATGAGGTGGGCGCGTGAGGGCATGAGGTAACGCTTGCTGGTCTTGCCCTTGATCACGATGGCCGGCTGGCGCTTCTCGTCTGGCGAATCCGCCACAACGTGTCGCGACAATCCAGTCACTTCGTCCACTTCTTCGTGCAGCGTGACCCCTTCCTGCAAGTCCTTGAACTGCACCGTGCCGCCGATTTCGGTCAGGATCGAGAAGGTGTAAGGATCCCACTCAACCATGACCGTGCCGAGTTGGACCTGATCGCCTTCCTGCACCTTGACCTTGGCGCCGTAGACCACAGCGTAACGTTCACGCTCACGGCCCTTGTCGTCAATGACGGCAATCGAACCCTGGCGATTCATGACCACCAGGTCTCCCGACTTCGCCTTGACGGTCTGGATGCCGATGAAGCGCACCGTTCCCGTAGTCTTGGCATCGAGCCGCGACTGTTCCGAAACTCGCGACGCCGTACCACCGATATGGAAGGTGCGCATGGTGAGCTGGGTTCCAGGTTCGCCGATCGACTGTGCCGCGATCACGCCGGTAGCTTCGCCCAGTTCGACGAGGCGTCCGGATGCCAGGTTGCGGCCGTAGCACATCACGCAGACTCCGCGTTTCGATTCGCAGGTCAGCACCGAGCGGATTTTCACCCGTCTCGATACCGGCTGCCTGAACCGTAACGGCAAGTTCTTCCGTGATTTCCTGGTTGATATCGACCACCACGCTGCCGTCGTAGTCCTTGAGTTTTTCGAGCGACACGCGGCCCACGATGCGATCGCGCAAGGGCTCGATCACTTCGCCGGCTTCCACGATTCCCGCCACGTAGATGCCGTCAACCGTTCCGCAGTCGTATTCGCTGATGATTACGTCCTGCGCCACGTCAACCAGACGGCGGGTCAGGTAACCCGAGTCAGCCGTCTTAAGCGCGGTATCAGCCAAGCCTTTACGCGCGCCGTGAGTCGAAATGAAGTATTCGAGCACGGTCAACCCTTCACGGAAGTTCGCCGTGATCGGGCTCTCGATGATTTCGCCGGACGGCTTGGCCATCAATCCACGCATGCCGGAGAGCTGGCGGATCTGCTGTTTCGATCCTCGGGCGCCGGAGTCGGCCATGACGTAAATCGGATTGATGAAGCCTTCCTTGTCGCGCTGCTGCATCTGACCGAACATTTCGTCGGCAACCTTTTCGGTAATGCCCGACCAAATTTCGATGACCTTGTTGTAGCGTTCGCCGTTGGTGATGGCGCCGTCCAGGTATTGCTGCTGAACGTTCACTGCCTGCTTCTCGCCATCTTTCACCAAACTCTTCTTGTTGTCAGGAATGACCATGTCGTCGATGCCGATCGACAGGCCGGCTTTGGTCGCGTACCGGAATCCAAGGTCTTTGACTTCATCCAGCATCTTGACCGTGACTTCCAGCGCGAAGCGCAGGTAGCAATAGCTGACCAGCTGTCCGATACCCTTCTTCTTCAGCAGGCCGTTGATGTATGGCATGCCTTTGGGAAGGTGATCGTTCAGGATGGCGCGTCCCACCGTCGTGTTCAAGAAGGTGCGTTCGAACTGCACCGGCTCGGTGTGGGTGATGTCCTGATCGTCGTACGCGGTGGTCAGATCGATCACTTCACCCGTGTAACGCAAACGAATCGGGGTAAGGGTTTCGACCTGTCCGGCATCGAGCGCCAGCAGCACTTCTTCGGTGTTGGCAAACGCGCGGCCTTCGCCCTTGGCGCCGGGCTTGGACTTTGTCAGGTAATAAAGACCCAGCACCATGTCCTGCGTAGGCACCGTGATCGGATGCCCTGATGCCGGCGACAGAATGTTGTGCGATGACAGCATCAGCACGCTGGCTTCAACCTGCGCTTCCGGAGACAGCGGAATGTGGACCGCCATCTGGTCGCCGTCGAAGTCGGCGTTGAACGCGGTGCAAACCAGCGGGTGGATCTTGATCGCTTTACCTTCCACCAGCACCGGCTCGAAAGCCTGAATGCCCAAGCGGTGAAGCGTAGGAGCGCGGTTCAACATCACCGGATGGTCCTTAATGACCTCTTCCAAAATGTCCCAAACGATGGGTTCCTGCTGCTCGACCATCTCCTTGGCTTGCTTGATGGTGGTGCAATGGCCGGTCTGCTCGAGCCGATGGTAAATAAACGGCTTGAACAATTCCAGCGCCATCTTCTTGGGAAGGCCGCATTGATGCAGTTTGAGTTCCGGCCCGACCACGATGACCGAACGGCCCGAGTAGTCGACGCGCTTGCCGAGCAGGTTCTGGCGGAAGCGTCCCTGCTTGCCCTTCAACGTGTCAGACAACGACTTCAGCGGGCGATTGTTCGCGCCACGCAGCACGCGGCCACGACGGCCGTTATCGAACAACGCGTCGACCGCTTCCTGCAGCATGCGCTTTTCGTTGCGCACGATGACTTCGGGAGCGTGCAGGTCCATCAGCTTCTTCAACCGGTTGTTGCGGTTGATGACGCGGCGATACAAATCGTTCAAATCGGAGGTCGCAAAGCGGCCGCCATCCAGTGGAACCAGAGGACGCAATTCCGGTGGAATAACCGGGATCACGTCGAGGATCATCCAGTTCGGCTTGTTGCCGCTGCGGCGGAATGCTTCGACCACTTTCAGGCGCTTGGTGTATTTGAGCCGCTTCTGCAACGAGCTCTCGTGCTTCATCTTCTCGCGCAGTTCGCCGGACAAGCCTTCGATGTCGACGCGCTTGAGAAGTTCCTTGATAGCTTCCGCGCCCATCATGGCTTTGAAGCCGGCGGGCCGGAATTGCTGGTCGAGCTCGCGGTACTTGGCTTCGTCTTTGATGACTTCGCGCTCTTTTACCGGCGCGTCGCCAGGTTCGACGACCACGTAGGCTTCGAAGTACAGCACCGATTCCAAATCACGCAGTGAAATGTCGAGCAAGTGGCCAATACGGCTGGGCAGTCCTTTGAAGAACCACACGTGCGAGCAGGGCGACGCCAGTTCAATGTGGCCGAGGCGTTCACGCCGCACTTTCGACAGCGTGACTTCCACGCCGCACTTGTCGCAAATGACGCCGCGATGCTTCATCCGCTTGTATTTGCCGCAGAGGCATTCCCAGTCCGTGACCGGGCCGAAAATGCGGGCGCAGAACAGGCCGTCGCGCTCCGGCTTGAAGGTGCGGTAGTTGATGGTCTCCGGCTTGGTTACTTCGCCATGAGACCAGCTGCGGATTTTTTCCGGAGACGCCAGGCTGATGCGGATGGCATCGAAATCGGCTACGGGGTTTGCCAGGTCAAAGGGGCTCGAACGAAACAAGGTGGTCCTCCGCTTCCTGCGGTCGGTATCGTCGTCCGCTTCACGGCTCTTGAATTCTCGTCGTTGGTCGTTGGCCGTTGGCCAAAACCCTCGCCGCAAATCTTCGGATCTACTTTCCAAGAGCAAGGAAGCAGACCCGCATATATTCAAAAATCTGTCGTTGGTCGTTGGCCCTTGGCCTAAACCAGCGAAAATCTAGAATTCCAAACAGATGCCGAAGGCGCTAGTCGTTGGCCAACGACGAACGGCCAACGACCAACGACGGTTCTTATCAATCTGCTGCCGCTGCGCCAACTACCGGCTTCTTCTCGCCTGCCTTGATCAATTCCACATCCAGGCAGAGCGACTGAAGCTCGCGGATCAGCACGTTGAACGATTCCGGAACGCCGGGCTCCATGGCGGCTTCGCCCTTGACGATGGCCTCATAAATCTTGGTACGGCCGTAAACGTCGTCGGACTTCGCCGTCAGCAGCTCCTGCAGAATAAATGCCGCGCCGTAAGCTTCCAGTGCCCAGACTTCCATTTCTCCGAAGCGCTGGCCACCGAACTGGGCTTTCCCACCCAGAGGCTGTTGCGTAATCAGCGAGTACGGCCCGATGGAGCGAGCGTGAATTTTGTCGTCCACCAAGTGCGACAGTTTCAGCATGTAGATGTAGCCGACCGTGACCGGCTGTTCGAACTTGTCGCCCGTCATGCCGTCATACAGCCAGGTCTTGCCAGACTCCGGCAGTCCCGCGCTCTTCAGTAGCGCCTTGATCTCGCTCTCGCGCGAGCCGTCGAACACAGGCGAACCCGTGAACACGCCACGCTTGAGAGTGGGAGCAACCGCCATCAATTCTTCGTCGCTGTAAGCAGCAACGGTGTCGGCGAGCACGGTGTCCTTGAACAGATGCTTGAGCTCCTTGCGGATCGCGGCTTCTGTCGTGTTTTCGGCCAGCATTGCGGTGATCTTGGTGCCGAGCTCATGTCCGGCCCATCCGAGGTGGGTTTCAAGAATCTGTCCCACGTTCATACGGGAAGGAACGCCCAGAGGATTGAGCACGATCTCCATCGGCGTGCCGTCTTCGAGGTAAGGCATGTCCTCTTCCGGCAGAATGCGCGCGATGACGCCCTTGTTTCCGTGACGGCCGGCCATCTTGTCACCGACACTCAGCTTGCGCTTCATGGCAATGTAGACCTTGACCAGCTTGATCACGCCTGGCGGCAACTCGTCGCCCTTGGTCAGCTTGTCTTTCTTCTCGTTGACGATCTTTTTCAGAACATCGATCTGACGCGAAGTCATCTCCTCGATCTCGTCGATCTGCTCATTCACCCGCGGGTCCTTGTCCGCATACTTAATACGTTTCAGGTTGCGGGTGGAAATGCGCTCAATCGTTTCGCGATCAAGAATGGTGTCCTTGGTCAGCAAGCGCTTGTTGGTGCGCTCGTCGTGCAGATCAGCCAGCACTTCCTTGCGTCCCAGAATGTTGTCGAGACGTTTGAGGCGCTCGTCGGTCAGAATTCGGATCTCATCCGAAAGGTTCTTTTCCAACTTATTGATCTGCGTAGCTTCGATCGACTTGGCGCGTTCGTCCTTCTCCTGACCCTTGCGGGAGAAGATTTTCACATCGACGATCACACCCTCGATGCCCGGGGGACAGTAGAGCGAAGCGTCGCGAACGTCTCCGGCCTTTTCACCGAAGATGGCCCGCAGCAGCTTTTCTTCCGGCGTGAGTTGGGTCTCGCCCTTCGGCGTGACCTTGCCCACCAGAATGTCGCCCTGCTTGATGGAAGCGCCGATACGGATGACGCCGGCTTCGTCCAAATTGCGCAACATCGATTCGCTGACGTTGGGAATGTCACGCGTGACTTCTTCCGGCCCCAGCTTGGTGTCGCGTGACTCGATCTCATACTCCTCGATGTGGACGGAGGTGTAGTAGTCCTCCTTCACCAGCTTTTCCGAGACTAAGATCGCGTCCTCAAAGTTGTACCCGCGCCATGGCATGAAGGCCACCAGCACGTTGCGTCCCAGCGCCAACTCGCCGTGATCGGTGCAAGGCCCGTCGGCAATGACCTGGCCCTTGACCACGCGCTGTCCGCGAACAACGACCGGCTTCTGGTTGATGCAGGTGTTCTGGTTCGAACGCTTGAACTTGGTGAGCTGGTAAATGTCGCTGCCAACTTCACGCGAGAGCTGTCCAGGGTGATGCTCGCCCTCGACGCGTACGATGATGCGCTCGGAATCGACCGAATCGATGATGCCGTTGCGTTTGGCCAGAATGACCGCACCGGAATCGCGCGCAGTCACGCCTTCCATTCCGGTGCCCACGATCGGCGCTTCCGCTCGCAGCAAAGGAACCGATTGGCGTTGCATGTTCGCACCCATCAGCGCTCGGTTGGCGTCGTCATGCTCGAGGAACGGTACGAGCGATGCGGCGACGGAAACCAACTGCTTCGGGCTGACGTCGATGTAATCGACATCATCGCGAGTGACCAGCACGAAGTTGCCGGCCTTCCGGGCGTTGATTAGATCGCCGACAATGCGGCCCTTGTCGTCGAGTTCCACGTTCGCCTGCGCGATAATGTGTCGGTCCTCTTCCCATGCCGATTGATAGAACGAGAAGGGTTCAAACTGCGCTTCGCGCTTCTTCTTCTCCTTCAGCTCGGCGTTGATCTTCTCCATCTCATGCTTTTCGAGATGCGTGCCGACTTTCAGATCGCTGTCGCCGCCATTGAGCACGCTGACGAAGTCGAGCACCTTGCCGCCCTTGACGCGGCGATAAGGCGACTCAATGAATCCGTACTCGTTGATCCGCGCATAGCAGCTCAACGACGAAATCAATCCAATGTTCGGACCTTCCGGCGTTTCAATCGGGCAAATGCGTCCGTAGTGCGTGGGGTGAACGTCGCGGACTTCGAATCCCGCGCGTTCCCGTGACAGACCGCCCGGCCCCAGGGCGGAGAGACGCCGTTTGTGCGTGATCTCCGACAACGGGTTCGTCTGGTCCATAAACTGCGACAGCTGCGACGATCCGAAGAATTCGCGGATCGCGGCCATGACCGGCTTGGCGTTGACCAGGTCATGCGGCATCGCTGTCGACATTTCCTGGTAAACGGACATTTTTTCTTTGATCGCCCGCTCCATGCGGACGAGGCCGATGCGGAACTGGTTCTCGAGCAGTTCGCCGACTGCACGAACCCGGCGGTTGCCGAGATGATCGATGTCATCCACGGCGCCGATGTTCTTGCGCAGCTTGAGCAGGTAACGGATGGTCCCGTAGAAATCATCCGGCTCCAGCGTGCGATGGTCGAGGCTGCTGGCTTCCGGGTTCTCGAACAGCTTGATGTTGAACTTCAAGCGGCCCACGCGAGAGAAATCGTACTTGCGCGGATCGAAGAACATGCCGTGGAATAATGCCGTCGCGGTGTCGAGCGTCGGCGGATCTCCCGGACGCAGCTTGCGGTAGATTTCGATCAACGCTTCCTGCGGAGTCTTGACGGAATCGCGCTTCAGGGTCTGGCAAATCACCGTGCCCACATCGTCGCGTTCCGGGAAGAACAGGTTGATTTCGACCACGCCGGATTCGAGGATCTTGGAAACCTTGTCGGCCGTTAGCTCCGAGTTGGCTTCGAGCAGGACTTCACCGGTGGTGGTATCGACAACGTCGCCGGCCACCCATGCGCCTTCGAGATCGGAGACATCCACTTCGATTTCCGAAATCTTCGCCTTCTGAATTTCCTTCAACGTCACGGCGTTGATCTTGCGGCCGGAGTGGGCGATTTCCTCGCCCGACTTCGACTTGACGCTGTGTGCCAGCTTCATGCCCAACAGATTGGTGGCCTTATCGCTGGTCGGATCGAGCGTCCAATAGAGTTTCTTATCGCGGACGACCAGACGATCCACGGTATAGAAGGTGCGAAGAATGTCCTCGCCGGAACGCAGGCCCAAAGCGCGCAGGAAGATCGTGCCCAGGAATTTGCGCTTGCGATCGATACGCACATACAGCACATTCTTCTGATCGTATTCAAATTCCACCCACGATCCGCGGTAAGGAATGATCTTCCCCAGGAAGTAAGTGCGATTGTTGGCGGTTTCAAAGAACACGCCCGGCGAACGATGCAACTGGCTGACAATGACGCGCTCGGTTCCGTTCACAATGAACGTACCGTTCTCGGTCATCAGTGGCACATCGCCGAAGAAGACTTCCTGTTCCTTGATGTCGCGAATGGAGCGGGCGCCGGTCTCCGCATCCTTTTCGAAGATGGTAAGACGCATGGTGACTTTTAGAGGCGCGGAATACGTCATGCCACGCTCTTCGCACTCGGCCACGTCGTACTTCAGTTGCAATCCAACCGGGTCGCCGCACTTGTTGCAGAAGTCCGGGGTGTTCGCGTTGTAGGTGCCGCACTTGTTGCACAGCACTTCGCCGGGATGGAACGGGTCAGTGATGACCGTCGATCCGCAATTCTTACACGTGGTGCGCAGGTGATGCAGTCCTTTCAAGTGGCCGCATTTGCACTCCCAGTTACCAATGGCGAAATCCACAAACTCCAGTTGTGATACGTTGCGGAAATCGGTGATGGGGAAGACCGATTGAAAAACCGACTGCAACCCGGCGTCGTCGCGCTCGCTGGGCAGGCGGTCCATCTGCAGGAAACGCTCATACGAGCGCTTCTGCACCTCGATCAGATTCGGGATCTGGATGGTGGCTGGAATTTTGGAAAAATCGAAGCGGGTACGGAATCCGTTGTTCTTAGACATTCAGAGACTCCAAACTTTCCTGCGCAGCGACTGCTGCGCCAAACGCGGAATGTTGAGGCGCGCCTTTGCGCGGCCGGGACTACGAAGCTTGCAAAGCATTAAAAATACGTAACCGCTCGCGGGGACATGCATCCCCGCGAGCGCCCACTGCGGCACTGAAGCTTGATCAAAATTTTTCTTTTACGCGCCAGTATTTAAGGCCTGTTCCCGTCCCGCCGTGAGCGGAACAGTCTGCCAACCCGTGCCAGCGACCCCACTCCGCTCCCCTTGGGTTCCGTGTGGATGTCGCTGTCACCTTGATGAAGTGGGAAGCGGTGTTAGGTATATAGATGATAACACCGCCTCAAAAGCTTCACCAGAAGATCGTTCGATCCGGCCAAACTTGCAAGCCGGACTCACCGGGAGCCGCTACTTGACCTCAACAACGGCACCGGCTTCGGTAAACTTCTTCTTGATGGTCTCCGCCTCGTCCTTGGAGACGCCATCTTTGATCGCCTTGGGAGCGCCATCGACCAGGTCCTTGGCTTCCTTCAGGCCCAGGCTGGTCACTTCGCGTACCGCCTTGATTACATTGATCTTATTAGCGCCAACTTCCTTCAGGACGACGCTAAATTCGGTCTTTTCTTCGGCCGGGGCCGCGCCTGCTGCCGCTCCGCCGCCGGCAACCATCACCGGGGCTGCTGCCGCTGCCGAAACGCCCAGTTTCGCTTCTAGACGCTTTACCAGCGCTGCCGCGTCGAGCAGGGACAGCCCGACGATTGAATCTTCCAACTGCTGTAGGTCCGCCATGTTATTTCTCCAGTATGTTTAGTAGAGACGTAGCTTGCTACGTCTTCTTGCCGCGTCATTTACTGATTTCGCCATCCGCAATCAAAGTTTCCAGTGCGACCAGGCCATCCATTCACCACGCCAGACAACGCCGTGAACCGAGACCGCGCAACCCTTGACTGCAAAAAGCTAAATCTTTTTTCGGACGGCTCGCGCCCTCCCGAAACCTTATAGAGCTACGCTTGCGCTTCCGCGGGAGCGTCGCTCTTGAACTTGTTTTTCTCCACGCCCTGACCGATCACCACCGCCAGATCTTTTCCGACGGCATTCATCACCGTGACCAGACGCTGTGCCGGTGCATTGATCAGGAACAACAGCTTGGAGTACAACTCTTCCTTCGACGGCATGGTGGCCAGCGCCTGGATCTCATTCAGCGAGACCACGCGGCCTTCCACCACTCCAGCCTTGAAAGTGAATTCAGGATTGTCCTTGGCGTATTTCGAGAGCGCCTTCGCCAGCGCCACCGGATCACCCTCGGTGTAAGCGATGGAAGTCACGCCCGAAAGGTCTTTCAGTACCTCTTCGACCTTGGTGCCCTTCGCCGCCCGCTCCGCCAGGGTGTTCTTGACGACGAGATATTTCGCGCCCGAACCGCGCAGCGTCTTGCGCAATTCGTAGTCCTTGGCCACCGTCAGCTTGCTGTAGGTGGTCACGATCAGGCTGGAAACGTTCTTCAGCTCTTTGCCCAGCTCTTCAACTTGTTCAGTCTTCCTAGCTCGAGTAACCGCCATGTCAGCCCCTTAGATATTCACGTAGGGACAGCCGCCTCGGCTGTCCGCGCCTCGCGTTAGCGGGCGCTTTTTGCTTCTTAAGCCTTAGCAGCCGTTTCGACCGCAGTCGTATCCAGCGAAATCCCCGGCCCCATCGTCGAGCTGAGATAGCAGGCCTTGATGTACTTGCCCTTAGCGACTGCAGGCTTGGCCTTGACTACGCTGGTAATCACCACGGTTGCATTGTCGATCAGTTTGTCAGCCGAAAACGAAATCTTGCCCACCGGCACATGGACCAGCGCTGTTTTGTCGGTGCGGAATTCCACTTTACCGGCCTTGATTTCCTGCACCGCCTTGGCCACATCAAAAGTGACGGTTCCGGTCTTCGGATTCGGCATCAGCCCTTTCGGACCTAGGACTTTACCGAGACGTCCCACCGACTTCATGACATCGGGCGTGGCAATCAGAGCGTCGAAATCAGTCCAGTTCTCTTTGCTGATCTTCTCGACCATTTCTTCGCCGCCGACGTAATCCGCGCCTGCCGCTTCGGCTTCCCTGATCTTGTCGCCGCTGGCGATGACCAGGACCTTTTTCGATTTCCCCAGACCATGCGGCAGGACGACCGTCCCACGCACCATCTGGTCGGCGTGCTTAGGATCGACACCCAAACGCAGCGTGACTTCCACGGTCTCGTCGAACTTGCTGTACTTGACTTTCTGCAGCAACGGAACCGCATCCTGCAGGGTGTACGGACGCGCCTCAACGGCCTTCCGCGCCTTGGCTATGTTCTTACCTTCTTTTTTCATGCTCTTCCTCTGTCTCCCACCGCTCGCCTTTCTTCTGACGAACCGTAGTGATTTCGACTCTAACTCTCGTGGCAGTGGGCACCTTACGAAACGCCGCCGGCAAGACGTGGCAAGCCACGTCTCTACCCAACTACTTCAATTCCCATGGACCGCGCCGTGCCGCGAATACTCTTGATCGCCGAATCCACCGACGCCGCATTCAAATCCGGCATTTTTTGTTTCGCGATATCCTCAACCTGCTTCAACGTCACCTTGCCGACTTTATCTTTATTCGGCGCACCGGAACCCTTGGCGATTCCCGCAGCGCGCTTCAAAAGAATCGAAGCCGGCGGCGTCTTGGTGATGAAGGTAAACGTACGATCGCTGTAAACCGTAATCACGACCGGAATGATGAGCCCTTCCAGTTCCTTGGCGCCGGTGCGCGCGTTGAACTGCTTGCAGAACTCCATGATGTTGATCTGCGCCTGGCCGAGCGCCGGGCCCACCGGAGGCGCCGGCGTGGCCTTGCCCGCCGCGATTTGAAGCTTTACCGAACCTGTAGCTTTCTTTGCCATGAATGAATCCCTGTCCTGAAACCGAACTTATGCCGATTTCTCCACCTGGTTAAACTCCAACTCCACCGGGGTAGAGCGGCCGAATATGGTTACCATTACCTTCAAGGTTGAGCGGTCTTCGTTGACTTCGTCCACGATGCCGGTAAAGGTTGCAAACGGCCCTTCGGTGATTTTCACCGTCTCGTTCTTCTCAAACTTCACCTTGAGTTTGGGCTTGTCCCTGGCTTCGCCAACGCGGAACACGATGTGCTGGACTTCCTCTTCCGAAAGCGGCGTCGGCTGCTGGCCCGTGCCCACAAATCCAGTGACCCGTGGCGTGGACTTCACTACGTGCCAGACGTGGTCGTCCATGTCCATTTCCACCAGCACGTAGCCGGGATAGAACATGCGCTCGACGGTATATTTCTTGCCGTTGCGTACTTCGGTGACTGCTTCAGTGGGAATCAGCACTTTCCCGATTCGCTCCTGCAAGCCGAAAGCCTGCACGCGCGATTCGAGAGACTCCTTGACCTTGCGCTCGAATCCGGAATACGAGTGAATGATGTACCACCGCATGTTCGGATTCTTGGGCGCTTCGGCGACGGCGCCATCGGCCGCTGGCGTCTCTGCGCTTACTTCAACAGTCCCGTTTTTCTCTTCGTCCGCCATAAAGGTGCTCGAAAACTTCAACTTCTTTCCTGATCTTTAATGATGCCCAAAGTGCTTGAACAAAGCATCGATACCGGTCCCAATCACTTTGTCGACGACAAAGAAGTACAACCCGAACAGGAACACAGTGATGATGACAACCGCCGTAGTGGCCTGCACTTCCTTGAACGAAGGGTTGGTCACCTTCTTCATTTCCGTGCGGATGTCACTGTAAAAAGTCTTGACCCGCTCGGGCCAGGACTTGATCGTCGTCAGTACTTCCGATTCCGCCACAGTTGCCATCTACTTTCTACTTTCCGTTCGTACTTCCGAACCCGCTCTTCCAAATTCTGGCAGGGGCGGAGGGATTCGAACCCCCAAGTTCGGTTTTGGAGACCGACAGTTTAACCGTTGAGCTTACGCCCCTGTATTTGCGTAGCGCAGACGCCTCGTCTGCGCTCCACGAATTATTTCACTTCCTTGTGCGGCGTATGCTTCCGGCAACGGTTGCAGAATTTCTTCAGCTCCAACCGCTCGGTCATGGTTTTACGGTTCTTGGTCTTCGAATAATTGCGCTCTTTGCAATCACCGCACTGCATCGTGATAATTTCTCGGGGCATTGCTCACTCCCTAAAGTAGCTACTAGCTTCTAGCCACTAGCCACTAGCTAAATCTTGACCATCCAAACCGCTGTCATCCTGAGAGAGCGGTTTTTGCGAACGAAGGACCTCTGCATTTCCTCTACGCGATAATCTCGCTGATCGTGCCTGCGCCCACCGTGTGTCCACCTTCGCGGATGGCAAAACGCAGTCCCTTTTCCATCGCCACCGGCGTGATCAGCTCAATCACCAGACTCACATTGTCGCCCGGCATCACCATCTCGGTCGCTGCCGGCAACTCCGCCACACCCGTTACGTCCGTCGTGCGCAAGTAAAACTGCGGACGATATCCCTTGAAGAACGGCGTATGTCTTCCACCTTCTTCTTTGGTCAGAATGTAAACTTCTGCCTTGAACTTGGTGTGCGGCGTGATCGACCCGCCCTTGGCCAGCACCATGCCACGCTCGACGTCTTCTTTCGCAATGCCGCGCAGAAGCAGTCCAGCATTGTCGCCCGCCAGGCCTTCGTCCAACTGCTTCTTGAACATTTCGACGCCGGTGACGACCGTCTTGCGGGTTTCGCGGAAGCCGACGATTTCCACTTCTTCGCCGACTTTCACTTTGCCGCGCTCGATTCTTCCGGTCACTACCGTGCCACGTCCCTGAATCGAAAAGATATCTTCAATCGGCATCAGGAACGGCTTGTCCAGTTCGCGCGCCGGCTGCGGAATGTATTTGTCCACCGCCTCCATGAGCGCGTCCACCTGCTTTTCCCACTTCTCTTCGCCGTTCAATGCGCCCAGGGCCGACAGCCGAATCACCGGCACATCGTCGCCGGGGAACTTGTAGCTCTTCAGCAACTCGCGCACTTCGAGTTCCACCAGTTCGAGAAGTTCGGGATCATCGACCGCATCGCACTTGTTCAACGCCACCACCAGATACGGCACACCTACCTGACGGGCGAGCAACACGTGCTCGCGGGTCTGCGGCATCGGACCATCGGTCGCAGCGACAACCAGAATCCCGCCGTCCATCTGCGCCGCGCCCGTGATCATGTTCTTGATGTAATCCGCGTGGCCCGGGCAATCGACGTGCGCGTAGTGACGGTTCGCCGTCTCGTACTCGACGTGCGCCGTGGCAATCGTGATTCCGCGCGCTTTTTCTTCCGGCGCGTTGTCGATCGAATCAAACGACCGGAACAAGATCTTCGGATTGTGCTTCGACAATACCTTGGTGATCGCCGCCGTCAACGTGGTCTTGCCATGGTCAATGTGACCAATCGTCCCAACGTTTACGTGCGGCTTATTGCGATCAAATTTTTCTTTCGCCATGACTTGCTCGTACCTTCCGTCTTAGTAGTACTGATAAAGCTGCTTAAATTTCGTGCGCGTTGCCGGCGCCAGTTCTTCAATCTTCGACAGATAAAACTCCCGCATCTGCGCCTGATCCGAAAGCGTCAGCGCCTCATACAACCGCTGCGACGTGGTCCCGGACTTGGCCAAAACTTCGTCGGACTGATCAAGCAACCGCTTCGCAACCACGCCATCCCAGTCGCGAATCCGAAGGCTCTTGCCCACCATGCGCTTCAGAAAATCTTCGACCTTGTTCGGTTGAAAGATGCGAGTAATTGAGCTTTTCAGCCCTTCAAACTCTTTCTCGCTTTCAACCTTGATCTCTGCCTTTACAAAATCCACCAGACACCTGTTTCAAAAAATTTCTGGAGCGGGAGACGGGAATCGAACCCGCGACCAACAGCTTGGAAGGCTGTGACTCTACCACTGAGTTACTCCCGCCCGAAAACAGCTCTCAGCCATCAGCTTTCAGCCTTCAGCTAAACCCTGCCGGCCTATCTCGCCATTCCCCGCAAACCCAAACTTCTGGAGCCGATGATCAGGATTGAACTGATGACCTCTCCCTTACCAAGGGAGTGCTCTACCAACTGAGCTACATCGGCTGACTACTTTGCTCAACCTCGCTATCGGCTTTCAGCCGCGCTGCTTCCCGGCGCCGCAGCCACGTCTTTACCGCGAACATTCCCAGGATCGCCAGCGTCATCAGGCGCAATCGCTGGTCGGTCAACGTCATCCATGCGGCCGCGCCCAAGGCCACAAACGCGATCATTGCCATGTAAAGACGCACTGGAACTCGACTCCGCTCAGGACCGCGTCCACCCTGCTGCTAACTCTGGTGCACAGGGAAGGATTCGAACCTTCGTACCTCATAAGAGGGACAGATTTACAGTCTGTTGGCTTTAACCACTCACCCACCTGTGCAGAAACGAATTTTCGGTTCTTCTCTTCTTGGACCTCGGAACCTCCGGCTTTTGCCGGTATTGCGTGTGGACGCGTAGGATCGCGCAGGCAGCGAGCTTGCAATCAAACTTGAACAACAGAAATATGCGCGAGAATCCCATCGCGCACACACTACACTTGGAAAAGTTCCCTTATGGAGTGCCGTCTGGAGAAATCTGCCACGCCGCCGCGCCTAAATGTCCTTGCGTCCGGAACCAATCTCTGCCATCAAATGCTGGAGCTGACGGAGGGATTTGAACCCCCGACCCTCTGATTACAAATCAGATGCTCTACCAGCTGAGCTACGCCAGCAGTTTGAGACAATCAGCCCTTTAGGGCACAGACTGTCCCTCTGATCCCTTCCTGATGTCCGGGACAATTTTAAAAGGTACCATAACGGTACCCAACGTGCAACAGACCAGTAGATTTTTCCGTCAAACACCCACTCAGCCACCCTCCCTCTGATCCAGAATCGGCCCAAATGTTATGATGACGGCTTCCTGACCACCCAGCGGGTATTTCAGTTCAGGTCTCTCGCGCTGGTGTGGCCAGTTCTCCATGCGCATCCGACGACGCCTCCCTGTCATCTTCGCCGTTCTACTGGTAATAGCCGCCGTCGCCCTGCTTGTCGTGTTACGCAAGCACGCCCCGCCCGAACCCGCCCGCCTACTTCCCAGCGCCGACGGATTCTTCTATGTGAACCTGCAATGGATCCGCCGGGCGGACTTTGCCGGTAAGTTGCCGGAAGTGTCGCACGACGCAGAATACGAGCAATTCATACAAGCCACAGGATTTCAATTCGAGCGCGATCTTGACCAGGCCGCCTTCGCCATCCATTACCCCACCGATCCGGATCCCAGCAAACCCGGGTCGAACGAGACCCGTTATTCCGAAGTTCTGGTGGGCAAATTTGATGGAGACCGCCTGCGCGACTATTTGCGCAAGCTCTCCACGTCGATCGAAAACGACGGCCCAACGGACATCTACAACATCCCGCTGGAGGCCCGTACGGTGCGCGTTGCCATCCTTGGGGTGAACACGGTTGCCGCTTCGAATCACAGTGATCCGTCAGTGATTCGCGGAATCATCGATCGCTCGCGCAAGCTGGCCTCGCCCTTCGGCGGACCCGCGCTCCTGCGTCAATATTACAAGCAGGTTCCGCTCGCCAGCCTGGGGTGGTTTATTTTCAAGGCGTCCCCATCCTTGAACGGGACGAGCCATATTCCAGTTTCGCCAGTCAGCTTCTCTTTCCTGTTTTCGAAGCCTGCGGTGGTGGTGGCTTCCGTGCGTTATCTCGGGGCAGTCCGTCTACGTGCCGAAGCCTTTACCGACAGCGTAGAAGATGCCGCGCATGCTGCCGATCAACTCAAGACTTATCTCGCGATTTTCAACTCGGCGGAAATTTCCGTGGGTGGGCACGGGCCCGACCCCGAAATAAAGCAGTTCTTCAATAGCTTGAAGGTCGAACAGCATGGAGCCCGCGCCGTACTCACTGCAGCCGTGCCGTTGGGATTGATTCGCAAGGCCGTGGCCGACGCCCCGAATGAAGTGTCCCCGCCGGCGCCACTACCACCAGATCGCAGGCCCGTTGTTCCTCTTAGCCATTAGCACTTGGCATTTGCAACGGCCGCGTAGGCGCGGACGCCTCGTCTGCGCGACGAGTCTTAGCTCGCCATGCCGGATAGGGGCTAAAAGCCCATCTGTAGGTGAGGGAACCCGCCCCTACGTCAGCATGTGTAACCGCTCGTACGCAGCTTTGGTAATTCGCAACTTGGCTTCCGGCAGGTACAATAAATCTGTATGTTGAATCTTCCTCTTCCTATCGCGGCGTTCCTGGCAGGCCTGGTGTCTTTCCTGTCGCCCTGCGTGTTGCCGCTGGTTCCGGGATATGTGTCCTTGATTTCAGGCGCCGGGGTGGAGGAGCTTAAGTCGGACAATGCCCATTTGTTGCGCAAAGTCATGCTGAATTCCATCGGCTTTATTCTGGGATTCAGCATTGTGTTCATCACCCTGGGTGCGCTTTCGACCGAAGCCGGTCATCTGCTGGCGCGCTACAAGTCGGTACTGGCGCGGGTCGCGGGCGTCATCATCATTTTGTTCGGGCTCCATCTCACCGGGATCCTCCGTATTAATGCTCTGTACTCTGATAAGCGTTTCCACAATGTGAAGGGTGGCAGCACGCCGTGGGGCGCATTCGTGATTGGCTTTGCTTTCGCTTTTGGCTGGACCCCCTGCGTGGGCCCCATCCTCGGCGTCATTCTCGGCTTCGCGGCCGCCCAGGATTCAGTCACCAAGGGAATCTTCTTACTAGCTATCTATTCCATGGGGCTGGCCGTACCCTTTCTGCTGACCGCCTTAGGGATCGAGCGTTTTCTCAAGTTCTACAGTCGTTTCCGGGCCCACATGCACGCCGTCGAGGTAGCCAGCGGCGGCTTGCTGATCGTGTTGGGCATCTTACTGGTGTGGGGAAAATTCACTTTGCTGGCAAATTACTTTTCGGCCCTTAGCCGATTTGCGATGTAGTAGGAGTATTTGTGAAACGTGATCCGATTGTCATTGTCGTAGTGGCCATGGTGATTTCACTGTTGCTGGTATTCGGAGTCGCCAAGGCCCGGCACCGCACCGATCAGTCTCCGGATGCTGGCACTAGCATGAAGAACCAGCTGGCGCCGGATTTTGCGCTCGCCTCCCTCGACGGAAAAGCTACCATTCATCTTTCCGACTATCGCGGAAAAGCCGTGCTGCTCAACTTCTGGGCCACCTGGTGCGTGCCCTGCAAGATCGAGATGCCCTGGTTTGTCGAATTGCAAAATCAATATGGTTCCCAGGGACTGCAAGTGCTGGGTGTCGCCATGGATGACGCCAACCCCGAGGACATCGCAAAATTCGCCAAGGACATGGGCGTGAATTATCCCATCGCGGTCGGCAAGGACTCGGTGGGAGACGCTTACGGTGGAGTACAGTTTTTACCCGCTACGTTTTACATCGGCCGTGACGGCAAGGTGATCGACAAGGTTTTCGGCCTGAAAGACAAGCACGAGATTCAGGACGACATTAAGAAAGCCCTCGCCTCAAGCAGTGCGTTGGCGCCGGTCACACCTTCGGCTCAGCTAACTTCGGCAATTCCCGGAAAGGCGACCAACTGACGATGCGCAGCCGCCCTTCGCTCGGCACCGCTCTGGGAACTCTACTCCTGGCCTGGTTGTCCTGCTCGCCACTGGCATCGCAAGACGACATTCCCGGCAAAAAGGCCCCGTCTATCACCATGAGCGAGGCGCCGTTGACCGTCGTGACCCGCGGCAAAGGAGCTTCGGTGGACTTGCAATTCCGGATTGGCTCCGGCTTTCACGTCAACTCCAACACACCCACCCAGGAATACTTGATTCCAACGGCGCTCAAATTGAATGCTCCCACCGACATCGTGGTGGGAAGAATCACTTATCCGCCCGGCCAGGAAATGGCATTCGCTTTCGCCCCCGATGAAAAACTGAGCGTCTACAGTGGTGCGTTTACTATCGGCGTGATCGTTCGCCCGTTGGCCAGCGTGCTGCCCGGCAAATACGAATTTCGCGGAACCCTGAAATACCAAGCTTGCGACAACGCCGCCTGCTACCCGCCCAAACAACTGCCGGTGGCGTTCGAGATCAAGGTCATGAAAGGCGCTCCGCCGCACAAGAAAAATCCCGGCCAAAGCCCGCACGTACACACCTAGCCAGCCGGAGAGAAATCGGTCTAAGGAGGATGATCGTGAGACGATTCGCTCCGTTGATTCTGATGCTACTGATTGTCTGCCAGCCGTTATTCGCAACCACCCGCAAGGACATCTACAACATGCCTTGCAGCGCTTTGTGGCCGGCAGTTAAGGGGACGGTCCGCAACTCCGGCGACTACGCGGTCGTCTTCCTCGACAACACCGAGATGATCGCCTCTTTCGCCATCGGTGTAGGGCAGGGGTTGCGCATTGGGTCAGCCGTACTGAACCCCAAGGGTGACACTTGCGAAATGCAGGTGCAGCTGCACGAACAAGCTTTCGTCGATGACGCCGGAAGCTTCAAGAAACGCGTGGACAAAACCCTGGCCGAGTTGCAGTCAAACCAACCGGCTCCTGCAAAAGCTCCCTGATCTACGGGCAGGTAGTAAAGGCGCTGGCACATGCCCCAGCATCAATCGCAGTCGGAGGCAGATAAGACTGGGATTGGCCATAGCTAATGGCCGGGCTGCCCGGCTGAAGCGCAAAATTGGCCCCGGTCACAGTCACCAGGTCTGGGTTGACGTTGCACTGATTCGGATCGGTCCCCGTGGAGCAGTTAATGGCATCCGGGGCGAGCATCACATTTCCGTCCGGACCCCAGCCGTAAGGCGGCGCCCCTCCGAAGCTGATGTTGTTGCTCCATAGGTTGCTGACGCTGCCAGGCGTGCTCACACCCTCAAACGCCGTGTTCGTCATTAGCGGACAGGTATAGGGTGGGGTATTTGTGTAGTCGACGCCTTCGCAGCGCGGATCGCTGCCCGAAGTTGCGGGGACCGGGTAGGCGATATTGTTCAGGAAGACGTTGTTCTGGCTCTCGGCGCTATCCATCTCGCCGCGGCCAATGCCATTATTAAAGGGATCAAGATTGTTGTCGTAGGCCGTATTGTTTGCCACCGTGACCAGACCGCTACGGAAAATGTGGACCCCCTTGCCGCCGTTGTAGTAGGTGACATTGTTGGCCACCAGCGTCTGGTAGGGATAAGCCACCGCCGCCGTCCCGGCATTGTTAAAAGTATCGATGATGATGCCGTTGCCGTCGGTGTCGTAGGGGTTGGAAGCCGTCCCGCACTGGGTGATGATGTTGTCGTGCGCGACATTGAACGCGATCACGTTGTGAAAGGGAGCCCAGGCCAAATCGGCGGCGGTAGGGGTGTATCCCGGAATTGCTCTGGCGATCACCATCCCGAAACCCGAGCCCTGGGCGTCGCAGGCTGTGTTCGTGTTGTCGTAGGCGAGATTGTGCAGAAAGTAAACGTACTCGTCGCCTCCCGTACCAACGCCGGCTTGACCATAACCGTGGATGATGTTGTTGATGATCCAGATGTGATGGCTGGTCGTTCCTCCGGTATCGGCGCCGTTGGGGAAATAGACTTCGGCGCCGACTCCATAAAGCGTCTTGCTGCCGGCGGCGAGTTCGAAACCGTCGAGCACCAGATAGTTGGGTCCGGAGCCGCTGCTCGATACGTTGAAGGCCGGCGCTGCGTTCCCACCGGATGCGGTGATGATGCATCCATCCAGAGTCTGGCAACGATAGACCACATAGCCTGTGGGCGAAGCGAGGTTGCCGCCGCGCGTAGGCTGAACGCCGGCGGCGTATGTGCCCGGCGCCACATTCACGCAGTCGCCGGCAACCCGCCCTCCGGCGGCGGTATCGGCGTGCTGAATCGTCAGCCACGGGCTGGCCTGGGTCCCGGCATTCGAGTCATTCCCGTTGGTCGCGACGTAATAATTGTTCACGCAAGTGTAAAACGAGTTTGCGAAAAGCGATGCGCTTGGGCCCGGCAACTGGGCAGGGGTGGCGATGGGCGTGGCGTTCACTTGCCCCGAGTCGGCGCTGGCGCCGGCAGAATTCACGGCAGAGACAACGTAGAAATACTTTGTGCCGTTGGTCAGGCCGGTATCGATCCAGTTCGCAGCCGACGGAGTTCCCACCGGACTATAGGGCCCGCCCGAGGTCGTGGATCGTTTGACGCTGTAGGACGCCGCCCCGGATGACGCCGCCCAGGACAGGCTGACTTGCGCATTGCCGGCCGTAGCAATCAGGCCTTGCGGCGTCGACGGAACCGGAGTGCCGCCGCCCGATCCGCCACTCCCCCCACAACCAATGAGCAGGGTGGCGGCAAGCACGAAGGTCAGCAACAACGCCGTGCGAGTGAACCTCAGCTTGCGCATTCACGCCTCCCCGAAATCCCTCGACAGTTTCTCCTAGTCGATCAACCTAGGCAAGGGGCAGGGAGCAGGGCCGTTGAGAAACCGGAACGTATTCTTAACATGATGTTCATGTCGCGCCTAGAACGTTGGGCTCATGTCGCTGGACGTGCCCCCCGCCGCCGGTACGTAGCACTTGAGCGTGTAATCCATCACCATGCGATCGGCATTGAAGCGCCAGCCCAGGGTGCGGATGGTCCGCTTCATGCGTTTGATCCAGCCTCGCGGCAAGCCGTCGCGGTCGCGCTGATAGAACAGCGGGATCACTTCCTCGCTCAGGACCCGGTATAAATCGTCTCCGTCACGGGTATCGTGGATGCTCATGTTGGAGTTCGTTCTTCCCTTACCGATGGCGAAGCCGTTCAGCCCGTCGTAGGCTTCCGCCCACCAGCCGTCGAGAACCGAGAGATTGAGTCCGCCGTTCAGCACGACTTTCTGACCGCTGGTACCTGACGCTTCGAGCGGCCGCCGGGGGTTGTTCAGCCACACGTCCACGCCCTGGACGAAATGCCGTCCTACGTTGATGTCATAGTCTTCGACGAAGACAAATTTCTCGGCAAACTTGGGGTCACGCATCATTTGCGCAATCTGCTGCAGCACGCCTTTGCCGGGTTCGTCCCGCGGGTGCGCCTTGCCGGCGAACACAAACTGCACCGGGCGCTTGGGATCGTTCACCATCGAAGCCAGTCTTTCGATATCTCTAAGAATCAGATCGGCGCGCTTGTACGTCGCAAAGCGGCGGGCAAATCCGATGGTCAGCGCATCGGGAGTGAGCACCCGGGAAAGTCGTTGCAAAGTTTCCGCCGATTCGCCGCGGGGTTTGGCCTGCTCTACGGCGCGGAGCCGGACGAAATCGAGCAACCGGGACTTCAAATGGAGATGGGTTTCCCAGAGTTCGCCATCATCTACGTCTTCGATCCCTTCCCATATCTTTGCCTCCGCGCCGTGCCGTTGCCAATCCGTCCCTAAATGGCGGTCATAGAGGCGAAACATCTGCGGCGCCAGCCAGGAGGGAACGTGCACGCCATTGGTAATGTGCCCGATGGGAACCTCGTCTTCCGATTTACCGGGATAAAGGCCCGTCCACATCGCCCGCGACACTTCCCCATGCAGGGCCGATACTGCATTGGCGCGCCGCGCCAATTTCAGGCCCAGCACGGTCATGCAAAATTCCTCGGAATGATTGCCCGGATTCTCGCGTCCCAGGGCCATCAAGGCTTCGTGCGAAAGACCTAACGCCTCGCGCAGAGGTCCAAGGTGTTCCTCGATTAAGTCCGGGTGAAAGCGGTCGTGGCCCGCCGGCACCGGAGTATGTGTGGTGAAGACCACTTCGCGCGAAACCCGCGGCACCGCCTGCTCGAAGGTCAGACCTTCATCTTCCATGCGGCTGCGAATGGCTTCGAGCACGGCGAACCCGCTGTGGCCTTCATTCAGATGAAGGACGCCCGGCGTGATTCCCATGGCTTTCAGCGCGCGGAACCCTCCAACGCCCAGCAGCAACTCCTGCCGGATGCGGATGCGCCCATCTCCACCATATAAACGCGAGGTGAGTTCGCGGTCCTCGGGGGCGTTGCCTTCCACGTTGGAATCGAGCAACAGGAGATCGCAGCGTCCCACTTTCATGCGCCAGACTTTCGCGCGGATGGGGCCGCCCCGGGTTTCGATCTGCACCGTGACCGGTTCGCCATTGGCGCCAATGGCAAGCTCCATGGGCAGATGGTTTACGTCAGTCTGAATGTATTCTTCCTGCTGCCAGCCGTTCTCATCCAGTCGCTGCCGGAAGTAACCCTGTCCATAGAACAAACCAATCCCCACTAGCGGAATGGCCAGATCGGAAGCGCTCTTGATGTGGTCGCCGGCGAGAATTCCGAGTCCACCCGAGTATTCCGGGATGGAGACGTGCAGCCCGAACTCCGCCGAAAAATAGGCCACCGGACGCGGCCGCAAGATGCCAGCGTGCCTCGCTCCCCAGGTGCGATCGGCTTCCAGATATTCCCGCTGGCGCCGGTAGGCGTAGTTGATGCGGCCGTGCAATACCAGTTCCCGGGCCCGCCGCTCCATCTGCGCCAAAGGAATTTCGCTCAGCAGTGAAACCGGATTGTGATTCAGCTGCCGCCAACGGGCGGGGTCGAGATCCCGGAACAAGCTGCTGGCATCGTGGTCCCAACACCACCACACATTTCGCGCCAGGGCCCAGAGCCGCTCCTGGGCAGGCGCGATAAAGCGATCGAGGGTGCGAGCCTCGCTGACCACCGGCGCGACTTGGGCGGCTGCCTCCACCAGCAAATGGATTTCGTCCTCATGAAAAACTCTGGCGGCGATGGTTTGCACCACCAGAACACCCTGCAAGACGCCGCGATCAATCAGCGGAACGCCAAGGAACGATTGGTACTCGTCTTCGCCCGCCTCCGGGAAATACTTGAATCGCGGATTGTTCCTGACCTGCTCCACCGCGACCGGGCGCACCTGCTCCGCCACCAGCCCGGCCAGCCCCTCGTTCACCCCCATGCGCAGCGTGCCGATACATTGCGGCCGCAGCCCCAAGGTCGCCGCCAGCACCAGATTGGCCCGGTCCGGCTCCAGCAAATACGCGGAACACACGTCGGTGTGAAACCGCTTGGCGATCAGCGCCACCACATTCATCAGGGTCTCGGCCGGCTTGCCGCCCTCTTTTGCCAGATTGCGGATTTCTTCCAGAGTCAGAACGTAACTGGCGTCCCGTTCGTCGGCGGACAAGCCCAATCCCGACTCTCCGGGAAGGCCCGCCTTGACTTTGAGATCTGGTATCGCCATTTTAGGTGTCCCTTTTGCTCTTCAGGTTGATGGTTGGACAATGAATGGCTGCGTGGACTTGGCCTCCGAACCGGCCGAGATTGGACCGATCAACGAAAGAACAGCGCACGCGCCACCAGATCCAGCCATAGTTCGCACCGGTCTGGCCCCCAGCGAGCGCGCTGCCCTCCCCGAAAAGAACTCTAGGTCGCGCCCAAATGCCAGTCCAATCAAAATTGTTTATGGTGGACATAAAGCACCGAGGCAGATCCCCGGCCCCTCGCTCGTTCCGGCTCATTCCCACTTCCAGAACCACGCCCAGGATGGCTGCGCTGGTCATTTCTGATTGCCAGTCTTCCGCTCGATTTTGGCCCAGGTATCTTTAAGCGCCACGGTGCGGTTGAACACCAGCTTGCCCGGCGCCGAGTCGGGATCAACACAGAAATATCCCAGACGCTCGAATTGGAACCGGTCGCCCACCGAAGCCTTGACCAACGACGGCTCAAGCTTCGCACTCTTTAGTACTTCCAGCGAATGCGGATTGAGATTGACGGTAAAGGGTTGTCCGGCTTCGGCCTGATTCGGGTCCTCTTTGACGAAGAGATTTTCGTACACACGAACCTCGGCATCAATCGCGTGCGCCGCCGACACCCAGTGAATCGTGGATTTCACCTTGCGGCCGTCCGGAGGCGAATTCCCCCCTCGCGTTTCCGGATCATAGGTGCAGTGGACCTCGACGACCTTTCCCATCTCGTCCTTCACCACACTCGTGCACTTTACAAAGTAGCCATAGCGCAAACGTACTTCCTGCCCGGGAAACAGCCGGTAATACTTTGGTGGCGGGACCTCCCGGAAGTCGTCCTGCTCGATGTACAGCACCCGCGAAAACGGCACTTTGCGGCTGCCCGCGGCCGGATCTTCCGGATTATTCACCGCTTCCATTTCCTCGACCTGGCCTTCGGGATAGTTGTCGATCACAACTTTCAGCGGCTGCAGCACCGCCATGACCCGCGGCGAGCGCTTGTTCAGGTCTTCCCGGACAAAATGCTCGAGCATGGCCAACTCGATGGATCCGTTGGTCTTCGAGACCCCGATGGCCCCGCAGAAATTGCGGATTGCCTCGGGCGTGTAGCCGCGCCGCCGAATCCCCGAAATGGTCGGCATGCGGGGATCATTCCAGCCGGTTACATGGCCTTCCTCCACCAACTGCAACAGCTTCCGCTTGCTCAACAGGGTGTAGGTGAGGTTGAGGCGGTCGAACTCGATCTGCTGCGAAGGGAAAATGCCCAACTGCTGGATAAACCAGTTGTACAGGGGGCGGTGGTCCTCGAACTCGAGAGTGCAAACCGAGTGAGTGATTTTCTCCAGCGAGTCAGATTCGCCATGCGCAAAGTCATACATCGGATAGATCGGCCATTTGTTTCCCGTGCGATGGTGCTCGGCATGCAGAATGCGGTACATCACGGGATCGCGCATGTTGAGGTTCGGCGAAGCCATGTCCACCTTCGCCCGCAGGGTGCGGGAACCATCGGGAAATTCCCCGGCGCGCATGCGCTCGAACAGATTCAGGTTCTCTTCGACCGGACGGTTGCGATAGGGACTGTCCTTGCCGGGTTCGGTCAGGGTGCCGCGAGATTTCCGCATCTCGTCGGCGGTCAGATCGTCCACATAGGCTTTGCCCGCCTTGATGAGCTGCACTGCCCATGCATACAACTGATCGAAATAATCGGACGCATAGAACAGACGGTCCCAGGTAAAACCCAGCCACTTCACGTCCTCCATGATCGAGTCAACGTACTCGGTCTCTTCTTTCGAGGGATTGGTGTCATCGAAACGCAAGTTGGTCTTGCCGCCGAACTCGGCAGCCAGCCCGAAGTTCAGGCAGATCGACTTGGCATGGCCCAGGTGGAGATAGCCGTTCGGTTCCGGAGGGAAGCGGGTCTGCACCCGTCCGCCGTATTTATTGGTCTTCAGGTCGTCGAGAATGATGTCGCGTATGAAGTTAGAAGGGCCGCCGGCCGTCTCAGAAGACGCCTTTTCGCCAGCTTCGGTCTCGGGTCTCGATGGATTCATCTCTGATTGATCTTATCGCAAGAAGGGCAAATTGCAGTGTTTCCCTCGCCAGCCACGTCCTTACGTGCTCCAGAGTTTGTCTTTCAAGTGAAACACCCATTCCGGCCACCAGGTGTTGTAGTGCAAGGTCACGTCGGCCTGCACCGCTTTGGTGGCCTTCGCGGAAAAATTATTGCTGAAGACAAGATAGTAAGCGCCGTCACCGGTGGGAAGCGCGGCACGAATGGTGCCTTGACCGACTTTGCCGCTGTCATAGTACGGGGTTATGGCGAATCCATTGTGCCAGGTAACGAAGGCGTCGTCGCTGAGCACGAGCACCTGGACTTCATTCTCTGGGCTGCCGGTTGCGTTGAACTGGCCACTGACCGAAACGTTCACCGCGCCTGAAGGAACCGTGAATTTGTAGGAAGAAAAACTGCGCGGGCCCACCACAAAAGACTTTTCGGTGATGGCTTCCGTATGAGCTCCGGACGCCAGGTCGCGAAACTGCTGGGCAACCGTGTTGTCGCTACTGGCCGCCCACCAAATCGCCACCAGCAGCAGCAACAAGAAAACCCAGATCGGGCTGCGGGGCTTGCGCGGCCGTGCCGGTTGAGTGGTCCGCTTCGAAGCCGGGGACTTGCTTGCCGGTGCTGCAGTGACTGCGGTCCGGTCCACCGCCTGTCCGCATTGCAGGCAGAACCGCGCATCGTCGGGCAAAAACTCGGCGCACTTGCTACACAGCACGGCAACCCCTCAAGAGAATGCGAATTTTAGCAAAGGGGCGGGCTGCGCGTCCTTATTTGTTGCTCGATGTGGCAAACTGCAGGTGGCGTCTCAGAAATGGCGAATTGTGTTCAATGTGGGCGCAAGCTTCCTGCCTTTGTGTTTGGCAGGAAGATTTGCCAATGGTGCCTGCAGCACGAAGCTGCCCAGCGCGGCGAGGAACCAGAGGGTGCAATCCAGCCACTGATGCCCGCACCCTGGGTCCGTGGCGGCGGCGATTCCATGGTGCTCACGCAGGTGTTCTTCGGCATTTGCGTGGCGGTTTTCATTGCCATGGCATTGGCGCAAGGCTCGCTGGATGACTTTGCGCCTCAGGCCCTCCGGCATTGGGGTGGCAATGACGGTCCTCTCACGTTGGGGGGCGAATGGTGGCGGCTGTTCACTTGCCTGTTCGTTCACGGCGGAGTGCTCCACATTGCGTTCAATATGTGGTGCCTGTGGAGCCTGGGTCGCCTCTGCGAATCACTCTATGGTCACTGGGCCTTTGGCGCCGTTTACCTGATCTCCGGCATGGGAGCCAGTTTGGCCAGCATACTTTGGAGGCCTGGGGGTGTAAGCGTCGGCGCTTCGGGAGCGATCTTCGGACTGGCCGGAGCCCTGATCTCGGCCTACTATCTTGGCGAATTTTCCATGCCGCGCGCGGCGGTGATGGGTTCGCTAAAAAGCGTCGTCGCGTTCGTCGGATATAACCTGGTCTTTGGGGCGATGATCGGGCACACAGACAATGCTGCCCACATTGGAGGACTCGTCACAGGACTCGTTCTCGGCGCTCTCATCGCCAAAGCCGCTCCCGAGAGCGACCAACCATTTCGCCGGATTGCCGTGCTGTTGGTCGTGCTGCTGGGACTGTCCGGCGGAGTGATGGCGTTACAACATTCGCGCGCCTATATGCTTCATTGGGACCGGGCCCGGGACTTGCTGTTGGCCCATCATCCCGACCAGGCCATTGGGGAATTGCAGACTGCCATTCGGCAGCGCCCTGACTACGCTCCTGCCCATTACGCTCTGGCCGAGGCCTATTTCCGGAAGTCGGACTACGCGAAAGCGGAAATCGAATTGAAGCGCGTGCTCGAGCTCAGTCCGGGAGACGTAGACGCTTCCTACGAGTTGGGAATGATGTACCTCGAACACAAAAAGACCGAACTGGCAAGAAGCACCTTTGCAGAAATGCTGACCCGAAATCCCAATAGCCCCGATGCGCATTATGGCTTGGGATCGGTAGAAGCGGCCCAGAATGAATATCGGGGAGCAATTCAGGATTTCAACATTACCGCCAAATTCAACCCCGATTTCGGGGACGTTCATTACCGGATCGGCCTGGCGCAGATCCAGCTGAAGAACTATGACGATGCCATTGCGTCCTTTCGCAAGGAGCAGGAAAAAAACGGTGACTACTTCGATGTGGAAACCGCGTTAGCGGACGCTTATCGCGCGAAAGGAATGACGCAACAGGCCGACGAGGCCATGCGTAAAGCGGAACAGCTCAAGACCCAGCAATGAAGGCTCGATGTAAGACTTATCCGGAAGTGCTGGCTGCCCGGGCCTTGGAGTTGGTGGCGCGCTGAACCACCGCCAGCATCGACCCCAGAAGTTTCGTCCGAAGATGTTCAAACCAAGGACTGAACACAGTCTTATGCGCGAGCTTACTGAACCCCATTTAGCGCGGCTGGTAACTCTAGTAACCTCGCGCCGGCAGCGAGGAAAGCGCTAGAATCAAGCAGGGTTTTTCCGTCTCTTTTATCTGATTGTTTTGCCGGCGTTGGTGTGAAAACATTAAAGAACGTAAGTCCCGTTTTGACATCTGAATAGAGAGCGGGAGGAGAGCTGCAGCCAGGCATGGAATCCGTTGCCATCAACATGGTGATTGTGCCGGGAGTGGTGGCATTGCTCCTCTTCCTCGTATTCACCTACCTCTACGAGCAGAGCCGTCAAGCCTACTTTCGCGCCTGGCAAATCGCCTGGGCAGCCTACACCCTGCACTTTGCCGCCGAGGCCTGGGGCCGCTTGCGGGGTTTCACTCCGTCGATTTTTCTTGCCTCTTCCTCGCTCCTGGCGGTGATGGCGCTTTGCATTCTGATTTCAACCCGCCTGATGAAAAGGCAGACCGGACCCGAGCCGCGCCAAAGGTTCCGCCTGCGTTGGTATGAAATCGCGGTCGGCCTGATCGGCGCCGGATTGGCTTATTGGAACCTGCGGGCCTACACGGTCGGCGGTGTGTTCCATCCCGCGATCGCTCCCAGCCAGACTCTGCGCGTGGAAATTGGTTTGGCGGTTGTGCTGCTGTATTGTTCCGGATATTTCTACCTCCGGGGACACAGCAAGAATTCGCTGGCCCTGCGCCTGCTGGCTTTGGCGCTGGCGTTCTGGGCCTTCCTGATCGCGTCCGGCCCCTTCCATAACAATTTCGTCGAACTTTTCGGCGTGACCGGTGATTTGCTCGGCCCCTTGCCGCAAATGATGCTGGGCATTGCCATGGTGATGGTGCTGTTTGAAAACGAGCGCGATGCGGTGCAGGAGAACGCCCTGGCTTTCTCCACCCTGGGAGTCGACCCCCGGCGCCTGCTTTCGTCCGCCGACCTGGCGCCCTCCATGCAGAGCATTCTCGACCGCCTGGTCGCGCCCCTGCCCACTGACCGCGCCGTGATCTGTCTGACCGAGCGCTGGCGGGCCGTCCTGCCGTCCGTGCAGCGCGGTTTCTCCGCCGACTTTGTGGAAAAGCTGGAAAAAACCGGCGCTGGAGAATACGTCTGCGAACTGGCTTACCGCCGCGGCGGATTTGTTACTTTTCAGAATATTTCGGAAATGCCCGAGCCCTTGCCCGCCTTTCCCGGAGGCAAGTTTGAGCAATTCCGCCGCTTGCTGGCGGAAGAAAACATCCGCAACGTCACCGCCGTGAGCCTGCAGACCCGGGAGCACAATTTTGGCGTGGTCCTGTTTCCCCATGCCGACCGCCGCATTTTCGGATCGTCGAATCTGCGCCTGCTGATCGGGCTGGCATTGCAAATCGGGCTCACGCTGGAAAATTACGTGATCATGCACGACGCCCAGCGGCGCACCAAGGAATATGAACTTCTCACCCAGATCGGCCAGGTGATCAGCTCCCGCCTTGATCAGGACGAAATCCTACGCGCCATCCAGGAAGAACTGGGGCGGATCTTCAACACCGATGAGTTTTATGTGGCCTTCGAAGATGGCGACAACATCCACTTTGAACTGGAAGTAGAGAAAGGCCAGGTCCTTCCCAAGCGTTCGCGCAAATTCATGAACGGATTGACCGAGTACATCCTGCGCACCGGCCAGCCGCTGCTCATTCGTTCCGACCTGGAGAAAGTCCGCGAGCGCATTGGCGTCACCTACGTTCCACCTCGGCCAGCAAAATGCTTCTGTGGCGTGCCCATCCTGTTTGGCGGAAAACCCGCCGGCGTCATCGCGGTGTTGAACACGGAACGCGAATTTGTTTTCGAGCAGCGCGACTTGGAAGTGTTGCAGACGGCAGCCGGCCAGGTTGCCGTGGCCGTCGAAAACGCCCGCTTGTTCGCCGAGGAACAACGCCGCTCCCGGCAGTTGGGCTTCCTGAACAGCATTTCCAAGACCGCCATCTCCAGTGAAGATGGGGAACAGATGCTGGCGGAAATCGTGGGCCACATTCAGAGAAATTTCCGCTTTGACCACATCGGCATCGGCATCCTGGACTACGGCACCAAGGAAATTGAGATCAAGGCGGAAGCGGGCGCCACCGCCCAGGCTCTGGGCAAGCGCATTCCGCTCGGCGTGGGGATCGTGGGCAGAGTGGCGCGGACCATGGAAAGTGCGCTGGTTCAGGGTATCAGCGCGGGCCAGGTGCAAGGCGTGTTGCCGGAATCCCGCGCCGTGCTCTGCATTCCCATTACTTATGGCGACACACTGCTGGGGGTGCTTAACGTGGAGAGCCAGAATGAAGACGCCTTCTCCCCGCAGGACGTGCTCATCATGAACACGCTGGCCGATCTGTTGGCCACGGCCCTGCACAACTCGTTCGTATTTCAGAAACTGCAGCAGCAATCCATCACCGACGGCCTGACCGGCATCAAGACCCGGCGATTCTTCTGGGAAGCCGCCTCCTCCGAGTGGAGACGGGCTTCTCGTTCAGGACGCCCTTTCTCCGTCATATTGATGGATCTCGACAAGTTCAAGGAAGTGAACGACGGCCTCGGCCACCTGGAAGGCGATCTGGTGCTCGCCCGGGTGGGACGCCTGCTCGAACAGAAATGCCGCCAGTCGAACGTGGTGGCGCGCTATGGCGGCGACGAATTTATCATCCTCATGCCCGAAACCAGCGTCGAACAAGCCCAGGCTCTGGCCGAGCGCTTACGCCATTGGATCACCACCGACCCCATGTTGAGCGGGCACAAAATCACCGGCAGTTTCGGGGTGGCCAGTTTTCCCTTGCACGGGTTCTCCGCGGAAGACATTATCCGTATCGCCGACGCCGGTATGTATGTCTCGAAACGGGCTGGCGGCGACCGCGTTTCCGTTGCCGAGGAATTCGCGCATGACGAAGCCGGCGCGGCCCAGCGCCAACAGATCTCCGGCTACATCGAAGGCTTCCTGCAGCGCCAGCACACCGGCCCCGAGCATCTGGACGAATTGGTGACCACCCTTAAAAAGCTGTGCGGCGGTGAGGGCGGTTGCAATGTCCCGATGTTGAAGGAATCCATTGAATCGCTGACCCAGACCGCCGAACTCCGCGAGATGAACGGTCCCGGCCACGGCGAGAAAGTGGCGCACTATGCTGAAGTGATCGCCCGTGCTCTGGGGTTTCCCGCGGAAGACATCGCCAGCCTGGCTTTCGCTGCCCGCGTCCACGACGTGGGGAAAATCTTTATTCCCGAGCGTATTCTGAGCAAGGCTGGGCCCCTGACCGAAGATGAGTTCTCCCTGGTGAAAATGCACGCCCACGTGGGCGCGGAGATTGTCGGAATAATCCCCGGCAGCGAGAAACTGCGGGAGGCGATCAAGAGCCACCACGAGGCGTTCGACGGTTCGGGCTATCCTGCCGGTTTGCGCGGAGAAGAAATTCCGCTGTGGGCGCGAATCCTGTCCATTGCCGATGCCTATGGCAACATGACCACCGAGCGTTCCTTCGCCTTTGCCAAAAACAGCGATCAGGCCCTGGCGGAGCTGGGCAAATTGAGCGGCATCCGCTATGACGGCATGCTGGTGCGCATCCTGCTGCGTGAGATCAAAGCCGAGAAAACCTCGAGTCTGGGGGACTGACCCGTCGGGCGGTTCGAAGCCAGCCACACCCATTCACTCTTTAGCCGCGCTACCTTCTAGGGAGAAACCGCAGTGACAAAAGACGAAGCTTGGAATCTCGCCAACCATTGGATTGCAGCCTGGAACGCTCACGATCTGGATTTGATCATGACGCACTACGAGGATGCGGTCGAGTTGACTTCGCCCAGTGCCGCCCAGTTGCTCGGGACATCCCATGGCAAGGTGATCGGAAAGAATAATCTGCACGCCTACTTCCAACGGGGACTGGAAGCCTACCCGCAACTCCGTTTTCACCTTGAGGACGTGCTCTGGGGCATCAACAGCGTGGTCCTCTACTACACCAACCAGAAGGGAACACGCACGGCAGAATTCATGGAGCTGTCTCCGGCCGGAAAAGTGGCGCGAGTCGTAGCCAACTACAACGCCTGAGCGGGCGCGATCCTTTTCCGTCGCACCAACCGCACTTGCCATCGCCGACTAAACCCTCCAAACTGAACAGATGAATATTTCCCTCTCCGGCAAAGTTGCCCTCATCACCGGCGGATCGCGGGGCATAGGTGCGGCCACAGTCCGCATGTTTGTCGCCGCGGGCGCAAACGTCTTGTTCAATTACGAGAAAGCCAAAACGGCTTCGGAACAACTCGTTGAAGAACTTGGAGCCGATCACTGCGCCGCAATGGCCTGCAATCTATCCGGCACCGAGACGGCAAAGGAGCTGATTGCAGCCACCGTCAACCGCTTTGGACGTCTGGATATCCTGGTAGTGAACCACGGCGTCTGGCCAGCGCAGGACGCGCCCGTTGATAAGATGTCCGATGCGCAATGGAGCAGCACCATGGCCATCAATCTCGACAGTGTTTTCGCGCTCGTAAAACATTCTGTCGCGCAGATGAAAAAACAGGGAAAATCGGGCGCTGCCGCCGGACACGTCGTCCTCGTCAGCTCGACCGCCGGACAGCGTGGAGAAGCCTTCCACTGCGATTACGCGGCCAGCAAGGGCGCGCTTATCAGCATGGTCAAGGGACTTTCCACCGAACTCGCCGCAGATGGCATCTACGTGAATTGCGTTGCGCCTGGCTGGGTGGCCACCGACATGTCGGCTCCCGCCTTGGGTGACCCCAAAACTCGGGACGTCGTTTTCGGCAAGATCCCCCTCGGCCGCGTGGGCACGCCGGAAGAGATCGCCGCGCCCATTTTGTTTCTCTGTACCCCCCACGCGGGATTCATTACCGGAGAAATCTTCAACGTGAATGGCGGGGCCGTGCTGGTCGGGTAGTCGGGCTCATTCTCCGCAATCACGAGAGCGGCTACAATCGCTTTTCGCCGCATCTAACGAATGGAAAGCATGAAACACCTTCGTCTTCTCATCCTGACTGTCCTTTTAGCAACCGGCGCGTTCGGACAGACCGCCGCTTCGTCTGGCCCGCCTCCAGCCGCGAACTCGGCCCAAGCCATTCCGTCCGGCCACGAAAGCGAGCGTAAAGCCAAAGCCTTGCTCGATCAGATGATCGAAGCCTTAGGCGGCCAGGCCTACCTGAATATCCAGGACATTTCTCAGGAAGGCCGTGGCTACACTTTTCATCTCGGCCGCCCCAACAGCTACGGAACTGTCTTCTGGCGGTTCTACAAATTTCCCGACAAGGAACGCATCGAACTGACCAAACAACGGGACGTAGTGGAGATCTACAACGGCGACAAGGGATCGGAGATCACCTATAAAGGCCCTCACCCCGCGGAAGACAAGGAATTGGTCGGCTATCTCCGGCGCCGCCATTATTCACTCGATTGGGTGGTCCGCAAATGGCTACAGGAGCCGGGGATTGCGCTCTTCTACGAGGGCTCCACGGTCGCCGATCAGAAGGCGGTCGAGCAAGTCACCATCATGAACGCGCGCAATGAGGCGGTCACGCTATACATCGACTCTCTCACCCACTTACCGGTCAAAAAGACCTTCACCTGGCGCGACCCTAATGATAAGCAACGCAATGTGGAGGACGAAGTCTGGGACAACTATCGGCTGGTGCAGGGTTTGATGACCCCTTTCAGCATTACCCGCTACTACAACGGAGACATGTCGAACCAGCGTTTCCTCACCGCCGTCAGCTACAACAAGGGATTCAGCGATTCCTTGTTCGACCCCGAAGTCCGCCAGCCCGCACCTCGAAAGTGAATGACCTACTAGATACGTCAGGCTTTGTAAATTCTTGTAAAGTATTGATATGAATAATGATCTTAGCGATATCATCTGGCGGCGGCGCCACGGAGTGTGGCTGATTTACCACAGCCAGAATTCGTCACGGGCTAGTAAGCTCGGAGTTCAGAACACTCATCCAACTGGCATTTGAAGCAAGAACAGACAATTCGTTTGGCTGTGGAATGCTCCGGTATCGGCCTGCACAGCGGCGCTCCGGTGAAACTCCGCATCCTGCCGGCTCCGGCAGGCTCCGGCATCGTTTTTCGCCGTGTAGATCTGGAAGGCTTCGAGGTCGAGGCGATCAGCCGCAACGTCGCCCGCGTCAGTTACGCCACCAGCTTGATGAAGCGCGGCGTTCTGATCTCCACCACCGAGCACCTGCTTTCCGCTTTTATTGGAACTGGGATCGACAACGCCATCGTCGAACTGGACAATCTGGAATTGCCCATTCTTGACGGCAGCGCCCAGCCCTTCGTGGACCTCATCCATAGCGTTGGCATCCGCAGGCAGCGCCGGGGACGCACCTACCTGCGTATTCGCCGCGAACTCGAATTACGCGAGGGAAACAAATTCATTGCCGTGTATCCGGCGGAGAGTTATTCGGTTTCCTACACCATCGATTTTCCCCACCCGCTGATTGGCAGAGAAACCTTCTCCGTGGATCTTTCCGACGGAAACTACCTTGCTGAAATCGCGCCCGCCCGCACCTTCGGCTTCCTGCATGAGGCAGATGCCATGCGGCAACAGGGCCTGATCCGCGGCGCTTCGTCCGAAAATGCCATCGTGCTGACACGAGACGGCCTCATGAATCCTCCCTTACGGTTTACCGACGAATTCGTGCGCCACAAAGTTCTCGATCTGATTGGAGACTTGGCGCTGCTGGGACGGCAAATCCTGGGCAACGTGGTGGCGGACCGTGCCGGCCACGCCATGCATACTGCCCTGGTTTCCCGGCTGTTGCGCGATCGGACGCTGTGGGAAGAGACCACCCTCGAGGAAGAGAGCTCGCATGCTCGTCCGCTGACGCTCCACGCCGCAGCCGCTCAGGCGCTCTAGAACTTCTTCCGCAACGCCTACCCGCTTCACTATTGTCATTCCGAGAAGCGCAGCGACGAGGAATCCGCTGTCTGCCGGCGCCGAGGAAACACAGATTTCTCGCTTCGCTCGAAATCACAAAGGGGTTGGTTCGGTGGGGGACCGCAGACGTAGCAAGCTACGTCTCTACGGCAAAGCTCAATCCGCGGCTTGGGGGACCTGATCGTCAGGACTCGGATCGAGGAAAGAACCCTGGGCAATCAATCTTTCCAATTCGGCCCGGGCGTGGGCGGTGAGTTGGGCGGCATAATCCTTGGCCGACTGTTGTTGCTCGGGATGCAAAGGCGCAACCCGTAGCGCCAGCAGCGGAGCGTCCGCCTCCAACATTCGAACCAGCCGTTGTGCGCGATCAATCTTGATATGAATAGGAAGCATCACACAAGCACCTGAAAGTATGGATTTTCTTTAAGGTTGGAGGTAAAGCGGGGCCGCGGCAAGTCTCAAGCTGGATACCCGGAGCCCGGTTCCCTTAGGCAGTCGCCAGTTGCTGGCTCAGCCAGGCTTCCAGATGTTCCTTCGAAGCCGGGGGCAGATCGAGGAAGCGAATGCCAACTCGCCCGCTGCCATCAGCCCAGGCGATCTCGGCTTTCGGGTCCATGGGAAACGTCAAGCCGGGCAGAGTAAAGATCACTTTCGCGATCTTGTCCTCAGGCAGGTTGCCGCTGACCGCCAAGGCCAAGCCGCCCTCACTCACATTCGTGGTCACGGCTTTCATTTCATGGCCCTGGTGGAACGCAATGGTCACCGGCATTTCCACGGGATGGCGGAAGTAACGCCGCCGCTCGCGTTCCATGAATCCCAGGGCAGCCTGGAAACAGCGCATGGCGTTTTGCGGTGAAATGGGCTTTTGCAGCACAAACTTGGCGCCTAGTTCAAATGCCTGCTGGGTGGTGGTGTCACCGTTCAAAATGGCGAATGCAATTGAATTCTTGTTGCTGTTGCCGGTACGCAATCCCTTGAGCACTTCGATTCCGCCTTGCAGATCGTCACAATCGACGATCACCGCGTCAAATTTCGATGACGAAAGGATTTCACTGGCCGCGCGCGAGCCCTGGCAGATTTCCACGTCAATAGAGAGTTTCTCCAGCGTCGGTCGCAGGATATCCACAACTTCGCTATCGCGACTTAGTAGCAGGGATTCGAGGGTCATGCCAGGCTTGATCGTAACCCTGGGTCATGCCTCCCTGAAAGTAACGGAGGTACTGCATACATGGGAAAAATCCCGGTTACGTACAGACGGAACCCTCTGCTTCTGCAGGGGTTCCGGAGCAGCCACCCATTTTTCGCTGGAAAGTTGGGCCCGGAAACCGGACACTACGGCGTGCATAAAGTCGTTTATTTATCGTTGGGCTCGAACCTAGGCGACCGGGCCGCCCATCTGAAGTCCGCCGTCGATCGTCTGCGGGGCTTCGGGGAGGTGGTTGCCGTTTCGTCCTTCTATGAAACCGAGCCGGTCGAATTCGTCGCCCAACCCTGGTTTCTGAACTGCGCGGTCAAACTGGACACCGAAAAAATGCCCAAACAATTGCTCGCCGGGATTCTCAACCTCGAGCGCGAAATGGGACGGCAGCGAAAGCAGAAAAAAGGCCCGCGCACAATAGACATCGATATTCTTCTATTTGGAAACTCGACGATCAAATCGCAGGGATTGATGGTTCCGCACCCGGCCATGCATGAGCGCCGTTTCGTACTCGCACCGTTGGCCGAAATCGCGCCCGACGCGCGGCATCCCGTGCTCAAACGAACCATGCGGGAACTGCTGGAGGAATTGGCAGCAGGACAAGCGGTGAAAAAGCTTCTAGCTCCTAGCTTCTAGCCACATCATTGTGATTCAGCTAGTAGCTAGGAGCTAGAAGCTGACTTCAAGGCACAATGATCCTGCTGCCGGCATCTTCCGCAGCCGCAATCACCGACGGATTTTCCGGAAATTGCGCGAAGAGAAAATCCACGAAAGCTTTCGCTCGCGGCCGCCCCGACGTGCGCGCATGCGCCATCCGCAGCAGAAACACCAGCGCCCGCAATACCTCGGAATCGCGCAGCCGGGCGTGGCCGGTATGTTTCTGCTCCGCCTCGCGATACTCCTGCACCATCTTTTGCAGTTCGGCCACAATCGCCTGTTGCCCCACATGAGCGCTGGGAGCCTCATAGTGCAGTCCCGAGTTGGCCAGCGTCTCGTAAGTTTTTGCGGCCGACGTGAGCACGGCAATGAAATCGGAATCTTTCAGATCGCGGTCGGCCCGAGCACTCTTGGCCAACGCAAAGCTCAGGCCCAGCAACAAGTGTTCCTGCTGATAAAGAAACTGGTCTCCGATTTCCACCTGAGGAAATAAAGCCGCCTGGTCCAAATCCTGTAACGAGCGCGGCTTTTCGTGCTCCCGCGCCTGCCGCAGATACACGCAGTCACTAGGACAATCCAGCGTGACTTCGCGCTGTTCCCCGCAACATTGCGGACAAATGCGCCCATGGACAGCGGGACAGAAGCGCTTCTCTTTGCGCTTTTCGCAAATCGCACAACTCACGGATGCGTCTCCTGACAAGCTTGTAGCTAGAAGCAAGTAGCTAAGATCTTACTGCGGACAAGCATTATGACACGCAGTCGCGACCGCTCCATCCCAGCGGAATTGGGGCATTTCCCAGAGTCACGACGCGAAAATAGCGGGTTTTGCTGCACTTTCTGGTTCCAAATCGATAAAAACCGCATAAAATGCGGCTGAAATGCTTCTTTTCCACAGGTCGCGGGTATAAGATGGCTGCCATCGCAGCAAAATTTAGCAGTCCATTCAACGAGGAGGATTCATGGCATCAGGTTTGACCAAGACGCAGCTTGTCCGCCTTCTGGCGGAAAAGCTGGAATCGAACAACAAAACCGCAGCAGCATTTCTCGAGCACCTGGCCGATACGGCCATCAAGGAAACCAAAAAGAACGGCGTGTTCGTCGTTCCCGGCATCGGCCGCCTGGTGAAGGCGCACCGCAAGGCCCGCATCGGACGCAATCCGCAGACCGGCGAGCCCATTCAGATCAAGGCCAAGACCGTGGTGAAGTTCCGCGTGGCCAAGGCTGCGAAGGATGCGATCGCGCCCAAGAAGCCGTAATTGTTTTTCATTTAGTAAAGAAAGGCCGGCTTGATAGCCGGCCTTTTTTGTTGCATTCGAATTACGTAGGGACAGCCGCCTCGGCTGTCCGGCGGAGCGCAGCTCCGCTAGTCGCGACGCACGATTCCTTTCTTCCAATTCACATCGAATCGCAATTTCGCTTCACTTCCCATACTCATTCCTCACCACCGCACCGCCCTTCATCACAAATTTCACATGCTCCAACGCGGTCACATCCTGCAGCGGATCACCGTCCACCGCAATGATGTCGGCCCATGCACCCGCATCCAACGAACCGACTTTCCCCGACCATCCCAGCAAGTCCGCTGCATTGATGGTCGCCGCCTGAATGGATTGCAGTGGGGAAAGTCCCAGCTTCACCATCACTGCAAATTCGTGGGCATTCAATCCATGGGGATAGACAGCCGCATCGGTGCCAAACGCCACTTTCACTCCGCTGGCAAATGCGTGTGCGATATTCTTGCGCGCCGCCGGCATCACATCCTTCGCCTTGGCAAGAATTGACGGTGGAACGTGAAGCTGGCCGGCATTCTCCAGGAACCAATCGCCGAGATAAAGCGTGGGCACGAGATAAGTTCCATTCTTCTTCATTTCCGCTATCCCGGCGTCGTCGATGTAAGAGCCATGCTCAATCGAGTCCACGCCGGCTTCCGATGCCCACAAAATTCCCTGCGCTCCATGCGCATGCGCTGCAACTTTCCGTCCCAGGCGGTGCGCATCGGCGACGATGGCTTTCATTTCCTCCAGCGTGTACTGCGACGCCTGCGGATTGTCGCCCATCGAAAGCACGCCCCCGGTGGCGCAAATCTTGATCAGGTCTGCACCATACTTGATCGTCTCGCGCACCTTGTGCTGCACGGCTGCAATTCCGTCCGCCACGCCTTCGGCGCTGGAGTGATACTCGTAAGCCAGCAGGTCGTTGTCGCAGTGGCCACCGGTGATCCCCAGCGGCGGCCCGCTCACCAGCATGCGCGGCCCCGGGACATCGCCGGCATTGATGGCATCGCGCAGCGCCACATCGGTGTAGCCGCTCGCGCCGACATTGCGCACCGTGGTAAATCCCGCCAGCAGCGTGGTCCGCGCATTCTTGGCGCCGGTCAAGGCCTCGCGCGGAACGCTGATCGCCAGGCTTTCATAACCAACATCTTTCGGATCGCTGGTCAAATGAGTATGAGCGTCGATCAACCCGGGAAGGACAGTGGCATTAGGAAGATCGATGATCTGATCCGTCACGGAAGTCTTTATGTCTCCCGCAGGTCCAACATTCACGATCTTGTCGCCTTCAATGACGATCGCCTGGCCAGAGAGAGTCTTCCCGCTTTTCACATCCAGCAGATGACCGGGCTTCACGATCGTTCGCTGGGATGATTGCCCGCTGGATACTACCGAAAACATCAGCGCAAGAACTGTCATCAATAATCGCGTCGCAACTCTTTTCGTCATTGGCTCGCTTCCTCTGGGTTAGGTCTTGGTATTTCTCTACACAAATTACTTCTTCTTGCGCTCCGGTTTTTCCGGCTGCGGTGACGATTCTTTAATTTCGTTTTTCAATACGCTGCCGTTCTTCATCACAAACTGCACGTTGCCAAGGACTTTGATGTCCCCCAGCGGATCACCATTCACGGCAACCATGTCCGCGAACGCCCCCGGCGCCACCACGCCGATTTGTCCGTCCATGTCGAGCATGGTCGCTGCTCGCGAGGTTGCGCTCTTGATTGCGTCCATGGGCGACATGCCGAGTTTCACCATGATGGGAAACTCCTGCGCGATGGGTTCCGTCCACGGAATGCCGCCCATGTCGGTTCCGAAAACAATCTTCACTCCCGCTTTCAGCGCCTTCTGGAACGAAATCGCATGCAGCGTCGCGCGCTTGCGATCACGTTCTCCGGCTGGCGTATCGGCCGGCGCCCAGTCCATGTAGTACGCCGCCAGTGTCGGCACGTACCAAGTGCCCTGCTTCAACATTTGCGCGATGTCTTCGTCGTGCAGGTCGAGTCCGTGCTCAATGGAATCACAGCCGCCATCGAGTGCGCGGCGCAGCCCGATCCCACCATAAGCGTGGCACGCAACTTTCTTTCCCCAACCGTGGGTCTCGTCGACAATCGCCTTGATTTCTTCCAGTGTGAGCGTGGGCTGCGAAACCAGCTCGCCGTTCTTGCCGATCCACGACCGGAACGTCATATACACCTTGATCCAGTCCGCGCCGTTGTTGAGTTGTTCGCGCGCCGCCTTCCGCGCCTCGACCGGCCCGTCGATGAGCTGAGCGCCTTTGGGCATGTCCAACTCGGGAGCGTAGCCGGTGAGCGAATAACCGCCCGTCGTTGAAATCGCCCGCGTGACCACAAACAAACGCGGCCCTGGAATGTAGCCGCCTTCAATCGCCATCTTGATGCCGACGTCGCCGTATCCTGCGCCTTCGGTTTCCAAATCGCGCAGCGTGGTGAATCCCTGCTCCAGCGCCCGGTGAACGGCAACCGTGGCCCGCGCCGCGCGCAAAGCAAGAGGATATTTCAGAATATTGGCGTCGTAGCCGCCCTGTGCCGGATCTTCTCCCTGGAGAAAAATATGAGTGTGGGAATCGATCAGTCCGGGCAGCACCGTTGCCTTGGAAAGATCAATGACCGCGGCGGCGGCGGGAATTTTCCCGCTCGCATCTGAAACGCTCTCAATGCGATTGCCACGTACCACAATGATCACATTGTGGCGGGCCGTGCCCGACCTGCCGTCAATCAGCGTTCCCGCGCGGATCACCGTAACCGGCGCTGCGGGTGTTGCAGTTTGCTGCGCTGACGCGGCAAGGCCGACAGCCAAGGGGAGAATCGTAATCCATTGCCGGAATCTCATTTCACCACTCTCCGAGTGCCAGAGATTCTACTACCGCCGACCCGCGATCACCGCATCGGCTTCGATTTCCACCAGAATTTCCGGCGAAATCAACGCCTTCACTTCAACCATGCTCGTAGCCGGACGAATGTCGCGAAAAAATTCTCCATGCGCTTTCCCGACTTTCTCCCACTCTGCGATGTTGGTCACGAACATGCGTGTGCGCACTACGTCTTTCATACTCGCCCCGGCTTTTTGCAATGCAGATTCGATGTTCTTCAACGTCTGCACCGCCTGGGCGTACACATCGCCGACTCCAACGATCTTGCCGTCCGGCCCGGTAGCAGTCGTGCCCGACACATGCACGTAGTCGCCAATCTTCACCGCGCGTGAATATCCGACGATTGGCTCCCATGTTGTCCCGCTGGAAAAATTTTGCCGCTTCATTTTTTCCTCAGTCACAACTTCCTCCCCGATTCGCACGTCCGAAGAAGCATTTTAACCTCGCGATTAGAGTAATCAAATTTTTGCGTTGGCAGTCCCCGCCCGACTCTGCCAACCAAAATCCGCCGAAACATTCGTTCTTCACCGGGGTTTTTATCTGTGTCACGATCGGGCCATGCCCGGTACACGGAAGTCACTTGCGTTCCCGGACTGGCTGCGATATGTAATCAGCAAGAGATTGGTGGAATCCTGCTCCCGGTGCAGGTTTCCCGGAGGTGAGTTGCGAATGATTCCGGAATCGCATCCGCTGCAACAGCTCTTTAAAGAACTGGTGGCGCGGCACTATGCCGAGCAGATTGGCATTCGTGATCCCCAGATCGTTGCCTACGTTGCCCACCTGCTGGTGGACTTTATTGAAGTCGACCAGATGTACAAGATTCGCAACGCGGACGGAAAGCCGCTCACCGACGTCGGCGAAATGCTGGTCGAGTCCGACCCCGTCTACGGCCCCGCGCCTTCTTTCGATCGCGAACGCCAGGTCCGCAAGCACATCGGCGACTACACCCTGTTCTGCGCCGGCATGTTCCCCGAAAGCATCAATCACTTCCGCCTGCGCCGCCAGCGCGTGGAAAATTTTGTGGAATGGGTAAAGGCCGGCAAGGAAAGCTACTACATCGTCTCCAAGTTCGAGCACTTCGAGTACACCAAGGTAGCGCCTCTGTTCGCCCGGCTATCGAACCATTTCGAGCAGTGCGTCTACGGCCTGAACATGGTGAAAAACGACTTACTCGAAATGCAGCACCCCATTGTGCGCCGCGCCCATGACATTCTGATGTAGGTTAGGCTTTCAAAACGGCGTTCTTATCCGGTTCGATAAAAACTTAATACCGCATCTCCCTGCTCCAGCTTCCGATAGCGCCGCAGTAGTCCAAACTCTTCTCCCGGATCGAACCGCTTCTCGTGCTCGGCAATGACCAAGCTTTCCGGCTTAATCAAACTCGATTTCGAGAGCGCTTCCAACGTGCGCTGATACGCTTCGGCCAAGCGATACGGCGGATCGAGAAACACATAGTCTGCGCCCACTCCTTGTTTTTCCAGTGCAGCGAGCGCGTGTCCCACGTCCTGCTGCAACACCTGAAAGCCTGCTTCCACTCCCAACTTCTGCAGGTTCTTCCGTACCAACTCCACCGCCCGCCGCGAAGATTCCACAAAATATACCTTGCCAGCTCCACGGCTCAACGCTTCGATTCCCACCGCCCCGGTGCCCGCAAACAGATCGAGCCAGACAGTTCCCTCCAGCGCATCCGGATTTCCCGCGGTCAACACGTCGAACAAAGTCTCACGCAGGCGGTCCGCCGTTGGACGCAGATCCATCCCCGGCAGCGACTGCAAAGCACGGCTCCGGTATTTTCCCGCAATTACCCTCATATTTTCTTTTCGTGGGCGTGATCCAACTCGACCGAATGCTTTGCCCGAAATCAGATTTTGGGTGGCACAGTCGCTTCAGCGCTGCGATTAAATGCCCAGCAGACGATTACGCGCTTCAGCGCCCGAGCTTCGCCTTAGCCCTCCAGCCGGGTCTTAGTCCTCTCGATTGCCCCGATACACATACGCCCCGGCCCCTAACTATATAGAATGGTAATAGGTACCTTGATGAGAAACTGGTCCATCCCGGCGGGACGCATATTCGGTATCGAACTCCGCATTCACCTGACATTTGTCTTCCTGCTCTTTTTTGTCGTCCTCACCGAATCGGCCGCGCACAGCACCGTCAGCCCGGCCCGCAGCCTGGGCTTGGTCGCCATGATCTTCGGATGCGTGGCCCTCCACGAATTGGGCCACGCTCTGGTGGGCCAGCGCGCCGGCATTCCCATCAAAGCGGTGATCCTCATGCCCATCGGCGGAATCACCTTGCTCGATGAAACCCAGCAGCCCATCGAGTCCGGCGCACAAACCTGGAAGCGGGAAATCCGTATCGCGCTGGCCGGCCCGCTGGTCAACTTGCTCATCGCCCTCGCGGCGGCGGGTGTTTTGCTGGAAGTCGCTCCTCAGGTCCAGCTTTGGGCGCATCCTTACGTCTATTCCGGAAACCTGCCGCGCAGCCTGGTCTGGGTCAATATTTGGCTCGCCGCTTTCAATCTCCTGCCCGCTTATCCCATGGACGGCGGCCGTGTGCTGCGTGCCCTGTTCAGCCGCCACATGGACCCGGTTCGGGCCACCAGGCGCGCGGTTTCCATTGGCAACAGCCTGGCCACGGTGCTCATCCTCGCCGGCATGCTGCAGTACATGCAGTGGAACAACCCCGACGGCGCATGGATTTCCCTGATCGGCTTCTTCCTGCTGATCGCCGCCCAACTGGAAGAACGCTCCGTAGTTTTTCAATCGGTGCTGGAAACGGTTCACCTCGAAGACGTCATGCTCACCGACTTCGCCACGCTCTCTCCCGCCGACACCCTGGAAGACGCGCTGGAAAAAGCTGTGCATTCCCTGCAGGACGATTTCCCCGTCATCCGCGGCAGTGACATGGTGGGGGTAATTTCCAAACAGAAGATCCTGCAAGCCTTGCGCGCCGAAGGCAACGGCTATGTGCAGGCCGTCATGAACCGCATTTTCGAAGTGGCCCAGAAAAAGGAATCCCTGGCCTCGGCCTTCCGCAAACTCACCGCTCGCAACTTAAGTATCATCCCCGTCGTGGAAGACCAGAAACTGGTGGGCATCGTCACCCTGCAAAACCTTATGCACTCCATGGCCCTGCTGGCAGAAAGCCGCAAACTCCGCAAACAAGCTTTGAACTCCTGAGCCGCGGGACGAGCAAAGCCTTTAACCGCAAAGGCCGCAAAGGCCGCTAAGAAAATCCCGGTCCATGGTTCGTAAGTAGGTCAAGATAAACGCTGGAATGTTCTTCTTAGCGTCCTTAGCGGATTGTCTTTGCGACCTTTGCGGTTAAAAGCTCCACCTAGAACCGGAACACGACTCCCACCGAAGGTTCCGCCATCTGCGCATAGGCGCCGGTAAAGAACTGCCCCTTGAAATCCGGCGCTTTGTAGACGAGTCCGCGGTATTGCAGACGCACCGCAATGTGGGAAAGCACGTGATAGTCCACGCCCCCTCCATAAAGCGCCATCAGTTCGGACTGCGTCGACACCGCAACCGGCACTTGGTAGGTATTGATATAGGTATTTCCTGGCGTGAAATGCAGGGTGCCGACCCCGGCCATCACGAAAGGTTCGAACTTGCCGATCTGAATGGGATTGAAAACGTAAGCCGCGCTGAATTCAGTGACCTTCGCCTGTATGCGATAAATGTTGGCCGCCAGGGTGTATATTTGGGAATCATCGGTATGACCGTAATTCGCCGCGATCGAGTGCTTGGCATTGAAGCGGAACCGGAACGCAAGCAGCGGCCCCGCGGAATTGGTCGGATTGAGAACGATGCCATGGCCCGTGGATTGGCTGGGGAACACGCCGGCCCCGCTCACGCTCACATCGAAGTGTCCATCTTCTTGCGCCAGCCCGGCAGCGGTAAATAAAAGCAACGCAGCCACAGCCATCCCTGCTCGTTTAAGCATCAGGTATCTTCTCCTCATTTTTCCGCCGGATGTCTTCCCATCTTTAGATGCAGGATTTTCGCCGCGGTCCTTGTCCGTCCGCAGCTTCCTCTTAAAACAGGTGAATGGATTTCGATTCCGATACCGCCGGCACCTTCCGCAACTCGACCAGAACGGCCTCAGGGACCGCGCTATCCACGTGCACCACGGCAATGGCCTCCCGGGGAGCACCCGGTTTCACCTCGCCCGCCCGCCGTCCCAGAGAGAAATTCGCGATATTGATGCCGTGCTGCCCCAGGATGGTCCCCACTTTGCCGATCACTCCCGGTACATCCTGGTTACGCAGATAAACCAGATTGCGCTCCAGCGGGGCCTCAACGTCGATTCCATCCACCTGCAACAGCCGCGGCGCTTCTTCGCGCAGCACCGCGCCCTTGACCGCGTGCTCTTCCTTCGCTGTTTTCACCGTAATTGAAAGCACGCTGCCCGCGCCGCCTTTGGGCGCTTTGGGCTTTCGAGTTTCGTGGATACGCAAGCCGCGCGCGGAAGCCATGGCTCCGGCATTTACAAGGTTAGCCTTTTCCTCCAGCGACTCGTTCAGAATGCCTTTGATCGCCGCATTGCGGATCAATTCCGTTTTCCATTCCGCGATGTGCCCGCTGTAGCTGAGGGAAATTTCCTCCAGCGTGCCCTGGCTCACCTGCGCCAGGAACGAACCCAGCCTCTCGGCCAGCGCAATGTAGGGCTGCAGTTCTTCATACTCGTCCTGCGAGACCGACGGCACGTTCACCGCGTTCTGAATCACGCCGTGCTTCAGATACTCTTTCACCTGCATCGCGATCTGCTGGCCCACCGCCTCCTGCGCCTCGTGGGTCGAACCGCCGATGTGCGGGGTCAGAATCACGTTGTCCATGGTGGTGAAAGCTGAGTTCTTCAGCGGCTCCTCCACAAAAACGTCCAACGACGCAGCCGCAACCTGTCCACTCTTCACCGCTTCGGCTAGGGCGGTTTCATTCACCAACTCGCCGCGCGCACAGTTCACCAGGCGCACGCCCTTCTTCATCTTCTTGAGCGATTCGGCGTTGATCATGCCGGTGGTCTGCGGCGTAAGGCCGACGTGCAGGGTCAGATAATCGGCTGCGGCATAGATTTCGTCCAGTGTCGCCAGACGAATACCCTGGTCCTTCGCCACCGTCGCCGAAACAAACGGATCGTGCCCTACGACCTCCATGCCAAACACTTTGGCCCGCTTGGCGACTTCCATGCCGATTTTTCCCAGGCCCACAATGCCCAGCGTCTTGCCCCGCAACTCCGATCCCTGCAGGGATTTCTTGTCCCATTTGCCGGCGTGCATGGTTTCATTGGCGCGGCAGGTAAAACGCGCCATCGCCAGCATCACTCCCAAAGTGTGTTCCGCCACCGCCACCGCGTTTCCGCCCGGCGTGTTCATCACTGCAATGCCTTTGCGGGTGGCCGCTTCCAGTTCGATGTTGTCCACGCCCACGCCCGCCCGCCCGATCACTCGCAGTTTGGGAGCGTGTTCCAGCAGCGCCGCATTCACTTGCACCGCCGAACGGACGATCAGAGCATCCGCCGACTGCAAATGCTCGGCCAGCTTGCCGTCGATTTGTTCCGGGGTAATGATCGTCCAGTGGGGCTCGCGCAATAAATCCACCGCCGAGGCCGACATCTTTTCTGCAACCACAATTTTCATGATGGATAAGTCCTTTGGCCTTGCTTATTTGTATTCGTTTCCCCACGCCCGCGAAACACTCAGCAGTGAAAATGCACAGTGGTTACAACAACATTACACCGCGATGACAACTGCGTCTTAACGCCTTCTTAGACTTCTCTCTACAGCTCGATCACCTCATCATCGGAGGACGTTATGAAGCTCACATCAATCATTCTGCTCACTATCCTGGCAGTGGGATGCGGCTATGGCACGAAGACCAACCCAGTGGTCGCGACCCCTAACATTGCCACACTCACCCCCGACAACACCGGCGCCGGGGCGCCCTCGTTCAACTTGACCATCACCGGCACGGCATTTGGCGCCAACTCGGTGGTCTACTTCAACACCGTGGCTCAACCCACAACCTTTGTCAGCGCAACTCAGGTCACGGCCATGATTCCGGCCACAGCGGTTGCCAATGCTGGCATGATGCCGGTTTATGTTCGGGTAACGGTGACCGGCCAATACGGATCCACCAGCCAGAATTCGAACACCGTGAACTTCACCGTAAACTGAAACGCTGTGGACCAGTTGGCGTGATCACAAGCCGACCGATGAAGAAAACCTAGGGCGATGAGGTCGCTGGATTAGCCTCTTACTCCAGCGACTTCGCCGACTTTTTCCGCCTGCGCCCGGGCATAAACTTCCTGCGCCGCCTTCACCGCGCTGCCAAATGCCACCGGCTTCCCGGTAACTTTGGCGAGCACCAGTTCAAGCGCCGCCAGAATGCCCACCGTATCCAGGTAATCGTAGTAACCGATATGGGCGATGCGGATCATTTTCCCTTTCATATCACCCTGGCCATTGGCCACCACTGCGGAAAAAGTATCGCGGAACTCCTTCACCATGGCGCTGGAATCAATTCCCGCCGGGGCCTCGATCGCGGTCAACGCCGCTCCCGGCGATTTCGCAAACAGCGTGAGTCCCAACGCCTTGGCGCCCGCCCGCGTCATTTCCGCGGCAAGTTCGGCGTTGTCCACCAAAGCCACGCGCCCGGCTGCCAGATCGCCGTCTCCCATTTGCCGGATGAAGTCCAAAGCCGCGCCCAACGCCGCAATCAACGAAGTCGCCGGCGTGTAGGACGATTCGCCCTTGGCCGCCGCTTTGCGTTCCTTGCGGAAGTCGAAGTAGTAGCGAGGATTCTTGGCCGTCTCCATGCGCTTCCACGCACGCTCGCTGACCGCGCAATACGCCAGGCCGGGAGGAATCATCAAAGCCTTCTGCGATCCGCCGATGATGACATCAATGCCCCAACCATCGACATCGAGATGGGTTGTGCCCAATCCAGTGATGGCATCGACTACCAGCAGAACGTCGTCGCCTTTTTCCCGCACCAGCTTGGCGATCCCCTTTATGTCGTGCCGGGTACCAGTTGAGCTTTCATTGGCCTGTACATAGACGGCCTTCACATCTGGAGTCAGCTTCGCGCGCACTTCATCAAGCGAAAACGTCTCGCCATACGGCTTGTTGATCAACTCGATGGTGCAGCCATAGGCTTTCGCCAGATCGCGCCAGCGTTCGCCGAACTTTCCGGCGGTCAGCACCAGAACTTTGTCTCCCGGAGACGTCAGGTTGGAGATGGAGCCTTCCATCACGCCGGTACCGGACGAAGCCATAATGAGCACGTCGTTCTTGGTGCCAATAAAGTCTTTCATGTCGGCCAGCACGCGGGTGTACAGCGCACGGAAGTCGGCGGTGCGGTGATGCATGGTGAACGCGGCCATGGCGGTCTGCGCCGCAGGAAGCAGGGGCGTCGGGCCCGGCGTAAAGAGACGATTCTTCAGCAACATATTAGGATTTTGTCCTTGTAGATTAAGAGTGAGTGCTCGGGGAAACGCCTTACTAGTTTATCGTGGAACCGCGTTTTTCGGGGATGTAGTTGAGTGGAAAGCTGTGGGGAATTCCCCGCAGACCGCTCGAATGGCGGCTATAATGCTGGAACTATGAGCCTTAGCGAACAGATCCAAAAAGATATCGTGGTAGCGATGAAGGCCCGCGAAGAACATCGGCTGTCCACGCTGCGCATGGTCAAGAGCGCGCTCAAAAACCGCGAAGTCGAGAAGATGGCGCCACTTGACGACAAAGAATCCCAGCAGATCCTGACCACGCTCATCAAACAGCGCAAAGATTCCGTCGAGCAATTCACCAAAGGCGGCCGCCAGGAAATGGCCGACAAAGAAGCCGCTGAGATCAAGCTGATTGAAACCTATCTCCCCAAAGCCGCAGGAGAAGAAGAAATCGTCGCCGGAGTAAAAGCCGCCATCGCGGAAATGGGATCTCCCACCATGAAAGACATGGGCACGGTGATGAAGAATGCCATGGCCCGCTTCAATGCCGCAGGGATGCGCGTCGATGGCAAGGTGGTTAGTGAAGCGGTGAAGAAAGAGCTGGCGGGGAAATAGGCTTGTGTGGCACGGACACTCCTGTCCGTGGCCTTTGACTTTTCTTTTGACGTGCTCTTCTTCCTGAAGCCAGCTACGAAACTAGCTACTGTTCCTCGCTGCAAGCTTTTCGCGGACAAGAGTGTCCGCGCCACACGAGTGTTTACATAGACTTATCTGTAAGTTATTTAAAATAGGTTCGGTCTAACGCTCCGAGCTGGGGAGGCCCTTCTCGGTTGCATTCCAGAATGCCCCGCAATCGCACAGAATTGACTTATAGGCGCAGCTCGTGGTCTCGGACCACCCAGAGGCCATCCCGAAGCCCGACAGTGCTTAAATCGACTGCAAACGAAAAGTTATCTTTTAGCTAATTTTATACGCTGCCATTCCCGGTAAGCTTCGCTCTTGGATATTCCCAGCTCTTTGGCGATTTTCTTCAGCGCCGCTTTTTCGTCCAGCTTCTCTTCGGACACGATTTGCCGCAGGCGTTCGTTAATCGTCAGGCGAGATGCAGACTGTTTGCTTTCATCAGCTTTGCCAATCAGCAACGTGATCTCGCCCTTGATGTCGCCACGTGCATTGAGCGTTTCGAGAATCTCTCCGGCACTTCCGCGCAGGAATTCTTCGTGGATCTTGGTGATTTCGCGGGCGATGACGATATGTCGTTCTGCGCCCAGTACTTCGACGATATCCGCGACCGCTTCTTTCACCCGATGCGGCGCTTCGTAGAAAACCTGCGTATGCGACGAAGCCTTGATGCTTTCCAGCATTTGTTTTCGCTGCCCACCCTTCGCGGGCAGGAAGCCGTTGAAACGAAACGAGTCCGTGGGCAAACCGCTCGCGACCAATGCGGACAAGACTGCCGAAGCCCCGGGAATTGGAATAACCGGCACTCCATGCTCGATCGCCAATGAAATCAGGCGAAAGCCGGGATCGGAGATGCCAGGCATGCCGGCGTCGGTGACGACGGCGATGCGCATGCCCTGTTTCAATTCGCCGACAAGTTCCTGAGCGCGCTCGGCTTCGTTGTGTTCGTGATAGCTGGTGGTGCGCGTGGTGATGCCGTAGTGATTGAGCAGCTTTTGCGTCTGTCGCGTATCTTCGCAGGCGATCAGGTCGGCTTCTTTCAGAATGCGCAGGGCCCGCAGCGTGATGTCTTCCAGGTTGCCGATGGGCGTCGCCACCAGATAGAGACCGGGGGCGAGTGGCGGGCGCGCGTCGGAAGACATGAGGGAAAGTTTAGCAGCAGTCCTGTCATCCTGAGGCAGTGGAGTCCCTGGCGAAGACTCCCAACGAAGGATCTCTTCATTGTGCGCGGGCCCGAGCAAATGCAGGGGTCCTTCGTTCGCGAAGAACGCTCGCTCAGGATGACAATGGATGTGGGATCGGTGAGTGCGGGAACTTACCGTGGGCGGGTGTCCAATCTTCTCAGACACGCGCGTGCATGAGAGGAACTTTATGGCTTTCTCCAATGCAGGCAGTGGTCCGTCCCGTCCGCAAATCAACGTTACGCCGCTGATTGATGTGCTGCTGGTGTTGATTCTTGTGTTCATGGTGATCGTGTCCATGACCAATGAAAAAGGGCTGGAGGCACTGATCCCGCAGCCCGCGCCCCATCGAAGCTGCCCCCAGGGGAAGACACGATTGTGATTCAGGTGAAGTGGAACGCTGACAATCAGCCGTCCTCGCTCAAGATCAATCAGAATGAAGTGAAATGGGAAGATCTGCACGATCGTTTGCAGGGAATTTTTGCACGCGCGGATCGTGTGGCGTTTGTGAAGGGGATGGTGAGGTTGATTGGCCAGGTGATTGATATTGCGAGGAGCTCGGTAGTGGGCGATGACGGCCGTATTGATCTCAAAATGCCATAGACCGACGGTGTGGGGAGCGGTAGGGGTCCTTCGGCTCCGAATCAGCGTTCGCGAGCGAACGCTGATTCTGCGCTCAGGATGACAGGGGCTTAAATTTTCGATGAGATGCCGGCAGTATGAGATTGGCCAACGACCAACAGCCAACGACCAACGGCTGCTTCTAAGAATTTCTTGCGCGGACTTTGATCCAGATTGGCGTTCCGATAAAACCGAAGGCCTTGCGGATCTGGTTTTCGAGGAAGCGCTGATAGGCGAAGTGCAGTTTTACTTTTCTATCGGTGAAGAGGACGAAAGTTGGCGGGGAGACGCCGGCCTGGGTCACGTAGAGAATTCGGACATGCTGTTTGGCGGGGACGGAGGCGCGTTCGAAGTCTACGTACTTGAGAAAGCGGTTCATTTCGCCGGTGGTCACGCGCTTGGCGCGTTCGGCGGCGACTTTTTCGAGCATGGGGAAAATTTTGTCGGTGCCTACTCCGGTCGCAGCGGAGATGAACAGCACCGGGGCATAGCTTAAAAATTTCACTTCGTCGCGCAGGCGTTCTTCGTAGGCTTCACGGTCGGCGGGGCGTTTGCTGTCCTGCATGCGGGCAGCTTTGGATTGGCTGACCGCTTTCTTTTCGCCACTGATTACCAAATCCCATTTGTTCACGATGATGATGACCGATCGTCCGCTGTCGTGAGCGTAGCCGGCAATGGAGGCGTCCAGGCCGCTGACGCCTTCGGTGGCGTCAACCACCAGCAGCGCGATGTCGGCGGCTTCGATATGTTTGCGAGACATGACGACGGAAAGTTTTTCCGCCATGAGATGGGTCTTGCCTTTGCGGCGAATGCCGGCAGTGTCAATGAAGCGGAATTGACGGCCGTTATAGTCAACGATTTCGTCGATGGCGTCGCGGGTAGTACCTGGGATCGGCGAAACGATGGCGCGGTCGGTTTTCGTGAGCCGATTCAGCAGCGTGGACTTGCCGACGTTGGGATGTCCGATGATGGCGACTTTGATTTCTTTGTCTGGCCGTTCTTCGGTTTGGTCGATGCCTTCGGCGATGTCGGCAATTTTGTTTTGCTCAGGGGAGCGGACTTTCGAAGATTCCGGTGCCAGCGTGTCGAGATGCAGGGTTTCAAAGATAGCGTCGAGAATGTCGTCAACGCCGCGGCCGTGCTCGGCGGAAACGGGAAATATTTGCTTAATACCGAGGCGATGGAATTCGTCGATGAGGCGATTTTGTTTTTCGGTGTCGATCTTATTGACGGCCAGAAATAACGGCTTGCCGCTGCGAATGAGAAGCCGGGCGAGTTCGAGATCGGCGGAGGAAAGTTCGGTGCGTCCATCGACCACCATGATGACGGCGTGGGCTTCTTCGCAGCGCGACTTTGGCCTGGCGGAAAATTTCCGTTGGAATGAAATCTTTTTCTTCCGGGACGATGCCGCCGGTATCCACGATGCGCAGGCTTTGACCGCGCCAATCGGCCTGAGCGTACATGCGGTCGCGGGTGATGCCAGGTTCGTCGCCGACGATGGCACGGCGCGATCCAACGATGCGATTGAATAGTGTGGACTTGCCCACGTTGGGGCGTCCCACGATGGCGATGGTGGGGACGCCTTCGACGATGGGAGTGCTGAGCGAGCTGGATTTGATTCGGGTCATGAAAGCGGTCGTTGGTCGTGCGTCGTTGGTCGTTGGCTAAAACCTGGTTCCTCAGGCGCTGAAGCGCGTTCAACAAATGGAGCTCTAATCGCAGCGCTAGAAAGCGCTGCGCCACCCAAAACCCGGAGCATTCTGTATTCAATTACTTAGCCATTGGTCTTGGGCTCTTGCCAACGACGAACGACCAAGGACCAACGACTTCACTCCGTAGCATCGAATGCCAACAGCTCAAGCGGCCTGTCCCAACGCACCGACTGCCGCTATTATAGAGACTCCCGTGTCCCCGACTTCCCAGCCCGGATCTTCTTCAGAAATCTCCAAGGCAAGCGGCGCGCGCAAATACGATGTCTCGCTGTATCAGTTCTTTTCTCCTGGGGGCGTGCTGTCGCGCACCCATCCTGCCTACGAATTTCGCCGCGGACAATTGCAAATGGCGCAGGCGGTGGAGCAGGCGCTGGAAGAAAAACGCCATTTGATCGTGGAAGCCGGCACGGGTACGGGAAAAACTCTGGCGTATCTGGTGCCTGTGATTCGCTCCGGCAAGCGGGTGATCATTTCCACCGGCACCAAGAACCTGCAGGAACAGCTCTTTCACAAGGATATACCGTTTCTCGAGCAGGCGCTTTTTCCCGATGGCAAGGGCAAGCTGAACGTCTGCTATATGAAGGGACGCAACAATTATTTGTGCCGCAAGAAACTTTACGACCTGACCGATCAGCCAGTCTTGAGCGGCTATGAAGAGATTGAGCACTATCGCGCCATTGCAGCGTGGGAGAAGACGACGGGGACGGGAGACCGGGCGGAACTGGCTTCACTGCCCGAGGCCAGCGCGCTGTGGCACAAGATTGATGCGCGCGCGGATACGTGTCTGGGGCAGAAATGCAGCGCGTTCGATAAATGCTTCATCACCGAAATGCGGCGGCGGGCGATGGAGAGCGACATCATCATTGTGAATCATCATTTGTTCTTTGCCGATCTGGGGATCAAGCAGCAATCGGAATACGCGCCGGACGCGGGCATTCTGCCGGACGTCGGCACGGTGATCTTTGACGAAGCCCACGAATTGGAAGACGTGGCGGGAAGCTATTTCGGAGTGGCCGTCAGCAATGCGCGCTTTGAAGAGTTGTGCCGCGATGTGGAAGGATCGCTGCAGCGAAATCATCTGCTGACTTCGGCGCTGTCGGGAGCGGCGAAAAGTTTGCGAGACCGCGCCATGTTCTTCTTCGCGCTGCTGCCGCAGGGGAAAGACCGCTTCGCGTTTGAAAATCGGCGCGAATTTCTCGAAGAGAATGGCGATGAGTACCTGGCTTTGCAGCAATCGTTGCGAGGATTGGGATCGGCGTTGGAAGGACTGCCGTCGAAGCCGGAAGAGGTTTTCAACTTTGCCCGGCGAGCACAGGAATTGCAGGTACAGCTTGGCTTTCTGATGGAATCGGAAGACCGGAACACCGTGTTCTGGATCGAGCGGCGGCGCGGTGGGCGGGACAAACAGAACGCTTTTCTCCAGGCCACGCCGATTGATGTAGCGCCGATCCTGAAAACTTGCCTGTTCGACAAACTGGAGTGCGCTGTGCTGACTTCAGCCACGCTGGCCGTGGGCGGAGGCTTCGAGTACATGCGGCGCCGGCTCGGGCTGGAGTACACGCGAGAACTGGTGCTGGCTTCGCATTTTGATTACCAGAACCAGGCGCTGCTTTATGTGCCTCCGGACTTGCCCGATCCACGCACGCCACAATTTGCGCCGCAGGCAGCGGATTGCATCCGGCGTTTGCTCGAAATCACACGCGGGCGGGCATTCGTGTTATTTACCAGCCATGCGCAGATGAAAGACGTTTATCAGCGGCTGCTCGGCGTGCTGGATTTTCCACTGCTGCTGCAAGGGGATGCTCCGAAGAACGCGCTGCTCGAGGAGTTCCGGCTCACGCCGCATGCGGTACTGTTTGCGACGTCATCGTTCTGGCAGGGTGTCGACGTGCAGGGCGAACAGCTCAGCTGCGTGATTATTGACCGATTGCCGTTTGCGGTCCCGAGCGATCCGGTGGTGGCGGCGCGGGTGAAAGCGATTGACGCCGAGGGTGGGAACGCATTCTTCCAGTATCAGGTTCCGGCTGCGGTGATCACCTTGAAGCAGGGATTTGGAAGGCTCATCCGGTCATTGCATGATCGCGGATTGCTGGCGCTGCTGGATAATCGGATTTTGAAGAAACAGTATGGGAAAGTTTTTATTGAGAGCCTGCCGAATTATAAGAAGACGACGGATGTGAAGGTGGTGGAAGAGTTCTTTGGGGTGGAGTGAGGAAGCGCGAGCCATGCCAGTGGATCCAGGATTTATAGATCGCAACCAATTTGACTCAATGCAGTGGTACCCTGCGGGAGCGCGTTCTTTGGCCACTCCTACCCCGGACTCCGTCCGGGGCTAATGAATGCCGCTCCTTCGGAGCTGGTTCTGTGGAGATCGAATCTATTCCTTTTTCCTTGAGTTTCCTTGAGCTGGTTTTTGGACGCACACCGACAGCGTAAGCAAAATCGCCACACGACCCGAGCTTGATCGCCTCGTTCATCTCTTTGATGGACACAGGCCGTACGGTTTTCGGAATAAGCCTTTCAACGCCTGCACGCTCACCGTAACGATGGCCACGTTGCAATCCTTCCAAATCCAGCTCCCTTATTCTAAACCACCGGTTAAACAAACCCCTGAATGTTTCCGGTTCGGAGCGCAGTGTTGATGCTCGCAGGATCCCCTTCGGCTTCGCTCAGGGGATGCTCTCGACCGGCTGAAAACCGCCGGATCTTCGGGATGACCTGAGAGGTATTTTTCTGCTATTGCACCGCGACGCTTGGCAGCACTTGAACCACAACCCCTGATTCTTCGCCTTTGGCGTGGTAAACCCGTTCCGTGGCTTTCACGAAGTCGGAAGGCTTAGCAGTCGGAATCCTGATGAACGTTTGGGGATTGCGGTCGGTGAGCGGGAACCAGGAACTTTGCACCTGCACCATGATGCGGTGGCCGCGGCGGAAAGTGTGGTTGACGTCCGGCATGGAGAAATCGATTTCTTCGACCTTGCCGGGAGTGAAGGGCTCGGGCTTTTCAAAGCTGTGGCGGAATTTTCCGCGGAAAGGCTCGCCGCGCACCAGTTGTTGATATCCGCCCATGGTGAACCCTGGCGGCGGCACATCGGTCCTGGGGCTCTCCCGATTTTCTGGCGTTGCTGTATCCGGGAAATCAGGGGGATAGACGTCAATCAGCTTCACATCGAAATCAGAATCAGTCCCCGAAGTCGAAACGAAAAGGCGCGGCGACGGCGGCCCGGCAATGGTGACATCTTCTTGCAAAACCGGCGTTTCGTACCTCAGAACATCGGTCCTTGAGGTGGCGAAGCGCTGGTCGGAGAGCATGTATTCCTGCGGAACGTCCTCAGCCGCATAAGCCACGAAAGGCACGGGTTTGGCGGGATCGCTCACATATTCGTCGAAAGCCGCGGAACCGGCCGCCGGCGCATCAAAAGACAGCTCGCCATTGGCGCGGAAGTAGAGAGTTTTCGCCACGGCGTTTTTCGGCGGCCAGGCAGAATACTGGCGCCACACATTGGTGCCGGTTTCAAAGACCGAGGCTTCGGGAAGTTTGGCGTCGGCGTTGCCCTTCAGGTGCTGCTCGAAAAATGGAAACAGAATGTTCTTGCGATAGTAGTCGCCGGTGTTGGAGGCGAAGCTGACGTTGCCGAGATGGTTGCCGTCATACCGCGCCCAGCCGCCATGCACCCAGGGGCCGACCACCAGCGCGTTGAAGATGCCGGGATTATTTTTCTCGATGGCATGGTAGGTCTTGAAAGGCCCCTGCAGATCTTCGGCGTCAAACCATCCTCCCACGGTAAGCACGGCGCAATGAATGTTCTTGAGATGGGGCGTCAGGTTGCGGATCTGCCAGTAGTCGTCATAGGTATCATGCTTGGCCTGGTCGTCCCAGAGAGAAGCCTTGTCTCCCAGGTACTTGCTCAAATTCCCGAGCGGGCCCGCATTCAGGTAGAACTCGTAGCCGTCCGGAGTGCCGTAGTCAAAGGGCACTTCGGGCTTGGGCAGCTCGGGGTTTTTCTGCGGCGTGAAGAAAGCGTAGAAACCAAAATTCGCGGCCAGCATAAAGGCGCCGTTGTGGTAGGCGTCGTCGCCCATGTAGAGATCGGTGATGGGCGCCTGCGGCGACGCAGCCTTCAGCGCAGGATGGGTATCAATGATGCTGGAAGAAGTGTAAAAGCCGGGATAAGAGATGCCCCAGATGCCGGCATTGCCGTTATTGTTGGGAACGTTCTTGAGCAGCCACTCGATAGTGTCGTAGAGATCGCTGCTGTCGTCCACGTCTTTATTGGATTTCTTGTTGTCGATGTGCGGGGTCATCTCCACGAACGTGCCTTCGGACATGAACCGGCCGCGAACATCCTGAAATACGAAAATGTATCCGGCAGTGTCGAAGTCAGGCGAAGGGCCGAGCCGCTTTGGATATTGGTCCACGCCGTAAGGCGCAACGCTATAGGGAGTGCGGTTGATCAGGAATGGGTAGGAATGAGATGTGTCTTTGGGCACATAAACCGAGGTGAACAGGTGCACGCCGTCGCGCATCTGGATCTTATACTCGTACTTGGTGTAGTGGGCTTTGACATCGAATTCCGGCGGGACATCTGGCTTCATTTGGGCCGGAAGAAGGGCGGCCAGGCCCGCCATGGCCAGAACTAGAACCGGTGCGAGGCGAAGCAGCATGCGGATAGACGCTCCCATTTTTTGATTCAGACCTGTTGGCAAACTACAGGCGGGGGACAAAGGGAGTCAAGTGGGGCTCCTGGGACCAAAAGATATGCAGCTCAGCTAAAGTTGCTTAACGTATTCCAGCAGGGGCATTCCAAAAAAATCGATGATACGCCCAGAGCGCTGGTATCCATTTTTCTCATAGAACTTCATGGCGGCTTTGAGCGGCAAGGTTGTATCCAGGGTGATCCGCTGGCATCCGCGGACGGTCAGCCTGGCTTCGATAGCAGCCAGCAACTTCTGGGCGATTCCCCTGGCACGCCACTCGGGCAAAACCGCCATGCCGCGCAAGTGACCTTCGCCATCATGACAGGCGCCAGAGACGGTCCCTACAACCTCTCCCGCCGCCGTCGCCACCAGGACGTGCATTTGCTGCAAACGGGCCTGTACCGTCTCCGGGGAGAGAACCGTATCGGCAAAGGCGCCGGGTGTGTAATCCGCGCGGTACGGGCCGAAGGCCGCCGCCAGGCATTGCAGGATTGCCTCCGCGTCGGCGGCATCGGCGGAACGGATCTCAATCTCGGCTGACTGCGCCATGTTCGGTTAATGATTGTAGCCGCTCGTCGCGCTCTGCTCGACCGGACCCGAGATTTGTCCGGCCATTTATGAAGTCGAAACGTGATCGGGAACCGATGGTGCGATCACATCTTCATAGGAACCCTGGCTGCCGGGATTTCTGGGTCGAGCGCGGCGGCCGAAGATGGCTTCTCTCAGTAACTTGAAAATCGTCCGGCGGTTCTGTGAGACCACTTTCAGCCAGGCCAGCCGCCCCAACATGGGGAAATAAATCCCGCGGAAACAAAGACGCGCAATGAAGATGTTGACGCGATACCCCAACCGCTCGTGGTCCAGCGCGTCCACGGCTTTGGCCAGGGCTTCCGGGCTGTAGGCGTGGGCCCATCCGTAATTCACTTCGGCGTGAGCTTCGTCGATCGTCATCTTCAGCGGCGTGTGCGCCATGGCGAATGGGATGAACTCCTGCCAGTGCTTGACCCGGGTTAGACGTCCGGCGGCTTCCAACCGCTTGTAGAGCGGGGTTGCGGGGAGGGGTGTTAGCAGGCCGAAGATGGGAAGGCCCGGCGGCCAGGTGCGAACTTGTGCGAGAGTGCGCTCGGCCACGCCGACGGTGTCGTTGTCCATGCCGAAGATGAACGACGTGATCGCGTAAACGTTGCGGCGGGCCAGGCGATCGAGCACCACGGCGTATTCGCCGGGCTTGTTGAATCCCTTGTTCACGTCTTTCAAATTGGCCGGGTCAATGGACTCCATGCCGATGAAGACCCACTTGCCACCCGAAGCAGCGATCAGGTCGACCAGCTCCTCGTCGCGCAACAGATTGGCGCTGATCTGCGCTACCCAATGCACCTGCGCGTTGGCGGCAATGATGTCGCGCAGCAGCGATTTGGTGCGCTTGATGTTGATGGCGAAATTGTCGTCGATGAAAAAAACGGCAATCTGCCCCTTCTCGCTGCGGGCGCGCGCTTTCAGCAGCAGCAGTTCATTGACCACGCTCTCATTCGTGCGAAAGCGGATGGAGTCTCCAAAGAACCCGGTGACGGTGCAGAACTCGCAGCCGTAAGGACAGCCGCGCCCGGACTCAACGGGAATAATGCGAAACGACCCCCATCCGGTACCGACACGGTTGAGCAGCGGCGCGAAGACTTTCGGTACGAGATTGAATTGCGTAAGGTCGATCGATTGCCAGGGAATGACGGGATATTCCTTGAGCGCGGGCTTCTTGTCTTTCCCGGCGGCATCGACCGGGGCATAGATGTCTTTGAGCTCGCCGCGGGCGGCGTCGTTTACGATCTGGGGCCAGGTTTCATCGGCTTCGCCAAGGGCGACCGCGTCGCAGTGTTGCGGGCCACCATCGCGGCCGAGGGCTTCATCGGCCAGCTCGGTGACGTGCGGGCCACCCATGACGACGGGAACCCCGGTGGCGCGAACCGCATCCGCCATGCGATAGGCCTTGGCGATCATGCGAGTCATGGCGCCGATGCCCACGAGGTCGATATTGTTATCGCGGACGTATTGCGCGATGCCGGCTTCGTCCATGGGCTGGGCGTTGCCATCAATCAAAACAATTTCGTGGCCCGGCGGCGTGAGCGCCTGGAGTAGAAACATCCAGAGATGCGGCATGAAATTGCGAGTTACACCGTTGTCCGGATTATAAAGAAGGATTTTCATGACGCCCCTTTTTTAGTCTCTTCCGCGTTCTTACTGCACCGCACGAGGACCATGGCAAGCCACGACAGAACGAGCGTTCGACTCGGCTTGTCCGGGAGCGTCGTTTATTAGGATTACAGGACTGCGCGGATTGTACACCCAATTTAGGCAGTTTCCACGGTCTTTTATGTCATTGTCAGTGACAAATGAACATGGCGGCTGGCTGTGGATATGTCGCGGTTGGGGCCCAAATGGGATACGCAGAGGGGATGCTTGCGAGTGGCTTTCAGCCGTCAGCCCTCAGCGAAACTGGCTCAACCCTGCTGCGACGGATTCTTACAAATAAACATAAAACCCTTGTCATGCTGAGCGGAGGGTGAGCGGTCAAAGACCGCTCACCCGGAGTCAAAGCACCCCTACCCTCAGCACACTCTTTCCGTCTGGAGACTACTTACCAGCGAAGCAGCTGCGGCGAGGATCGTTGGCATGCTTGTGGCGGAGTTCAGCGAAGGCTTCCTCTCCGTCAATAGGTTTTACGCGGCCGCTCTTGATGTCATCGTACCGGCTGTCCAGCATCTCGCGCGTTTTGGCAGCCTCTTGAAGATATCCGGCCACTACCTCCTCGATGAGGTCTTTGGGCGTACGGCCGATTTTGGCGGCGAGTTCTTGAATTTGGGACTCGGTTCCTGGACGAAAGTTTACTTCCATAATCGCTACTGTAGAGAGCGGTTGAGGCGGTGTCAAAGTAAGTCAGCACTAGCCTCGTGGAGAAAAGCCACGCCCAAAACGTGACCTTCCTATCGACTGATCGATCATCTTTCTAAAACAGCGCCGTCGGCCTCCTCTTCCAACTCTTGCCCTTCTCTTTCGCGATGCCTTCCATGTCATTCACATAAGCGCCGGCCTGGGTCAGCACATGGTGCAGGTCGTTGCCGATGCTGATGAAGGTGAATCCCTTTTCCAGGAATTCGCCGACTCGGGAGGTGCCGAACAGGAAGAGTCCGAGGATGACGTTGTTCTTGCGCGCATGGTCCACCAGTTTCTGCGTGGCTGCGCCGAGTTCCGGCGAGGTGTACATCTCGGGGAACTTGTATTTGTTGTACAGGCCCATGGACATGCACAAATCGTTTTGTCCCAGAAACAAAATGTCCACGCCGGGCACGGCGGCGATCTCGGCAATGTTCTCGATGCACGATGCCGTCTCGACCTGTAGCGCAATGATGCCGTTGTTATTGAAGTTGCCGGCGTAGCCGAGCAGTCCGGCTTTGTTCATGCTGCGCTGCGGAAAGTAAACCGAGCGCGTTCCGACGGTCGGATACTTGGTGCAACTGATCGCCTGGCGCGCCTCTTCGGCGGTGTTGATGTAGGGGACGAGAACGCCGTCGGCGCCGAGGTCAAGGGCCTGCTGAATGCCGGGGCGATCGTCGTATCCGCCCACGCGGACCAGCGACTTGGCGCCACCGTTCGCAATGCCACTCAACATGGCGGAAAGTTTTTCGTAGTTCATCGGGCCGTGTTGCGTGTCGACCAGCAGCCAGTCATACCCGCTGTGGGCCAGCTGTTCGGCGACGGTGGGGCTGTGCGCGTTCAGAAACAATCCCATCTTTGGATTGCCTTCGCGCAATTGCTTTTTGAAATCGGCGCCACTTTGTGCGGCTTCGGACATATGAAATTCCTCCTCGGAATAATGAGAGCTCGGCTAGTGTACCCGCATGGCTATACACACTGCCAGCGGTGGGATGACCCGGGGACATGTGCTTATGGAAGAGACATAAACGCAGTTCCCTGTCATGCTGAGCGCAGAGTGAGCGGTCAAAGACCGCTCACTCTGAGTCGAAGCACCCCTATAGTCTGCTCTGCTGCTTGCAATCGCCTTCCCAGGCGCAGAGAATAATCGGGCTTTGCTGGCCCCGCCCACATCCTCGAATCGTACGCGCGTCTCTTTTACGCTCTCACGCGTCCTCGCGCTGCTGGTGGTCTCGGTCTTCATCAACTACATCGACCGCAGCAACCTGTCGATTGCCGCGCCGATGCTGGAGAAAGAACTGGGGCTGTCTCCTTCACAACTGGGAATCCTGCTCGCCGCTTTCTTTTGTACGTACGCTCCGTTTCAACTCGTCTCAGGATGGCTGGTGGATCGTTTTGCCGTCGGATGGGTAATGGCCGCGGGATTTTTTGTCTGGTCCATGGCCACCGTCGCCACGGGATTGATGCATGGCTTCGCGCTCTTGTTGATGGTACGGCTCATTCTGGGCATCGGCGAATCCGTCGCCTATCCTTCGTACTCGAAAATTCTGGCGCGCTATTTTCCTGAAGAACGGCGGGGATTCGCCAATTCGCTGATCGTTGCCGGGAACACTTGCGGGCCAGGATTCGGAATGTTTCTCGGTGGAATGCTGATGGCCCGCTACGGATGGCGATCGTTCTTCGTGGTGCTGGGACTGAGCAGCCTGCTGTGGCTCGTACCGTGGTTCCGCTGGATGCCCGATGGACAAGCGCCACAGACCGGAGGCCAGACGCCGGCCTCTGCTTTGTCCTCGCCAAGCCTTGCCGAGATTCTGAAACTGCGTTCCGCCTGGGGGACCTGCGCCGGGCTCTTCTGCGTGAATTACTTGGCCTACTTTCTGATCACCTGGCTGCCTTTTTATCTGGTGCGCGAGCGTCATTTTTCACCGTACAAAATGGCGCGAGTTGCGGGCGTTTCGTATCTTTCGGCGGCCGTAGCCTCCACAATTTGCGGCTGGCTTTCGGACCGCTGGGTCGCGTCCGGCGCGACTCCCACAAAAGTGCGCAAGACATTTCTGGGAGTCGGCATGGCCTGCGCGGCCATGTTTCTGATCGGCTGCGTGGTGGCGGGGCCAGTTCTCTCGATTGCCCTGCTAATGCTGGCAACCGCGTCTTTCGGGGCGGCGTCGTCGAATATGTGGGGAATCACCCAGACCCTGGCGGGCCCACAAGCCGTCGGCCGCTGGACCGGCTTCCAAAATTTCTTCGGGAATCTGGCCGGCGTCATTGCTCCGTCGCTCACCGGCTTTGTGTTGACTCATACCCGCGAATTTTTCTGGCCGTTCCTGATCACAGCCGGAGTTGCGGGACTCGGCACTTTGTCCTGGGTATTCATCGTCGGCCCGGTGAAGCAGGTGGATTGGGCAACACCGTCGGCGCCTGTATAAAAAGGCCACACTCAGAAATGAGCGTGACCTTCCTCCCCAGTACATCCCCTTGCAACATTCGGTAACCGCAAGAAACTCGGAAAGAATTTTTAGCGCAGGATGGCAGAGGCAAAGAAGCGCTTCTTGCCAGTTGCACCGATGGAAAGAATTCCTCCTCCCGGGGCAACTACTACACCATCGATTTCTGTACCATTCATGGAGATGACGAAATTTACCGTCACCGGTGGCCGGCCGTCTGCGAAATCAATGACGTAAGTACCAGTGCAGTCGGGATTCACACTGTACGTCCCAGTGGCTCGCGGATGGGTGAAGTCGGATACAACGTTGCCGCCGACGGTCACGCTATCAATCTGGGAGAGGTTGCCAGCTCCGTCGAACGTGGTCATGGCCACGCCGACCTGCGGACCAACAGGTGTTCCGGGAGCTCCGCCTAGTTTGGTTCCGGTTAACGTAAAGCCGTAGATGCCCGACAGTAGTCGATTGGTGCATTTCGAGGAATTTGCCTGTGCTTGGGCGCCGTGGGGTGCCATGGTGGCCAGTAATACGATCGCCGCAAGAGTTGCAAGATGTTGAATTCTCATGAGATCTCCTTGTTTGAACTTCATTGGACTTCGCCAGCCCAGTCGCATCATGCCTCACTGGAATCCGCCCGGCAATGGAGAGAACCTGAAGAATTCCTTGATTTTTCCCAGTGTTTGAAGTTCGAAGTTGGCCTATCCTAGATACAGTGCCGCTTTCAGCCAGAATCTTCTCCAGCGGCTGTTTAGGAACCATGGCAGAATCCACCCGAGGCTCCGGCCCCCTTCCAGCAGAGATATGGAAGTTCGGCGATTTCGAGCTTGACCTGCGCGCTTATGAACTGCGCCGTGCCGGGCAAAGCCTGAAGCTCGAGCGGATTCCCATGGAGTTGTTGTGCAAGTTGCTGGAAAAGCAGGGTCAACTTGTCACACGGGATGCCATTATCGAGCGCTTGTGGGGGAAACACGTATTCCTGGATACCGACAACAGTATTAACACGGCCATTCGCAAAATCCGTCAGGTCCTTCAGGAAGATCCCAACCAGCCACGATTTGTTCAAACCGTCCCAGGTAAGGGCTATCGTTTTGTCGGGCCCGTGGTTCGAGTGCAAAGTGAAGACGGATCTCCAGCCCCGCGACAAAGTCGCATCATGTTAGCCGTTCTGCCCTTCGAGAATCTCAGTAACGATATTGCACAGGAATACTTTAGCGACGGGTTGACAGAAGAGACCATTAGCCACCTGGGGCGGCTCAGTCCGGAAAATATGGGCGTGATCGCTCGTACTTCGTCCATGGTGTACAAGCGGACGAGGAAGAGCATCGCTGAGATCGGACCGGAACTGGGTGTGGACTACGTACTCGAAGGCACGGTGCGCCGCGAAGAGAACCGGGTCCGCATCACCGCGCAGCTGATCCGGGTGAAGGACCAAATCCATCTTTGGGCACAAAATTATGACCGCGAACTGGGCAGTGTCCTCAGTGTGCAGAGCGAGCTGGGCATCGCGATTGCCCAGCAGGTGCAACTAAGGTTGACCTCGCAAGAAAAGCTGCAATTGGCGAACTCGCGAGAGCCAGATCCGGAAGCGCACGATTTGTATTTGCGTGGACGTCATCACTGGGCAAAGCGAACTTTTCCGGAGATTCAAAAAGCCATCGAATATTTTCGCAAGGCAGCCGATCGGGACCCGACCTATGCCAATGCTTATGCCGGATTGGCGGACTGTTACATCATTCTTCCCATTACCAGCGACTTGCGGGCCGGCGATTGTTTTCCCAAGGCCACCGCGGCTGTGAATCGGGCGCTGGAATTAAATGATGCTCTTTCCGAGGCCTATACTTCACTGGGAACCATCCGGTTCTGGTTCGATTGGGATTGGGCGGCCGCCGAAGCAGCCTATCAGCGGGCACTTGAGCTCAATCCCAACTACGTGATCGCCCGTCTTTACCGGGCGCATTGCCTTTCTAACACTGGCAGGCATGAAGAAGCCATCGCCGAGATCAAGAGGGCCTGCAAGCTTGATCCTTTGTCCCCAATTCTGAATACATTGTTGGCGGAGTTTCTTTATCATTCCCGCAAATACGACCAGGCGATCGCGGAATTCTCGAATGCTCTGGAACTCGCCCCCAATTTCTGGATTGCTCACTTCAACCTGGCCAAGGTCCATGAACAGCTTGGCGATTCCAGCCGGGCAATTTCGGAATTGAAAAAGGCACGAGCTTTTTCCGAGGGAAATACTCAGCCTCTTGGCCTTCTGGCTTATGTGTTGGCAACCTGCGGCAGAAAACAAGAAGCGGAGGCGGTGCTGGCCGAGTTACTCGGGCTTGCCGATACGAAGTACGTGCCGCCGTTCAATATCGCCTTGGCCTATGCCGGGCTGGGGAACCATGACCTTATGTTTAGGTGGCTCGATCAAGCCTGCGAAGACCGCGATGTACAGATGACTTTCCTGCTTGATCCCAAGTGGGACCGTTTCCACGAGGACTCGCGCTTTCAAGAAATATTGCGGCGAGTCGGACTGGAGAATCCGTGGCCGCAGCAGTCCTGAGCGAAGTCGCGGCAATACCCACCTCACATGGGCAACTATTCAAACTGCTTGCGGAAGCTTTCCATTTGTTGTTTCAGGTCCGCCACTTCCTCTTCGAGGCGAGTGATGCGCTCGGCATCGGCTGAACTGCTGGCTGGCGCGGGCGAGGGTGATCGGGCCACGTGAGCATCACCGACACCTTCCACATCTCCCGAGAGCAAGTGCATGTAGCGCGATTCTTTTGTCCCCGGCTGCCTTGGCAGGACTCTGGCCAGCGGCGGCTCGCGCTGCATCAGGCGCTGCAATGAAGATTGCACATCGTCCAAGGTCTCGAAGCGGAACATGCGCTCGGTGCGTCCGCGAAGTTCGCCGGGAGTTTGCGGGCCTCGCAACAACAACACACACAGGATGGCGGTCTCGCCGCGCGTGAAGTTGAAAACTTCCTGCGCCCGATGCTCGTACTTGGTGACACGACTATCGGCGCCACTGGCCGGCCCGGCAAGACGTTTTTCCTGGAGAGAATTCAACGCGTCTCGTACCGCATCTTCAGCAAGAGCCATCACCGGATCGCGATTGTTTTTCTGATTGCAGGCATTGACCAGCGCGTTCAACGACAGCGGATAGTAATCCGGCGTGGTGATGTCTTTTTCGATGAGCGATCCCAGCACCCGGGCTTCAACTTCACTCAGAAGAATGTTCACGGTCAAATTGTACAGATAGGGCGTGATGGTATCGCCGAACTATAATAGTAGAGATATCCATGAAGGAGGAATCGATGGCCCTCATCAAGACCTCGAATCCAGCGTTGAACGTAAACAGTTTTCAGGTAGAGCACGCGGCCTATGGCGAAGCCATGACTTTGCCGGGGACGGTCAACAAGACCGGCATTCTGCTGGTGTGCACGGTGGCGACTGCGATCTGGAGCTGGAGCCAGTTTTTCCATAATCCCAGCTCCGATACCGTGCTGCCACTGGTGGCAATTGGCGCGATCGGCGGATTTATTGTCGCCCTGGTCACCATCTTCAAAAAAGAATGGTCTCCCATCACGGCACCGATTTATGCCCTGCTCGAAGGACTGGCCCTGGGCGGGATTTCCGCCATGTTCGAGCTGCGCCGTCCCGGAATCGCCATTCAGGCGGTGGGCCTGACTTTTGGGACGCTGTTCGTCCTCCTTCTCGCCTACCGTTCCGGTGTAATCAAAGTGACCGAAAAATTTAAGCTGGGCGTGGTGGCGGCAACCGGCGGGATTGCCGTGTTCTATCTGGCGCAGTTTGTTCTCGGATTCTTCGGTATCCGCTTCGCCGCCATCAACGGCTCTGGTTTGCTCGGCATCGGCTTCAGCGTGGTAGTGGTCATTGTCGCTGCCTTGAACCTCGTCCTCGACTTCGATTTCATCGAAAGCGGGGTTCGCGCCGGCGCTCCCAAATACATGGAGTGGTACGGAGCCTTCGGCCTGATGGTCACATTGATCTGGCTTTATCTGGAAATTTTGCGCCTGCTATCCAAGCTCAACAGCCGCCGATAATCTTTTTGTGACATAATAGTTGTTCGAGAGGCAAGGCCAGATTGACGAACTCAATCTGGCCTGTTTCTTTTGTGTCAAGAAAAGCCTGTGCCGATTGGCACGGGCCATTTTATTTTGGGGGCAAAACCATGGCGCAATTTGAGGGCAAGCGGGTCAGCCACGAATACATCCAGACCAACAACGCCCCGCCGGAGAAAGTTTTCCCTTTACTGTGTCCAGTGCGTGAGGTGGATTGGGTGCCGGGATGGCAATATCGCCTGCTCTACTCGCAGTCGGGCGTGGCCGAAGCAGGATGCGTGTTCACCACCCTGAACGACGACGGCACAGAAACAACATGGATTGTGACCGCGTACGATCCCGCCGCATTTCGCATCGAGTTTGCCTGGGTGCAGCCGGGGATGGTGGCAGCGCAAATCGGCATTGTTCTGACAGCGAAATCGAATCGCCAAACCAGCGCCCGCATTCGTTACACCTACACCGGTTTGTCCGCGGCAGGAAATTGCGAAGTCGAAGGCTACGACCAGAAATGGTTTGAGCACAAGATGCTGGGATGGGAAGAGGCCATCAATCACTATCTGCGAACGGGAACGAAGGTCAGCGGAGAGAACACTCTCTAACCCCTGTCATCCCGAGCGAGGATGCCCGTTCACAAAGTGAACGGGCACCGCAGTCGAGGGACCTTGTGTTCCATACCAATCGGCAGCAAGGTCCTCCCACTTGAAATTCATCTGTTCCACCAGCCAAAGTTTCTTCTCGCGACGCCAGCCCTTCAGCTTCTTTTCGCGATCGATGGCGCTGCGCACGTCATCAAAGCTTTCCGAATGCGCAAGGGGATGGCGTTGTAGTCGTCCGTAAAACCTTCGAACGCGTGGGTTGTGTGCTAGAACGATCCGATTGTGTTGGCTGTTGGTCACGTCGATGTAGAGAGCGCGGCGAGAGGCGCTTTGCACCATGTAAACGTAGAGTGATGCTCGCGGCGCATGCTGCCTCCAGCTGAACACAGGGTGGAGGAAGTGTGGCACAGGAGAACAGGACAGGTCTGTGACGAATGTCACAGAATACTAATTAAACCCGTCATCCCGAGCGAGGATGCCAGTTCACAAAGTGAACGCACCTCAGTCGAGGCACCTTGCGTTCCGAATCGATCAGCAACTCTCCCGCTATTTGAAGTGCAGCGCCGCTTCACTTTCCTTCGGAGCGCCGGTTCCGGATTTCTTTCCACGCACTTTTGGCATGGCGTACTTGGGCTTGATTTCGTGGCATCCGTCTTCGCAGAACACCCCGCCCATGGCGGATTCCGGTTCAGGCATCGGCGAGGCCACAGCAATATCGCGTTCTTTTTCGATGAGCTCGTCAACTTCCTTAATCATTCGCTCATTCTCTTTGGGCGTAAGCCACTTCTTTACGGTGACCAGATAATTCTCAAACCGCGCAATGGGATCGCGCTTCTTCCAATATTCCAGCATCGGTTTGGGAACGTAATCGGCACCATCGTGGATGGCATGGCCTTTCATGCGCATCATTTTCGCTTCGATCAGCGTAGGGCCTTCGCCGCGATGGGCGCGCTCGACGGCTTCATGGGCGGCGTCGTAAACCTGGCAGGCATCGGTGCCGTCGACGATCACGCCCGGAATGCCATAGCCAATGGCCCGTTCGGCGAGGTCTTTGACGCGATACTGCATTTCAGAAGGTGTGGAGTACGCCCACAGATTGCTTTCCACGAAAAGCACCAGGCCGAGGTCTTGAACCGCAGCGAAGTTGATGCCCTCATAAGTCACGCCAGTGGATTGGCCGCCGTCGCCAATGTAGGTCATGACGGCAACGTTACGTCCCTGCAAACGCGCGCCCAAAGCCACGCCGGCCAGCACTGGAATGAGATCGCCCAACATAGAGATGGGCGAAACCATGTTGCGTTTCTCAATGTCGCCGAAGTGCGAAGTGCCGTCGCGGCCGCCAGTCGGGGAGTCGGCCTTGGCCATGTACTGCATCATGGTGTCGCGCGGAGCAAAACCGCGCACCAGCAGCGATCCTTGATTGCGGATCATGGGGCCAAACCAATCGTCTTTGCCGAGAGCATAAGCGGACGCGCAGGAGCAGGCTTCCTGGCCCAGACCGAAGTACACGCCGCCGACAACTTTTCCCTGCTTGTAAAGATTTTCGAGCACCTGCTCCATGCGGCGATTGAGCAGCATGTATCGATACACTTCAATGGTTTGCTTCTTATCGAGGTATTTTGATTCGCGGATCGGCGGGACCGGTGCGTTCAAGTTGCCAGAGATTTCATAGCGCATGTGGTCGCCTTCGCGGACCTGGCGCACCTCGAAATTGGGTTTCTCCAAACGGTGATCGGGGATCGTATAGGTGCGTTGCTGCGGCAGCAGCGACGTGGCCATCTTGCGCGAATTCGAACCATTGGAACTGACCCGTGGGACGACTTTGGCCGGCGATTTCTTATGATTGCGGTTCTTGCCCATGAGGGAACTTTCCTTCGGACCACAACAATCCTACCCCTTGGGAGAGGAAATGGGCCAGTCCCGGTCAGGTACACGGTAAATCGCTAGGCGAGAAAGGTCTCTTCTTCATTCAACAGCTTGCGAAGTTCGGCGGGCGGCTTCATGGGCACGCCAAGATCGTTGCCTAGCAGTGCGTCCAAGGTTTCCAACCAAAGAATCTGGCTGGCGAACACAGTCCCGAAGTTGCGCGAGATGGCGTGTGCGACTTCCTGCAGTGGCAACGCTTTGTCCAGTTCTTTGGCAATCGAAGTCACTGGCTTGGACGCGATGCCACAGGGAATGATCAGATTGAAGTAATCAAGATCGGTGTTCACGTTGAGGGCGAAACCATGGGATGTGACACCGCGCGAGATGTGGACGCCGATCGCCGCGATCTTGGATTCAGAGCTGGCGATGCTCGTGTGGGGACGGGCGCTCTCGCCCGTCCAGGCCGAGTGAAACTCGGCGACTTCCGGCTGTGTCCAAACTCCAGTAAGGCCGGAGACCCGCCCAGTTGGAATCCCGAAACCAGCGCAGGTGCGGATCAGAACCTCTTCCAGCCTCCGCACATATTCAATCGCGCCCAGCGTCTTGCGATTATTCTGGCTCGAAGGAAATCCCCGCAGATCGAAGATAGGATAGCCCACCAGTTGTCCCGGCCCGTGAAACGTCACATCGCCGCCGCGATCGGATTCGAAAACTTCGACCCCGCGCTGGGCAAGAAGCTCGGGAGAGGCCAGAATATTCTTCTGCTTGGCATTCCGCCCAAGAGTAATCACTGGCGTATGTTCAAGCAGCAAGAGAACATCGCCGATGCGTCCATCTTTGCGCAGTTCGACAAGCTTCTGCTGCAATCGCAGGCCAGTAGCGTAATCGAGCGTGCCGAGTTGGAGGACAGAGATCAAATGCTTCTCGTCGCGGATCCCGCAAATCTTGATTCTAGAACAGGCAGAGGGAACTTACGAGGCGGCAAGACTAGCCCAAGACCCGGCGCCAGGAGCATAATTGAAGGGGAACATTCTCCTGCTTTCGCACGTAATCTTCACTGTAGGAGGTCTCTATGCACATCCTCGGGTTCTTCTTTTTCCCGTTCGTTGGATTCGGGTTCGTCCTCTATTTCTTGCCCACGATCATCGCCTTAGTGCGCGAGAGGCACGACAAGATTTCCATCTTCCTGCTCAATTTCTTTTTAGGATGGAGTTTCATCGGCTGGATCATCGCCCTGATTTGGGCGTCGAAGAACGATCGGGTCGTCTACGTCCAGAATCCGCAGCGCTACTAGCCCAGCAGCTTCGCCGCTTCTTTGGCGTAGTAGGTAAGGATCGTGCCGGCCCCCGCGCGGCGAATCGAAATCAGCGACTCCATCATGATGCGTTCGCGATCGATCCAGCCATTACGGGCCGCGGCTTCGATCATGGCATATTCACCCGAGACCTGATACGCCGCCAGCGGCACATCGAAACGCTCCCGGGCCGCGGCAATCACGTCCAAGTATGGCATGGCCGGCTTGACCATAATCATGTCCGCGCCTTCTTCAATGTCGAGCGCAATCTCGCGCATGGCCTCGCGCAGGTTGGCTCCGTCCATTTGATAAGAACGGCGATCGCCAAATTGCGGCGCCGAGTCGGCAGCTTCACGGAACGGCCCATAAAAGCCAGATGCAAATTTCGCGGCATACGAAAGAATGGGCGTGTTGATCAGCCCCGCCTGGTCGAGAGCTTTGCGGATCGCGCCCACACGGCCATCCATCATGTCGGATGGTGCAATGACATCCACTCCCGCGCGAGCCAGCGAAACCGAAGTCTTGGCCAGCAGATCGAGCGTGGCGTCGTTGAGAATTTCAAATTTCGGCTGCGCCGCACGAACCACTTTCGCCGCTGCCGCCTCAATGGCCTTCATTTTCTCGTCGTGCGTTACACCCGTGACGTGTACTGCCGCCGCTCCGAGCGACTTCGGTATTTCCGATTTGCTCACGATCCCGCAGTGTCCGTGCGACATGTACTCGCACAGGCAGACGTCGCCGATAACGATGAGATCGGGAACCTCACGTTTGATCGCCCGCGTGGCCTGCTGCACGATGCCGTCGTCCGCCCAGGCTCCGGTGGCCACTTCATCCTTTTTCTCCGGCAATCCGAAAAGAATGACCGCAGGCACGCCAAGCGAATGCGCCTCGCGCGATTCCTTCACCGCCTCGTCGACAGAAAGATTGAACACCCCGGGCATGGAGCGAATTTCCTTGCGCACGCCTTCGCCAGGACAAACAAAAAGAGGATAGACCAGTGCCTCGGGAGTGAGCCGCGTCTCGCGCACCATGGAACGCAGCGGTTCAGTCTGGCGGAGGCGTCGAAGGCGTGTGATAGGAAAGGCCATGTTACCCAGCCAATTTTACCAGAGGCCGCGTAGCGCCAGCCGCCTCGGCTGCCCTGAGCGAAATCGAAGGGGGCTGTCAGATCGGAGTTTCTTGTAACATGAACTTCCATGCAGCCGCTAACCCACACCAGCGCGCGAGTCCTCGAATTCGAGTCTTTACGCGAACTGTTGCGCGGGTACGCTTCCTCGCCGCTGGGGCGGGGACGAATTGCGGCGCTTGCTCCCTCGGTTGATCGCGAGTGGATTGAAAATCAGCAGCAACTCGCCAGCGAGATCCGCGAATTTCGCCGGGTGGGTGGAAGTTTCGATTTCTCCGCGCTGCTGGACATTGCAAGAGTCGTCGAAAAGTCCCGCATCACGGGAGCGGCGCTCGAGACCGAGGAAATCCGCGATGTAATTCTTGTGGTCGACCGCGCCGCCGAATGGCGGCAAATCGTATTGAATCCGCCGGCAGCGATGAAAACCGAATGGAAGGCCGTGGCCCAGCTTTCGTCCGGGGTCATCGATTTCGCAGAATTCCTGAAAGCCTTCCGCAACAAAATCCTGCCGGATGGCACACTCGACGACCGCGCTTCTCCCGGACTAGCCCGCATCCGGCGCGAGATCGAAAAACAAAAGCGGTCGATTCAAGAATCGCTGCGTGGCTACTTGCGCCGCTTGGCCGAAGGCGGGACAGTGCAGGACGAGCTGATAACGATCCGCGGCGAACGCTTCGTCATTCCAGTAAAGGTGGAGCAGAAACGGCGCGTGCAGGGCGTGGTCCACGGCGCCAGTTCCAGCGGTCAAACCGTTTTCGTCGAGCCACTCGAAACCATCGAACAGAATAACGATCTGGTGCGGCTGTTGGATGAGGAGCAAGCGGAGATCCATAGAATCCTGGTCGAGATGACGCGGCGCATCGGCGAGCATGCTCCAGCGATTTTGGCGGCAGTGGAGATTTTGGCTGAGTTGGAACTGCAGTTCGCTAAGGCCCGCTTTGCCGAAAATTACAACTGCGTTCCGGCGAAGCTCGCTGACAGATCTGACCTGATCCTGCACAACGCCCGCCATCCCTTGCTCGAACGTAACTTGAAAGCGAAGGGTGGCGAGATCATCCCCACGACCATCGAATTGGAAGGTGATCGCCGCGAACTGGTCATCACCGGGCCAAACACCGGGGGCAAGACCGTGGCTCTCAAGACCGTGGGATTGCTGGCGCTGATGGCGCAATCGGGAATTCCGGTTCCCGCGGATCGCGCGGAGTTGCCGGTATTCGATGCGGTGTTGGCCGACATCGGCGACTACCAATCCATCGAGCAAAATCTTTCGACGTTCTCCGCGCACGTCACCAACATTGATTTCATCTCGCGGACTGCGACCGCGCAGTCGCTCGTGCTGCTCGACGAACTGGGTTCGGCCACCGATCCCGAAGAAGGCGCCGCGCTGGCCGTGGCCATTGCCGAGCATTTCCGCAGCATCGGCTGCATCAGCATCATTTCCACGCATCACACGTCGCTCAAAGTGTTCGGCGCGAACACGCCGGGAGTAGTGAATGCCTCGGTCGGATTCGACGAGGCCACGTTGCAGCCGACTTACGAACTCAAAGTCGGCGTGCCCGGAGCTTCTGCGGGAATCAACATTGCCCAGCGCCTGGGATTGAATCCATCGATCATCGATTCGGCACGGTCGAAGCTGGGCACGCAAGCGCGAGACGTTGGACAATTCCTCGATCGCCTGCATGAAGAATTGCGCTTGGCGGAAGCCGAACGCCTTAGCCTGCGGACAAGCCAACAAGAACTGGAACAGGAAAGAAGTCGTTTAGCGGTTTTCGGAAAGAAAGAACAGCAAGACAAGATCAAAGAAATGGAAAAGAAGCTGGAAAGCCTGCTGCGCGATTTCGAGTATCACGCCCGCGAATCGGTGAATGCCATTCAGGAGCGCGCGGCAGCGCAAAAGCTTTCCAAAGACGCCGAGCGGCGCATCTCCAAGTTGCGGCGCGAATTTAGCGAGCAGTTCAACTCGACCGTCGTTGCCCACACGAGTGGCGCCGACCAGGGCGATCCTCATGCCCAGCCGCAACTGGTGAAACATGTCTCCGAGGGAGACACGGTCAGGCTCAAGTCGGTGGGCCGCCCGGCCCGGATCGCGCGCAAAGTGGACGAGAACCACTTCGAAGTCGAAATCGGCGCGATGAAGATGAAGATCGCGCGCGACGACATTGCCGAAGTGCTCACCCGCGCCGAGGACTCACCTGTAAAAGCCGCCAGAGCACGAGGCATTTCGGTTTCACTGGAGAACGAAAATCAAAATGCAGCTTCAGAAATAAACGTCATCGGCTACAACGTAGACGACGCCACCCGCGAAGTCGAAAAGTTCGTGGACCGCGCCTTCCTGGCCGGACTGTCACGAGTGCGTGTAGTCCATGGCAGCGGCATGGGCATCCTGCGCAAAGCTCTGCGGCAATATTTGCAGAAGCATCCGCACGTGGAATCGGTGAAAGAGCCGGAGCAAAACGAAGGCGGCGGCGGTGCGACGGTGGTGGAGTTAAGGGTGTAGTTGAGGGATTTGGGTGCTTCGATTTCGCTCTGCACGACAATTTTCTTGATGATGTGACAACCGTCACAGCTTTTTTCACCAAATATTATTACCCTTGTCATCCTGAGCGCAGTAGACGCTTCGCGAATGCGAAGCGTCTACGGAGTCGAAGGACCCCTACACCCTCATGCGAACTCAACGCGAGCGCCGAACTTACTGCGTCTACATCATGGGCAGTTTCTCCGGGAACGCTCTACATCGGAGTGACTGGAAAAATGGAGAAGCGGGCATTCGAGCACAAGTTTCACCACTTGGAAGGCTTCACAGATCAGTACGACGTAGAACGATTGCTTTATTGGGAATCCTACGATGACGTTCGTAAGGCTATCGATCGCGAAAAACAGCTAAAAGGCTGGCGGCGCTCAAAAAAGATCGCTTTGATCGAATCGCAAAACCCGCAGTGGCTGGACTTGGCCCGTGACTGGTACCCACAGACGAAAGAGTGTGCAGGGTATAGGGGTGCTTCGACTCCGGGCGACCGGTCTTCGACCGCTCACCCTCCGCTCAGCATGACAGGGAGAAAGAGTTGGGGAGAAAAGTAAAATTGGATATCTTTAATCATCGGTAGCAAGTTTCGCCACACATCCATCCCCCTTGTCATCCTGAGCGGAGTGGAAATTGCGCGAAGCGCACTTTCCACGGAGTCGAAGGACCCCTACCGCTCAACAGAACCAAAAGTTTTCCCTCCGCATCAACCGCTATATTCCGTTTCCCACAGCTTCTCCACAGCAATCGCGCTCCGGTATATTCACATTAGCGGCTGTCTCGCGCACAATTCCTGCGGACAGCTATCACTCCCAATGGCCAACCCTGGCGATTTCGCGTATACGGTCAAGCAGCAGGCGGACATCGTCCGCATTGTGGGCGAGTACGTCAAGCTGCGCAAGGCGGGGGCGCAGAACTTTTCCGGGCTGTGTCCGTTTCATGGGGAGAAGACGCCGTCGTTTTCCGTCCACGCCACGCGGCAGTTCTTTCACTGCTTTGGCTGCGGAGTCTCGGGCGATGTGTTCGCGTTTGTACAGAAGATCGAGAACATCACCTTCCCCGAGGCAGTAAGAGCCGTCGCGCAGAAGCTGGGGATTGCCCTGCCCAAAGCCAGCTACAGCAGTCCGGCGGAAGCCAAAGAAGCCAAGCTGCGAACCGTGCTGCTCGAAGTCCACGAGCGAGCCTGCGCATTTTTCCAGGAATGTCTGCGGAGGCCGGAAGGGGCACATGCCCGTGAGTATCTGGCCGGGCGTGGGCTGGATGAAGAAACCATCAAAGCTTTTCGTATTGGATACGCGCCGGACTCTGGATTTTTGCTGCGCGATCGGTTGAAAGGCGAGTTTCCCGAAGAAGTGTTGCGGGAGAGTGGGCTGTTCTCGTGGAAGGACAGCTCTCAGCTGTCAGCTGTCAGCCGTCAGCCAAACGCAAGGTCCCTCGACTCCGCTCGGGACGACACGAATGATGGGGAACGAGACGCTCCGCCAACGGCCAACGACCAACGACCAACGGCAGCCGCGATGTACTCGAAGTTTCGCAACCGGGTGATGTTTCCCATCGCCAATGAAACTGGGCGCGTGATTGCGTTCACCGGGCGCACGCTGGCTGCCGACGAAAAAGCCGGGCCCAAGTATCTCAACTCGCCCGAGACGGCGATCTATTCGAAATCGCGAGTGCTGTTCAACCTCGACCACGCGAAAGAAGCCATTCGCAAGCTCGACTACGCGATTCTCGTTGAAGGACAAATGGACTGCATTGCGGTGTATGCCGCGGGATTCCACAACGTGATCGCCAGTTCCGGTACGGCGTTCACTGAGCTGCAAGCCAAGCTGTTGGGGCGTTTCAGCAAGAAAGTCGTAGTGAATTTCGATCCCGATACGGCCGGCGCGAAAGCCACCGAGCGCACTCTTGGGCTGTTGGTCGAAGAGGAGTTTGAGATCAAAGTACTCACTCTCGAAGCTGGCTTCGATCCTGATCTCTTCATTCGACGCAAAGGAAAAGACGCTTACGCTGCCGAGCTCAAAAAATCCCAGAAATATTTTGATTACCTGATCGAACGGGCACGGGCGCAGTTTTCCACTCGCAGCGCCGAAACCAAAGTCAAAGCGGTGAACTATCTGTTGCCGCACATTCAGCGCGTGCCCAGCCGGATTGTCCGTGACGAACTGGCGCAGGAGATCGCGCAGAAACTTGGCATCGACTCGTCAGTGTTGCGGCAGGAACTCAAGCATGCTGCCGGCAGCCGCTCAACTGCCAGCCTGAAGGCGACTACCGAGGCCCAGATCACCGACGCTGAACGAATCCTGGTGCGTGCGCTAGCATCGGCCACAGAGATGCAGACATCCGAAGAGCATCTCTCCGGCCGCGACGGCGCCGAAGAGGAATTCGACCCCGCCCGCCAGGCGCAATTCGTGCTGAAGAGCGAGCGGTTCCATATCGGCCTGGCCACGGAGTCGCTGGTGGAGGTTCTACTGAATGCAGGGCCCGACTCTGCCGATGTAATGCAATTGGCGCTGTCCGAGGGTGATCGGCGGCTGCTGGCGTCCGTTCTGATGACCGAGCACGAGGAACTGACCGCAGAACTGCTGGAAGAGGCAGTAATGGCCCTGCGCAGGCGGCAATTGGAGCATCGGCAAAGAGTCATTAAGACCCTTATTGCCAACGCGGAACACTCCAAAGACGGCCTCGACTTTGACCCGTTTAGTGCAGGAAAAACAGGAAATTGACCGGGCTCTGGCCAGCTAGGTTTTGGCCCCCAAACCGCCCCGAAATGGGCTGAAACTTGGCAGCTTCGGGAGGCATCTAATTGATTGTAAGCAGGAAAGATAAGACGGCCGGAAATGGGAATAGGCCGATGACTTATGTTACAATTCTAGGGTTTGCGTCGGTGCATAGCTCCGCCATTCCACGCTTCCCACTTCTTAAAACGAAATTTCCACGTCCTATCATAGGACGATTCGAGGATAACCCGTCTTGGCTCTAGAAGACAAGTTCGACGAACTTAAGAAGCTGATCGACACAGGTAAAGAGAAGGGATATCTGACCTATGACCAGGTCAACGACCTTATCCCGCACGACGTGCATTCTCCCGAGGACCTGGACGATCTGCTGACCACCATTGGTACGCAGGGAATCGATGTGCTGGAAGGCCCCAAACTGCCCTCCTCCGCGCTCGATAAAAAATTCGACGAAGATGAAGCCGGTGAGGACGTCGAACTCGATCTCACGCCCGGCGCTCTGGAAAAAACCAACGACCCCGTAAGAATGTATTTGCGGGAAATGGGCACCGTGCCCCTGCTCACCCGCGAAGGCGAAGTTGAAATCGCCAAGCGCATTGAGCGCGGACAACTGCGCGTGCTCAAGGCAATCTCCCGTTCGCCAATCGTGATCCACGAATTGCTCTCGATGGGCGAGGACCTCAAGAAGGGCGTCCGCTCCATCAAGGAAGTGGTCACCTTTGACGAGGAAGAGATCACGCAGGAAATCCTCGATGCCCGGCTGAAGGAATTCACCGGCAAGATCGACGATCTCAACAAGGCGTACAAAAAGTCGAACGTGCTTCTGGAAAAGTTTGCCGCCGTTTCCCAGAAGAAGCGTCCCAAGGACTATCGCCGTTACCGCATCGCACTGGCGCGGGCCATCGTGGCCGTGTCGTTGTGTGTCCGCAAACTTGGCTTCACCAACAACGAACGCAAGCGCCTGATCGAACGCGTCAACAAGACGGTCGACACCATGCGCTCGCTCGACCGCCAGAGCCAGAACCTGGAAAAAAAAGCGGAGGCCACGCGCAGTGACGATCAGCGCAAGGACTACCGCCGCCAGGCCCGCGCCATCCACGCGGAACTGGAAAAGCTGGAGACTGAAGCCGGCGTCTCCTTCCCGGAGCTCAAGCGCACGCAGCGCGAAGTCATCCAGGGAGACATGGACGCCGAACAGGCGAAGCGTGAGCTGATTGAAGCGAACCTTCGGCTGGTGGTTTCCATCGCCAAAAAATACACCAACCGCGGATTGCAGTTCCTGGACTTGATTCAGGAAGGCAACATCGGTTTGATGAAGGCCGTCGACAAGTTCGAATACCGCCGCGGCTACAAGTTCTCCACCTACGCCACGTGGTGGATTCGTCAGGCCATCACCCGCGCCATCGCCGATCAGGCCCGCACCATTCGTATTCCGGTGCACATGATCGAGACCATCAACAAGCTGATCCGCACTTCGCGGCAGCTGGTGCAGGAACTGGGACGCGAACCGACGTCGGAAGAAATCGCCAAGCGCATGGACATTCCGGTGGCGAAAGTCCGCAAGGTCTTGAAGATTGCACAGGAGCCGATCTCCCTCGAAACGCCCATCGGCGAAGAGGAAGATTCGCATCTGGGCGACTTCATCGAAGACCGCGCGGTCGTTTCCCCGGCGGAAGCCGTGATCAACGTCAACTTGAAAGACCAGACTTCGCACGTGCTGCGCACGCTGACACCACGCGAGGAAAAAGTCATCAAGATGCGTTTCGGTCTCGAAGACGGCAGCGAACACACTTTGGAAGAAGTCGGCCAGTCGTTCGCAGTCACTCGCGAACGTATCCGCCAGATAGAGGCCAAAGCGTTGCGGAAGTTGCGGCATCCGTCGACGTTCGCGGAAGTTGCGGGCGTTTTTGGATGGGGTAAGAGACTAAAGTCAGAAGTAAGAAGTCAGATTGCAGAAGTTAGGGCACGAGAAATCGCGCCCTTTTTGTTTTGCAAAACTATGACGAGGTCTTGCCCTTACTGCTTCCTGGCCTGCGGCGCAGTCCGAGAACCAGGCAGGACTCCTGATCCTCTTCGACGAAGTGCTTGGTTGTTGGCAACGCCACGCGCAGAAGATTTTCGATTTCGCTGCTGCTGCAATTGGCGGCACGGAGCCAGATGACCTTCGGCGGGTACCCGTGCAGCACGCTCAGATCCTGAAAATCGGAGTCCTTAGAGACGATTGTGAAGCCGTGATCTTTGGCATACTGCCAAACAGCTGAATCGTCTGCACGCCCCAGTCCGCATGAATGAACATGGGTCGAACCTGGATAGAGATCGGCCAAGACCTCTGCCAAACGAGGAGACAGGTTTTCGTCGAAAAGGAGTTTCACGCGTTCGAAATTTCCGCTTTGCGCTCGCGGTCAGCGGCATACGCGAGACAGGCGAGTATGTCCTCTTCAGTTAGATAAGGAAATTCGCGCAAAACGTCGGCGTGGGTCATTCCGCTGGCCAGATATTCCAGGACGTCATAGACCGTGATTCGCAATCCGCGGATGCACGGTTTCCCGCCACGTTTTCCCGGCTCGATGGTGATGATGTCGGAGTAGGGCATAGGGCCACTTTATTGGAAAAACGAGGGTAGGGCAATCGGAATCCACCTCTTCGGTCTCGAAGACGGCAGCGAGCACACTTTGGAAGAAGTCGGCCAGTCGTTCGCAGTCACCCGCGAACGTATCCGACAGATCGAAGCCAAGGCGCTGCGCAAGTTGCGGCATCCATCAAGATCGCGGAAGTTGCGGGCGTTTTTGGATGGGGTTAGAGACTAAGACTTTTCACCACAGGACACAGAGGCACAGAGAAAACTGAAGGGCGCGAGAAATCGCGCCCTTTTTATTTCAGATGCCTAGTGTCGCACCTTTCGCGAGAACGCTTCTCAGCGGAGCCAATTTTCAAAGTGAAGGCGCTCCACTCGGGAAAATTCTCTTTCATTGTCGGTTACAACCGCATATCCCAGCGTAAGCGCCTGAGCTGCGATGAGCAGGTCGTTAGCACCAATGGGCTTGCCGGCGCGCTCGAGCTGCACACGAATCGAGCCATACGAAGCGTCGGCTGGCTTCTCGAACGGTAGAATCTCGAGCGCGCCCAGTACGGCCTCAAGCTGTGCGGACAAACGCGGTGATTGCTTCTTTTCGGCGCCGTAACGTAATTCCGCAGCGACAATGATGCTGGTGCAGACCTTCGTTTCGCCAGCCTTGAGGACCCGTTCCGCCACTTTTCCCTGGGGATTGCGAACCAGGTCAGAAACTATGTTCGTATCGAGAAGGTAGCGCATCAGAGATCAACCGGACCGGCGGGGGAATCAGGCATACGAGGGAATTTTTCCCGCAGCGGCTGAAGGCCAGCCAAAACGGCCCGCAGTGATTTTGCAGGCGCCGGTTCAATGATGAGGCGCTGGCCTTCTTTGCGCATAATAGCGTTCGCACCGGGAAGCTCGAATTCCCGCGGGATGCGCACGGCTTGATTGCGTCCGTTCCTGAAGACTCGAACGTGACGTTCAGAGCTAGGCCCCTTTTTCAGCATATGCTCAGCATATGCCAGGAGGTACAGGGATGTCCAGTGGGGAATTGTTGGACTGGTGAGGGCCGGCAATTGAGGCCAAGGCGCTGCGGAAGTTGCGGCATCCGTCCAGGTCGTGGAAGTTAAGGGCGTTTCTGGATGGGGTTCGGGACTAGGGCTTTTCATCACAGAGACACAGAGGTACAAAAGCAAGACAGTAGGGCGCGAGCAATCGCGCCCTTTTTCATGCGTTCGAAATCTGGGTTTTGCGCTCGCGGTCAGCGGCATACGCGAGACAGGCGAGAATGTCCTCTTCGGTTAGAAAAGGAAATTCACGCAAAACGTCAGCATGGGTCATTCCGCTGGCCAGATATTCCAGGACGTCATAGACCGTGATTCGCAATCCGCGAATGCATGGCTTCCCGCCGCGCTTCCCCGGCTCGATGGTGATGATGTCGGAGTAGGACATAGGGCCACTTTATTGGAAAAAAGAGGGTAGGGAAATCGGAATCCACCTCTTCGGCCTCGAAGACGGCAGCGAACACACCCTCGAAGAAGTCGGACAGAGCTTCGCAGTAACCCGCGAACGCATCCGCCAGATCGAAGCCAAGGCGCTACGGAAGTTGAGGCATCCATCGAGGTCGCGGAAGTTGCGGGCGTTCCTGGATGGGGTGAGAGACTAAGTCAGAAGTAAGAAGTCAGATTGCAGAAGTGAGGGCGCGAGAAATCGCGCCCTTTTTGTCTTTTGCTTCGACTCGCGGCGAAAAATCATCTGTGCTTGTAAAACCTGCAAGCGGACATCTTGGGTGTCCGCGTGAAATCACCACAATGGGTTGCGCTTGCAAGTTTAATGCGCTTGACTTGCCTTGCCGCAAGGATGACATTGCGGTAAGGAGGATTTATGAGAGTCATGATTCATTTGGATTTGTTACCCGACAAAGGCGTGCAGCAGCTTGTTGTGCCGGTCAGCGGGGCCGGGAGGTCACGACCACTAGGCATCCCGACCATCGCACAAACGCAATCCGACCTGGAGAGCTTTTGGGGGTTATCGTCGGCGAGTGCACAGGCCGCGGTTTCCGAGCTGGAGAGAAACGGTCACGTCGAACTCTCCGCAACCCTCGAGGACGAGGCGCTGTCGAGACTATTCTAGCAAGGCGTGCGACGCCTGACTTGCTAGACTAATTTGTATCAACTCATGCGGCCGCGTGCAGGATACCGTCATCGGCTAGCTGTCGTGCATAGTGCAGAATCTTGTCGACACTGAAATGGGGCTTGACTTCGTGAACTAATTTGGCGATTTGATCGAGTTTTGTTTTGCCCTTACCGATTGCAGCCTCTCGGTCAACGTACACAACGGTGCCAACTAGCTCGAGCTCTGCGCTCTTGAATGAGCCGAATTTCTTTATCACCCAGTCAACATCCTTGCCGTACCGTATTAAGAATTTGGCTGCCCTTTTTTGCAGCCATTGCGCATTGTCATGGCTCTCGATCCTGTAGCCATAGCCACCTGAGTACAACTCTAATTCAGTTTTCACGGCATCTAGGGACTCGGCGGCGGCTAGATCAGCAAGCACGTCGGAATCAAAAGGGCCATAGGAGTACAGCGTGAAGTTGTAACCAAGCGGAACAGCCCGAACCGTCTGGAGAAGGTACATGTATTTCATCAAAGCAGTCCGTCCTATGTACCCTCCTCTTGACTTCGCAGCGAGGACAGGAATGAGGGCAAGGCGAAATTCATTAGCGTTTGACATGGGTGGTCACCTCTCGAACCCTATTTTCAGCAAGGGCTAGTTTCTCAGGAGCGACGTACAGAAGTGTTTGATTGATGGAACTCATTCCGCGCACAACATTCGAGTATTTAGAAAGCGGTCTGACATCCGTCGGGTGATGGTCATCTACAACTGGGATGTCCGTTGGTCCCTTCTTGTACCAACTTTTCGAAGCAGACTCCTCGGCAACGACGAGATGCCCTAGACGTTTCCGGATCTTCTCAAGCAATTCCAGGTCCTTTTTCCTGGGCACCTCGGGAGTCTCGTACACAAGACGGTAGTGATTGCGAGACTTGAGCCGAGCCCCGTGATCACCAGCTTTTTTTCGCGCAATGAGGCCCAAGACCTTCCAATCGTCCCACTCCAAGTAAGACTTTAATGCTGTACCGACCGGGGCTGGAAACTGACCTCGAGGGAGCAATTCCTTTAGAGCTTCTCTGAGGTGAATATCATACGCGACACGAGTCTTGTGGAAATAAACTTGTGTGAACATAAAATACCTTGCCAAAACCAGAGCTTCGGCGGCATGCAGGCCTCCCTTGGAAACCCCTATCTGCGGCGGGTGCCCGTCGCGGCTACTTATCGCGCGTATCGTTGTAACTAGTCTCTTAAGGTCGTACCTCCCGTATTCGACGCCGCAATGATGTGCGTCACGAAGCAGGTAATCCATCCTGTCTGCATCCATCTGGCCAGATATAAGGTCGCGCCAGAAAATTGGCTGTTTCGCTTTCGCACCACCCTTGACCATGGCGCCGACGTCTTCAGCATGGAGTCCGTAATTGGCATTTAGGTCGTGGTCCTCGATGGCAGAACGCAACTCCGAATGGATAATAGCCAAAGAATAATCCTCGTGGACGTATCGCTTGCCGTTCGTACCTTTCGGAAAAAGCCCCTCCGCAGCGTGCGAAAAAGGCGAGTGACCGACATCGTGCAAAAGCGCGGCAAAACGAACGAGCTGTCGATCGCGAGCCAAGCCGTCTTTGTTGTAGGCTAAGTCAGACTTGAGGATTTCTCCCGACTTACTGCAAATTGAGTCATACAACAACGATGCGACATGCATGACTCCTAGGGAGTGCTCAAACCGGGTGTGCATCGCGCCTGGATAAACATAATCCGTCCATGCAAGCTGCCGAATTCGGCGTAACCGTTGGAATGAGGGATGGGAAATCACACTCCACTCCCAATCGTTCAGTGAAATAAAGCCGTGAACGGGGCAACGGATTTCGTATGTGCGGTGAGGATCGGTTAGCGTCACAGCTCATCCACAATCATTAGCGAATAAAAGGCGAAAAGTCAAGAGATTCCTCAAAATACTTCTTGCATTCCCCAGAACAGAAAAAAGCCAATCATTCTTATCTCATCCCAAGCCTGAGATTTCAATTGCCTGCTTGCATACCACTCTAGTGCTGGGCTCGCTGGCACAGAATTAAACTTCCTCCACCTTTTCCGCGCTCCTCCACAGGGAACCCTCATCGTTAGCATGCGCGGCGCATTTCCCGTTTTGGGCATGCTTCCCTCGTCTCTCTCGGAATTTGCTTGCCGTCGGCATTTCAGAAAATTCCAATAGAGAGATAGGGCGGCGTACCTCGGGCGCTAAAGCGCGTGATCAAAAGAAAGGCTTTAACGCAGCGCTGAAGCGACTGCTGCACCCAAAATCAGAGTTTTTCCGGCAACCTGGGAATTCTGATGCGATCCGAGACAGTTGGTCGGACAGGAGTGTCCGACCCACACAAGATAAAGGCCCACACTAGAAGACCCACATGAGAATTGGAGTTGGCGGAGGATGAAGAAGCGGCAGCCGGAAATTATCAGAGACAACAAGAAGCGGGGGGAGTGGGCGGAATCGGTATTTGCGGCGCGGGCGGCGGAGAATGGGCTGGCGGTCAGCAGGCCGTCTGGAGAGTCGGAAAGTTTTGATTATGTGGTCGGGCATCCCGGCAGGTTTGTTGGGGTGCAGGTGAAGTGCACGATCGCGAAGCAGCACAACGCGAAGGGATATATCTGCAATCTGAAGTGCAATAACAAGAAGTATCGGCAGGGGTCGTTCGATTTTGTGGCCGCGTACGCGATATTGGAAGACACGTGGTACATCGTTCCGGAGAAGGCGATCCGGGGGATGGGGGCGATTTGCCTGTGCAGCACGATGCCGAAGTATGAAGCGTATCGGGAGGCGTGGGATTTGTTGCGGGAGGCGACGGGGTGTGAGGAGGCGGCGGAACTGGCTGTGAGTGATCCGGAAGAGGCTCCGATAGGTTCGGGATTAGCGCGGATGCAGGCGGCGATGAATTTCTTTCGAAATCATATGGAGAAGGGTGGGCGGGCGCCGCGTTGACGTGACTTAGCGTTCGGAAGATGTTTAATTCTGTTTTCTCCCCAGGGAAAACCGTTCGGCCGGTTGAGCGGTAGGGGTCCTTCGACTCCGTGGCCACTTCGCATTCGCGAAGTGTCCACTGCGCTCAGGATGACATTCTGGGGATGGCCGACGGATTTGTTCGGCTTTTTCCATCTCTTTCCACAAGCAATTCCTGTCTTTCACAGTTAATGCACAAGCAAGCACGGATTTCATGTTGCCGCCGATGGCAGCCTAGCGCAAAGTGATTGCACTGCATGCGTGAGATGTCTTGATCGCTGCCGTGAGATTGCGGGTAGGGCTGGCAGGGCTTGGCCGTCCACGAGGACAGACTGCGGGAGTTTCGACGCGTTCCGGTTGCCCGGAGCATGGTTGCCTCCTCAGACAGTCGTCCTCGCAGGCAAAGTCAGGCTGCCGGTTCTTGCAATCCTTGCGAGTCATGTGCCTCATGGGCACTGATTCCGAGAGTGCGTTTGGCAGACTGCGTTCCTAGAGAATGCGGTTTCGAAAACGTACATCACCGCCTAGCGTGGTGAGCGGCGCGCGAGATATCACACGTGCAACGCGGCCCGGGTGGCTGGCCTGGGCCGCATTTTATTGGGAGCCGTCGTTGGTCCTTGGTCGTTCGTCGTTGGGTAAACTGGTTCAGAGCATTTCTGGTTCGCTTTTTATTCTCCTAATCGTTTAAAATTCGTAACGAAAATACCTTGGCAACTACTGACTACAGTCTCGCGCACACTCTGCCGTCCAATGTGGAAGCCGAGCGGTCGATCCTGGGCGCCATTCTGGTCGACAATCTCTCTTACAACGAGGCTGCCGAGCATCTCAAGGCGGAAGACTTCTCGCTCGACTCGCACCGCCGTATTTACACCCGCATGGTGGATCTGGCGGAATCGTCGCGGTCGATTGACATCATTACTTTGTCCGAGGAGCTGGCCCGCTACAAGGAAGTGGAAACCGTCGGCGGCGTGGCTTACATGTCGTCGCTCACCGATGGTCTGCCGCGCCGGCCGAGCATTGAACATTACATCAAGATTGTCCGTGACAAGGCATTGTTGCGCGGGCTGATTCATGCGGCCAACACTGCGATTTCGCGTGCGTCCGAGCAGAGCGATCCGGCGGAAGAAATTCTTAACGATGCCGAAGCTGCCATTTTTCAGATCTCCGAAAAGCGTATTGGGCGCGGCTTCATGGGCGTGCAGGAGATCGTTAAAGAATCCTTTGGCTCAGTCGACGCTTTGCTGCAGCGCGGCCAACGTATCACCGGCCTGGCTACGCACTATACCGACCTCGACGAGATGACCAGCGGGTTTCAGCGTTCCGATTTGATCATCATTGCGGCGCGGCCATCCATGGGCAAGACGGCGTTCGCTATGAACATTGCCGAGAACGCTTCTATTGAAGATCAGAAAGTTGTAGGCATGTTCTCGCTGGAAATGTCGCGCGAGGCGTTGCTGTTGCGCCTGCTTTGCTCGAGGGCCAAAGTGGACTCGCACAAGATGCGTACCGGATCCTTGTGGCGCGAGGACATGGATAAAGTGGTACAAGCCATGGAGCAGCTCGCTCACGCGCCGATTTTCATCGACGACACACCCGGCATCGCGCTCAGCGAAATGCGGGCCAAGGCGCGGCGGCTGCAACAGTCCCAGGGAAAGCTTGATCTGATTATTGTGGACTACCTGCAACTCATGGCCGGTGGCAGCAAGCGCTACGAGAATCGTACCCAGGAAGTTTCGGCAATTTCGCGGGGACTGAAAGGGCTGGCCAAAGAACTCAATGTGCCTGTGGTTGCGCTTTCCCAGTTGAGCCGGGCTCCGGAAAGCCGTGGCGGGGACCATCGTCCGCAGCTCTCCGATCTTCGCGAATCAGGGTCGATTGAACAGGACGCCGACGTGGTCGCCTTCATCTTCCGCGAAGAGGTTTACAAGCAGGACGATCCCACGCTCGAAGGTGTTGCCGAGATCATTATCGCCAAACAACGCAACGGCCCCACCGGCCGGGTCAAGATGGCATTCATCAAAAACTCCACTCGATTCGAGTCCATGGCGGACGGCATGGCTTCCTCCGACTAAGTGACATAAAGCCTTGAGATCACGCAGGCCGCGCCTGTGGAAAAGCTTGTGGAAGCCAAGCTCCGCTATCTCATAGTCCAGGGAAGCAACCACCCGGCCGGTATGTACTTTCTGGTTAAGTTGACTCTAAGTCAACAAGGACACGGCAGTTAGTGTCGTATTAACAAATTGTCATTATCGTGTCGACCCCGCCGAGAACTGCCCCCAACTCCCGAGATTTGCACATCTGGAGGGGCATGGCCTTTTGAACGAACGGTGTGGAAGCTTCTATTTGGACCCCTGATTTCAGGGTTAATCGCTCTCTACCAGATCGTCTGGAGGGCTTTCGATCGCCGGATGGTGGCGTCGGCAGTGATGAGAGGAACCCCGTGGAGCAGCGCCGTTGAGCCGATGATGCGGTCGGCCGGGTCTCTAGGGTAGCTGGCCGGCAGAACGATGGCCCTCGCGCAAATGCGGCCAGTGATGGGTAACACTACAAACCGCGCCTCAATTTCTGCCAGGAATGTTTCCAAGCTAGCGTTCAGGGTGATGCGGCGTTTGCTGTGGATCATGGCGATCTCAAGGAGGGTGATATCGGATATCGCAACTCCCTCGTCACTTTGACGGGTTGCCTCGATCGCGGCGCTCGCTTTTTTCGAGATCTTGTCCGGTTCCAGGGCCAGCCAGACGACCACGTGGGTGTCCACCAGAATCATCCTAAATCGCCCCACTCTTTCGGAGAAAGCACTGGGGAGACCACGTCACCGGTTATGGAGCCTCGGCCGCTGAAGAAGCCAAAAATCTCGTCGGCGCCGGTGCTGACCGGCACCAGTCTTGCGACTGGGCGGCCATGCTTGGTGATCAGAACTGTTTCACGTTTGGCTTTCACTTCATCCATGATGGCCAGACAGTTTGTTTTGAATGTGCCCGCGGGAACCGTCTTCATGGGCTTCTCCTTAGAAGGACTATGGTCATTATACCATGGTCATACTAAATTAAATGAGATTCCGCTGCTTCGAGGCGCGACAAGGTTGTAGTAGCGCAAAGGTGTCTGCTAATTACTGTCTTCGCCGACCTTGAGGACGGCCAAAAACGCTTCCTGGGGGATGTCCACGCGGCCGATGCGTTTCATGCGTTTTTTGCCTTCTTTTTGCTTTTCCAGCAGCTTGCGTTTGCGGGAAATGTCGCCGCCGTAGCACTTGGCGATGACGTTTTTGCGAATAGCATGGACGGTCTCGCGGGCGATGATTTTGGCGCCGATGGAAGCCTGGATGGGGACTTCGAACATTTGCCGCGGGATGAGTTCGCGCATCTTGGAGACGAGGGCTTTGCCGCGCTCGTAGGCGAAGTCACGATGCACGATGATGGAGAGAGCGTCCACGGCTTCGCCTGCGACCAAAATATCGAGCTTGACCATCGGCGACACCCAATAGTCGGCGAGATGATAATCGAGAGAAGCGTAGCCGCGCGACACTGATTTTAGGCGATCGTAAAAGTCGAGAACGATTTCATTCAGCGGGAGTTCGTAGTGCAGCATCACGCGGGAGGAGCTTAGATATTCGAAAGTCTTCTGTGTGCCGCGCTTGCCTTCGACGAGGGCGAGAATTCCGCCGACATATTCTTCGCTGGTGAGGATGGTGGCCAAGATTACCGGTTCTTCAATTTTGTCGATGAGACTTTGATCGGGCCAGCGCGACGGGTTGTCCACCTCGATCAGTTCGCCATCGGTCTTGGTGATTTTGTAGCGCACGCCGGGCGCGGTGGTGATGAGCTCGAGATTGAATTCGCGCTCCAACCGCTCCTGGATAATTTCCATGTGCAGCAAGCCCAGGAATCCGCAGCGAAAGCCAAAACCTAGCGCGACCGAACTTTCCGGCTCATAGAAAAATGAGGAATCGTTCAGGCGTAATTTTTCGAGCGCCTCGCGAAGGGCGGTGTGCTCGTGCGAGTCCACGGTGTAGAGTCCGGCGAACACCATGGGTTTAATCTCCTCGAAGCCGGGCAGCGGTTCGGCGGCGGGATTATTTTCCTCGGTGATGGTGTCGCCGATTTTTGTGTCGGCTACATTCTTGATATTAGCGATCAGGAAGCCGACTTCACCGGCGCGGAGTTCGTCGATCTCGACCGGCTTTGGGGTCAACACACCCAGCGTTTCCACATCGAGCACGCGGCCGTTCCACATCAGGCGGATCTTCTGTCCTTTGCGCAGAGTGCCTTCGAAAACTCGGGTAAGGACGATCACGCCGCGGTAGGGATCAAACCAGGAGTCGAAGATCAATGCTTGTAGCTTGTTGTTGGGATCTCCTTTGGGCGGCGGGACGCGCTTCACGATGGCTTCGAGTACGTCGTGTATGCCCTGTCCGGTCTTGGCACTGATGAGGACCGCGTCAGAGGCATCGAGTCCGACGGCGCTTTCGATCATTTCCTTGGTGCGGGGAATGTCGGCGCTGGGCAGATCGATCTTGTTGATGACGGGAATGATTTCCAGACCATTGTTGATGGCGAGATAAGCATTCGCCAGGGTTTGTGCTTCGACTCCCTGCGAAGCATCGACTACCAGCAGTGCACCTTCACAGGAAGCCAGCGAGCGGGAAACTTCGTAGGAAAAATCGACGTGACCCGGAGTGTCGATCAGGTTGAGCTGGTAGGTTTGGCCATCCGTCGCGGTGTACATCATGCGGACGGCGTGCGACTTGATGGTGATACCACGCTCGCGTTCGAGGTCCATGGTGTCGAGTACCTGGGCCTGCATTTCGCGGGCAGTCACGGAACCGGTCATCTCCAGCAGGCGGTCAGCGAGCGTGGATTTCCCGTGGTCAATGTGCGCAATGATGGCAAAATTGCGGAGAAAAGCGGCGTCCATAGCGGGGGCGGTCAATGTATTGATTCTAACAGGCGGGTGAGGACGTGATCGGGGGCCGTGACAAGCGTTTACTACAGCTATCCTGCTAAGTCATTTTGGGAGCAGAAATAGTGTAGACCAACCAGGATCGTCGGAATGGACAAGCGGTCGTTGGAACTGGTAGTCGCCGCAAACACACTGAAAGATGGGAAACCGAGTATCTACTCCACGCGACAAATGGGATTCTTCAAGGACTTATCTCGGTACAAGAAACTCTGAGCCCCACTGCCTGAGGTGTCCGGCTGAATCAGCGCGTGATTGAACACAAACCGCATCGCAGCGCTTAAGCGCTGCGCCACCCAATGCCAAATTGAGAGCGAATCCTTTTGGGGTGAGTTTCTGTCGACGAGATCATGTGCGCAGAGTGTGAAGAGGTATTGGGGTCCTTCGACTCCGTCAGGCGTTCACGATGACAAGAGTTTCCATCCACGTTGCGAGACTCGGGCGTCCATCCGGACTTCGGCTACTCTTCGATTCTTCCCAGCGCTGACGGGCTGGCTAAGCTTGGCCGTCCCTTCCTTACTGATGCACCTCAGCGTTATCGACCGAGACTACCACGCACTGTTCGTCTTCCCGTGCGCCGGGCCGGCAGTACTCCAGAGCTTTCCTGCGAGCATCGGCGGCGGTCATTTGAGCGGTGGAGAATCCGTAGGAATGTGGAGAGGTGGCGAAGGCCTTGTGCGGGCCTGAGAGCAAATAGCTGCGGAAGGACTGCCGTCCTGGTTCGCCCAAGCCTGCGGGGGGAGAAATGTCAGGCGGCTTGAGTTCGGGCAGCGGTTCCGGGAGCGGAGTCAGTTTCTGAGCCTGGAGAAAATCGTCTACGGTGTCGGACCAAGCTTCGACATGACGGAAGAGCGAGTGGCCATCGTCAGCGATGGGCGGAGCAAGGACGAAATGGTCCTGACCTCCCTGGGAACGGAAGGCAGTATCGAAGTCCAGCGCCAGTGCGGGCCAGAAAAACTTGTCGTTCTGGGCGTAAACCCAAAGCATGGGCGTCCGCGAATGCTTTCCGAAGTTGCCGTAAGCATGGACCAGATCGTCTTGATTGCACACCACGTGGTCGGACTGGGAACCTCGTCCTCCGGCAAAGTTGATGGCGGCGACCAGGCCGGGAGGCGCCTTGGCGGTAAGGGCGACAGTGGCGAAGCCACCGGTGGAAACACCCATGGCGACAATATGCGAAGCGTCCACTTGAGGCAGGGAGCGGGCGTAGTCGATGGCGATGCGCAGGTCTTCAGCGGCATATTCTCCAGCTTGCTCATAGTCGGTGTGCGGGCAGAGGCCACCGTGACGCCCGTCAGGCTCGCCGCCCGAAGCACCGTAGCCGCGACGGACAACCACGAGGGCGACCCATCCCCGGCGGGCAAACCAGATCGCCTGCGGAAGCTCCTGCCAGGGTGTGACCTCGGCGTGCTCCTCGGGCTTGCGGGAGGAGCCGTGAGTAATGACGATGAGCGGGTGCTTCCCCGGCAAGTCGGCGTAGACGAGCAGCGCAGCCAGGCCCGATCCTGCCGAGTCCCACGGGATGGTGACCTCGAGTTCAACGTAATGCTGGGCACGCGTGCAGGAGATCGCTGTCAGCAGAATCGCCAGAGTGAAAAGCAGCGAGCGCCGTGGACGTTTCACACTGGCGATATTACACCGGAAATTCAGGCGCTCTGTTTACTCGATTTGCCCGGCATTCGCTCCGCGCCCTGACCTCCGCTACAATTTCATCGCTGGATGGTTCGGGATCGAGGTCCCTTCACATGCGCAAGTTCGCGTTTGCGGTTCTCTGCTGCTTAATTCTTACTAGCCTGGTCTGGGCTCAGACGATTTCGCCGCAGGTGCGGGCGTTCGTCAAGGTGGACTCCCCAGTCGTGGCCCTGACTCACATCCGTGTGATTGATGGCACCGGCGCGCCTGCCCGCGAAGACCAGACTGTGGTGATTTCCAGCGGAAAGATCGTGTCAGTGGCGGACTCGTCGTCGGCAAACATTCCCAAAGACGCGCAGATCCTGGATATGAAGGGTTACAGCGTGATCCCCGGGCTGGTCGGCATGCACGATCACATGTTTTATCCCATGGGCAATGGAATTTACGGGGAGATGGGCTTCAGTTTTCCGCGGTTGTACCTGGCGGGTGGCGTGACCACGATTCGTACCACCGGCTCGCTTGAGCCGTATACCGATCTCGAACTTAAGAAGGAGATCGATAAAGGTGAAATTCCGGGGCCGAAGATGCATGTTACCGGGCCGTATCTGGAAGGCGCGGGCTCGTGGGCGTTACAGATGCACCAGCTCACGGGGCCGGAGGACGCGACTAAAACCGTCAATTACTGGATCGACGAGGGCGCGGACAATTTCAAAGCTTATATGTTCATCACGCCGGCGGAGCTTTCGGCTGCGATCACGGCGGCGCACAAGCGCGGGGTCAAGGTTACGGGGCATCTCTGCTCAATAGGGTTTCGCGAGGCTGCGGCATTGGGAATCGACGACCTTGAGCACGGCCTGCTGGTGGATACCGAATTCCTTCCCGCGAAGAAGCCAGGCGAATGCCCGGAGGAGCCGGAGAATCCTGGATTGGTCGCCAAGCTCGATGTGAATTCCGGCCCACTGCACGAGATGATTCTCGAACTCGTTCAGCACCACGTCGCGGTCACCTCCACCCTTCCGGTGTTTGAGATGGGAAGTTTCACGGGAAGGCCGACGATGCAGAAGCGCGTGCTGGATGCGCTATCGCTGGAGGCTCGTAGCGCCGTGCTGGAGAAACGACTCCAGGCCGACGATTCCGGCAGGTTGCTTAAGCGATATGGCAGCGAGGTCTCGCCGTGGCCCGCCGCTTTCAAAAAAGAGATGGAATTTGAGCGGGCATTTGTGCAGGCGGGCGGCGTTCTGCTTGCGGGTCTTGATCCCACCGGGATGGGCGGCGTGATCGCAGGCTTTGGTGATCAGCGCGAAGTGGAATTGCTGGTGGAAGCGGGATTCACGCCGCTGGAAGCGATCCGCATCGCGACTGAAAACGGAGCCGTGTTTCTTGGCGATGCCGATCGAATCGGCACGGTCGCGGTGGGTAAGCAGGCGGATTTGGTGGTCATTAAAGGCGATCCTTCGCACAAGATCGAGGATATTGAAAATGTGGAGATCGTTTTTAAAGATGGGATTGGTTACGATTCGGCAAAGCTGATTGAGTCGGTACGGGGGATGGTTGGCAGCCGATGATCGTGCTGGCTTCGGCTTCACCGCGCCGTCAGGAGCTGCTGCGCAACGCCGGTATTTCATTTGTGGTTCAGGCAGCGGATATTCTGGAAACGCCGCGCGCTGGTGAGGCGCCGCGTTCCCTTGCGGAACGTCTGGCGCAGGAAAAAGCTCAAGTGGTATTTCAACAGCGGCCGGATGATGTGGTTCTGGGCGCCGATACGATTGTGGTTGTCGACGAGGAAATTTTGGGCAAGCCGCAAGACGACCATGATGCCGCCCGCATGCTGCGACTACTCTCCGGACGCTCTCATCAGGTGATCACCGGCGTTTGTTTGATGGGCACGTCGCCACCGGCGACGCGCTTCGAAGACGTGCGCAGCGAGACCACGTTGGTCACCATGGCCGCGCTCAGCGACGAAGATATTTATTCTTATGTCGCGACTGGCGAGCCGATGGACAAAGCGGGGGCATACGCGATCCAGGGCAGGGCTTCACGTTGGATTTCCCGCATCGAGGGGGACTACTTCAACGTGGTGGGACTACCGGTTGCGCTGGTTTATGGAATATTGCGGGAAAACCGGGCGATCTAGGGCTTTTCTTGCGGCAAGTTTAGGGCTACGACTTCTTCTCCTGCGTGGGTTCCTTGGCGGGGTCTTTGTCGGGATCTTTTACTGAGGCCTTGAAATTCCGGATGCCTTCTCCGAGTCCCTTGCCCAGATCGGCGAACTTGCGCGGGCCGAAAACCAGAAGCGCAATGGCCACGATCACCAGAATGTGCCAAGGCGAAAGCAAACCTTCCATGAATTCCTCCCTGAGATATCTGCGAGAATTCTAGGCTTTAGTGCGAGGGGAGTCAAAGAACCAAGGGGGCGGTCTAGGGCGTATGGGGGGTAGGGGTCCTTCGACTCCGCTCAGGATGACAAACGGTTAGGCTGATTCGATCAGACCCGCCAACAGAGCGGCCCGGCGCGGCAATTCTGAAATGAGGACGGACTCGTGGGTGGCGTGGGCACCTTCGCCGACTCCGCCGAGACCATCCAGAGTTGGGATTCCGAGCGCGGCGGTGAAGTTGCCGTCCGAGCCGCCGCCGACGGCGGCTTCTTCGAGGGTCCAGCCGAGATCTTTGGCGATCTGGGATGCTTTTTCGTAGAGTGCCGCGATTCCAGCGGTGCGCTCCATGGGTGGACGATTGAGGCCGCCCGTGATCTCTATCTTGCATTTGCGATTGAAGGGCTTGAGCGAATGCAGTTTGCGGTCGATTCCGGCGGCATCTTTGATGCGCGCGATGCGGACGTCAATCCACGCCGATGCCTCCGCGGGAATCACATTCACTCGTGTACCTCCGACGATCGCGCCCACATTTAAGGTGAGCCCACGTTTCAAATCCGTCAGCCGGGAAATCTCGATGATCTGCTTGGCCAGCTCGAGCACTGCGCTCTCGCCCTTTTCGAAATCTAATCCCGAATGAGCGGCTTTCCCCTCGACAGTGATTTTGTATTCGCCGATACCCTTGCGGGCGGTTTTGACTGCGCCTTCCAGTCCGTAGGCTGGCTCGAGGACCAATACGGCCGAAGATTTCTTCGCCAGATTTTCGGTGATCTCGCGGGAAGAATCGCTGCCCACTTCTTCGTCCGAGACCAGCAGCACGGTTACGGGCCGAGGCAGCACCTTGCCCTGCCGGGCCTGCAGAGCTTGAATCGCGTGCAGCGCCAGGGCAATGCCTGACTTCATGTCGAGCGTGCCCGGGCCCCAGACCCGGCCGTCGGCGATGCGGCAAGGCATGGTGGCAAGCGTGCCGATGGGATAAACGGTGTCCAGGTGCCCGAGCAGTAGAACCGGTTTGCCGCGACGCTCACCGGGGAAATCGACTTGTAGATGGTTGCCGAATTTCTCCGCCGGGTGGAACCTGGTGTGACCTCCGAGATCGTCGAACCTTCCCGCGAGAACCGCCCCCAGACGATCGACTGCCTGCTTGATGTCACTGGGAGATTCGATCTCTACCAGTTGCTGGATGGTTTGAACGATCTGGTCGTTGTGGGCTTTTAAGTATTCCAAGACGCTATCGCGTACGAGCCCGGTGGCTTGAGGGGAGTGCTTTTTCCGCAGAGTCGTCTTCTTCATGAAATTGTTCTGTATGATTCCCGTTACTCGAAAAGTGCGATCGCCTGCCATGATCGGCGTTCGATCAAGTAAAGTATAATCTTCGCACTCAAGAGACTCGAATGACCGATACCGCTCACCCGACGACGGAAGCTCCGCAGGCAACCAAGACCACGCTGGATGTGAACGACATTCAGCGCATTCTGCCGCATCGTTTTCCTTTTCTTTTGATCGACCGCGTACTTGACCTTAAGCGCCGAGAGCGGATTGTCGCGATTAAAAATGTCACCATCAACGAACCTTTTTTCGCGGGACACTTTCCCGGCGTGCCCATTATGCCGGGCGTACTGGTCGTGGAGGCCATCGCCCAGGCCGGCGGCGCGTTGCTGCTTACCGAGGTGGAGGACCGCAACGACAAGCTGATGGTATTCACAGGAATCGAGCGGGCCCGTTTTCGGAGGCCGGTGGTTCCCGGGGACCAACTGAGGATCGAGGTCGAAGTGAAGGCCTGGCGGGCCTCTTCACGAAGCATCGCGGCGCGCATGGAAGGGAAAGCGTACGTTGATGAGAAGCTTGTCGCCGAGGCCATCGTGACCTGCCAACTGGTCAATCGTTCGCTCGGGCGGGCGGCCTCCAGCGACGCGGCCGAGGGCACTGCCGGGAAATGACCGCTTAGTGATGCAATGAGCGTCCACGCCACCGCCATCATTGATCCGCGCGCTAAGGTGCATCCTTCGTGTCAGATCGGGCCCTATTGCGTGATTGGGCCGGACGTGGAAATTGGCGAGGGCTGCGAACTCATCTCGCATGTCGCCATCGAAGGACCCACTAAAATTGGCGCCCGCAACCGCTTCTTTCCGTTCTGCTCCATCGGACTCGCCCCGCAAGACCTGAGCTACAAAGGCGAACCCACGCGTCTCGAGATCGGCGACGACAACACCATCCGCGAATTTGTCACCATCAATCGTGGAACAGTCAAAGGCGGCGGAGTGACCCGCGTCGGCAGTCATACGCTAATCATGGCGTACACACACGTCGCTCATGATTGCGTGATCGGCGACCACGTCATCCTGGCCAACGCTGCGACTTTGGGCGGACACGTGATTGTCGAGGAGTGGGCGCAGGTGGGCGCGCTTTGTCCAGTGCATCACTTTGTTCGGATTGGCGCGCATGCGTTTGTCGGCGGCGGGACCACCATCACCAAAGATGTTTTGCCGTTTTCGAAAACTGTCGCCGCCCGCGATACTCATGCTTATGGCATGAACTCGGTTGGGCTGGAACGCCGCGGCTTCAGCAAAGAACGTATCGGCAAGATTCATCATGCGTACAAACTCCTGCTGGCGTCCAAGCTCAATACTTCGCAAGCTTTGGAAAAGCTGAAAGCCGAGCCTGATCGCGGGGAAGATGTGGAGATGCTGATCCGGTTTATTGAGGCGAGTGAGCGGGGAGTGATTAAGTGAGGCCTTGGCACCTTTATTTAGTACTGTTCGTAGCCGCTGTGATCATTGTGTTCGGTGTTCGGTACTCTTTTCAGAAACAAGCACAGCGAAGACGAGAAGTCGAATATCAAAAAGCGTTGCGGTCATACTCAGAGGTACTAAAGACCGGGATGACCCGCAACGAGGTAGAGGGTTATTTCTCTTTGAAAAACGTCCAATTCAGCCAGACGTGCTGTATAAGCGTGAAAGAATTCACGAGAGGTGTGTACGACAACGCCTACGACGATCTTGTAAAAATTGGAAAAGAAGATATTCCTTGGTTTTGCAGCGAGAATAACGTCTATGTCGCATTCCAGTTTCTCGGCTCCGAGAAGAATGCACCTCCCCAAGCGGAGGCTTCCGACAGATTAAAAGACGTGAGTCTTTATCACAGACTTGATGGCTGCCTGTAATCGGTGCCCACCTTTTCGCATACTGAGCGAAAGAATAGGCCGCAGGCGTAGGTTTTCAGATTTCAGGTCAAACGATCGAGGTCCGAGGCTCCCACCCTTGCAAACAACGCAAGGATGGGGCACCCTCATTCGTGGTGGTTCCAAGTGATGCGCCACCCCGCCTAACACTCTCCATGGCCCTTAACCCCAAACTCGGTCTCATCGCTGGCAACGGGAGTTTTCCTCTCCTTGTGCTGGATGCTGCCCGTACGCAAGGCTACGAAGTTGTGGTGGCTGCGATCAAGGAAGAAGCGTCATCTGAGATCGAGACCCGTGGGGCCACTGCCGTGCATTGGCTTTCCCTGGGGGAACTCTCGAAGCTGATCGACACGTTCAAAGGGGAAGGCGTGACTCGCGCCGTCATGGCGGGGCAGGTCAAGCACAAGCAAATCTTCTCCAGCATTCGTCCCGATTGGCGACTGGCGAAATTGTTGTTATCGCTCGGGACGCGAAACACCGACTCGCTGCTTGGGGCTGTCGCTAAAGTTCTCGCCGATGAAGGCATTATTCTGGAAAATTCCACGTCATTGCTTGAACCACTGCTGGCAAAGTCTGGTGTGCTGACCAAGCGCGCGCCATCGGAGCAGGAAAAAAAGAACATTGAATATGGCCGCAGCGTTGCCCGGCATCTGGCTAAATACGATATTGGGCAAACTGTTGTCATTGCCGAAGCCGCGTGCGTGGCGGTCGAAGCCATGGAAGGGCACCGATGTTGCCATCGAGCGTGCTGGACAGATCATGGCTTCGCTGGAATCTGGGCCTTCGACGTTGAGCCGGGCTTTGACGGTGGTAAAGATTGCCAAGCCCAATCAGGACATGCGTTTTGATGTGCCGGTCATTGGAGTGAAGACGATCGAAGGGATGCGTTCGGCTGGAGCAACCTGTCTCGCGCTGGATGCCGGCAAATGCTTGCTGCTGGATGGGGACGCGGTGATCGTGGCTGCGGATGCTGGTGGCATCACTATCGTTGCGGACTAGCACTGCCTGTGTGGGTCGGACACTCTTGTCCGACCCTGCATGGAGCGATGTGCAGATGGGTATTTCTGCCAAATAGAGCAAGAGCAAAAACAAAGTCAAAAGCGTCGGACAGGAGTGTCCGACCCACATGAGCAGACCCACGTGGGCTTATTTGGGGCCTTGCTTGACCCAGAGCCAGCGGTAGTCTTCGGGTTTATTAGCCAAACCTCTTCTCACTGGGTTCTGACGGATGTACTCCAGTTTTTCTTCCAGGCTCTCTTGTGAACGAAGAACATGGTCAAAGGATTCTTCCTGCCAGACTGGGCCGTCGGAGCCAAGCAGTTTGTTGATACTTCGCGCTGAGGTTCCTTTGATTGCCTTCAGGATGGCCGGCAAGCCGTTAGGCCAGCCCTCTTCATCCTCAAGAGGAGTCAGCAAGAGATGAACGTGCTCCGGCATGACAACGGTGGCGTGGAGTTGGTATCGCTTGCCATTGTCATATAGGCAGTGCTGAAGGATTGCGGTTCTGGCGTCAGCTGCAAATGGGGTTGGGATTAACTTGCAAAACGTGACGAAGAGAGCGCGTCCGGCTTTCTGATAATGCGGCAACATGCGCCGGTAGTCGTACATTCGCTTCAGAGGGATTCGCTGTGACATGCTTGTGTGGGTCGGACACTCCCTTCGGCTTCGCTCAGGGCAGGCTCTGTCCGACGCCTTTGACTTTGATTTTCTAGCCCAGTTCCTCGTTGATGTCTGTGATGGATGAACGTTGGGAGTGTGATGATCCCCGGCAGGGTCGGACAGGAGTGTCCAACCCACACGGGCTGATTTGGGTACAATCTGTTTGCTCGCCCAAAATAGTCTATGTCTGAGACTGCTCGTATTGCTGACCAATTGAAGCGTGCTTTTGCCGGCGATGCCTGGCATGGGCCGGCTTTGATGGAAATTCTTGCTGGTGTGGATGCGACGAGGGCGGAGGCGCGGCCGATTTCCAAGGCCCATACTATTTGGGAACTCACGTTGCACATCACTGCCTGGGATAGCGTGATTTTGCGCCGCATTGCAGGGAAAGCGGCAAGTCCGAGTGATGACGAGAATTTTCCCAAGATTAAAGATCCGAGCGAAGCTGCCTGGCGAGCGACTCTTGCCAATCTGCAGCGCCAACATCAGGAGCTACTGCAAGCCATTTCGAACATGCCGGATTCACGACTGACGGAGCAGGTTCCCGGGAAAGATTACGATTTCTATTTCCTGCTGCATGGGACGGTGCAACACGCGCTGTATCATGCGGGGCAGATTGTATTGTTGAAACGTGCTCAAGGATAAAAACTGTCCTCCGATAACTTCATTAACGTTGCCGTCATTGGTGTAGGTGCATTCGGGCGCAATCATGCTCGCATTTATCAACAACTGGCCCAGCAGGGTGAGGCTGTGCGATTGGTCGGCGTGGTTGACGCCGACGTCGCTAAGGCCGACGCTGTGGCCCAGGAATTTGGATGCCGCGGGTTTGGCTCCATTGAGCAACTGCTCAGTACGCATAGTGAAGTTCAGGCGGCATCGGTGGCGGTGCCCACTGTCCATCACCTCCAGGTTGCGCGGGCGTTGATGGAGGCTGGGGTCGATGTCCTGATCGAGAAGCCGCTGGCGGCTTCGCTGGCAGAGGCTGACGAACTGATTGGGTTGGCCAAGAGCCTCGGTCGCATTGGCCAGGTTGGGCATCTCGAGCGATTCAATTCTGCGGTGCAGGCTACGCTTCCGCTGATCACCAAGCCGATGTTTTTTGAAGTCCATCGTTTGAGCGTGTTCACGCCACGCTCGCTGGACGTGGACGTTGTTCTCGACTTGATGATTCATGATCTCGATATCGTGCTCTCGTTTGTGAATTCTCCGATCACTGAAATCCGCGCTGTCGGCCTGCCCATTCTTTCCGCCAAGGTGGACATCGCCAACGTGCGTCTGCAATTTGCATCAGGATGCGTGGCTAATTTCACGGCCAGCCGGGTATCGACCGAGCGGGTGCGCAAGCTGCGTTTTTTTCAGCCGAGGCAGTATGTGTCGCTCGATTACGGAAGGCAGGATGTGACGGTTTTCAGCGTGGGTGGGGATGGGGCGAGTTCGGGAGTGCCTTCGGTCAATCCGCAGATTGGCATTACGAAACCTCCCACGGTGGCGACCGAACCTCTGCACGCGGAACTGAAGGCTTTCCTGACGGCGGTGCGCGAGCGCTCTCGTCCGATCGTTTCACTGGACGATGGCCGTCGCGCTTTAGAACTCGCGCTTAACATCGTGGCGGCGATCGCGCAACACGGGAAGGATGCGAAACTGGATCGGCTCGGGGGGAGGTCTGTAGTCGGGGCGAATCTCCTACCGCATTTGAGGGAGTAGGGATCCTTCGACTCCGTGGGTGCTTCGCTCTGCGAAGCGCCCACTGCGCTCAGGATGACAACCCGTGTGGAGGGTTTACACTTCTTGACATTCAGTCCCCTCGATTCGATGTAACCTTGATGCCTTGACGACCGAGGTGCGCCTCGTAAGTGCTTGCACCATCAGGTCTTCGCAGATTTTCTCGAAAGATGCGACAATGAATGGTTGGACATAACTGCCAACCGCTTGCGCAACCGCGCTTTCGCCTTTGGTTCAACCGCAGGTAAAGTTAAGCGTTTCAGCAACTAAAGGCCGGTTGGTCGTGTCTAATCAGGAACCGCCGGTTTAATGTCAACCACCCAAATCCCGCCCGCCAATCCCGCGCCCGAAGCGCCGCCTACTCGGCAGCTGGCCGGGGACCTATACGACGCACAGCACTGGGAGCTGGCCTACACCGGCAGATATGGCGCTCCCGCGCTTTTAGTTCAACTCCAGGATGAAGTTACCCGTTCGCACAAGCGGGAAGCCTTCTGGATTTCGGTTGTGGCCCATCTGATATTTGTGCTTGTGATCGTGAATTCCCAACGGATTGGGGGCTGGTTGCCACACCGCGCGATCATGGTCATGAATCCCAACGACAAGGACAAGAACCTTACCTATCTGGAGCTTCCGTCGGACGAGCAAAAGCTCACCAAGCGGCCAGACACGAAAATTATTTCTGACAAAGATCGGGTGGCGACCTCGCGCGCGCCGCAAGTGAATCACGACCAACTCAAGAAGATCCTGGACGCCGGCCGCCAGGGACGCCCCGGGCCAATCGCTCCGCCGGCCCAGCAGCCGGCGCCCGCTCCGCAACAGCAGATTCAGCCGGCGCCACAACCGCAGCAGACTCCGCCACCACCGAAACCGCAGATCCAGGAGACCGCGAAACTGCAAGCACCCCCGGTGGAAACGCCCAAGACTTTTAATACCGCCCCCTTATCGGCGGGCTCTGCGATTAATCAGGCGGCCCGCGCCGTAGCCGCGAGCCGGGGAGGATACGGAGCGGACAGCGGTGACAACGGTAATTTTGGCTTCGCTCCGGGACGTAAGGCAACCGCGGCCATGGGGCCCCTCGATGTTCTCAGCGACACCATGGGCGTGGATTTCGGACCCTACTTGCAGCACGTGCTGCACGATGTGAAAACGAACTGGTACACCCTGATTCCTGAGTCGGTATGGGCCAAGAAGGGAAAGGTCACGATCGAGTTTGCCATCCTGAAGGACGGACGAGTGGCCGGGCTGCACTACGTCGATCCTACCTCGGGAGATGTGTCGCTGGATCGCGCCGCGTATGGCGGCATTACGGCTTCGAATCCGTTCCAGCCCTTGCCATCCGAGTTCGGAGGCCAGTATCTGGAGCTGCGGTTTACCTTCCTCTATAACCCTGACAAGAGCGACCTGCAATAGATTTTCGCCGCTGCGAAAGCACTACTCCAGATCCCGCCAGTTGGGACCCACGCCAATCTCTACTAATAATGGCACCGTGAGCGGATGGACTTTTTCCATCTGCTCGCGCACCAGTGTCCGCATGGTGTCGATTTCGGATTCTGGGACTTCGAAAACCAATTCGTCGTGAACCTGCAGAGTCATTCTTGACTTCAGGCCGCGTTCCATCAGGGCGGCGTCGATTCGGATCATGGCGATCTTGATGAGGTCGGCGGCCGTTCCCTGGAGCGGCGTATTGACGGCGGTGCGTTCGGCGAAGCCGCGCAGGTTGTAGTTCTTGCTATTGATATCCGGGATGGGGCGAACGCGGCCGAACAGCGTCTTCACGGATTGATCGCGGCGCACTTGTTCAAGCGTCTGATCGCGAAACTTCCGCACTCCGCTATATTTTTCGAAGTATGCATCGATGAACTGCTGAGCGTCGCCGGGATCGATGCCCAACTGCTGCGAAAGTCCGAAGGCGGACAATCCATACACGATGCCGAAGTTCACGACTTTGGCCTGGCGGCGATGATCGGCGGTGACCATCAGCGGGGGCACGCCGAAAACCTGCGAGGCAGTGAGAGTGTGGATGTCATCACCGCGACGATAGGCTTCGACCAGCAGCGGGTCTTTGGAGAAGTGCGCCAGCAACCGCAGTTCGATCTGCGAATAGTCGGCGGCCAGCAGCACGTGGCCGGGCTCGGCGGTGAAAGCCGCGCGGATTTCGCGACCGAGTTCGGTGCGGATCGGAATATTTTGCAGATTGGGATTGGCCGAAGAAAGACGGCCGGTCGCGGTGCCGGTTTGGCCGAAAGTGGTGTGCAGGCGTCCGGTGGATGGGCTCAGCAGCGCGGGCAAGGCATCGACGTAAGTTGATTTGAGCTTGGAGAGCTGCCGATAGTCGAGCACCATTCGCGGGACTTCGTGTACGGCGGCCAGACCTTCGAGCACGTCCACGGCGGTCGAAATTTTTTTGCCCTTGCCGTATTTCACGGGGATGGGAAGATTGAGCTTGTTAAAAAGCGCGTCGCCTAGTTGCTTGGGGGAATTGATATTGAATTCGAATCCGGTGAGGTCGTAAATCTGTTTGGCTTTGGCGGCGACTTCGCCGGTAAGGCGTGATGACATGGCCCCGAGCGTATGGCGGTCGATTTTTACGCCGGCCTGTTCCATACGGGCAAGCACGGGGACTAGAGGCAGGTCGATCTCGTCGTACAACTTGAGCAGGCCATCCTGCTCAATGCCGTGACGGAGCATGGTGGCGAGACGCCCGGCGATGTCTGCGGCTTCCGCCAAACCGCCATTCAGCTTCAGATTCAACCGGCGAAAAGCCACGTCGGGCAGGCGATGCGACGTTGCGGTGGGGTCGAGCAGATACGAATACAGCATGGAGTCGTGCTGCACGTTACGCAGCGTGGTGGATTGCGGGGCGAGAGCATGGATTGCGGATTTGTAGTCGTGGAGGGCTTTGGGGAGATTGGCATCAGCTAAGGCTGCGTCGAGCCGGGACGCGGCGGCGGAATCCAGGGAGACGGTGGCGGCGGCGCCGGGAGTAGCGGAGATTGCGATGGTCCGCGCGGGAGGTGGCGGCGCGGGCTCGGCGGTGAAAGCCAGCATGGCGTCTTGAGGCTCGGCTTCGTCTGTCTCTTCTTCAGTTTCCTGAGGAGCCGTGATTTCCGCTTCGACTGCGACCGCGAGTGCTCCGCCTTGGGGGACGGCTTGTAACAATGCTTCCACATCGGCGGCAGAGGTTGCTTCCGAATAGTGGGCCTCGGTGACTTCGACGACCGGCAACAGTTCTTTCAGCAGCGAAGTGAATTCGAGTTCGGCGAAGAGAGCGCGCAGAGCTTCAACGTCGGGTGTTCCCATTTTCATGGCGGCGACATCGAGAGTAACGGGAACGTTGCAGTCAATGGTCACCAGTTGCTTGCTGAGTAGGATGTTCTCGCGGTTGTTTTGCAGAGATTCGCGGTAGGTTTTCTTCTCGACTTCCGCGGCCCGATCAAGCGCCGCCTCCACTGAGCCAAAACGCTGGATCAGATCCACGGAGCCCTTATCGCCGATTCCGGGAGCGCCGGGAATATTGTCGACGCTATCGCCACGCAAGGCCATGACGTCGATCACGCGGCTGGGCGGCACGCCGAGGATTTCCTCCACTTTCGCGGCGTCGCAGATCAGGTTGTCTTTCGGTGGGTTCAGGACCAGCACGTGGTCGTTGACCAATTGCAGCATGTCCTTGTCGCTCGAGACCACGTACGCACCGTAGGATTCGGCGGCGGCTTGCGTAGCCAGGGTACCGATCACGTCGTCGGCCTCGTACCCGGCCAGCTCGAGGATGGGGATGCGATAGGCCTCAAGCGCGCGGCGAATATACGGCAATTGCTGCACCAAGTCCGCGGGCATCTCGGTGCGATTGGCCTTGTAGCCGTGATATTCGGCTTCCTGAAAGGTCTGCGTTTTTAGATCAAAGCGGCGCACGCTGGTGATGGCTTCCGCCTGCTGATCGCGGAAGGTGGGAGCGGCCACATCAAAAACAGCGGCGAGATATTCGGGGGCAAAGTCGTCTCGCAGTTTGCGCAGCATGTTGACGAACACGTAAGTCGCGGCCGTCGGCAGACCAGTCTTGGTGGACATGCCGCGCTGGCGGGCCATGGCGTGATAGGCGCGGAAGATGAACGACATGGCGTCGATCAGGAAGATTTGGCCTTTGGTGCCGGCGTCTTTCCGAGGACGAGCCGGGGCCTTGGGCGCGGCTTTTTGTGGAGCTGTGGGCGTCACGCCGGCGGCGGACTCAACCGAGGATTGTTTTCGGGCAGGCAACAAGCAAGTTTATCAGCCGAATTGGTTGGAGAACGGACTCATGCGAACTTTGAAATCAATTAGTTTGATTTCAGAGAACTAATCACCAAAGTTGCCAGCAAAGCCAGGCAGAGGCAAAAGCTGCATTTGTCAATCAAGGGCAAGTAGCTATCGGGATACAACTCCCCATATTTCCGGGCGACCTTCCAAAAATCCCGGTTCCACCAAGAAAACCGTTCTTCGGGTGGGAGTTTCTCATTGACCTGGAGTTTCATCACGATACTTGTGGAGTTCGTGACCAGAATTGATAGGACAAGAATTGACCAGAATAGCTGCATAATTCACTATTCCAGGCTGAGGGTGAAGTCGGCCTTCACCACTTTGCTGTGCGCGCCGCCGGGAGAGTTGCGAAAAACGAGATGATAAGTCTGCGGCCGGTCCACGGTGGCGGGGACGGCGAAGGTGACCCTCTGGCTGTGGGAAGGATCCACGGTGTAAGTTGCGGTGCCCTGGCGGCTGTGGGCGAAATCGTCGAACTCCTCGTCGGTCAATAACAGGAGGTCAACGTCGGCGCTTTGGTTGCTGAGCAAGTCGCCGTTCTTGTTCTTGGCGAATGAGACGAAGCTCCCGTGGAGCACGGGTTTCACCATGTGGGCGGGCACCGGAAAGGAGAACTCCTCGTAGGTCTTTACGGGGAATGTTTTGTTCAGGAAGTTATTGGCGGGTTGAGTCTTGGAGACGACAATGTGATCGACCGAAGCGCCCTGGTCTTGCACTTCCGGCGCGGGTTGGCTTTTCGAGCAGCCAACAAATCCTAGCAGCAGACCGGCAACCAGCAATCCCGGGAACCCTCCGGCTATTTTCATTGTCCTCCGCCCCACGAACTTCGGTTTCACATGGCGAGGCCTGAATGCTCGCCAGTTACCTGCCCGGTTTTCCATACTCGGTGGTGTAGTGCAGTTTGATCTCGCCGCAGGTGCCGCGTTCCGGAGAGTACACCACGCAGGTATCGAACGGACGAGAATACACATGCAAGCTAACCGCCCGTTGATCGAACTCGCGCGGATTAAGCACGCGATGCACCGGCTCCCGAGGGTCGACCGCGCAGGGATGACTGGGGTTCATTTCCACGGTGTCTGCGGTCTTCAACTGGGAAATGCCTTCATCGAGATTTTGTGAAACCACGTGGAAGTTCTCGACCTGCAAGCGGCCGATGGGGACAGCCATCCAGCAGTTCTGGTCACGATGGTTGTGAACTGAACTCGCCTGCCCGACCTCCCAGCAAATTGCCACCAGTTCGTAAAGCTGCGTCTTGTCAATGAGGTTGCGGGTGTAGTGCTGGCGGTCCCAGTTCAAGTAGGGCGTGAGTGTCTCGGGGTCGACAAGGGTGCGCTGAAGGAAGCTGAGGACATGTTCGGTGGGACCGAAAGCTGACTCGGGAACTCTTCGTAAATCCGCCACAAAGTCCTGGATGGGAACCTGCTTCGCTGCCGTTTCAGTGCCCATGTTTCACCCCACACCTAAGTATATCGCTTGTGACGCGAGGAGAATGCCGTCCTGCTACTCGAGAAACATGCAATCGCCGTAGGAGTAGAACCGATAGCGTTGCTCGACCGCGTGCCGGTAAGCCGCCAATACCGGTTCCAAGCCTCCGAAGGCGCAGACCAGCATAAGCAAGGATGATTGCGGCAGGTGAAAATTCGTCAACAGAGCTCCGACCACGCAAAACTCGTAGCCGGGATAGATAAAGATGTCGGCTTCGCCGCTTCCGGCTACCAGTCTTCCGGTTGCGGACTGCCGGGCGGCATACTCGAGAGTTCGGACCGTGGTCGTCCCTACCGCAACCACCCGCCTTCCCGCATCCAGGGCTCGATTGATGGCGTCCGCAGACGGGCCCGAAATGTTGTAGGACTCGCGGTGCAGTTTATGTTTCTCGACCTCCTCCACGCGCACTGGCTGAAATGTTCCGAGACCGACGTGCAGAGTGATGCTGGCGGTTTCGATTCCACGGGCCCGAATGCAGTCAAGAATTTCAGACGTGAAGTGCAGCCCAGCGGTGGGCGCCGCAACAGAACCGGGATCGCGGGCGTAGACAGTCTGGTATCGCTGCCTATCCGCGGGACGATCTTCACGATCGATGTAGGGCGGCAGCGGCATGTGCCCGAGCCGATCGAGGGAGGCGAAGAAATCGTCCACGGGCCGGAAGCGAATACGCCGCTCACCGAAGCTGCCTCGGGACAGCACTTCGGCTTCGAGTTCGGCAGAGGCGCCTTTGTCCGCATTATCGAAGAACAGCCGTTCACCCACGCCGATTTTTCGTCCCGGCCGTACCAGACAGTCCCATTCATTAGGCTCTGGGGAGACTTGCCGGGTCAATAGCACCTCAATTTGGCCGGTCAGAAATTCGGCGCCTGACGGATTCGTCGGACTCAACTTCTGGGTATTGGCTCCGTTCCTCCGACCGTAGAGCCTGGCAGGAAAGACCCGGGTGTCATTGAAAATGACCAGATCGTCCGGCCTGAGCAGTCCGGGAAGGTCGCGAAATAAGCCGTCGATCATGGTTCCGGATGCGCGCTGCATATGCAGCAACCGGGACGCTGCCCGGTCTGCAAGCGGCTCTTGCGCAACGAGTTCTTGGGGCAGCCGGAAATCAAAGCTGGAGACCAGCACGAACATGATTATAGATTTACGGGGCGAGGGAACCGAAATCCTGGAATAAAACGCCGAAATGGATTGTTTCGGCAAGGAGGCTGCGATACTATACGCGGACTGGTTCGGGATCCCCCCAACCCCAGCCGCTCCCTAAACTGCATGCCCAGTGAACGACAATCCCGGCGTGAAATTGTGCTGTTCGGCAAGATGCTGCACGATCGCGGATATGTGGCTGCCATGGACGGCAATATTTCGGTCCGTCTGGATGAGCACCGCATTCTGGCCACGCCGACTTCCATGTGCAAAGGCATGATGCGGCCATCGGACATGGTCATCGTGGATAGCGAAGGCAACCGATTGTCGGGACGGCGGGCAGTGTCCAGCGAGATCGGCATGCACCTGCTAATTTACAAATTGCGGCCGGACGTGCAGAGCGTAGTCCATGCCCATCCCAAGACGGCCACCGGGTTTGCCGCCGCGGGCATCGCGCTGAACAAACCTCTGGTCTGCGAAGTGGTGATCGGGCTAGGATCTATTCCACTCGCCAAGTACGGGACCCCGGGAACGCCTGAGCTGGCAGACGCACTGGCACCCTTGGTGCCCCAGTACGACGCCATTCTGATGTCGAATCATGGCGTGGTGAGCTATGGCGCCGATTTGCATCAGGCCTATATGAAGATGGAAACCGTGGAGCACTTTGCCGAGATCGCCCTGGTCACGCACATGCTCGGACGCCAGCAGCCGCTGCAGGGACAGGAACTCGAAAAGTTGATGATCATTCGCACCAAGTACCAGGGGCTGAAATCGGCCGCGCCCTTGCCGCTGGCGGTGGAATACGGAAACGCCGACGGCGTTTATCACGACGGGCCAACCGTAGTCTCCGAGAAAGAAGTCCCACAATCTTTTTCGGCGCGCACCCGGATCTCAGGCCGTTCGCGATAGAAACAGACTACAGAGAACTACTCGACCGCTTCCTTTTCAATCACAACCTTCAGGTGCGCGGTCACTTCCTTGTGCAGCTTGATCGGCACCGTGAACTCGCCCAGAGTCTTGAGCGGTTCGTGGATGGTGATCTTGCGGCGATCGATCTCAAATCCCTTCTTGACCAGCGCGTCGGCAATGTCGCCCGACGTGACCGAACCAAAGAGTTGATCGGTTTCTCCGGAACGGCGCTGGAACGAGACGGAAACGCCGTCGAGTTGTTTGGCGAGCGCTTCGGCGCCAGTCTTCTCCTTGGCGGAGCGGCGCACGGACGCGGCCTTCATCTGCTCAATGACCGCCTTGTTGCCCTTTGACGCTTCGATGGCCAGTTTCCGCGGCAGCAGGAAATTGCGGCCGTAGCCCTCGGCGACTTTCACCACATCGCCGCGCGAGCCCAGCTTGTTTACATCTTCCTTAAGAATGACTTCCATGAGATGACTCCAGTTCGAAAAGTTTTTCGGCAGCGGTGGTGCGGCTGTCAGCTCTCAGCCATCAGCTTGAAACCTTGGCTCCGCGCGTTTCGCTGAGAGCTGACGGCTGATATCTGACAGCGGTTTTTACGATGCGCGTCCAGCGAATGGCAGCAAGGCGATATTCCGGGCCTGCTTGATGGCCAGTGACAAACGCCGTTGATGCGGCGTGCAGACGCCGGTCAGGCGGCGCGGCGTAATCTTGCCGCTCTCGGCCACGAAGCCTGCGAGCAAGCGCACGTCCTTGTAATTGATGGACTCAATCTTCTCGACGCAAAACTTGCAAACCTTTTTGCGCCGGAAATATTTGCGGCCGCCGCCTTCGCGTCCGCCGCCGGGCCCACCCGGACCACCGGGACGAGAAGGCCGGCGTTCGCGGTCTCCATAAGATGGACGATCGCCGCCCGAAGGACGATCTCCTGCTGGCCGCTCGGAATGCGTGGCGGCAGGTGCTGCGGTGTCTCTCGTTTCATCAGCCATGATGCTCCTTAAAATCAGTCGTTGGCCATTGGTCGTTCGTCGTTGGCCTGAATCCTTAGGTCGATGATCTTGCGCAGGTCAGAGGTTTTGCCAACGACCAATGACGCACGACCAACGACGGTTCTTATGCCGTTACCGCCGGCGCTTCTCCAGCCGCTTCGACCGGTGTTGGTGCCGGAGCGGGTGGGGCCTTGCGGCGCGCGTCCTTGATTGCCTTGATCTTGTCGAGACGCTTCTGTTCCTCGTCGATGCGAACCGTCAGGAACTTGATCACCGGTTCTGTGACGCGCAGACGGCGTTCGAGTTCGTGAATGAGCCCGCCACCGCCCTCGACCGTCAGAAGAATGTAAAGCCCGTCGTGGAAACGCCGAACCATGTAGGCAAGGCGGCGCTTGCCCATTTTTTCTACACTCTTCACAATTCCACCGGTGGAGGTTACGGCTGTCTCCAGAGTGGAGATAAGTTTGTCCAGTTCTTCTTCCACCATGTCAGGGCGGACGATGAACATCAGTTCATAAGCACGATTCATTTAGTTTCTCCAAAATTCTGGCCGTCGCTTGGGACGGCAACTCAATCTTCTTCAGCTTCGGCTTTGCGGTTAAAGCGATTCATCGCCGCCGCGGGGCCTTCTTTCAAAATTCCATTTACCGCTTCAACGGCGGTGGACAGCGCTTCGTCCACTGTTTTCATCTGCGCCTTGCGGAACGGCGACAGCAAATAACTTTGTCCGTCTTCGATCTTGCGCTCCGGCGCCACGCCGATCCGCACCCGCAAAAAATCCTTTGTCCCTAACGCCCCGATGATGGACTCGATGCCGTTGTGCCCTGCCGAGCTTCGCCGGGTATGAATCCGCACCGTGCCCAGCGAAAAATCCAGTTCATCCTGAATGACAATCAGGTCAAATTCCGGCCTGACCTCGTACTCATTCACTAATTCCCGCACCGACAGGCCACTCAGGTTCATGAAAGTCTCGGGCTTGGCCAACAGCACCTGCTCCGATGCAATCACTGCCCGCGCCGTGAGCGCCCTACACTGCCGATTTCTTACTTCGACCTTGCATTGTTCCGCAATCAAGTCTATGGCGAGAAATCCTATATTGTGCGGCGTGAACTGATATTCGATACCCGGATTTCCCAACCCGACAATCAGCTTCACGCTTTCTCAATCTCCACCAAACCCGCCGAGTAAACTCGGCGTGACGGGCGAGAGCGCCCGTCACCACACGAGCATTGCTACTTCTTTTCTTTCTTCTCGCTCTTTTCGGCCTTCTCGGGGGCCGCTGCCGCGCCTTCTTCGTCGGCATCCTGCTTGCCCTTCTTGATGACTTCGGGCTCGGCCGGCGTCGCGCCTTCGGCAGCAATCGCGTCCGGAGCCACGACCACTTCTTCCTTGACGATGGTGACGTGCGCCACCGGATGGTTGGCGTCGGTCAGGAACTTCAGCTTGTCCCCATGCGCCAGATCGGAGACACGCAGCACCTTGCCGAAGACCAGTTCGCTGACATCGACCTCGATAGACGCCGGAATGTCACCCGGCAAGCACTCGATCTCGACTTCACGCAGCAACTGCTCGAGAATGCCGCCCTGCTGCTTCACGCCTGCAGGCTCGCCCTTGAGCACGATGGGGACTTCGACCTTGAGGGTCTTGTCCATGGCAATACGCTTGAGGTCGATGTGCAACAGAGCACCCTTGATGGGCTCATATTGCCAGTCAACGATCATGGCTTTTGTGCGTTCGCCGTCCAGAGCCAGATCGAAAATGGTGTTGTAGCCGGTTTGCGAATGCAAAATGCGTGCAACCTGGCGCGGGTCCAAAGCCACAGACAGCGCATCCTTGCCCGCTCCATACAAAACGGCGGGAACTTTGCCTTCCCGGCGCACGCGGCGCGCATCATTTTTGGTCCCAGCAGCCCTTGGCTGCGCTTCGAGTACGGTACTTTCAGTTGCGGTTGCCATAATTTGATTCCTGTCTGTGTCTAAAATCTATACAAATAATTTACTGATCGAAGCTTCCTCGTGAATCGCCTGGATGGCCCGCCCAATCAACCCGGCCACGGAACGCACCCTAATTTTCGGCTCCCGGCTGGCTTCCTCGGTAAGCGGGATGGTATCGGTGACCACCACTTCTTTAATGCAGGAAGCTGCGATATTCTCCACCGCCGGGCCGGAAAACACGGGATGCGAGCAGCAGGCATATACCGCGGCTGCCCCGTTCTCCATCAAAGCCGCGGCAGTCTTTACCAGCGTGCCGGCGGTATCAATCAAGTCGTCTATCACCAGGCAAGTGCGGCCTTGCACATCGCCGATGACGTGCATGATTTCCGCGACGTTCGCTTCCACGCGGCGCTTATCCATGATTGCCAGCGCCGAGTCCATTTTCTTGGCGAAGAACCGGGCCCGTTCCACGCCGCCCGCGTCCGGCGACACCACCGTTAGGTTCGGCAAATTCAGCTTCTTGAAATAATCCACCAGCACCGGCGACGCGAATAGCGGGTCCACTGGGATATTGAAGAATCCCTGAATCTGCGGCGCGTGCGGATCAATCAGCAACGCCCGGTTGGCCCCCGCCGTAGTCAGCAAATCCGCCACCAGCTTGGCCGAAATCGGGGCCCGCGGCTTGTCTTTGCGGTCCTGCCGCCCATAGCCGTAGTACGGAATCACAGCCGTGATGCGCCGCGCCGACGCCCGCTTGAGCGCGTCGATCATCAACAGCAACTCCATCAAATGCTCGTCCACTGGGCGTGACGTGGGCTGAATCACAAACGCATCCGCGCCGCGAACGTTTTCCTGAATCTGGACGTAAGCCTCGCCGTCCTTAAAGCGCGTGACCAGGGCCTGATTGCGGACCAACCCCAGAAACTCGCAGACATCGTCGGCCAGCTTCTGGTTCGCCGTGCCACAGAAAATTTTGAACTTATCGTCCATGCGCGCGCGTTGCGGCTTGCGCTCGGACTTGTCTTCGGGACCCGCGGGGGCCTTCTTTTCCGCTACCTTTTCCGTCGCTGGTGCAAGAGTTGCCATGGTTGTAGCCCTCAGCCGTCAGCTTTCAGCCATCCGCTTAAACCGTTCGCTCCGCGATTAAGCTGAGAGCTGACGGCTGATAGCTGTATTTCTGGCTGGGCCGCTAGGATTCGAACCTAGACAAAGTGCGTCAAAGGCACTTGACCTACCATTAGTCGACGGCCCAGTAGTTCTAAGTTTCGAGTTTCCGGTTTCAAGTTTCAAGAACAAACTTGAACCCGCACCATACACCCGAAACTAGAAACTCGAAACCTGAAACTTCTTCCAGTACTGTTGCCGCGTCAGCGTGGTCGTGGCCACTGCCGATATGCCGGCTTTGCCTAAACAGGCCACAGCCTGCTCGGCTTTCGTCCGGGACGCGAACAGCCCGTAAGTGGCTGAGCCGGAACCAGATAGCGAGGCATAACAAGCCCCTGCTCGCTGAAGCACACTCTTAACCTCGCGCAATTCGGGATATTTAGGAAATACGACCTGTTCGAAGTCGTTTTCGATCCCGGTACGGACAAGGTCGAGAAGCGGGGTCTCGGCCCGGCCCCTGCCTTTACTCACAGGGACACCGGATGCACTGCTCAGCCACGCAGAAAACTCACGGTCAAGCTCATTCATTCTATCGGAGGGAGGGGATGCCGTCAATTTAGGATTGTTGGCAGCACTACTGGCCATGTGGGGACGGGCACTCTTGCCCGTCCGGGCCGAGCCAGGCTCGGCTAGCCTTTGCTGGGAGCTCAACAAATCCCAATCCGCAAAGGCCTGAGGCGTCGAAACCCCCATCTCCGGCAACGCCACCACGCACGCCACCGATGGCAGATCCGGCAAGGGATAAACTTCCTCGCCGTGGCCTACTCCTAATACCGTCCCGCCAATCAAAAACAACGGCAGATCGGACCCAACTTCGGCGGCAATCCGCAGCTTCTCCGGTCCAGACAGTTCTTTCTTTAGAGCCAGTTCCAGGGCCAGCAAGGTCGCCACAGCATTCCCAGAAGCCCCGCCCAATCCACCTTGCACCGGCAACCGCTTCTCGATCTCGACGACCACCCGTCCGCGAGCCTTGAGCACCGCCATCGCAAGCTCAACAATCCGATAGCAAGTATTCGCCTGATCCTTCGGCACGCGAGGATCCTCGCAGCGAATCTCGATACCCGCGCCCGCGCTTTACCTCGACGCGGACAATGTCGTGCAGCGCGATGGTCTGATACACGGTGCGCAACTCGTGGAAGCCATCCGGCCGCAGTGCGCCAATGCGCAGGCCGAGATTAATCTTCGCGAAAGATCGGACGGTTACAGGCATGGAGGGATGATTTTAACCACGGAGGACGCAGAGAGCCAGAGATGATATGGGCAAGAAATTGACGTTGCACATTAGGACCAAGGATCCTAACTTCGCCGTTTGTAGTACACGGCAAACTCAAATCCCGGATTCGCCGGGAACAACTCCGCCACTTTCCTCAATCTCTCCGCCATTTGCGGCGGGGCGAGCAGCGGGTAATCGCGTTCGCGCAGATCGTAATAATCCACGTCGATAAATAGAGACAGCAAATAAATGGAAATTGCGTCGGCGAAGGTCGCGGCAAAATATTCGTTCTTATGCTTCTCGTTGTCGTGTCCGCTCTCGCGTGCCAGTTTGCGGGACTCCCAGGCATCCAGCGAAGTTTCGCCGCGGACATTGGCTTCCACCTGCTTCCACACTAAGTCCGCGAAATCCCGCGAGACGCCGGCTTTCTCAACCACCGCATGTCCCACATTGATGTAGAACTCGAAAGCCACGGAAAACTTGTCGTCCATCAGGCGCGTGGAAATAAACACGCACTGCGAATCGCCGAGATCGAGATTGCGATGGCAGACAGCGTTGTCGCTGAGCGCCACGTCATAGCGGTCGGCAATCACGGTCTCGTCGCCCTGGTTCACGGTGAGAGGAACAAAGTAATAAGCTTTGCGGCGCAACGCGGCCGCCGCGGAGTCGGGAACGGCGGCGACCATCCGCTCCAGATCAGAAATCGGAACCGTGACTTCCCCCGAAATGGCGTAACAAACCCCATTGGGCGCTTGCGAAACCGGTGTCTGGCGAACCACCTCAGCCGGGGGACGCGTGATGGGCGGCGCAGCTTGCGACATAGCTTGTATTCTAGCGCACCCGATGCATCGGGCTACGCGAGAGGCGATGAATGTTGTAGCCTGAGAGCATGCCCCAAGCTCAAGTCTCGGTCCGCAAACCGCGCTGGTATCTGATTCCGGTGCGCGTGCTGCTGGTCACTTTCCTGCTGACGGCGCTATCATTTGCGATCAGTTTGCTGCTGGGAATTCTGGGACTCCTGGCAGGGGCGCGGCTGCGCGGCGTGCATCCGAATTTGGCCATCGCTTATCGTCACATCGCAGCCCCTGCGGCCGCAGCAATCGCTGTGATTGTGCTGGTCACAACCATCAGCATGGAGATCCAGCATTATCGCCAGGCAAAAGTGCTGGCGGACATCGAAAGAACCAGCTAGCTCAGATGCTCACGTAGGGACAGCCGCCTCGGCTGTCCGGCCGAGCCTACGAGGCCGAGTTTTAACCTTCGCTTGGACAGCCGAGGCGGCTGTCGCTACGTGATTCGTTACAATCTAGACATGCCGCCGCGCATTGCTATCCCCGTCCCGCATTCCAGTGATCCGAAGTACGCCGAGCGGGCGCTGCCGCAATACGAGCATGCGGTCGAAATGGCCGGAGGCCAGCCGGTACGGATTCCGCTCGATCAATCGCCTGCCGAAACCATGAAGCTGATTGAGCATTGCGATGCCGTGCTGCTGCCCGGCAGCCCCGCCGACGTGGACCCGGCAAAATACGATGCGCCGCGCGATCCTCACACCGCCGCCGCTGATCCCAAACGCGATACCGTCGATGAACTGCTCCTGCAGGACGCCTACAACATGCACAAGCCCATCCTCGGCATCTGCTACGGATTGCAGATTCTGAACGTCTATCGCTCAGGGACGCTGGTGCAGGACATCCAATCAAAGATCAATCACGAAGCGGGAAGGAAAGTGCCAATAGCTCACACCGTTGAGATCGACACCGGTTCAAAACTGGCGGAGATCGTGAACTCAGGAACCATGGGGGCGGATTCGAAGGCCCTTCCGGTCAACTCCAGCCATCATCAATCCGCGGATGTGATTGGAGACGGATTACGTGTCGTGGCGCGGTGCCCTGATGACGGCATCATCGAAGCGATCGAAGGAGCCTCGCCTGACCATTTTGTATTGGCGGTGCAATGGCATCCCGAGCGCTCGGCGGATGATGACGAAGTATCTCGGTCCATATTCAAGGCGTTGGTGAAAGCGGCTAAGGCATCGCACGAGAAACTCGTGGGCGAGTTTGAAGCCACCTGAAAACGGCAGCTCACCACGGAGACACGGAGTCACAGAGAAAATCAAATTCCAGGAATTTCTTGTTTTGCTGATTTTGGTTTTCTCCGTGACTCTGTGTCTCCGTGGTGAAACGATCCTACCCAATCTTCAACACTACCTTCCCGTAATTCTTTCCCTCCAGCAACAATCGATATGCCTCCTGCGCGCCTTCCATCGGGAGTACAAGCCCAATCACGGGACGCAGATTTCCTTGCGCGGTCCATGTGGAAAGCTGCTTCCATGCTTCAGTCATCAATTCGCGATTCCCTGACAAATAGGTCAGCCACAATCCGTGGACGCTCGCGCCTTTCGCATAGAGGATGCGCGGATCGATAGCGCCACTCTGTCCCGTGGCTGCACCATACACGATGACCCGTCCAAAGTTTCCTACGCAGCGCACGCTCTTCGCTGTATGTTCTCCGCCCAGCATTTCAAACACGGCGTCCACGCCCTCGCCGTGGGTCAGATCTTTGATCGCTTCTTCATAGTCGCACTGCTTATAGTTGATCCCGTGTTGCAACCCGAGTGCTTTCACGCGAGCCAGCTTTTCTTCCGACGACGACGTTCCATACATTTCCACGCCGAGTAGCTTGCCGATTTGCACGGCGGCGGTCCCCACTCCTCCAGCCGCAGCATGAATCAGGACGCGCGGCGGTTTCGACGAAGAAAACGTCTCCAGCAGTCCCGCCTTCCAGTAGGCGAAATACGCAGTGAAATAGTTCACCGGGAAAGCGGCGCCTTCTTCAGCACTCCAGCTCTCCGGAACCGGCCACAACAATTCCGGACGGGCGGCAATGCGCTCGGCAAACGCCGCCCACTGCGCATAACCCATCACGCGTTGTCCGTCGCTCTCGCGGACGCCGCAGAATTCCCGTCCCGCCACCAGTGGCGGCTTGGGAGATCCCGGATATCCACCCTGAGCGGTCATGATGTCAGCGAAGTTGATTCCGCCCGCTTCGACCTGAACCAGTTCCTGTCCCGCACCCAGCAGGGGTTCTGGGACGGCTTGCACTTCTAGAACCTCCGGCCCGCCTAAACGACTGATCACAATGGCTTTCATGCGAAAAGTCTACCAGCAAGCCTTCCCGGCATGCCTTGAATACCAGAACCTCCTCTCATCGCTGTGACTTACGTCAGTTGCCGGACCTCGCGGCAGGTATATACTTCCGGGGAATATTGAGAGGGTTTCCCTGCCCGGGTTCCTGGATAGGGACGGAGCACCGTTTCATTTTAATTTCATAGGCTCCGAATAGCAGATCACTGGCTGCCGTTTTTCGTAGCATTTCAGGGCGGCCGTGGGGAGAAGTACCGTGGACTTAGCTCTGGTCCGTTTCATTTTTGTTCTTTTTGTCGCCATTACTTGTTACCTCCTCCATCCCTTTGGCCTGCCACCGACTTTGGATGCCGGGGTGGGAGCGCTGCTCGGGATCGCCATCGTGATCTTCGAATGGCGCCTGCGCCTGATGAGCCTGAAGCGGCTGATCGGCGCCGCCATTGGCAGCGTGCTGGGAATTTTTGGCGCCTACCTGTTTACTCTGGTCATCCGCAATAGCGTCGCCCCTGGCCCCACACAAAGTTTCATGCAGCTGATCGTCATGCTGCTGATGGCCTACGTGGGATTGATTGTCGGCGCCAATAAGGGTGACCTATTGAACTTGTCCGCGCTGGGCGGGGTGTTCGGCGGCGAGAAACAACTAAAGAAGAGTTACAAGATCCTCGACACCAGCGTCATTATTGATGGACGCATCGCGGACATCGCCGAAACCGGATTCCTGGACGGCACTATCGTGACCCCCCAGTTTGTATTGCGCGAGCTGCAACTGGTGGCCGATTCCGCCGATTCGCTCAAACGCAATCGCGGCCGCCGCGGTCTGGATGTTCTTCAGCGCCTGCAGAAAATCGCGTCGGTACAAATTCAAATCGTGGAAGACGACTTCCCCAGCGTCCGCGAAGTGGATTTGAAACTGATTGAGCTGGCCAAAGTCTACGAGGGCAAAATCATCACCAACGATTTCAATCTTAACAAAGTGGCGCAACTGCAAGGCGTGGCTGTGCTCAACATCAATGAGTTGGCCAATTCGCTCAAGCCCATCGTGCTGCCCGGCGAGATCATGAAGGTTTTCATTTTGAAGGAAGGCAAAGAGTACAACCAGGGAGTGGCTTATCTTGATGACGGCACCATGGTGGTCGTCGACAATGCCCGGAAAATGATTGGCAAGACCATCGACATTTCGGTGACTTCAGTATTGCAGACCACCGCGGGAAAAATGATCTTCGGAAAATGGGATGAGCGGACCGGACCGAGAACCGATTCACGTCCTTCGATTCCTGCGGTCACGGCCGTGAATGGAATCATCGCCCCGGAGGTGAAGAAGCCTCAACCCTTGATGATCGACCGGCCGCCAGAGTAGCGAAAAGTTTGTGGGCGGCTTGCTACTGTTCTAAAGCAACGGCCGAGCTTACTTTGATGGTGTCCCCGTTGAGCGTTCCTTTCACGGTGGCTCTTTGCCCTGCCAAGTGATCGAGGGCTGGTTGGCTTCCTTGCAGGATGTTTTTCTGGTCTCCGTTGATCAGCAGATAACTCGAGCCATTGCGCACGCACATCCGCGCGCAATCCGCCGGTCGCTTGTCCGAATATCGGCTGTGTCGCGCGCCGCATTGCGAGTCAGTGATCATTCCCAGAAAGGTTTGCTCTGCAGCCGAATCAGTTTTCTGCGGCTGCTCGTCTCCGGGAGAAGCGAACGCCATGGCCCCGCCCGCAAGCACCAAGGCAAAGCTAAGTGATGCGGCAAGACTCATCAAACCACAAAAAGAAATCAATGCGAACCACGAGCCTTTTTGTATTCTCACTGGACCTCCCTTAAAACACCGTGCAATAAATAACCGACAGTACTTAGTGTGCAAAGCAGGGGGTACGGTTGCCTGTTCAAGACGGTACCAAAGGCCCGGGTGTTGTTGACGCGCGGTTAAGGGCGGCCGTTTAGGAGGGTTTCGACGGTAGCGTCAAGCTTTTCGAAAGGTTGGTCCGGCCCGGGTGCAGGCTGAAGTCTCCCCTGGCGATCGATCAGAAAAATCGCCGGATAACGTGCAATGTCCCGATAGAGATGAGGAACGCCTGCCTGGAGAGTAAGCAGCGGGTAACTCACCGGGACTTGTTCCAGGAATTTCGTTTGCACAGCCACGCTTTCGTCCGACAGCCCGAATACGATGAGCCCCTGATTCTTCCGCTCCAGATATAACCGGTCGAGCTCGGGCATCTCGCGCCGGCAAGGCCCGCACCAGGTCGCCCAGATATTGACGAGCACGACTTCGCCCTTGTGATCTTCCAAGCGCTGGGGCTTTCCGAGAATGTCCACGGTATCAAAAGGCGGAGCGGCGACGTCGTGCATGGCCAGGTTTCGAGACTGTTTCGAGCGCGTAATGCCATCGCTCACGGGCTTCCAGGCAAGGCCGAGCGAAAGCGCCGCGATGGCAAGGCCGATTTTCCCAGACAAGAAAAGTGCCTTCCGCCGGTGATCCTTTATCGCGAGCCTCAGCGTAATGAGAAACGGCACCGTCATCGCGAGTGTGGACCAGGCGAGACGAGACAGCCAATCCTTTTCAAGATCGGCGCTATAGCGGGTCAGCGTCGCATACACTAACGCGTATAAGAAAAGGGCTGCCAGCGGTGAAAGGATGCCGAAAATGATGACACGGTATTTGGACAGTTTCATAATCGGTTTCTCGGTTGACTGATGAGCAGTCTAAATCGCCGAGCAGGCAAAAAACATATCTGATCCAACTATCCGTCCTGACCCCAATTTGAAATGAGTACCGCACCACCTTATACTTACACCCCGCGATGAAGGTAATGGTTATCATTCCCGCAGCCGGCCTGGGGACGCGTATGGCATCGACCCCGCGCTCCAAAGGTAAGAAAGCCGCGCTCTCCAAGCAATTCACCGAATTGGGCGGCGTTCCCATCCTGGTTCATACTTTACGAAAGTTTGCTGCTACTCCCGAAGTATCGGAGATGTATATCGCGTTGCGCAAGAATGAGATCGATGGATTTCGCAGGCTGCTTGAATCTGAAGGCAAAGAGATTCTGCAAAAAAAGGTGCAACTCGTGGAAGGTGGAGAACACCGCCAGGATTCCGTGGCCCGCGCGTTGGCTGCGGTTTCCGGTGCAGCCGATGACATCGTTCTAGTGCACGACGCAGTGCGTCCCTTCGTCAGCGAGGAAATTATTCAAGACGTGATCCGCGCGGCCCAGAAATATGGAGCGGCCATCGCCGGACTGCCAGCCGTCGATACCATTAAGCAGGTCGAGCGCACCTCCGACGGCGCATTGATCACGGCCACGATATCCAGAGAGCGGGTGGTGATGGCACAGACCCCGCAGGGCTTTCGCTATGATGTACTAAAGAAGGCGTTCGACGACGCGGCGAGTGACGGTTTCATGGGCACCGACGAAGCCTCGCTGGTCGAGCGTTCCGGACATGAGGTAGCAGTGGTAATGGGTTCGCCACGGAACATAAAGATCACAACTCCCGCGGACATGGAATTGGCGGAGTTCTATCTCCAAAAATAGTCTCAGAAAATAGTTTCTATTCTGAAATCGATTACAACTGGAAACAGGAAACTTGAAACCAGAAACTCGCATCGGCTTCGGTTGGGATTCTCATGAATTCCAAGCTGGCATTCCGCTGAAAATTGGCGGGCTCACGCTGTCCCATCCCAAGGGACTCGGGGGCCACTCCGACGGAGACGTTCTTCTCCATGCCATAACGGACGCGCTGCTGGGTGCCGTGGCTGCTCCCGATATCGGTTCGCTTTTCCCTCCCTCCGATCCGCAGTGGAAGGGCGCGGACTCAGCCGTGTTCCTGACGGAAGCGCGAAAGCGGGTCAAGGCCGCCGGGTACTCGATTGCGAATGTAGATTCGACACTGGTTTTGATTTCTCCGAAAATCGGCGTGCACGCAGTTGCCATCCGCACTCATGTCGCCGGACTCTTGCGGATCCCCCTGGACTGCGTTGGTCTCAAGGCCAAAACCCCCGAGGGTATGAACACGGACAACGCAGCCGTTGCGCAGGTGGTGGTTTTGTTGAAAAGATCGCAGAAGAGATCGCCGTCGAAGCACGGTGGCTGAATCTGGCTTGACCCGGTTTTCCTTACAAAATTTTAACAAATGTCTTCCTCAAGTAATCTTCTGGTAACTCGTCCCTTGAGGCCATGAACGCGTCCCTGCTTTCAGCGTGGAACAAAGAAATCTTGTCGATTTGATTTGTCGAAGCTGACTTTCAGGAAGCGCCCCCCTGCTAACCACAGGGCCCACAGTTCGTCCAACGTAGGGATGGGCGGTTTCCGAAGAAACGGAACTTCTCAGACGGCAGGAACGTATCAGGACGTGACACACGGGAACGGAGCGGAACCTCCGGTCACCGGAAACATTTAGGGGTTAAAGGGACTGTTCTCACTCACGGTTTGGCGGCCAGGGTGAGCCCAATCCCCGCAGACAATGCTTACGGCCTTGCGGCTTTGGCTTGTCTTAACCCCGAGCCAGCATTGTAGGCCTTCCGCGAACAAACGCAAGTTTTTCCGGGTGAGGTTAACGATAGGGCCGCCCCAGCCGGTTCCCGACGTTTTCGGGAAAGAAAATTAGGAGTCGCATGAAAACACGGAAGATTTTCAAAGCGGGAATTCTCGGGATGGCCTTGTTGATGGCGGCAAGTGCCTTTGCCGCGAACAAGGGATCATTGCAATTGACCAGCCCCACCACACTGAACGGCAAGCAACTGGCAGCAGGCGATTACTCTGTGCAGTGGGATGGAACCGGAAACAGCGTTCAGCTGAGTGTGCTGCAAGGAAAGAAAGTTGTGGCCACGACGCCCGCCCAACTCATTAACCTGGACCAATCCGCCAACCACAGTTCGGCGATCGTCAAAACCAACACTGACGGCAGCCGGTCTTTGGCCGAAATTCGCTTTGGAGGAAAGAAATATGCGCTGGCGATTGCTCCGGACTCATCCCAGTCCGAGCCCAGCAACAGCACAAAATGAACTTCCCAACAATTGACCACGATCAATGGGGAGCGGATACGCTCCCCTTTTGATTTTGTTGGCGACTATTTCTCCACCTTCACTCCCCGCCAAAACGCTACATATCCCTTGATCTGGCTGGCGGCTGGTTTCGGTTCGGGATAAGACCAGGCGGCATCGTGGTTGAGATTCCCGTTTACTTCCACATCAAAATAGCTGGCTGTGCCCTTCCACGGGCAAACCGTATGCGTCGCACTGGGTTTAAAATACTCCTGCTTGAGGCTGTCCGGTGGAAAGTACTGGTTGCCTTCCACCTCTATGGTTTGGCCGCTCTCGGCCAGCACCACGTTTTCCCACATTGCTTTTGGCATGATGAGTATATAGATTTCGCTCCAGGCGAACGGTTGCGAAAAATTGCCATGAGGACGCGATGACCCCAACGATTACCGAATCTCGTTCCCACGGTCACTCCATGGTGGGAGATTTGCGGCGGGTTTTGGTATGTTCGCCGCGCGCCGCCGGCTGGAACCAGCCAGAGCGTGGCGTCCGCTGGAGTGATCTTGGATTTCTCCACGCCCCCAGTTTCCAGACCGCACAAGCGCAGCACGAAGCGCTATGTCATGAACTGGATGCAGCAGGTGTGGAACTCGTGGACTTGCCGCCGTCTCTCGAATTATCACTTGATGCGGTCTACACTCACGACCCATCGTTCGCCACGGATTATGGAATTATCCTTATGAATCCAGGAAAGCCGAACCGGGTCGCGGAAGCGCGGCAACACGGAGAATCTGTTTCCGCAATCTGGGCATGCCCATTGCTGGGCGAAATCCAGCCTGCCGGGGACCACGGAAGCCGGCGACATTGTATGGCTCGATTCAAAGGCTCTCCTCATTGGCAACGGGTATCGAACTAATACTGCTGGCATTGCGCAAATGCGCACACTGCTGGCTCCAAAAGGCGTGGAAGTCTTCTCGGCGCCGTTGCCTTACGGTGCCGGACCGTCCGCCTGCTTGCACTTGATGTCGTTGATCAGCCTGCTCGATGAAACAACCGCTTTGGTCGATTTGCCGTGGTTGGCGGTGGAAACCGTTGAATTGCTGAAAGCGCGCGGCTATCGCTTCATCGAGATTGAATATTCCGAACGGGAATCTATGGCCTGCAATGTGCTTTCATTAGGCAGCAAGCGCCTGCTTGCGATCGAGGAGAATCGGAAAACTAACGAAAAACTCCGGCGTGTGGGATTCGATGTCCGAACCTTTCCCGGTTCGGAGCTCTGCATCAACGGGGGGGGCGGCCCCACCTGTCTCACCCGACCGCTGCTACGGGACTAAATAAACCGAAAGCTGGCGGCTGATAGCTGATAGCTTCTTCCTGCTAGAATAGAAACCGCATGGTTCTCCCCTTCGTCCGCGATCTCTTCGCGGACGCGGAAAAATTGCCCGCTTTTTCACGTGTAGCCTCCCACCTAAGAGAGAACGCGGGGCGCATTCGTGTTTCCGGATTGATCCCCAGCGCCAAGGCCCTAATGTTGGTGCTGCTGCAGAGGAACCTCGGGCGTCCACTCGTTGTTGTAGTCGCGGACAATCGGGCTGCCGAAGAATTGGTCCCGGTACTGCAGGCTTTTGCGGAACTGGTCGGCGGCGCCGATTCCGATAGAATTGTCTCGCTCCCCACACGTGACGTTCTGCCTTTCCAGAATTTGTCTCCCCATCCGGAAATCCAGGAAGAGCGCGCGATTGCCCTATGGAAGATCGCCACCGGTGCAGTTTCGATCGTGGTTTCTCCGGTGGCTGCAACTGCCCTTCGGCTTCGTTCCGCCGAATACTACGGCGACCTGGCGCGTGTGGTGCGTCGTGGAGAAACTTTCGACACCGAATCATTGATTGGCCATCTCAACACCGTCGGATACATGGCCTCTGACGTGGTGGAAATGCCGGGAGAATATGCCTTACGCGGCGGAATTCTGGACGTTTATCCGCCCGAAGCCGACCGTCCGCTGCGCATCGAGTTCCTGGGCGACGAAGCCGAATCCATTCGCAAGTTCGATCCGGCCACGCAACGTTCGTCGAACGCCGTGGAGGAAGCACTGCTCCTGCCGCTTACCGACACGCCGGTCAGCGAAGAAGTTCTGGGCTCGATTCACGCGCGTCTGTCGGGAAAACGCATCACCGGCGCGGAAGAAGTCGTCGAGCAGGCGGTGCGCGCGGGCGGAGTCACCGTATTTCCGGGCTGGGAGTTCTACGCTCCGGTTGCCGGCGCCGAGAATGACCTCTTTGATCTGCTGCCAAATGCAGCCGTTGTCGCCGACGAACCGGTCAGCATAAAACAGGAATTCGATCACCTATGGTCGCGGGTGGAAGAAGCCCACGAACGGAGCGGCGTCGGCAGCCTGGTGCGGCCCACGGATTTGTATTTGCCGCCCGAGGACTGGTGGCAAAAGCTTGCCAGCCGGCCCGGCGCGGACTTAGAGCACCTCGAAATCACCCGCGTCGACGAAGCCGCGGCGGTGGCCTTTCATTCCCAGCCCACTCCGCGCTTCCACGGCTCGGTCCCTCACATGCTGGAAGGAGTCAAGAAGCAGATCGCGGACAACAACCGAGTCCTGATCGCGGTCCCGAACACGGGCGAAGTCGAACGGTTGGCTGACGTTTTCACCGAATACGCCATTTCATTTCGCTTGGGGAGCCGCACTCGCGGTGGAGAAAGTTACGCCGACGAAACTTCCTACTTCGCCGGTGAAATCCTCACTACCACGCTGGCCAAGGCTTACATTCCCGATGGCCTGATTCTGCCGGATGCGAATCTGGCAATTTTCGGGGCGCGCGATCTTTTTGACGAATCGGAATCGGTGGTCTCCCGTCCGCAGCGCCAGAAATCCAAGGTCTCCGCATTTCTTTCCGACTTCCGTGACCTGCAAGTCGGAGATTATGTCGTCCACGTGGAACACGGCATCGGCCAATATTTGGGGCTGAAAGAAATCAATCAGGGCGACGGTAACGCCGAGTTCATGCTACTCGAATATGCGGAAGGCGCTCGCTTATACGTGCCGCTCACCCGCCTGGATTTAATTCAGAAATATCGCTCGTCCGAAGGCATCAAGCCCCAGCTCAATCATCTGGGCACGGCAGCGTGGACCAAAACTAAAGCTCGCGTCCGCAAAGCCATGAAGGACATGACCGACGAGCTGCTCAAGCTCTATGCCCAACGCAAGACCGCCCAAGGCCACGCCTTCGCTCCCGACAGTGAATGGATGCGCGAATTCGAAGACGCGTTCGAATACAACGAAACCGAGGACCAGTTGTATGCAATCGCGGACGTAAAGCGTGACATGGAGTCGTCGCAGCCCATGGACCGCCTGCTCTGCGGCGACGTGGGCTATGGCAAGACAGAAATCGCCATGCGCGCGGCCTTCAAGGCAATCGGCGACAACAAGCAAGTCGCGGTGCTCGCGCCCACGACTGTTCTCGCTTTCCAACATTACGAAACATTCAAGCAACGTTTCGCCGCCTTCCCCGTCAAAATAGAAATGATCAGCCGTTTTCGGACGACGAAACAGCAGAAGGAAATACTGCAAAAGGTCGAAACCGGGAAAGTTGATATTTTGATTGGCACCCACCGCATCCTGTCCAAGGACATCAAGCTGCCCGACCTTGGCCTGCTGATCGTGGACGAAGAACAGCGCTTCGGGGTGCGCCACAAGGAACGTTTGAAGCAGATGCGGAAAGAAGTTGACGTTCTCACCATGTCGGCCACACCCATTCCCCGTACTTTGCATATGTCCATGGTCGGATTGCGCGACATGAGCGTGATTGAGACTCCACCGAAAGATCGCATTGCCATCCAAACCGTGGTCGCGAGCTGGGACGAAAAACTGATGCAGTCAGCCATCGAACAGGAACTCGATCGTGGCGGACAGATTTATTTCGTGCACAATCGCGTGGAAAGCATCTGGGAAATTGCCGCCAAGCTGCAGGAACTGGTGCCAAGGGCACGAGTCATCGTCGGCCACGGTCAGATGTCAGAAGGCGAGCTGGAAAAAGTGATGCTCAAGTTCATGCACCACGAAGCCGACATCCTAGTCGCGACCACGATCATCGAAAACGGGCTCGATATCCCGCTGTGCAACACCATCCTCATCAATCGCGCGGATCGACTGGGGCTTTCTGAGCTGTATCAATTACGAGGACGAGTCGGACGCTCCAACCGTCGCGCTTATGCCTATCTGCTGATTCCCCAGGACGTGGAGCTCACGCCAATCGCTCGCAGGCGACTGGCAGCGCTGAAAGAATTCTCCGATCTGGGCGCGGGCTTCAAGATCGCTGCGCTAGATCTTGAACTGCGCGGCGCCGGAAATTTGTTAGGCGGGGAACAAAGCGGACACATTGAAGCCATCGGATTCGAGCTCTACACCCAGATGCTTGACCAGGCCGTCCGCGAAATGAAGGGCGAAGCGGGACCTGAACAGGCGGCCATCCAGCTCAATCTCGGATTGAACATCCGTATTCCCGCCACCTATATTGCTGAGGAAAATCAGCGGCTCCGCATGTATAAACGTGTGGCGGGCGTGGAAACCGAAGCGCAACTCGCTGACGTCGGGGCCGAACTGCAGGACCGTTACGGTGATCCGCCGGAAGCCGTCCGCCATCTGCTGGACTATGCCGAGCTCAAGTTGCTGGCCATGCGCGTGGGTGCGATCAGCCTCGAACGCAAGCGTGACCTGCTAAGCATAAAGTTTCGCCAGGACGCCGTAATCGATCCCGGGAGATTGGCGAAGTTCGTTTCTTCTCAACGTGGGGCGCAATTCGCGCCCGACGGCACCTTGAAATTTGTTTCGAAAGCCCTGCATCCAGATGAAGTCTTGTCACAGTTACAGAATTTGCTTGAGGAATTGTCGCCCGTGGAAGCTTCATCCGCTGTCACATCTTGAAGAGCATTTAACAGGTACAACGATGAAATTATATTTTCCGCTGTTCGCCCTCTGCGCCCTGCTCGGCTTGGTTGCTTGCACATCCAAAGCCCCAAACGAGACTTCCCCAACTGCAACCGCCGATTTCGACAAACTGGTGGACCAATATTTTGACTTTTACTTCCAGGTCAGTCCCACCGCAGCGACGGAAGCCGGATTCCACCAGTACGACAACCAGCTCGAAGACTATTCCAGCGACGCTGTGGATGCGGAAATTGCCGGTCTGCAGAAGTTTCTGGACAAGTTGAATCAGTTTCCAAAGGCACAGTTACCGGAATTCGCCGCTGGCGATCTCGATTTTCTCAGCGCGCAGATCCAGGCCGAATTGCTGGAGATGCGGCAGATTCAAATGTGGCGCAAGGACCCCGACCTCTATACCGCCGGTGCGAGCAACAGTATTTTCGTACTGATGAGCCGCAATTTCGCTCCCCAGGAAGACCGCCTGCGCTCGGCGATCGCCCGGGAACGCCAAATTCCCAAAGTCTTCGACGCGGCGCGGCACAATCTGCACAATCCTCCCAAGATCTACACGAAAATCGCCCTGCAGCAACTCCCAGACGTCGTCGATTTCTTCAAGAAAGATGTCCCCGCAGCTTTCTCAAAAGTAACCGACCCCAAATTGTTGGCGGATTTCAAGACCAGTAACGAAGCCGTCATCCAAGCCCTGCAGAGCTACGAAGACTTCCTGCAGAAAGATATTCTGCCAACTGCCAACGGGGATTTCCGTCTCGGCCCAGAGAATTACCGCAAGAAACTGCTCTATCAGGAAATGGTCGACATTCCCTTAGACCATCTCCTCGAAATCGGGTATGCCGATCTACGCAGCAATCAGCAACAGTTAAATGAAGTCGCGGCTAAAATTGATCCCAAACGCAGTCCGCGCGCTGTGCTTGCCGATTTGCAGAAAGATCATCCCGCTCCCGATCAGTTGTTGCAAAGCTTCCGCGACATGCTGGGCGGGATCCGCCAATACATTGAGCAGAAAAAAATCATTACTATCCCTTCCGAGGTCCCTCCGATTGTCGAGGAAACCCCGCCATTCGAGCGGGCATTGACCACCGCGTCCATGGATACGCCGGGTGCCTACGAGGACAAAGCCAACGAAGCCATGTTCAATGTCACCACCCCCGACCCGCGCTGGAAGCCGCAGAAAATCGAGGAATGGATGCAGGGCTTCAGCTTCGCGTCGATGACCGGCACCGCCATCCACGAAGTTTATCCCGGCCATTACGTTCAGTTTTTATGGATCAAGCAGGTTCCATCCAAGACCCGCAAGCTGCTCTTCTGCAGCAGCAACGCCGAAGGCTGGGCCCACTACACCGAGCAGATGATGCTCGACCAAGGCTACGGCAACGGTGATCCCAAGCTGCGCCTGGCGCAACTCAATGACGCTTTGCTCCGGGACGCGCGCTTCATCGTCGGCATTGAAATGCACACTGGCAAAATGACTTTGCCGCAGGGCACGGACTTCTTTATCAAAGAGGCTTATCAGCCTCCTCCGGTCGCGGAAGAGGAAGCCGATCGCGGAACTTCCGATCCCACTTATCTCGTCTACACCCTGGGAAAGCTGCAAATACTAAAGTTGCGCGAAGACTACAAAAAGCAAAAAGGCGACGCCTTCAACCTGCAGGAATTCCACGATAAGTTCATGCTGCAAGGTGGCGTGCCGCTGAAAATCATTCGCAAGGCGATGTTGGGAAATGACAGTCCAACCTTGTAGCCGGAGATGCAAACAAGGCTGATCGCTCGGGCGGGTTAGAATCAGTAAAGCAACCCAAGTTCAGGGTTCGGCACCAAAGCGAACCAATCGAGCCGAGATGCCCAAGACGAACGAACGACGACGAGCCACCCACGACCGCCGTATCAATAGAAAAGTTCGCAAAGCGATCTTTCCCGCTGCCGGCCTGGGCACTCGCTTCCTGCCCGCCACCAAAGCCCAACCCAAAGAAATGCTGCCTCTGGTGGATAAGCCCATCATTCAATATGGCGTGGAAGAAGCCGTGGCCGCGGGATGTGATCAGATCATCATCGTTACTGGCCGCGGCAAACAGGCCATTGAAGATCATTTCGATGTCAGCTACGAGCTGGAAAGAATGCTCGAAGACCGCAAGAAGACCGACCTGCTCAAGATTGTTCGCTCCATTTCCGACATGATCCACATGGCTTATGTGCGCCAGAAAGAAGCGCTCGGCCTCGGTCACGCCGTGCTCACCGCCCGCGAGCTCGTCGGCAACGAGCCTTTTGCCGTCCTCCTCGCCGACGACGTCATTGACGCCAAAGTCCCCTGCCTTAAACAAATGATGGATGTGTTCGACGAGAAGCAATGCTCCGTGATTGCCACGCAGATCGTGGAAGGCGAAGCCATTTCCGCCTACGGCGTGCTCGACGCGAAACCGGTGCCCGGCCATCCCCGGCTTTATGAAATCCGCGGCATGGTCGAAAAGCCAAAGTTTAGGGACGCACCTTCGAACCTGGCCGTCATCGGCCGCTATATTCTCACTCCTGCCGTCTTTGAAATCTTGGCAGAAACCAAGCCTGGCGTCGGCGGCGAACTCCAACTCACCGACGGCCTACGCGGCCTGCTCAAAAAAGAAAAGATGTATGGCTACGTCTTCGAAGGCAAGCGCCACGACACCGGCGACAAACTCGGCTTCCTGAAAGCTACTGTTGAGTTCGCCCTCAAGCGACCGGATCTGGGAGGCCCGCTGCGGGAATATTTGAAGGGATTGAAGCTGTAAGAGAGTTCGATCCTTTCCCGCTGATTATTCTGAACGCAACCGTCTATCGGCTTGCAGTCGCAGCCAACGGTTTTATGGCTCGTAGATCCTTGGCGTGTGTCTCCTTGAATTGGTGGACGGCGTAAGCTCCTTGAAGGTTGAGCCAAAACTGCTCGGAAGTCCCGAAATATTTGGCTAGGCGAGCCGCCATCTCCGGCGTAATCCCGCGCTTCTCGCGCACAATCTCGTTGACCGTGGGAGGAGAAACCCGCAGTTCCATCGCCAATCTGTAAGGAGAAATACCCATGGGATCGAGAAACTCCTCGCGAAGAATTTCTCCGGGATGCACTGCCCAGCCTGCCGCCTTATCGTTCTTGATGCTCATTGTCCGTGTCTCCATCCTCACTTATCCGTTGACAACCTCAAATCAGTGATAATCCGTTACCTCTACGTCGTAGGCATCGCCGTCGATTATCCAATGAAATGAGGGATTGAGGCTTACGATTCAGCGGGCAACCCAAGCTTAGTAATGGTCTCGCGTGCCCACTCTCGAAGAAGCGCTTGCGCCTTTTCTAGGCTGATGTCGAGTGAGCGAAGAATCACTCCGCTTCGCGATTGCAACTCTTTTTCCCAATCGTACTGAGGAACATAGTTCTGGGTTAGATAAAAGAGGTCTCTTCTGGCATTTTCTTCTTTTCCTAAGAGTGTCCACGAATATGCGCGGGCTTCGATGACATTCGGATCCTTTTCACTCCATCCAAAGGGGCTTCCCCTCGTGTTTCGTGCAGCCTGCGCTACATTGGCCAATTTCTGAACGGAATCGATGCGCCCCAACAATGGCAGGCCGTCTCTTCGAATCGCATCCAGCACCTGCGCAACAATTGCATTCTGATTGTCGAGATCGATCTTCCAGCGTTTCCCTTTTGCCAAGCGGTCACCATAAGTCAGAAACAGGTGATCGCATGGAACATACAATGGTTGGGCAAAAGCGGTCAGGTAGAAAGCGCCCTTTTCCAAGCCCGACAGGTCCAGCAGCATGCCGACTAGGACCACGCCGTCCCCAAGTCGGTATGCAAGACGATGACGAATACTAATCAGCAAACCTGGATATGCTCTGATAATTTCAGCCAGCAGAAAACGATACGGGTTCTTGGTCACACTCTCTCCCCAGGCCATCCGCGCGTGAAGATCGCGGTTGTGCACCTCATGGTTAGCGGATGTGCGAGGGATGTCGAAAAATCGCAATTACACCATCAACCGTTGAAACACTCACTCCGCGCCCAAGGTAATCTTCAGCTTCCTCGATTTCTCCTCCACTCCATTTGCCAATTTTTCTTTGTGAGCATCCAGCTTCTTGGCGATCCCCGCATCCGCTAATCCCAGAATCTGCGCTGCCAGAATTCCAGCATTCGTCGCCCCCGGCTTGCCGATGGCCACGGTCGCCACCGGAATCCCGGCAGGCATTTGCACGGTTGCCAGCAGCGAATCCATCCCATTCAGCGAAGTGGACGGAATCGGCACTCCGATGACCGGCAGCGTAGTGTGCGCCGCAATCACGCCCGCCAGATGCGCCGCCCCGCCGGCCCCGGCAATGATCACGCGAATCCCACGGCCCGCAGCTTTGCGCGCGTAGTCGGCCGTGCGGTCCGGCGAACGGTGCGCCGAAGTCACGTCGATCTCATACACAATCCCAAACTCCTCAAGCGCCTTCGCCGCCTCGCGCATAATATCGAGATCAGAATCGCTCCCCATCACAATCGAAACCACCGGCTTGCCCATAAAATTATTCTCTCCCTTTTTGTGTCATCCTGAGGCAGAGGAGTTCCCAGCGAAGCTGAGAACTCCCAACGAAGGACCTATGCATTTCTTTACGTCGACCACCGGCCCTACTTCTTCAACGCCCGCGCCCCAATATCCTTCCGGTAATGCGCGCCCTCAAAACTAATTTTTCCCACCGCCTCATAAGCCCGATCCACCGCAGTCTGCAAATCCGCTCCTCGCGCCGTCACCCCAAGCACACGCCCGCCCGCAGTGTAATAAGTATTATCGAGCTTGGTCGTACCGGCATGGAAAACTTTCACCCCATCAACTTTGTCCGCGTCTTGAATGCCCGTAATCTTCTTGCCGGCCGCATAAGTCCCCGGATACCCGCCCGAAGCCATCACCACGCACACTGACGCATCCGTTGACCAGCGAAAATCCCCATCGCTCACCCGGCCTTCAATCGAGGCTTCGAGCGCCTCCACCAGATCGCTTTCCAACCGCATAAGAATCGGCTGCGTTTCCGGATCGCCAAATCGACAATTGAATTCCAGCACCATAGGCCCGCGCGCCGTCATCATCAGGCCGCAATAAAGAATCCCCTTGTATTCCGCGCCTTCCGCCTTCATACCCTCAACCACGGGACGCGCAATGTGCTGCACCAGCCAGTTTCGCATCTGCTCGTCCACGATCGTCTGCGTGGAATAAGCGCCCATGCCGCCGGTGTTGGGACCGCTGTCACCGTCGCCCACTCGCTTGTGGTCCTGCGCCGCCACCAGCGGCGCGATCCGTTCACCGTCGCTGAGCACAAGAAAGGAAAGCTCATCCCCCTGCAAACATTCTTCCAGCACCACTCGCGATCCGGCGTCCCCCACCATCTTGCCGCTCAGCATCTCAGACGCAACGGTCGCCGCTTCCTCTTTGCTATTGCAAATCACCACACCTTTGCCGGCAGCTAGCCCATCGGCCTTCACTACCAGCGGGGTAGAAAAACGCGGAAGGGCCTCGCGGACTTCCTCCTGCGAATTGCAAATCGCATAATGCGCCGTCGGAATGCGATGTCGCTGCATGAATTCCTTAGCGAAACTCTTACTCGACTCCAACTGCGCCGCCGCCTTGGTCGGCCCGAAGACGTGCAATCCCCGACTAGCGAATTCATCCACGACCCCAAGCTGCAGCGGCAACTCCGGGCCGACCACAGTCAGATCCGGCTGAATGCGATGGCCCAGTGCTAGCAAAGAGTCCACATTCTTGACGTCGACAGGCACGCACTCAGCTTCGTCGCCAATGCCGCCATTTCCGGGCGCGCAATAAATCTGCAAAACCCGCGGCGACTGCCGTAGTTTCCACACCAGCGCATGTTCGCGTCCGCCACTTCCAATGACCAGGACTTTCATAATTGGGAAGCATCAAGGTTAGGGCGCATAGCGAATGATGTCAAACCCTCAGAAACTCTTTACCACGGAGACACGGAGTCACAGAGAAGATCAAGTTCCAATAAATTCTTTTGCAGGATTTTGATTTTCTCTGTGACTCTGTGTCTCCGTGGTAGAAACCCGGTCGAATTAACATTAACCATACTTAACTCTCACGTATAATCTGCTTACATGATCACCGTCTCCAAAGAAGACTACCTCAAGGCAATTCTGGAAGCCGAGAGCGAAGGCGAGCCGGTTATTTCCGCCACGCTGGCCCACTGGCTCTCCGTCTCGCCACCAGCCGTAACCATGGCTTTGCGACGGTTGAAGAAGGACGGCTTGGTGCGGGTACAAACCGATGGCCACGTTGCCCTGGCTCCCGCCGGACGCAAAATCGCCCGCAAGCTTACGCTCCGCCATCACCTGATTGAACGCATGTTGTCGGAGATGTTTGGCATGGAATGGTTCAAGGTCCACGATGAAGCCGAACGATTGGAGCACGCCGTCTCGCCAGATTTTGAAGCCAAGCTCCTGGCCAAGCTAGGCCGCGGTGGCGCATGTCCGCATGGCAATCTCAGCGAGTTGGAGAGCCCCGAGAGCCGCCGCCGTCGCGGCCTGCTGCTGCTGGCCCATGCGGAGGAAGAAAAAGACTATCGGGTCAGCGGCATCTACGAGCGTGATCGCCGCCTGCTGGAATTTCTGGAGCATCGTGGCATCCGCCCGGGTGCTAGCCTGCATGTTGCGGGACGAAACTACGATCAGACATTGACCCTCACCACGAACGCAGGCACCGTCGCTCTCGGCCGTTCCGCCGCGGAAAAAGTCTGGGTTACGCCCGCAGACCGCCGCACCCGTCGCCCATAAAGGACCATGTAGGGACATCCGCCTCGGCTGTCCAGCGCAGCGTAGCGAGCAACGAGGAACCCAAAGCGTCCTCAATCCCAAAAGTTCCCTCCAAAAGTAATTAACCATAGTTCACTGATTCGTGTATACTTCCGCTAATGCTAGAGGTGTCCGCCAGCCTGCCTGTTCCGCAATCTTCCCCGCAAGTGATTCGTCCATGAGCCAGGGTCCACGCAACGGCGAAGTCATTGTCATTACCCACGAAGACGTAGACCGTGCGCACGATCGCGTCCGCGTGTCCGCAGCCCGCGCCCAGCGGGGGTTTTGGTCCAGGACGCGATTGCTGTGGTTGCTCCTTGGTCCCGGCGTTCTGGTCATGCTGGGAGAGAACGACGGGCCCAGCATGCTCTCTTACGCTGCGACCGGCGCGAAATTCGGCATCGGATTCTTCATTCCGTTTGTGGCCCTCACCTTCTGCATGGCGATTGTCGTACAGGAGATGACAGTGCGTCTGGGCGCCGCCACGCATCGCGGACACGCCGAGTTAATCTTCGAACGCTTCGGGCCTTTCTGGGGATGGTTTTCCATGATCGACCTGGGCATCGGAAACTTCCTGACACTCATCACCGAGTTCATCGCCATCCGCGCGGGCCTGGGCTTCTTTGGTGTGCCTCCCTGGATGGCCATCCTGATTGCGCTGGTCATCTTGTATGGCGCACTCATGAGCCATCGCTATTGGACTTGGGAGCGGATCACGCTCGCCGCCGCCGCCTTCAACCTGGTATTTATTCCCGTTGCGCTGATGACCCATCCCAGTTGGCATGCGGTTGGCCATTCATTGATCACCTGGAACCCGCTGCCCGGCTTTAATAAAGACACTCTGCTGATCGTCCTCGCCGACATCGGAGCCACGGTCACGCCCTGGATGCTTTTCTTTCAGCAGAGCGCCACCGTCGACAAAGGCATGACCACCAAAGACATTCACTTCGGACGCATCGACACGGTGCTGGGCGCCGCGTTGGCAACCGCAGCGGCCGTGGCCACCATCCTGGCGACGGCGCCGCTGTTCGCCCATCAGATGACCGCCGACAATTTCCAGGCCGCCGAATTTGCCCAGGCACTCCAGCCGCTGATCGGCCGCTTCGGCGCGTCTCTCTTTGCTCTCGGCATGGTTGAGGCCGGCATCGTAGCCGCGATTACGATTTCAGCCTCTTCGGCGTACGCGTTCGGCGAGGTCACCCACAAACCCCATAGCCTGAATCTCCCCATGGGAGAAGGCAAGTCGTTCTACACCGTGCTGACTCTGTGCGCCTTGGCTGCGGCGGCGATCGTTCTGATCCCCGGGCTGCCGCTGGTGTACGTGGTGCTTTTGGTCAATGTGGTCGCGGTGCTGGCCATGCCACCCGCGCTGGTGTTTTTGTTCATGCTGGTGAACGACAAAGAAATCATGGGCGGCCTCGTGAGTCCGCTGTGGGCAAACATACTGGCGACCGCTGTGGTGCTGGTCCTTACCGCTGCCGGCGTGCTGTTCGGGACCAGCATCATTGCACCCGGAATCTTCGCGGCGTTGGGTGGGAAGTAGGAGCAAGCTTATGATGAAAGCGGAACAAGCCGAAATATTTTCCAGCGCGGACCAGAAGTTGGTGATGTCGTCGCTGGAACACGATCAGCTGGTGCGGGCGAAGAAGCATCCTATCCCGCGGCGGAACCTCAAAGGCGCACGGCTAGTTCTGGTCTGGGCGCTGCGGATCTATTTGTTGTTCATGATGGCGGTCGTGGTCGATCAGGTATGGACTGCGGCGCACTAGCATACCCGGCAAAGTGTTCCCCGGGGAACATTTTGTACGTACAAAACCTGACATGTCGAAGAAGGGAATGGGAGTACCAAAATGGGAAGGTGGGATGGCCCGGCGTTTCTAGCGGCGGTTTTTCTCGCGATATCGCTTCCAACGGCCCAAGGGCAGCAATCCCCGGACGACCTGGCAGCCAATCCAGGCAGGCCTACCGTTTCCACGCCGGCGACTCTCACTCCCGTAGGCTATTTCCAGTTTGAATCCGGCTACTTGTATGCCCAGCACTCTCCCGAGTTCTCTTCGCAGTCAAGCCTCAATGAAGTGATCAAGCTTGCCGTGTCGCCGCGGATCGAATTCCTGGTCAGTTCCGAACCATTCGCCCATTCCCGCGCCGATGATCAATCTTCCGGTGCGGCGGGAGGCGTGAGTTTAGGAGCGCAAGGCGTTCTTTACCCGGGAGAAGGGGCCCGGCCCACCATTGCGGTGAGTTATTTCCGTGAGATCTACAACGGAAACACTCCCGATCTCGATATCGGCAGCGCCAAGAATTCGGTTCTTCTGTTGGCCAGCGCAGATGTCCGGAACTTTCACTACGACATTAATTTCCTGTTCAATGACGTGATCGAGAATTCGGTTCACCGTGCCCAGTTCGGGCAAACCCTTTCCATCTCCCACGCGCTCGTCGGCAAGTTCGGTCTCTCCGGAGAAATCTGGCGCTTTACGCAACCGTTCCTCAAGAGCAATGCGGTGGGAAACCTGTGGGCACTCAACTACAACCTACGGAAGAATCTTGTGCTCGATTGCGGCTTCAATCATGGATTCACCAGTTCGTCCACGCGGTGGGAAGTCGAGGCCGGATTCACCTACCTGCTTCCCGACAAACTTCGTCTGCCTTGACGCCGGCCATAGAGCAGTCCTCGGTTCAATTCAGCCATTCTAAGATTTAGGGGAAGGACGATTTTCGGCACGAACGCCTTTCGACAAATCGTCTCCCGAGCGATCAATCTTAATATTCAGGATGCCGATGCCCCCTTTCCACGGGCCCACTCCAACTTCATATTGTTTTGCAAGGACGCGGCTGATTTGGGAGATGTGGGTCAAGTCATGCACCGTCCAGGTGGCCAGCAGTTGCCCGAGGGTCACGCGGCCGATCGCGGGATGAATGCCGGTGCGGGAAAAATCCTTAGGTGTTAAATGCAAGCCGCGCAGGGCATCGAGACCCTGTGTGCGCAGTTCCTGAAAACGATCGAGCAGACGATCCAGTGGCTGCGTTTTATCTTCTTTAAACTGCGCCAACCGGTCGAAGGGATCAAAACTGCGGCTCTCGCCATGTTCGAGAATGATGCGGGCTCGGGGCATCCAATCCGTAAGTTCGCCGTGGATGAGGTGTCCCACAACGTCGTAACAACTCCATGTATTCCCGCCTTCGGTCGCGCGCACCCATGGCTCCGGCAGCCCGCGGAGCATCTGATTGACCGTCCCCGGCCCGCGTTCCAGAATTTGTATGGCTTCGGAAAGGTGTAGCTGCATGGGCCCTCCAGGGGGGTACGGTTTAAGGGACGCGCGAACACTTTAGTAAGGAATCCTCGAATCTTCGGGAGCAGGATCGAGTTGTGCGAGGAAATCCCGACCCGCTCCTTTAAACTCAGCCGAAGAGGAGCCGATATGTGTCGCCCTGAGAGGCGTTGCACACGCCAGAAAGAATAGTCCAGCAATGAATAACGCGAACCCGAGCCAAATGGCCAAATTTTGTCCTGCTTCATTTTCGATGTACATCGCTAACGTTACCGGTATGGGGATGCAAGCCACCAGGAGAAGCCCACCAATCCATAAGCGCTTTACTCGAATCGATCTGTGTGCCGCGCACAATGGAACGGCAACCTTAATTCTCTTTCTAACAATGAGGGCGACAATCACGTAGAGAATCGGACTGATGATAAAAAAATAGTATCCAGGATGATGCCACGAAAAAGTGGTGGTCATCCATCGTTCGGCCGCCGGGTTGCCACACTTCACGCAACGGCTCGGAAGAATAGAATCTCTAGGCATAACGAAATTATTTCCGGCTGCGTAGACGTGTAGCGGCTTTATTTCTACGTCCAGGAAGTTCGCTCGCTTCGGATCCAATGCGGTTGCTTGAACAGCTTGGGCAAGCGGCACTACGGCGGGCGGTGGTGGTACGCTGGGCGACAACAGCACAGTCTCTATCCGGGCCCCGCACCTTACGCAGTATTTCGCAACTGCGGGAAGTTCACAGGCGCAATTGGGACAGAACATGCAAAGACCCTCGTTACATGATCAAGTTTAATTCTGGATTCTGAACCCCAGAAGCGATATTCTTACTCGCTTCATTCTGACTCAAGTGGCCTTCTGTATACAGTGCGGCACGCACAATCCAGCCAACGCCGTCTTTTGTCTGTCATGCGGGCAGACACTATATCACGAGCCGTTACGCATAGCTCCCAAGAGAAACATCTTTGCCAAACGCAGCTTCCTACTCATGCTTGGGCTTGCGTCTATCGTTGTCGTTATCGTTGCTATTTTCTTGGACAGGCGCTCCACCGACACGAGTCGGGACGTATCCACAGCCCCACAACAGATCCTCCAAGCACCTGCAGCTCCTTTCGACGCTGCGGTGCTGACAATCGTTGCAATGAATCGGAATGGTAGTCCGATCAAACAAGGAAGTGGTTTTATTCTAAACTCGGACGGCCTAGCAGGAAGCAACTACCACGTGCTTAAGGGGGCCTCCAGCGCGTTTGCCGAATGCTGTGGAGGGAGAGCTTTTGCAATAGGCTCGGTCGAGGGAGCCGACTTGGGTAAGGATTTGGTTGTGTTCCAGCTTTACGAAGGTGGATCTACTAAGCCGCACGACCTGCCGCACGTCACTCTAGCTTCCTCGAAGGAAATAGCGGTCGGGGGCAAAGTGATTGCCGTTGGGAGCCCTCAGGGTTTAGAAAATACCGTTAGCGACGGTATTTTAAGCGCTGTTCGTGAATACGATTCGGTTCGATACCTTCAGATCACGGCCCCAATTTCTCCAGGGTCGTCGGGAGGTCCAGTGTTGAATGCGGCCGGCGAGATGGTTGGCATTGCCACATTCCAATTCGAAAAAGGCCAAAATCTCAATTTCGCAGTAGCAGCGGAGCATCTTCGACCACTTCTTGATCAGCATCTTCAAACTTCTTTCCCAGACTTTCAGGCCAGCGTAGGCAAAAGCGAACCGCAGCAACGCAGCGCCGCTAGTTCGAAAGAAGCGGCTACAACCCCCGTCAGCGAACCTCCAGGCACTCAGCCGTGGACTGGGCTGTTTAACGGAACTGTGCACAATCAATCGGCAAGCGTGTCCGCTGGATTTGCCATTCTTGTTAGAGACGACGATGACGTCCTCTCGGGCTGCATGGGAGTGAAACAGCCTCTTTTCGGAAGTGGTCCCTTGGATGGCTTTGTCACGGGCGACGATGTTTACTTCGTAGTAACTAGTTCAATCGGCAAAATTAATTTTTCAGGCCACAAACAAAACAATGCTATCAACGGAACCTACACCGTGAAGCGCGCAGATAGTCCCGATGAAGAAGGCACCTTCACGCTGAAAAAAACAAAATCGGAGGGCTTGAAGCGCAACGAGACGGCGAAGTGTCCAACAGACGCGGAGATGAACGCAGAATAAGGAATTTCGTTTCAACCTGACAGTTGATGGGAGCCCTCGCACTACGCAATCTGGCGCGGAACGACTAAACTATAGAGTTCTGCATCAACTATTTCAGGAAGGCAATCCTCTATGGACAGCTTTGGCAGCCGTTCGACTCTGCGGGTGGGCGGGCATGATTACGAAATTTACCGTCTGGACGCGCTCGACAAGCAAGGGGTTTCGACCAAACATCTGCCGTATTCGCTGCGCATTCTGCTGGAGAACCTGCTGCGCACCGAAGATGGCCGCAATGTGACGGAGAAAGACATCCGCGCGCTGGCCGCCTGGGGCACGAAAGCGGCGGCGGGCCTGCCGGAAAAAGAAATTGCCTTCACCCCCAGCCGCGTGTTGTTGCAGGATTTTACCGGCGTGCCTGCGGTGGTCGACCTGGCCGCGATGCGTGATGCCATGCGGCAGCTTTCCGGCGATCCGTCGTTAATCAATCCGCTGCAACCGGCGGAACTGGTCATTGACCACTCGGTGCAGGTGGACGAATTCGGCACCCCGCAGGCGTTTCAGCTCAATGCCGAACTGGAGTTCATTCGCAACAAAGAACGCTACGCGTTCCTGCGCTGGGGACAAACTGCGTTTCGCAATCTGGCCATCGTTCCGCCGGACACGGGGATTGTGCATCAGGTGAATCTGGAATATCTGGCGCGGGTGGTGTTTGTGCAGGAGGCGAACGGCAAGCGCGTGGCGTATCCCGACACGCTGGTGGGCACGGATTCGCACACCACCATGATTAACGGTCTGGGCGTTCTGGGCTGGGGCGTGGGCGGCATTGAAGCCGAGGCCGCGATGCTGGGACAGCCTGTGTCCATGCTGATTCCTCAGGTGGTGGGAGTGAAGCTGACCGGAAGATTGCGCGAGGGCGCGACCGCCACGGATTTGGTTTTGACGATTACCGAAATGCTGCGCAAGCATGGCGTGGTCGGAAAATTCGTGGAATATTTTGGGCCGGGATTACAGGAGTTGCCGCTGGCGGACCGCGCGACCATTGGAAATATGTCTCCGGAATATGGCGCGACCTGTGGAATTTTTCCGGTAGACAAAGAAAGCCTTACTTACTTGCGGCTGACTGGACGGTCCGAAGAGCAGATCGCGTTGGTCGAAGCTTACTGCCGCGAGCAGGGCTTGTTCCACGACGAGAAAACTCCCGAAGCAACCTATTCGGAATTGCTGGCGCTGGATCTTTCGACGGTGGAATCAAGTTTGGCGGGGCCGAAGCGTCCGCAAGACCGCGTGCTGCTTTCCCAGGCGGGAGAATCTTTTCGGATCGCGCTACCGTCACTGATGAAGGCGCCATCGGCCGCGAAAACTGTGGCACCTTCCACAGTAGCGTCCGGCAGCGCGTCTTCGGGTAGCGTGCCGAAGCAGGTGGACCGCTGGGAGCAGGAAGGCGGTAATCCGGTCGGAGTGGAGAATCAGTTGGTCGAGGAGCACGTTTCTCCGGATGTGAAGAAAACGTTGCGGCACGGCAGCGTGGTGATCGCGGCGATTACGAGTTGCACGAATACTTCGAATCCGTCGGTGATGCTGGCGGCGGGGCTTCTCGCAAAGAAAGCGGTCGAGCGTGGATTACAAATGCCGCATTCGGTGAAGACGTCACTCGCGCCGGGATCGAAAGTGGTACGTGATTATCTGGAACGCGCGGGGCTGACGCCGTATCTGGAGAAATTGAAATTTCATATCGTGGGATACGGATGCACGACCTGCATAGGAAATTCCGGGCCGTTGCCTGAGGAAGTTTCGAAGGCCATCGAGGAAAATAACTTGGTGGTGGCTTCGGTGCTCTCGGGAAATCGCAATTTTGAAGGGCGCATCAATCCCGATGTCCGCGCGAATTATTTGATGTCGCCGCCGCTGGTGGTGGCGTTTGCGCTGGCCGGCCGCATTGATATCGATCTGCGCAAAGATCCCATCGGCAATGGCAAAGACGGCACGCCGGTTTATCTCGCTGATCTTTGGCCGACGCAGCGCGAAGTGGAAGAGACGATGGAGAAATCCATTTCGTCAGATATGTTTCGCCGGAGCTATGGCGAGGTGTACCACGGCGATGCGCACTGGCGTGGCCTGCCTGTCCCCAAAGGCGAGACTTATACCTGGGAAAAAGATTCCACATACATTCGCAAAGCGCCGTTTTTTGATGGCATGACGCTGAAGCCGTCCGCGGTTGAGGACATTAAGAGCGCTCGGGTGCTCGCGGTGCTTGGCGACAGCGTTACCACCGATCACATTTCGCCGGCGGGTTCGATCAAGAAAGACAGTCCGGCGGGAAAATATTTACAGGAACACGGCGTGAAGCCGGCAGAATTTAATTCCTACGGCTCGCGGCGCGGCAATCATGAAGTGATGGTGCGCGGGACGTTTGCCAATGTTCGCCTGCGCAACAAGATGGTCAACCTGGAAGGCGGATTCGCCAAGCACCTTCCGGATGGCGCGGAGATGTCGATCTTTGAAGCGTCGGAAAAATATATTGCCGAAGGCGTGCCACTGGTGATCCTCGCGGGCAAAGAATATGGATCTGGATCGTCGCGGGATTGGGCGGCGAAGGGACCGCGTCTGCTGGGAGTTCGTGTGGTGATTGCGGAAAGCTATGAGACGGATTCATCGCTCGAACCTGGTTGGCATGGGGATTTTGCCGCTGCAGTTCTTGGCCGGAGAAACCGCGCAATCACTGAATTTATCTGGCGAAGAAGTCTTCGAGATCGCCGGAGTTCGCGATCTGGTCGAAAACTTCACGGCAGGGCGTCAGGTGAAAGTACACGCTACGGTCGCCGGTCAGACAAAAGAATTCAGCGCACTGGTTCGGATCGATACGCCGCAGGAAGCACTCTACTATGCCAACGGCGGGATCTTGCAGTATGTGCTGAGGCAGCTGCTGACAGCAAAGCCGCAAGCTGTAAACGCTTAGGTCGACATTGAGGCGCTGTACGCAGAGACGTTGCTTGCAAGGTCTCCGCGTGCGCCATTTCCGCTGTTATAATCAAGAATTGTTCCATGCCCTGCTCTTATGTCTAAGAAGCGTCTGATCCGCTCTACTACCGTTTTGTGCGTGCGCCGCAATGGCAGTGTCGTCATGGCCGGCGATGGCCAGGTCACGCTGGGAGAAGGTGTGATCAAGCACACGGCCAAGAAAATCCGCCGCCTTTATCAGGACAAAATTCTTGCCGGATTTGCCGGGTCCACGGCCGACGCCTTTACTCTGTTTAGCCGGTTCGAGTCGAAGCTGGAGCAGTATCACGGGAACCTTGGCCGGGGAGCAGTGGAGCTGGCGAAAGACTGGCGGACGGACAAGTTTTTGCGTCATCTGGAAGCGTTGCTGCTGGTGTCTGACAAAGAGCAGACTTTTTTGCTGAGCGGACAGGGCGACGTCATCGAACCGGACGGCGGCATCGCCGCGATTGGCAGCGGCGGCCCGTACGCCCAGGCTGCGGCCCAGGCGCTGGCGGAACACACACAGCTTACGGCCCGCCAGATCGCCGAAGAATCAATGAAGATTGCCGGCAAAATGTGCATCTATACAAATGACAAGGTAACGATTGAAGAACTGTAGGGCGTCGTTGGTCGTTCGTCCTTGGTCGTTGGCCTGAACCCAAACCCCGACGACTAATTGCCAACGACGAACGACCAAAGACCAACGACTGATTTTATGGCTATCTATTTACCTGGAACCGTCGAAGAAGAACAGATTGCGCTGGACGAGCTCACGCCGCGAGAGATCGTCGCTGAGCTGGACAAGCATGTCATCGGCCAGAAAGACGCCAAGCGTGCCGTAGCGATTGCGCTGCGGAATCGCATGCGACGGCAGAAGCTCGCGCCTGAGCTGGCGGAAGACGTCATTCCCAAGAACATCATCATGATCGGGCCGACCGGTGTGGGCAAAACGGAAATTGCCCGCCGCTTGGCCAAGCTTGCCAATTCGCCGTTCATGAAAGTGGAAGCGTCGAAGTTTACTGAAGTCGGCTATGTGGGACGCGACGTAGAGTCGATGATTCGCGATTTGGTCGAAATCGCGATCGAAAATGTGCGCGAGGAAAAGCTCGAAGACGTAGCCGACAAAGCTGAACTCAACGCCGAAGAGCGTTTGCTGGATATTCTTCTGCCTCCGGTGGTGACGCCGCGCCCTGCTGAGCCGAATACCGGCGGCGTGGTGCTCGATGGAAGTACCGGGCTGACGGAATCCACAAGCCGCACGCGCGAAAAACTTCGCCAGCAATTGCGCGAAGGCAAGCTTGACGACCGGACTGTTGAAATTGACGTGCGCGAGCGCAATTTCCCGTCGTTTGAAATCATCTCCAACCAGGGCGTTGAGGAGATGGACGTCAATATCAAGGACATGCTGCCCAACATCTTCGGCCAGCGCACCAAGAAGCGGAAGATGAAGGTCAACGAAGCTTTCGAATATTTGATTCAGGAAGAAGAGCAGCGCCTGATCGACATGGACCAGGTCACGCGGATGGCGATTGACCGCGTGGAAGATTCCGGCATTATCTTTCTCGACGAAATCGACAAGATCGCCGGGCGCGAAGGCGGTCACGGGCCCGATGTTTCCCGCGAAGGCGTGCAGCGCGATATTCTGCCCATCGTTGAAGGAACGACCGTCAACACGCGCTATGGCATGGTTCGCACCGACCACATTCTTTTTATCGCCGCGGGAGCGTTCCACGTTTCCAAGCCGAGCGACTTGATCCCAGAACTCCAAGGGCGCTTTCCCATTCGTGTGGAGCTGCAATCGCTCACCATGGACGACTTCGTCCGCATCCTGACCGAGCCCAAAGCTTCACTGGTCACGCAGTACGTCGCGCTGCTCGAAACCGAGGGCGTGAAATTGGAATTCACCAAAGACTCTCTCGAAGAAATCGCCCGTTTTGCTTTCCGCGTAAATGAAGGAACAGAAAATATCGGGGCTCGCCGTCTCCACACCATCATGGAACGCGTGCTCGACCAGATCAGCTTCGACGCTCCCGACAAAAAAGGCGAGCATGTGAAGATTGATGCCGACTACGTTCGCCAGATGTTGGCTGATATTGTGAAAGACCAGGATTTGTCGAGATACATTCTGTAAGGCTTTCGCCAAAGAAAACCCTTTCACCACAGAGGCACAGAGCCACCGAGAAAATCACTGAAATTTCTCTTTGAACTCTTGTATCCTCTCTTTTTCATAAATTTCTCTCATGAAATCCATCGACCGCAGCCGCCTCAAATCCCTGATGGAGCGCGAGCAGGAGCGCTTCGTGAAGGACCGGCCCAAATCCAAGGCTCTCTTCGAACGCGCCGGCAAATCTCTGCTGGGCGGCGTACCGATGAATTGGATGGCGAAGTGGGCGGGCGCTTTTCCGCCATTCGTACGTGAGGCCCAGGGCGCGCATTTCTTCGACGTTGACGGACACCGCTACATTGACTTCTGCCTCGGCGATACCGGCGCTATGACAGGTCACTCGCCCTTCGCCACGGTGAAAGCCGTCGAAGAACAGGTGCGGCGCGGGATTACGCTCATGTTGCCCAGCGAGGACGCTGTGTTTGTGGCGGAAGAACTGCAAACGCGCTTTGGTTTGCCGTACTGGCAGTTCGCGTTGACCGCCACCGACGCCAACCGGTTTTCGATTCGTCTGGCGCGCCAGATCACGCAGCGTCCCAAGATCCTGGTCTTCAACTGGTGCTATCACGGCACGGTAGACGAAACTTTCATCACGCTGAAAGATGGCGTGGCTCAAGCGAGGCGCGGCAACATTGGCCCGCCGGTGGACCCGTCGATCACAACCAAAGTCGTCGAGTTCAATGACCTGGGCGCTCTCGAAAAGGCGCTTGCTCCTGGAGATGTGGCTTGCGTTCTCGCAGAACCGGCTTTGACCAATGTTGGCATCGTCCATCCCGAGCCCGGATTTCATAAGGCCTTGCGAGAACTGGCGCGCAAGTTCGGCACGCTGCTCATCATCGACGAGACCCATACCATCTGCGCCGGGCCCGGCGGGTATACTCGCGCGGAAAATCTTGAACCAGATTTTCTCGTCTTCGGAAAACCGATCGCCGGCGGGGTTCCCGGAGCGGCCTACGGTTTCAGCAAGGAAGTTGCGCAGTGTATTGCCGATGGCCTGAATCTCGAGGACTGCGACACTGGCGGCATTGGAGGAACACTGGCTGGCAATGCACTCTCGCTGGCCGCGATGCGCGCCACTTTGACCAAGGTTCTTACCAAGGAAGCTTTCGAGCGCATGATGCCGCTGGCCGAACGCTGGACTGCAGGAGTCCAAAAGACAATCATCGAATTCGAAATGCCGTGGAACGTCACCCGGCTTGGTTGCCGCGCTGAATATTTGTTCGCAGCTCAACCACCTAAAAATGGCACAGAAGCCCATGACGCCATGGACTTCGAGCTCGAGCGTTTCATGCATCTCTACGCCATGAACCGCGGGATTCTGCTTACCCCGTTTCACAACATGGCGCTGATGTCGCCTTCGACCGACAAGGACGACGTCGACCAGCACACCCGCGTATTCCGTGATGCCGTTAAAGAGTTGGTTGCGTAGGAAATGTAGAGGTCCTTCGCGGCGCAAAGAACGCTTGCTCAGGACAACATGTTTAGAAACGGGGATGCGGTTGCGCCATAGCATCTGCTACGCTTGTGGTTCCCATGAGGCCGGCCCACTCGAACCTATTCTTCTGCGTTCTGGCCACTGCCGTTCTCGCCGGCTGCGGCGCGCCCGGCGTCCCCATCCCGCCTTCTCTCGAACTCGCCAAGCCGGTCACTGATCTACGCGCCGCTCGTAAAGGCGACCAAGTTTATCTCGCGTGGAGTATCCCCGTGGAAACCACCGAACGCCGCATCATTCGCCACCCGGGGCTGACCCGGGTCTGCAGAACCCTGGACACGACGTTGACGCACTGCGGAACACCGGCGGCCCAACTTTTGCCGGTCAAGGCCATCCAACCGTCGGCGCCGCCATCCACCAAAAAGGGACGGCCCTCAACAAGAATGACCGCAAGCTTCACCGACACGCTTCCGGCTCCCCTACAGAGCAATGCGACCAGCCAGGTCACATACGCCGTGGAAGTGTTGAACGACAGCCAGCGCAGCGCCGGGCTTTCTAATCAGGTCAAGGTCCCGGCTGCGCCAGCGCTTCCGCCTCCCGCCGATTTCCAGGCCCAAGTTACGGCCGAAGGAGTGGTTCTCAGTTGGAAGCAAGTTCCGCCCCCGTCCCTCACCGAGGGATTGCGCCATCTTTACCGGGTTTACCGGCGTAAGGAAGGCGCGAGCGCAGACGCGCTGGCCGGGGAAATCCCGCTGGAGAATCCGCCGGCTCTCCAGTTGATCGACCTCAGCTTCGAATGGGAGCAAACTTATTCTTATCGCGCCACCGTGGTTACGCTCATTGCGCAAGCGGGCAAGCCTGATCTGCAGGTGGAAGGCGACGATACGCCTACGCTTACAGTCTTTGCGCATGATGTTTTCCCTCCGGCCGTTCCTTCCGGCTTACAAGCGGTATTCTCGGGCGTTGGGCAAGCGCCGTTTGTAGATCTAGTTTGGGCGCCCGACACCGAGCCGGATCTTGCGGGATACAACATTTTTCGTCACCAAGACGGCGGCCAGCCGGGGAAGATCAACTCTGATTTAGTGAAGACTCCCGATTACCGTGATACCAATGTGCAGTCTGGAAAGACCTATTTTTATTCCGTCTCGGCGGTGGATGTGCGGGGGAACGAAAGCGCACGCTCGGACGAGGCGAATGAGGCGGTACCATAGAGAGGCATTCAGCCATCAGCACCCAGCATTCAGTGACCGAATCGCTTGTGCGACTTTTCAGATGTGCAGGGGCTGAGTGCTGACAGCTGGTTTCCCCATGAAATATTGCCGATTCCAACTCGACGGCCAAGCTCACTACGGACTGGTCGAATCCGTCGCCGGAACGGAGACCATTACGCGCAGGCTGCTGACGCCACCCGAAAATGCAAGTGGCGACATGGAGGATCTCCCTACCAAGCGTATGGACCATCTTCTGTTGACCGCGGCGACACTGCTCGCGCCGGTGTGTCCATCGAAAATCGTATGTGTGGGGCGTAATTATCGCGAGCATGCGGCCGAACTGGGTAACGATGTTCCGACTGAGCCGTTGATATTTTTCAAGCCGCCATCTTCTCTGCTTGCGCCGGGGGGAAACATCCGCCGGCCAGCTCTTTCGCAGCGGGTGGACTACGAAGGGGAACTCGGAGTTGTAATCGGCAGGACTTGCTACAAGCTTGGCGACAGTGAAGACGTGCACCCTTACATTCTCGGTTACACCTGTATCAACGATGTCACCGCACGCGATCTGCAAAAGAAAGACGGACAATGGACACGCGGTAAAGGCTTCGATACCTTCTGCCCGGTCGGGCCGCTGGTGACCGACGAAATCGATCCCTGGGCGGGAGTCGGCGTGGAAACCCGCGTCAATGGCGAAGTCCGGCAGCAGGGAAACACTCGCGATTTCATTTTTGCGCTGGATGTTGCAATTCGCTACATCTCACAAGTGATGACGCTCGTCCCCGGCGATTTGATTGCAACCGGGACGCCGTCGGGGGTGGGCCCACTGCTGGCTGGCAATGTTGTCGAGGTTATGGTGGAAGGTGTGGGAACGTTGAGAAATACGGTTGTGGAAGAGTAGTTATCCGTGCTGCACGGTCTAGCCAGGCCATGCACACATAATTCAGCTTTTCACGCGCACCTGCACTTTTATTCCGTCGGGAAGTTTTCCTTCCAGTAGTTCGATTTTTCCATTGCGAACGATTCCCTTGAATTCATGGCCAACAGCAGAAACGGGTGCCGGCAGTGTCGCGGACGAGGGCGCCCGCGCCACACTTGCGCGTCCCATTCCTTTGTCCATGGCGGCGTTCGCTAGTTCATCGGCTTCTTGATTCTTGCCGCGCAACACGTGCCCAATGGAAAACCAGTCGAGCTTGGCAATCAATTCTTTGGCACGGCCGTGGAGATCTTTCAACGCGGCATTTTTAACTTTGTATATCCCCTTGATTTGCCTCACCAGCAACTCCGAATCACTGATGACTTTGAGCGCCTTGTGGCCATGAGCGGCCGCATATTCCAACGCTGCAATCAAGCCCTGGTATTCGGCAACATTGTTGGTCTGGTGGCCAAGGTATTCGCTGAGGCTGGCAACTTTTCGTCCGGCTTGGTCTTGAATGACCACGCCGTAACCCGCCGGCCCCGGATTTCCCCGCGCGCCGCCATCGCTGAAAGCGATGAGATGAAGCTCGGGAGGATTCTCCCGATTGGTGAAAAGGTCTTTGGTTTCGCTCGGAAGAAGAATAAGAAGGCATGGCAAAAGTTTACACTGCCGATGAAATGTCTTCGGCTACTTTGCCGGTTCTTGCGTTGTTGTTTCCGGCTTCAAATAGTGATCGAACCACGCCACCATGCGCTGCATGATGTCGCGCCGGTGATCGGGCTGCCGAATGGCATGACCCTCACCGGCATAGACGACAAGCTGCGTCTCCACTCCCAGGGTTTTCAGCGCATGCCAGAATTCCCGGGACTGTGGTTCCGGCACTTCACCGTCGCGATCGCCAACCAGGAGTAACGTCGGCGTTTTTACGTTCTTGATGAAATCCATGGGTGAACTTTTCGCATAAATCTTGGGGTCGTCATAGACGGTCGCGCCGAAATAAGGGACCATCCAGCCGTCAATGTCGTTCTCCCCGGTGTAACTTTGCCAGTTCGATAAGCCGGCGCCGGCCACCGCTGCGCGAAAGCGATGGGTTTGGGTGATGGCCCACATCGTCATGTATCCGCCATAACTCCAGCCAGTGATACCGATGCGATCATGATCAACCGGCAAGGTCTTTACCACTTCATCTACTCCCGCCAGGATGTCGCGCATATCTCCGTAGCCGAAATCCTTGACGTTGCCCTGGACAAATTTCTCTCCCTGACCAAAACTTCCACGAGGATTGGGCTCGAGCACGAAGTAGCCATGGGCGGAAAGCTCATACGTATTGAAAAACGGCCCCGGCCATTCCGCCCGAGCGGCGGCAGCGGGCCCGCCATGCGCCACCACCACCATGGGGTAACGCTGGTTAGGATCGTAGCCCGTGGGATACGTAAGCCAGCCTTGAATTCGCATGCCATCGTTCGTCCAGTGCAGGCTTTTTACTTCGCCCCATGGCGGACGAACTTGATCGTTGCGGTGCGTTACTTGCTTCCATTGCCCGACGGGGCCGGCCCAAATTTCCGGCGGGCGCTGCGGAGAGCTGCGAATGAGCGCTGAATTGTGACGGTCCGCGGAAAGCGAAATCTCGTCCGAGCCCCAAGGGCCGGCAGTGATCACTTCCGGCCCCGCCCACAACTTCAACACTTGCTTAGCCGCTAAATCGAGGGCGGAAATTCCGGCGTCCCCGTCGATATTCTCGGTGAACAGAATTTTGTCTGGCGTCTCCCAGAAAATTCCGCTCGGAGATGCGGCGATTCCCGGCGTCACATTTCGCGCTTCGCCACCGCTGGCGGGGACAAGCATAATATCGCCGCCGGTCGATCCCTCGTCGCTCATCAGGCCTTCGATCACGGCAACGTTCTTGCCATCTGGAGACCATCGGGGCACGGCGATTTCCAAAGAAGGCTTGTAAATGGATTTCATCTTTCCATTGGCCAGATCCAGCGTGTACATCTGGGCGACCCACCAATTGGGATCGCCGGCGCCATGGGCCGCGATGGCCGCAAAACTCTTTCCGTCCGGCGCCCAGTCGTATTCATACACATACATATCGGGAGGTGAAACCTGGCGGATGTCCCCGGAAGCCACGTCCACCATGGTGATTCGCTGTTCATAGATCTTGCTCTCGATCACTCCCGTTTCCGGAGTCATAGCCATCAAGGGGCCGGCTGCGCGCGGGGCATTTTCGGTAAATAACACTGCCAGCTTTCCGTCAGCGGACCAGCGCGGGTCCGCCAAAAAACCTGTGAGGCTGGTAAGTTTCTGCGCTGCGCCTGAGTCGGCATCGGCCACATAGACCTCTAGTTGGCCCACGCTTTCGGCGTCCGAAAGGAAGGCGAGGCGCTTGCCATCAGGCGCCCAGGCCACGCTTTCATCGCTGATTGTGGCGCTTTCACGAGTGGCAGGAATCCGGCGGGGCTTCGAGTCTGCGGACCTTAGGTCTTGAAGGAAAATCGCCGAGCCGCCGCCCGGTTGGATGCCGATACCCAAGGTAGGTTCTACCCAGGCGACGCGGCTTCCGTCGGGCGAAATTGCCACTTGCGTAAAAGTTCGCGTCGACGGAGTCGTGCTCTGGGCCCAAGCGCCGCTTTGCGCCGCCAGGCAACCGGCTATGACCAGAACAAAAGTCCTGGTTGCGGTTCTTGCTCTAAGCTTCATCGAACTTTCATCTCCCCGCTGCCAGCCGGGTCGCCAAACGCTGTGGCAGGTTCGCCGCCAGAATGCGGTCCTGCGCGGATTTCAGATTGTAGGGCACACGATAGAAGGTAACGATATGGCTATCGGTGTCATAACAAGCGAATGCTGCCCGCCAATCGCCATCGCGCGGCTGTCCGATCGAGCCGGGATTCACCATATAGCGGACCCCTTTCTTCAGCGGAAATTCGCTGGTCTCGATTTGTCCTACCGTCCGGTAGAGCGGACGGGCCGCGTCCGCCTTGTCTTCCTCCGCGGAGAAACTCCCTTGCAGATGGGTGTGGCCAAAGAAGGTCAGTGGTACGGAAGAAACCAGCAAGGGTTCGATCGCATCGCGCAGGGTGACCACGTATTCGTCTTCGTCAAGCGGCGATCCGTGCACCAATTGCGCGTCCGGAATGCCGTCGGTCCCAATCGGCCCTTGCGGCAAAGACCGCAGCCATTCCAGATTTTCTTCGCCGAGCTGTTCGCGAGTCCACAACGCGGCCAACCCCGCAATGGGGTTAAAGTCTTTGAGGTCAGTAATGCCGCAGACGGCCTTATCGTGATTCCCGCGCACAAACACGCTCCCCAATCCACGTGAGATCGCAATGACCTCGTTCGGACTGGCGCCATAGCCCACCACGTCGCCCAGATTGACCACTAGGTCATAAGCGGGTGCGGCCTTGAGACAGGCCTCCAAGGCTTCCAGATTGCTATGAATATCGCTTAATAAGAGGACGCGCACGGTTCTCCAGACAAAGGGGTGATTATAGACCCAAGGAACGGTTCGTGTCGGGCCGGAGAGGAATCCGGGAATCTCCAGTTTGCAATTCAAGGCACCCGGCGCGCCAATTCTGACCGGCTTCTTCAGAGATATAATGCCCAGCACCGATGGCCCTGGTTCCCGGCAGCAAATTCGGCTCGTATGAAATCGTCCGCCCCCTGGGTGCAGGCGGGATGGGCGAGGTGTACCAGGCGCGAGACAGGCGCCTGGAGCGCCACGTGGCGATCAAGATTCTGCCGCCCGCATTCTCTTCAGACAGCGATCGTTTGCTGCGCTTCGAGCAGGAAGCGCGCTCGGCGTCTGCCCTGAACCATCCCAACATCGTTACCATTTACGAACTTGGGAAAGCCGATTCCACTCACTACATTGCCATGGAGTTGGTGGAAGGGCAGACCGTGCGCAAGATGTTGGCCTCGGGTCCGCTACCCATGGCCCGCACCATCGAGATCGGGGCCCAGATCGCCGACGGTTTGGCCAAAGCACATGAAGCGGGCATCTCGCACCGGGACCTCAAGCCGGAGAACCTGATGGTCTCGAGCGATGGATTGGTCAAGATTCTCGACTTTGGCTTGGCCAAGCTGACGTCCCCCAGCGGCCCTGCGGACATGTGTATCACCGCGCAGACCCAGCCAGGCCTGGTTCTCGGAACGGTGGGCTACATGTCGCCTGAGCAGGCGGGCGGGCGTCGTCTGGATTTCCGCTCGGACCAATTCTCATTTGGCCTGGTGCTCTACGAGATGGTGACAGGAAAGCGTCTCTTTCACCGAAGTACCGCAGCCGAAACCATGGTCGCCATTCTCCGCGATGCGGCGGAGCCAATCGGAGCCCAAAACCCGGACGCCCCGGCCCCGCTGTGCTGGGCGATTGAGAAATGCCTGGCGAAGGAACCCGATAACCGCTACACCTCCACCCGCGACCTTGCCCGCGAGCTTACCGCCATCCGCGACCGCTTCTCGGAGAAACCAGGAAAGCAGACGGAGATGCGCCCACCCAATCTTCCGGTGCAGCGGACCGGTTTTGTGGGGCGCGAGAAAGAGGTCAGTGCGGCCAAACAACTCCTGCTGCATGCGGATGTTCGGCTGCTCACGGTTACAGGCCCGGGCGGGATCGGCAAGACTCGTCTCGCGTTGCAGGTGGCAAGCGGCTTGTTTGGGCATTTTTCAGGCGGGGTCCATTTTGTTCCACTCTCCTCGGTGAGCGATCCGGGCTTGATCCCTGCCGTGATCGTTCAGGCCATGGGGATCCGCGAGGCTGGAGGCCGGACGCCACTTCAAATACTCAATGACAATTTACAAGGCTCCGTCCGTGAGCCAATACTTCTGCTGCTGGATAATTTCGAACACCTGATTCAGGCTGCTCCCCTGGTGGCGGAGCTCTTAGCCATGGGCCCCCATCTCAAAATTCTGGTTACCAGCCGCTCCGCGCTTCGGATCTATGGGGAACATGAGTCTCCGGTGCCGCCGTTGGAACTGCCGGATTCGCGGTCCCTGCCTCCGCTAGAAGTTTTGTCCAGGGTCCCTGCGGTCGAGCTGTTCGTGCAGCGCGCCCTTGCTGCCCGGCCAGACTTTGAACTAACCGGAGAAAATGCAGCAGCCGTGACCGAGATTTGCGCCCGCTTGGACGGTCTGCCCCTCGCGATCGAGCTCGCCGCCGCCCGGATTAAGGTCCTTTCCCCTGCTGCCATGCTGACCCGCCTGGCCAGCCGGTTACAACTCCTGACCGGAGGCGCGCGGGACTTGCCGCAACGCCAGCAGACGCTTCGCGCAGCTATGGATTGGAGCCACGATTTGCTGAGCCCCGCCGAGCAAAAGCTTTTGAGGAGACTATCGGTCTTTGTGGGCGGATGCACTTTGGAAGGCGCGGAGGCCGTTTGCGACGCCAAAGGCGATCTCGAGTTAGATCTGCTCGATGGTATGGCATCGCTGGTCGACAAGAGCCTGGTGCAGCAGATTGAGCCGCCGAAAGGTGAATCGCGTTTCGTGATGCTGCAGACAATCCGCGAGTACGCACTGGAAAAGTTGGAGGACAGCGGCGAGGAGGCCCTGACCAAACGCGCCCACGCCGCTTATTGCCTGGTGCTCGCCGAGGAAGAGGATGCCGATCCGGGCGGGGCCGATGGCGCGGCCTGGCTCGAGCAGTTCACGATCGAACATCACAATTTTCTCGCTGGCCTGGAGTGGCTGACTCAAATCGGAGATGCCGACTGGGGTTTGCGCCTGGGGGCGGCTCTGTTTCGCTATTGGGACATGCGCGAATATCTAACCGAAGGCAGGAACCGGTTGGACAAACTGCTTAAACTCCCAGCTGCTGCCGCTCCAACTAAGGCTCGCGCGCGGGTTCTTTTTGCCGCAGGCGTGTTAGCCAGCGAGCAGAGAGATTACGCCTCGGCCGCTGCGCTCCTCCATGAAAGTCAAGACATCGCGTTTCAGCTGGGTGACAAGATGAGCGTTGCCGTGGCCCAGAACGCGCTCGCGGTCCTGGCTCGTGATCAGGGCGACATCGCCACGGCGCACGTCTTGTTCAATGCAAGCCTGGAATTGTGGAGAGAAGCGGGCGACCAGCGAGCAGTCGCCCGGGCCCTCAGCAACATGGCCAACGTCGTCAAATTGGAAGGTGACTATGCCCGCGCGCGTTCCCTGCACACGGAGTGTCTCTCGATCTTCCAGAGGCTGGGAGACCGGGCCGGAGTCGCCTGGTCTCTCAATTACCAGGGCGATGTGGCGCGTGATCAGGGCGATTCCGTAGCGGCTGGGGATTTGTGCGAGCGGGCACTCGCAATTTTTCGCGAACTCGGGGACCGTTGGGGCATCGCCGGCACGCTGGCTGATTTGGGAAACCTGGCCAGAGAGCAGCGGGATTATCCCCTGGCACATTCTCTCTACGGCGAGAGTATCAAGATTTTCCAGGAACTGGATCATAAACGTGGAATCGCACGCCTGTTGGAGTGTTTCTCGTGTTCCGCGGCGGCCCAGCTCCAGGCTTCGCGTTCGCTGCGCCTGGCCGGAGCAGCGACTGCACTGCGGCAGAATATTGGCGCCCCGCTCACGCCGGTCGAGCAAGTCAAGCTGGAAGCAATCCTGAATCCGGCACGGCAAGCACTGAGCAACACGGTGGGCGTAACCGCCTGGCTGGAAGGTTGGGCCCTGCCCGTGGAGAAGGCGGTCGCCCAGGCGCTGGTGTCAGACGTTGCCTCGCACTAACGCTGAGGGCGATCGAAATCCAACCTTGAGTCTATTCCGCGCTTGACGGGTCGAGTAGCTGGCGGACCTTGGAGATCCGATTGGCGGGAAGGCCTACGCGACGCGCGTGTTCCTGGATGGTAGCCTCATCAGGGGCGAGGTAAACGCAGTACACCTTGTCGCCGGTAACGTAGCTATGCAGCCACTGGATTTTGGAACCCATTTCTTTTAGCACAGCGACCGACTTTTGAGAGATTTCCCTAAATTGGGCGTCAGTTAGATTTCCGACTCCAGGCACTTCACGTTCGATAACAAACTTGGGCATGGGCGTTCTTTCTCTAGCGTGCACAAATGCTAGCATGCACACAGACCAGCTTCAAGACGGATTGCCTTGGGCTGTCCCAGTCAGCGAAGAAATTAGGTTGAGCGGAATGAGGTCACCATGGATCTTCGAGCCCTGCAGAAGCCGCTGAAGGAACAATACCGCAATGATCCCCACGCCTCGCGCATTACCCTTCGCGCGAAGGGCGGGCAAACCGATGTCCCAGTGGCATGTTCGGTCGATATCGGACGTGCCATCTACCAGGCCGAGGCCCATAAGGGAGTCGGCGGCGCTGGAGCCGGCGCCTGTTCCGGAGATCTTTTGCTGGGAGCGCTCGCAGCCTGTGCCCAAATCACCTGTCAGATGGTCGCTGGCGCCATGGGAATACCAACCGAACGCATCGCGGTTACGGTGGAGGGTGACATGGACCTCCGTGGCACCCTCGGCATTTCAAAAGAAGTGCCCGTCGGATTTGAAAGCATTCGCCTTCACTTTGACGTCGTGGCGCCCCAGGCAACTGCGGAGCAGCTGCAGGCCTTGCGGGAGAAAACCGAGCAATATTGCGTTGTCATGCAGACATTGACGCGTCCCCCAAAACTGCAGACCGAGTGGGCGGGCTAGAGCCTCGAATTCACCACCGGGCACCTTGCCCAGTGCCCCGCTGCGATTTCTTCGAGCGGCGGCGGCATGCGCACGCATTCCGCAATCCGAAATTCGCAGCGCGGCTCGAACGGACATCCACCGGGAACCGCGTGCAACGGCGGCACCGTTCCTTCGATGGCCTGCAGCGGCTGGGTCCGGTCTGTCCTCAGTGTGGGTACGGCCTTCAACAGGCCCCGGGTGTAGGGATGGGCTGGCGCGTGAAAAATGTCATGTATCGAACCTAGCTCCACCAGACTGCCGGCATACATCACAGCCACTCGATCAGCCACCTGCGAGACCACCGCCAGATCGTGCGAGATGAACAGCATGGTCAGACCGAACTTCTCCCGAAGGTTTGCCAGGAGTTCAAGAATCTGCGCCTGGATGGTGACATCCAGCGCCGTGGTCGGTTCATCAGCGATGAGCAGTTGAGGACGATTCACAATCGCCATCGCGATCATCACCCGCTGGCGCATCCCGCCCGAAAGCTGGTGAGGATAATCGCGGGAACGGCGCTCGGCATCTGGGATTGCAACTTCATTCATGGCCGCGACGGCGCGCGCCCATGCTTCTTTTTTGGTCGTCTGATGCGCATGGGCGACGACCGCTTCCGCAATTTGATCTCCCACCCGCATAACCGGATTGAGCGCGGTCATCGGTTCCTGAAAGATCATGGCGATCTGCGATCCGCGTAGTTCCCGCATTTCCTTGCCGGAAATCGCAAGCAAATTGCGTTCCGCGCCGCTTCCGTTGGTAAAAACAATTTCGCCACTCGGTTTTGCCTGCGGTGGCAGCAATCGCATCAGCGCCAGCGAGGTAACCGATTTCCCTGAGCCAGACTCACCAACCAACCCCAGAACTTCGCCTTGGGCGATACTGAAGCTGAGGTCACGAACCGCAAGTAATGACGGAGTGGCCGGCGTCCCGACCCGCCCCGATGCCGACCCGGATGTATGCTGATCCCTTTGCGCGGGGAATTCTACGGTCAGATTTCGAACTTCGAGCAGCGTCGGCACCCGCTTATCCTAGCAGGCGACTTGAGTCGGACATTTTGTCGCCGGTTATTTATCTCTCTCGAGCCGATCCGCAGCAAGTGCAGGACCGCGCTCTTCTACTGAATCCCTTGCCCATCGCGGATTTCGCCTGATTTTCCACACCGCGAGATCCGCTCCGGCAAACCGGCTTACGTGCCTGAAATGCACAAAAGCCGCGCCAGATGCGCTATTTCTCGAAGTTCGATTGCCTTTCTGCACCAATTCCGGGCACCTGCTTGTGGGCGCCGCGCACTCGATTGAAAGGCAAGCAGATAGAGTTGCGCGGTTTTCATTGACTACAAGAATAGAAGGTGTAAAACCATAATCGTTCTTTGACACGTTCTGAAGTTTACCCGGTTGGTGCGATGTCCGGGACTCGAGCGCGATCACTCGAAGCATCGCAAGATGCCGCAGAGAGGGTCAGCAAGGGTCTATAGCAAAGTGCTGGTCGAGGCGAACGAGAACATCATGTTAAAGGCAAGATAGAGTCCCGAGGCGTTGAACAGGTTTTTCCGGTTGGCGGTAAGCCCGGAGCCCAAGCACAGATCGCGCGTTGCCGTTCGCAAGAACAGCAAAACAGCAGGTCGGCAAGGGTCTAACGCGAGCTACTGGCCGAGACGAATGAGTTCAACATCACCTCGGGACTCTTATTTGATAGCAGTCTTTCCCCCGCATGGCTGTCTCCCATAAGATTCCGACGCTCCATGTGGTCCCCAGCGTTCCGGAAGATACCAAACGCCAACCCATCGCCTTGGTTCCCAAGCCACTGAAGCTGGATTTCACTCCCAACCCAAATAAATATCTGGTTGACGGTTATGGCAAGAAGATCAAGCCCCAGCCGCTCAAGCGCTCACCCGGAACCAATCCGACACTTCGTCCGGTGTTATCGCTCTCGCTCCTCTGCGACACCATGCAAGTGCCAGAAGACGAGACCGACTAGCCAACTTGTCATTCCGAACGGCGCAGCCGAGAGGAATCCGCTGTCCTCTGCGGTGAGGCACACGCAGACTTCTCGGCGATGAACCCACCTCGAAATAACAAATCTGTCACTTATTCCCCGGCCCGCCCACCGAATAAATCCGCGGAATCCTCTGCTCCAGCGGCGGCAGCGCCGGAAACGCCGCATGCGGCTCCGTCTGATACCAATAAGCCACGGAAAAATAATCATCCGACCGAACATTCGCATGCCCATGCTCAATCGTCGCCCGCAATGACTTGGTAAACGTAATCGGCGAATCCAGATGAAAGCGATACACCGAGGACCGCCCCCCCGCAACCTCCTGCCCCTTCACCGGTGCCCCGAATAACCCATAAGAAAAGGGATGGTTGCCAAAATCCCACGCCCCCAGAAAATAATCTTCCGACCCGGTTCCGTTGATCGAGGGCAATGCCTCGCCATCCACAAAAAACATGTCGTCGCCCTCGCCCCACCAGCCATCCTGGTTCTCCAGCACCGACATGGTCACGCCCACAAAATGACCGCGCCCGGTGGCTTCCATCCACACGTAGTTGCCGTCGCCGTTCAAGTTTTTCTTGTCGTTCACAATCGCGTCGCCATTCGATTGCCACTGGTTCGTCCAACCCTTATTCGGCGCGGCTTGCCGGTACTGCGCATGGAAGTAGAGCGTGTCGGTGGGCAAAGGCTTCGCATAAGCGCGATAGTCGATGTTGTAGTAGAAGGCGTCGGTTTTCTCCGACCCTTCATTGGTCACCGTGATCCGCGCATGTTTCTGGAAGGGCATGGGGAAAAACGAGTTCAAAGCTTTGTCCGAGCCAACCATCAAAGGAATCGACTGATACAGAAAATAATCTCCCAGCCCCAGCCCAAAGAAATCGCCGATCGGCGCTTCCACACTCGGCGTGGCCTCGCCGTCCCAATACATGCGCAGCACCAGCGCCTTCAAATGATGCGGATCATCACTCGCAATCGTGACCCAAACGTGGCTGACCAGCCCAGGCCCCGCTTCGTCGAGCAGAGTCAACGTTTCTCCCACCGCAATCTGACGCGCGTCCCCATTGCCGCCGCTGCGGTCGTAGCTGGAAGAACGGTGCTGTGCGTAATCTTTCGTTTGCGGAAGGCTGGAGAGCCAGTTGGAGGGGTCTTGGGCAAGAACTGGGATGGGAAGCAGCACCGCTAAGAAGGCAGCGAACAGGAAGTGTTTTTTCATAGGAGCCTCGATGGACGCTGCATTTTAGCGCACGGAGACAAACTCTCAGGCAAGCATTTAATTCAATGCTCATAAAATGTTAAAATAGCATCATGATCGATGTGACTCAGGACATCCATTCGCTAACCACGTTCAAGCGCAACTCTTCCGGCCTCATGAAGCGCATGAAGAAAACTGGGCGTCCCTTGGTGCTCACCGTGAATGGCAAAGCGGAAGCCGTTCTGCTAGATGCCAAGGACTATCAGCAGGTGGCCGAACATCTTGAGGCGATTGCCAACATCCGTCAGGGACTTCTGGAGGCCGAGCAAGGCCTGGGTCAGCCGGCCAAAGAAGTTTTCGACGAGATAAGGCGTGAGACGCGATCGAGGAAATGAGCTACCGCGTCGTCCTGACTCCCAGAGCAAAGCAGAATCTCAGAACAATTCACGCGTACATCTTTAAGCAGTCGCCGCGTGCGGCCGATGATTGGCTGGACCGCGCCGAACGAGCGGTCGAAAGCTTGGGCCACCATCCAGAGCGGTGTTCACTGGCCTCGGAGAGCCTTTCATTTGGCAAACCCATCCGTCAGTTGCTTTTTGGTACGGGCAATCGGGGTACGTATCGCCTCTTGTTCTTAGTGATCCATCAGTCGGTTTACCTGCTCCACATCCGCCATGGATCTCGGCTTCCGCTATCCCCGTTGGACGATTGAACCCACACAGGATCCTACAGCGGTATATTCCCATGCTTCTTAGCCGGGTTCTTGTCCCTCTTAGTCTCCAGCATCTGCAAGGCTTGAATCAGTTTCTTGCGCGTCTCCCGAGGCTGGATGACGGCGTCCACGTAGCCGCGATCGGCGGCGACGTAGGGATTGGCGAACCGCTCGCGGAATTCTTCGATCTTTTCCTGACGAATCGTTTCACGATTCTTGCCATTCAAGTCGCCATCCTTCGCCGCTTCCAGTTCGCGCTTATACACAATGTCCACCGCGCCTTCCGGACCCATCACCGCAATCTCGGCTGTCGGCCAGGCGTAGTTCACATCGGTGCGGATATGCTTGGACGCCATCACGCAATACGCCCCACCATAGGCTTTGCGCGTAATCACCGTAACCTTGGGCACGGTCGCCTCGGCGTAAGCGAATAACAGCTTCGCCCCGTGCCGGATGATCCCGCCATACTCCTGAGTCGTGCCCGGCAAAAATCCCGGAACATCTTCGAATGTCACCAGCGGGATGTTGAAACAATCGCAGAAGCGCACGAAGCGCGCGCCTTTTACTGAGGCATTAATGTCGAGCGTGCCCGCCAGAAATGCCGGCTGGTTGGCGACCATCCCAACCGATTTCCCATTCAGCCGCGCGAACCCGACCACGATATTTTTGGCATAGTGTTCCTGCACCTCAAAAAAATAACCGTCATCGACTACTGCGTGGATCACATCCTTGATGTCGTAAGGCTGGTTCGATTGGTCGGGAACAATCTTGTCCAACGCGGCGTCGGCACGATCAATGGGATCAGCACACGGCTTCCGCGGCGGCTCATCCAGATTGTTCGACGGCAGAAAACTCAGCAGCTCGCGCACCATCGATAGACACTCGGCGTCATCATGCGCCATGAAATGCGCCACGCCGGAAGTTTCGTTGTGGGTCGCCGCTCCGCCGAGTTGCTCCTTGGTGACTTCCTCGTGCATGACCGTCTTGATCACATCCGGCCCGGTAATGAACATGTAGGAAGTCTTGTCCACCATCACGATGAAATCCGTGATCGCGGGCGAATAAACCGCGCCGCCCGCGCACGGCCCCATGATCGCGGAAATCTGCGGCACCACGCCGCTGTACAACGTGTTGCGCAGAAAAATGTCGGCGTATCCCGCTAGCGACATCACGCCTTCCTGAATCCGCGCCCCGCCGGAATCGTTCAGCCCAATCATCGGCGCGCCCATCTTCGCAGACAACTCCATGATCTTCACGATCTTGGCCGCATTCGACTCCGACAAAGATCCGCCAAAGACGGTGAAATCCTGAGCAAAGACGAACACCAGCCGCCCCTCAATGCGGCCGTATCCAGTGATGAAGCCGTCGCCATAATATTTCTGTTCGGCCATGCCGAAGTCATTCGAGCGATGCGTCACCAGTTTGTCGGTCTCTTCGAACGTGCCCTCGTCGAGCAAAAATTCAATGCGCTCGCGGGCCGACATCTTGCCTTCTTTGTGCTGCCGTTCTCGGCGCTGCGCTCCACCACCTTCTTCCGCCAGGCGGTCGCGCTTCTTGAGCTCTGCCAGCTTCTGTTCGAGATCCATGGGGTGGAATTATAGGCGAGGAAATGGCGAGGCGTGAGGGAGATCAATTGAACAATGCAGTGAAGTATGCCAGAACGATGGAGCGACGAGCGTCCTCGCCCGTCCACGAAGCCGTATTCCTACTCCATGCTCGCGCCGATGGGAACGTACTTATATTTCTTGCCATCCCAGAAAATGGCCGAGGTCATCTGGTCGGCGCCGGTTTCCTCGATATAAAGCGCCAGCACGGATTTCTTCTTTAAAATCATTTTCTTCAGGCTGATTTGCTTGAAAGGTATGTTGATGATGAGAAATTTCGCCTTGGGCGTAGCCGAGCGCCAGGCTTCCGGCCCGGCCCCGTGAATCACCAAAATCGAAATCCCGCGCAGCTCTGGGACTTCCGAAGCGAACTGGGTGGTGATCATGGTATTCCCATACCCAAAGAACGTGAAAAAGGGATCGGCGATGGTATAGTTGTTTTCCGCCGCGTCCACCAGCGGGTTCTTGCACCTGGCCACAATGACCGCGTCTTCAACGCCATCGCCGTCCAGGTCGCCGATGAGCACCGGTGGCCCAGGCATGAGGCTACAGGTTGACCCAAATTCCTTCTGCACGAAATCGTTGTCAACGGTGAAAGCGGGAGAGGGCATCTTGGGCACAATGTCCTGGGCCACGGAAGCGCAGCTCAAGAACGTTGCCAGCACAGCCAGAACAATCATTCGAGGGGACATACGATCACTCTAGCCCCGTCCCTGTCAGCTCTACCAGATAAAGAGGAGATTCCGGTACACCAAAGTCACTGCCTCGCTGGGCAACCAAAACGCACCAGGCCGCGGTTACTTGAAGTGCTCCCACCCCCGCGGCCGCAACTCACGGTCCACGCCACTCTCGTTCCTCAGGACAATCTTCCGCCCTCGAGTGATGCGGCCAATCAATGTGATCGGAACACCCGCAAGTCTCGGGGGAATCCTCCTGCCGCTTGGAACCGTGAAAAGCAGTTCGTAATCTTCGCCGCCATGCAGGGCCAATTCGAGCTCTACTTTGTCTTTCCCAATGATCGCCCGAGGAATCGCCCCACCCTCCACTTCCGCCCCCACGCCGCTCTCCTCGCAAATATGCGCCAGGTCGGTTGACAAGCCATCGCTGGTGTCAATCATGGCCGACGCCAGACCTTTCGAGCGAAGAATGCGCCCCAATCGCACTCTTGGCTCGGGAAAGAAGTGTCGAGGAAAGTCGGCCAGCTTCAGTTTCCGCCTGGGCTTCTCCATCATCCTGTGCAGGGCGGCAGCAGATCCTCCCAACTCGCCGCTCACATAAATCCGATCCCCAGGCCGCGCCCCAGAACGCAGAATTGCCTTCCCCTTCGGCACCGACCCCAGCAGTACAATGTCAGCCAGCACGCCGCCGGGAGACTCAGAAGTGTCCCCGCCGGCCAAGACCACTCCGAACTTCCCGGCAAGTCTCATCAGGCCGCGCAAGAACCCGTCCACCCAGGCTTGTGGCAGGCTACGCGGCAGCGCCAGCGAAAGAAATGCCGCCTGCGGCTCCCCGCCCATGGCCGCAATGTCGCTGAGCCCTCGGGCCAGGCAACGATGCCCCACCGATTCTGCCGGGTGCCAGTTTCGCCGGAAATGAATGCCTTCCAGGGAGAAGTCCGTGGTCACCAACGCTTCGTGCCCGGACGGCAGGCGGAGCACGGCGCAGTCATCACCAACCCCGGTGACCAGCCCGCCATGGGGCTTGCCCACTTGCCGGCGAAGGCGCGCAATCAACGCTTTTTCTGCGAGGGACACGTCGAAACATAATATATGGGCATATCGGGGATATGACCGGAATCACAGGAATCCCTGGCTGCATGTCCTTTATAGCAAGTCCCCAGGGGTGTTTTTGCCATTGAATCCCGCACCGGTTGGCCCATTTACAAGGCAGTGTCGTCACGGCAAGCCGGTTCCAAAAATGGTATCTGGGCTTATGGACATGCATATCACCCCCCCTTGGTAACCCAATTTAGGGGGCCCCAGTCGTTGACAGGGGGAACCCAGTTTGTTACCTTGGGCAAGCCGTTTCCAGACATCTTGACCGAACTAAGTGCTGCATCCAGTTTGGATTGCAGCCAGAGATGGGTTTTCGGGCCTTACTTGGTTCAGGGTAGGACACAGGCAGCGCAACTGACTCATCCCCAAAAATGGGAGCGCCGCCTGGAGCCAGAATGGAATTCAGGGTTCTCGTAACCGCGAGCCGCCCTTGGAAAATTTCAGTTCTGGTCACTTGCGAAAGGAAATATTGCGTAAACGCTTTTACATCCTTTTTGTCGCCCGTGGAGATGACGGGCAGTTGCGCAAGATTTCTATCCCTGCCCACTATCTGTACGTCCTGGTCGCGGGCATGGCCATCGGCTTTTTGAGCCTAACCGGCATTGCCAGTTCCTACATGCGCATGCTGTTAAAGGTCTCCCGCTACAACGAACTCAAGACCCAAAAAGAGCAACTCAGCAACCGCTATTCGAAGCTCGAGGAAGTCGCCAAGGAACGGGACATCCAGGTGGCATCGCTGGGCTCGCTCGCCAGCGAAGTTTCCTCCCTCTACGGACTCAAATCCGAGCCCATGTTGACCGCAGCTTCGTCCGCCGAAGGCGTGAAGACCGCCGAGCTGACTTCGTCGATGGATCGCCTTTATGTGTTGCGCAGTTCCGCGCTCACCGGTGCCACCACCACCGGCATCTCTCTCGGTATGACGCGTGACGCCACCCCCGCCGACTGGGCCCGCGCCAATTCCGCCCCCAATCTTTGGCCGGTCGAGGGCCCTGTAACAGCTTCCTTCGGCGAACGGATCGATCCCTTTAACGGCGAAGGCGCATTCCACTCCGGCGTGGACATCTCAGCTTCTTACGGACAAGGCGTGATCGCCCCGGCGGACGGAGTTGTCGAACTTGCCGATTTCATGGGCGGCTACGGACGCGCCATCATCATCGATCACGGCCATGGCATCACCACCCGCTACGGACATCTTTCGAACTTTGCCGTCGCCGTTGGCCAGCAGGTCCATCGCGGCGATACCATCGGATTCGTCGGCGTCAGCGGCCGCAGCACCGGCCCTCATCTTCACTACGAAGTCCGCATCAACGACACCCCAGTCAATCCTCACAAATATCTGCGCCTGACCGTAGCCACCGCCGGCGGGTTTGCCGCGGGAAGCTAGAACAGCCGTCAGCCATCAACTTTCAGGAAAACGTTGATTCGTGGGAGTAGCGGCCTATGCTTTATTGGGTCCAAGCTTGTAGCTACCGATATTTTGAGTCTGAACGGGTGCTAAAACGAGGTTTTAGCTGAGAGCTGACGGCTGATAGCTGACGGCTGCTATTGTCGTAGCCCCATCCACCGCTCTGACAACACAATCGAATTCCCCGGATTCTGAGGATCGTACCGCACCGAGGTCGGCAACCCCAGCCGGCACGAATGCAGATTGATCAACTGCCGCAAATAGGTCACGTCCTGCGAAGCTTCGTAGGATACTCCCGCAACATCGTAGTGAAAAATCAGCATGGTCGCCGGCTTCCGGCCATCCAGCTCAAGTTCTTGCACATCAATGACGGTCCCGTCTGTGATTCTGCCGATTCGGTCGAGCCACGCCCGCCGCTCCCGCTCCACTTCATCGGCAGTCTTGGGCTTTTGCCGCAGCAGAAAATAAGCGCCCACCAGTGCGGCGGCGCCGCCCGCGATCATTCCATAGAGACGAAGAGGCATCATGATTTACGGCAGAAGACGTTGCAGTCTGCGATCGCTGCACCATCAGCATAAAGCCTGAACCCAGATCGCGGAAGAGGCAGGTTTGGTTACGCAAGGGAGCAATCCCTATTTTTAAAGTGTGTCCTACACCAATTTCGTCCCCAGAGTCGATTGACTAGTCCTCATTCATAAGGTGCTTGTCCTATCCATTGTCAAAGAGCGCGAGTGCCGCAGTACGATGTCAAAAATCTGGGAGGAGGGTACTATGAAATTCGTCGGAGGCTTCGGGCTATTCATGGTTCTGTTCTCAATCCTGTCGTTTTCGGGAGCAGCACACGCTGGGTGCGTTGGAACTGAAGATCTGGGAGAAACCCCATGCACTGGCAGTGGCCGATGTAGAGGCAGCTATGACCTACAGATCTGCTCGTTCGGTTGCATTCAGGAATCTGCCAACCCCATGGAGGGAGCGGCCTTTGCTGCGGAACGATCTACTATACCCCCACGATATACCCCGACCACGAGAACGACTGCAGCAGCGAGGACTGCGGAGAAGCTCGCAGTCATACTGCAAAATCACACGTAATGTCTCCGTATCGAGCTGAACTCTATCAGGGCTACACTCCGGGTCTTATCAAAATCAACGACGATCTGAGCTACAGAGAGCCTCTGATGTTTTATGTTCTGGATCGTTGCAACCACACTTATGGCGTACTCGAGGAGGATGGATCGCTTATCGCGGGAGGTATGTGATGTGGAGGAGATATCTGGTTTTCTGTTGTTGCGCAGCATGCCATGTCTGTGTGACCCAATCCTTATCCGCCCAGTCAGTTCCGGCGGCGCAAGTCCAGAAAAGCCCGCAGAAGGGCGTGACGGCTGCGCCAGCGAAAGATCCATCTCAACTGCCTCTGGTTCGCGTTGAAACGGTACAAGCCCCAGCTGAAATGGCAAGCACCTTCTCTCCTTTCTTAAAGTGCGACAACGAGGGGAATCTCTACCTACAGACCGACCCCAGTTTCCCCGCGATCCATAAGTTGAATCCCAAGGGAGAGAGAGTTGCCGTGTTCCAAGCCACCTCAAATCCCGATCGAAAGATTGACTTCTCTAGGTCCTTCTCGATTGCGCCAAGCGGCGAATTATATGAGTTGGTCTACCCTCATGAAATTACCCGGTACGTTTTCGTTTATAAGTCTGACGGGACCCTTGACTCCACCATCAAATTACAGCCAGGCTTCGCATGGTCCCCAGCGGTAATCGCAGTCTTTCCTTCAGGCCAGTTGCTGATATCCGGTCTGGAATATGACCGCGATGTCAAAGCCGCGATGTGGCCATTCACCGGTATTTTCGCTCAAGACGGAAGACTGCTAAAAGAAATCGACCTTGAGGATGACGGCACACTCCGGGACATGGCAGCATCAGGCGATGATCGAGTCATCTTGCCCAACAATTCCCACGGGAATCGCGCCATTTCTTACAGCAAAGCAGAAATAGGTTCAGACGGAAACGCGTACATGATGCGTTGGACCAACCCTGCCATCTTCTATGCCATTTCGCCGGGAGGAGAAGTGGTGCGACGTTTCAAGATCGCTCCGCCTGCCGACTCTGCCGAACCGCCCATGGATATGCACATATCCGGAGACCATATCGCGGTTATGTTTGTGAACCGTCAAACCATGCACAAGGTCATAAAGGTAGTTGATCTTAAGGGACACGAACTCGCCTCCTATGTCGAGCCCATGGCAGGCGGCAAGCCAACCGGTGACATGGAGAGTGCTGCCTTTGCTTGCTACACTCAGAATCCAGATCGCTTTACTTTCCTAGGTGCTGGAGACGACTCAGAGCTGCAGCTCTGGGTTGGGGGAGTTCGCTGAGAACTGGCATAGCTGAATCGCTTGAAGGCTTCGTCCGATCCCCGTAAAATTGAAGATGTGCACGTCCACGCCAGCCCGGGGAACGAACGCGCCTCGCGAGTCCTGAAGATCTCGCTGGCCTGCACCCTGCTTTATATTCTGCTGCTGGTGGTCGCGGGCATCCGCTCGCATTCTCTCGCGCTGCTCTCCGAAGCTGGACACAATCTTTCTGATTTCCTCGCCCTGCTGCTGTCGCTGGTTGCGGTTTATCTGCAATCCCGCCCGCCGAGCTCGACCAAGACTTATGGCTATCACCGCGCCGGAGTCCTGGTAGCGCTGGTCAACGCCGCATCGCTGGTCGTGGTCTCGTTCTTCATCTTCTACGAAGCTTTCCGGCGCTTGCAGCATCCCGAAGCCGTACAAGCCCGCACCATGATGGCAGTGGCCGCCGCCGGAGTGGTGATGAATGGCGTCATCGCACTGCTGCTCTACCGCACCAACCGCGACGTCAACATCCGCAGCGCGATGATCCACGAAATCGGCGACACGCTCTCGACCGCCGCCGTCATCGTCGGCGGCTGGGTGATTCTCGCGACCGGACAATACTGGATCGACTCCGCGCTCTCCTTCGGCATCGGCGCGCTGATTCTCTGGTCCAGCTTCGGCATCGTCCGCGAGACGTTGAACATCCTGCTGGAAGGCACGCCGCGCGGCCTAAAGCTGGAAGTAGTCGAAGCCTGCTTGAAGAAGATTGACGGCGTGAACGACGTTCACGACCTGCACGTCTGGAACATCGGATCGGAATCGCGCGCTCTTTCCTGCCACATCTCCATCGCCGACATTCCGCCCTCCGAGAGCGAAAAGATCCTGCGCGACGTAAAAGAATGCCTGCATCACGACTTCAAAATCAACCACACCACCATCCAGTTCGAACACGCCATCTGCGAAGTCGCCCACGGCTGCGTCATCCCCATCAGCGAAGAAGAACACCACCACAGCCACTAATCGATCTCAGAGTGCAGATTTTTGATTGAAGATGTCGACCCGTCCGAAGCTCCCCCACCCTTGTCATCCTGAGCGCAGCAAAAGCGTTCGCTTGGCGAACGCTTTTGCGGAGTCGAAGGACCCCTATACCCTCCACGGACCCAACCTACTGCATCGCCTGCGTACTATCGCTGAGTCCCCACTTCACAATGCTCCTGATCACTGGCACCAGGCTCCTGCCAAAGTCGGTCAGGCTGTACTCCACCTTCGGAGGCACTACGGGATATTGCTTGCGGTGAATCAACCCCCGCTTGTTCAATTCCTTGAGCTCGCGGCTCAGCACCCGGGGAGTGACCGGCTTCCCCAGACCCGCGATAATCGCCGATTTGCGCAGCTCGCCGTAGCGCATCGGGCCTTTCACCAGTTCCCAAAGAATCCGCATTTTGTACTTGCCGCCAGCCGCCTGGCTAAAAGCATTCAGCGGACAATGCTTGCCGGCAATGGGTTTTAGCTCTGCCATGGTGCGCCACCATCCCTAAGATCAATAGGTACAATAATGCCTATAGTATCATTTTTGTCCATACTTGCAAATACGTACCGCATGACCTATAGTTCGGGACGTGGAAAAGGAGAACCACCATGAATGAAACTATTTTGACCGCAGCTGAGGCGTACTTGAAGGCTTGGGACGGCAAAGACCTGGCCGGAATTTCGAAATACCTGCATCCCGAGGTTCATTTCATCGGCCCTATGGCGGAGGTCACGGGCAAAGAGCCGGTGCTGGCCTCGTCGAAACGCATGTTCCCGCTGATGCAGAACCTGAAAGTTCGCTCAGTCTTCGCTTCCGGGGACCAGGTCATGGCCGCCTATGACTTCGTCTGCGCCGAACCGGTCGGGAACTGCCGCACCGCCGAACTCATGACTTTTAAGGATGGCCTGATCTCGCGCATCGAGCTTTTCTTCGACGCCCGCCCTTTTGAAAAACTCATGCAGGCCCAAAGCCGGCCCGAACAAAAATCGGCGTGAGCACAACGCCGATATCCGAATCCGTAACGGAGACCACGCTATGACCTCACGCAGCGCTCGCGTCCTTTTCGCTTTCGCATCGTTGCTCTCGGCCGTGGGCGGAGCCCTGCATGGCCTCGCCTTCCGAAAAGCCGCCACCGCAATTGCCGCGTCGAACCTGCCGCATTTTTATGCGGGTAGCGCCCAGGCGCTCTGGCTGGCCGACTCCGCCACCTTATTTATTTTGGCGGCAATCTTCGGACTGATCGCGGCGCGTCCTTCGACGGCGATCGGATCGATCGTAATGCTGGTCGCTCTGGTCCCCGCCGCCACGGCGATTCTGCTCTACACATTTCTGGGCAATTTCTTTGCTGGACATGTTCTCCTGGCGATTGCAACGCTCGCCTTCATCGGCGGCCTGCAATTGCAGACGCGACAGCCCGGCGCAGGAACCGCATGACCCTGCCGATTCACCATCCCCTCTCCCACAATTGTCATCCTGAGCGCAGCATGAACGTGCGCTCTGCGAATGCTTATGCGAAGTCGAAGGATCTGCTTTGCACCGCGAAGAACTCGCTGGTGAAACTACCTATTTACAAAAGCTAAGCAGTTCTACCACGCACTCGATACTATTTACCACGCGCGCGAGCTGCCAGCCATACCTCATGAATCGCCGAAATGACGGCCTCTGGATGTTCGGTTGGCATTTCGTGGCTGCTGTCGACAATGATCTGCTTGCCGTGGGTCGAGAGACGAGCCAACTCCGGCTGTAACTGGTGGACCCAAAGATCCTCCTCCGCCTGTGCATCCTTCGGCGGGATCTCCGGAGAGATATCGTCCTGTCTCGTCGCGGTAAGCACAATCAGCGGGCGATCCCCGAGGTTTCCGGCGCTTCGCACCTGTGCGGCGCTCAAAGTGGAGAACACCTGATCCTCATCGATAGTAGCGAATTGATGTTTGGTCGGAAGCGTTAAGAATTCTTCTTCCTCTCGGAAGGGTTTCGGCCAGAATGCAGGCGCATCGCGATCCGCCGTCAGGCGAGCCCAGCCAAGATGGAGTTGAACGAAATATCCCAGCTTTTTCCAGCTGGGGTGTTTGTGGTCGTCCTGTGACAATTTGCGGATAGACTCCGCTGCTCTCAAGTCTTGATCTTCATGTGAGGCGTCAACCAGCACCATTCCCGCAACATCATTGGGATACTGACCGGTGTAAACCCTGATGTCGTATCCGCCCATGGAGTGACCGACCAGAACGTACGGACCTTTTTCACCGGCCGCTTGTAGCAACTGCTTCAGTTCGTACGCAATCTGTAGGCTGCTACGCGGTTCCGGACCGGAGTCGCTCCAGCCATACCCGGCGCGGTCGTAGGAACACACGCGCGAGAACTTCGCGATCTCTGGTTGCACCATCAGCCAGTCAACGGAAGGGCCGCCCGAACCGCTCTCCAGTATTACCGTAGGCGAACCCTGTCCGCTGCAGTCAATGTTCATGCGGATCGACTCAGCCAGGACGAAGCGGCCGCGCTGCGGGAAACGCCGCTCATCACGCCATCTGCCGTTCATCTCATAGAGCGCACCGATGATCACCAGGGACAAGCTAGCAAGTAAGAGGCCCGCGAGGACCGCGCGCGTGATTCCCTTCATTTGCATCATTCTAATTTGTTTACGACGATTTCCTCCCCTGCCCCTCATAAATCTCCCGCGCCCTCTCCACCGTATCCGCCTCTTCCGGCAGCTTGTCCGGCCTCAACCGCACTATCCGCGGAAAGCGCAGCGCATATCCGCTTTCATGTCGGTCGGATTCCATCATGTTATTGAACGCCACTTCCAGCACGATCTTCGGCTCAACCACCCGACGGAATCCCTGATCTTCAATCGTGTGCTCCAGAAACCACTTCGTCATCTCGGCGATTTCGGCATCGGTCAAACCCGAATACGCCTTGCCGATATTCACCAAGCGCTCGCCATCCCGCACCGCAAACGTGTAATCGCTCAAAACCCCGATGCGCTTGCCATGGCCATACTCGACTGCCGTAACCACCACATCCAAAGTCGCCAGCTCGCGTTTTAGTTTCAGCCAGGATTTCCCCCGCCGTCCCGGCGTATACACCGATTCGGGATCCTTAATCATCAATCCTTCATTGCCCCGCGCCTGCGCCGCTTCGAACAGCTGATCAAGTTCCTGCGGCGAAGACGCCTGAAAAACCGCCGCCCGAATCACCAGGACCTAGCTCTTCTGGCTCGTCCCCTCGAATAGCAAGCCGCGCCTGTTCGCCTTTTTTTGTTCTTGCTTTTCCTTCGTGATACTTCGTGTCCTTCGTGGTTAATGATCTTTTTCCCACCACCGTCATCCAGAATCTCCGCCCGCTCCCGCAGCGGACGATCGATCAACAACTCTCCCCCGGCATACAAAACATCGAATACCAAATATGCCACCGGAACTCTCCGCATCATTTCATCGCTGACTTTCTTCCGTCCCAACCGCTGCTGCAATGCGCTAAAAGGCAGCGCCCGCCCAGTTCCAGCAGCCGAATAGCTCCACGCCACAATCTCCCCATCAAGAATGACGTCCTGAGAGAATCCCGCCAGCACATCCGGCAATTCAGGGAACGATTCCGTGATGTCATCCCGCGTCCGCGAAAAGATCCTCACTTCGTCGCCCGAGCAATGCGCTTGCGCCCGAATACCGTCGTACTTGTCTTCGACCATCGCATTCTCGAAATACTCCAGCGCCTCTTCCGCCGATGCCGCTGGACTCGCCAGCATGAAGCCCAGCGGGTGAAACAATCGCATCCTCGCTTCACTCAACTTCCCGTCCAGCGCCAAGCGCAGCGTTTCCCCAATGTCCCCCAGCAACATATTGGCCCGCTGGACTTCCTTCGCCGTCACTCCATGAGCCCTGGCTATCGCCTCTTCGACCAGGCTTTCTTTCAGTCCAATCCGCAGATCGCCAGTTATGATCTTTACCAGATACTTGGCCTCGAGCGGCGTCACTCGCGCCAACATTTCCCGGACCAACGCACTCTTCGCCGCCGGGCCTCGTGCCGTCGCGATCTCCCGGAACTTGCCTTCCACTTCCAGCACACCCAAATCGCTCGAACCTTTCTTCGACGACAAGACTTCCCCCGCCACCGATCCCAAATCCCCATGCCGCCGATACGCCGCGCTCAACTCTTTCCCGCTCCGTCTGGATAACTCCTCGACAGCCTGCCACAGCAACCTGCCGCCAACATGCAGCGTGGTCTCCTCCCAAACCGGAAACGGACGCCCAGAAAGGAACACCGCCGACACCGCCGCCTCATCCCGCCCACACGACTTCAGATAGTCCGCGACCAATGCAGTCTTCTCCAATTTCTTGGTAGTCGCGCCAACCCGCTCACAAATCTCAGCCAGTTTCTGCATCGGTCCACGTAGCGACGGCCGCCTCGACCGTCCGCCATCCCTTAACTCTAAGTAAACAAGCCTACTTGCTAGATCTTTAGTGCTCCAAAACAGCCCGCCGTCTGTGGTAACCTATCAGCTGCGCGTCTTTACCGTAGAAGGATCATCCAATCCCTATGCTGCGTTTCTTGCGAACCTGGTGGAGTTTCCTGGTGGCCGTCCAGTTGTTGCCTGCGCTGGAAGGCGGCGAGGAGACCCTGGTCGGCGGCCAAGCCGTGCTTGAGGGCGTCATGATGCGCTCTCCGCATGCCTGGGCCATCGCCTGTCGCAAGCCTTCGGGCGAGGTGTCCACCCATAGCGAGCCGCTGGAACGCCTGTCGGAAAAGCATAAATGGATGGGATACCCAGTCCTTCGCGGCGTGGCCACGCTCGGCCATGCCATGAGTCTCGGCTTCAGGGCTCTGAAATTTTCCGCCAACGTGGCCCTCGACGAATTGCAATCCGCCGAACCCGAAACCAACGAGCCCAAGAAAAAGCTCGAAGTCACCGGCTGGATGGCCGCCGTCAACATCATCATCTCGGTTGGCTTCTTCATCTTCATGTACAAATACCTGCCGCTGCTGGCCGCCACCGAACTGACGAAATCGCACCCCGGCCTGAGCGGACAGATCGGCTTCAACTTCATCGAAGGCATCATCCGCATGGCGCTGTTTCTGCTCTTCATCTTCGGCACCTCGCTGATGAAGGACATTCGCCGCGTCTACCAATATCACGGCGCCGAGCACAAAACCGTGTTCGCCTTCGAAAATGGCGACCCCATGGAAACCGCCGCCGTGCAAAAGTATTCGACTTACCATCCGCGTTGCGGCACCAGCTTTTTGATGACGGTCATGATCATCTCGATGTTGATTTACATGCTGGTCCCGGTCCACACCTTCTGGGCAAGGTTCGCGGTGCGGCTGGCGCTGCTCCCGGTGATCACCGGCCTGTCCTACGAAATCATCCGCTTCGCCGCCAAACATCGCGGATCGCTCTTCGCCCTGATGACCGCCCCCGGCCTCTGGCTACAACGCATCACCACGCAGCCGCCGTCCGACGATCAGGCGCAGTGTGCCATCGTTGCGCTCGACCACGCCATGTCCCTGGAAAAGCAGCGCGGCGGCGACTTGGTGATTGCCTAGCGGGCCCTACTCCAGTCGTTGGTCGTTCGTCCTTGGTCGTTGGCCAACCATCCTGCCTTGGTTCATTCATCACATACAAACCGAGGATGAGATTGTAAAAAGGACGTTGGAGGTGATTACATGCCATCATCGTCGTTTCGAGACTTACGGGTTTGGCAGGAAGCCATGAAGTTGACCACTGAAATTTATCGGGACACTGCCAAGTTCCCAAAACATGAAGTTTACGGGTTGAGCCAGCAGATGCGGCGTGCCGCAGTTTCAGTACCCAGCAACATCGCGGAGGGAAAAGGACATCGTTCAGATCGCGAATTCTCACACTTTCTATTGCACGCCCGAGGTTCGCTTCTGGAACTGCAAACCCAACTTTTGATCGCAGAGGAATTACAATACTTAGCGAAAGAAGATGCTCAGCATTTGTTGGCGATGGCCGAAGGCGTAGGACGTGCCCTAAGCGGGTTAATCAACTCCATGCGCGAAAAAGCAGCGTGATTTAGCCAACGACCAACGACGAACGACCAACGACTGATTTTATGTTCGAACGCCTAGACCAACTCGAAGCCCGCTACGAGGAACTGACCCAAGCCCTCTCCTCGCCGGACATCACCAACGACTCGGCCCGCTATCAAAAAACCGCCAAGGCGCACAGTGAAATTGTGCCCATCGTCGAACTCTATCGCGAATTCAAGGACCTGACTCGCGGCATCGCCGACAGCAAAGCCATGCTGGCCGACGAAAAAGATCTCGACATGCGCGCCTACGCTCAGGAAGAGCTGACCAAGCTCGAAGCCCGCGTCGCCTCGGTCGAAGCCGAACTCAAAGTTCTGCTCTTACCGAAAGATCCCAACGACGAAAAAAACGTCATCCTGGAAATTCGAGCCGGCACCGGCGGCGACGAAGCAACTTTATTCGTAGCCGAAATGTTCCGCATGTATACCCGCTACGCCGAAACCAAGCGCTGGAAGGTGGAAGTGCTGTCGAGCTCAGAATCGGCGGCAGGCGGCATGAAGGAAGTCATCGCCCTCATTGAAGGCCAGCGCGTGTACTCGCAGCTGAAGTATGAAAGCGGCGTGCACCGCGTGCAACGTGTCCCGGCGACCGAGCAGCAGGGACGCGTCCACACCTCCGCCGTCACCGTCGCCGTTCTGCCCGAAGCCGAAGACGTCGACATCAAAATCGAAGCCAAAGACCTGCGCATCGACACTTTTTGTTCTTCCGGCCCCGGCGGCCAGTCAGTGAACACGACGTACTCGGCCGTTCGCATCACCCATATTCCCACCAACACAGTCGTCAGTTGCCAGGACGAAAAGTCGCAAATCAAGAACCGCGAAAAAGGCATGCGCGTCCTGCGTTCCCGCCTTTACGAAGTGGAGATGCAAAAGCAGCAGGACGCTCTCGCCAAAGAACGCAAGTCCATGGTCGGCAGCGGCGACCGTAGCGAAAAAATCCGTACTTACAATTTTCCGCAGAACCGCGTCACCGACCATCGCATCGGCCTGACTATCCACCAGTTAATGGAAGTCATGGACGGCAAGCTGCAAGCCATCGTCGACGCCCTCATCACCCATTACCAGGCCGAAAAAATGAAAGCCGAAACCGCCGGGGTGGCGTGAGTATGCACAGAACACATAGGGACAGACGCCCCGTCTGTCCGGCCGTGGCGAAGCCCGGCGATTGCTAATCGCAAAATAAGCGCTTAGTTTTTCTCCGTGTCTCTGTGTCTCCGTGGTGAAATAGCTTTGTGACCCTCCATGAAGCTCTCCAATCCGCCATCACCCGCCTCACCACTGCGCATGTCCCCTCGCCGCGCATGAACGCCGAACTCCTGCTCATGTTCACTCTGGATTGTGATCGCGCCTATCTTCACGCCCATCCCGAGCGGGAACTCACGCTAGAAGAATTTCGACGCTACGAAGATGCACTACGCGAAGCGTTCCAGCGGCGTCCCCGCCCAATACATCACGGGACATCAGGAATTCTGGGGTCTGGATTTCATCGTCACCCCAGCCGTCTTAATCCCCCGCCCCGAAACCGAACACGTAATCGAAACCGTTTTAGCTCGTGTGGGGCGGACACTCCTGTCCGCCCACTCTCACCACATCGTGGACGTAGGCACCGGCTCAGGCTGCATCGCCATCGCCCTGGCCAAAGAACTCCCCCGCGCAGAACTCCACGCCACCGACATTTCCCCAGCAGCACTCGAAGTCGCCCGCACCAACGCCGCCCGCCTTCATCTCGAAACCCGAATCCAATTCCACCAAGCCGACCTTCTTCAGAAACTTGAAACTCGAAACTTCGATTTCGTCATCTCCAACCCTCCCTACGTCGGCGAGTCGGAGGAAGACCAGGTCCAACTCGAAGTCCGCAAACACGAGCCGCGCAACGCCGTCTTCGCCGGCCCCACAGGATTGGAAATAATCGAACTCCTCATTCCGCAAGCTCACGACGCTCTCAAGCCCGGGGGCTGGCTAGTCATGGAAATCAGCGGAACAATTGTGGAGGGAGTGAAACGCTTATTAAGCGGATGGCACGAAGTTCAAATCACCAATGACCTGCAAGCCATCCCGCGGGTCATTGTGGCGCGGGCGCCTCGCCCGTGAAACCCTCAGCCTAATTCTCGCGTTTTCTTCTCACACAGCGAATGGCACCGTGGAAGAGCGGGCCTTCCAGGCCCGCGTTAAGGCGCGAAGACGATTTACGCGGCGCTGAAAGCGCCGCTCTGCCACGACTATTTCCACGTCTACGGAGCCCTACGAGGCCTACGCCTTGAACGCCGCCGGCTGGATGTCTTCCACATCCACCCAATTGGTTGGATACTTCCCCGTATAACACGCCGTGCAATACGTCGTCTTCTCGCCATCGCCGCAGGCTTTCTTCATCCCCTCCAGCGAAAGATAGGCCAGCGTATCCGCGCCGGTGAATTCGCGAATCTCTTCCACCGTTTTATTCGCGCCAATCAATTCTTTCTTCGACGGAGTGTCCACGCCATAGAAACAAGGCGAAATGGTGGGAGGGCACGAAATTCGCATGTGGACTTCCTTCGCGCCGGCATTGCGAATCATGCGCACGATCTTGCGGCTGGTGGTGCCGCGCACGATGGAATCGTCAATCAGAATCACGCGCTTGCCTTCCAGCAGCGAGCGTACCGGATTCAGCTTCAACTTGACGCCGAAGTCGCGCACGCTCTGGCTGGGCTCAATAAACGTGCGCCCTACATAATGATTGCGAATCAGCCCGAAGCGGAAAGGAATGCCACTCTCGGCGGCAAAACCCACAGCAGCGGTCACCCCCGAATCCGGCACCGGCACCACCACATCGGCCTCCACCGGAGCTTCCCGCGCCAGTTGCCGTCCCAATTCTTCGCGGCTTTCCTGCACCGGCCGGCCAAACACCCGGCTATCCGGACGCGAAAAATATACATGCTCAAAAATGCAGCTCGATTGGGTAAGCGGCGTGGCGTAGAACCGCGAAGTAATTCCCTCAGGCCCGACTACGATCAATTCTCCTGGCTTCACTTCCCGCTCATACGTCGCGCCGATCAGATCAAATGCACAAGTCTCAGAGGCAAACACAATCGTGTCCTGCTTGTACCCAACCGCCGCCGGAATTCTTCCCATGGCCAGCGGCCGGAAGCCGCGCGGATCGCGCGCCGCAAAAATTCTATCGGGACTGATCATCACCAGCGAAAACGCGCCTTCCACCCGCCGCAATGCGTCGGCCATCGCCTCGGGCAGCGTGTGCTCTCTCGATTGCGCGATCAAATGCACGATCACTTCGGTGTCGCTCGTGGTCTGAAAAATCGATCCCTGCGCTTCCATGCGAGTGCGAATCTCCCCCGCATTCACCAGGTTGCCATTGTGCGCCAGCGCCATCATGCCTTTATTCGACTGCACCATGATGGGCTGAGCGTTCAGCAGCGACGAATCGCCCGCCGTGGAATAACGCGTGTGTCCGATGGCCAGAGTGCCATGCAACTTGGCCAGCACTTCTTCATTGAAGATGTCTGCGACCAGCCCCATGGACTTATGCATGTTCAGCGTCATGCCATTGGACGTGACAATGCCCGCCGACTCCTGCCCGCGATGCTGCAAGGCATGCAATCCCAGGTAGGCCAGCTTCTCGGCTTCGGGATTGGCATAAATCGCCACCACCCCGCACTCGTCGTGAAATTTGTCGGAAGTCAGCATCAGCTATCAGCCCTCAGCTTTCAGCTCTCAGTCAATCCCTCACAACCATGTGGGACCGGGTCTCAGACCCGGTCGCCGAACAACGCTCGGCACTCGTCTCTCATTTTGGCGGCGGTCCTGGAATCCATTCAACTACATCCTCGACTCTGTAAACACGCGCCCAATCCTCGGCTACGGCCTTCGCGTCCTCGATCTCTGGCAACTGGCTTAGCAGGACGGACTCCTTTGTGTAGGGATCATACCCAAAGCTATTCCAACCATCCCAACTCTCTGCGACGACGAGCCAAGCTTGCTTTTCACCCGAGCTGCCATCTCTCCGCAGTATCACTTTTGCATGGAATATTTCCAGTGCCCTTGTTCTACGCCACCGCTGTAGCCAGTTGAACAATCTGCTCGGCTCCTACCTCAAATCTCCACCAACTCCGGATCAGCTTTCAACACACTTTCCAGCGCGCTCTCAAATCCATCGCGCAACTCGGAAACAGCTGCCGACACGACCACTCTGCCATCCAGTTTAATTTCAATTGTTGCAGGAGTCGTCTCCCCGATCTTCTCGGAAGACAGGCCGTATTTTACCGCTATCTGTTGGATGGCCGGGAGCTTACTCCGGTCGCAAGAGATCACAATCCGGCTGGCGTCCTCGCCAAACAAAGCAAACTCGGCGGGAAGCTCCCCAGAAGCCAGATCCACTCTGATTCCAATGCCCTTAGCGAACGCAGACTCCGCCAAAGTCACCGCAATCCCGCCTTCCGAGCAGTCATGAGCAGACTCGACCAGCCCCGCCGAGATCATTTCGATGATGGCCTTCTGCAACGCGGCCTCTTTCTCCAACTCCAGCGCGGGAGGAAATCCCCAGACCGAACCTAGAATTTCTTTCGCATATTCTGACGAGCCAAACTCAACTTCGGCATCGACAGCATCGCCCAACTCGGAAGCCCGCAGCAAAATAATCGCCCGTCCCGCTTCGCAGAAATGTGGAAAGACCGCCTTATGAACATCTTCGAACGTTCCGACGATGGCCATCACCGGCGTGGGATAAATGCCTTCCCCAAAAGTCTCGTTGTAAAAGCTGACATTGCCGCCCGTGATGGGCACTTCCAACTCTTCGCAGGCTTTGGTGATGCCATCAATGACTTGCGAAAACTGCCACATGATGTGCGGTTTTTCCGGATTGCCAAAGTTCAGGCAATTGCTTGCGCCAATGGGAGTTGCGCCCGAACACGCCACATTGCGGCAGGCTTCCGCCACGGCATGCATCGCACCCAGCTTAGGATCGAGATAGCACCAGCGTCCGTTGCCATCGAGCGCCATCGACAATCCACGCTGCGAGCCTTTAATGCGAATCACCCCCGCATCACCAGCGCCCGGACCTTCCACGGTGTTGGTTTGCACCATGGAATCATATTGTTGCCACACCCAACGCTTGCCACAAATGTTGGGGCTGCTTAGCAGGCGCTTCAAATCGGCCGTGAAGTCAGTGGCTTTATCTTTGCTGAGCTTAATGTTCTCCGGCATTTCGCGCGGGACGGGTGTTTCCCAGCGTTCCAGCGGACGCTTATAAACCGGCGCGTCATCGGTCAGCGCTTCGTTGGGGATTTCTGCAACGACTTTGCCGTGATGCAGCACGCGCATCGTATTCTCGGGAATGACTTTCCCGACTTCGACCGCATCGAGTCCCCACTTTTCGAATACGCGGAACACTTCCTGCTCGCGTCCTTTTTGCGCGACCAGCAACATGCGCTCCTGCGATTCGCTGAGCATGATTTCGTAGGCGCTCATCCCGGTTTCGCGTTGGGGTACGCGATCCAGTTCAATTTCGACGCCCACTTTTCCTCGCGCGCCCATTTCGCAGGTGGAGCACGTAAGTCCCGCGGCGCCCATGTCTTGAATGCCGATAATCGCGCCCGTCTGCATGGCTTCGAGGCACGCCTCGAGCAAAAGCTTTTCGAGAAAGGGATCGCCGACCTGCACATTCGGCCGCTTGGCTTCCGAACCTTCACTGAATTCTTCGCTAGCCATGGTCGCGCCATGAATGCCGTCGCGCCCGGTCTTCGATCCGACGTAAATCACGGGATTGCCTTCGCCGGCGGCCTTGGCGTAGAAAATTTCGTTGCGCTTCACCAATCCCAGCGCAAACGCATTGACGAGAGGATTTCCGGAATAGCAAGGCTCAAACTTGGTTTCTCCCCCCAAGTTAGGAACACCAAAGCAGTTCCCGTAAGAAGCCACTCCGCCGACCACGCCTTCAAGAATGGAATGGTTTTTATGAATCTCTTGCTGAGTAGTGTTGTTCGTAGGTGTGATCGGCCCAAATCTCAGAGAGTCCATCACCGCCACTGGCCTCGCACCCATAGTGAAAATGTCACGCAAAATTCCGCCGACGCCGGTAGTCGCACCTTGAAACGGCTCAATGAACGAAGGATGATTGTGCGACTCGATCTTGAAAGCACAAGCCCAGCCATCTCCAATGTCGATAATCCCGGCGTTCTCCCCGGGCCCTTGCACCACCAGCTTGCTGCGAGTGGGTAGCCGCTTCAAATGCACGCGCGAGGATTTGTAAGAACAGTGCTCGCTCCACATCACGCTGAAAATGCCAAGCTCAGTGAGTGTAGGTTCGCGGCCGCCCAGCAGTTGCTTGATTTTTTCGTATTCGTCGAGGGTGAGGCCGTGCTCCCGGATGGTGGCGGGAGTAATGGCAGCCATGGCGGAGGTGGTCATATGGGGAAACTCTATTGTCGCATTTCAGGACGAGCATGGGTAGGGGAACTCTTGCGGCGTTTTTAGGCGGGCAAAAGCTGCCGCCAGGAGTGCCCATTGCCTCAGCCGTTTGTTTTCATATGCTTATCTTTAAGTTATTGAAAATACGATAACAAAATTGCGCGCGCTGAGTGGGGGAAGCATTTGAAAGCGTTCCTACAATGCCTCAGGGTGGCCCAGACTTGCGATTTAAGCGACTGTAGGGCCCAAGCGCAGGGAAAACCTCATTCGCCGTTGTCTCCGGCCCTAGAATCGAGTTTCCCGAAATGGTTGGCCTGGAAGCTATAACCTGTAGCGTAAGAACGGGTCGTCGAGCTTTGCTCGACTGGACAGCCGAGGCGGCTGTCTCCACGTGAGCATTATCGAGCGCCCGCTGTATGATTTCCGGGTTATGAAATCGGTCATAGTCGGTACGGCGGGGCACATTGATCATGGCAAGACAGCGCTGGTGAAGGCGCTGACCGGGATCGACGCCGACCGTCTCGAGGAGGAGAAGCGGCGCGGGATCACCATCGACATCGGATTCGCGCATTTGGAATTGCCCGCCCCGGATGGAGAAACGGTTCGGCTGGGATTCGTGGATGTTCCCGGGCATGAACGTTTTGTTCGCAACATGCTGGCGGGAGTGGGTGGAATTGATGTGGTGCTGCTGGTGATTGCGGCGGATGAATCCATCAAGCCGCAGACGCGTGAGCATTTTGATATTTGCCGATTGCTTTCGGTAAAGCGCGGGATCACCGTGGTCACCAAGTCCGACCTGGTGGATCGAGAGACCCTGGATGTTGTGTTGCTAGAGGTGGAGGACTTCGTTCGCGGATCTTTTCTCGATGCGGCCCACTCGCCGATTGTGGCGGTGAGTTCGCTGACCGGAGCGGGCCTGGACGAGCTGAAGCAAGCGGTGATCAAGGTCGCTTCGGAAATCCCGGCCAAAGATTCGAGCGCGATTACTCGGCTTCCCATCGACCGGGTTTTTACCATGAAAGGCTTCGGTACGGTGGTGACGGGAACGCTGGTTTCCGGGACCATTCACAAAGAACAGCAGCTGGAAGTTTTCCCGTCGGGGAAGCAGGTGCGGGTGCGCGGCATTCAGGTGCATGGACAAACCGCAGAACAGGCGGTGGCGGGCGAGCGCACGGCTCTGAATCTGGCTGGGGTGACGACCGAGGAACTTGCCCGCGGAATGACGCTGACGCCACCTGCGACTTTTCAGGCGACTTCGCGTATCGATGTTTCGCTTTCTTTGTTGCCTTCGGCCAAGCCGTTGAAAGATCGGGCGCGGGTGCACTTCCACGTTTACACGTCGGAGACCGTGGCAACCGTGGTTTTGTATGGCAAGAAGCACGTCGCCCCGGGTGATAAAGCTTTCGCGCAATTGCGATTGGCCGAACCCACGCTACTGCTGCCGGGAGATCGATTCATCCTGCGGCAATTTTCGCCGGTGGTGACGCTTGGCGGCGGGGTGGTGCTGGACGCGGCGCCGATTCCGAGACTTCCTGAGCAGGAAGCGTTTTTGAGAATTATGGCCGGAAGCAGCGCCCAGTCGATTTTGCAGGCGCGCGTGGCGCGCAGGAACCGCGGCGGGATTTCCGTATTGCAACTCATCGCCGAAACCGGCTGGACGAAGCCGGCGATGGAAACCGAGTTGGCTCAGTTGGTAGAACGGGGACTGATTTTGCGGCTGGGAGATTTGCTGGTGGATGCTCTCGCGATTGAAGAATTAAACCTGCTGTTCCCATTGCTCATCGGCGATTTTCATAAGGCGAATCCCCTGGTGGGCGGGATGGGGACGGAAGAACTGCGCGAGCAGGCAAAACTTTCGACGGAGGTTTTTACGGCTGCGCTCGAACGCCTGGTTCGGGAAGAGAAGTTGGAAGTTGCCGCCGATTTAGTTCGTCTTGCCGGGCGCGGCGTGGTGATGAAAGACGAAGAAGCGGAGTCGAAGAAAATCATTGAAGGTGCATTTGCGGCGGCGGGATTGAAAGTGCCGGCATTGAAAGATGTGCTGGCAGAGTTGAAAGTCGATAAGACGCGGGCGCAGAAGATTGTGACGTTGCTGTTGCGGGAGAAAGTACTGATGAAGATTTCCGAGGAGTTGGTCTTCCATCACGGCGCGCTGGAGAATTTGCGGAAGCTGCTGGCGGCGGAGAAGGCGAAATCTCCGAAGATGGATGTGGCGCGGTTCAAGGATTTGACGGGCGTGAGCCGCAAGTATGCGATTCCACTGCTGGAATATTTGGATCGGGAGCATGTGACCAGGCGAGTGGGGGATGTCCGGGAGATTCTGTGAAGGGAGGCCTTCAACGGACGAGAGTTTTGCGGGGTTCGTGAACAAGCGTGTCCGCGCCACACGGAGCGATGGGCGGGGATGACGGCTATAATGATTGCGCAGCTTTTGTTCGATTTGCCTGGAGTGCTTGATGCTCACCATCCGTCCCGCCATCGTCGACGACGCCGCGCTGTTGGCTACTCTCATTCATGAACTGGCCGAATTCGAGCGGCTGAGCCACGAAGCGATTCTGACTGAAGAAGATGTCTTGCGCGACGGATTTGGGCCGCTGCCAAAATTTCGCGCCATGATTGCCGAGTGGGATGGAAAAACGGCGGGTTATGTGGTTTTCTTCGAATTTTATTCCACGTTTCAGGGACGCTCCGGTTTGTTCCTGGAAGATATTTACGTGCGGTCTGAATTCCGGCAGAAGGGCATCGGGCAGGCGTTGCTGGCGCGGGTGGCCAAGGTGGCGTGGGAGGAAAATTATTTTTGCCTGCGCTGGGAAGTGCTGGACTGGAACACACCCGCCATCGAGTTCTATAAAAAGCTGGGCGCGGAATTGCTGAACGAATGGAAGGCGGTCATCCTGGTGGGCGACCCGCTGCAGGCTCTGGTTGAGAAAGCGCATTGATGCAGCGGGTTCGCGTTATCGGAGCAGGACTGGCGGGAGCGGAAGCGGCGTGGCAGTGCGCGCGGCGTGGAGTTGCGGTTGAGCTGTTCGAGATGCGTCCGGTGCGCTCGACGCCGGCGCATCAGACGGCGGATTTTGCGGAGCTGGTCTGCTCGAATTCGCTGAAATCGGAAAGCGAGAACACTGCGCCCTGGCTGCTGAAGGAAGAGCTGCGGCGGGCGGGGTCGTTGCTGCTGGAAATCGCACGGGAGTGTGCGGTCCCGGCGGGGCATGCGTTGGCGGTGGATCGGACGGCGTTTGCGGCAAAAGTCACGGAAGCGATTTCTAAAGAGCCCCTGATCACGGTGCGGCGGGAAGAAGTCACGGGAGTGGATGAGGCGCGGATTACGATTATTGCTACCGGGCCGCTGACTTCGGATGGGTTAGCGGTGGAAATTGCTCGGTTGAGTGATGGGGATAACGTCTCACGGGCGGGGGCTCCTGCGCCACAGAATCATAACAATACTGACCATCATTTGTATTTTTATGATTCGATTAGTCCGATTGTGGAAGCCGATTCGATTGATATGACGAAGGTGTATCTCGCTGCGCGGTATGACAAGGGCTCAGCCGACTACATTAATTGTCCGATGTCGAGAGAAGAATACGATCGCTTTTATGATGGGCTGGTGGCGGCGCAATCGGTGGAGGAAAAAGATTGGGAGAAGCTGAACTATTTTGAGAGCTGTCTGCCCATTGAAGAAATCGCGCGCCGGGGGCGGGATACGTTGCGCTTTGGGCCGATGAAGCCGGTGGGATTGAAAGATCCGAAGACGGGACGAATCCCTTATGCGGCGGTGCAGTTGCGGCAGGAAAATCTGCGGGCGGATTCCTATAATCTGGTTGGGCTTTCAAAATCACTTGAAATTTGGCGAGCAGGCGCGCGTGTTGCGGCTGATTCCGGGACTGGAAAATGCGCGATTTTTGAGATATGGGCAAATCCATCGCAATACCTACATCAATTCGCCGGCGCTGTTGAGAGCGACGCTGCAGATGAAAGAGCATCCGCGGGTTTTGTTTGCGGGACAAATTTGCGGGGTGGAAGGATATGTGGAATCGATTGCCACTGGGCTGATGGCTGGCATGCACGGAGCGGCGCTGGTGGCGGGGATGGAACCAGTAGCGCCGCCGCGGGAGAGCGCGTTCGGATCGCTGGTGAACTATGTGGCGCATGCCGACGCGAAGAAGTTCCAACCGGCCAACATAACATTTGATCTGCTGCCGCCGTTGGAGCAGAAGATTCGCGACCGGCAGGAGAGACATCGGAAACAATGCGAGTTGGCGTTGGGGGAATTCGGAAAGTGGTTGGAGAAGACCGCGGTATTGGCGGAGAGTGCGGGCTGAAAGTTCGCCGAGACTGATGTTAGGTACCTCGGGCGCTGAAGCGCGTGGCATCGCAGCAAGAGCTGAATGCAGCGCTGGAAGCGCTGCTCCACCCATGACCAGAGTCCCTTGCTATTTTGGGCGAGGTGGACCCGGGCATCTTCCTGAGTGCCGGCAGGAAGCAGATTCCTCGTCGCTACGCTCCTCGGAATGACAAGACTTGAAGGGATCGTTAGGCTGACATCCCTTTCAACTCCGCTGAACAAAATCCCCCCGGATTGCGTATCGCTTAAGAGACTTGCCGCGTCCGGCTTACGTTCGGCGGCGGGCGCCGTCCAATCCTCGAATGGTCCTGCGCGATCTCATTGGCGATGTGTTTCGCACCCTGTGGTCGCACAAACTGCGCACCTTCCTGACCATGTTTGGCATCGCCTGGGGAATTGTGTCGATTGTGCTGATGGTGGCAGCGGGCGAGGGCTTGCGCAAAGGGCAGGAAGATCAATCGAAGACGCTGGGCAAGGACGTGATGATTGTGTTTCATGGCCGCACCAGCCTGCAGGCAGGCGGGGCACGGGCCGGCCGTGTGGTGCATTGGGAAGACGATGACCTGCCTGCGGTGCAAGGCGAAGCCACGGATTGTGAGTATGCAATTCCAGAACTGGAGCAAAATGATGTACGCACCCACAGCAATTTCAACAATGCCGCGTTCCTGGTGACGGGTTCGCTGCCTCCGTTTGGATATATTCGCAGTCTCAACGTCGGCCAGGGGCGTTTTTACAACTGGGACGACGAGCGCGAGCAACGGCGGGTCGCGTTTCTAGGCAGCGATGCCGCCAAACAACTTTTCCCCGGCCGCAATGCGGTGGGCGAGAACATTTATCTGAATGACTTTCCTTACGTCGTGATCGGGGTAATGTCGACCAAGAAGCAAGACTCCAGCTATGACGGCTGGGACGTAAACAAAGTCTTCGTTCCGTTTGGCGCCATGCGCCGTGACTTTCCCGACAAGCCTCCGGGCACTCCGCATACTTTCGATCAATTGCTGGTGACCCCGAAATCGGTGGAGCAACACGAAGCCTGCAAATATGAAATCCGGCGGGCGCTGGCGCGGATGCATCGCTACGATCCGCACGACAAGGAGGCTTGTCCCATCTGGGACACGGTGCAGGAGGCCAAAGCCTTCCGGCAAATGACCGACGGCATGAAATATTTTCTGGGCGCGGTGGGCATCGTGACGCTGTTGCTGGGCGGGCTAGGCGTGATGAACGTGATGATGGTTGCGGTGCGTGAGCGGACGCGGGAGATTGGCGTGCGTAAGGCTTTGGGAGCGCCGGCCCACACCATCCTGAAGCAATTTTTTATTGAAGCGGTGCTGATTGCGCTGATCAGCGGCGGCATGGGACTGGGCGTGGCGTATGGGCTGTGCTGGTTGGTGGATCTGTTGCCTATGCCTGATTTTTTTGCCGGGTTGCTGCCAACCTGGGAGTCTGGGGTGCTGGCTTGCGGGATGTTGGGGACGATCGCGGTGTTGTCGGCGTTGTATCCGGCGAGGAAGGCGGCGTCGGTGGATCCGATTGAGGCGTTGCGGTTTGAGGCTGGCGGGTAGGAGACGGGAACGGCCTCGCTTCGCATCGGCTGGACAGCCTAGGCGGCTGTCCCTACGTGAGTTGTGACGGGAAAGCATGTTGACGGAGATCATTTTCGAGGCTTGGGAGGCGCTGCGGCGCAATTACACGCGGAGCCTGCTGACCATGCTGGGTATTGTGTGGGGCATCGCCACGGTCACGCTGCTGATTGCGTATGGCAGCAGTTTTCGCGGCGTCCTGGTGAGTGGATTCGATGCGTTCGGTAAAAGCGTCGTGATTTGCTGGCCGCAACAAACCAGCGAACAGCCGGGCGGACAACGCGCGGGCAAGAAAGTCGTATTCGAACAGGCGGACGTGGACATGGTGAAGGAAACCGCGCCGCTGGTGAAGCATGCTTGTCTGGAAACGGTGAGACGGCCGGGGATCGCTTATGGCGACCGGCTGGTAGGAACGGCCGCGGTCCGCGGGGTGTGTCCCGAGTATGGCGAGATGCGCAGTGAAATCCCCTTGGAGGGGCGATGGATCAACAGCAGCGACGAGCTGGAACGGAGGCGGGTGTGTTTTCTGGGCGGGCGCATCCGCGAGCAGTTGTTCAGCGGGCGGCCCGCGGTGGGCGAGACGGTGTTGATCGGCGGGGTGCGCTTTCTGGTGATTGGAGTGATGGCCCGCAAGATCCAGTTGAGCAACTATTTTTCGAGCGACGACGATTCCACCTGGATTCCGTATTCGGCGGCCAGCGATATTTGGAACACACGCTACGCGGCGGTCATGGTGTTTGAGCCGGTGGCGCCGCAGTTCGAAAAGAAAGCCATGGCGCAAGTTTTGGCTGCGGTGGCGACGCGGCAACAGTTTTCTCCCACCGACCCGAAAGCGATTCAGATGTTTGGACGCGACGAATTCCGCCCGGTGATTGACGCGCTGACCATCGGACTACAAGTGCTGCTTGCGTTTGTGGGCACGCTGACTCTGGGCATCGGCGGCGTGGGGGTGATGAACATCATGCTGGTTTCGGTGGATGAGCGTATCCGCGAGATCGGGCTGCGTCGGGCGCTGGGCGCGAGAAAACGCCACATCAAATTTCAGTTTCTGGCTGAGACCCTGCTGATCATGCTGTTGGGCGGGGCGATCGGAGTATTGATTTCCTATGCGATTGCGGCTGCCGTGGGCACGCTTCCGATGATGGGTCCGTTGTTTGAAGATGACTCCGGCCAGGGTGACATCCACCTGCGAATTTCGTTGATGACCATTGTGATTTCGACGCTGGTGCTGCTGGTGGTGGGAGTGATCAGTGGGATGGTGCCGGCGATGAAGGCGTCGAAGCTGGATCCGGTGGAGGCGTTGCGGTACGAGTGATCGGGCGTCGTTAAATGCGCCCTTCGGGCGCGTGGTCGTGTTTCACCGCTCCCCCGGACTTTCGTCTGGGGCTAAGCTGGTTCGCTCCTCCGGAGCTGGTTTTTCGGCGACTCGATTACCGTCTTAATCCTGGAGCTTGTTCGCAGCCGCTTCCCGAAGACCGGATATTTGATCTCTTGCGTTCGCACTTTTACCCGTAATTTCGATTGACCCGGGCCGTCGGTTCGCAGTACCTTGCTGGCATTCCCCAGTTTCTCAGTGAGAGGTGCATGCTTGCCAATTTCCGCCGTGGATGCCATCGGTCCCGCGTTCGAGCACACCAAGCAACAGCTTCTGAAACCTTTTCGCATCAATCAGTGGGCAAAGCTGGCGCTGGTGGGATTTTTAGCCGGCGAACTCAGCTCCGGCGGCGGGGGTTGCAGCGCCCCGAACATCCCACAGATACCTCGGAACACCGACTCGCAACATTTGTTCGGCAGCTTTGGCGGCATGGATCTGCCGAACTGGGACCCGAAAACTATTGCCCTGGCGATTACGCTGCTTATTGTTGCTGCATTTGTTCTGGGGCTTCTGTTCATCTACCTGAACAGCGTGATGCGCTTCGTGCTGTTCGATAGCGTGATCGCAAAGAAGTGCAGCATCCGGGAAAGCTGGCGGCGGCGGTATGAGGCGGGCATGCGCTTCTTTATGTGGCAGATTGGTCTGGCTTTGATTTCTCTGGGGAGCCTGGCGGTGCTGATTGGAATTCCGGCGGCCATCGGCTTCTCCCTGGGATGGTTTAAGGAACCGGGGGACCACGTGTTTCCGCTGGCGCTGGGTGGGATATTTGTGTTTCTGGTTTTCTTTGTATTCATTGTCGCCGCAATGGTGGTTACGGTACTGACCAAGGATTTCGTCGTCCCCCAGATGGCACTGGAGGACCTCACCGCCGTCGAAGGATGGCGGCGCTTGTGGCCCATGATGAAAGCGGACAAAGGTGGCTATGCCGGTTACGTTGGCATGAAGATCGTGCTGGCCCTGGGCGCGGCGGTGGCGTTCGGTATTCTTACCACCATCGCCATGTTTATCATGCTCATTCCCGCGGGCGCGATTGGTGTGGCCGCGGTACTGGCCGGCAAAGCCGCAGGAATGACCTGGACGCTGGTCACGATTTCGTGGGCGGTGGTCGCGGTGATCATTGCATTTTTAGTCATGCTCTACGTGGTTTCTTTTATTTCCGTGCCGGGGATTGTGTTCTTCCCGGCTTATTCTCTCTATTTTTTTGCGGCGCGTTATCCGCCGCTGAATGCGATTCTTAATCCTGCGCCGCCTGCGCCTCCGGGGCCGGTATCGCCGCCACCGTACCTTCCGCCTCCGGCGCCGATTGGATAGTGGCGGCTGGCGGAACTCCGCTCCGCTCGACAGACGAGGGCGTCTGTCCCTACGTAATTCTTGGCAACGTCTGAAATTGACGGGAACCAGCGTTAACTCTAAACTCAACAGTAGAGAAGCAGTGATTCGGTCTGCGTTGGGAGTCCATGCCACTTTACGAATACGAGTGCAAGAAGTGCCATCACCGCATTGAAAAGATCCAGTCGTTTTCCGCCCGTCATATGAAGAAGTGCCCCGACTGTGGCGGCCTGTTGGAGCAGGTGATTACCGCGCCGGCAGTGCAGTTCAAGGGCTCGGGATGGTATGTGACGGACTACGCCAAGAAGTCTTCGACGCCCGCGTCTTCGTCCTCGAATGGAGATTCTGCGGCGAAGGGAGAGTCTTCGTCCAAGGAGGATTCTGGTTCCAAAGGTGATTCTGGGTCGAAAGGCGAGTCTGAGTCAAAGGGCGATTCCGGCTCAAAGAGCGATTCCGGATCCAAGAAGGAAGAAAAGCCCAAGGCGGAAAGCTCCAGCAAGAAAAGCGACAAGAAGTAACGGATGCGTACCTCAGCGGCTGACGCCGGCGACACTCGCAAGTCTTTGACGCAGCGCTGAAGCGCTGCTCCACCCTAGCCCAGCTGGTCCTCCTGCCTCACGTTCACCGCCACTTCATGTTGTATCCCAGGCTGCTGAGAATCTGGTTTTCGAATTCATATTCGAGAATGACGTTGAAGTTGTCGCCATTGAATTCCCATGACTTGGCGTACCGGGTTAGCGGTTGCTGGTAAAACGAGTACGCGGGGGAGTAGTGCACGTTGCAAGGCTGGGGACAGGCGATCAGGCCGGTGGGATCGGCGCGGGAATCTCCGGTGGCGGCAAGCAGCGCGGCCGAGGTGACGTCCGGCTGGCTGGCGACCAGCAGCTGGTGCGGGGTTACGTTGAGAGCGCGGGGGTCTCCGGGAAGAATGTTCTGGGGCGCGCTCGAGGATGGCTGCAGGGGATTGAGGTCGATCTGCTGGGCGACGGCTTGCTGCGCCGTTTTCCAGATGGCCCACAGGTCTGCGTCCGGGTGGCGCGTCCGGTTGACGAAGCCCGCGGGAGGCTCGCCGGGGAGGGCGCTGCATCCGGCCAGGGCCAGCATCAGAATCAGGGCGGGCAATCTACGCAACATATCCTTACCTCGCCGACCGTCGGTTCCCTCTCACTACGAAAGTCATCGGCAATAGCCGGTCTTTTCCTTAGTCAATTTCCTCCCTAGGACTACATCTGCGGGCGGGCCGGCGCTAGTGGCAGGCGTGGTGAGGGGCGGCGAATCTTTTGGCCGCAGCGGTCATCTAATTCCTAGAATTATTCGTTATAACGAGGAATTCCAATTATGATCAATATTCGACGCAGTGAAGAACGCGGTGGCGGCAACCACGGGTGGCTCAACACTCATCACACGTTTTCTTTCGACCAGTTTTACGATCCGCGCTGGATGGGGTTTCGTTCGCTGCGCGTGATCAATGAGGACTGGGTCGCGGCCGGACAGGGTTTTCCCTTCCATCCGCATCGAGATATGGAGATTATTACTTACGTTCTGGAGGGAGCGCTGGAGCACAAGGACAGCCTGGGCACCGGTTCGATTATTCGCCCCGGCGATGGCCAGCGTATGAGCGCGGGGCGCGGCATTCGGCACAGCGAAATGAATCCTTCGCCGACTGAGGCAGCGCACCTGCTGCAGATCTGGATCCTGCCGGATAAATCCGGGCATGAGCCCAGCTATGAGCAGAAGGCTTTCCCCGAAGAAGAAAAACGCGGGAAGTTGCGGCTGATCGCTTCGCCGGATGGAAAAGATGGGTCAGTGAGCATTCATCAGGATGCCAGGCTTTATGTTTCACTGCTCGCGCCGGGGCAGGAAGTGAAACATGAACTCGGTAAGGGGCGGCATGCCTGGTTGCAGATCGCCAAGGGCTCGATCGAACTGAATGGGAAGAAGCTTGAACAGGGCGATGGGGCGGCGATCAGTGAGGAAAAAGCGTTGAGCATCAAGGGTCAGGCAGAGGCGGAAGTACTGCTGTTTGATCTGGCGTAAACGAGCAAGGCCTTAGCCACGGATTACGCGGATCAGCGCGGATTTCTTTTCATTGGGGTGATCCGTGAAAATCCGCGAAATCCGTGGCCTATTTTTTGGCTTTTGCTGGTTCTTTCTCACCGACTCGCTTGCTGACTTCGAACTTCATCTTGCCGGTCTTCTTGTCGGCATCGACGACGATGTGGTCTCCATGCAGCACTTCCCCGTCGAGAATCTTCATCGCTAAGTGGGTCCTGGATCATTTTTTGAATGGCGCGCTTTAACGGACGCGCGCCGAAGTTCGGGATCGAAGCCTTCGCTGAACATCAGGTCTTTGGCGGCGTCGGTCAGTTCGAGAGAAATCTTGCGATCGGCCAGCAGGCGGCGGACGTCTTCCAGGCGAAGCTCGATGATCTTCACCAGTTGCTCTTTGCCGAGGGGACGGAAGATGATGATGTCATCCACGCGGTTGAGGAACTCGGGCTTGAAGTGGGCGTGGAGGGTGGTCATCACCTGCTTGGAGGCTTCGTCGAAATCCTGCTCGGAGCGCAGATTGTCGGCCTGCAAGAATGACGAGCCCAGGTTCGAGGTCATGATGAGGATCGTATTCTTGAAGTCGACGATGCGGCCCTTGCCGTCGGTGAGGCGGCCGTCGTCCATCATTTGCAGCAGCACGTTGAAGACGTCGGGATGCGCTTTTTCGATTTCGTCGAAGAGCACGACCGCGTAGGGACGGCGGCGCACCTGCTCGGTGAGTTGTCCGCCTTCTTCGTAGCCGACGTAGCCGGGAGGCGCGCCGATGAGGCGCGAGACGGCGTGCTTTTCCATGTACTCGGACATGTCGATACGAATCATGGCGTGCTCGTCATCGAATAGGAATTCAGCGAGGGCGCGGGCAAGTTCGGTTTTACCGACGCCGGTCGGGCCCAGAAAAATAAAGCTGCCGATGGGCCGCTTGGGATCACTGAGTCCGGCGCGGGATCGGCGAATGGCGTTCGAGACGCGCTCCAAGGCTTCATTTTGGCCAATCACACGATGACGCAGGCGGTCTTCCATGGTGACGAGTTTCTTGACTTCGCCTTCGAGCATTTTCGAGACCGGGATGCCGGTCCACTTGGAGACGATGCGGGCGACATCTTCTTCGTCGACTTCTTCCTTGAGCATGCGCGACTTGCCCTTGCCGTCCATCTGCGCGTTGAGCTTGTTGAGTTCGTCTTCGGTTTGGCGCAGCAGGCCGTAGCGGATCTCAGCTACGCGTTGCAGATTTCCTTTACGCTCTTCGGCTTGCTCTTCGATTTTTAGCTGCTCGATTTTTTCCTTGAGCTGGCGGGAGCGGGTAATGAGTTCTTTTTCTCTTTTCCAATTGGCTTTGAGCGTGTTGGATTTCTCGCGAATCTCGGCGAGTTCTTTTTCAATCACGCCGAGGCGCTCTTTGGAATTGGAGTCGCTTTCCTTTTTCAGCGCCTGCTTCTCGATTTCGAGTTGGGTGGCACGACGCTCCAGTTGGTCAATGTCGGTGGGCAGGGAATCGATTTGAATGCGTAACGAGGCGGCGGCCTCGTCGATCAAGTCGATGGCTTTGTCAGGCAGAAAGCGGTCGGAGATGTAGCGGTGCGAGAGCGTAGCGGCGGCGACGATAGCCGAGTCTTTAATGCGCACGCCGTGATGAACTTCGTAGCGTTCTTTTAATCCACGCAGGATGGCGATGGTGTCTTCCACGTTCGGCTCGCCGACGAAGACGATCTGAAAGCGGCGTTCGAGGGCAGCATCTTTTTCGATGTACTTGCGATATTCATTCAGCGTGGTCGCGCCGACGGCTCGCAGCTGTCCGCGGGCCAGGGCGGGCTTGAGCATATTGGAGGCGTCAATCGCGCCTTCGGCGGCGCCGGCGCCTACCAGCGTGTGCAGCTCGTCGATGAAAAGAATAATTTGTCCGGCGGAATCTTCAATCTCTTTCAGAACCGCTTTCAGGCGATCTTCGAATTCGCCGCGATATTTCGCTCCCGCGAGCATGGAACCGAGGTCGAGAGAAATCACTCGCTTGCTCTTCAGGGCTTCCGGCACGTCGCCGGAAATAATTCGCTGCGCCAGTCCCTCGACGATGGCTGTCTTGCCGACGCCGGGTTCGCCGATGAGCACGGGATTATTTTTGGTACGGCGAGACAGCACTTGGATCACGCGGCGGATTTCATCGTCGCGTCCGATCACGGGATCGAGCTTGCCTTTGCGGGCCTGCTCGGTGAGGTCGCGAGCGTAGCGTTCGAGAGCCTGATACTTCGCTTCCGGATTCTGATCGGTGACTTTTTGCGATCCGCGCACGGAAGTTAATGCTTTCAGAATGGCGTCGTAAGTCGCGCCGTGGCGGGCGAGGATTTCCTGCGCAGCATCGCGCCTGAGGTGCGTTACAGCAAGAAGCAAGTGCTCGGTGGAAACGTATTCGTCTTTGAAGTTGTCGGCTTCCTTGAAAGCCCGCTCCAGGAGCTGGTTTGCGGCCTGGGAGAGCGTGGCTTGCGCAGCGCCGCCGGAAACTTTGGGAAGCTTTTCGATTTCGCGGTAAAGATCGGTGAGCACTGCTTGCGGGCCGATGCCGATCTTTTCCAGAACTGGCGGGACGATCCCTTCTTTGTCTTCGAGCAGCGATGCCAGAAGGTGGAGCGGCAGCACCTCGGGATTGCCGTGCTCGGAGGCGAGTTCGTTCGCGCGCTGAACGGCCTCCTGCGCCTTGACGGTGAATTTGTCCCAACGAATGGCCATGACTTAACTCCTGAACCAGCATTTCGCACTTAATTTACATACATGATAATGCACTTCAAGTAGGCAGTCTCCGGCACATTGAGCAGGATCGGATGGTCTTTCGACTGGCTTCGGCTCTCCACAATCCGCACGGTTCGGCGGGCGTCGCCTGCGGCTTCGCCCAGCATTTCCAGGAATGCAGACTGGCTCACGTGGTAGGAACAGGAGCAGGTGATTAGTGTCCCGCCGGGGCGAAGCATTTTGAGCGCGCGCAGGTTGAGTTCCTTGTAGCCGCGGAGGGCCGTATCCAGATTTTGTTTGGATTTGGCGAAGGCTGGCGGATCGAGGACGATGGTGTCGTATTGCTTTCCGCTTCCGGAATAATCGCGCAGAAGATCGAAGGCATTGGCCTCGATCCATTCGATGCCGCGTCCGTTTAGGGCTGCATTTTTGTCGGCGATCTCCAAAGCCGGGCGGGAACTGTCGACACCACTCACTGCGGTGCAGGCTTTGGCGAGATGCAAAGCGAATCCACCCTGGTAGCAGAAGACGTCGAGCGCTTCGCCGCGTGCGTATTGCGCAGCAGTCGCGTAGTTCTCGCGTTGGTCGAGAAAAGCCCCGGTTTTCTGGCCTTCCAGCGCTTCGTAGTGAAAACGAACATCGTTCATGGAGAAAATGGTGCCGGTCTTTTCGCCCTGGATGGGGGCGGAAGGACGCGCCGGGAGCTGCTCCAGTTCGCGGATTTTGGGATCGACGCGTTCCATGATGGACGCGGGGGCCAGTCGTTCATTCAGCTCCGAAAGAATAGTTACGCGGACCGGTTCGAGGTCCATCGCCTGGGTGAGGACCTGCAAGGTCAAAATATCGTTATAGCGATCGACGATCAGGCCGGGGAGGAAATCCCCTTCGCTAAAGATGACGCGATAGGCGTCGGTGTCTCGGACCACTCGTTCACGATAAGCAATTGCCGCCTGGATGCGTTCACGCAAGAGGGCAGGCAAATCGCTCACCGGGCCAGCGGAAATCATGCGGATGGCGATTTGCGAGGCGCTACTGTATAGCGCCGTGCCGAGGGATTTTCCGCGTTCATCGACAACGCTGACTAAGGCGCCCGCGGCAATGCCGTCCGCAGAGACAATGTCCGAGCGATAAACCCAAGCGTGGCCGTTCTTCAGGCGATCGGCGCCGCGGCGGGAGATCTTTACCAGCGAAAGCAACGAAGAGGATGGCTTTGATGGCATGACATGATCTTACCTTGCCTCGAACTACATGGGGGCCGCCGCCGCCGCTGTCCCTCCATAATTCGCGACGTGAGTCGTGTTAAAATTAGTTACTTAGCTAAGTAACTATGCATTCTAAGAACCCACTTCGCGCTTTGGCCAACGACCGCAGATTGCAGGTCCTGCAATGGCTCAAACAGCCAGTCAAGCATTTCCCTCCGCAAGTGGACGGTGATTTAGTGAAAGATGGGGTTTGCGGGGTACTGATCGCCCGTAAACTTCGGGTCAGCCAGCCGACCGCCAGCGAGCATTTGAAAATCCTGTCTCAATCCGGGTTCTTGCGGGCCAAGCGGTTGAAGGGATGGACCTTCTATCAGCGCAATGAATCCACAATCCAAAAAATTAAGCGAACCATCATTGCCAAAATTTAAGGAGACGCCATGGCAAATCGGACGGAATACGCAATCAACTTGGACACCCGCTTTGCGCCCCTCGAGCTCATCGATATACAGAATCTCGCCGATGCCTGCAAAGAGCCCTGGTGGAACCAGACTTTATGCCGCGTAAATGACTGCGTGGTGCGACTCGGCGTGGTGGAGGGCCAGTTTCACTGGCACAAACACGACAATGAAGACGAGTTCTTCTACGTGATCGAGGGAAAGTTCATCATTGAACTGGTGGGAAAGACGGTGGAACTGGGCCCGCGGCAGGGATTCACCGTGCCCAGAGGCGTGATGCATTGTCCGCGAGCGCCGCAGCGGACGGTCCTCCTGATGATGGAGGGAGCGGGCGTGCTGCCGACCGGGAATTGAATTCCGTGAAATGGCGGTTGCGGTCTCGCTTTGCTCGACTGGACAGACGGGGCGTCTATCCTACGTGGGTGATCTTAGCTGGCGGCTGGATGTTCTGATTCCGAAACATAGACGGGATTTTCGGCGCGGGCCACTTTGAGGTCGCCGTGTAGCTCGTCGAGAATGGCCATGGGGAGTTCCCCCGCCCATTCTTCCAGGTGCTGCTTCGTCTACGCCGCTGCGGAGTTGCAAGCCGGTCTTCAGGTCGTCGGCGAAGGCGGCGCTAAATTCGCCGTCTCGAGATTGCGTCGCGCCGATCTTTCTGCCGGTGTGTCCGTCGTAGATCCGGCGGCTGGATTTCCCATCGGCGTTGGCGAAAGCAATGAAGACTTCGCCGATCTCCGAATAGTCGGGACGGTAAAACCAGGCGCGGTCCACGTGAACTTTGGGCCGGACGCGCTTTTTCGCGGTCAGGCTCGGCCGCTCGACGGCAATCCCTGTCGCGGGATCGAAGTACAGAATGCGCTGGCACGATTCGCAAATCACTGTCTTGTTGCTGCGAACTTCGTTGAAGGTCTGAGGCCGTAGCATCACCTGGCAGCCCATACATTTTTGATCGCGAACTTCGGCCAGACCGGAGCCGCGGAACGTATTGACGCGCTCATAATGACGCAGTAAATCGGCTTCTACTCCAGCTCGTGCCTGCTCTCGTTTGCCACTCCACTCGGCCAGGAGCGCTTCGTCTTTCGCAGTGCAGGCGCGGGCTTCGGCCTTCTCTTTTTCGATCTCCGCCATCTCCGCTTTCAGCTCGGCTTCCGCGGCTTTGACTTCTTTTTCTCGGGCCTCGGCGTTGACCATGAGGTCCAGGATTTTATCTTCGTTGGCACGAATGTCCTGCTCGGCAAACTGGATCTCGTGCATCAGCGCTTTATATTGTTCGTTGGTTTTTACGGCGAGGGATTGATCGCGGTACTTGGAGATTTTCTGTTGCAGGTCAACGATGGCGGTGTCGTACTTGCGGCGGTTAGCTTCGTCAGCTTTGACCGCCGCTTTGGCTTTTTCGAGGACCGCCTTGGTCCCGGCGAGCCGCTCTTCTATGGCGGCCACGCGTTTGGGCAGCGCCGCGACTTCGTCTTTCAGGCGCAGGATTTCGCGATCAATTTTTTGCAGCTCAATCAGGTTCTGGACGTCAGGAATCATCGGGAATGGCGCTACATGGTGATTCTAACATGCTGGGCAAGGCATTTCGGCCTGCGTGGTCCTGGTCCCGGCCCGCCTGCCTGCACCCACCTGCCCTGGCGGTGTACACTTTTCAACCTGCTGCTTGCGGCCAGCTTTCCACTCGGAGTCTGCTTGTGACACGACTTTTTTGCCGGTTGATGCTTTGTTTTCTGCTCGCGCCTCTGGCTGCGGCCCAACCGGGTGCCAACGTGCCGCCTGCGCCAAAACCACTCACCATAGAAGCCATATTCGGAGAGGGCGGAATCACCGGACGCGCGCCGGAGACCGTGCAATGGAGCCCCGACAACGCTCGGTTTTCTTTCATTCGGCGTGATGATTCCGGAGAACATGGCCAGCTCTGGGCGGTGGACACGACCACCGGCGAGAAAACTGTATTGGTGAACGAGGTCAAGCTGGCCGCGCTGGCGCCTCCCATCCAAAAAATTAAGGATGATCGCGAGCGGGAGCGGCTTACCCGTTATCACGTGGCGGCGTATCAGTGGACCCCTGATTTCCAGCATCTGCTCTTCGATACTCAGGGGCAGCTTTGGCTTTATGACGTGCGGAGCGGCACGGCCGTCCAGTTCACCTCCGCGCCCGAACCTAGCTGGGACCCAAAGTTCTCGCCGGATGGAGACCGGGTGGCGTATGTCCGCAAACATAACTTGTATGTGCAGCGGATCTCAGGCGGCGAAGAGCGAGAGCTTACGAAGGAGAAAGACGAGAATCTGCTAAGCGGCGAAGTGGATTGGGTTTATGCCGAAGAATTAGGCGTGCGCAGCAACTACTTCTGGTCGCCCGACGGCAAAGATATCGCTTTCCTCCAGATGGATGAGAGCCATGTGCCTACCTATCCCATCACCGACTGGCTGCCAACGCATCCGAAAGTAGACGAAGAGAAATATCCGAAAGCAGGGGACCCGAACCCTGTGGTGCGGCTGGGCGTGGTCAGCGCGTCTGGCGGGAAAACGAAATTTATTTCGCTGGGCCAAGACCCCGACATTTACATTCCACGCTTCGGATGGCTAGGCGTAGGGCTGCTCTGGGCAGAGGTGCTGGACCGCGCTCAGGACACATTGGATCTCTATTTTATAGACGCGCATTCTGGGAGGGCCCGCAAAGTTCTCACCGAAAATAGCCCCGACGCTTGGGTGAATGTGAATGACGACTTCGCGGTGGTCAAACCCGGCGGCCACTTTTTGTGGTCGAGCTGGCGCGATGGCCACACCCACCTCTACCTTTACAGCTTTGATAAAGCAGACCCGTTGGCCGGGGATGCGAAGCTTGAGCGACAGCTTTCGCAGGGAAATTTCGAAGTGCTGGGAGTCGAAGCGGTGGAGGATGGAGTGGTGTACTTTTCCGCGAACAAGGATGATCCGCGGCAGAAACAACTTTATTCCGTAAAGCTCGATGGCTCAGGTTTTGTCCGGGTCTCGCAGGAGGATGGGACACACGCCGTACAATTCGCACCCGACGGCAAGCACTATTTGGATACGTATTCTGCTATCTTGACGCCGCCTAGGATTTCCCTTTGCAGCCTGGGGGGGCCTTGCCAGCGGGCCTGGGAATCCCGCAGCGTGGACGACTACGGTCTCGCGGCTCCCAAATTTCTTGAGTTCAAGGCCGACGATGGGACCCCGCTCGAAGGTGAATTGCTCTTACCGTCTCCGGCCGACACGAGTGGCAAGGTTCCCCTGATCGTTTATATCTATGGCGGGCCCGCTGGGCAGGTTGTTCTGAACGAGTGGATCGGTGATCGCGGGCTCTTCCACCAAGTCCTGGCGCAGCGCGGTTTCGCGGTGTTTTCGGTGGACAATCGCGGCACGCCCAGCCGCGATCGCAAGTTCCAAACTGCCATCCGGCATGAGTTTGGAGCGATCGAGATGAAAGACCAGCTTGCCGCGCTTGACCAGCTGTTCGCGCAATATCCACAACTGGATCGCAACCGCGTCGGCATTTGGGGATGGTCCAACGGCGGGTCCATGACTCTGTACGCCCTTACGCATTCGGATGTATTCAAAGCCGGGGTTGCGGTGGCGCCGGTCACTGACTGGCACAACTATGACTCCGTCTACACCGAGCGCTACCAGGGCCTGCCCAAGGACAATGGCAAAGGCTACGAGGATTTGGATCTGGCGAAAGTGGCGGACAAGCTCCACGGGTCGTTGTTGCTCGCCCACGGCACCAGCGACGACAACGTCCACTTCCAGAACAGCATTCAGATGATCGAGGCGCTGGTGAAAGCTGGGAAGCAGTTCCACTTCATGGCGTATCCCAACAAGACGCATAGCATTCATGGGCCGGAAGATCGCGATCACTTGTTCCATTCGATTGAAGACCACTTCGAGCACGAGCTGAAATAACTTACGGAGGCCGGATGCACCGCCTGACGCTTGGCGATTTCGAACTGACCGCGGTATCGGATGGAACTTATCCTCTCGACGGCGGGGCCTTATTTGGAGTCGTTCCCAAAATTATTTGGTCGACGAAGGTCACCGCGGACGAAAATAATTTCGTGTCCGCCGGCTTGAATTCCGTGGTCGTGCGCACCGGCCGCGAAACCGTGCTGATTGAAACCGGCATTGGCAACAAGCTACCCGATCCCATGGTCAAGATTTATGGCCAGCCTGCAGAGCTTCTCGACAATCTGGGAGCCGCAGGGATTTCGCCCGAGGACATCGACATTGTCATCAATACCCATCTGCATTTCGATCACTGCGGCTGGAACACTGTTCGCCACGGCGACACCGTCGTTCCGACTTTCCCCAAGGCAACCTACTACACGCAGCAGGGTGAATGGGAACATGCCCACTCAGGTCAGCGCGACGGTGTCAGCTATCTGAGCAAGAACTACGACCCGCTGGTCGAAAGTGGGCAAATGCAGTTACTGCAAGGCGATCAGGAAATCGTTCCCGGGATTTCGGTGAAGGTATTTCCTGGACACACGCGAGACATGCAGGCTGTGATCGTCAACAGCGGCGGCCAGACGGCTTGCTATATCTCCGACTTAATTCCCACTACCGCGCACCTTGATCTGAACTACGTGATGGGGTTTGACCTTTATCCCTTGCAGACCATCGAGAGCCGCAAGCGCTACTACGCGCAATCGACTCCGGAGAAGTGGTTGACGATGTTTACCCATGATCCGAACGTGCCGTGGGCGTATGTGGAGAAGAATGAAAGAGGCAGGATGGTGGCGAGGGGGGTTTAGTGCTCCACTACCGAGTGGATTCGATGGACACCGTGTCATGGGCGAGGGCGCCCGCGCCACATAATCTTTCTTCGAAGAATTCTTCGACCTTTCCCAATATCTCTAGAGGACTTTTCGATTCATAGATGGCTTTCCGCAGCGCCGCACCTCCGGGGACACCATGCGTGAACCATGAGGCAAATTGCTTCATCTTGCCCTGGGCGTCGGGCAGTTCTTCTTCGATCAGCATCTGGAAGTAGGTGCGGATCATCTGGTATCGGTCGGCCTCGGCCGGTTCATCGTAACGGCCGCTTTCCGTGAATTGCTCGATCTGCCGGAAGATCCAGGGATTTGCCGGGGCCATGCGGCCGATCATCACGGCATCGCATCCCGTCTGCGTCACCATGGCGGAGGCGTCTTCGGGAGTGCGAATGTCGCCATTGCCGATCACGGGAATCTTCACCGCATCTTTGATCGCGGCAATCCAGTCCCAGCGGGCCTGGCCGCTGTAGCCCATTTCACGGGTACGGGCGTGGAGGGCAACGGCGTTCAATCCGCAGTCTTCGGCCATCTTCGCCAGCTCGACGCAGATAATGTTTTCGTCATTCCAGCCGGCGCGGAACTTTACCGTAAACGGGACGGTCACCGCGGCCCGCACCGCTTTGAAAATTTCTCCGATGGCAGGCAGGTCGCGCAACAGACCCGAGCCTCCGTTGCACTTCACAACTTTTTTCGCCGGGCACCCGAGATTCAGGTCTACCAGATCGAAGCCCAAGCCCTCTACCATACGGGCGGCTTCCGCCATGACTGTCGGATCGCTGCCAAAAAGCTGGGCCGAGATGGGATGCTCGTCTTCGTAGAAATGCAGGTAGCGCTTAGCTTTCTGATCTTTGGCGCGAAGGACGCCGTCCGCCGAAGTGAACTCGGTCATGATGAGCCCGCATCCGCCGAGATTGCGGATGAAGCGGCGGAAAACGGTGTCGGTGACTCCGGCCATCGGCGCGAGTACGGTCGCGGGAGAGATGGCGACATTCCCAATTTTCAGCGATGACGGGACAGGCGTCAGGTCCGTACCGGAAGCGGCAGGGCTGCTTGCGGTCGCCGAATTGTCCCACTGTTTGCGCACTTAGTTATTCTACTTTCTTTGCAAATAGGCCGCTATGTGGCACAATCCGCAGCTACTGGCAAGCTGGGATCGCTAACATGCTGAAGAAACTCCGTGAAATCTTCCTGACCCAGTACATCGGCGCGGTTCTGATTGCCCTGCTGGGCTGGCAGGCGCTGAGGGCAGTTGTCACCCTGATAGTCCAGCTCGGCATTTGGTTTTTCCGCCACTGGAATGGCCACGTTGTATGGGACCCAGACCGCGCAACTTTTCCCTGGGACAATCTTATTCTTTCCGTTGTAACCGTTGCGATCTACGTGTTCATAGCTTATTTGCTGACGAGGTGGCTCTATCCGGAAATTCCCCCGCCAGTCGCTTCCGCGACCGATGCTCAATCCCAAACAGCCCGAACAAGCATGCCCAGGGTTCCCCGGTTGCAAATAGCATGGCTCTATTTCAAACCGTACTGGGTAGCAGCCGTTTCTGTAGGTCTTATATATGAGGGAACCCACGATATTATCTGGCCCCTGAAGTATCACTTCATAAACGCTATCGCGCGACTTGCCAATCCGGTCATCGAAAAATACCTACCGGGCCATCTCATTCTCGCGCAGTATGGCCAAATGCCCTGGCGTTTTGAGTCAAGCTACTACGTTGTAGGAGTCATTTTTATCGTCGTGGGAGTCTTCTTCGGCCTCTGGGCCAAAGTCAGAATTGATCGCCAGCCGGCCCCGTAACCTCAAAACAAAAGCCCCCGCCAAAACGAGGGCTTCACGTTCGTTCTTAGTCCGTGGCTTACTTCTTGGTCGTCTCAGCCTTGGCCGGTTCGGCTTTGGCATACTTGCGGCGGAAGCGCTCCACCCGGCCGGCGGTATCGAGCATCTTCTGCTTGCCGGTGAAGAACGGATGGCAACTGGAGCAGATTTCGACGTGCAGGTCGCCCTTATGGGTGGACCGGGTCGCAAAACTGTGGCCGCACGCACACAGTACCTTAATTTCGTTATAAGCAGGATGAATCGCTGGCTTCATGGTAGTTCCCTTCGTTCGAGTCCTTTAGATTCTATCGGAATGGCGCGGGATTCAGCAACTCCGGAAGCTGTTGGTTTTGCCACACTTGCGGCACCTAGGGATGGCCGCCTCGGCTGTCCCGCGAGCGAAGCGAGGAGCAAACAAAGGCTGAGTTTGCCTGAGAACTCGCGCCACGTACCTCAGGCGCTGAAACCCGTTATCGAAACAAAAGCTTTAGCGCAGGGCTGAAGCGACTGCGCCACCCAAAATCAGATTTCCCCCAAACAAAAACGGCAGGGCCGACCCCCTGCCGTTCTCTTTTTCCTGAACCCCAAATTCTACTTGCTGCGGTTAACTGCCTTCTTGAGTTCCGCACCGGCGGAAAACTTTGCGACCTTGCGGGCTGCGATTTTGATCGTGGCCCCGGTCTGCGGGTTGCGCCCGTTGCGGGCTTTTCTCGCCGAGACTGAGAAGGTGCCAAAACCAATTAACGCCACCCGGTCTCCTTTTTTCAGAGCCATCGTAATACTGTCCACGGCCGTGTCAATTGCGCTTGACGCTTGGGTCTTGCTGATACCGCTGCCCGCTGCGATGCGATCGATAAGATCGGCTTTATTCATTTTCTCTCCTAGCAGGTTTTGCTGATCCCGGCACGTGCGAACCGCTGGCACGCGCCGAGTGGAAAACCCGGCGGCCCTATTTAGCTACCGTCTGTGGAGAATGTCAACTGTGGAAATCCGCGCTGGATGGCAGATTTGGGTCATTCGCGGACGGATGGGTCTCGCTTTTGGAATCGTACGGTCATTTCCACCGGACCTATTGAGGATCCGTTCCTGATGACTAGCCCAAAAGAAGCCGGACCATCGAGCCCAGGAACTCCGGCGTCGATCGTCTCTATTTCCTCAGCTCTCCACAACCTGTCCTACATCTCCACAGTATCTACACAGCCCGGGAGTTCTTTCTTCTTGCGAGACCAAGGGCGATGGGGCACCTTCGAAACACACCTACACCATGATCTTTCTATCCGTGAGCTTCTGACGGAATCATTGAGGAATGTAAGGAATGGGAAAGTTACCGGCTTTCATGTTTTACCCTGGAGATTGGCAGAAGGACCCTTGTCTTCGCCGCTGCTCAAAAGCAGCGAAGGGGGTTTGGATGGATATGCTTTGTTTGCTTTTCGAATGTCCGGTTCGCGGCGTGTTTGTGGATGCCAGCGGCAAGCCTTGGAGCGATGAGGAACTCGCAGAGGCCATCGGTGGCGACATTGGCGCGAATTTAGGATACATCGCGGAGTTAGTGTCGAAGGGAGTGGCCCAGCGAGATACTCGGGGAGCCATTTTTTCACGGCGCATGGTTCGTGATGAGCAGAATCGTCGATCAGCCACAGAGCGCAAGAGAAAAGAACGGTCCGGTCACACTCGTGTCACGCCCATGTCAGTAAGTGAAGATGAAATTGGAAGACAGAGTAAGTTGTTTAAAGAAGATGGAAAAGAATCGATTGCTAATTTGAGTTTAAAAGCTGATCTAGTTGGGCATCTTTATCCGGCCAATGATCATTTAAAAGGCCGCCCACTTCCTCAGTTACAGCAAGAGGCTATTGCGGAAGCCATCGCTAAGGACGGAGATCAAGTACTTTCGGGCACTAGGAGCTTTGCGGACAAAGTCGCAGACTGGCCCGCAACCGATTTGCGGTTTATTCCTAACCCGGTTAAGTTCTACACCGAGGGCCAGTACTTAAAAAAGCCGGAGTTCTGGGAAAGGAGGAAGGAAAATGGACGAGAAGAATGTACGCTACATCCAGACTCTGGTCTCACGCAATGGGGGACTTGCTGGGCATGCTACTCAGCGAAGTGCAGCGGCGAACGCCATGCCGGCTGAGGGTGCGCCAAATTGCGCGATTTGTGGAGATACCGGCTGGAGAACAGTAGTTTCTGGAAACGATAAGCGAGTCACTACCTGTGAATGCCGGCTGCGTTTGCGGTCCGAGCGTCTTCTCAACCAGGCGCGAATTCCACCCCACTACAAATCCTGCGACTTTGACTCGTACACAGTTGAGGGGTCCCAACGCGGTGCGACTTCGGCCAAAATCGCCGCCTCTAAATTTGTAGAGCAGTATCCGTTGGACAAGACAGGGCTGCTCCTGATCGGACCCAGTGGCACGGGTAAGACGCACCTCGCCGTTGCTATTGTCAGAGAACTCATAATAAAGAAAGGCATTCCAAGCCTGTTTTGCGACTATCGCGATCTGTTGAAGCAGATTCAGAACTCCTACAATCCCTCGGTCCAGGTCACTGAACTGGAACTACTGAGTCCCGTATTTCAAACCGAAGTCATAGTCCTAGACGACTTGGGAGCTGTGGTACCGACGGGTTGGGTTTGGGATACGGTCAGCGTGATTCTCAACACGCGCTACAACGAGAACCGCACCACAATTATCACGACAAACTTCCAGGACGGGCCCGCTGCAGCGAGTGGTGGTCCCCGCGCTAACGAGCGTCAAGCTATGACTCTGGGTGATCGCATTGGCGAACGCATGCGTTCGCGATTGTGTGAGATGTGCCGCGTGGTGGACCTCGATGCACCGGACTACCGAAAAAAATTTCGTACCGCAGGTTTCCGCTAACTCTTTGCGATGTTATCCGCATTGGTCCGTAAACTGTCCTCGGCGCGGTGAATCCGGCCTAAAATGACTTTGTGCTGACCCGGCGCTGCGAGTTCGTCCCAGCTTCCGACTCTGAAGTCTTCGCTGCTGCTCCCGCCGCCCCGGCGGTCTTCATGCTGCGCGGAGACGATCCCCAGGCCCAGCCTTATGTGAGCAAAACTGCGAATCTGCGCCGCCGCCTGCAGCGTTTGCTCGGCACACCCACGGAACACAGCAAAAAGCTGAACCTTCGCGATCGGGTCCGTTGGATCGAATACACGGCCACGGGTTCAGATTTCGAATCCGGATTTCTTCTCTACAAAGTTCTGCAATCCGCTTTTCCAGAGACTTATGCCGATCGCATGCGTTTTCGTTTTGCTCTGTTGGTCAAGCTGCACCTGGAAAATGAATATCCACGAGCCTCGATCACTACCCGGCTGGGCCGCCTGCATGGGCGCTCTCTTTATTACGGGCCGTTTGTTTCGCGTACCGCGGCGGAAAAGTTCGCCAATGATTCGCTCGACTTCTTCAAGATGCGGCGCTGCGTGGACGACCTGCATCCGGATCCGGCATTCCCAGGCTGCATCTATTCGGAAATGAAAATGTGCCTGGCGCCGTGTTTCAAGGGCTGCACCGACGACCAATATCGTACCGAGGTGGCCCGGGTACAGGCGTATTTCGATACCGGCGGCCAATCTTTATTGCGTGAAGTCTCAATCGAGCGGGATCAGGCATCGGCGAATCTGCAATTCGAAAATGCCGCCGCTCTGCACCTCCGGATTGAAAAGCTCAAGCCTCTACTCAGCCAGCTTCCCGAAATTGTCCACCGCATTGACCGGCTGACGGGCGTAGTGATTCAGCCCAGCTCGGTTCCCGACTCGGTTATTTTCTTCCGCATCGACGCTGGCTTGATTTCCGCGCCTTTGACCTTTGCCCTGCGCTCGCAAGAACACACCAAGTCGCAGTCCATGGAATCGCGCATCCAGCAAGCCCTTGCCGACCATCCCGGGGCAGTCGCAGGTACCGCACTCGAGTCCATGGAACACCTGGCAATTCTGAAACGCTGGTATTACCGCAGCAGCCGCGCCGGCGAAATCTTCTTTGCGGATGAGAAGGGCACGCTGCCCATGCGAAGATTAGTGCGCGGGATTTCCCGGGTCTTTCGCGGGGAGAAGCCTGAGCCGGAGCCGATGGCATCCCCGCTACCGCCGGCTTTATCATGACCAAGAACCAGCGGACGAACCGATGAAGAACGATCACGAAAAAGCGTTGCGGCGGCAGTTGGTGGATTTGCTGAAAGGCGGCGGTGCACACGCCAAGTTGGAAGAGGTCGCTGCCGGCATTCCCGCCAAACTTCGCGGACAAAAACCAGCAGGCCTGCATTCTCCGTGGATGCTTCTCGAACATCTGCGTATCGCGCAGCGTGACATTCTGGAATTCTGCCGCAGTCCCAAATATGTGGCGCCAGCTTGGCCGGCCGCGTACTGGCCCAAGACGCCGGCTCCGCCAAGCCTTTCGGCATGGAGCAAAAGCCTCGCCAGCTTTCGCAAAGATTTGAAGTCCATGCAAGCCCTGGTTGCGAATCCGAAGCGAGATCTTTTCGCGCGCATCCCCTGGGGAGACGGCCAGACCATTCTCCGGGAAGCCCTGCTGGTGGCCGACCACAACGCATATCACATTGCGCAATTGGTGGATGTCCGCAGGCTGCTGGGCGCGTGGAAAGAATAGTGTAGGTGGTGTGGCGCGGGCGCCCACGCCCGCGATGGCATCATCGCGGAACTTGATAGTCCCCTGGAAGGGCCGCTCTTCCACGACACCGCAAACTTCATTCGTGAACACGAAGTCTGCAACTCACGCGACGCTCCTCTGCGATTGGAAATCCCTCGGGCGTTTTCGAAACACCACTCTCACTCCATCCCGCCAGTGCTCGTCGATGCCGGCCAGCATCCACTCCACTTCTGGTGAGATGTAGCGCAGCAGCGTGTCCGTTGCAGGGTGCACATGTAAAGCGGGCGCGACCAGAAACAACAGCGGAGTCTCACTCGACAACTCTCTCCCCGGAAAATATCCAAAGCGCTGGAATTCACCACGCGTGTGATGCCACGCCACTCGCGACCAATAATCGAGTCCCTGCAAAGGCAGGTGGATGTCTTCGTCAGCTTTGAGCTCGATGACCGCGAGCCGGCCATCCCGCGTGATGGTCAGTACATCAATCATGGCGCGATCGGATGCAGAGAAAGCCGGCACTTGCGAATACAGGCAGGATGGATCCAATCGTTCGTCCACGGCAGCCACATCCTGCACCACCAGCGATTCCAGCCAGCGCTCTGGATGAAGCCGCCACAAGGGATGATCGCGCGGCCCGCCGGAATGGCGTACTTCCCCAATGCTGCGAACTAGCTGGACAAACGCCACGGCATTGGAAGCGCAGAGAATCTTTTCCGCGGCGCCCAATCCGAACACGAGTTCCGTGGTGCTATTAAACGATTCGGCGTCATGTGCCAGACGGGCCCGGGCAAATTCCAGCCCGTGACAGCGAAACGCGATTTCCGCTGGAGACAAGACGGCGATCTCAGCTTCGGACATTTGCTCACGGACTCGCAGAATCGAGTCGCGAAACCGTTCGCGAGTAGCGGATTCATTGGGCAAATGCACCAGCCGTGTTGCGACGTTGCCGCGATCGCTGCAATCGATTTCTCGCAGGCTGTCTTCGCGAACCTCCAGCTCATACAACTGCCACTTGGCAGCGTCCGCGCGCAGATAGGCCATTCGTTCACGCGTCAAGCCGGAGCTTCCTGCTGGCAGGAACAGCATTAGCCCTTCGACCATCACCTTACCCGCTTGTGATTCCCTACACGCATTCAGCCACAGAATGCCGAAGGTCAGCGCGGCGTCGATAGAAGCCTGCGTTTCTTCCCCGTTCACTCCCATAACTGCGAAGCCGGTCCGTCCTCGGCGCAACAATCCACGCGCATAGATGGGGCCGAAGGAGTGCTCCAGATCCATTCCGGTGCTGAGGTGCCCCACGCTAAATCCGGGAAATCGCCGCCGCAGAAGACGTTCGAGAACGTGGCGATAAACCAATCGAGCGGCTCTCTTTGCCGTGGGCGTCCGCTGATCGCGTTCCCGGCAGATTTCCAACTTGGTGGGCTTGGTCTGCCCGAGCCGCTGTACCGCCAACCGCAGGGTTTCATTCCTGACCTCGGCCTCAAGTACACGCCGCACCACGTTCCGTTCCATCGACCACAAATGCAGCAGGCACTTGTTTCGTTCCCCCGAAATGGAATACTTGGCCTGCTCGAGATCGAAAGCTACTGCGCCGTCTTCCATCACGACAGCGCCGCGTGATCCCGCGAGAAAATCTTCGACGGTGCGAACAAGGGATTCAGGAGTCACAGCCAAGAGTGTTTCAGCAAATCGCACGGTTGTCTGTGACGAGTGACCATGCCTTTTCAGGCAACCTCCAAGAGCGCGATTTCCCATGTCTGGCGCATGCTCTATGGGATAATGAAAAGGCCTATCCGGAGTCTTTCCCAACCCGGCGGCATCTAACTATGGTGGATAAAAACAGGTTCTTTTTTCAACACTACGGCATAAACGAAAAAGATCTCGAACGCCACCTGCAGGCGGCCCTCTCGGCGGGCGGCGACTACGCCGACCTTTATTTTGAATATTTGTCGTCCACCTCTCTGATGGTCGACGAATCCATGGTGAAGTCGGCTTCGCAGGGAATTTCGGCGGGTTGCGGAGTTCGCGTCATTTCCGGGGAGCGCACCGGCTATGCCTACACCGACGATCTTTCGCCCGAGCGTATTTTGCACGCCGCGCGCACCGCGGCCCTGATTGCCAGCGGTCCGGCTAAAACTCCGGTTGTCGGTTTTCAGGAAAAACCTGCTCGCAGCTTGTATCCGATCACACTTCCATCGGTCGATGCTGAGATCAGCGCCAAAGTCGAACTCGTGATGCGCGCCGACAAGGCAGCACGGGCCTACGATCCCCGCATTAAAGAAGTTCGCGCCAGCTACTCAGACGAATTGCGCAACATTCTGGTCGTCGGCTCGGACGGCACTTTCGCCGAAGACTCTCAACCGCTCGCGCGCATGAATGTCTCCTGCATCGCGAAGACCGATGCTGGCATCTCCGCCCGAGGCAGCTCCGGCGGCGGCGGACGCGTCGCCCTCGATTTCTTTTTCGGTGAGAAGACGCCGGAATATTTCGCAGCCGAATCTTCTCGTCAGGCCATCCTGCAACTCGATGCCCGCGAAGCTCCCGCGGGAGAAATGGAAGTTGTCCTCGGTCCCGGCTGGCCCGGCGTTCTGTTACACGAAGCCATCGGACATGGCCTGGAAGCGGATTTCAATCGCAAGCAAACGTCCGCTTTCGCCGGACTGATCGGCAAGCGCGTGGCCAGCGATAAATGCACGATTGTCGACAACGGCACCATGCCCTGGCGCCGCGGCTCACTCAACGTGGACGACGAAGGCCAGCCCACGCAGAACACCATGCTGATCGAAAAGGGAATTCTCAAGGGCTACCTGAGTGACAAACTTTCCGCCAAGCTGATGGGCATGTCTGACACCGGCAATGGACGCCGCGAAAGTTATGAACACATCCCCATGCCGCGCATGACCAACACCTACATGCTCGCCGGCGAAGACGATCCCGGAGACATCATTCGTTCCGTCAAGCACGGCGTGTACGCAGTGAATTTCGGCGGCGGCCAGGTGGACATCACCAACGGAAAATTTGTTTTCTCCGCCTCCGAAGCCTACATGATCGAAGACGGCCAGATCACCGCCCCGATCAAAGGCGCAACGCTGATCGGCAACGGGCCCGATGTCCTCACGCGTGTTTCGATGGTGGGCAACGATCTCAAGCTCGACGAAGGTGTAGGCACATGTGGCAAGGACGGACAAGCCGTGCCCGTCGGCGTCGGCATTCCGACTATCAAGATTGACCGTCTCACCGTAGGCGGCACGGCCAAGAAAGATGTTGGCGGCTTCATGCAGTAGAGCGGAACCTTCACCACAGAGACACTGAGTCACAGAGAAATTCTCATCTAGGTTTTTGTTAGCGGGCTGTTTTGAGAAGTTTGGAGGCGAAAGTACAAGAGTCAGCGGTATGAGCGAACAAGAAAAACCGAACTTAGACGATGCCAACGGTAATTGTAAGCAGTGCGGACACCCTTTTAATCCTCATACGGTGATCGCCTACGATGTGAATGATTTTTCCAAGGGAGGCGAGGTTCGGTGTCCCGTGGCGGGGTGCAGTTGTTTCAACAGCCTAGACTTTAATTTTAAGACCGTCCCGTAATGCAACGATTTCAAAACAGCCCACTATCAGGTTTTTCTATTTTTGCTTTTCTCTGTGGCTCTGTGACTCTGTGGTAAAGAAGTTTTCTTATGCACTCAACCCAACTCGAAACTCGAAACCCGAAACTCGAAACCGACCTCAAAGACCTTGCCCAGGACATCGTCCGCCGCGCCATGGCTGGCGGAGCAACCGCCGCCGAATGCGTAGTCCGCGAAGGAGACGAATTCTCCACGCTGGTCCGCCTCGGTCAGGTCGAAACTCTCAAAGAATCCGGGTCCAAGGCGATAGGTGTGCGTGTGTTCAACGGACAACGCGCCGCCAGCACTTATTCCAGCGACTTCTCGCGCGAAGGCCTGGACCGCATGTTGAAGTCCGCTCTGGAACTTTCGAAGATCACTTCTGAAGATCCTTTTGCCGGCCTCCCCGAGCCATCGCAACTCGGATCACTCACCGGCGACCTCGATCTCTATTCCGCCGACGTGTATTCCCTGCCAGGCGAAGAACGCATCAACTATGCGCGCCGCACCGAAAAAGCCGCGCTCGACGTGGACCCGCGCATCAAGAACTCCGACGGCGGTTCGTTCGACGCCGCTACCGGACACAAGATTTTCGCCAACTCGCACGGCTTTGTCGGTGAATACAAACGTTCGTATTGTTCCATTGCTGCCGTGCCCATTGCGCAAACCGAGACGGGCGCCATGCAGCGCGATTACTGGTTCTCGGTCGCGCGCAGTCTGGGACGCCTCGATTCTCCTGAAAACGTCGGCAAGATCGCCGCCCAGCGCACCTTGCGCCGTCTTGGCGCGCGACGAGTGAAGACCGCGCATGTACCGATTGTTTTTGATCCCATGGTCGCAAGCTCCATCCTCGATCATATTTTCGAGGGCATCAACGGAGATTCGGTTTACCGTGGCGCTTCTTTTCTCGCCGGCAAGTTAGGAGAAAAAATTGCAGGCGACCAGGTCAACGTAATCGACGACGGCACCATGCCTGGCGGCTTCGGCACCAGCCCCTTCGACGGCGAAGGCATCCCGACGCGTCGGACGGTAGTCATCGAGAACGGTGTGCTCAAGTCGTATTTACTGAACACCTACACCGCCAAGAAGCTGGGCTTGCAAACCACGGCCAACGCCTCACGCGGACTGGCCGGGACTCCCGGCATCGGCCCCGGCAATTATTTTCTGCGAGCGGGAACGAAAACTCCGGAACAAATCATTTCTGAGATCAAAGACGGCCTGTACGTGACCGAATTCTTAGGACACGGCGCCAATCTCGTTACCGGCGATTATTCGCGCGGCGCATCCGGCCTTTGGATTTCCGGCGGAGAACTCGCCTATCCCGTGGAGGAAATCACCGTCGCCGGGAACCTGAAAGAAATGTTCTTCAACATTTCCGAAATCGGCAGCGACCTTGTGTTCCGCGGCGCCATGGCCAGTCCGACGATTCGCATTGACGGCCTGACCGTCGGCGGCGAATAGAAATCAGCAACGGCCAGACACCAAAACCCTTGTCATTCCGAGCGAAGCGAGGAATCCGCTTTCTGCCGGCGCCATCACACAGCAGATTCCACGCGCGATGAACCCGCGCATCGGAATGACAAGGTTTGAAGGTTAGTCCCCGATAGTACAATCCCCCCATGGGCGGACTGATCGAACCCTCGCCGTTGTCCGAGAAGCGGGACTGGCGTCCGGTCTATTTCGGCGTAGTGTTTGTCGTCGCGATCGTTGGGACCATTCTCTTTTTTCTGCGCCCACGGCCGCAAATCGCCGCGCCGCCTGATCCTTACGCCGCCAACCTCAAGCTTTCTGACTTGAAAATGTCCGTCGCCCAGAATTTCGTCGGCACCAGCGTTACCTACATCGATGGCACAATGACGAACACCGGCAATCGCACCGTGACCCGCGCCGTTCTTCACGTCATCTTTCGCGATTCGATCGGGCAGGTGACTCAGTTGGAGGACCAGCCGGTGAAAGTTCTTCAAACCGGCGGCCCGTATCCCGACGCGGTCGATTTCAGCGCATCGCCACTAGCGCCGGGACAGAGCAAGCAGTTTCGCCTGATCTTTGAGCATATTAGCGCGGAGTGGAACCAGGCCTATCCTGAATTGCAGGTGACGCACGTGTCGTTGCAGTAGGGATGCAAGGGATTAAATTGCGGCGGCCTGTTCACGCCGCTTCGACTGGATCTCAATAAATACATGCACCAGGGAAACCGCCGCAGGGGTCACGCCCGGAATGCGCGAGGCATGGGCCAGGGTGCGTGGCCTGATTTTCAGCAATATTCCCTGCACTTCGCGCGACAGGCCGCTGATCGAACCATAATCAAACCATTCCGGGATAGTATGCTGTTCCGCTTTCTTCAGCCGCTCGATCGCTCGCTGCTGTTGCAGCAGGTAGCCTTCATACTTGATTTCAGTTTCGACCGACTTGAGTTCGTTGCGGACTTCAGATGTAAGACCTTCCGCAGTAGCGCCGTCTCGAGTAAAGAATCCGGGACTCAGCTCCCGAAGTACCGGCACCAAATGTTCAACAATAATTTCGGGACGCTTCAGAAGCTGCGCAAAACTCTGCCCCCCAACGGAATCCAGATCCAGCGCCGCATCCACCGGGAAATTGACCTTCTCCAGCATCGCGCCGTTGAGCTTTGTCTTCTCTAGCAACTTCTTCATTCCCTCCAGCCGTTCCTGCTTGGCCATAAAATCTTCCCACGCCGCATCGGAAATTAACCCCACCTTCCGTCCATGCGGCGTCAACCGCCGGTCGGCATTGTCGATGCGCAGGTGCAAACGAAATTCGGCCCGCGAGGTAAACATGCGGTAAGGCTCGTCAGTCCCCTTCGAAATCAAGTCATCAATCAGGATCGCCGTGTAAGCCTCGGTGCGATCCAGAATCAGCGGCGGCTCGCCCTTGACTTTCAGCGACGCATTGATGCCCGCCATCAGCCCCTGGCACGCGGCTTCTTCGTATCCGCTGGTGCCGTTGATCTGCCCAGCCAGGAACAGGCCAGCAATTTTCTTGGTTTCCAGCGTGCGCTCGAGTTCCGTGGGATCAATCGAGTCATACTCAATGGCGTAGCCGGGCCGCAGCATTTCCGCAGTCTCAAGCCCGGGGATGGACTTTAATATCTCCATCTGTACTTCCACCGGCAGCGAAGTGCTCATGCCATTCACGTAAATCTCGTGCGTGTTCAGGCCCTCAGGTTCGAGAAAGAGCTGATGCGTAATCTTGTCGGGAAACTTTACGATCTTGTCCTCGATTGAAGGACAGTATCGCGGCCCGATCGATTGAATCTGCCCGCTATACATTGGCGAACGATGCACATTCTCGCGAATGATGCGTTGCGTTTCCGCAGTCGTCCACGCGATGTAGCAAGGCACCTGCGAGTCATGATGGGCTACCCGCCGGGTACGAAAGCTAAAAGGCGTAGGATCAACGTCGCCGGGCTGCTCTTCAAATTTCGCCCAGTCGATCGAGCGTCCGTCGAGACGCGGAGGAGTTCCAGTCTTGAGCCGGCAACCGCGCAGTCCAAGCTGCTTCAATGCTTCACCCAGCAACACCGCCGCTGGCTCGCCACTTCTCCCAGCAGGATATTGCTGCTCGCCGCAATGAATCAGCCCGTTGAGAAAAGTGCCGGTAGTAATGATGACCGCAGCCGCGCCAACCGTGCGGCCATCGCGAAGCTTGATCCCGCGAATAACACGGTCGTTGATCGCGGGTCGTTCGTCGTTGGCATTTCCTGATGACTGATGGCTGATAGCTGACGGCTCCAGTATCAGCCCCGCCACTTCCGCTTGCTTGATCTTCAAATTCGGCTGCGACTCCAGCACTTCTCGCATCTTTAACCGATAAGCCTGCTTGTCGCACTGCGCTCGCGGCGACCACACCGCCGGACCGCGCGAGGTATTGAGCAGACGGAACTGGATGCCGACCGCGTCCGTGACCTCGCCCATAATGCCGCCAAGCGCATCCACCTCCCGCACCAGATGCCCCTTGGCAATCCCACCAATCGCCGGATTGCAGGACATCTGCGCGATCAAATCGACGTTGAGCGTGAACAGCGCGGTCTTCAGCCCCATGCGCGCCGCAGCCATGGCAGCTTCGCATCCGGCATGTCCGGCCCCGACTACGACCACATCGAATTGTTCGGTGAACTGCAGCATTTACCTCCACGCGCGATAGCGTGAAACTAGAGTATCCATTCTATCAACCCAACCCCCTTTTCATCCTGAACGGAGTCGAAGGACCCCTACGCCCGGCAATACCCCATCGGGCTTCCTCAAGCGTGTGTTCGGGTCCGCAGGCGCTCTGGCGGCCCGACTGGAAGTCGGGCCCTTCCCGGGTGGAACCCCTAGTTGTCACATCCCCGTTCCGCTCGTATATTTGGAGTTCATCGCTTTCATCCCCAGGAGGCCGCAATTATGAATACCGCTGAATTCTTCCAACAACTCGACGCCCGCATCGCGAAATACGACTTGCTCTGCCATCCCTACTACAAAGCCTGGAGCGCGGGCCAGCTCACGCGTGACGATCTGCGCGAATATGCCTGTGATTACTACCATCATGTCGAAGCTTTCCCCACCTACTTGGCGGAATTGGGAATTCGTCTCGACGAAAGCGAACTACGCCAGGCCGTTCTCGCCAACATGGCGGACGAAAAGGGGCTGGAAGATGCATTCGGCGAACCATCCGCCCCGCACTCGGAGCTATGGCTCGATTTTGCGGAAGGCATGGGAGCCAGCCGCAACCTGCACGCCCACACTCCAGTTCCAGAGGTCTGCGAACTGACCGCTTCCTTCCATCAGGTCGCCAGTCAGGGGACGCCCGAAGAAGCGCTGGCTGCTTTCTACGCCTACGAATCGCAGGTCCCGCGCGTAGCCAAAGAAAAAGCTCGCGGACTGCGCGAAATGTACGGCGCCGACGAAAAGACCTGCGGCTATTTCACTTTGCACACCACCGCCGATGTCTATCACTCGCAAGTATGGCGACAACAATTGGGCAAGCGGACTCGAGTCGAATCCGCAAGCGGCGGAAAAAGCGCTGGTGGCGGGCGAAAGTGCCGCGAAGTCGCTCTGGCGCGCACTGGATGGAATCGAAGCGCGGAGAATGGCGCCGGCAGCGTAGCCGGAAGCGGCAACCAAGTCCGGGCCAGTGATTCGATCGAATCATTGGCTCATTCTTTTTGGAAATCAAACAGGAACTGCAATATGGCAAAACCCATCCCTCTCGGGACCCGTGCCGACGCCGAAGAAGTCGTCGAGTTCAAGCACACGCTAACGGCTCACCATGCTTCCCTGCCGCCTGTGTATTCCACGCCGGACATGATTCGTCTCATGGAAAAAGCCACCTTTGCCGTGATTCAGCCCTTCTGCGAAGGCGACGAAATCAGTGTGGGGACGTCCATCCACGTCGAGCATCGCGCCGCCAGCGGAATTGGCGCGAAGATCCGGGCCGAAGCTGTGCTCGAATCTTTTGATGGCCGCTTTTATACGATGCGAGTGGCAGCGTTCGACAATACCGAAGAAATCGGACGCGGCACGGTTGGCCGGGCCGTGGTCAGTGTCGGAAAGTTCTCGGAAAAGCTGAAGAAGCGGGTTCGGGACAGAAAGCACGCCGAAACCAAACCGCCGCTGTCATCCTGAGGCAGCGGAGTTCACGGCGAAGCCGCGAACTCCCAACGAAGGACCTATGCATTTCGCCGGACGCCGGCAAGTACACAGGTCCTTCGCGGCGCAAAGAACGCTTGCTCAGGATGACAATGTATTTTTTAATTCACAATGATGGAACCATGAGCCTCGAAACTCAAAAAGCGAAAGCGGCCGCCTTTCGCGCCATGCACGCCGGCCCGCGAATCCTGCTGTTGCCGAACGCATGGGACGTAGTCAGCGCTCGCGTATTCGAAGAGGCTGGCTTCGGAGCCATCGCCACCACGAGTGCAGGAATCGCGTTCACTCTGGGATATCCGGACGGCCAGAAAATCTCCCGTATCGAAATGCTGCAAGTAGTTGCGCGCATTGCCCGTGCGGTTAAAGTTCCAGTGACAGCAGACGTTGAAGCGGGGTACGGCGATCGTCCCGAAGATGCAGCGCAAACCACACTCGAGGTGATCGAGGTCGGCGCGGTTGGAATGAATCTGGAAGATGGAACCAACGACCGCGAGCATCCCCTGGTCGATTTGTCGCTGCACTTGGAAAAAATCCGTGCCGTGCGGGAAGCGGCACAACGGGCAGGCGTTCCCATCGTGCTAAACGCGCGCACGGACGCTTATCTGCTGCAAGTCGGAGCGCCCGAAGCACGTTACGATCTCGCACTTCAGCGTCTCGCTGCGTTTCGCGACGCCGGCGCAGATTCCCTGTTTCTTCCCGGCGTGCGCGACGCCGAAACCATCGCACGCATGGTGAGAGACCTGAGATTCCCCCTCAACATTCTCGCCGGGCCCGGATCCCCGTCCCTCCCGGAACTGGAAAAAATGGGAGTTGCGCGGGTGAGCTTGGGTTCATCGCTCATACGGGCCACGCTCGGCCTGGTGCGCAGGATGGCCGAAGAATTGAGAACCAAAGGCACCTATCGCAGCCTGGAAGACGCTCCTCCCCACGCCGATGTAAATCGAATGTTGCAATAGAGCCGCACCCGTCGGCGCCACCACCGCTCACGTAGGGACGGGCGCCCTCGCCCGTCCAGGCCGAGCCAGCTCGGCTAGCTTTCCCTCGGACTCAAACGCTCTCTCGCCCTTACGCATTTCGCGGGCCCGGGGCGCCCGCGCCACACTTCGCCGTCAGTTGTACTATGTTCCGGTGCACAACCTTGCCACGAGCGTCCTCGCGTATATTCGCAAACACGAGCTGCTGAAGCCTGGGGATCGCGTGGCGGTTGCAGTCTCCGGCGGCGCGGATTCGGTCGCGCTCTTGCGCCTCCTTGCCGATCTGCGCCACGAATTCGGCGTCGTGCTCTCGGTGGTTCATTTCAATCACAAACTGCGCGCGGCAGAATCCGATCAGGACGAACAATTTGTCGCCGCGCTTGCCCGGCAACTCAGTCTGGAATTGCATTGCGAGAGCGCGGACGTCGCAGTCCACGCCAAAGACAAGCACCTAAGCCTGGAAACAGCCGCCCGCAATCTTCGCTACGCTTACTTTCACCGCCTGCTGCAGGAAAATAGATTTAACTGTATCGCCACCGCACACACCCTGGACGATCAGGCCGAAACGGTTCTGCTCAAGCTGGTGCGCGGGGCTGGGACTCGCGGTTTGGCTGGCATTTATCCCAAGCGCGCAACCGCAACTGCGGGAGCCTTCATCATCCGCCCACTGCTCGGGGCCCGGCGGAAGGACATTGAGTTCTATCTCGCGGAAATCCGGCAGCCGTGGCGGGAGGACACAAGCAATCGCGATCTGCGGCATTCGCGGAACCGGGTGCGGCATGGAATTCTCCCACGCCTGGAACGCTATCTAAATCCCAGCGTATACGAAGCACTGTCAGACACCGCGGAAATCGCCCGCGCCGAAGAGGATTATTGGTCCGGGCAAATCCAAAAACTGGGCCTCTCACTCTGGCGAAATTCCGGCGCTGCGAAAGAGACTGGCGGAATTGTGGATCTGCAAGCTCTTTCCGCTTTGCCGCTGGCGCTGCAAAGGCGAGTCATCCGCGGCGCAGCCGAGTCGCTGGGGCTCCGGCTGGAATTCCGGCAAGTGGAGGAAATCCTGGCCCTGGTTCCCGCGCATCCCCCCGGCTCACAATCGCGCAAGTCGTTGCTTTTGCCCAACGGTTGGAAAGTCTCCCGGGAAAAGGGAACGCTGCATTTTGATCGTCAAAATGCCGCCACCGCGTTCTCCGGCTACGAATACCGCCTTACCGTGCCGGGATCGGTCGAGGTCCCCGAGCTGGGATCACGTTTCGAGACCCGGCTGGTTGGGAGAAACGCCGTCCAAGGGTATAATCGCCAGCACTTCTTCGATCCGGAACTTCTGGTGAAAGAGTTAACCGTACGGAATTGGCGTCCGGGGGACCGTTTCTGGCCCGCACATTCAAAGTCCCCCAAAAAGATCAAGGAATTGTTGCAGGATCGCCAAGTGATCGGGCCGGAACGGAAGCTGTGGCCGGTCGTGGAGAGCGGGGCTGAGATTGTTTGGGTGCGTGGATTTCCTGCCCCGGCGAACTTGCAGCCGCGGGAAGATCTGACTCAGGTAGTGCTACTGCAAGAACTGACGCTGGTTGAGTAATTCCTATGAACGAATCCGCCAAAACCGGGCCGTTGCGCACGATCATTCCCGCCGAGCAGATTCAGAAGCGGGTGCGCGAGATGGCGCGGCAGATTTCCGACGACTACCAGGGAAAGACCATCCACGCCCTGGCCCTGCTGGAAAACGGATTCATGTTCATGACCGATCTGGTACGCGCTCTGGAAGTGCCAGTGATTTGCCAGTTCATCAAGCCCAGGTATAGCCGTCAGGAAAACGGCCGCGAGAATGTCCTGGAGATTTTCTTCAGTCACGAGCCGGATATTGAAGGCCAGCATTTATTGCTGGTCGAAGGCCTGGTCCATTCCGGGGTGACCACCGAATTCCTGGTCAGCGACTTGAAGTCGCGAGGCGCCGCCTCGGTAAAAGTTGCCACGCTGTTGGATCGCCAGTCCGCCCGCCGGGTTCAGTTGCAGCCTGACTATTTCGGCTTCCTGGTGGACGAAGCCTTCCTGGTTGGTTACGGTCTCGGCTCATCCCAGCAAACCAATCGGAATCTGCCGTTTATCGCCTCTGCAACCTGAACTTGCGCGTGACTTAAGTTCGCCAAAGAAGGTCATTCTTTTTGCCTCCAGAAGGTTTAGAATGGCGGAGTTAGGAATTTGTAACATCCGAACCCCGTCATGGGCATCTAATGCTATTGAGTGCTTTTCACTCAACGTGGGTTTGGGCAGGGTTTATTTTTTTTAGGAGTGCTAGGTGAATTCGACAGCTAAAACTATAGGTTTCTGGGTGCTCATCGCGATCTGCGCTGGGATCCTCTACACGGTGCTAAAGAGCGCCAACGCCGGTCAAAAAGACGCGGAGCTCAACTTCTCGCAATTCATGTCCGAAGTGGACCAGGGGGACGTCAAAGAGGTCACCATCACCGGCATGGAAGTGCGCGGCAAGTTACAGAACGGATCGCCCTTCCACACTACCGCCCAGGCCAATGACGCCGTGATGAGCAAGGCCCTCCAGGACAAAAAAGTCAGCGTGACCTACCGCGACATGAACAACGGCAGCTGGAGTTGGTTGATCAATCTGGCCCCTCTGGCGCTGCTGGCAGCCCTGTGGTTCTTCATGATCCGCCAAATGCAGACCGGCGGCAACAAGGCTCTATCCTTCGGCAAGAGCCGGGCGCGGCTGCTTTCCATGCAGCAAAAGAAAGTCACGTTCAAGGACGTGGCTGGCGTGGACGAAGCCAAGGAAGAGCTAAAAGAGATCATCGAATTTCTGCGGGAAGCGCAGAAGTTTCAGAAGCTAGGCGGACGCATTCCTAAAGGCGTCTTGTTAGTCGGATCCCCCGGCACCGGCAAAACCTTGCTGGCGCGGGCGGTTGCAGGCGAAGCCAACGTTCCCTTCTTCTCGATTTCTGGTTCCGACTTCGTCGAAATGTTCGTCGGCGTAGGCGCAAGCCGCGTCCGCGATCTGTTCGAACAAGGCAAGAAGAATGCACCTTGCATCATCTTCATTGACGAAATTGACGCCGTCGGACGGCATCGCGGCGCAGGCCTCGGTGGCGGACACGACGAGCGCGAGCAAACTCTGAACCAATTACTGGTTGAGATGGACGGTTTCGAATCCAACGAAGGCGTCATCCTGATGGCCGCCACCAACCGGCCTGATGTGCTTGATCCGGCATTGCTCCGGCCCGGACGTTTTGATCGCCGCGTCGTGGTCAATCGTCCCGATGTTCGCGGACGTGAAGAGATTCTTCGCGTACATACCCGCAAGATTCCCATGGCCGACGATGTTGAACTCTCCGTCCTGGCTCGCGGCACACCGGGCTTCTCCGGCGCCGACCTGGCCAACATGGTCAATGAAGCGGCTTTGAGTGCGGCCCGCCAGAATCGCAAGGCAGTGCTCATGTACGACTTTGAACTCGCCAAGGACAAAGTTCTGATGGGCGTGGAGCGCAAGTCGCTGCTCCTCACTGAAGACGAAAAGAAAGTCACGGCGTATCACGAAGCTGGTCACGCTCTGGTGGCGGCCAAGTTGCCGAATTCCGATCCCTTACACAAGGTGACGATCATTCCGCGTGGCATGGCGCTTGGGCTGACCATGCAGTTGCCGATCGACGACAAGCACAACTACACCAAGGAATATCTGGAAACCGAAATCGCCATCATGATGGGCGGCCGCATCGCCGAGGAAATGTTCCTCAACCAGATGAGCACCGGCGCCGGTAACGACATCGAACGCGCCACCGAACTGGCACGCAAGATGGTCTGCGAATTTGGTATGAGCGACCTCGGTCCTCTGACTTTCGGCAAGAAAGAAGAGCAGATTTTCCTCGGACGCGAAATCGCTCAACATCGCGACTACAGCGAAGCTACCGCCATCAAGATCGACGACGAAGTCCGCCGCATGATTGGCCAGGGCTACAACACCGCCAAAGGCATCCTCACCGACAATCAGCCCACGCTGATCCGGATCGCGGTAGCCTTGTTGGAGCGCGAGGTACTCGATGCCAACGAGATCAAAGTGCTGATCGACGGCAAAGACCTGCCCAAGATCGTCCCGCCGCCGAAAGGTGATGACGGCGGCATACAACAGGTGCTGAAGCCGGAACCGGGACGTCCCGGCCTCACCGGCGGCGAGCGTCCGGCGCCAGCTTAAATCGTTCTTCGAAAAATCAGTCGTTACTTGGGTGGCCTTCCGGCCGCCCAATTCTTTTTGGGATGTGGCTTTCTTAATCTCCCAACCTGTGTCATCCCGAGCGGAGTCGAGGGACCTGCTTTTGGGTGGAGCAGTCGCTTCAGCGCCGCGTTAAAAAGGCGCTCTGTTGGTTACGCGCTTTAGCGCCTGAGGTCACGCGGTAACGGCAATCAGCGGCTTGCCCGCAGGCAATACTTCCCCAATCTCAACCACCGGCACCCCGGCCCGATGGAGAGCGCTTGTCAGCCCCGCGACGCTCTCTGTCCCCACCGAAATCAGCAATCCTCCCGCCGTTTGCGGATCAAACAAAAGCGCCTTCACCTCATCACTGATTCCATCCTCATACCCCACCACACACTCGGCAAATTCGCGATTGGACACCAGCCCGCCGGGAATGTGCCCAGCGCGGACGCAGTCCAATGCGCCCTCGAGCACTGGAACACGACTGGCAAAAAATCGCATCGTCACCTTCGAAGCCAGCGCCATTTCCCGGGCATGCGCGATCAGTCCAAATCCCGTCACATCAGTCATGGTGTGAATCGGGAAGCCTGCAATCACTTCCGCCGCCGTCTTGTTCAGCGTCGTCATGGAGGCAATTGCAGCCTCCATCCAAGCCTGCTTCGCTTCCCCTCTTTTGATGGCGGTGCAAATCACGCCCGTCCCCAGCGCCTTGGTAAAAATCAACCGGTCGCCGGTCCTGGCTCCGTCGTTGGCAAACACTTTCTTCGGATCAATTAACCCAGTCACCGAGTATCCAAATTTCATTTCCTCATCGCGGACGCTGTGCCCGCCAATCACCGCGCAACCAGCCTCCATCATTTTGGCGAGCCCGCCGGCCAGCACCCGCTCCAGAATTTCCAACTCCCCCTTGGCTGGAAAGCAAACATGTGCCAGCGCCGTGATCGGCCGGCCGCCCATGGCATAGACATCGCTCAATGCGTTCGTCGCCGCAATCTGTCCGAAAGTGTAGGGATCGTCCACCATCGGTGTAAAAAAGTCCACCGTTTGTACCAGTGCAAGCGCGGGCGCAATCTGATAAACGCCGGCGTCGTCTGCATGATCGAACCCGACCAGAACGTTGGGATCCTGCTGCCGGGGCAACTTTGCCAGTACTTTGTCCAATATCTCCGGACTCAGCTTGGACGCGCATCCTCCAGCTTTCACCGTCTCCGTCAACCGAAATGCCTTGGTTTCTGACATGCCCTGATTCTATCTCGCGAAAGTTCCGAGCGGTGCCTCGCTGCTTTGCTATCGAAGTTGCCGGGCATTCGTCTAAGTAAGCCATGCCGATCACTGCATCGATTTTCAACCGGCGGCTGCTTCTGGTCCTTGCACTTGCCTGGGCCGGGACCAATGCCACATCGCAAACCGAATCAACCCTGCCGGCAGGCATCGCGCGTCTCCAGGCAAATGACAACGCGGGCGCGGCCAAAATTCTGGAAGTGGTGACCCAGCGGGAACCGCAGAACGGACACGCCTGGCGTGTCCTCGCCCTGGCCTATCAAAATTTGAAAGACTTTGACCGCGCCGTCGCCGCTTACCACCGTGCCTTGGATGTCGACCCCGCCATGCCGTCGCCGCTTTTCAATCTCGGGGTCGTCTACGCGGCGAAGGGCGACGCAGACCAGGCCTTCCTGTGGCTCGGCAAGGCCAAGGCAACTCACAAAGTCGACATGACGCAGATCGAATTCACGCCGGAATTGGCGTCCCTGAAAAGCGATCCGCGTTTCACGCACTTGTTGCCCACGCGCACCGATTTTGACGATCCCTTCGTCGAGCCGGTGAAAATAATTCGCGAATGGGACGGCGAGTCCGCCAATGACCAGTTTGGCTGGATCGCCAGGAACATCGGTGACGTGGACGGCGACGGCGTGCCCGACATTGTGACATCCGCGCCCACCAGCAGCGCTGGCGGCGAAAAGGCGGGACGCATCTATGTCTATTCCACAAAAACCGGAAAGCTCCTGTGGACCGCCGACGGCCAGAAAGGCGACGAGTTGGGCACCGGCGTCGAAGCCGCCGGCGACACCAATGGAGACGGCATTCCGGACGTAATCGCCAGCGCTCCCGGCGGCGGGTACGCCAAGGTTTATTCGGGCCGCGACGGCCGCGTCCTGTTGACGTTGAAAGCCGAGGGCCCCAGCGACGACTTCGGGCGGCATGCCTCGGGCATCGGAGACGTGAATCATGATGGCTTTGCCGATGTGATCGTGGGCGCCCCCAACAATAGCGCCGGCGGAGACAAAGCCGGTCGCGCTTACGTGTATTCCGGGAAGGACGGCAGCGTTCTGCTGACTCTCACCGGGGAACATGCCGGGGACAACTTTGGCAGTGCCGTGGCAGGTTACGCCGACAAGAATCACGTTCTGCTTTTAGTCGGAGCGCCGCTGGCGGGCCCCCGGCACACTGGCCGTACCTACGTCTATGACGGGCTCTCCGCAAAACCGCACTTCACCATTGAAGCCGATGCCACCGGCGCAGCTTTGGGGGAAATGTTTCTCTCCGTCTTAGGCGATGTTGATGGTGACGGCGTTCCCGACGTTTACGCCTCAGACTGGTCGAACTCTGCCAAGGGCCCGATGACCGGCCGGGTCTACGTCTATTCGGGCAAAGATGGCCATCCGCTTTTAACGCTTACGGGCGAGACCGAGGGCGAAGGATTCGGCACCAGCCCTTCCGTGGCTGGCGACGTAGATGGCGACGGCCATGCCGATCTGATTGTCGGCGCCTGGCAATACCATGGCGCTGCCATCGGTGGCGGGCGCGCCTATCTGTACTCCGGCAAGGATGGCCACCTCATCAAGACCTTCACCTGCCGGACTCCGGGAGACACCTTCGGGTTCGACGCGGTCACTATGGGCGATGTGGATGGAAGCGGAATGACAGATTTCTTGATCACGTCGGGATGGAGCGGCGTCCACGGTTTCCATTCGGGCCGGGTTTTTATTATCAGCAGCGGAATAAAGCCGGCCAAGTAATCCGAGGGTGCCCCGTCCTTCCCGCGTTTTTTGCGGGAGGGCGGGGCTTTTTCTGTCAGGAGTTATCAGCAAGGATCGGGCCACGGGAAGGGCTCGACTTCCAGTCGGGCCGTTGAGAGGCAGAGATGAGCACGCACTTCAGCGCCTGAGGCCGCCATGTAAAATTGACGACTTGATGCGCTCCCTCTCCTACACTCAAATCGAAAGTCCGCTTGGCCCGTTGATCCTCGCCGCTGACGACGCAGGCCTGCGCCAAATCCTATTCGTCCACGGACGCCATCCCGCAAAACCCGATCCGTCGTGGCACGAAAATTCAGATCCTCTCCAGCCAGCCATCCACCAGCTCCGCTCCTATTTCGCAGGAGAACTTGAAACCTTCGATCTCCCACTCGCCCCCGAAGGCACTCCCTTTCAACAAAACGTATGGCGCGAGTTGTGTGACATTCCCTACGGCCAGACAATTTCCTACGGAGAACTGGCGCATCGCATAGGCAATCCCAAAGCCTCGCGTGCGGTCGGTCTGGCCAATGGGTCCAACCCGATCCCGATCGTAATTCCCTGTCATCGCGTAATCGGCAGCAACGGCAAACTCACCGGATACGGTGGCGGCCTGCCCATCAAAGAGAAATTGCTGGCCCTGGAACGCCGCCAATTGCGGTTGCTGTAAGGGGACGAGGACATCCTGAACTAATCCGATTTCGATCAGCCTCGCCCTCGATGAAGTGATAAAGTGAGATCCCACGATGAGAAGAGTTTTGCTAATAGCATGCCTGTTGAGTGGCGTCTCGGCTGCTGAACAACCGCCGAAGACAATGCTAAAGGTCGAGGTCGTTCGTCAGGGTTCTGACGTGCCAGCCGGAAGTTTCGCATCGAAGCCCAAGGTTATTTACCGCGCTGAAAGTCGGTATTGCCGCGTCGAGGAGGCCCCCGACCCGGACCAGGGAATTCATGGTTTATTAGTCATCAACGAACCTGACTACTGGATGATCAATCTGATGTCGAAAACCGCCCGGCATGGCCTGGATCCCGGCCCGAAATTCAACTGCCATATGCCAATATTCGCTGATGTTGACGTGAAATTGCCCGAAGACGAACGCAAGCAGATCACGGAATTGGAGTTCGGACTGGAGTTTGAGTTCTTCAAGAGTAGGGGAGCAACTCCCCAGCAAGGGCCGGTACTTCAAACGAAGCAAACAATGGTGTACAGGGTGCAAGTTGGCGGCTCTGGTCTGGCATTGTTCACCTACGGAACACCCGAGCGCCCGCTCGCCGTCGCACGAGAGTACGGAGACAAACACGATATCTATTGGTACAGCGGCTATGGACAGGAGGAATTCGATCCTAAACTGTTCGCAAAACCGGAGAAGGTGACGATTGAAGATTCAAAACCCTGAGGGTTGTGTACTTCAGCTCATCACGCTTGAGAATGTCTCCGCCACTTCTTCTTCCCCGACTCATCTCTCGTAACATGGCAGAATAACGCGATGTCAACCCAGCAACCCATCCCCACTTTCCTCTACGGCACCGCCTGGAAGGAAGACCGCACCCCATCCCTCGTCGAACTCGCGCTCTGCTCGGGTTTTCGCGCCGTCGACACCGCCAACCAGCGCCGCCACTACTTCGAAGCCGGAGTCGGTCAGGGGCTGGCCGCCGCCTATCGCGAGGGAGTCGTTACCCGCGCCGATCTTTTTCTGCAGACGAAATTCACTTATCAACCCGGTCAGGACCACCGCCTGCCCTATGATCCCGCGGCCAGCCTCGCAGTTCAGGTCGCGCAATCAATGGCCAACTCGCTCGAGCATCTAGGCACGGACTACGTCGACAGCTACGTGCTGCATGGCCCCTCATCCGGCTACGGCTGGACCGACGCCGACGCCGAAGTCTGGCAAGCCATGATCAAAGAACGAGATGCCGGCCGCACCCGCCTCCTCGGAGTAAGCAATGTTTCCCTGCAACATCTCGAACAGATGACGGCCGCCCACTCCGAATCCCCAACCTTCGTGCAGAACCGCTGCTACGCCCGCCTCGGCTGGGACCGCGAAGTGCGCCAGTTCTGCACCGAACGAAAGATTATCTATCAGGGATTTTCGCTGCTCACTGCAAACGTTGAACGTCCTGCGCCATCCGCTGGTCACCGGCCTCGCCGCGCGGACCAACGCCACTCCAGCCCAAATTATTTTCAGTTTCGCCCGCGCCGCAGGCATGCTCCCGCTCACCGGCACCTCCAACGCCGCCCACATGCAGCAAGACCTGGCCAGCCTCGCCCTGACCCTCCCGCCGGACGCCATCCTGGCCATCGAATCCCTGTCCGGCTAACCCACTGCATCGGCAGCCTCTACAAGCCTGACATCCGGGCCCCGCTTCGGTTACCATAGTCCCAGGCAGGGCACCCCTAATGCCCACCCGCCGCGTCTAACAACCTATGACCAAGCTCTCTACACTGTTGGCCCTCTTCGTCGCGCTTCTGGCGCCGCTTGCCGCCCAGGACGTCAATCCGGTCCTGCGTCCTCCCAAGGGCGCGCCTCTGGCCATCGTCGTTTTCGAGGACTTGCAGTGTCCCCAATGCCGCCTCATGGCCCCGCTGGTTAAACAAGCCGGCATAACCTACAAGATCCCCGTCGTGCGCCACGATTTCCCGCTGCCCATGCACAACTGGTCCTACCAGGCCGCCGTGAACGCCCGCTATTTCGATACTCATTCCAAGTCACTGGGCAACGATTATCGCGACTACATTTTCGAGCACCAGCTCGAAATCAATCCCACCAACCTGCGTGCTTTCTCCGAGAAATTTGCCGCCGAGCACAAAGTGGATCTACCCTTCGTGGTCGATCCCCAGGGAAAACTTGCCGCCGAAGTAAACGCTGACCGCGACACCGGCAAAGCCATTCGCCTCGAGCACACCCCCACCATTTTCATAGTCAGCAACAAGCCGCAAAAGCCCTACGTCGAGGTCAAGGAACCGCATAGCGAACTCTTCACCACCATCGACGCCATGAAGTAGTTCCCAAGGCGGTTTCCCAAACTCCTAAAACCTTGTCATCCTGAGCGCAGTCGAAGGACCCCTACCGCACCATAACTTTTCCATTCTTAGGATTGTGCATCAGAACATAATGGCCAGTAGGCGTGCCTCATTTCAGAAAGGAAAGATCAAAGAAAAATCCCAGCCAGGTCTTCTACCCTCTCTCAAACGCGTGCTTCTTCTCCAGCGCTTCCACTGCTTCTTTCATGTCGGCTTCAAACTTTTCCGCCTGCGCCATCAGCGATTCGTTGGCGATCGCCCGTTCACCCTCTAACTTAATCAGTCCCTGTTTCTCCAGCCCGCTTGCGACTTCCAGCAAATGCTCCGGCGAGGTCTCCACATACAGCGCTTCCGTGGGATCGCCCAGCCATACCCGTCCGCCCACCAGCCGCGTCTGCCAATACATCTTCCGCAACACCAGCAGCGCCATCTCTTCCTCGGACGCCTTCCCAAACACCCATTTATTCCTCTTGAAGTCGTAATGCCGGCTGGAAAACTGCACCGGCACCAATTTTCCCGACTTCACAAATTCCACCTGCCGCTTGCTCACCTCTTTGCGCAGCGCATTGATCACCGGCGCTTCCGTATCCTTCGGCTCCATCGAAGGCAGCACCTCGCGCAGCGTGGCGGAAAGATTCACCGCCACCGGGGCATGCAGCCCCTCCGAGTTCTCCAGCCGGACGTCCGCATGCAGCGTCCAGAAGTCCGCCCCGGAAGTCGAGCGATGAAACGGCCATTTCAATTCAAACGACAGGGGAAGCCCCGTCAACGTGACATAAATCGTCTTTGCTTCAGCCAAGGGTTTGTGGTCCTGAAATTCGGGATTGGTTGCGAGAAAATATTGTACAGGCAGTTTAGCCGGGCAGGATTACATCGAGAACATGCGGATAAGCATTTGTATCAGCCGCTGGGACCGCAGCTTGAACGCCGCCAGCTTTACGGCGGAGGAGATGGCCTGGGTGGCCAGTCCGAAAGACGCGATATTTGGATCGGTCGACATTTTCACAATTTGAGACTTGACGGCTATTTCCCACTGGCCCAAGTCCAAACCGCTGAGAACACCCGTTACAGGCTCCTATCGGCGCCTCCGGGCCGTTCCTTTACTCCACTCTTACTGATTTGATGCTTAACTCCCGGTGTTCGCTTCACCGAGTTCAGAAAATAGGGACTACCATGACAAATTCACGGGGGAAATGATTTTGGGTGGCGCAGCGCTTCCCAGCGCTGCGATCAAGTCTTCTGCTCCGATAACGCGCTTCGGCGCCTGCGGGATACCAAACCCCTACCGCCCGGCTGCCGCCGCCTTGGTCTTCCCCATCAACCCGGCAATCTTCTCCAGCAGGCTCTCCATGCTGGCACCCGTATCCACATTGGCATCCACCGAGGGATGCCGGCCGCCATCGGCATGCATCACCAGCACTCGCGTCCCCTCGTGCGTTTTCTTCACCATGTAAGGCAGATGGTGCCGGTCGTCCCGGGTCAACGATGATCCCAGAACCACCAGATCGAATTTCCCCGCCTTCAGCGCCTCCAAAACCCCTTGGCGTCCTTCCGCCGCCTTCACCTGATGCCCCGCCTTTTGCAGGGAAGCCGCCTGTGCCGCAAGCACTTCCGCATCGCCTTCGCCATAAAGAATAGAAAGCTTCGATGTCGCCTTCGCCGTATTCTCCATACTTGATCGAACCAGCCTTTCTGTATTTCCGCTGGCTCCCACGCTATCAACCTCATCCCGGAAAGAGAACGTCACCTAAGACCAAAGACGTATGGACAAATTGCCGTGCTGCGGATGTACAATTGCCGCTTCTCGGGACATCCGGTGCGCGTCGCCGGGTTGCAAAGGGGGAAAACATGCGTGCGCTGTACGTCATCCTGCTAAGTCCGCTTCTGCTCGCCGTGGCGGCTGCTCAAACCCCGGCGACTGGGGACCAAACGATGACGTCCTATTGCACCTTCGCCGACGGCAATCAGGTCACCGTGGAATACAACCCTTCCCGCAAAGACGAGCCACAAAATGGCAAGGTGTGGCTGCCCGGCGGATCCGCTATGGTTCTCTTTGCCCAGACCCCGCTTGCCCTCAATAACGTGCAAATTCCCATCGGCGGCTATACCGCCTATGTCATCCCCGGCAAGAAAACCTGGACTCTGATCGTCAGCCGCAACACTTCTGTACACGCGGCTTACGACCCGGGCCAGGACCTCGTCCGCGCCTCCCTCGACACCGCCCAACTCAGCGAGCCGGCCGCCACCCTGCATGTCGCCTTCGAACACTCCGCGCCCAAGACCTGCAGCTTCCGTCTCGATTACGGAAAGACCGGCGCATTCGGCGCCGACTTCCAGGAAAAATAGGTTGCCGCGTACCAAACACAAAGGGCGGCCTTTTCAGGCCGCCCCTCGCTGCGAACATTTTTGTAAAGTGGTTTAAACCGCCTTCACATTCTCCGCCTGCCACCCTTTCGGGCCTTTGACTACGTCGAATTCTACTTGTTGTCCTTCTTGCAGGCTGCGGAACCCTCCCGCTTGAATGGCGGAGAAATGTACGAATACATCCTCGCCGTTTTGGCGGCTGATAAATCCATAGCCCTTGGCGTCGTTAAACCACTTTACTGTTCCTTGTTCTGCCATGATGTTGCTGTTCCTTTGTTGTTGAAAGTAGCGCTGAGTCACTCGCAGCCCTTCGCAGGCAGGTCACGCTCATAAAGCGGGAGATTCTGGAAACTGCAAAACGCCGCAAATGCTCAAATGCACCCAAATTCTACCCGAAACCCAATCCGTCAAACCATGATTATTTCGGTGAGGGCGGTCCGCCCGCTTGCACCCATAACATCCTTATCATCAATAACTTCCGCTGTCATCCTGAGCGGAGTCGAAGGGACCCCTGCCGCACCCCGAAATCTGCCCCCGCAGGATTTTCCCTCCCCCTCATCATTCCGATCCGTAGCGAACGAAAGGAGGAATCAGCTCGCGGGCCTGTCAAAAATGAGAGAACCCGCGAAGGGCCCAACTTCCAATCGCCCCGTCAATCCATGCCCAACGGACAGCGCGCTGCAGCGCCGGAGTCTTACCGCGCAGCCAATTCCCGCCCCGCCGCCACCGCCCCCACTTGCTCCAGCGCAGCGACTCTGGAAGGCTCGGCCAACTCGCCACCCGGCCGCTGGTTCTCCGCATGAATAAAAGTCACATCCGAGATCCCGATAAATCCCAGCATGTGCCGCAAATAAGGTTCCTGAAAATCAATCTTGGCTCTCTCTGTCCCCGCTGCATAAGATCCCGCACGCGAAGTAATGACCACGGCCTTTTTCCCCGTCAACAGGCCCTTGGGCCCGGTCGGCCCGTAGCCAAAGGTCTTGCCGACGCGCACCACCTGGTCGATCCAAGCCTTCAGCGGCCAGGAAATCGTGAAGTTGTACATAGGTGCGCCAATCACCACGATGTCCGCCGCCGCAAGTTCCGCGATCAACGTTTCTGAGTCGTCCAGCAATTCCCGTTGCGCGGCAGTGAGTTTTGCCGGATCGGTGTGAATCGCCTGGGTCCACTCGTCCGTGACCATCGTAGGTCGGGTGGTTTTGGCCAGGTCCCGTGCCACCACCTGCCCCTCAGGATGCTCTTTCTTCCAGGCTTCAACAAAGCTGTTCGTAAGTGCCCGCGAAACCGAACTGCGTCGTGCGCTCGAATCCACTCGGAGTAATTTCATAAGTGCATCTCCTCTTCCACCCCATTGGATGAGGCAATGGGAGTAGTAGTTACTTTAAATAACTACTTGTAATTGTAAAGTAGGTACTTTAAAGTAACTTGGTGAGGCAAGGAGATAAGAAGGGGATGCGCGCCTCGGCCAAGCAACCACCAGTCCCCTGTCCGTCGGCCAAGCTTTCGTCGCCGTGCGCGGTCCACGGTCTTCTCGAGCTCCTCACCCGCCCTTGGACCATGCACATTCTATTGGCTTTAGGAAGAAACGGTCCCACTCGCTTCGGGGCCCTGCGCCGCAGTATTGAAGGGATCTCTTCCAGGGTGCTGACCGAAAGGCTGCGGATGCTTGAGGCCAAGGGCTTCATTTTCCGCGAGTACAAACCCACCATCCCGCCCGAGGTCACCTACGGCATCACCACCCGCATGAAAGACATCGAACGCGTCTTCGCCGAACTGGATAAAGTCGCCGCCAAATGGCAGCAGGAAGACACCCCAGCGAAACGCAACTCTGCCTAGTTCCCGGCTCGAGAAGCTGTGACCCGATCCCCGCAGAATGAAATCGCCAAGCCCCAGCCCCGGAGGGGCGGCATCCATTAGCCCAGGGCGTAAGCCCTGGGTAGGCCAGAACCCGGTCACGCACCCGCAGGGTCTGCACTTCATCCCGCGTGATCAATCCGGCTTGCATCCATTTATCACGCACCGCCAAAACTTCGGCAGTCGAAGAAACCTGATCCCCTCGCCAAAACTTCAATCTAAAATCTCGAATCTACAATCTACAATCGAGTCGCATGGATTCCGCCCGCATCCGCGAACTACTGGAGCCATTCCTCTCCACCCCGGCCAACGGCCAACGACCAACGACTAACGACGTCCCCTCTTCCCTCCAGCTGCAAAACATATCGACGTACATCGATCTACTTCTCCATTGGAATGCCCGCATCAACCTGACCGCCGTACGCCACCCCGAGGAAATCGTCACCCGCCATTTCGGCGAATCCCTCTTCGCCGCCCGCCACCTGTTCCCGCGCGGTTTTGATCTGGATGGTTTGGCCAACGACCAACGACGAACGACCAACGACGTTCTTGATGTAGGCTCCGGCGCCGGCTTCCCCGGCCTGCCCGTCAAAATCTGGATGCCGCCGCTCCGCGTCACCCTGATCGAATCCAATCAAAAGAAGGCGACCTTCCTTCGCGAAGTCGTGCGCATCCTCAATCTGGCCGATGTCGACGTATTCGCCGACCGCGCCGAAGACTTCTCAGCTCCGGCTGAGATCGTGACCCTGCGTGCTGTCGAGCACTTCGAAAGGATTCTCCCGATCGCCGCCCGCCTGGTCGCCCCCGAAGGCCGCCTGGTCCTTCTGATCGGACAAACCCAGGTCAATCCAACCCGCTCTATGACCCCAGACTTTCACTGGAACGAGCCTGTTCCCATCCCGTTGGCCGCCAACCGCATGCTCTTGATAGGAACTCGCCAGCGATCTGACTCAAGGTGATTACGCACCCAGATCGTTAACCGTGGAACAAACGGGCTGGAATCGAACGCCATGTTCGCCTCAGATGAGCCGCCGCTTGTCCCAAAGTGGGAAATCGCACGCCTCCAAGCATCGGCGAGCGCAAGTATCAATATAGTAATAAGTGGGAAATTCAGAAAGCATTCTCCCGAAAAACCGATGGCCATGTGGAATAAATGGTCGATTTATTTTCTATAAGTGGAAAATTATATCGATAACTTTACAAGTATGGTTCCATCTCAGCTATGTCGACCTTCCCGCCAATTTAGCGCGGAATGTTCCCCGGGGAACATATCTCACGTTTTGCACAAATGTTCCCCGGGGAACATTATGACGAATTGCTACAAATTTGAGTTATGTTCCCCGGGGAACATTCTGTGCAAAGCTGGGCGGGAATCGTATGCAATGCACTTCTAATTCATGAATATCAATCATTTCAACGACTGCACTGAAATGCGGCATTGCATTGGCGATTCATTCGCACTATTCTGCAATCATCTCTGGGTTCTCTAAAACTTAAATGGGACGCGTCATTGCGGTAGCCAACCAGAAGGGCGGCGTGGGCAAGACCACGACTGCCATTAACCTGGCCGCGTCGTTTGCCGCGGCTGAGGTCAACACTCTTCTTATCGACTGCGATCCGCAGTCGAATGCCACCAGCGGGCTCGGCCTGATCAAGGATCCCGAACGCATCAGCAGCTACCATCTACTCATGGGTGCGGCCAGTGCCGAAGAAGCCATCCAGCCGACTGAGCTGGAGCAGCTGTGGATCATCCCCGCACACAAGAACCTGATTGGCGCCAACATCGAACTGGTGGATGGAGAGCGCCGCGAGTACCGGTTGCGGGATGCGATCGCGCCTCTACGGGATCGCTTTCAGTTTATTGTTCTCGACTGTCCGCCGGCGCTCGATCTGCTGACCTTGAACGCGCTGGTCGCGGCCGATTCGGTTTTGATTACCATGCAGGCGGAGTACTTTGCGCTGGAAGGTATCTCGGAACTGCTCGACACCATCGAGCGGATCCGCGCGGTCCTCAATCCCGAGTTGGCGATTGAGGGTGTGGTGCTGACCATGTTTGATGAGCGCACCAACCTGGCGCAGCAGGTCACGGCGGAGCTGAAGAAATATTTCGGAGAGAAGTTGTGCCAGACGACCATCCCGCGGAACATCCGGCTGGCGGAGGCGCCTAGTCATGGCAAGCCGGCGTTGTTGTATGACGTGCGGTCGCGGGGGGCGGAGAGCTATATACGGTTGGCCAAGGAGATCATTTCGCATCATCTGCCGGCGGAGACGGAGATGGATAAGTCGGCGTGATATATCGATGGGCGTCGATGTATAGATTGATGTGTGTCGATGTAATGGGTGGGAGTCGTCAGGGTATAGGGGTCCTTCGACTCCGCATAATCATTCGCTTCGCGAACGATTATGCTGCGCTCAGGATGACAAGGGTTTGAGGCGGTGGAGAAACTTATGACGATATCAGCGGAGAAAGTTTCGGTGGAGGCTGGCGGAGTGGCTGCGGCTGACAAGCCAGTGGAGAAGGTTATCGACAAAAGAAAAGCCCTGGGGCGGGGGTTGGAGTCGCTGCTTGGCGGCGGGCCGCGCGTGGTCGCGACTCCGTCTGTTCCACCGCCATCTGTTGCCGCGGACGCGAACAGCGGGGTGATACCGGAAATCCAGGCGCAGGCGGCGCGGGGAGAGATGGTACAGCAGATTCGGCTCGACAGCATTGACAAGAATCCCTATCAGACGCGGATTTTTTTCGATGAAGACGCGCTGGTGGACCTGGCGCATTCGATTGCCGCGAGTGGGCTGGCGCAGCCGATTGTGGTGCGTCCGGGAGAAGAAGAGGGACGCTATTTCCTGATTCTGGGAGAGCGGCGGTGCCGGGCTTCGAAGCTCGCCGGCAAAGACACGATTCCGGCGATCGTGCGCAAAGTTTCCGATCAGCAAGCGGCGGAAATGACGGTGGTGGAAAACCTGCAGCGGCAGGACCTGAACTGCATGGAGCAGGCGGCGGCGTTCGGCAAGTTGAGCCGGGACTTTGGGCTGACGCAAGCCCAGATCGGGGACCGGGTCGGGGTTTCGCGGGAGTCGGTGGCGAACTATATGCGGCTGCTGAAACTGCCGGGCACGGTGATGCAGTATTTGCAAGACGGGCAGCTGGAATTCAGTACTGCGCGGCTGCTGTTGCGGCTGGAAGACAACGATCTGATCGCCAAGTATGCCGATCAGGCGGTGAATAAACAGATGTCGCGATTGCAGGTGGAAGATCTGGTGGAGGAGTTCAACATAAAGCTGATGCAGTTGCCGCAGGAGAATCAGGCTTCGCGGGCGCGCTGGGTGGATCCGAATGTGCGGGCGGCGCAGACCCAACTGGAACGGGTGCTGGGATTGCGGGTGCGGATTCGTGATCGCAAGGGCAAAGGCAAGATCGTGATTGAGTATGCGACGGTGGATGATTATGAGAGGGTGGTGGGGATGTTGAGGGGGAAGGGGTGAGGCGTCGTTGGTCGTTCGGCGTTGGTCGTTGGCAATATCCCATTGTTATTTGAAGTGAGGCAGAGATTTGGTTTCCAGGGCGGCTTTGGCCGCCCTTTTTTATTGCAGAACTCAGATTGATAAGAATCTGGGTAGTAAATGGTGGGATGGGGAGGCTGAATTCGTGGCGGCTTTATTGCCGTGAGGGAGTTTCTTGAGGCGAAGTGGGAAATGTGGCAATGGAGGAACAAAGAGTGTCAAGGCGACTGGTGCGGCTCCCTGCGGGAGCGTGATTGTGGGCTGGCGGGGACGCCGGGCTGAAGCCGCGGCTCTACCACGGTGGTGCGGACGGTTGGGAAGGAAGAGCGGGTTGGCACTGGACGGCTTCCAGCGACACGCAAGGTCCCTCGACTTCGCTCGGGATGACAGGGTTGTGGAGAAGGCAGGAGCGTCGGATGGAAAGTGGAGCAGTGACACTGTATAGGGGTCCTTCGACTCCGCGTGATCATTCGCTTCGCGAACGATCATGCTGCGCTCAGGATGACAAGGGGTTATTGCTGGGAGTCGCGGATTAGGACTACGTCGGAGTCGGTGTGGCCGCGGATGATGGCTAGCTTGCTGCCGTCGGGGGACCAGCCGAAGCTGTCGCCGATGTGTTCGGAGGTGAAGTTGGTGAGTTGCTTTCCGGGGGTGCCATCGAGGGGCTGGAGCCAGAGATTATCGACGTCACCGTTGCGGATGGGATAGACGAGGGCCTTGCCGTCGTGGCTGAACTGCAGGTTGCCAACCGGAGGACGCTGGAAGGCGAGGGTCTTGGCCGGTTGGGAAGGATCCGTCGGTAGCAGAATCAACTGGAACTCATGCTCTCCGACATGCTCGAAGGTGAGGAAGGCGAGGAACTTCCCGTCGGGAGAAAGACCGAAGTGTCCGGAGACGGGCTTGTCGGAAAACTTCTCGGGGGTACCGCCTTCGAGAGAGACGCGCATGAGTTGGCCGTTGTTGGCGACGTCCCGGTAATAAACCCAGCGACCGTCGGGAGAACAGACGGGGCCCTCGTCGACTTTTCCATCGGTGATGGGCTTGAGATTTCCGCCGGCGGCGTCGATGCGGGCGATGACCTGGGTTCGCTTGCCAGAGAAGCCGGCGGTGACAAACACGATGTAGCGGCCGTTAGCACAGGCTGAAGGCTGGACGGCCACGCTATGCTCGCCCACCGACAGGTTCGCTTTGACGCCGGAATCGGGATCGAGCGAACTGAGAGCGGTTTCTTCGGAGATGACCAGTTTGCCATCCGGACTCCAACTGAAAGCGCTGACCGGTTTGCCGGAAGTAATTTGTTTGGCGTCGCCGGGATTGGTGGATGCAGCCGGCATGGCGAAAAGATTCCAGTGGCTCTCGTTCAGCACGGTGGCCAGAATGTGGCCGTCGGAGGCGAGGCTGAGATTGGAATAATCGTTGATGTCGCGAGTGATGGCGCGGAATTTGCCTTCGGGATAAGAAACCAATCCGATCTGATGGCGGGTGTAGTTGGAAGTCTGGTCACGATTGAGGACCAGCAACCCTTTGCCGTCAGGCATCCAGGCGATGTCACCAAGAATGCCGTCGGTGTGAAAGAAGACGCTTTGCTCACCAGTCCTGGTGTCGGTTGCCGTGAGACCACTGAGGGCGCCGTCAGGCTGAAGCGTTCCGCAGGCGATGATCTTGCCATCGGGCGACCAACTGAGCCCGAACAGGCACTTGGTCAGGGGGCCACGGACGAGAATTTTTTCCTCGCCGCCGTCGGTGGGCTGGAGGAGGAGAAGGTACTTGCCGGGGTCGGGATCGTTGTAGCGGACGAAGGCGAACTGGCGGCCGTCAGGAGAGAAGGTGATATTGGAATCGATATCCGAAGCGAGCTTTTGGGGTGTGCCGCCCAGCATAGGGGCGCGGTAGAGAAATTCCAGACCCTGGTGTACGGATTCGCTGCGGACGAAATAAAGATAATTTCCGTCGGGAGAGAAGCGCAGGCCGGTGTAGTGGACCTGGGCCGGGGGGATGACCTGGGTATCGCTATTGGTGGGAATATTGCGCAGCCAGAGACTCTCCTGGCCGCCGTCACTCACCACATTGAGAAGGTATTTGCCATCGGGAGAAATGGCGGCGCTGGCAGCTTTGCCGGTTTCGGTGACCTTGGTGATGGAAATGTTCTGAAACGGCAGGGGGCGAGCGCGAAAGAAAAATGCGTAGGCGCCATATCCCGCAGCGGCGATGACGATGATAGCAAGCAAGGCGGTGACACCCAAGCCCAGTTTGTGTTGACTGGCGGCGGCGACGACCGAGGAGCTATCTGGCCGGGAAGAGGAGGAAGGGAAGACGCCAGTCGCGGAAACGGTGACGGCAGACTGCTGGGAAAGCGAGGGGGAGGACTTGCGTCCGGATTCGGCGTCGCGGCGGAGACGGCGGAGGTCGCCGCGAAAATCGGCGGCGGATTGATAGCGCAAGTCGCGATCTTTTTCGAGGAGCTTGGCGACGGCCTCCTGCAGTTTGGGCGGCAAGTCGGGGTTGAGCTGGATGACGGGAACGGGGTCATTGGCCAGGATGGCGTGGAAGATGACGGCGGAAGTGTTGCCGGCAAAAGGCAGGCGACCGGTCGCCATCTGGTAGAGAACGGTGCCGAGCGAGAACAGATCGGAGCGGGCGTCAATTTCCTCGCCACGGGCCTGCTCGGGAGACATGTAGGCAATAGTGCCGACGGTGGCACCGGGGCTGGTGAGATGGATAGGGCTGTCCTGGGTGACGCCGATGGTTTCCATCTCGGCGACGCGGGTGAGTTTGGCGAGGCCGAAGTCGAGCACCTTCACCTGGTTGCGTTGAGTAACAAAAATGTTGGCGGGTTTGATGTCGCGGTGAACGATGCCTTTGGCATGGGCGGCGTCGAGAGCGTCGGCGAGCTGGATGGTGATGTCGAGCAGACGATCGAGCGGCAAGGCCCCGCCGCTGAGCTTGTCGCCGAGGCTTTGTCCCTCCAGCAGCTCCATGGCGATAAAGGACTGGCCGGAGTCCTGCTCCACGGCGTAGATGGTGCAGATGTTGGGATGGTTCAGAGCCGAAGCGGCGCGGGCTTCGAGCAGGAAGCGGTCGAGCGCGGCGGAGTCGCGAGCCAAGTCGGGAGGCAGGAATTTGAGAGCGACTTTGCGGCCGAGAGTCAGATCGTGAGCTTCGTAGACGACGCCCATCCCACCGCTGCCGAGCTGGCCGGTGATGCGGTAGTGCGAGATGGTCTGGCCGATCATTCGTTCGTCAACAAGGTGAGTCGTTTATCTTAGGATGATGGGCGAGGGCAGTCAAACGCGGGCGTAGCTGACGAGCCCTTATTTGGCGCCCTGCGGGAGCGTAAGTCTGATTCGACTCTACCCCGGACTTACGTCCGGGGCTAAGATGGGTCGCTCCCTTCGGCTTCGCTCAGGGCAGGTGCTTCGGAGCTGGGTCGGTGGCGATTCGTTCTGTGAGCTTTCCAAACTTCCGTCGGGGGCGTAATCGTGGTCAGAGATGGGTAGCGATAGGGGTCCTTCGACTCCGCATGATCATTCGCTTCGCGAACGATCATGCTGCGCTCAGGATGACAGTGGGTAGGAGATGAGCCGGGTGTGGCGGATCAGGCGACGGCGTTTTGGGCTTCGGCGACGGTGGGGAAGAAGCTGAAAAAGGTCTCCACGTGGGTGACTTTGAGGGCGTTATGGATGCGGTCGCTGACGCCGACGAGGAATAACTTGCGTCCGTCTTTCTGGTGGGTGACGTAGGCACCGACCAGGGCGCCGATGCCGGCGGAATCGATGTAGGGGACGTTGGAGAAATCGAGAATCAAGGTCTGCGACTTGTCGGCGCGGACTCTGGCCTGGAAATCGAATAGATTGCCAATGGTGATGGGGCCGGTGAGGCGGAGAATGCGCTGTCCTTCTTTGGGGCCGGCGAGATCTTCGATGACTAGCGGGTCTTGGGGCATCGCCAGATGGTAAAGCTTGGAGCGAGGTGAAATTGTTAAAGCAGTGTTAATTTTGCGGGGGCGGAAAGACTTTAACCGCAAAGGTCGCTAAGAACCCCCGGGAAGTGCGCGAAGAAAAACGCTAAGGGGAGGTCCGGCGGGCCAACTGGACGATTACGGTTCCCAGGGCTAGGAGGCTGATGACGGAGATCAATCCCAGGGAGATGGCGCAGTAGATGCACCAGACTCCTAGGATGGCGGATTCAATGTGAGCCAGGTACAACGAGAAACTGAGGGCGATCAAGGCGGCGGCCAGGAGCAGGCGGTAGAAGCGCTTGAAGGCGAGAACGGCTAGTAAGAGGTATCCGGCGATGCCGATGTCGGCGACGGGAATGCCGAAGAAAACGGCGAAGGGGCTGTGGTTGACGATGCCGCAGTCCCATTTTTCGTTGATGTCGCAGGGAGAGTCTCCGTAGGTGCGGTAGTGCTCACGCAGGGCGAGGCTGGAGGCGATGATGCCGAGGGTCGCCAAGATGATCAGAAGGTACTTCATGAATTCCTCCGCGAAACAGTTTAGCTGGTGGAGCGAGCGGCGTCAGTAGCGTCTTTGAGGAGATCGGCGGCCTGCCAGTCGCTGCCGAAATACCATTTGACGATGCGGCCGTCGGGACCGATGACGGCGGTGCTCAGGGAGTGAGTGAGGAGAGCGCCGTCCTGGTTGTAGTCGAGGGCGAAAAATTTGGCGATTGCGGGCAGGTCTTTTGCGGGGGTGACGGCAAATTCCCAATGCTGGAAGATTGCCGGTTGTTTGCTGCCGGCAGCGGAAAAACCGTAATCGCGAAGGACTTTGGGGGTGTCGTGAGCGGGATCGAAGCTGATGCTCAGGAGATGAGTTCGCTTATAAAGGGCGGCGTCGTTGTGCAACTGGTGGTCGAGGCCGGCGAACTCGTGGGTCACGCGCGGGCAAAAATCCGGGAAAGGGCAGCGAGTGTAAATGAAAGTGAGGATCAGGGTCTTACCGCGATATTGGTTCAGCGAGATGGGTCGGCCGTCCTGATTGATCAATCGAAAGTTCGGGACTTGGTCGCCGGGAGCGGGAATGTGCAGTGTGGCGGTGGGCTTGGGCGGGGGAGCGGCGGAGTGCTGGGTGACGGAGAGGCTTTCCAGCCAGTATTTGTCGCCATCAACGACTATTTCGGCTTTGATGCGATCGCCGGGGACGACTTTGTCGAGGAGGGTCGAGTCTTTCACTGGATATCCCATGGTCATGGCGGACATGAAGCCGGGGACATCGTCACCATCAATGACCAGGGATTTGATCGGCTTGTCGATGGAAACGACGCGGCCGGTGAAGGGGAAGCGTTTGGCGGTGGATTGCGGGGTGCGGTTGCAGGCGCACAGAAACAAGGTGATTAGCAGGAGCGGAATAATTGTTTGTCGGAGGGTCATAAATTTACGCCAACCTCAGGCGCTGAAGCGCGTGGTCGTTTCGTCGGTTGATCGGCACGGCTGGAAGCCGTGCCCTTCCCGGTTTCATTCTCGAACACTAGTAGTGAAAGCGGTAGCGCAACTCGAGATAAATTTCACGGGGGTTGTTCCAATGATATCCCCCGAAGGTGAGGCTGTTGTCGTATTCGACGCGGCGGTTGGCAACGTTCAGTGCATTGAGCGAGGCGGAAACCCGTTCGCCAAAATCCTTGCCGAGCGACAGATCGAAGGTGGTGTGCTGCGGCAGGTAATCACCCGGATAGGGTTCGCCGGGGAAAGCGTTGCTGAAGCCGGAGCCGTAATAGACATTGGTGGAAACGTAGCTGCGCCAGGGAAGACTGACGTCGCCGCCGAAGTTGAGGGTGTTGCGCTGATCGTGATCGAGCGGGCTGAGTTCGGGAGAATAGGAAAAATCGGTGAGGCCGCCGGTGATGGTGCCGGCGCCTTCGCCAATTTGATTGGAATATGCGAGATGGACTTGTCCGCGGTGGGCGAAGCGCGGGGAGCGGAGGGTAAGCTCCCAGCCGCGGATGACTGCCTGAGCGACGGTGAGCGGGAAGAAGATGTTGGAAGCGCCAATGTTGTTGTGGTCGAGGAAATTCACCACGTTGGTGCGGAAGTTGTCGGCGTCGAGGACCCATCCGCGATAAGGAATGGTGACCCCGAATTGATGTTCTTCGTCGCGCTCGCCAAACAACGGAACGAAGCCGCAATCAGGCGGCTGGCATTGTGAGATGAGCGGGCCGGAGACGGTTTCGATGGGAGGCGCCTGATAGTAGTGTCCGTAGAAAGCGCGGAATGTCCAATTCAAGCGGGGGACGGTGACCGTCGCGCCGAAGCGCGGCTGGATGGCGGTCTCGTCGATCGGCGGCGCGGTCGCGGAGGGGGCGAAGTTGCCTTCAGAGAATCGCGTGGGGCGCACGCCGGCGGAGAGGGTTAGCCAGGGAAAAGGCGTGAACTTGTCGTCGATATAAAACGTTTCCTGATTGGCCGTGGGGCTTTCTGTATCGGTGAAGGGCGAGTTGCCGCTGCCGTCGTTGAAGATGGCACCGAAGAGCTGGTTATCGCTCTGGTAGAAACTCAGGAAACCTACCTGGAGATCGTTCTTCTTGTAGTTGGCGGCGAAGCTGGCCTGGCCGCCGACGTAAGTGGAGCTACGGTTCTCCGTGGTGGCGATGGGGATATCGGTGGGGCGGCTGTTGTAGTCGCCGCTGTTGTAGTGGTAGAAGGGCGAAACCGTGGTCATGAGATGGGAGTTGAAAGTGTGGACCCAGGTGAATAGCACGCCGGCGTCGGCTTCGTGTTCGCCGTCGCGCAGGCCGATGCTGGGGGTGTACTGATCGCTGGACGGGTCGTTTTCGATGTCATTGGGGAAGGGATCGTAGGGGATCTGGAAATAGTCGCGGCGCAGCGAGGTGACCAGGCGAAGCTGGTTGGAGGGATCCGCGTTGAAAATAAAAGAGCCGAAACCGCCGACGCCGTTGACGGCGTCGTGTACGACCTGGGGAACCGGAGGCTGCAAGCCGAGATCGCTACGGTTGCCGTTCACGCTGGCGTAGTAAGCGAAGCGTTGGGTATGGCTGCCAAAACTTAGTGCGTCGTTGGTCTGGTAGAAGTTTCCCGCGCTCATGACCAGTTCGGCTTGATTGTTGCGTTCGAAACCGGTGCGGGGCACGGCGTTGAAGACTCCGTAGGTGCGGTCGCCGAATTCGGCGCCGTAGCTGCCGCGATTGGCTTCGACATATTCCAGGTCTTTGGGATCGAACTGCGGACCAACATTCTGGGCGATGGCGGTGTTGATGACCGGAATGCCATCGAGGAGCCAGGTGGTTTGGTGGCCGCCGCGGATGTGCAGCATGTCGTGCGTCACGTAGGAACCGGGAACGTAGTCGGTAATCATGGCCAGACTGTTGGAACGGTCAGCGCCGGGGGTGCGCTCGATGTCGAGGCTATCGATCAGAGTAATGGGAGTGGCGGAGTCGGTTGGGGCGACTGCGGGCGCGCCGGACACGGTGACTTTTTCATTCGCCGAAGCCACTCGCAACTGGAAATGAACGACTGGGACGGTTCCCGAGATGACGGTGACGTCCTGTGCAGTTTGGGCGAAGCCCGGACTGGCCACGGACACGGAGTAGTCTCCAAGGGGAACGGCATTGAGCTGGAATTCGCCGTTGGCATCGGTGGTGACGGTTTTCGTCCAGTCCGACGATTTGGCTTTGAGCATGACCATGGCACCCTCAATGGGACGATGCTGCGGGTCGTGGACAATGCCGCGAATGGCCCCGTAAACGTTGGCGAAGGCGAGGGCGGAAAGCAGGAGCAGGCCGCCGAGGGATCCGATGCGAATGAGTTTCATGAGTTCTCCAAAAACAGGGCTCAAGCCCGTGCTGAAAAACAGCTTTTTCGCAGCACTTACGAGCTGCGCCACCCAGAATCAGGTGTGTGGTTGCCGAGCTAGCTCGGCTGGACAGCCGAGGCGGCTGTCCCTACGTGAGTCTCTTTTTTAGGAGAACTGGGGTGGGGCGCGGCCGGAATGAGAAGTGCTAAGGCCGTCAAAGTGGCGAACGGAACTTATAGCTGAAGACAATGTCGACGACACGGGCGCGACGTAGGCACGCAGCGACGGCGGATTTCCTATCCATTGCGAACTTAACAGCGGACGGCAGCAGTCGCGATTGCAGCAAGTAGGGGGCGCTTGAAACTGTAAGTCGTGAGTGGTTGCGGTGCAGTCATGCTTCATCCGCAGGCAGCAGGCATGCGGGGGCGGCGCGGTGATCGCCAGAGCCATGGGAGCGAAGCTGCTCACCAGCAGCAGGACCAACAAGAATCTGGCGGTCAGGCGATGCATTCCTTAGAGAATAGGGGATTGCCGATTGGGGTGCAAGCGCTGAGTCGGGAACACGGCGAATTTTTCAGGCCTTGCCGTTTATTTTGGCCCACCACCAGCGCACGCCTACGAAGAGGAACCGCCAATCATGAAGAAACTCGGGTTCTTTGCCCTCGAAGGCATGGCCGATGAATTGGAGGAGCCATCCCAGCGCAAAGAGGGCGGCGGCGTAAAGCCAAAGTCTATGAAAGAAAATACTGGCGAGGAAGAGCGCGAGCGAAACGAGAATGGTAGGTATGCCCAGCGTATGGCAGACCCGATTCACCGGGTGCTGATGGCTGGTCGAGTATTGGGCGACCCACTGCTCGCTGCTGCGGTTGCCTAACATGACGGAGGAAGGATACATCGCCGGGAAGTTTCTGGCCACGGATTTGCGCGGATGAAGGCGGATCTGGCTGGTCAGATGACGGGTTGAGCCTTCCGCGGGCCCCGTGGTAGCATCGGGGGCTTTGCAGGTGATGTTGAGGTCGCCTGTGTCTGTCCTCTTCATTTATGAGCTTGGCGGGCAGACGAGGGCGTCCGCCCCTACGTGACCTGCTGAAGGAGCGAACCCGTGAAAGCTTATGAAGGCGCGAATATCCGCAATGTTGCAATTGTGGGACACGGACATGCGGGCAAGACTTCTCTGGTTTCGGCGATGCTCTATGCCGCGGGCGCGACCCAGCGGCTGGGCCGGGTGGATGACGGCTCGACGACCACCGATTATGACGACGAAGAGATCGCGCGGAAAATGTCCATCGCGGCCAGCCTGGCTTATGCGGAGTGGGGCAAAACCAAAATCAATATTGTGGACACGCCTGGGTTCAACATGTTCGTGCACGAGGCCAAGCTGGTGCTTCCGGTAGTGGATGCGGCGATTGTTGTTGTGGATGGCGTAGCTGGCGTGGAAGTGGTGACCGAGCGAGTTTGGAATTACTGCGAAGAATACAAGACGCCGCGTCTGATTGTGGCCAGCCGCATGGATCGCGATCATGCCGATGCCGATCGCGTGCTGGAATCGCTGACCAAAGCTTTTGGGCGTTCCGTTGTCCCCTTGGAGTTGCCGATTGGGAGTGAGAAGAATTTTAGCGGTGTGATCGATCTTGTTCGCATGAAGGCCTATACCTACACCCTGGGTGGGGATGGAAAAGGAAAAGAGACGGAGATTCCCGCGAACTTGAAAGATCGGGCCCAGGAAGCGCACGAAAAGCTGGTGGAGATTGTGGCCGAGGGCGACGATGCGCTGATGGAAGAATTCTTCGAGAAGGGAACGATACCGGAAGAAGATTTGGTGCCGGCGCTGCATAACGCCATCCGCGAAGACAAGATTTTTCCGGTAATCTTTGGCTCCGGGCTGGGCAACATTGGGGCAGACCGGGTGATGGATTTTATTGTCGACTACACGCCTGCGCCGTCGGAGCACGAGTGGGTGCAGGGAGAGCCGGCGGCGTCGAGCAATGGGGACGCGCCGAAGCGGCATGAGACAGATGCGGAGCCGGTGTCACTGTATGTGTTCAAGACGGTGTCGGATGCGTTTGCGGGAAGGATTTCATACTTCAAAGTGTTTTCCGGCGTGCTGAAGAACGATGCCACGGTACAGAATTTCTCGCGTGGATCGTCGGAAAAGCTGGCGCATATTTCCATCATGCAGGGAAAGAACACTGTGCCGGTGACTGAGTTGCATGCGGGCGACATTGGTGCGGTCTCGAAATTGAAAGACACGCTTACCGGCGACACGTTGGGCGATAAATCAGCACCGATTCAATATCCGCGGGTGAAGCTGCCGGAGCCGGCGATTACTTTCGCGATCGAGCCCAAGAGCCGGGCCGATGAAGACAAGCTGGGGCCGGGCATCCACAAGCTGATGGAAGAAGATGCCATGCTGCGGTTCTTCCGCGATGCGCAGACGAAAGAGTTCCTGATCGCCGGCACGGGGCAACAGCATATTGAAGTTGTGGTCTCGAAGATGAAGAAGCGGTATCACACGGACGTCATTCTGCACGCGCCGAAGGTGCCGTATCGAGAGACGATTCGCGGCAAAGCCGACGTGCAGGGGAAGCATAAAAAGCAGACCGGCGGGCACGGGCAATACGGCGATTGCAAAATCAAAATGGAACCGCTGCCGCGCGGAGGAGAGTTTGAGTTTGTAAACGACATTTTTGGCGGCTCGATTCCGAAGAATTACATTCCCGCCATTGAGAAGGGAATTAAAGACGCCGCCGCACGCGGATATCTTGCGGGATTTCCCATGGTGGATTTCCGGGTCATCCTTTATGACGGCTCGTATCACGATGTGGATTCGAACGACATGTCATTCCAGATGGCTGGGCGCATCGCGTTCCGGAAAGCGATGGAACAGGCGAAGCCAACTTTGCTGGAGCCAGTCATGGTCGCTGAGATCACGGCGCCGGATGAGTTTGCCGGCTCGATCATGGGTGATTTGAACAGCCGACGCGGACGCATCCAGGGCATGGACAACAAGGGCGGCAACACCATTGTGAAGGCCGAGGTGCCGATGTCGGAGATGCTGACTTACGGCGTCGATCTGACCGCGATGACCCAGGGCCGCGCGAGTTTTAACATGGAGATGCACCACTACGATGTCGTGCCGGGACAGTTGCAGGAGAAGATTGTGGAGAAGGCAAGAGCGGCGCGTGGGGATGTGAAGGAAGAGGAAGAGTAGGAGGCTTCTGGGCCGCAAGCTTGCAAATACCTCAGGCGCTGAAGCGCGCGCGGAAACCAAGCCCTTAACGCAGCGCTTGAAGCGCTGCCCCACCCACATTCTGCTAAGCCGTCTTCAAGCCCACAGCTTTAGCCAATTTCTAACGCATTATGTGTCACATTGTCAAATGAAGCTACGAGTTTATGACGCTGCGCAGAATGCAGAGGTCCTTCGCCGCGCATAAGGATGCTTGCTCAGGATGACAAAGGTTTTGGTGTATTTTTGTATTGCACGGCAGCGCACAAAGCACAGCAATGTAGAAGATGTTCGGAGGTCACAAGTGAAACTAATTCCAATTCTTATCTGCTCTCTTTTCTTTCTGTCGGCGTTTGCGCATGCCGCCCAGACGCAGGTCTTCCCGACGTCGGCCGGGCCGGTCAAGATCACGCCGCTGTATCACGCCAGCACTTTGATCGAGGCGGGCGGGAAGACTATTTATCTCGATCCCTCCAAGCCTGCGAACTTCGCTGGATTGCCCAAGGCCGACCTCATTCTGATTACGGACATTCACGGCGATCATATGAATCCCGATTCGATTAAGGAAATCAGCAAGGGCGATACGGAAATTCTGGCCGCGCCGGCCGTTGTACAGACCGTCACGAGTGCCAAGCCCATTGCTAATGGAGAAACCAAAACCTGGGGAGATTGGACGATCGAGGCGGTCGCAGCCTACAACCTGAAACGCGGCCCCGAGCCGGGAAAGTTTTTTCACGATAGGGGACGCGGCAATGGCTACGTCCTCACCTATGGGGGCAAACGCTTCTATTTCTCTGGCGATACTGAAGGCGTCCCGGAGATGCGCGCGCTCAAGAATATCGACGTGGCGTTCGTGTGCATGAACCTGCCTTACACCATGCCACCCGAAGAGGCTGCGGAGGCGGTCAAGGCGTTTCACCCGAAGATTGTGATCCCCTATCACTATCGGGGATCGGATCTTGCCGTATTTCAGAAAGCATTGGCCGGGACGGGGATTGAGGTTCGGTTGCTGGAGTGGTACCCGAAGTAGCACTAATTAATAGAGGCTGCCTGCGTTTTCTTTACCTTGAGTTAAGAGACGAAGTGGAGCTCGACGTCTGTACGCGCGAAGTCGACGCCTTTGGCCAGCAGCGGTTCCCCCGAGGATTTGGCCAGAGCGTAGGCAAAACAATCTCCGAAGTTAAGGGCTGCTGGATGACGGCCCTTTCCGTACTTGCGCCAGGCGGAGCGTGCGATTTCGACTTGCTCTGCATCCACTGAGACCACATCAAGGTTGGCGCGAACCACGAAGAGGTCGAACTCGCGTCCAGCTGCTTCACCGCGTCTGGCTTCCAGCACAATTCCGGTTTCAAGCGCGTTCGCCGCAGAGATCAATCGTTTTGGTGCTTCGACGATGAGATCGAGAAAAGGCTTGCGCTCAGGCTCGGCCAGAAAAATTGCGAGCAGCGCGGAGGTATCAATGACCATTAGCGCGGCATCCCATGCTCGTCGTAGCCGAGGATTTCATCAGCGAGCCGGGAGTCGAGATTGGGAAGAGCGTCCACCCGCTGCAACAGATCCTCGAGCTGGCTGTTCAATACACGGCTCCGGCGCCTGATCTTCAGCCGTTCCCATCGTTCTTCCAGAGCCTTCTGGATGGCTTGGGTCAGAGACTCTCCGGTTTCATCGGCCATTTGGCGGGCGAGGCGCTCGGTGGCGTCGTTTTTGATGCTAAGGGGCATAATCTATTATTGTATATTTACAGGTATATTTCTATATTATTTTTATCATACAGAAAACAAATACCTTATATTAAGGCATCCCTTGGATCCCTCCAAGTTTTTTTGATTTGTAGAATTCCTCGGCACATACGTCAATGGCGGTGTCTAATCATTGGCTGTTCGACGGAGAAAATGTGTATGCGGAAGAGAATTTGCTTTGCATTCGTTTTCCTGGCGCTCATAGCATCCTGTGGCGCCCAAACAGTTGTTGAAGTTCAAGAAGTGAAAGAACTGAAACCGACGAAGTTTGGCAACCTGTTCCTACGGTCCGACCGAAAGAGAAAGCGCATTCCTTCAGAAGCTCGCGCCTGCGGAGAGAGTTACAGGTTCATTCATGGATAAGCACCAGTACAAACTTCAGGGAAAGAACAAGCAATTTGTCAGCTGGTTCGGCGTGCTGCGCGGAGCCACGAAAGATGAAAGCAAACACACTTACAATTTGCTGATTGAGCAAAAATACTTTGATGGCATGACTGACTGCCACATCATGCTGGTTTCAAATGCGGGTGCCGGCGATTTTGTCGCAACCGCGAAGTTGGGGAATGTGACGATCCCCGCTCTGTCACTTGTGCGTGTTTATGGAACCGTATCCGAAGAAAAGGATGGGCTTCCCAATTTGTCGGCGGAGTACATTCGCGTTTGGCCGTGGTTCACATTCACCTTCACCGATCTCGGGCCAGCCGATCACGGCAATCCTCGATGGGCGAAGTATTGCAAGAGATCCAAGAGCGGCCATATCTATAATCCTTACCCAGCCGAAGGTTATTACATGGACATACTGGGTGATCCCAAAGAATTCGATATTATGCTCGCGAAACAATCTCAGCCATGAATTCAGCGCACGATTGTCCCACGTGCTGACATTTCGCTTTACTATCGCCATAACGTGGCTACCCTCAGGAACACTCCCAAACTTCCGCAGGACCGTGAGCGACTGGTGTCGGCTGCGCCGGTTGAGGACGATTCTTCGTTTGAGCTGAAGCTGCGTCCGCAGCGGCTGGCGGAGTTCATTGGGCAGGCCAAGGTCAAAGAAAATTTGGCGGTTGCGATTGAGGCGGCGCGATCACGTGGCGAAGCGCTCGACCATGTGCTGCTGTATGGACCTCCGGGTCTGGGGAAGACGACGCTGGCGACCATCATCGCCAATGAATTGGGCGCGCCGTTTCAGCAAACTTCCGGGCCGACGCTGCAGATCAAGGGCGATCTCACGGCGATCCTGACCAATGTCCGCGACAAGCAGGTGCTGTTTATTGATGAAGTGCACCGGTTGCAGCCCGCGCTCGAAGAGATCCTTTATTCGGCACTCGAAGATTACAAGCTGGATATCATCATTGGCCAGGGTCCGGCGGCCCGCACTCATACCATGGACGTGAAGCCGTTTACCTTCATCGGGGCGACGACACGCGCGGGATTGCTTTCAGCGCCGTTGCGATCGCGTTTCGGAATCGTGCTGCGGCTGGAGTTTTATGGGCACGAGGATTTGCGGGTGATTGTGGAACGCTCGGCGGAAATTCTTGGAGTCGAGATCGACCATGCGGGCGCGTTGGAACTTGCCAGCCGGTCGCGTGGGACGCCGCGTATTGCCAATCGGTTGCTGCGCCGGGTGCGGGATTATGCGCAGGTGCGGGGAGCGGGGAAGATTGATTTGCCTACCGCCCAGGCTGCACTGCAAATGCTCGAAGTGGATCGGCACGGCTTTGATGAAGTGGATCGCAAGCTGCTGCTGACCATCATTGAGAAGTATCAAGGTGGACCGGTTGGTTTGAATACTCTGGCGGCGGGCCTGGCGGAAGAGGCGGATGCGATTGAAGAAATCTACGAGCCATTCTTGATTCAGATCGGATTTCTTAATCGGACACCGCGTGGCAGAGTGGCGACGCAGCTCGCGTATGAGCATTTCGGAATCACGCCGAATCGCAGGCAGAGTTCGTTATTTTAGGAGCCATCAGCTCTCAGCCTTCAGCTTTCAGCTAAACCTTGTAATTCCAAATCGTCCGCCAGTTGATCTCCGGCTACAATGTCACCAGCATGATTGCTCATCTGCGGGGAAAGCTGATAGAGAAGCATCCTAACCAGGCTGTGGTTGAGACTGGTGGTGTCGGCTACGACGTCGTCATTTCCGTTCCTACATTTTCCGATCTGCCAGGCGTGGGGAGCGAAGTTGCTTTGCACATCCACACCCACGTCCGGGAAGACCAGATTGCGCTTTACGGATTTCTGCGGCCCACCGAAAAAACTCTGTTCGAAAGACTGATCACCGTCAGCGGTATTGGTCCCAAGCTGGCGATTACGATCCTGAGCGGCATGGCGGCCGATGAAATGGTGCGCGCGATTCGGGGCAACGACATTTCCCGGCTCACCCGCATCCCTGGCATCGGCAAGAAGACTGCGGAGCGTATGGTGCTGGAACTGCGCGACAAGCTTCCCGCCTTGGGTACGGAGGTGATCACGCCAGTGTCTTCGCTTAGCGCAGTCGAGGAAGACGTTTTGTCAGCGCTGATGAACCTGGGGTACCAGAGGCCGGCGGCGGAAAAGGCGCTGGCACTGCTCGGGACAAATATCCAAGGGGCGCCTTTTGATGCGGTCTTCCGCAAGGCGCTGGCCGCGTTGTCAAAGTAGTCTCGCCACTTCAAGGTCGGATAGAAGACATAACAACTTTAGCTAACCTCTTTATTGTCAGCGGTTTCGGGTTCCCTTGATTCCCTGCATGCCATGCAGATTATGAATACGAATCGAGAGATGGGGAATCTAATGCTCCATGAAGGTACGAAAAGGTTTGATCGGTTTCATCGCAATTTTTCAGGCGGTTCTTTTTCTGACGCATTTCTTCCTCTATGAGACGTGGACGTTTTCGTCTACGGGAAGCGCTCTCGATGGCGCGTTCTGGGTGGGTCTAGGTCTCGGCGTTTTGTCGGTGAGTTTTGTTGTGGCTTCGCTGCTTGCCTTCCGCTATACCAATGCAACCCTGCGCGTGTTTTACCGGGCGGCGGCGGTTTGGCTGGGCTTGTTGACCTTCCTGTTCCTCGCCGCAGTTTCTTCCTGGATCATTTTTGGAGTTACCCGGCTGGCGGGATTGGCGGTGAACTTCCATCGCATCGCGGAAGTGTTGTTTGGTCTTGCGGCCGTGGTCGGACTCTACGGAGTTTTCAATGCCAACTGGACGCGAGTCACGCGAACCACGGTGCGGCTGGCAAACTTGCCTGAGGCGTGGCGGGGACGGCGAGCGGCGCTCATCAGTGATGTGCATCTGGGACACGTGCGCAATGGCGGTTTTCTGCGGCGCATGGTGGCCAAGATTTTGAAAGAAGAGCCGGACTTGATTTTTATCGCCGGCGATTTGTATGACGGCACGGCCATTGACGCAGGACCGGCTGCGGCTCCATTGAACAAGCTGACGGCGCCGCATGGCGTGTATTTTGTCGCGGGAAACCACGAGCAATTCGGCGATGACAGCAAATACTTGCGAGCCGTGTCGGCAGCCGGAGTGCGCGTGCTCAGCAACGAGAAGGTGGAAGCGGAGGGTTTGCAGATTATTGGCGTGCCCTACCGGAATGCTACGCAGGACGGGCACCTCGCGTCGGTGCTGGATCGTATCGGAGTCGACCGCAGCCGCCCCAGCATCCTCTTGACCCATGCGCCGGACCGACCCGAGGTCGCCGAGGCGGCGGGGGTTTCCTTACAACTCTCCGGGCACACGCATTTAGGCCAGTTCGTTCCCTGGAGTTGGATGGCCAAGCGAATGTATCGCCAGTTCGTGTACGGGCTGAGCAGCATCGGAAAAATGCAAGTGTTTACTTCGAGCGGGGCAGGAACCTGGGGACCACCGCTCAGGCTAGGTTCGAATCCTGAGATCGTGATCCTTGAGTTCCAGTGAGTTGGTGACGGGAAATCGGAATCTGGAATTCAACTCTACTTTCCGATGCAGAACGTGCTGAAGATCAGGTTGAGGATGTCATCGTTGGTGGTGGCCCCGGTAATCTCGTCGAGCGGGCGCAACGCGTCGTATAAGTCGAGCAGCAGCATTTCATGCGGGATTTTGTTGCCGACGGCGGACTGGGCAGCGTCCAGTGCAGTGATAGATTCGCGGACTCGCGACTGATGCCGCACGTTGGTGAGGAAACCAGTTTCGGACTGAGCGCCGGTTTCTCCGCCGATGTGGCGAAGAATTTCGCTGCGTAGTTCTGCGATGCCTTCTCCTGTGAGGGCAGAGGTGCGAACGCTTCCGTGTTGTGTCGGTGCCGAAATGGCCAGGTCGCATTTGTTCTCAATCAGAATTGAGGGGCGCCCGGCGATTGGTTGCAGCAGCTCTTCGTCCTCGGATGTTACTGGCTGCGAAGAATCCCGCACGATCAGAACCAAGTCGGCATCGGCGATAGTTTCCAGAGATTTGCGGATACCGATGCTCTCCGCTTCATCTAGGGCTCGGCGAATGCCGGCGGTGTCAATCAACTTGACCGGGATGCCGCCGATCGCGACGGTTTCGGTTACCAGGTCGCGGGTGGTGCCCGGCGTTGAAGTGACGATGGCCCGCTCGCGCTCAACCAGCCGATTGAACAGGCTCGATTTGCCGACGTTTGGACGTCCTACGATGGCGAGTGTCAGGCCCTCGTGGACAATTTTTCCGTAAGCAAAAGTCCGGGCCAGATCTTCGAGTGGAGTGCGTATGGTTCCGATTCGCTTGAGAATCTGATCTGCGGGCAGCACTGACACATCGTCTTCGGCGAAGTCCACTCCCGCTTCGAGTGTCGCAATCAACTCCACCAGCTTTTGTTTGATCGGTTGCAGGCGGCGGGAAAGCGCGCCTTCGAGTTGTTGGGCCGCGACTTTTGCCTGATAAAGCGTCTGTGAATCGATGAGATCGCGGACGGCTTCAGCTTGGGTGAGATCGATGCGTCCGTTGAGGAAGGCGCGCATGGTAAATTCGCCGGGCTCGGCGAGGCGCGCGCCGCAGGCCAAGGCAAGCTCGACGACATGCCGGAGAACCACCGGCGAACCATGGGCGGAGATTTCGATGATGTCATCGGTGGTATAGGAGTGGGGTTTGGCGAAGTAGGTGACGACCACTTCATCGATGCGGGAAGGGCTAGCCGAGCCTGGCTCGGCCTGGACGGGTCTGAGACCCGTCCCCACATGGACATTTCCGGGTTCAACGAGCTCTCCAAACACTGCACGCCCCGGTTCGAGATCGTGTTTCAGCCGCAACATCGGGAGAGCAATTTTCTTCGCTTCCGGACCAGCCAGACGGATGACGCCAATCCCACCGCGACCAGGAGGAGTGGCAATGGCCACGATGGTGTCGTCGAGGTTCACAGAACCAGTTTCAGGTCTCCGCTTCCAAGTTTCAAGAAGGAGTGCAATAAGAGACCGTTGTTTACGGCAGTGACTTCGGCGCCGGCTTGTAGTCCTTGGGATACACCACCAGGCAGCGTCGGCTGCCTTCGCCCTGGCTTTCGGTGTGCAGATCGGCGTGATCGCGCAGCGCCAGGTGGACGATGCGCCGTTCACGTGAAGACATAGGCTGGAATTCGTAGGGCGTTCCAAGACGGCGGACTCTTTCTGCGGCGACATCGGCGGCCACGCGCAATTCCTGCAGGCGCAAGGCACGCTGGTTCATGCAATCAAAGCGGACTTTCTCGTGCTCGTTGCCAGGAAGGCGAATAATCTCGAGCGCCAGCAGTTCGATCGAACGCAAGAGTTCGCATCCACGTTCCAAGAGCAATGCAGAATCCGGGCCGGCAAACTCCACCATGATCTCGGGGCGTTCCCAGTCGCGCTCTTCGGAGAGCGGCGGGTCGACGGTAATGCGGTACTTCAAGCGGAAACCGCCCAGTGCCACTACATCACGCAGGAACTCGTTAATCTTATTTGCGGCGGCGATCTTATCGGAAATCATTTGTCTTTATTTTTCCTTGCTCTCTTCAGAGCCATTTCGCGCATGTCGCGGCCCAGGCTGGTACGATTCAGGACCACCTGCTGAACGATCGACACCAGATTGCTCTCCATGTAATACAAAGTCACGCCGGCGGCAAGCTTGTAAAAGATAGCGCCCATCATGATGGGCATCACCACGTTCATCATCTTCTGCTGCTGAGGATCCATGCCGGCTTGCGGGGTCAATCGCTGCGTGATCACCATACTGATGACGAGGCAAATTGGCAGCACGAGCCAGGGATCGGCGGATGAGAGGTCGCCAATCCACAGCCAGTGCGCGTGGCGAAGATCGAGCGCGGCATTGAGCATGCTGTAGTAGGCGAACAGAAACGGCATCTGAATGATCATGGGCAGGCAGCCGCCGACCGGGTTGACGCCTTCCCGCTTCATCAACGCGCCTATCTCTACATTCATCTCCTGGCGGCGCGGGTCGCGCATGCCGTATTTTTTGTATTTGTCCTTGATCGAATTCATCAGCGGCTGGATCTTCTGCATCTTCAGCGCGGATTTCATACTGGAGATACGCAGCGGCAGCAGCGCCAGACTGATGATCAAAGTCTGAATGACGATGGCCCAGCCCCAGTTAGACGCAATATGGAGATGAGTCCACTGCAGCCAAAGGAAGAGCGGCCGCGCAATCAACCCAAAGAAACCAAAATTCACCAGATCGCGCAAATCGGCGTGGTCCGCGATCCCCGGCACCGGAACCGCTTCCACGATATGCAGCGATTTGGGGCCAACAAAGAGGCGCTCTACGGTCGGAGAATGCAGATTGCCAACCGCCGCGCCCAGTACTTCCATTTTCTGGGTGTCCTGGGGATTGGGTTTGGCCGCGTCCTTGGGAATGTCAATCGAGTTGCGCAGCACGACCGTAGTCGCGCTGCGTGGATCCTGGGGGATAAAGATCGCCGCGAAATATTGGTCTGCCACCCCGGCCCAGTTGAACGGCCCAGGCAGGGTATTGCCGCTGCTGATTGCCTTGATGGCCAGCCGCTGGGTCAGGCTGGGAAAGATCAATAGCGAGCGTTCGGTGGATTCTTCGTTGTGATATTCGATTTTCCCAGCGGCATAAGCAGCCGGGGTCTGTTCATCGCCGAATCCTGCCGGCCACATGGGCAAAGCGGAAACCAGGTTTCCTTTGGAGAGGACCGAGGTCTCCACGCCAATTACATAGCTCTGGTCGAAGCGGAAGACTTTTCTGACCGTCACATCCGGGTCGGCGTACTCGAAGGTGAGGGTCTGACCATCGTTGGCAGCGCTTTTGCCGCCTTGGGAAACAACGTATAGGGCTGTATTGATTTTGTTGCGCTGGGTCTCGTCGTACGTCCACAGCGAGAGCGGATAGCCGTATTTTTCGGCAGCGACCGAGTTGACCAGGTTCTGAGGCTGGCCCTTTTCGTCATCGTATTTCTTGAGGATCCAGGACTTTACCTGCCCGCCGCGGTTGGTGAAGGTGATGCGGTAAAGATCGTTCTCGATGATGGTCTCAGATTCAGTGCTGGCTTGCTTAGCGCCAATCGGCGTTGCAGCAGTGGACGACGGCTGAACGGAGCTGGGCAGAGTAGCCACCTGCGGGACTGGCACCGCAGCTTGTGTCGGATTCTGGCTTTGGGTCTGTGCAGGCGGCGCGACCGGCTGCGGCAAATATTTTTTCAGCAGCGGCTGGCAAACAATGATCACCAGGAACGTCAGGGCGAAGACGAGCAGAAGTCGCCGCTCCATGCCGGGATCCTGATTGGGATTTTGAAAGTCTGGCAATTTACCTACTTAGTGACTACAAAGCTCGCCATCCTGGCCGCCAACTGTTGCAGCCGGATGTTTTGCGTCTAACACAGGATCGTACCCACCCTTTACAAACGGATGGCACCGCAGTACCCGCCGCATCGCCATCCAACCACCCCGGACTACGCCGAAACGGTCGACGGCTTCCATGGCATATTCGGAACACGTCGGCACGTAACAGCAGGCGGGCGCAAGCATGGGCGAAATGATCCATTTGTATCCGCGTAGCAGCGACAGGACGACGGTTTTGGCGAGGTTGCTCATTTGCTAAGCGATTTCTGGATCACTTCAAAAGCGCGGCTGATTTCATTTTGCAAGTCCGCGAAATCGGCGGTGCGCAGCGATTTCTTCGGATTGATCACCACATCGACCGCCGAGTTTATGCCCGGATGCTGAAGCCGAACTGCTTCTCGTAGCCGGCGCTTCATGCGGTTGCGGTCCACTGCTCCACCTAAAGCGCGCCCTACAGTGAATCCGATGCGACTCCCAGTGGCTTCGCCAACTCCTTCCGCGCGGCGCAGGTAAAACACCGTCATGTGGGCAGCGAAGTGGCGCTTGCCCTGCTTATAGACACGCTCGAAATCGGCGTGCCGCAGCAGGCGGGCGCTGCGTGGAAACCTCGCCCCCTTGCCCGAACTGGACAGGTCGGTACTCCCCTTTGGAGCGATGGCGCTCACAACTCACCATCCAGACTCAGGTTGCGGACTCCCACCAATTCCTGAAAAAGCGGGACGTTTATTCACGGAAGCCGGGCTTTACCGCCACCCGCTTGCGGCCCTTGGCTCGCCGGCGCGAGATTACCGCCTGGCCGCTCTTGGTCTTCATACGCGTACGAAATCCGTGCGTCTTCGAGCGGTGACGTCGGTTAGGTTGGAATGTGCGCTTGGGCATGAAACTTAGCTGCTCCTGACTTCAATAGTCGCCATGCAGGCGAATGAGAAGTATAAATGACGGAGGGCGGAGGGGCAAACCGGGTGTCTTGCTGGCAGCTTTGCCGCTGGCTCGAAAAGTCCCCTTCCGCGGACGATACCACCGAAGACCGGGGGACGCAGCGCGGTGTGGAATTGCAACTCGCACTCGTCGATGCACCACTTGCGTGGCAGTTATAACTTCGCTACTTGACAGAAGTTTTTTTCGCGCCTTGAATCTGGAATGCGCTGAAAAGTCTTCGTCGAAGATTTCCACACAGGCAAAATTTTTGTGCTAGTATCCCGGACTGGCCAGCTTATTATTTTTTCTCCCAGCCCAGCATAACTGCTCCGCCAGATTGAGGCCGTTCTGCTGGAATTAGAGTTTTCTTTTCTGCAATGATTGAATTGATATGGATGGGGCGCTGACTACTGGCGTCGGCCCACAAAATTTTATTATGTCTGTTCCCACTCCGACCCTTGCTCCTAATCCGTGGTTGCGCATTCTCGATGCGCTAGAGAAGAAGATCAACCGCCACTCCTACGACACCTGGCTGAAGCCCACGCGCTACAGTCATTCCAGCGCCGGCATCCTGTTTGTGCGCGTCCCCACAGCCGAGTTTCGCCATGTCGGCGACAAGTATGCCGACCTCATCCAGGAAGCTTTGGACAATCTCGGCCTGGAATATCAGGATGTGAAGTTCGTGACCCCGGAAGACGATCCCGCAGCCACGCCGCTGCGCCATGATGGCGGGCTTTCCGGCCATGCGTCAGTCGCCAGTCAGGGTTCGCAGGCACGCTTCGACTGGGACGGCGCCGCGCAACTGAATTCACGTTACACCTTCGACGCATTCGTCATCGGTAGCGGAAACCAATTCGCCCACGCTGCGTGCCAGGCGGTCGCCGAACGTCCCTCAAAGGCCTACAACCCGCTCTTCCTCTATGGTGGGGTTGGCATGGGCAAGACCCACCTGATGCAAGCGATCGGGCACGAGATCAAACGGCGGCAACCGCAAGCGGCCATCTGCTACGTCTCCAGCGAGAAGTTCACCAACGAAATGATCAACTCGCTGCGCTACGACAAGATGACCAGCTTCCGTGACAAGTTCCGCAACGTCGACGTGCTGCTGGTGGACGACATCCAGTTCCTGACCGGGAAGGAGCGCACCCAGGAAGAGTTCTTCCACACTTTCAACGCGCTGCATGAGTCCATGAAGCAGATCGTGATCGCCAGCGACCGCTCGCCCAAGGAATTGGCCGAGGTGGAAGACAGGCTGCGAAGCCGTTTTGAGTGGGGATTGATCGCCGACATTCAGCCGCCCGATCTCGAAACCAAAGTGGCCATCCTGCAGAAGAAATCGGAGCAGGAAAAGGTCACGCTTCCCACCGATGTCGCCCTCTACATTGCGTCGAACATTCGCTCCAACGTTCGCGAGTTGGAAGGTGCATTGATTCGGCTGGTGGCGCATTCCTCGCTCATCGGTGCCGAGATCACTCTCCCCTATGCCCAGCAGGTCCTGAAGAATTTTATCGACTCGCAGGCGCGGAAGGTGACGATTGAATCCATCCAGAAGGCGGTAGCCGAACAATTCGGGCTGCGCCTGGTGGAGATCAAGGCCAAGAACAATTCGCGGGCCATTGTTTATCCGCGGCAGATCGCCATGTATCTGGCCAAGCATCTGACCGAAGCTTCCCTGCCAGAGATTGGGCGGCAATTCGGCGGTAAGCATCACACCACGGTTCTGCATTCCGTGGAAAAGATTGACAAGGTACGCACCAACGACAAGGATTTGAACCGGCTGATCAATAAGATGACAGAGCAGCTGGGGGGCTAGGTCCCTTTTTCGGCTTGCCTTCGGTTACGACTGGTCTTAGTGCTTTTCGTTTTGATATAAGAGAAGTATTCGAAGTAGCCGCGCGACGGGAGAATCAGGTCATGCCGGTAGAAGCCATTGCCCCAGTGACTGGAACCGCCACCATGGAAATTACAGTCAGCAAAGTTGAATTGCTGCGTGAGCTGACGGCAACCCAGGGAGTTGTCGAACGCAAGACCACGATACCGATCCTGTCGAACTACTTGTTCGAAGCGGCTGGCGATAAACTCTCGCTCACCGCGACCGATCTGGATTTGAGCCTGCGTACATCCTGTAACGCCAAGGTTAAAAAAGAAGGCTCCTGTACCATTCCCGCGCGCAAGCTGCATGATTACGTGAAGCTCCTGCCCGACGCCGACATCACCATCAAGATGCTGGAGAACCACTGGGTCAGCATTCGATGCGGGCGTTCGAATACAAAGATGGTTGGGATGGCGCGATCAAATTTCCCCAGTCTTCCTGTATTCCCCACCGCAGGCGTGATAAAGATCCCGGCCCAGGTTTTGCGAAGTTTGATTGCCAAGACCGGATTCGCCATTGCCAATGAGGAATCGCGCTACACGCTAAACGGCGCGCTCATGGTGCTGAAGCCGGAATCGATCACCATGGTCGCGACCGATGGCCATCGCCTGGCGCACATTGAACGCGGCGGCGAGAAATTTGAAGGCATCTCGGGCGAGATGAAGACTCTGGTGCCAAAGAAAGCGATGGACGAGTTGAAGTCCCTGCTCGATTCGACCGATGCCGAGACCATCGATTTCGCGAAAGACGAATCGACGCTATTCTTCCGCATCGGGCAACGTCTGCTAACTTCGCGGCAACTTACCGGCCAGTTCCCCAACTTTGAAGCCGTCCTTCCCAAGGACAACAACAAGAGCATCACGTTGCGCAGTGAGGAACTGAGCGCGGCCATTTCCCGCGTGGCGCAATTCGCCGACGAGCGCTCTCGCGCCGTGCGTCTAAAGCTGGAAAAGGGCGAGATCAAGCTTTCGGCTTCGTCCACGGAAACGGGCGAGTCCGAAGATTCCATCGAGACCGACTACAACGGCGAAACCCTGACCATCGGGTTCAACGCGCAATACGTTCTGGAATTTCTGAAGGCGGTCGGCAGCGGTGATGTGAAACTCGAGTTGAAAGACGCTCAATCCGCCGGCCAGTTGCGTCCCGCCGAGAGCGAGGACTACAAGTACCGCTACATTGTTATGCCCATGCGGATCTGAGGGCTGGCTGGCATTAAGAATACCGCGCGCGCCACCGTGGAAGAGCGGGCCTTTCAGGCCCGCGCTGTGAAGCGCGGGCGATTACGCGGCGCTAAAGCGCCGCTCTTCCACGGTTGCTCATTCTTCAAAGTACGCTCTCCTCCCGATCTTTCACATTCAACAGTCCAATCTGCGGTTGACGATTATGTTATGCGAGCGGTACCCTTTCCACTGCTTTCGGAAGGAGACTCTTATGCTCAGCGGATTCAAGCAATTCATTCTTCGTGGAAACGTTGTAGATCTGGCGGTGGGCGTCGTGATCGGTGCAGCTTTCGGTGGTGTGGTCACCGCCCTCACCAAAGACTTGCTAACCCCATTCATCGCCGCGATAGTCGGCAAGCCTGATTTTTCCTCCATCGCCTTCACGGTTCGCGGGACGCCTTTCCCGGTGGGTGATTTCATCAACGCGCTGGTGTCGTTCCTTCTGGTCGCGGCCGCAGTTTATTTCTTCGTAATTACGCCGCTCAACGCGCTGATGGCCCGGGTGAAAAAGTCGCCGGTTCCGGCCGATCCGACCACCAAGAAGTGTCCAGAATGCTTGAGCGAAATCCCCATCGACGCGCGCCGTTGCATGAACTGCACGCAGCCGGTCTTGGGTAAAGCCGCGTAAGTGCGGAGGCACTATGAAGCGCAGAGCCACGCGTGTGATTTGTTTTGCCATGTTGTGCCTGGCCACTGCTCTAGCTGCGCAAGACGTTTCGTCAGATTCAAAGAGCGATTCAGCTCCTCGGCGTGTGCGCGTCTCCGAAAAGGTCATGCGCGGAATTCTCATAAGGAGAGTGAGCCCGAAGTATCCAGATGAAGCTCGCGAAGCGGGTATTGAGGGCGTAGTTGTGTTGAAAATCATCATAGACACGAAAGGGCGCGTTTCAACGGTGAAGGTAGTCTCAGGTGATCCATTGCTCACACCGGCCGCGGTCGATGCCGCCAAGCACTGGGTATACCAGCCATTCTTTCTGGACGGCGAGCCGATCGAAGTCGAGACCCAATTGCAGTTGAGCTTTAAACTGAGCGACTAATACGCACTGTCGCTCAAGTAACATAGGAGTATGAATCTCCGTCTGAAAATGCTCATCTGTTTTTTCCTGGGCACAATGGCATCCTCGCTCTGGGCGCAGCAATCGCCGCCCGCCTCCGGAGAATCTTCCTCAAAACATCACCCGAAACTTCCGAAGCAGGCCACGACCTCAGCTCTCGATCTTGGTTCTATCACTGACAACATCTATCACAATGCCTCCTTCGGATTCACCTACAAGCTTCCCTTTGGATGGGTGGATCGCACCAACGAAATGCAGGACGACTCCCCTGACTCCGCGAAAGATCCTGCAAAGTCCGTGGTCCTCCTTGCAGTGTTCGAGCAACCGCCGGAAGCGCCGAGAGATGCTATCAATCCCGGAGTGGTAATTGCAGCCGAGAGTGTTTCGTCTTACCCCGGGCTGAAGACTGCTGCGGATTACTTCGAGCCGCTCACGCAACTCACCACCGACAAAGGTTTCAAGGTTGTGAATGAACCTTCCGAATTCGCAGTCGGCACCAAGACACTGGTACGCAGCGACTTCAGCAAAGAAATGGGCAAGCTCACGATCGATCAGACCTGTCTGGCGTTCCTGGCGAAAGGCTATGTCGTGTCGATTACCTTGATAGGCGCGAGCGAGGACGAAGTAAATGAGCTAATTGAGAATTTGAGTTTTCGACCAGCCAACGCAAAGAAATGAACGCAACTGCTGCGTGAGTAGCAAGGTTTAGCAAGCCATCCCTCCTACCCTCTGCTAAGATGTTGCCGCAATGCCTGATACCCAATCCATTCTTGGCCAAACGGTTTCGCATTACCGCGTGCTGCAAAAAATCGGGGGCGGTGGGATGGGTGTGGTCTACCAGGCTGAAGACCTTCAACTCAACCGCTTCGTTGCCTTGAAGTTTCTGCCTGATGCCCTGGCCAATGATGCGCAGGCGCTGGAGCGTTTCCGTCGCGAGGCCCGGGCTTCATCTGCATTGAATCATCCGAACATTTGTACGATCTACGAAATTGGCGAGCACCAGGGCAAGCTCTTCCTGGTGATGGAATATCTGGAAGGCAAGACGCTGCGGGAAGTGATCCTGGGTCCGCCACTTGAGCTGGAGCGGTTGCTGGATATCGCAATCGAAATTGCCGATGCCCTGGACGCCGCTCACAGCAAGGGAATCGTCCATCGCGACATCAAGCCGGCAAACCTGTTTGTGACCGATCGCGGGCACGCCAAGATTCTCGATTTCGGATTGGCGAAAGCCCATGGAACCGCACCGCCTGATGGAGCCACGGCCGCGTTCTCGGATGATCCCCACCTCACCAGCCCCGGCAGCACGCTGGGGACGGTGGCCTACATGTCTCCCGAGCAGGCGCTGGGCAAAGAGCTTGATGCCCGCACCGATCTGTTTTCTTTCGGGGTCGTACTCTACGAGATGGCGACCAGAACGCTGCCCTTTCGCGGAGACGCAACGGCCGCGATCTTCGATGCCATTCTTCATAAAGAACCCGCTCCGCCGTCGCGTCTGAACCCTGATCTTCCGCCGGAGATCGACCACATTGTCAGCAAGGCCCTCGAAAAGGACCGCGACATTCGTTATCAAAGTGCGGCAGAAATGCGTGCCGACTTGAAACGGTTGAAGCGGAACAGCACTTCGGGAAGAGTAAGTGTCGCGGTGGCGACGGCCACGCCAGCTGCTAAACCAAAGCGTCGCTGGCTTCTGGGCATTGGCGCGGCTTTGGGGTTGACTCTGGCATTTGCGCTGGTGAGATCTCTCATTCCGTCCACACCGCCCAGGATTACAGGATCCAACCAAATCACCCGCGACGGCAAAGGAGGCTGTTGCGCGGTCACGGACGGCTCCAGAATTTACTTCAACCGTTTCCCATCAGACCTGGAGACTTCGCTGGCCCAGGTTTCTTTGAATGGCGGCGAGGTCCTGGAAAGTCCCAGCCCGATCAAGGCCTCCCGCATTGTGGATATCTCTGCGGACCACTCCCAGCTCCTCATCGGCTCCGGCGGGGAGGCAGGAAAGAATAACTTACTCTGGACCGTGCCTTTGCCGACCGGGTCCCCTCGCCGACTAGGAAGCATCACTGCGGACGGAGCATACGGCTCCAGGTGGTCGCCCGATGGCCAGAGCTTTGTGTTCACCAAAGGCCCCGAGCTTTGGCTGGCGAATGGCGATGGCAGCCACCCGGTTCGAATCGCCACCGTCCAGGGTAGCCCGGGATACCCCGCGTTTTCTCCAGACGGCAAGCGGATTCGATTCACCCAGATTGATGACGCTTCCCACACCTATGCCTTGTGGGAAGTCCGGCCCGACGGTTCCAATCTTCATCCGTTATTGCCGGGATGGCATACGCCGCCGCACGAGTGCTGCGGTGTCTGGACGCCGGATGGCCGCTATTTCCTTTTTCAGAGCACGCTGCACAACGACAATTTTGGCGACATCTTCGTTTTGCCCGACTCGGCCAGTCTATTTTACAAATCTGCAACTACCCCAGTGCAGCTCACCTTTGGACCGCTGGCATTCTCCCTTGCCAGCATCACACCGGACGGCAAGAAACTGTTGGTGGGCGGCTATGATCAACGCGGCGAACTCGTGCACTACGATCCCGCGTCAAAACAGTTCGTTCCATTTCTTGGTGGTCTCGCGGCTTACGATGTGGTTTTTTCGCGCGACGGCAAAAGCATCGCTTATGTCAGCCTTCTCGATGAGACTTTGTGGACCAGTCAGGCGGATGGAAGCGGGAAAATTCAGCTGACTTACCCTCCCGATCACGTCGCGCTTCCCAGGTGGTCCCCCGATGGCAAGCAGATCGCATACATGGGATCGCAGTTGGGCAAGCCATGGAAGGCTTACGCGATTTCGGTGCAGGGTGGCACGCCAGAGGAGTTGCTGCCCGGGAACACAACCGAAGGTGATCCGGCGTTCTCCCCTGATGGCACGCGCATCGTGTTTTCCACCGGTGAGCCCGGTTCATCCAACCACTCTGAGATCAGAACCCTGGACGTCAAAACCCGGCAGATCTCCGTGCTTCCTGGTTCCGACGGTCTGTTCAGCCCGCGCTGGTCTCCCGACGGCCGGTATTTGGCCGCTCTGAACCTGGCAGAGCGTTCAAAGACTCTCCGCATCTTCGATTTTCAGACCGGCAAGTGGGCCGACTGGGCGACCGATCCTGTCTTTGTTGGATACCCCGCCTGGACGTCGGACAGCCACTATGTAGAGTACTCAACCCAGACCGAGGTCCGGCGGATTAAAGTCGGCGACTCTCATCCGGAAACGGTATTCAGCTTCAAAGAACTCCGCCAGTACTCCACCCCCGAGTTCGGCGCCTGGAACGACAACGCCGCCGACAACTCACGCATGTTTCTGCGTGACGTGAGCACACAGAACCTCTACACGCTGGATGTGGATTTTCCTTAGGGGTGCAGCTTGCACCAGCAGCTAATCCCTTGTCATTTCGAGCGTAGCGAGAAATCTGCTTTTCCTCGCCGCCTGCAGACAGCAGATTCCTCGTCGCTGCGCTCCTCGGAATGACAAGTCTTGAGGGTAGTGTGGCGGCCTTGGCTTTTCTAACAGCCGCGAAGCGCCGGAAGAATGCAGCCCACGGCGCAAGCCGTGGGTAGGCAGCAAAAGGAATGAGCCCCTGCGGGGGCGAAAGATAAGGGACTAATCCAGAGCTTCGGGATGCAAAGCGATATTCTTCTCGCCGGCGGCTTTTTTCTCCGCGTATTTCTTCATCCAGGCTTCGAAGCTCTTGCCGGCGGCGGTGTCGCGGCCGCTGAAAGCTAAAGACGCGATGTCGGCGTAAGTAATTGCAATCTTCTGATTGGAATCCTTGGGGATTAAACGCACTACCGAATCCGCTAGCGTGGTGCCGCTGCGGCGATCGAACAAATAGCCTTCAATCTTCGAACCGTCTTTGCGGATGATGGTCACATCCCCGCGATAATCGAAAGCTTTTTCCAGTGCCACCCGGACTTCTTCATCGCTGGCAAGTGTGGGGATCCATCCTTCGAGATTCTCACGCTCCCGTCCGGCAGCAACTTCCTGGGCGTCGGGGTTGAGTGCACCCGGCTGATGTACTTCGTGGGAAACGTGACCTGCTTCTTTGCCGGTCACGCCCGGGTCTCCTCGAGAGAATCGGTCGTCGAGTGGGCATTGCCGATTTGAACTAGCGGATGCCCAGCCGAGGTTGGTTCATCGAGCAACCGCATCGCGCCTTCATCGGCGTACTTCGTAAATAGTGTGCCCTTTACTGTGGCCAGGAATCCGCTGAGCGAGCTGAACGTAGCATTCACTGCTGAAGCTTCGTATCCGCTGTGCACCATGCAGTTGGCGCACTTGGGATTACCTGACTCCGTCCCGTAATTCGCCCAATCGGTTTCGGCGAGAAGTTCCTGGAACGTGTCAGCGTAGCCGTCCTGGAGCAGGTAGCAAGGCTTCTGCCAGCCGAAAACGTTGTAAGTGGGCATTCCCCACGGCGTGCAGGGATAGGTGCGCTTGCCCATGAGGAATTCAAGGAACAACGGCGAAAGATTGAAGCGCCAATTCTTTTCCCGATTGGAAAGAATCGAACGGAACAACCGGCGAGTGCGGGCGCGTCCCAGGAAGTGCTGCTGGTCGGGTGCTTTCTCGTAGGAATAGCCGGGGGAAAGCATCATGCCTTCGACGCCCAGTTCCATCATGTCGTCAAAGAAGGCACGGACACTCTTGGGATCGGTCCCGTCGAACAAAGTTGTATTGGTTGTGACCCGGAAACCCCTGGCTAACGCCAGCTTAATCGCATCCACAGCGATATCATAGCCGCCCTCGCGGCATACAGAAAGGTCGTGATGTTCTTCTTGTCCGTCAAGGTGCACGCTAAACGTCAAATACTTACTAGGCGTGAACAAGCCGATCTTTTCTTTGAGCAGCAAAGCATTGGTGCACAGATAGATATATTTCTTGCGCGCCACCAAACCTTCCACAATCGCGCCAATTTCGGGATGCATGAGCGGTTCGCCGCCCGGAATCGACACCATAGGGGCACCGCACTCATCCACCGCGCGCAAGCACTCTTCCGCGGAAAGCTGCTTTTTCAGAATGTGGGCGGGATACTGGATCTTGCCGCAACCGGCGCAGGCGAGATTGCAGCGGAACAGGGGTTCCAGCATGAGCACCAGCGGATATTGCTTCCGTCCGGCAAGTTTCTGCCGCAGCACATAGGTACTCACTGTCCACATCTGCGAAACCGGAACGGGCATGCTTGTGGCAATCTCCTCGGGAAGTCTTAATGTTATCAGGCTTGACCTGGTTAGATGAGCAGTTCGAGCTCCCAGGTGCTCAATATCCAACCACCCGATTTGGGACTAATTTTGGGGTCTGTAAGTATTGTAACTGCTCGGGTTATCTCTACGGTTCTGGCCTCGAAATTGGGCTCAGAACATGCTATAATCCACTATATCTTCCGATGGTCTAAGTGCTAGTAATTTCAGCAATTTGAGGGAAACTCAGGTGCTGAATTTTGTGGTCGGCCACGGGCTCAAAATCAGTCGCATCCAATCGGAGCTGAATGGTAACCAAAGAGATCAATCCGGACGTGCTCGACGCGAAGAATGTCGACACAAAAAATAAGAATAATAAGCCCGCGCCTTCCAATGGCGATTACACCGCCGATTCCATCAAAGTGCTCGGCGGCATGGAAGCAGTGCGCCTGCGTCCTGCCATGTACATCGGCTCGACGGGCGAACTCGGACTGCATCACCTGGTCTATGAAGTCGTTGATAACTCCGTGGATGAAGCGCTCGCCGGGCACGCGACCAAAATTGAAGTCACCATTCACCTCGATAATTCGATCACCGTGGTTGACGACGGCCGTGGAATTCCTGTGGATTCGATGGATATCGACGGCGAGAAAATTCCTGCCGCGCAAGTGGTGATGACCACGCTGCACGCTGGCGGTAAATTCGATTCTTCTTCGTATAAAGTTTCTGGCGGACTGCACGGTGTGGGCGTTTCCTGCGTGAACGCGCTCAGCGAGGAACTCGATCTTGAAATTTGGCGCGACGGATTCACCTGGGAGCAGACCTACTCCAAGGGTGTGCCCACCAGCAAGCTGAAAAAAGCGGGGGCATCCAAGAACCACGGAACTCGGGTCCACTTCACGCCCGACAAAGAGATCTTCACTACCGCCACGGAATACAACTATGACACGCTGGCCCAGCGCCTGCGCGAGCTGGCCTTCCTGAACAAGGGCCTGGTGATCACGCTCACCGATGAGCGCACTACCGACGCCAAGACGGGCGAGGCCAAGCACTCGGAATTCAAATACAACGGCGGCATTGCTGAGTTCATCAAGCACCTGAACCGCGGCAAGCAAACGCTGCACGACAAGCCGATCTATATGGAAGCCGAACGTAGCGGCGTGGCCATGGAGATTGGGCTGCAATACAACGATGCGTATTCAGAAACCGTTTTTAGTTTTGCCAACAACATCAACACAGTGGACGGCGGCTCGCACCTTTCCGGCTTCCGCATGGCTCTGACTCGCACCATTAACTATGCCGGGCAGCAGATGGGTTTGTTCAAGGACGTCAAAGAGAACCTGACTGGTGACGATGTACGTGAGGGACTGGTCGCGGTAATCAGCGTGAAGCTGCCGCAGCCGCAGTTCGAAGGTCAGACCAAAGGCAAGTTGAATTCCGATATCGCTGGAGTCGTACAAGCCTTCGTAAACGAACGCCTGGGCGCCTACCTCGAGCAAAATCCCACGGTCGGACGGAAGATCATCAACAAAGCCATTGACGCAGCCCGTGCCCGCGAAGCTGCGCGCAAAGCCCGCGACCTCACCCGCCGAAAAGGCGCATTGGATGGTGGTGGGCTTCCCGGCAAACTAGCGGATTGTTCTGAACGGCAGCCAGAGCGCTGTGAACTGTTCCTGGTAGAGGGTGAATCGGCAGGCGGAACTGCTAAACAAGGCCGCGATCGGCGCTTCCAGGCGATTCTGCCACTCAAGGGAAAAATTCTCAACGTCGAAAAAGCGCGCTACGACAAAATGCTTGGGCACGAAGAAATCCGCGCCATGATCACGGCGCTCGGCACCGGCATTTCGAAAGAAGATTTCGATCCCGCGAAACTGCGCTACGGCAAAGTCATCCTGATGACCGACGCTGACGTGGACGGAAGCCACATCCGCACTCTGCTGCTGACGTTCTTTTTCCGTCACATGCAGGAACTGATCAAGCGCAACAACATCTACATCGCGCAGCCGCCGCTTTACTCGATCAAAAAAGGCAAGACGCAGCAGTACATCAAAGACGATCGCGAATTCGTCAAAGTCATGGTGAAACGCGCGGCGGATGGATTGATCGTCCGTTACGGCGAGGGCGCGGCGAAACTCGAAGGCACGAATCTGGCCCGCTTTATTACCGTGTTGAACGAATATCTGGGTTTCCAGGACAAAGTCCAAAAACGCGTGCGCGATGAGCACGTCACGGAAATGCTGCCGAAACTGGATCTTTCGAAGCGGGCCGATTTTGAAGGCGACAAGAAGTCTCCGTCGAAGAAGATCGAGAAACTGGAAAAAGACCTGAAGAAGATCCAGAAAGAACGCCAGTTCAAGGAAGTGGAAAGCCGCTTCGACGAAGAGCACAATTTGTGGGAAGTCCGCTTCGTGAATTCGCAGGGGGCGGAGCACTTGATCAACTGGGAGCTTGCCTCCACCGCCGAATACCGGCAACTGCTCTCGAAATACAAGCAGATCGAAGAGTACATGGAGCCGCCGTTCGTGGTGGAGACCGTCGCCAAAGGCGCGGCGAGTGAAGCCGTCGAAGAAGTGACCGAGGCGGAAGCTGGCGCTGAAGAAACAGAAATCGCGAAAAAGAAAACTAAAGAAGTAGCCAAGCCCGTATCCAAGAAGAAAGCCGCAGAACCAATGCTAGTCGAGAAAAATACGGCGCGGGAACTTTTCGAGTACGTACTGGCCGAGGGCCGCAAGGACTACATCGTGCAGCGCTACAAAGGTCTAGGTGAAATGACCGCGCCGCAGCTTTGGGAAACCACCATGGATCCGGAGCGGCGAACTCTGTTGTCAGTCAAACTGGAAGACATCGCCGAGTGCGAGACCATCTTCACCACACTCATGGGCGAAGACGTCGAAGCCCGCCGCAAGTTCATTGAAGACAACGCGCTCGATGTGAAGAATCTGGATATCTAGTTTCTTCGTGTGGGGGCTGGGTCTTCGACCCGGCCGCCGAGCGCCAGCTCGGCAAACGGCCCAGGCAGGAACTCTTCTGCAAGATTGTAACGATTCGCCGTTCTTCTTCAAGGAGAGCGCCCCATGCCCGCAATAGCTGAATCATTTCAATACCAAAACAAGCACTGGATATGGATGGTTTTTGCAGGATTGGCCATTCTGCTAATTCTCGCAGTGGCGACGCCAAACCTGCTTCGTTCCCGAATGGCTGCCGATCAGTCGTCGAGAGTTGCCCACGGGAGATATTTCCAGACACAGATGGAAGCATCCCTTGGCGCCAGCGCTTTCGAGCGCAAGATCATTCAAACGAGTTCTCTTCAACTGGTTGTCGCTGATCCGGTTCGCGCCTCAGCGGCAATCCACATGCTCGCCTCGCAATTGGGCGGCTATATCGAGACGTCCGAAATCGACGGGCAACAGAATTCTCCCTACGCAAACATCGTCATTCGTGTGCCGGCGTCCCAATTGGAGAACGCTAAGGCTGAAATTCGCAAATTGGCGGTTCGAGTAGTCAACGAAAAGACGGACGCCAAAGATGTCAGCAAAGAGTATGTCGATCAGCAGTCCAGGCTCCGCAATCTGCAAGCCGAAGAAACCCAATATCTCGCAATCTTGAAACGCGTCACTACGGTCAAAGAGACCCTCGATGTGACTGAAAAATTAAGCGGGGTGCGGGGGCAGATCGACCAACAACAGGCGGAATTTGAAGGACTCTCCAATCAGGTGGAAACCGCCGCAATCACGATTGATCTTCGTTCCCAGGCGAACGCCTCCGATTTGGACTTAAATTGGCAACCCCTCTTACGTCTCAAACTCGCTTGGCACGATGGCATTGAAGGAGTGGGGAATTATGTGAGCACCATGGTGGCCTTTCTTTTTTACGCCCCAACAATCCTGTTATGGATGGCTACCGTTCTGGCGACCGCTTGGGTAGGCTGGCGCGCCTTTCGTTGGATCGCGAGACAATTGTTCTCTGCACGCAACGTTGTCTCCTCAACGCCTCCTGTATTATAATGTTCATAGACATGGAGGCCCCTTGAAACTCAAGCTCCGCGCGGTTGGTACATCCACTGGTGTCCTGTTGCCGAAGGAAATGCTGGTCCGCCTCAAAGTGAAGAAGGACGACACTCTCTTTGCCGTCGAAACGCGCGAGGGATATTTGATTACGCCGTATGATCCGGAAGTCGAGCGGCAATTGAGCAAAGGCCGTGAGTTTATGGCCAAGTATCGTGACACCTTCCGGGCGCTGGCGAAGTGAAGCATCCGCGGTGGGTTGACCGCCGGGCTTTCCTGCTTCTGCATGAGGAAACCCTGGCCGAGCATGGCGGTTTGCCAGGGCTGCGCGACGAGTCAACACTGGACGCCGCACTCGCCCGTCCGCAACATGCCAACGCCTACGAAGCAAAAGCCGACGTCGCCCGCCTCGCCGCGGCTTACGGTTTTGGCATGGTTCGCAATCATCCCTTCAACGATGGCAATAAGCGCGCCGGGTTCCTGGCGATTGGTTTGTTTCTTGCCCTGAATGGCTATGAGCTGAAAGCCGATCCAGTCGAGGCAGTTAAAACCATCACTCGATTGGCCGCCGGGGAGCTTTCGGAAACCAAGCTGGCTGTCTGGATTCGTGGGCACGTGGTTCGCTCAAGATGATCCCGTGAGGGCGCGCAGACGAGGAGTCCGCACCTACGTGAGCATCGTGGTGGATGTGTTCTGGTTACTCTCGATTACCTCCGTGCGCACGCTTTGAGCTTCACGACGCCCGCAAGTTTCCCCATCACTCACGTTCTCTCAACAGGACTAGAAAGCTGCTCCCCCTAGTATTCTTGTCCAGAACGGGGAATCCATTTATGAAGATCAGAAACTTGCTAGTGATCGTGTTAGGTATGTGCGGGTTGGGAGCGGCACAAGAAAAGATCGCTGCCGATGCCACTCAACCGCCGGCTCTGACCATTTACAACCAGAACTTTTTTGTGGCCCGGGAATATTTGCCGCTGGACCTGAAGTCGGGCGTCAACCATGTGGACTACGCGGGAATTGCCGCTCATCTGGAACCGGATTCGGTGATCCTGCGTGATCCGGCGGGGCGGACCCTGCAGATCCTCGAGCAAAATTACCGCAATGACCCTATCTCGCAAGAGTTGCTGCTTTCGCTCTACGAGGGCAAGACCCTCGACTTCCAAATTTCGCCCGGCAATATTGTCCAGGGCAAAGTCATTCGCAGCGGGTACATCCCCAGCAGTTATTACGCGCAGGGTTATCAGCAGCCGGGCAACACCCAGCCCATTATCGAAGTAAATGGGCTTCTGCGCTTTGGATTGCCGGGAGAACCGCAGTTTCCAGCGTTGACGGCCGATTCCATACTGAAGCCGACTTTGAATTGGCTGCTGCAAACCAATGCGCCGGGGAAATTCGACGCGGAAATTTCCTACGTGAGCGGCGGCATGAACTGGCAGGCGGACTATAACCTGGTGGTTTCCGACAATCCGAATGCCAAATCCGATCTGCTCGACATGGTGGGCTGGATCACCATGAACAACCACAGCGGCAAGACTTTTGAAAACGCGCGCATCAAGCTGATGGCGGGAGATGTCAACAAGATACAGGAGCCCACGATTGCCGGCCGGATGTACAAGGCCATGGACATGGTTGCAGCAAATGCGGCGGTGGCTCCCGTCGTCACCGAAAAATCGTTTGATGAATTTCATTTGTACACGCTGGAGCGTCCGACCACTCTGCGCGATCAGGAAACCAAACAGGTGGAATTTGTGCAGTCCATGGGGATCCGCGCGCAACGAATTTATGTTTACGATGGCGCGAAAGTCGACCAGTACGGCTACTACAATCCCGAGCAAATCCGCCAGGATGCCAGCTACGGCACGCTCTCCAATCCCAAAGTGTGGGTGATGGAAGAGTTCAAGAATGCGGACAGCAATCATCTGGGCATGCCGCTCCCCAAGGGCAAGCTGCGCTTCTACCGTCGCAATACCGACGGCCAACTGGAATTCGTGGGCGAAAACATGATTGACCATACGCCCAAGGACGAGATGATTCGCGTCTCCACCGGCAATGCGTTCGATGTAGTGGGGGAACGCAAGCGCACCAACTATCACGTGGACAACAATCAACACTGGATGGAGGAATCATTCGAGGTCCGCGTTCGCAACCACAAGAAGGAAGCGGTGAACGTGCGCGTGGTCGAGCACCTATATCGCTGGGTGAATTGGAAGCTGACCGAGCAATCGCACGATTCGAAGAAGATGGACGCGCAGACGGTGGAGTTCCCGGTCAGCATCGCTCCCGATGGCGAGCAGGTGGTGACGTATACGGTGCATTATTCGTGGTAGGGATTTTGCGCAGATTTGCACTCGAAGTGCCCAAGGCGGAGTCGTCGGACAAGACTATAGAGGTCCTTCGACTCCGCATCAACGTTCGCGAGCGAACGTTGATGCTGCGCTCAGGATGACAAGGTGGCTTTTTTTGCTTTCAACATTACACTTGGTATTTTGCCTCTGGATACACACGGTCAAAGGCCAGCCACAGCAGCGCGATGAGCCCGAACAATAGCACGCTGCCTTCGGGGCCGGCTGATCCGCCGGTCAGCCAGCGTGCACCGTGGAGGGAAGCCTTCAATAAGTGGCCGGGAGAAATCCCGCCGCTATCGGGGACAGAATAAAGATAACTTTCCGCCCAGTCCCAGGACGCGTGGAAGCCCACGGCGAACCAGAGATTGCCGGTGCGCCGCAGGGTCAGGCAGAAGAAGAAGCCGATGGCAGCGGCGCCCAGGATGCCGGTCCAATTCTCTCCGGGATTGCCGAGGTGGAAGGCGCCAAATCCGATGGAAAGCAGGACGGCGCTCGGCCAGAAACCAATCATTTGCGTCAGGGTGAATTGAGTGTAGCCGCGGGCGAGGAACTCTTCGTACAAGCCGACCAGAACGAATAACACGCCCCAGAACACGGCAAACTTCACGATGCGCGGACCATGCAGCGAGAGGGTTCCGAAATCGAAAGCACCCAAGCCGCGCAATGCCAACATCAATCCGGTGATTGCAGCGAGGCCCCATAGAAGGCCGGCCCAGAATAACTTTCCGAAGGCGAACCGCAGCGGCAGGCCGTATCCGCCGAACGTCCTACCTTCCAGGCCGGCCAGCACCAAAGCGGGCGCCACGGCCACCGGCACCAATCCCGCTTCCGCAAACATATCCAGCCAAAGCCCATGCACGCCAAACTGCTGCGCATATTGGGTCAAAACGTGGAGCAGCAGATAAAGCGCCCGCCACATCACTACATACAGCAGGAGGCGCCAGCCCGAGCGCAGTCCCCCCGGACCAATGAGCAACCGGTGCACTCGGTCGTCGAATGGCGAAAGGGTTCCGCTGCCGTAGTCGCTGCGAGGGCTTTGGGGAGCGTTATCCCCTTGGCCGACCAGAAACGTTCTTGATTCATCGGTCATTTGTTTCCATCATTGGAGCCTTTATCGAGAGGAGCCTTGGTTGATCGCGGTCGCTGCATTTCCTGAATGTCCCCGGACATGGTAAAACACGCTTTCCCCTCATGGGCCAATTTTTTACTCGCGAACGCTTCGGCAAGCCGCAAGTGCTGGCTGGCTTTTTGCTCGTGCTATTCGTAGGCCAATGTGTTTGGCTGCTGGCGCGAGGAGCACCTCAACTCACGGTGGAGAGCAGCCAATTCTTCCGGGTACAGGAAGGGCTTGCGCAGTGGCACGGAGATTCGATCGCCGGAACTCCCTCTGTAGCGCGGGCTGAAAGGGGAGGGATGGCCCCTCCAGAACTGGAAAGTAATGAAGACTACGATCCCAACCACTCTCCGCTGTGGTATCTGATGGCCTCGGTTCCGCTGCTGGGTGGGGAAGCCTCATCGCAGGAAAGGGCATTGCTTTACTGGACCTGGCTCCAACGCGCACCGTATTTGATGTTCGGAGTGCTGCTGGGGGCGTCCCTGTGGTATGTGTCACGCCGTCTGTATGGAAATGCGGGTGGTTACATTGCGCTGGGACTTTACTGCTTCTCGCCGATGATGATTCGCAGCAGTATGCTTTGGCTTTTGCCGCCGGAGATGGATGGGGCTTGGGGTGCGTTCGGCGCCGTCTTCACCGCCATTGCCGTCGCGCACACGTTGTACGCACCGCGTGAAGTCGTGCTGTGGAACTGGCGGAGGATTTTGCTGCTGGGGCTTTCCCTCGCGCTGGCCATTGGATCGCAGTTTTCGCTGATTCTCTTGCTTCCTGTTGCCCTCGCATTCATGTTGTATCTTGCACCCACGCGGCGGTGGGCCGCGCTGGCGATATGGGGGTCGGCTTGCGTCATAGCATTCGTGCTGCTCTACGCCTCGTATTCTTTCCATGCCGGCATTTTCTGGCAAGGCATGCGCCACGCAAGTTTTCTTGGAATCACGTGGAAGGCATTCGGAATGCCGGCTGCCTATTACCAGATACTGCTTCAACTGGGACAGAGCAGCCCTGCGCTTTACGCAGCCCTGCCCGCGGCGTTGATCGCATTCTTCGCCTTACGGCGGGCGCGTTATTTCGGCAACGTTGCGCCGCTGCTGGTCGCGCTGTTATTTCTGGTGTTGGGATTCGGCTCGCCGCACTATCCCGGGCTGGGATTCTGGCTGGTGGCTGCGCCCTTCCTGTTCGTGTTTGTGGCAGGGGTAGCGGCGGATTTACTGGAAACTCGCCAGCGCGCTTTGGTAAAGGCCTGTGTCTGGGGATTACTGCTTGCCAATGCTCTCTGGAACCTGGCCGAACTGACACAAGTGGGGCGAGGGTAACAGGATGTAATCGGGAGCTGGTTACCGGTCATCGCGAGTCATGATTGCAATGACTTAGGGGAAGTAAGAAATCAGCAGAAGGCCCAGGACAAAAGCGGGTAAATAACTGCAACTCCGGACGCTCCGGTGCGTTCTAATAAGTAGGTAATCGATGGGGAAGAAGGCGCGCCATGGCTTTGAAACTGGAGTATGATTCGCTTGTGCGATGGCTGAATCCGGCCACGGTAGCGGTTCTCGGGCTGGCCTTGTTGGTTCCGACGGCACCAGCTCAGTTCAATGGCGGTCCTCCTTCGGTGACTTCGAGCGGTTTTGGTGGATCCGCCGGCCCGCGGGGAATCCCTCCCAGCGTTACCTCACGGGGGTTCAGTCCGCAGCGCAATTACCCCGTGCCTCCGAGTGTGACATCCCCAAGATTTTCCAGCAATGGTCGAGGATTTACCACCCATCCGGTCCCACCTTCACACCATCAGCACCACGGCGGGTTTCGTCGTCCGCGGGGCGGCGCCGTTTATGCGGAGCCCTACTATTATTATCCGTACGCCTATGACAGTGGCGAGTCTTCCGCGGCGGACGATTCAGCCTCGACGGATGATGACGACGAATACCAGGGCGGCCCGACCATTTTTGATCGACGCGGTCCCGGGACGAGCCGTCCCCCGGAAGACAGCTACGCTGATCAGAGCCCGGCACAGCCAGCAACTGCGGCAGCAGAAGACGATCCGGTTTCGAATCAACCCGACACCGTACTGGTGTTCAAGGATGGACATCAACTCGAAGTCGCGAACTACGCGATCGTAGGCACCACGCTTATCGATCTGAGCGAAGGACATCGCCACAAAATCCTTCTCTCGGAATTGAACCTGACGGCGACGGCGAAGGAAAATGACGATCGTGGGATCGACTTCCAACTCCCTAGAGGTACAGAAGCAAATTAGCCCATGTTGAGGCGGATCAGTTTCGCGCTGCTGGCGGTCGTAGTGCTTACGCCAGTTTTAATGGCGCAGGTGCGCGGCTTCGGCGGGACCGGTCATGGTAGCCCGGGTTTCGTTCATGGGGTGACGTTCGCTGCGCGCAACCACTCGCCTGGCAGCCGCGGCTTTTATCTGGGCGACACTCCCTACTTCTATGCAGACTATCCTTTCCAGCAATTTACCGTCGAACCAGCGCCGCCGCAGGTCTTCATAGTGCAACCCCCTGCCATTACGCCGCCAGAGACAAAATCCGAACCATTGCTGATTGAGCTGCGAGGGGACCGGTACGTTCGTTTCGGCGGTCTGCAAAAGTCGGGTGACCGGCCAACCACCACGCTCCCAGACTACGCAGATGATGCTTCAACAAAATCGCCAGCATCCGGCACTCATTCCAAACCTCACCCTCAAGCCGAACTCCTGCCGGCAGTGCTGATCTATCGCGATGGCCATCGCGAAGTAGTGTCGGACTACGCGATCGTCGGGGCGGTCTTGTATGCGCGCGGCGATTATTGGCAGAATGGATATTGGACGAAGGACGTTCCGCTTTCCGCGCTTAACCTTCCCGCGACTATGAAAGCCAATCAGGATCTGGGCGTAAAGTTTGTGCTTCCGCGCTCGCCGAACGAAGTGGTTACCCGGCCGTAAAATCTGTACGTTGCCTAGCCCTAAGCGGCTCGGACCTTGGGGGCCACCGGCCGCGATTTTCGCAGCTCCTGCCACTGCAGCACAATGTCCGCCGATAGGATCGAAAACGCAAGGCAGCTCCACACGATAGTCTCAATGGCAGTTCCAGACTGATCCCAGCCAGTCACGCCGCCAACCACTCGTACTTCGAGAAAAACCAAAGCCACCGCAAAACTTCGCGTCATCCATTGCCGGTGCTGCTGGACCTTCCCGTTGAGGATGAACGCAAAAGCGATGCCCGTGGTGATCATCAACAAGACCGCATCAGCGGCAGCCGCGATGCTGAAAGAGCGCGGTCCGCCCATGCGCTCTTGGTAGTACTGAATGTAAGTACCGGCCGGCGCGACGATGAACACCCCGATAATGTAGATTCGTCCGATGACACGATGCAGCTTGGTAAAACGTTGGCGCAGGCGGTCGGAAAACTGCATGGGTCCAAGAAGGATCGCGCAGGCTCCCGCCAATGCATGCGGCAACAGCCACCATTTAAATAGCTCGTAGTGCTGCCATATCGGGTCCTTCGGATGCACCAGGAAGCTCTCGTTGTGCTGCAGGACGTAGGCCAACATCAGGCCGATGAAACCAAACAGAAGATATTTCGGGCGCAACCAGGAATTGCGCTGAAGTGGTGCGGTTGCTGTTGCCATAGACGATTACCCCAAGCTGCGTTCAAACTGCGCAGCACTATACAACAGAGTTCTTGGGAAGTACCCGATTTGTTATCCGCAAGGCTGCAATCCCGGTCGGTTTACGATAGCTTTTGTGATATAATTTACCTACACAAAACACACTTAACATCCTGTAAATGCAATTGCTTACGAGTTTCCAAGAACATGCGGTTCCGGCTTGCATAATCGAACGCTTTCTCTTTTATTACACTTGCGAAAACCTGAATCCTGCTGGACGAAAAGTTTAGAGCTTCTCTATGGCTGACGATCAAAATCCTGAACTTCCTTTAACTCCTCCACCTCCCGGCGAGGGCGGCAATCCCGGCGCTCTCAACATTCAGCCGGTGAACATTGAAGAGGAGATGAAGCGGTCGTATCTCGACTATTCCATGTCGGTGATCATCGGCCGCGCGCTGCCCGACGTGCGCGACGGACTCAAGCCCGTCCACCGCCGAATTCTTTACACCATGCAGCAGATGGGCCTCGCCTACAACAAATCCACGCGCAAGTGCGCCAGGATCGTTGGAGAGGTGATGGGCAAGTACCATCCCCATGGAAACCTTGCGGTGTATGACGCCCTGGTGCGCCTCGCGCAGCCGTTCGCTCTGCGCTACCCGCTGGTCGATGGACAAGGAAACTTCGGTTCGGTGGACGGAGATCCGCCCGCTGCCGATCGATACACCGAAGCCCGCCTCACTCGCGTAGCTGGTTCGTTGCTGGATGATCTCGATAAAGACACCGTCGATTTTCGTCCCAACTATGACGGCAACGAAATCGAGCCCGACGTTCTTCCCACGCGCATTCCGAATTTGCTGGTCAACGGATCGAACGGAATCGCCGTCGGTATGGCGACTAACATCCCGCCACATAACTTGACTGAGATCGTCGACGCGACCATCTCGCTCATCAACAATCCCAATGCGCAGCTACCGGAAATTTTGCAGATCGTAAAAGGCCCGGACTTCCCCACCGCCGGAATCATCCACGGCAAGGCCGGAATCTACGAAGCCTATCGCACCGGCCGTGGCCGCTTCATGATGCGCGCCAAAGCCGGCATCGAAAAATTTAACAAAGACCGTGAAGCCATCGTCGTCACGGAAATTCCGTACCAAGTCAACAAAGCACGGCTCATCGAGCGCATCGCTGGTTTGGTGAACGACAAGATCATCGAAGACATTTCCGACATTCGCGACGAAAGCGATCGCGACGGAATGCGCATCGTGGTCGAACTGAAGCGCGGCGCCGAGCCCCAGATCGTGCTCAATCAGCTCTATAAGCACACCTCCATGCAGGAAGGTTTCAGCATGATCTTCCTGGCGGTGGTCAACAATCAGCCCAAGGAAATGGGCCTGATCCAGGCGATCAAACATTTCATCGACCATCGCGTCGACGTTGTCCGCCGCCGAACTTCGTATTTATTGCAGAAGGCAAAAGACCGCGAGCACATTCTCGAAGGCTATCTCACCGCGCTCGATCATCTCGACAACGTAATCGTCATCATTCGCGGCAGCGCCAATCGTGGCGATGCTCGCGAAAATTTGGTCGCCTACTTTGGCGGCAAAAAAATCGACATCAACGTCACCGGGCGTGCCCCGAAACTCGATGCCGAAAAGCCCTTCACCGGCATTCAGGCCGATGCCATCCTCGAACTGCAACTGCATCGCTTAACCAAACTTTCCATCGACGAAATCACCAAGGAATTGGGGCAGGTCCGCGACAACATTGCTGAATACGAAGCCATCCTCGCTTCCGAAAAGAAACTTCGCGGCGTGATCATCAAGGAACTCGAAGAAGTCAAAAAACTGTTCGGCGACGAACGCCGCACCGTCATCGAAGACGAAGCCGCCGAAATTCAACTCGAAGACCTGATCGTCGACGAGCAGATGGCCGTCACCGTGAGCCACAGCGGCTACATGAAGCGCACCGCCATCACCACTTACCGCAGCCAGCGCCGCGGCGGACAAGGCCGCATGGGCATGAAGACCCGCGACGAGGATTTCGTCGAGCATCTCTTCATCGCCTCCACCCACGCCTACATTCTGATTTTCACCAACAACGGCCGCGTGTACTGGCTCAAGGTTTACGAAATCCCCGACGTGGGCGCAGCCGGCAAGGGCAAGCACGTAGGCAGCCTGGTCGGCCTGCAACCCGGCGAGAGCGTGCGCACCATGCTGGCCGTGAAAAATCTTGAAGAAGAAGGCAAATACATTTTCTTCGCCACCCGCAACGGCCTGGTCAAGAAAACCGAACTCAAGGATTTCTGCCACGTCCGCTCGAATGGCATCAACGCCATCAATATTGAAACCGGCGACGAGCTGGTGACCGCCCGCCTCACCGACGGCCAGCAAATCGTCTTCCTGGCATCGCACGAAGGCCAAGCCATTCGCTTCGACGAAAACGATGTCCGCTCCATGGGCCGCGCTGCATACGGCGTCTGGGGCATCGACCTGCAAAAGGGCGACTACGTAGTCGGCATGGCGACGACCATCAAGCCGGAAGTGGCGAAGGCCGCTCCGCCAAAGAAAGCTGAAAAAGACGCCGAAGTTTCCACCGAGGAAGTGATCGACGTCGGCAAAAAAGGTTCGCTCATTCTCTCCGTCACCGAAAACGGATACGGCAAGCGCACCCCCGCCGACGAATACCGCCTGATCGGACGCGGCGGCAAAGGCGTCATCAACATCAAAACCACCGACCGCAACGGCAAAGTCGTCGGCATCGCCCAGGTGGACGAAAACTCCGAGGTCATGCTCATTAGCCAGTACGGCAAAATCATCCGCATGGACTCAAAAACCATCCGCGAATCCGGCCGCGCCGCCCAGGGCGTCCGCCTGCTAAATGTGGAAGTCGGCGACCGCGTGGCGGCAGTGGTGGTGCTTGCTCCAGAAGAGGAGCCGGGCAATGGCAATGGGGGGACGCTGATTCAGTAAGCGGTTAGTGCTTACGTAGGGACAGCCGCCTCGGCTGTCCGCTCGCACTGTGGCGGGCGCCTCGTCCACGAAGTACCCGCTGGCGGCCTCAGTCAGTAGGTCGAACCCAAATGAGTTTTAGGCAGTCTATTTTCGGTGAAATAGCAATCCCTGTTGGCCGACAGCCTCCAGTCGTGGATATCGGCTTATTGATCAGACGATTGATTTATTCGACAAAGTTGTCATAAAATCCTTTCGCCTACGGGAAATACCAGCCCTTGTTCGAACCTTCGGAAAATCTGGATTCACTCGACTGCTGGATTCTGGATTGCTAAGATTTTCCTGCGAATTCACTTCTCTCATCGTTGACCTCAGTCGCGACGGTGTTAGACACGTTCCGCTATATCATTTTTCGTTCGGTATTGTTGATGCTGCTAACCGCGACCAAGATCTCAAGTCAGAGCTACGGTGTCTGCAAAGCATTACCGGACTCAAGAATTCGGAACGTTCTTCTACGGAAGAAGCAATCTGGAGGTCGATGGTCAGACCCTCCGCGAGTTACGGCCAAGCCCTTTTGGATCAAGTCGATAACGACCTCCGTACGAACTCACCAGCGTTCAAAACAGCGGTTCACCATTGCTTAAGCGAAGAATTGGGCACACCAAGCCTGCCTGTCTCGGACATCCAGTTACTGGTCGAAGAGACAAGTAAACGCGTCTTTCATGTCAAGAATACTCTGGCATCGCGCGGAATTCTCCGGAGAAGGAGCTTGGCTTCCCGTCATAACGCGAAAAGAGGTCTCGTACACTGACATCGGCGAATTTCCCTTTCAGTTTAGGGGATAACTTAGCTTTAAGATCTGTTGAAACTGTGAGCAGGCCGCAGTCGAAAGCTCGGTCATGAATAGCATTTAGGCACAGCCCGTTCCGCGGAATAGTTCGATTTTTCACGTCAACCGACTACGGAACGAGATGGCTAGCATTTAGCAGTAGCGGAATCGATAGCCCGGTAAGACAACAACGCATTCCATATGCGGCCCAATAACAGGCGCGGAAGCCCTGATTCATTTCTCGTTGATCGCGTACTTCCGCGATCTGGCATCGTGGCTTTCTTGACCGAGCAATATCCGTCATTGTTCGTCTCAGCCTAAGAGCATTCCCCTGCAATGAGACACCACTCCAAAATACAAAAGCCCCGGTAATCAACCGGGGCTTGGAACTGGTACTGGACGCCGTCTGCGAAACATCTTAAGCATAACTCCGCCAACGCCAATGTCAAGCACTTTGCATCTTCTCGAGTGACCACGGAGGGCGAGGGATTCGAACCCTAATGGCTGATGAAGCCACTCGACCGTTTCGCAAACGGCGGCCAGTACCCACTGGCAACACCCTCCAAACGCCGTCCGCACTAGTGATTCTACGGGCGCCGCTTCTCAAGATTGATGGAGCCGGCAAAATAAAATGGGATCTGGTTCCAATTCGGGAGGAATCGGCGACGTACGATCCCGACGTCTCCCTGGACTTTCGTTCCACCCGCCATCTTCCGCCTCTTCTAACTCCCTTTTCTCGTTTCACTTAGCGATATCCGCATAGGAATGTACGTACAGGGCCGCCTGTACAAAATGTTCCACGTGGAACATTTGTGCAAAACGGAGTTATGTTCCACGTGGAACACAACGCGCATTTGACATCAGACGTTGAGCCGGCCACGCGGACAAGAGTGTCCGCGCCAAACGGGCTGTCCCACCCTCCAATTGACTCGCCGGACAATCGACTTTAAGATGGCTCGTCTCGTATCGCCTTGATTTCAGGCGCTGTCTTCGCAACTATGCCCAGCGAAAGCATGATCGGTCAGACGGTCTCCCACTACCGGATTGTTGAACTGCTTGGCGGCGGTGGGATGGGTGTGGTCTACAAGGCCGAAGACACCCAGCTCGGCCGCTTTGTCGCTCTGAAGTTTTTACCCGATGAGTTTGCCCAGGACCCGCAAGCGCTGGAACGTTTCCGGCGGGAGGCGCGTGCGGCTTCGGCGCTCAACCATCCTAATATTTGCACCATCCATGAAATTGGGCAGCATGAAGGACAGGCATTCATTGTGATGGAGTGTCTCACCGGCGAGACGCTGAAGCACATGATTCAACGAGGCCGCATCGAGTTGGACAAGATTTTGAGTCTTGGCGTCGAAGTTGCCGACGCGCTGGATGCCGCGCACAGCAAGGGAATTGTTCATCGCGACATCAAGCCGGCCAATATTTTTGTGACCGATCGCGGACACGCCAAAGTCCTCGATTTTGGATTGGCCAAGATCACCCGTGCCGGCAAGCCGGCCAGCGCCGACTCGCAAACCATCGCCGACGCTCAGAACCTTGACCTGACGAGTCCGGGAACGGCGGTTGGCACAGTCGCCTACATGTCGCCGGAACAGTTGCGCGGCAAGGAGCTCGACGGACGCACCGATCTTTATTCTTTTGGGGTTGTGCTTTACGAAACTGTGACCGGAGTGTTGCCGTTTCGGGGAGAGACTTCGGCGGTCATCACGGAAGCGATCCTCAATCGCACGCCGACCGCCCCCACCCGGCTGATCCCCGAGCTTCCGGTCAAGTTGGAAGAGACGATCAACAAGGCGCTGGAAAAAGATCGCGACATGCGCTGCCAGACCGCGGCGGAAATGCGGGCCGACCTGAAGCGGGTGCAGCGGTCAGTGGATTCATCTCGTACGTCTGTAATTACCGAACCGGCTGGCGCCGGGCTCATCTTCGAGTGCGGTGACTCGGACTGAGAGCACGCCGCAGCAGAAGCGGCCTCCCATAGCAATGCTTCTGGGAATTTGTACGATCGTGGCGTTGGCCGCGGGTGTATTCGCGGGCAAACTTTTGTTTACGAAAGGGCCGCTACCGCCGCCGATTTACCGGCAACTTACGTTTCGCAGAGGTAGCATTCGTTCCGCTCGCTTCGCGCCCGATGGGCAGACGATTCTTTACAGCGCCGCGTGGCAGGGAAATCCGCTGGATGTTTTCACGGCGCGTCCGGAAGCGCCGGAATCGCGGTCTATGGGACTGGGCCACACTCAGCTCATGTCGGTGTCTTCGACGGCGGAGATGGCTGTCCTGCTGAACAGCAAAGCCACCGGGGCATGGGTGACCATGGGCACGCTGGCGCGCGCGCCACTTTCCGGCGGAGCGCCGCGAGAAGTTTTGGAGCAGGTGCAGTGGGCCGACTGGGGACCCGATGGAACCAGCCTGGCCGTGGTCCGCGACTTTAACGGCCGCAACCGATTGGAATATCCGATAGACAAGCCGCTGTATGAGACCGGCGGATGGATTGGCAATCCGCGCGTTTCTCCGAAGGGAGACCTGATTGCGTTTGCCGACCATCCCCAGCAGGGAGATGACAGTGGAACCCTCGCCGTCGTCGATCTCGCTGGGAACAAGAAAACTCTGTGTGAGCAGTCGTTCACCATTCAAGGAATCGCATGGTCTCCCGATGGCAGCGAAATCTGGTATACGGCCAGCAAGTCGGGCACGGATCGCACGCTCTACGCGACCACGCTGGATGGTAAAAAGAGGATCGTGGCGCGATTGCCCGGCGCACTTATGCTGCTGGACATTGCCAAAGACGGCCGCGTGCTTCTGATCCGCGCGACGTGGCGCCGCGAATTGATGGGCGTCTTCGCTAGCGATCCCAAGCAGCATGAACTGTCATGGCTGGACTACACCTATCCCGCGGACCTTTCAGCCGACGGCAAGACTTTATTGTTCGATGAAGAGGGCGGAGGCGGCGCGCTGGATTATTCGAAATCCAGCGGCATGACGTATGCAGTTTACATTCGCAAGACGGATGGATCCCCTGCGGTCCTGCTCGGAGAGGGCGGGGCGGTTGCGTTATCGCCCGACGGGAAGTCGGTGATCGCGCAGACCCAGGACACGCCATCGCAACTCAAACTGCTGACCACGGGCGCGGGCGAACCGAAAGACCTGACCAAAGACAACGTCAACCATACCTGGGCTAAATGGTTTGAGGATGGCAAGCGCCTTCTGTTCTCGGCAGACGAGCCCGGTAAAGGCGTAAGACTCTACGTCTACGACATGAACTCGGGCAAGAGCCAGGCGATTTCGCCGGAGGGCGTGAACGGCAACGCCTATACCATCTCGCCGGACTCGTCGGTGGTGGCCGCGATCGGGCCCGACCAGAAGGGCTATTTGTATCCGATTGCGGGTGGCGACCCACGTCCGATTGTGGGTCTCAACGTTGGCGAGCAGCCCATCAATTGGACGGAAGACGGGAAATCTCTCTATATCTATCAGCCGGGCGAGTTGCCGGCGCAAGTGTATCGTCTCGATATAAAAACCGGGCAGCGCACTTTGTGGAAACAGTTGTTGCCGTCGGATCCTGCTGGCGTTGAAAACATCGGGCCGATCTATATGACACGCGACGCCAAGACTTGCGTCTTCGGATACCACCGCATGCTGGCTGATCTTTACCTGGTTGAAGGGCTAAAATAATTTTGTTCCTCCCGGAACAGAAAGCCCATTCATTCTATGAGCTCCGATAAGGTCAATCTCGCCGACAAATTTTCCCTCTTCAGCGATTACTGCAATCCTCGGATCGTGGGAGAGGTGAACGACTCCCATATAAAGGTAGTCAAGCTGAAGGGCGAGTTCATTTGGCACCATCATGACAACGAAGACGAATTGTTTCTGGTGGTGAAAGGCACGCTGCTGATGAGGTTGCGGGATAGAGAGGTTACCATCCACCCTGGAGAGTTCTTTATTGTGCCGAGGGGTGTGGAACATTGTCCGGTAGCCGATGAGGAGACGCATATTGTGCTGATCGAGCCCAAGAGCACGTTGAATACAGGCAACGTGCGCAATGAGAAGACGGTAGAAAATCTCGAAGCGCTCTGAGCTTTTTGAGCGCCTCGGTCTTTCTAACGCTTCCTGTGATAAACATTATTATTGAACTTTCATCAGGCCATCTTTCTTTTTGCCGCCAGTATTGTCGGCGGTGCTTTGAATGCGGTCGCCGGCGGCGGCAGTTTCGTCACATTTCCCGCGTTGTTGTTCGTGCAAGTACCACCCATTCAGGCCAACGCCACCAACAACGTCGCCCTGTGGACCGGTGCGGCCGCGAGCGGAGGGGCGTATCGCAACCGGCTGGACGTTCCCCGGCGAGTTTTGATCTCTTTCTTGGTCGCAAGCTTGATCGGGGGACTGGCCGGAGCATTTCTCTTACTGAAAACACCGGCGCATACCTTCCTGCGAGTGCTGCCCTGGCTCACGCTGGGAGCGACCTTGCTGTTTGGATTCGGCAAGAGGCTTGCCCGAGGGCGGGTTTCGGGTGTGGGAGAAGACGCCACCTCAATGGCGATTGCCGGTGCGGCCCTGTTTCAACTTGCGGTCGGCGTGTACGGTGGCTACTTCGGCGGCGGGATGGGCATTGTGATGCTGGCTATGCTGGCCACGCTGGGCATGACGGACATCCATGCCATGAACGCGCTGAAAAGTGTGATGGCCTTTGTCATTAATGGAGTTGCCGCCGTGGCCTTCATTGTCGCGCGCGCTGTTTACTGGAAGCAGGGGCTGGTGATGATCGCTGGAGGCATCGTTGGCGGATATTTGGGGGCGCACGGTGCACAGAAACTTCCGGCACATTGGATCCGCTGGTTCGTCATTTTGGTCGGGACGGGAATGACAGTGTATTTTTTCGTGAAGGCGTATTAAGTTCGGCGTTCGGATCTCACGGCAGGTCCAGGTCGAGAGAGTAAATTTCGCTGGTACCTAGGTCGCGCGCGAAAAGGCTCGAGCCGTCGGGAGAGATCCCACTCCAGGCGCCCGCTACAGGGCTGCTATAGCGATGCAAATCCTTCAAATCCACCAGGAGTTCCGAGCGGGTTTGGCCAAGCTTGACCCGGCGAAATGTGGGACGGTCGGTGAAGGTGTTGTCATAGTAAAGATAGCTTCCATCGCGCGACCAATTGGGATAACCGATTGCGCCCGGTTCATTGACCCAGTCCGACCACTTCTGGGTCTTGAAGCTGAAAAGCATGAGTTTCACCGAGTCGGACGTGAGAGCGGCGAGGTACTGGCCATCGGGCGACCAGCGCGGGCTGAATAGGTTCTCTGAGCCGGGAACGGTAGAAAGCTGGTGGGTCGCCAGGTCCACGATGTGGATCGCCAATGGTTCGGACGATCCCGTTTGCTGGGTTCGACCGAAGGCGATTTTCTTGCCATCGGGGGACCAGGTCTCGTCCGCCTCAGTGTGAGTTTCGGAGAGCATCTCCTGGGGCGTTCCCCCTTGGGCAGAGATCAGGAACGCCTTCCACGGCCGGCCTGGCTGGGCGTCGATATACGCGATCTGGGTACCGTCAGGAGACCAACGCGGTATGCCTGCGAAAACTGGCGGATAAGTGAGTTGCAAGCGATCGCTGCCATCCACACGGCAGCGCCACACTGATTGCTCGGGGTAGGAAACATACGTGACCCACTGGCCGTCGCGGGAGAAATCCAGCTCTCCGGCTGAGATCCCCGAAAGAAACGGCACGAATTGACGGGACTTGGGATCGTAGCGGACGAGTTCCCCGCGATTCTGTACCGCGTCGACAAAGAGTTTCTTGCCATCCGGGCTGGGTACCAGGGCATTGAAGGCCAAGGGGCCGGTGGTTAGTTGGACGGGTGCGGAGGATCGCCGGTGGAACAGGCCGGCGGACTCGCGGGTGGCCCAAACGTTGGGGCCGCTCAAGAAGAAGTAGTATCGGCCATCCAACGCCCACACACCGCAGCACTCTAGAGGCGGGTTGTGCCCTCCCGGGCGCAGGAGACGAAGATCGCTGCCATCGGATCGCATTTCCCAGATCGAGGACGAGTTGTTCTCTGGCACTATTACATCGAAGCGAATGCGGGTGCCATCTGGGGAGAAGGCGGGGCCATGGGGAGTGCCTGAAACGGTAATCAGATTTTTCGGATCGGTACCATCGGCGTTGGCCTGGTATATGTCGGAGCCGTTGAAAAATACGAGGTGGCGGCCGTCAGGAGACCAGGTGGCGCCATGAGCGACAATATTGGCGAGACGGCGAGGAGCTCCAGAGGGAAGGGGCAGAGCAAAGATCGGAAATTCCGTTCCGGTGCCCACCGAACTGGCCACCAAGAGTTGAGTGTGGTCGGGTGAAATGTCGTTGATGTATGCGTTAGCAAACGGAGTGGGAAGGGGCGAGGTTTCGCCGCCAGTAGCGGAAGCCTCAACAATCCGGCTGGCATCGGTTGTCTCACCCAGGTAGAGCCGAGAGCCATCGGTGACCAGGTTGCCTTTAGGCATACCGTCGCTTGTGAGTTGCGTGGTGTTGAGCACTCTGGGTGGTGGTGGCGCAGAATTCAGCCAGAAAAATACGATTGCCAGAACGGCGATCACCGACAGTCCTGCGGCCATCCAGAGCCAGCGTGACTTATGAGGATGCGCTGGAACGGTCGCGGGGTCGATCTTTCCAGATGTGGTGTCCCGTTTGAGGCGTTTCAAATCGGCGCGCAATTCCGCGGCGCTCTGATAGCGGACTTCGCAATCTTTCTCAAGCGCCTTCTGAATGATGCGTTCCAACTCGGCAGGAATCTCCGGGTTGAGACGCAAGGGTGCGGCGGGCACTTTATTCAGGATGGCATTGAATAGCGCGGCGGTGGTGTTGCCGCGAAATGGAAGGCCGCCGGTGGCCATCTCGTACAGAACCGCGCCGAAAGAAAATAGATCGGTACGGGCATCGAGGTCTTTGCCGAGGGCCTGTTCGGGAGACATGTAAGCGAGCGTGCCTAACGCGCTGCCGGGGCTGGTGAGATGCTCGTCCGTCACTGTGCGGGCGGCGCCTGAATTCGCGCCGGCTACCGGGCCGATCTTGGCCAGGCCGAAATCGAGGATCTTGGCGTGTCCTCGATCGGTAACAAATAAATTGGCCGGCTTGATGTCGCGATGCACAATGCCTTTGCCGTGGGCGGCATCAAGGGCGTCGGCGACTTCCATGCCGATGTCGAGCAGGCGGTCGGTTTCGAGCGCGCGGCCGAAGATCAGTTCGCGGAGAGTCCGGCCGTCCAGATATTCCATTACGATGAAAGGCCGTCCCTCGTGTTCGCCGATTTCGTGAATGGTGCAAATGTTGGGATGGTTCAGAGCAGATGCAGCGCGCGCTTCGCGGCGGAAGCGCTCAAGCGCCTGAGGATCCTGGGCAAACTCATCGGGTAAAAACTTGAGAGCGACAAAACGGCCGAGTTGCGTGTCTTCGGCTTTGTAAACCACACCCATCCCACCACCGCCGAGCTTGCTCAGGATGCGGTAGTGCGAGACAGTTTGCCCCAGTATGGATGGGGGATCGGGCATGCCGCAACATGTTAGCAGAGAAGGGACAGCCGAGGCGGCTGTCCGTACGTGAGCATATTTATTGCAGCGGCTCGGAGATGTGCTCATGCACGATGAGCCATTTGCCGTCCTGCTTTTCGAAGACGAATGTCCAGCGGAAGGTGGCGAGGTCGCGCTTGCCGCTCTTATGAGTCATGTCCGACTTGACGGTCGCGCTGCCCCAGACATAGTCCCCGGCGGGATGAAACTGGATATCGTCATTGACCATGAAAGCGGCAGTCTTATAATCAGCGACCACGGCGACGACACCTTTCTGGTATTCATCCCAGCTATCGTATTTCAGGGGTGCGATGTCGAAGAAAGTGTGCGGCCCGGCGGCATAATACTCGGCGACCTTGGAAGGATCGAGCGTGGCCCAACCGTCCCATATTTTCTGCACGTAGGCTTTGTCCGGGACTGGGCCAGCAGCGGTTTTGGCCGATTTCTTGGTCGTGGCAAAGCTGGAAAGAGTGATGGCGACGACTAGGGTCAACAGGGTGAGAACGCGCTTCAGCATTGGGTTTCCTCCGATTCGGGGATGAATTGTCGCACAGGAACACGGAAAGCACAAAGAAAACAAGCCACGGATCTACGCGGATATTCGTGGATAAAACGAAGCAATTTGTGAAATATCCGTGCAATCCGCGTAAATCCACGGCCGAGTTTCCAGGGTAGTGTCTTCAGACACTACCGTTTCCAGCATTCGTTTGACGGTTTTCCACAGCACACGCTAGAATAGTGGAGTTTGCCTGTACGCGCGGTCCTGTTCTGGGGCCGTCCGCATTCGTTGCCGAGAGCGCCGACGCGGAAAGCAGCAAGCACGGACAATCAGCAGTTCCTACGATCGCGTCGGTATGCGACGGGATGCGTTTTGATGGAGGCATAGGTATGTACGCGGTCATCCGCGCCGGTGGAAAGCAGTACCGAGTGGCGCCCGGAGATGTGGTTCGCCTGGAAACCCAGGCCGATACAGACGGTAAAGTCGAGTTCAGCGATGTGCTGGCGGTTTCCGGCGGCGATGGCCAGATTGGCCTGCCGCAGTCCGGAGCGCACGTGAGCGGACAGGTCGTCGAGCAGGGACGTGCCAAGAAAATTCTCGTCTTCCATTACAAGCGCAAAAAGCAGTACAAGAAGCTGCGTGGACATCGGCAGGCGTTCACTGCTGTGCGCATCACCGAGATCGCGTTCGATGGGCAGAGTTTCAGGGCGCCTGACCTTCCCAAGAAAGAACCCAAGGTGAAGAAGGTTGCGCCGGTGGAAGTGGAGCACGTTGAGGTCAAGGTGAAGACTCATGTGGCACCTGCCAAGAAGAAGGCCGTAGCTAAGAAGGCTGCGCCTAAGAAGGCAGCACCGAAGAAGAAAAAGTAGTGATGGGGGTAGGGGTCCTTCGACTCCATAAGTTTGGTCGCGGAGCGCCCAAACTTATTACGCTCAGGATGACATAGAATTTTTGGATTGAGGAATAGGCATGGCACATAAAAAAGGTCAGGGTACTTCACGAAACGGGCGCGATTCCAACGCGCAGAGACTTGGCTTCAAGGCGTTCGGTGGACAGATTGTTCCCGGCGGCACGATCATCGTGCGGCAGCGGGGCACGCGGGTAAAGCCTGGACTCAATGTCGGTCGCGGCAAGGACGACACCTTGTTTGCCAAGATTACCGGCCGTATCAAGTTTCTGGATAAGGGCGGCATGGGCAAGTTTGTGATGGTGGAGCCGCTCGTCGCGAAGTAGCCCGGCTTTTGAGACACTGCATCGCGGGCGGGGGCGCCCGCGCCACATGATCATCAACCTTGCAGCCTCGCCTTCGGGCCGAGGCTTTTTTTTGGTCGTTGGTCGCGCGTCGTTGGTCGTTCGCAAGATCAAGGGCCCTTAGCCAACGACCAAGGACGAACGACGGCTTTTATGTTTATCGATGAGGCCAAAATTCGGGTCAAAGCCGGGGACGGCGGCAACGGGTGCGTTGCCTTCCGGCGCGAGGCATTTGAGCCCCGTGGCGGGCCGTCCGGTGGGGACGGCGGCGATGGCGGGGATGTCGTCATGGAGTCCAGCGAGCGGCACAATACGCTGGTCCACTTTCGCTTTAATCCTGAGTACAAGGGCCAGCGCGGGCAGCATGGGATGGGCTCGAACTGCACCGGGAAAATGGGCAAGGACGTCTTGCTCAAGGTTCCGGTGGGAACGATTGTGTATGACTTCGATACAGGCGAGAAGGTACACGACTTTTCCCGTCCCGATGAGAGCGTCGTGGTCGCCAAGGGCGGACGCGGCGGACGAGGGAATGCTCAGTTTGCTACCTCCACGCATCAGGCGCCGCGAGAGCACGAAGACGGGCGTCCGGGGGAAGAGCGGACTTTCCGGCTGGAACTGAAGCTGCTAGCCGATGTGGGGCTGGTGGGATATCCCAATGCTGGGAAATCGACTTTGATCTCGCGCATCTCAGCGGCGAAACCGAAGATTGCTGATTATCCTTTTACTACTCTGCAGCCGAATCTCGGCGTCGTCGTTGTTGGAGACGAAAAAGACGGGCGCAGCTTTGTGGTGGCCGACATCCCGGGGCTGATCGAAGGGGCTCACACAGGGGCCGGTCTTGGCATTCAGTTTCTACGGCATATTGAGCGCACGCGACTATTGGTCCATCTGGTGGATGTGTCGGATGCGAGTGGCCGCCCGGATCCTGCCAAGGATGCGGAAGTGATTATGGGGGAGCTAGCTAGTTTTGGCGCGGGGCTCGACCAAAAGCCGATGATTTTGGTGGCGACCAAAATCGATGTCGCTAACAAAGACAAGTTGGCCAAGCTGAAGCGCTACGCCAAGAAAAAGAAGCTGGAGCTTTTTGCGCTTTCGGCAGTGACGGGTAAGGGGATTGAGGAATTGAAGTTTGCCATGGCGGCGAAGGTGGAAGAGGTGAAGGCGAGCCTTCAGGAGTCGGCCGTCAGCGGTCAGGAAGAGCTTTGACCGCAGGGAGCGCGGAGGAAATGCAGGGGTCCTTCGACTCCGCATAACCATTCGCTTCGCGAACGGTTATGTTGCGCTCAGGATGACAAGATGGTTTGGATTGTGAAAGAGAAGAGGCGTCCGTTAAATTGGACGCTTTCTTCTTTGGCTATTGCCAACGACCAACGACGCACGACCAACGACCGCGCTTACGCCTCCGGCACGTGCGCGCCGTGCTGGAAGTGATATTGAATGATCTTGGCCGCCAGCGCCGGGCCGATGGTTGATTTCTCGCTTTGCATCGAACGGACGACTTCGCCGCGGCAGACGACCTCGGCTGCCGACAATCCTGCAATTTCTGCCGGTAATACGAGGTTGATTTCCAGTTGAACGTTTTCCGGCAAGGATTCTTCCGCGCGAAATAGCATTCCCGAGCGACTGATGTTTTCGGTGGTGCCGCTGCGCCAGCCGTCTTCGCCGAGTGGGCGATATTTCAACGGCAGATGAAGGTTGAATCGTTGGGCGCGGAAGGGAGACGATAGGGTCTCCCGCACGCGGCCAAAGCGGGATTGTGTTGCTAAACGTGCAGACATAGCGACCTCTTGGGGGAGTGGAGTATCAATGACCTCCCGCACCTTGGCTTGCAGTGCCGGGAGGGAAAAGGGCTTCTGGAGCAGGGTGATGCCCGCGTCCAGCGTGCCGTTGTGGCCGATTGCATTCTCGGTATAGCCAGACATATAAAGCACCTTCATCTCGGGCCGCACGCGAGAAAGCTGGTTGGCAAGTTCGCGCCCGTTCATCCCGGGCATGATGACGTCGGTGAGCAGAAGATGGATGGGCCCAGGGTAGAGCGCCGAAACTTTGGTGGCGGCGGGTCCATCCGCTGCCTCTAGCACCGTGTATCCCTGCTTCTCTAAGAATTGCCGGGCAAGGCGGCGCAAATTGGTTTCGTCTTCAACCACCAGGATGGTTTCCTTCCCGCGCTCGCCCTGCATCACCGGAACCGGCAGCTGAGCGGAGACGGTTTCTCCGGCGGCGGTCACGCGTGGCAGATAAATCTTGAACGTGGTGCCTTTTCCTTGCTCGCTGTAAACGTAGATGAAGCCGCCGCTCTGCTTGATGATGCCGTACACGGTCGAGAGTCCGAGGCCTGTTCCTTTGAGCCCCTTAGTTGTGTAGAACGGCTCGAAGATGTGGGTCTGAGTGTCGGCGTCCATGCCCAAGCCGGTGTCGCTGATGGCGATCATCACGTACTCACCCGGTTGTGCCGGAGGGTGGAAGCGGGCGTAGGTTTCGTCGAGCGTGACGTTGGAAGTCTCAAGCGTGAGCTTGCCGCCGTGGGGCATGGCATCCCGCGCGTTGACCGCCAGGTTCATGATGACTTGCTCGACCTGTCCAGGATCGGCTTTGACCGCGCCTAGATCGGCGCCGGGAACCATCACCATGTCGATGTCTTCGCCGATCAGGCGGTCGAGCAGCTTGAGGTTTTCCTTGACTACACCGTTCAAGTCGAGAATCTTGGGGGCGAGCATCTGCTTTCGGCTGAATGCCAGCAGCTGACGAGTGAGCGCGGTGGCACGGTTCGCGGCATTGGCGATCTCCTGCGCCGGTCCGCGCAGCTCAGGGTTCGAGCCGACGCGGTCCAGAAGGAATTCGCAATAGCCGGAAATCACCATCAGCAGATTATTGAAATCGTGGGCAATCCCACCGGCGAGCCGGCCGACCGCTTCCATTTTTTGGGACTGGCGAAGCTGCTGCTCGAGAGCACGATGCTCGGTGACGTCCTCGGCAAACAGTTCGAAGAAAATGCGATTGCGCTCGCCGCGAATGGTGCGTCCGGAAAGGCGGGCGCTCATGTAGCTGCCGTCCTTGCGGATCCATTCCGCGGCCAGTCCGTTGAAAGACTGCAAGGAACGCAGGTTGTCGGCGACCGTGAACCACTGCTGGGTGTCTGCGTATAGAGTCGCCAGATCGCGGCCTACCAGTTCCCGGGCGGAAGTTTGGCCCAGCATGGCAATCATCGCGGGATTGACATCAAGCAGAATGCCGCCGGAATCGCAGCGGCAGATTCCGTAGGGAGCGTTGGTCACCAGCGAGCGGAAGTTTACTTCCGAGCGCCGCAGTCCTTCTTGCGCAGAGCGGAGCGCGGCGTTAAACGAACAAATCAGCAGGGCCACGAACACAAATAACGTCAGATGTATGATGGCTTTGCGATAATCGGCATGGGTCGTAGCTCCGCTGAATGAAAAATAAGCGCTGACGGTCAGAGCAAAAGAAGTGGCCACCAGGCCAGGTTTCCAGCCGCCGTACCAGGCGCTGACCATGATGGCGACGGAAAAGACCACCAGCCGGCTTTCGACGACGTCAGAGAGCAGGAAGGCGGGGATCAGGGCCAGGGTAATGCTGAGAACGGCGACCCCGTACCGGAGGATTGGGGCCCGAGCCGGGGGAATATAGCGTTTGCGGAGAAGGGGGAGCTTCGCTCGCATACAAATCGAATTTAGTTCCAAAACGGGAATGGCGCGAGTTACGGGAGTTCATCGTGGGTCACCGGATAGGGCACTTGAACGATGTCCATGAGGACAAGCCGGTTAGTGATTTTTTCGCGTGCGAAAGTTGGCATTTAGCGTGTAGTTACAGGTGAAATCTCAGAGTGAGAAGCTCAAGATAACAACATGAACATCGGCCTCTTCGGCGGGACCTTCGATCCCATCCACAACGGACATCTGGCGCTGGCGCGGGCAGCCCAGGAACACTTTCAACTTGGCGAGATTCACTTTGTTCCTGCCAATGTTCCGCCCCATAAGCGGCAACCGATGGCATCCTACTTTCACCGCTTTGCGATGGTAGTGCTGGCGACGATGGGCGAGAAGGCATTTCTGCCGTCGCTACTGGAAGCTCCTGAAGCGGGTGCGATTGCTGCAGTGAGCAAAGGAAAACAGGCTGACACGAAACTCACCGCGAATTACAGCGTCGACACTTTGCGACGGTTGAAGTCGACACTGAAGAAGAGTGACCGGATTTTTTTTCTGATTGGCATCGACGCCTTCAAGGACATTGCCCAATGGCATGAGCCGGAGGCCCTGTTCCGCGAATGCGAATTCATCGTGGCCAGCCGTCCAGGATATTTTCTCGCCGACGTGGCCAACTCCCTGCCTGCGAGCCTGCGTCCCAAGGTGGCTGTCATGAAACCTTTCGCCAAGCAAGCCGCCACTGGGGATCTGGTTCTGAGTGGGGTGACCTTGCACATGCTGGGAGACGTGAATCAGAACATTTCCGCGACTGCGATCCGGGAAGCAGTGGCCGCGAAGAAATCCGTGGGAAGGCTGCTCGATCCCGCAGTCGCGGCGTATATCAAGAAGATGGAGTTGTATGGCAGGCGCTAGGGTTTAGGTGCTGGGCGCTGGGAATCAAGCATTCCTCTCTTGCCTGTGCCCGGACGTGGTTCGATTTTGGCTGGAGCAGGCCTTCCCAGGCCTGCGTCGGGCTGGCGAATCTGATAGACGGGCTTCAGCCTCGAGGTACGTACCGCAGCGGCTAAAGCCGTCTACAGGCCGCCCATTAACGCAGCGCTGGAAGCGCTGCTCCACCCCAAGACGCAGCGCGGTGATGCGCACAGCGACTATCAATTACAATGGAAGAGAACGGAATGACCAATCACGCATGATTAAACCTACAGACCGCAAGAAAAAAGCTGACCTGAAAAAACAATCTACCGACCTCAAGAAACAAGTTTCCGAAGCCATTGCTGCCTGCCAGGACAAAAAGGCGGAAGAAATCACCATCCTTGAATTGGATCAGGAATCGGGGGCGTTCACCGATTACTTTGTGGTGTGCAGCGGCACCAATGCCAAGCAGATCCAATCGATTGCCGACGAAGTTGAAGACCGGCTGGAGGCTGCTGGGCACCGCCCTGTCAATAAAGAAGGGTACAAGCAGGCGGAATGGGTGCTGCTGGATTATCTGAATTTTGTGGTGCATATTTTTACCGAAAAAGCCCGCAAGTATTATGATCTGGAGCGGCTATGGAAGACCGCCAAGCGGCTGGAGCCGGGGGAACTGAAGGCGATCCGGAAGCGCACTGTTGTGGGTACGGCGAAGAAGAAGCGGGCCTAGCCTGAACCTCAGGCGCCAAAGCGCGTGCGTAATCCAGAGCATATCGGCACGGCTGAAGCCGTGCCCTTCCCAAGTTCACCTCAAGAATGCTTTACCAGAGCTTCCCCGAAATCCCCTAAATCCCCTAAATCCCTAAATCCCCTAAATCCCCTGTGTTCCTCTGTGCTCTCTGTGGTTAAATCCGATTGTGAAAATCAAGGTTGCATGGATCGGTAAGACCAAGTCTCCCGCCATTCAGGTCTTGACCGACGAATATCTGAAGCGCCTGTCGCATTACGCCGAGACCGACGGCGTGACATTAAAAGATGAAGCCGCACTCCTGAAGCTATCTGCCGCGGAAGCGCGTCCCACAAGACATGTTCTTGTCCTGCTGGATAGCAAAGGCAAGCAGCTTTCCTCCGAGGAACTGGCCAAGTTGCTTGGCGACCATCAGGACCGCAATCCGCTGCCCCTGCTGTTCGCGATCGGCCCGGCGAACGGATTCTCTGAGCAAGCACGACAGTCGGCCACGCTGGTGCTTTCGCTGGGCAAAATGACCCTGGCCCACGAATTGGCCCGAGTGGTGCTTCTGGAGCAGATTTATCGCGGGTTCACCATCCTGAAGGGCCATCCGTACCATCTGGGGCACTGAGGTTGTAAGGAAATCAGGCGTGTACTTTCGTGATGTTTTCCAATCCGGTGGCGCAGTCTAGATTCGTCACAGACACGAGGAGCACCGCCATGAAAAATCCCCAAGAAGTTCTCCGCACCAAAGAGTTGGAATTGTCGCGAGTGAAGAACGAAATCAATGCCCTGCGCATTGCCGCGCGCCTGCTGGGCGATGAAAAGCCCATTGGCGATCAGAAGACCAACGGCCAGCAAGTACTTGAAATGCCGTAAGAGTTTGTAGCCCTCCCCGCCCTTCCCAAATGCGATATGGGTCCTTCGACTCCGCATAATCTTTCGCTTCGCGAATGATTATGCTGCGCTCAGGATGACAGTTAAGTTAGGAGCAAACTCCTTCAGCTTCAATACCTTGCAGCATCCCGCGCGCCCAATCTTCCCAAAACAGGTAGAATCAAAGATTCGACTATGCAGGACGTCCGTCGTGGACTGATCATCGTGAATACCGGCCCTGGCAAGGGCAAGACCACGGCCGCCATGGGGACAGCCTTGCGCGCCGTCGGTCAGGGCATGCGCGTGCTGATGCTGCAGTTTCTGAAAGGGTCTTGGCACTACGGCGAACTGGATGCGGTCAAGGCTTTTGGCGATAAGTTCGTGATGAAACAGATGGGTCGCGGCTTCGTGAAGGTCGGGGCAGAAAAGCCTGATCCCGAAGATGTGCGGATGGTCGAGGAGGCCTGGGCCGAGGGTGAAAAGGCAATTCAGTCCGGCGAGTGGGATTTGGTCATCCTTGATGAAATTAACTATGCCATCACCTACGGGATGCTCGATCCGTTAAAGGTGGCCGAAGGGCTAAAGAAGCGGCCGGAGATGGTGCATGTTATCTTGACGGGTCGGAACGCTCATCCGGCAATCGTCGAACTGGCGGACACCGTGACCGAAATGCGCCAGGTGAAGCATGCCTATGAAAAAGGCGTGATGGCGCAGCGGGGAATTGAATACTGAAAGGCGCTTTCGGCTTTTCGCTTTTAGCTGTTGGCCAAAACATTACGGGAGCTTGCGGTTTCGCATAGCGCGACCGGCTAAAAGCTAGAAGCCAATGGCCGACTAACGACTGTTCTTATGACCTGGTTTAAACGAGAATCCGGCGAACTAGAAAACTCGGGCGAGAAGAAAGTCCGCACCGAAGGGCTGTGGATCAAGTGTGAAGGCTGTCGCCAGATTATCTGGAAAAAGGACATCGAAGACAACCTGAACGTTTGTCCCAAGTGCGACAAGCACTTCCGTATCGATGCCCGAACGCGACTGGCCCAGCTTCTCGACGACAACCAATACGAAGTGTTCGACGCCAACCTGGTTTCCACCGACCCGCTGAAATTCGTGGACCTCAAGGCCTACTCTTCGCGGCTTAAGCAGGCACAAGAGGACACTGGCTTGAACGATGCCATCATCAATGCCCGTGGCAAAATGAACGGCCGTCCGGTGATCGTCAGTGCCATGGAATATGCATTCATCGGCGGAAGCATGGGCGCCGTGGTCGGCGAGGCCATCACCAGGGCGATCGAACAGGCAACCGAAAGCAAGACTCCGGTGGTAATTGTTTCCGCGTCGGGTGGGGCGCGCATGATGGAAGGCGTGGTCAGCCTGATGCAGCTGGCGAAGATTTCGGCGGCGCTGGCACGTTTGGATGAAGCGAAAGTGCCCTATATTTCGGTACTTACCGATCCTACGACCGGCGGGGTTACTGCCTCCTTTGCGATGCTGGGCGATCTGAACATTGCCGAGCCCGGAGCCTTGATCGGATTCGCCGGGCCACGCGTGATTGAGCAGACCATTCGCCAGAAGTTGCCACAAGGCTTTCAACGCAGCGAATTTCTGCTGGAACACGGCATGCTGGACGCAGTGGTGCATCGCAAAGAGATGAAGGCCTATGTCTCCAGGGCGCTCGACTTTATGAAGCCGTCAGCAGCCTAGCGGCTGGCTGTTAGCTCTCAGCCTTCAGCTTGAACCCTTCCTCCTTCCATTTGGAATGGTTATTTGCTCATTCAATGTGAGCTCGTGGCGAGTTCTTCGTCCCAAGCGCAAACTGATAATCTTAAGCTGATAGCAGAGAGCTGAAAGCCCGACCTTGTCCTACCAAACCGCCATCTCGCGCATGTACGCGCTGGGCTATGAACTGACCCAGACGCCGTCGCAGAAGTTTGACCTGGCGCACATGCGGGTGCTGCTCGGCGCTCTGAATAATCCTGAGCGGCGATTTCCCGGGGTGCTGATCGCAGGAACGAATGGCAAGGGATCAACTGCGGCGACTCTTGCTTCCATCCTTCAGGCATCCGGTTTGCGCACCGGGCTATACACCTCGCCGCATCTGGTGCGGATCAACGAGCGCATCCGAATCAACGGCGAGGCGATCGGCGACGACGCGTTCGCGTTGCTCCACGATGTGGTGGATCGAACTGCCGAACGGCTGGTGAGTGAAGGCGAATTGCCATGGCATCCCAGCTTTTTCGAGATGCTCACCGCGATGGCTTTTGAATATTTCGCGCAAAAGAAAGTCGAAATTGCGGTGCTCGAAGTCGGGATGGGCGGGCGGTTGGATGCGACCAATGTGATTGAGCCTCGAGTAAGTGTCATCACCGACATCTCGCTCGATCACCAGAAATTCCTGGGCGATACCGTGACCGAAATCGCGCGCGAGAAGGCCGGCATCATTCGCCCGGGAGGGATCGTGGTTACGCTACCGCAGCAGCCCCAGGCGAATGACGTGATTGGAAATACGATCTTGGAATTGGGCGCGAGAGGAGTCAGTGCCGTCTCCTATGTGCCGCCGGTTTCACCCGCGAGTGAGCAGTATTTTGGCAGAAACGAGAACCGGCCCGTTGCCCGTTATCCCATGGCGTTCCTGGGGAAAGAAATTACGGTTGAAACGCCGCTGGTGGGGCGGCATCAACTCCGGAACATTGCTCTGGCACTGGCGGCAGCCGAGGAATTGAGCAAACTGGGATTTCCGGTTTCGGCCGAATCCACCGAGCGCGGCATCCGTGGTACGCGCTGGCTGGGGCGATTCCAGGTCATTCCCGCCCGCGACGGCTCTCCAGAGTACGTGCTAGATGTGGCCCACAATTCCGCCGGAGCCTGGGCATTGCGCTCGACACTTTCAACTGCCTATGAAGACCGACGACTGATATTTGTTTTCGGCGCCATGCGCGACAAAGCCATCGCGGAAATCGCCGAGATCCTGTTCCCGCTGGCGGAGCGGGTGATTGCGACGGAGGCGGACAACCCGCGATCGGCCACGGCAGAAGAAATCCGAGCGGCAGCGGTGCGCATCTCAATGGAGATGGAGAATGCACCGGATGTGCCTACAGCGTTGGAGAGAGCGCATGCCGCGGCAGGCCCAAATGGCGTGGTGGTTGTCACTGGCTCGATATACATTGTAGGAGAGGCCATGCGGGCGCTGGGAATAGAGGTTTAGCGGTTTTATGCATGAAGTGAACGCATCTATCGGGGAACAAACCGAAATTGCCGTGCCCGCACCGGCGCCCACCAAAAAGTACGGTTGGGGCAGCCGCCTGCGGTCCTACTTTATTTTCGATCCGCTGATCTGGCTGGTCACGGTTGTTCTTGGAATTATTTCCATTCCGGTTTCGTTGTTCGGTGAGAAGACCCGCATCCTGCACAGCTTTGCGCGCTTCTGGTCGAATCTGATCATGACGACGATCCTCTCGCCCGTGACGGTAACCGGGCTGGACAAGATCGATACTTCGAAGCCCCTCGTCTATGCGGCGAACCATGCCTCGGCGCTGGATATTCCAGTGCTGTATGTGAACCTGCCGTTTCAGTTCCGCATTGTCTTCAAGAAAGAATTGCTGGTTTATCCGATTGTGGGCTGGCACCTCAAGCGCTCCGGCCAGATTTGCATCGATCAGCAGAATCCGGCGGGATCGATTGGCAGCATTCGTTCTGCAGTAAAGAGTCTGAAGAGCGGCATGCCGCTGGTGATCTTTCCGGAAGGCGGGCGCTCGCCGGACGGCGAAATCATGCCGTTCCTGCCGGGAGCTTTTTTCATGGCCATCAAGGCGCAGGTGGATGTCGTACCCGTGGCGCTGGTAGGAACTTACGAAGTGTTGCCCATGGATACGTACCACATCAAACCTCGTCCGTTAGAGATGCGGGTGGGCGAGCCGATTTCGACAGTGGGCCTGACCCTGCGCGACATGGATTCGCTGTCAGCCAAGGTGCAGAAAGCACTTGAAAATTTATACTACGAAGGGCGCCCACGATTGATTTCAGCTTGAACCGTTTGAATAGCAGCATCTTCTTTTTTATGCATAATCTCCCGGGGAGTTCACATGAAGATGGTCCTGATTGCACTGATGTGTTTCGCATTTGCCATGGTTCTTGAAGCCCAAACTCCGAGCAAGCCCACTGTCGCGGATGCGGAGGCATTCATGAAGCGGGCGGAGGCGCGCCTGGCCGAGCTCAGCGTCAAAGGCAGCCAGGCCAATTGGGTGCATGACAACTTTATTACCGCTGACACCGAGGCCCTGGCTGCGGATACCAACGACGAGATTGCCGGCGTCACCACCGGATTGGTCGAGGAGTCCAAACATTTCGATGGCCTGCAAATGCCGCCTGAGCTGGCGCGCAAATTTTGGCTGCTCAAACTCTCGCTTACCGCGCCCACTCCCAGAGATCCCGCTTTGCGCAAGGAAATGAGCGAGATCGCAGCCTCGCTCGAATCCGACTACGGCAAGGGTAAGTATTGCCGCAAGCCTGAAGATTGCCTGGATATCACCAAGATCGAACGCATCATGGAAGATAGCCGTGATCCCGACGAACTCAAGGACGTTTGGATCGGCTGGCACAAAGTGGGCGCCCCCATGCGCCAGCGCTATACGCGTTTTGTGGACCTCTCCAACCAGGGCGCGCGAGAATTAGGATTCAAGGACACTGGGGCTTTGTGGCGTGCCGGCTACGATATGCCGCCGGAGGAATTCAGCGCCGAAGTGGACCGGCTCTGGGAACAGGTGCGGCCGCTTTATCTGGCGCTGCATACTTATGTTCGCGCCCGCCTGGTGCAGAAATATGGTCCGCAAGTGGTCCCGCCCGATGGCCCCATCCCCGCGCATTTGCTGGGCAATCCCTGGGCGCAGGCATGGAGCGGAATTTTCCCCATTCTGGGTCTGCCGGAAAACAGTCGCGGATATGACCTGACCGCCCTGCTGCAAGCCAAGAACCTCGACGCCAAAGGCATGGTGGGTTACGGAGAAAATTTCTATAAGTCGTTGGGTTTCGCTCCGCTGCCGCAAACTTTCTGGGAGCGTTCGCTGTTCACCAAACCCGCGGATCGCGACGTGGTCTGCCATGCCAGCGCCTGGGACATCGATAACAAAGACGATGTACGCATCAAGATGTGCATTCAGGTGCGCGATGTCGATTTTGTGACCATTCACCACGAACTCGGGCACAATTTTTACCAGCGCGCTTACAAGAACCAGCCGACTCTCTTTCAGAACGGCGCGAACGACGGCTTCCATGAAGCCATCGGCGATACCATTGCGCTCGCCATCACGCCCGAATATCTGCGGAAGATCGGGTTGCTCAACACCACGCCTCCCGCCGAGGCGGACATTCCCATCCTGCTGCGGCAGGCGCTCGACAAAGTGGCCTTCCTTCCCTTCGGATTGCTCATCGATCAATGGCGCTGGAAGGTTTTCTCCGGCGAAATTTCTCCTGCCGACTACAACAAAGCCTGGTGGGAGCTGCGCCGGAAATATCAGGGCGTGGCCCCGCCGGTCGAACGCAGCGAAGCCGACTTCGATCCCGGCGCAAAATACCACGTTGCGGGCAATGTGCCCTACATGCGTTATTTTCTGGCCGATATTCTTGAGTTCCAGTTCTATCGCGCACTCTGCAAGGAATCCGGATACACCGGCCCGCTGAACCGCTGCACCTTCTTTGGATCAAAAGCGGCAGGCGCAAAATTCAACAAAATGCTGGAGATGGGTCAGAGCAAACCCTGGCCGGACGCGCTCGAAGTCCTGACCGGCCAGCGCCAGATGGATGCCAGCGCCATCCTCGACTACTTTGCGCCCTTGCAGAAGTGGCTGGACGAACAGAATGAGGGGCAGAAGGTCGGCTGGTAGCGCCGTAACTTCATTCACCACGGAGACACAGAGGCACGGAGAAAAGCAAAATTCGGAGACAAATTCTCAGTTAAAGATCAAAGAACTCTCCGTGCCTCCGTGTCTCCGTAGGTAAGTTCTTCTAATCTTTCTTGGTTTGACCCTCCCCACGCCGTCCCATAAACTCAAAGATTCAACAAAGTACGGCCTCAATCCTATGGCAGACAGCATTCATGTAAAGCTCCCCGACGGGAGCGTTAAAGAAGTTCCCAGCGGCACCACTGCGCTCGACATCGCGAAGTCCATCGGCTCGCGGTTGGCGGATGCCGCATTGGCGGCCAAAGCCGACGGTAGCTTGATCGATTTAACCCGGCCGCTGGAAAAAGATACCGATCTTCGCATCCTCACGGAAAAAGATCCCGAGTCGCTGGAAGTTTTCCGGCATTCGTCGGCACACCTGCTGGCAGCTGCCGTGCTTGAACTGTTCCCCGAGACCAAACTCGGACACGGTCCACCGACCGAGAACGGATTCTTTTACGATTTTTACCGTCCAACTCCGTTCACCCCCGAGGATTTGGAGAAGCTCGAAAAGAAGATGCAGGAATTGGTGCAGCAGAACCTTCCCTATGCGCGCGAATTTCTGCCTCGCGAGCAGGGTCTCGAGGAATTCAAAAAAGACGGCGACTTCATGAAGTGCCATTTCATCGAGCAGTTCACCAAGCCCGATGAAAAGATTTCCATTTACCGCACCGGGAAATTTACGGATTTCTGTCGCGGCCCCCACATTCCGTCCACGGGAAGGATCAAGGCGTTCAAGCTGTTCAACATTGCTGGCGCTTATTGGCTAGGGAAAGAAGGGAATCCCCAGCTACAGCGCATTTACGGAACCTCCTTCTACTCCAAAAAAGACCTCGACGAATATCTTAAGCAACAAGAAGAGACCAAGAAGCGTGACCATCGCGTGCTGGGCCAGCAGCTCGATTTATTTTCCATTCAGGAGCTGGCCGGGCCGGGGCTGATTTTCTGGCATCCCAAGGGCGGCATCATCCGCAAGGAAATGGAAGACTGGATGCGCGAGGAGTACATCAAGCGCGGGTATTCGCTGGTGTACACGCCGCATGTGGCGCGGCGGCAGTTGTGGCAAACCTCCGGGCACGAGGGCTATTACGCGGAAAATATGTTCGACGTCATGGAGCTCGACGACGCCGAATACCGCATGAAGCCCATGAATTGCCCGTTCCACATTTTGATCTACAAAGATTCCCTGAAATCGTATCGCGATCTTCCGGTGCGGCTGGGCGAGTTGGGAACGGTGTACCGCTACGAGCGTTCCGGCGTGATGCACGGCCTATTGCGAGTCCGTGGCTTCACCCAGGACGACGCTCATATCTTCTGCACTCCCGAGCAAATTGAGGGCGAGGTCAACAGCTGCATCGACTTTGCTTTGGACGTATTGAAAGATTTCGGTTTTGACAAATTTCAGGTCGAGCTTTCCACCTGGGACCCCAACGACCGCAAGAATTTCGTCGGCAGTGAAGAGCAATGGAACATGTCCACTGGCTTGCTGGAAACGGTACTAAAGAAGCGGGGCATCGAATATAAAACCATTCCTGGCGAAGCCGCGTTCTATGGCCCAAAGATTGACGTCAAGCTAGTGGACGCGATCGGACGCCTCTGGCAGCTCTCGACGGTTCAGTTTGATTTCAATTTGCCGCAGCGCTTTAACCTGGAATATGTATCGGAAGACGGTTCACGCAAGCAGCCGCTGATGGTGCACCGAGCCCTGTATGGATCAGTCGAGCGCTTCTTCGGCGTACTGATCGAGCACTATGCCGGCGCTTTCCCGGTATGGCTCTCGCCAGTGCAGGCGGTAATGATTCCCATCGCCGAGCGTCACGTGGACTACGCCAACAAAGTCGCCGCGCAACTGAAAGAAGCGGGCGTGCGGGTACATGTCGACGGCCGCAACGAAAAGATGAACGCAAAGATCCGCGAGCACGCCATGCAGAAGGTTCCATTCTTACTCGTAGTCGGCGACAAGGAAGCCGAAGCCGGCAATGTGAACGTACGCACTAGAGGCCAAGAAAAAACGGAAGACATGCCGGCGGCGGAGTTTGTGGAGAAGATTAGGCATCTGATTGCGAGCAAAAGCCCGCAGCTGTGAGCCCAAGGCCCTTTTGCCAATTCGTCGCCCAGAGCCCGACCTTTTAACGGTTCCTTAACAATCCAGCCAGCTGCTGTGAGTTCCCTACCCTATGCCTTCGGTAACTTTTTGCCTGTCTGCCCCGCGTGTAATCTTCACTGAGCAAGAAGTCCCGCTGATTTCCTGGATCCACTAACTAGCTTTGTAAGGACCGCTATTCTATGGCTTCTCCTGCGAATCCTGCCGGCAACGGCCCGGCCCCATCCCTATCTATGGGCGCTGTGGCCGCTGCTGCTGCACCAGCGCCAGTTTCCACCACCGCCCTGCTCACCACCATGCTGAACAGCTCTCCGAGCATTAGCGATCTGTTCTTCTCGCCGGGCAAGCCGCCGCTGGTGGAGATCAACGGAAAGCTGGCTACAGCTGGTGTAGCACGAGCGGTCACGTCCGAGGACATTAAGAAGATTGCCGCTGACCTGATGGGCAATAGCGAGCATGCCGCCGCGGCCCTCAAGGAGCTGGGGTCCTGTGACGTGTCTTATAGCCTGCCCGGCATGGCGCGATTTCGCGTGAACATTTTCATGCAGCGCGGCACCTGCGCCATCGTGATGCGGGTGATTCCCAGCAAGATCCCCGATTTTGCCGCTTTGAATCTGCCTGCCGAACTGGCGGAGGTGGTGAATCTTCGCAACGGTGTGGTGCTGGTGACGGGGCCCACGGGTTCGGGAAAATCCTCCACCTTGGCGGCCATTATTGACCGCGTAAATCGCGAGCAGTCCTACCACATTCTGACCATCGAAGATCCCATCGAGTTTCTGCACATTCACCGGAATTGCGTGATCCATCAGCGCGAACTTCACCGCGATACCCCGAGTTTTGCCCTGGCCCTGCGGGCTGCACTGCGGCAGGCGCCAAAAGTCATCATGGTCGGTGAAATGCGCGACAAAGAGACCATTGAAATCGCCATGGAAGCCGCAGAAACCGGCCACCTGGTGCTCTCTACGCTACACACCATCGATGCCTCGAAGACCATCGAGCGCATCGTCGGTGTCTTTCCCATGGTCGAGCAGAATACGATTCGCAATCGCCTGGCCAAGAGTTTCCGCTACATCGTTTCGCAAAGGCTGATTCCTCGCAAAGACGGAACTGGACGAATCGCCGCGATCGAGATTTTGAAATCGACTCTTCGCACCCGGGAATACGTTGAGAAGGGTGAGGGCGAAGGAAAGACGCTGCTGGATGCGATGCGAGTTGGCCAACAAGAAGGCATGCAGCATTTCGATGGCGAGATCGAGAAATTCATTCGCGCCGGAATCATCGACATGGAAACCGGCATGAACTACGCCACCAATCCCGGCAACCTCCGGTTGGAAATGGCAGACTTTGTCGCCGAACAATCCGCCGAGCTAGAAACCGCTCCCGCATAACCAAATCGCCATAGATATCTGCAAAGCTCACGTAGGGCGGGTGCCCTCACCTGCCCGGCAGGCGTCAGCCTTTTTCCGACGAGCTAAAGCTCGGGCGCAGACGAGGCGTCTGCGCCCACGTGATTCGTGATAACTTCTGGCCGCGCTGCAAGCCTCTCATCACGTCATTTCGATACAATCCCAGCAGTGTCCATCCAGTTTCAAATTCAAGCCACTGCCGGCCCGGCTCGTAGCGGGCGCCTCACTACCCCCCATGGCGAGATTGAAACCCCGGTATTCATGCCGGTGGGCACCCTGGCCTCAGTCAAAGGCGTCCCGCAAGACATTCTCGAAGAACTAGGCGTCCAGATTCTGTTGGGAAACACCTACCACCTCTACCTGCGGCCGGGAGTCGAGCAAGTTCGCAAACTCGGCGGCCTGCACCGGTTCATGGCGTGGCCGCGTGCGATTCTCACCGATTCCGGGGGATTCCAGGTTTTCAGCCTGAACGAATTGCGCAAAGTCAGCGAAGAAGGCGTGACCTTCCGCTCGCATCTGGACGGATCCTCACACTTCTTCAGTCCCGAAAGTGCGATGGAAGCGCAGATTGGCCTCGGCGCGGACATCATCATGGCGTTCGACGAATGCACGGAATATCCCGCGGACGCCGAGCGCATGCGCAAGTCAATGGAATTGACGCTGCGCTGGGCGGAGCGTAGCAAGAAATATTTTGAGGAGCACAAGCAGGAAGTGCCATGGGGCTCTCAGCCCAACCTTCAAACCCAGGCTCTCTTCGGCATCGTGCAAGGCGGCATGGATCTGGTGCTCAGAAAAGAATCCGCCGAACGAACCATCGAAATTGGATTTCCCGGATATGCCATCGGTGGTCTGAGCGTGGGCGAACCGCGCCATCTCACTCGCGAAGTGGTCGAAGCCACGATCCAACACCTTCCCGCCGACAAGCCTCGCTATCTCATGGGCGTGGGCACGCCCGAGGAAATCGTCGAATACGCGAACCTGGGGATCGACATGATGGATTGCGTCCTGCCCACGCGCGCGGCGCGGCATGGGCTGCTGTTTACCTCGGAAGGAAAGATCTCTATCAAGCAGGCCCGCTACGCCGGAGACGAGGCTCCGTTAGACCCGAATTGCGGCTGCCGCGTATGTCAGCGCTATTCCCGGGCATATTTGCGGCATTTATATGCATCGAATGAGGTGTTGGCCCAGGTCTTAAACACCGTCCACAACCTTAGTTTCTACCTTGACACTATGCGAGCGGTGCGTCATTCTATTGCACTTGGGAAAGGGGCCCGGTTTCTGTCTGGTCAGTGGTCTCAGCGATAGCCATAGATTGCGACCCCCGTACGTGCCTGCAGTAAAGTTTCCGGTCTGACAACGCAGAGCCCCCGCGTTTGCATGGATAGGGCCGGACGCGCCCAGATGGCGCAGCTCTGAAATTTAGCGGGAAATAGGTCTCCAGGTTTTCATGAACGTTCAAGAGTTTTTGGCGGTACAACTTGGCGGTGGCGGTTCCATGAGCTGGCTGGGTTTCGCCCCACTGATCTTCATTTTCGGCATTTTTTACTTTCTTCTCATCATGCCGCAGCAGCGGAAACAGAAGAAATGGCAACAGATGTTGAGCGAACTCAAGAACGGGGACAAGGTCGTCACCAGCGGCGGGCTGCGCGGCACTATCATTTCGCTGAAAGATGACTACGTTCAACTGCGCGTGCCTCCGGATAATTTACGGATCGAGGTCAGCCGCGCGTCGGTGGTATCTGTGAACAGCGGGGAAGAGACTGCAAGCAAGTAAGTAGGAGATTTATTTAAGGATCAGGAATTCATAACTTAAGGTCATGAACAAGAATTTAGGCTGGAAACTCGGAATTATCGTCGCCACCCTCCTGGTATTCGTGTTCGGCATTATTGGGGTGCCGGACAGCTGGTCTCGCGCCGGCCTCCTGGCCGCGCTGCAGAATCGCATTCATCTGGGGCTCGATCTCAAAGGCGGGACCCACTTGATTCTGCAAGTGCAGGTCAATGACGCCGTCAACTCGGATTCGGACCGCGCTCTGGACGTGCTCAAAGAACAATTCCGCGTCCATAAGTTCCCTCCCTCGGCCGACGCCACCAAGCCCGATCCGGTGAACGCTCCCGACAAAATTGTGATTACGGGCGTCCCGTCGGATTCGATTTCCGACCTCCGATCGATCATTACCGATCGTCTTCCCACCTACGACGCGACTTCCGCCGCGCAGAATACCTTTACTCTCGCCATGAAGCCGCAGGCGCTGGTCGACCTGAAGACCCGGGCAGTACAGCAGGCCATCGAGACCATTCGCAACCGTATTGATACCCTCGGTGTGAGCGAACCCACCATCGAAGAACACGGGCTGGGAGACTATCAGATACTGGTGCAACTGCCGGGCGTGGACGACCCAGCGCGCGTCAAGGACATCATGCAGTCCACCGCCATGCTGGAAATCAAGCAGGTGCTGGACGGCCCCTTCGCCAATGAGCAGGAGGCATTGCAAAAGAGCAATGGTCTGCTGCCTCCAAATGCCATATTGCTGAAAGGTCGCGCCGAGACAAACCAGACTGCGGACGAAGCGGGAGACGTATATTACCTGGTGTCGCGGAGCTCGGCCGTGGCTGGAGCGGATTTGCGCTCCAATGGCGCGAGCGTGGATCGTGATGCCAACACCGGGGCGCCGGAAGTGGCGTTTGCGCTGACCAACGAAGGTGGCCGTAAGTTCGCTGCTTTCACTGGTTCGCACGTCGGCGATCGGTTGGGAGTGGTGCTCGACCACCGGGTCCGGGAAGTGGCAAATATTCATGAACAAATCCACGACACCGGACGCATCAGTGGCGGCAATATGACCGAGCAGGCCGCCAAAGACCTGGCCCTCATCCTGAATTCCGGCGCGCTGCCCGCAGGCATTAAGTACTTGCAAGAACTCACCGTCGGCCCGTCGTTGGGGACAGAGTCCATTCATGCAGGTGTGGACGCGGCTATCGTCGGCATGGTCGCCGTGCTGATCTTCATGCTGGTTTATTATCACGGCGCCGGCATCAACGCGGACATCGCCCTGATTCTTAACCTGATTATTCTGCTTGGGTTTATGGGTTATTTCGGGGCCGTCCTCACGCTGCCTGGAATTGCGGGCGTGATCCTGACGGTCGGCATGGGCGTAGATTCCAATGTTCTGATCTTTGAGCGCATCCGCGAGGAACTGCGCAACGGCAAGACGCCGCCTTCAGCCGTCGATCAGGGATTCGCTCACGCCTGGGTGACGATTGTGGATACGCACGTGACCACGCTAGTCTCGGCGGCCATCCTGTTTGCCGCTGGCAGCGGGCCGGTTAAAGGCTTTGCTGTAACGCTCACCATCGGACTCCTGGCCAATCTGTTCACCGCAGTTTTTGTCTCACGCGTGATCTTTGACTGGATATTGAGCCGGAAGCAACGTGGAGAGGCATTGAGCATTTGATAATCAATTAGCAGAAAAATTGTTTAACGGTAAGTAAACAAACTGAGGGGATGTAAGCAGCGTGGAATTTTTTCGCAATCCGAACATAGATTTTCTGGGCAAAAAGTGGTACTTTCTTGCCTTTTCCCTTGTCTTCAGCGTGGCGGGCGTGTTCTCCATGCTGTTCTGGCATGGAATCCCGCTAGGGATTGAGTTCCGGGGAGGCACGCTGGTGGAGGTCAAGTTTGCCCAGGCCCCCAATGACGACGCTATTCGCGCAGCCATGGATCGCGTGGGCCTGCGCAATGCAAAGATTCAACGGCTGGGTTTGGCCGGTGGCGACGAGGTGCTGATCAACCTTTCCGCCCAGGAAACCAGCGAGCAGGTTCTGGATCAAGGCAAAAAGACGATCATTAGCGCTTTGGGAACGATGGAGAAAGATGCCCCCGCGGGCAAGACGGACTTGAACAACACCAGTTCCCTGACCTTAGGCGGATATCTCTTGGAGAAGGACCCGCTGCATGCCGGAACCGATGCCAATCAGCGTTACACCGCCCAGGCCCAGGCCATCGTGGACTATCGCGATAAAGTCAAAGGCGGCGTGTTGAGCTCGCTGGATGATTTGAAGGGGGCGGCCGACCCGGCGGTGCTGGCGTCATTGCCAGACGGGTTTTATGTTTCCAATTTTGGCGTGAGAAATGTGAGCATCGTGGGGCCCCAAGTCGGCAGCCAGCTCAAGAAGCAGGCGTGGATCGCGATTGGGTTCTCGCTGGCCGGAATGCTGATTTATCTGGGCTTCCGCTTTGAATGGATTTACGGTGTGGCGGCGGTAATTACCGTGTTCCACGATACCCTCATCACGGTGGGCGCGTTTTCACTGACCAACAAGGAAATCTCTTTGACGGTCATTGCTGCCATCCTGACTTTGATTGGGTATTCGAATAACGACACGATTGTGGTGTTTGACCGTATCCGCGAGAACATCAAACTGATGCGGCGGGAGAAGCTTTCCGACATCGTCAATCGCAGTATTAATCAGACTTTGAGCCGAACCATCTTGACAGCGGGCCTAACCTTCATTACGGTACTCGCCTTATATCTTTTTGGCGGCGAAGTGCTCAATGGCTTCTCCTTCGCCCTGGTCATCGGCATCTTAATCGGGACCTATTCGTCAATCGCCATTGCGGCGCCCATTCTGGTGGCTTATCAAGATTGGCGTCTAAACCAGGGAAGGCAGCCGGTGCTGGCTGCGGGAGCCAAGGCAGTGGGGAGCCGAAAATAAGGCAGCTTCTAGCTACTATCTGCCAGCAAACAAAGCCGGTTTGGCTAGATGCGAATAGCTAGAACCTAGCAGCTGATTGTGGGAGCAAATGGGCGGTAGGTGGTGTCTAAGGGACGTAGGGTCCGTGTAGGAGGGAAGCCTAATGTTTGAAGACAGCCTAATAGAATCGGGTAACAAACTTAAAACCAAGCGTGGCCTCACCACTTCGCTCACGTTTGTTCTGGAAATCATATTGGTTGGAGTCATGGTATTGATTCCATTGCTATTTACGGAAGCTCTTCCCAAAGCGCAGTTGCTTACAGGTCTGGTCGCGCCCCCTCCGCCGCCACCCCCGCCGCCACCGCCCGCAGCCGTGATCAAGGTGGTGAAGATTGAAACCAACATGATCAACGATCAGCTGCGAACCCCCACCAAGATTCCCAAGAAAATCGAGATTGTGAAGGAAGAAGAAGCCCCGCCGCAAATGGCAGGAGTTGTAGGCGGAGTCCCGGGCGGAGTCCCCGGGGGCTCGATGAACGGCGTTATCGGAGGAATTGTCAGCAGCGCGGCAGTGGTTCCTACGATCCACCAGGCACAACGGGTGCGGGTTTCACAGGGCGTAACTTCCGGTCTGCTGATCCGCCGCATCCAGCCCAGTTACCCGCCGCTGGCCAAGCAAGCCCGCATTTCCGGATCAGTGATATTGCAGGCCGAGATCAGCAAGGATGGTTCGATCCAGAACCTGCATGTAATCAGCGGCCATCCCATGCTGGTGCCTTCCGCTCTCGAAGCGGTCAAGCAGTGGAAGTACAAGCCATACATTCTGAATGGTGAACCGGTGGAAGTGGAGACAACGATTACAGTGAACTTTACTCTGGCCGGCTAAACCATGAAAGCGGCGGTATGAGGACGTTTGTAGCGCACTAAAGCAGTCTTTGCAGCCAAAATTATTTACACCAATTCGAAAAAGTTCTGAGGAGGGAGAAGCAACTCATGCTCGTAGCCAATTTGACAACTTTAGCTTTTCATCATGTACCCGCAGTCGCCACCTGGATGTTCCAGGAGGAGACCGTGCAATGGGATCCCCTGGCCCTGTGGCACCATATGGGGATCGTGGCGAGGTTGGTCGTCATCATTCTGTTCATTATGTCCGGGTGGTCCATTGGCGTGATGATCGACCGCTGGATGGCCTTCAATGCGGCGCGCAAGCAATCGCGGGCGTTCGCTCCCGCCGTAGCCGGTGCATTGCGCGATGGCAAGATCGACGAAGCCATCAAGGTCGCCGAACGGAACAAGAAAAGCCATTTGGCCAAGGTGGTGACCGCCGGCCTGATGGAATTCCGGGCTCACCAGGAAAGCGGCGAAATTCCGGGAGAGACCATCGAAGCTTCCAAGCGCGCTTTGGAGCGCACCGAAGCAATCGTTCACGCCGAGTTGAAGCGCGGCTTGGGCGGTCTGGCCACCATTGGATCGACGGCTCCGTTCGTGGGCTTGTTCGGCACGGTGATGGGCATCCTGAACGCCTTCCAGGAAATGTCGAAGAGCAAGACGACAGGACTGGGCGCGGTCGCAGGCGGTATTTCAGAAGCGCTGGTGACCACGGCCATCGGACTGGTAGTCGCGATCCCGGCGGTTATGATGTTCAACTACCTGACCGGTCGCGTAGAAGCGTTTGACGTGGAGATGGACAACTCGTCAAGCGAACTGATCGACTACTTCCTGAAACGCCGCGGGGCTGTGCGCCGCTAAGCTGTCACGGAAGAATTGGTGGCTTTGAGTTGCTGGTTCGGCGCTGGACACGAGTCCAGCGCCGAGACCCTCGCCACAGTGAAGGCGGGAGTCCGACGCGCAGGAGATAAGATCTATGGCATTAGCAATCCGTAACGAAGGTTCCAAGGTCAGCTCCGACATCAACGTCACCCCCATGGTCGACGTGATGCTGGTGCTACTGGTCATTTTTATGGTGATCACGCCTATGCTGCAGCACGGCGTCAACGTGAACATGGCGCAGGTGAACAATCCGTCGGCGATGCCGGACGCGGACAAAGAAGATGCGCTGCTGGTCGTGGTCATGCAGGATGGAAAGATTTATTTCGGCACCGACCAGGTCAGCTTGGACACATTGACGGAAAAGGTTAAGGACCGACTGGCCAATCGGGTGGACAAGAGGGTGTACCTGCGGGCCGATAAGCGGGCCCGGTACAAATATGTCGTGGATGTGGTGGACAATGTCCGGGCTGCCGGGGTCGATCAACTGGGTCTGCTGACGGAGCAGAAAAAGTCGGCAACCACCCCCATTCCGCCACCGCCACCCACCGGCGGGCAATAAGTTCGGGTTATTAGAGAATCGAGTAAGTCGGAGGAGATCGATATGGCAATGGCAATGGGCGGCGGCAAGGGAGGCCAAACCGCAAATATCAACGTGACCCCGCTTATTGATGTGCTGCTGGTACTGCTGATTATTTTCATGGCGATCACCCCATTGACTCCCAAAGGGTTGGACGCACTGGTGCCACAGCCGCCGCCACCCAACCAGAAGCAGGACAACACGCCGGACCGTACCATCGTGGTGCAGTTGATCGACCGGGGTGCGGACAAGGACCCGGGCTTAAAGGTCAATCAGGACGATGAGACTTGGGACCATCTGCAGACGAAGCTGACGGACATTTTCAAGATGCGCGCGGAAAAGGTGATGTTCGTCAAGGGCGACGACAACGTCCCTTTTGCTGACGTAGCCAGTGTGATTGACATCGCGCACGCCTCGGGTGTAGATAAAGTCGGGTTAATCACCGCTAAGATTGAAGCAGGCCAATAAGTCCTGCTGTTGTCCCGAGCTGGTGCGGTAAACGGGGCGGCAGCCTGGATCACTGTGTTTCTAGTTCCGGTTGTGATCTGATGGCAGGAGACCTATAAGGCAATGAAATCAAGCGTAAGAGTGCTGGCACTCATGGCTATCGGCCTGGTGCTGTTGTCCGTGACTGGATGCGACAAATTGAAAGCCCGCGACCAGTTGAATAAGGGCGTAGCCGCCTACCGGAACGGCAAGTACGAAGAGGCAATCGACCATTTTCAGCAGGCCGCGACTCTCGATCCCAAGCTGCTGAATGCTCAGCTGTACCTGGCCACGGCGCTGGCGAACCAGTACACTCCCGGAGTCGAGTCCTCCGACAACACTCGTATCGGCCAGCAGGCCATCGACGAATTCAAAAAGGTCCTGGACGAGAGCCCGAAGCGCGATCAGAAGCTGACCTGTCTCAAGGGAATTGCGTCCCTCTACTTCAACATGAAGAAATGGGACGAGGCCAAGCAATTCCACCACCAGGTGGCCGAACTGGATCCCAACGATCCTGAAGCTTACTACTCCATCGGCGTCATTGACTGGACCCAGGCTTATCAGGAAACCGCCGAAGCCAAGTCCAAGACTGGCCTTAAGGTGGACGACGACATCATCAAGGACAAGAAGCTCTGCCCTGAGCTCAAGAGCAAAACCGACGGCATTGTGGCAGACGGCATCGATAGCCTGAATAAAGCCCTGCAGCTAAGGCCGGATTATGACGATGCCATGGCCTACATGAACCTTCTGTACCGCCGCCGGGGTGACCTGCAGTGCGGAGACGAAAGCGCCCGTTCCGCGGACATGAAGACTGCCGATGATTGGGTGGAAAAGGCCCTGGCCGTCAAGAAAATCAAAGCGGAGAAGGCTCCTGCGGCGCAGGGCATCACTATGGACCAGCCGAATCAGTAAATATTTCCTCCTGGAAGTACAGAAGCCTCTTCCGCGTCGCGGAAGGGGCTTTTGTTCTGCGGGGCGGCTCAGTGATTCGAATCATCCGCGATGTAGAGCGACACTTCCAACCCAGTGAAGTCGCGTTGCTCAACGGCAGCATGTCCGGCCGCGATCAAGTTCGCCAAAGCGATCGAAGTTTCATCGGACCCGGAAGGACCTTCCACGTGGGACAAAACCAGCCATACTCTCGAATGCGCGGAAACTTCTTTTGCAAGCTGGCTATAGGACGGCCTTTCCACAAAATCCAGGAAGACAATGTGATCGCCATGGCTGGGATACAAAACCACCGGGCCGGCGGACGAAGCCGCAGCTTGCAGTGAGCGGTAGTACTCGTAGGGCAAGCGGCCCATGGGAATGTGGAAAACGACGGCGTCGCCCGGCTGAGCGTTCGCCAGAATGTACTGCGAAGCGGCGCGCCAATTCTCCCGCTGCACGTCCTCGAAGTCATGCTGAAAGTAGGACGCCGTGCCCTGCAAGGAGAGTACGACAAAGACCAGCGTGGCCAGAGTCACGACCCACGAGGAGCGAATCTTGGTAAGACCCGCGGCCGCCAGCAGAATTAAGGCGGGCAGGCACAGGATGAAGTATCGCGGCAGAAAAAGTGGACGGGCTATGGATACTGCCAACACGAAGAGCACCGGGAAAAACAGCCACAACAGAAGAAAGCGGTAACGCCAGGTTTCCCACGAAACTCGTTTTCCGATCCGGCCATTGATTTCGTGAATTGCCGCCGGAAAAACTGCAGCCAAGCCGGCGGCCAAGTATGCAAGCAACAGGAGGACGCCGCCATTTCCCGTCAGCCGGAGTCCGAGTTGCCAGAGGTCGCTCAGTCCCGGGCGCTGGATCCAGCGGAGGGGTCCCGCTCCCGTAGTGGCCACGAAAACGGCGACGGGAGAAATCAGCAGCGCGATCCAACGCCAATCCTTGCGAATTTCTTTAGGAATGGATTCCCGGTCGAGAAATTGCAGTGACAACCATTGGGCAACTATCAACAAACCTGAATAAAAATGGGCGTACACCGCTGCCCCGCTGAAAAGCACGCAGGACAGGCGGTTGCCGCGTGATGGAAGTTCCAGACATTTCAGCAAGTACAAGCTGGACAATGTGCACAAAAGTACGGTTAGAGAGTAGCTGCGCGCCTCCTGTGAATAGCGGACATGATACGCATTCGCCGCCAACAGAAGCGCCGCGATCAGCCCGGCACGCGCGCCAAAGAGCCGGCGGCCCAGGAAGTAAATCACCGGAACCGCAGCGAGTGCGAATAGCACCGAGAGGGTGCGAATGAAAGCCTCGCTCTGCCCAAAGTGCAGCCAGCCCCGCAGCAGCAGATAATAAAGCGACATATTGGCTTCGCGCCGCCACAGGATTCGTCCAAAGTTGTACCAGTCCAGGCGGGCGATTCCGACGCTCACGCCTTCGTCGAACCAGAAGGTCCTTGCCGCCAGGGCGTGAAAACGGAGAACCGCTGCCAAGACAGTGATCACGCCCAGTAAGGCAAGCTGCATGAGGGCAGGAATGCCGGGCGAAGGATCGATTGACGGTTTGTCTGGGCTCGCGGGCGTGTTCTCGGATGCGTTCACTGGGATTCCCATGGTATCTCGAAAGGTGAAGACTCTGGACGAAACTCCAGTAAAATTACCAGTTTGATTTGAAGCCGGGCGAGAAAGCCGTCTGGCGGAGCTTGGTTCGCTTCAGTCACGCTCCTAATTAATGCAATGTTTAAGAAAATTCTCATCGCGAATCGGGGAGAAATCGCTGTACGGGTAATCCGTGCCTGCCGCGAATTGGGAATCGTCTCGGTAGCCGTATTTTCCGACGCAGACCGGGCGTCTCTGCACGTTCGAAAAGCGGACGAGGCTTACCACATTGGCCCGGCGGCGGCGGCGGAGTCTTATCTCAGCATTCCCAGGATTCTTGAAGCAGCGAAACACTGCGGCGCAGATGCGATCCATCCTGGCTATGGCTTCCTCTCCGAGAACGCGAAGTTTGCCCAGGCTTGTGCCGATTCCGGCATCAAGTTTATTGGGCCTTCGGCATCGTCCATCGAAATGATGGGTTCGAAAACCCGCGGCCGCCGGGAAATGGAAAAGGCCGGTCTGCCCTTCGTTCCGGGAACGTCACAGGGGCTGGAGTCGATTGCACAAGCCGAGCAGGTTGCGGCGGAGATCGGTTATCCGGTAATGCTGAAGGCGGCAGCCGGTGGCGGTGGCAAAGGCATGCGCCTGGTGGAATCACGGGAAGAACTTAAGCCAGCGCTGGAAGCGGCCCGAAGCGAGGCCCTGCGGGCGTTCGGTGACGGCGAAGTCTACCTGGAGAAAGCCATCGTCAATCCCCGCCACATTGAAGTGCAGATATTTGCCGACGAGCACGGCAACACCGTGTACCTCGGCGAACGCGAGTGCTCGCTGCAGCGCCGGCATCAGAAAGTGTTGGAGGAGTCACCTTCGCCGATCGTTGATTCGGACATGCGGCGGCGCATGGGCGAAGTTGCAGTCCGGGTGGCAAAGGCGGCTCATTACAGCAATGCAGGCACGGTTGAATTCCTGGTTGACCGGCAGAAGAACTTTTATTTCCTGGAAATGAATACGCGGCTGCAAGTGGAGCATCCTGTGACAGAACTGGTTACGGGTCTTGACCTCGTCCATTTGCAGATTCGTGTTGCCACGGGAGAAAAGCTTCCCTTCGAGCAGGAGGACGTGGTGATTCGAGGGCACGCCATCGAATGCCGCGTCTACGCTGAAGATCCCGACAACAACTACTTTCCCAGCCCGGGCAAGATTACGTTGCTGCAGGAACCGGCTGGCCCCGGCATCCGGCATGACAGCGGCATCTACGAAGGCTGGACGGTGCCCATTGATTACGATCCGCTGCTGGCAAAACTCATCGGCTATGGCGCCAGCCGTCCGCAGGCAATAGCCCGTCTATCGCGCGCTCTGGAAGAATATTTTGTGGGCGGCATCAAGACCAATCTTTCGCTCTTTCAGCGCATTCTTGGCGATCGGGATTTTCAGGCGGGCGATGTCGATACCGGATTTCTGGATCGATTACTGAAGGACAAACCCGCCGAGCGCAAGCACGACAATTCGGAACTCGCTGCCATCGCCGCTGCTCTGTTTGCGGCGCTGGACGTCGCCTCGGTTTCCGACAGCGCCAGCGGGCAGAGTGTCGCTGGGGGCAACGCGGATGGCAGGGGCCCCGCGTCTTCAAACTGGAAGCAGGCTGCCCGGACGGAGGCCTTGCGGTAATGCTCTACGACATCATGATCGATGGAAGGAGCTTCCACCTCGAGCTCACCGCTGTGGAAGGCTACTGGCAATGTCGCTTAAATGGCGGGGACGTCCGGGTTGATGCGGCGCTCATCGGGAAAGACGTTCTGTCGCTGTTGGCGGAAGGTAAATCGCACGAGATCAGGCGGGAACGAACGGCGGCAGGCTGGCAGTTGTGGCTGGATCGCCTCGGCTACGCCGTGGAAGTCCGTGATCCACGATCATTGGGAGCCCGCCGGAACAAGGCGGGAGATGAAAGCGGTCCCCGGAAAGTGGTTGCGTCCATGCCGGGCAAAGTGGTTCGCGTGCTGGTGAGCGAAAATGCGGCTGTGGAAGTGGGCCAGGGAATCGTCATCGTGGAAGCCATGAAGATGCAGAACGAAATCAAATCGCCGAAGAAGGGGGTTGTGCAGAAGCTTATCGCGGTTGTGGGTAAGAACGTCAATGCTGGCGACGTTTTGGCTATCGTTGAGTGACACGGCGGCGCGGGAAACCGGTTCCTATTTGATCATGCCGTTGCTTTCCAGCACCTTCTCGGCGTAATAGTTTTCCACCTTGGCTTGGTTGTGCAGAACGTCGTAGTACGCGGCTTTGAGAAGTTGTTCGCGATGGTCCTGTAGCTGAGCGCGAATGGCCTGTTGTACCCGGGGATCGGAAAAATCCCGCTGGCCGGCCGGCTCTTTCGAGATCAACTTCACGATCTGGAAGCCGAACAGTTGCTTGCTTCGGGGGTCGGCGACCGTGATGATGCCGCTATACTCGCCCACTTTCAATTTGAGCACGGCGTCACGTGTGCCAGGATCGGTGCGGGCCAGCCCGGATTCGGGGGTGAAGCCCAGGTCCCCGCCATTGCCCGCGCTTTCCGCATCTTCTGAATAATTCATGGCCAGGGTTCCGAAATCGTCGCCGCTCTCCAGGCGATTAAAAACCATCTCAATTTTCTTGCGGGCCTCAGGTTCATTCTGGGCCTTGTTGTTTTGACGGGCCTGCGGGTTGGGCGTGGGAGTAACGAAAATATGCGCCAGGTGGTACTGAGGCTCGATGAAATTGAATTGCGACTTGTGCGCGATATAGTAGTTGGTCACGTCCTGATCGGAGATGCTGATCTTGGATGTGACTTCCTTGTTCATGACCTTTTCAATGGTCAGGGAGCGGCGAATCTCACGTTTGAAATCGTCGGCGGTGTAGTTCTTTTCCTTCAACCGGGCGGCAAATTGTTCCGCCGTGTACGGCGATTTGATCTCGTTCAGTTTGCGGTCGACCTCATCGTCGGTGGCGAGAAGCCCCAATTTCTCCGCCCGGCGCATCAGGATTTCGTTATCAATCAGTTCGCGCAGAATACTGAGCCGCAGGCTGGTGGCCTGCTCTCCGACCGGCTGTTGGTCGGAGCCCGAGGTCTGCTCCTGATAATACTTTTCCACGTCGGAGAGATAGATCTTGTGACCGTCCACCACGGCGGCAACGTCGCTTCCGCCCTGGTTCTTTCCGCAAGCGATCGACCCGACCAGCAGGGAAGTTAGAATCAGTGCCAGGCTGCAACGAATGATTGACTTTGCGTTCAACGAATCCTCCCCAGGAAGCCAGACGGCGGGATATTTTGCTGCTTTTTGAAGCCTATCACTTGCTCGACGCCGACGATCCCGCGGGCAGCACAGCGGCGTGGGCTGGTGGCGTTACCCCGGCCTGCTCCAGAGCATGGTCGAATAGCTTGCGAAATTCGCTGGCGGGAAGCGCTCCGTCAGCCTCTTGTCCGTTGATGAACAGGGTCGGAGTCGCGTCCACCCCCAGAGCGTCGCCTTCTTTCATCGAAGATTTTACCGCGTCCTCGTTTTGCGCTTTGATGCAGGACTGAAGTTTGGCCGCGTCAACGTTGTGTTTTTGCCCTTGCTGAAGAGCGATCCGATCCAGTGCCGCGAACTTTTCCTCCCGGCCCTTCTCCGAATTCACTTCCGCCTGGTTGGCATGCATGTAGTCGGCAAATTCCCAGTAGGCGTCATTGCTCTGGGACGCGAGGCAATTGGCGTCGACCGCCGCATGGATCGCCCAAGGGTGAATCTCGGCGAGCGGGTAGTCCTTGTAAATGAAGGCGATGCGATCGCCGTATTCCTTGAATAATTCCGGGAAAATGGTCTGATGTACCCGGGAGCAGAAGGGGCATTCGAAGTCATCGAAATTAACCACCACCACCTTTGCGTCCTTATTGCCTCGGATCGGACGTCCCTGGAGGTTCATCTTTTTCATCACTTCAGCGTAGGGGTCCTTGCTGAGATCCAGCTTGGTCAGGCGAATCAGAGTCTTGCTGTCCTTTGAGAGCAGGAACTCGAACGTCTGCTTCTTTTCGCCGCCATCGAAAGTGATGGTGAGTCCGTCGTAATTAGGGAACTCGCTGGCCTTGACCGGGCCTACCACGATGTTCACCGAAGCCGGAACGTTGTAGTAGGACCGTACTTCCCGTTCAACACGTTGCAGGGTTTCGGCGGAAGGCGCCGATTGACCAAAACAGCCCATGCTCACCAGCAATAACAGCAGAATCGAACACCGGAAAAGAGTCACTTAGAAACCGCCTAAACGTTGAAATACAAAGGTAATTATCTCATAAGTTAACAGGCTAGCCGCGAGGCGAGAGTGGTTCAACGGATATGGCGGCAGGTTGGCATTATTCTCTCGGCCGGAGCAATTGGTGCGCCGGTAGCAGCGAGTTCATGGACCCGGAGCGGAAGCCTTCCATGTCGAGAGTCACAAATTTAAAGCCTAACGCTTTGAAGATGCGGGTGAATTCAGCGGCCATCTCTCCGGTTAGGGCCTTCGGCAGTTCCTCCGGGGCAATCTCGATGCGCACAATGTCGCCGTGATGGCGGACCCGAAATTGCCGGAAGCCCAGCAAGCGTAAAGCGTCTTCACCCTGCTCGACGATCTGGAGTGCGGCGCGATCCACGGTTCGCCCGTACTCGATGCGTGAGGAAAGACAGGCGGAAGCGGGCTTGTCCCAGACGCGCAAACCGGCGGCGCGGGCCAACTCCCGAATCTCCAGCTTGGTCAGTCCGGCATCAAGCAGGGGCGCAGCAACGTGATGGCGCTGGGCCGCAGCCTGTCCGGGCCGGAAGTCGCCTTGATCGTCCAGGTTGACCCCGTACGCGATGATGTCGAAACCCCGCTTTGCGCGGAGGTCTTCCATGACCGAGAACAGCTCGTCCTTGCAATGAAAACAACGGGAGGCATCGTTGCGCGCGTATTCGGGACGGTCTAATTCGCTGGTGGCAATGACCTCAATCGGGATCTCTTGTTCCTTGGCAAAAGCCAGCGCATCGGCAAGATGGGTGCGGGCCAGGCTGGGCGAATCGGCAATGACCGCGAGCATGGCATCGCCGAGTGTTTGGTGAGCGGCCCAAGCCAGGAAAGCCGAATCCACTCCACCCGAATACGCCACCAGGACGCGGCCCGCGGCACGCAGCCGGTCATTTAAGGCGGCCCGCTTGAAGGCTAGGGGCTTGGAGACGAGATCGGCGGCGACCGGCATGCCTTTATCTTAATACGGCGGGAGTCGAAACGCGGCGTCAATCCAGCTAAAACAAACGCTCTTGCCGACGCAAGTTTCCGAAGGCCCCAATATTTGCCAGAGCAAAAGTAAAGCGGAGCTGATTTTCGTCGCGCACCGAGCCCAGGTTGAAGCGCCGGTATTCGACGTTCACCCCGCAGCAATCCCAGTTGTAGGCCGCTTGGGCCGAACTGTATTGGAGTGCGCCGATTCCGCCGTCGAACCCTACGTTCGAAGCCGCGCTGAAGCCACGTTTATTGGGCTGGCCATAACCAACCACGGCCCGGAACTGGTTATAAGACGTTGCGGTTACGGGCGTGGGATTGGAAGGCAAAGTGTCGCTCAGGACGCGCAAGAACGCGTTGCCGCCACCCAGCGTGAACTCTCCAATCCGATAGTTCAATAGGGCCGTGCTGTTGTTGATGTGGCCCGATTTAAAGTCATAGTCCGCGTCCCACTCGATGTCGGTCCGGGTACTGGTCTGGACACGCAGGCGGGAAATGAGAGGCGAAAGTCGGCGGGCTTCGGTCAGAAAGGAAATGCCGGTCAGATCGATCGTGCTGGCGAAAACATTGGGTCGCCCCGGAACCAGCGCCCCGCCGAAAGTCGGATCGATGAAATATTTCTGCGCCAGCTCCCAGGTAATCACCTCGCGTACCTGCGGCTGGGCGCGGCAGGCGGTTTCGTTGGTCGGCTCGTAGCGCTGCCAGGGAATCCGGTTTTGCCCGGGTGCTCCGCCCACTAGAAGCGTGGGCATGCCGGCAGGGCTGCAATCGTCCGGCTGTGCGGCGACCCGTTTGCTGTAGAGGCGGTTTACTACAGAATATTCCACTTCATTGGTGTCGCTCAGGATGTCGCGTTCATCGAAGCGTAAAATGCTGGCGAAGTTATTCACCCCAGTGACATAGTTGTAAGTCAGGCGCGGCTCGATCACGTGTTTCCATTTGCGCCCCAGAAACTGGCCGTCAAAGACGCGATCGATGGCCGGAGGGCGAAGCTCGGCCGAGCCCTCCAGCACCTTGCGATTGATGGCATTGGAGAGCGGCGACTCCACTTCGATCCCTCCAACGATCGAAGTCACCAGCTGCTTGGTGTAAATCGTATCCCGCAGCGAAAATGCCGGACGAAATGACCATCCATGCAGATGCAACGGCAGAGATAGGGTTGGATTCAGATCGAAACGTCCCACGATCCCGCCAGTGGAGAAATGTTCCATCACCTCACTGCTACCGCTACCGATGGAAAACGGGGGATCGCTGCGCTCCAGACTGTCGGCAGCCGCGTCATACGACCAGTAAAAAGGCAAGCGCCACAGAGCGTGGTCCACACTGGAAGTCGTAACGCTGGGGGCGTGCAGAATCGAAATGACATTGCCGTTGGTTGTGCCTTCATAGTCCTCGTAACGCTGCGTCGAGCCGTTGAAGAAAAAGCCGTTGGTGGCGTTGGACAGGAACGCAGTGGAATTTACTTCCGAGTTCACCGCCTGGGTAAAGGCGTCAGTGAAGGCAAGACGAAAAACATAGGAGCTGAGGTAGTCGACGTTGGCGACGGCTCGCAAATGATGAGCGAAGTTGCCCTCGGCGCTCAGGCGAACGTCGGCACCGCCTTGGTAGTCTTTGCCCTGAAGCCGGTCCAGGACGCTGAAGAAATTGACGTCGACGAATGACGAGTCGCCAGGCTGCGCGCGGAACTCGCCTTCCGGGGCCCAACCACGTTTGGAATAATACTGCGCGCCCAATAAAGCATCCATGCTGGGATTGATCGCCCAGAACACGGATTCTCCCGCGGTATAGCCCTTAGTCGAAGAGTGTCCGACACTGGGAATCAGAAATCCCGATTGCCGCGGCCGCTTTTGTATGGGATGGGTGGCAAAGGGAAAAAACAGGACCGGAACTCCTTCCAGGCGGAACGTACTGCGGTAGATCCTGGCATTGCCGCCCACTTCCACCTCAACTTCGCGAGCATAGAACTGCCATTTCGGCCGGGGCAACTGGCAGGTGGTGATTGTGCCGTCATAAACCAGGTAGTGGTCGGGGCCGGTCTTCACCACCACTTTGCCGGTAAAGGCAAATGGATTGGAGGACGTCAGCATGAGTCGGGATGCTTTCAGCCGCAATCCAGTGGTACCGGTGACGCTTTCGAAGCGCCCGGATTCTGAACGCACGTTGTAACTTCCGCGGTTGGCTTTGATGTGCTCATCGTTGGGTCCGCCGTCGAGTACCACGTGGCCATCTAGAGTTGAATCCCCGGTGTCGCGGTTGTAAGTGATCTCGTCGGCGTAGAGGATGTAAGTGCCGTAGTGAATCTCGGCTTTCTGATGCAACTTGACCATGGGGCCGTCCAGTTCCTGCGTGACTGCGTTCCAGGTGACGTCTTCATATCGCAGCAGCGATGCGCTATTGGGCAGGCTTGATGATGGCAACTGGCTGGTAACTAACGACGGAGCGAGTAGCAGATGACAAACCAACGCGGCCGTGATAAGGAATCGTGTGCGGGATGTCATCGGAAACGCACGAACTGCCCGGGTGGAAATGCCACTCAGGAGTATGCGTGACCTTAGCATGGCGTCGGCTCGAGAGGCAAAGCGTCGCATGGGCGGCGTGATCCTGTTTCGCGGCTGCCGTTCCACCTAAAACCGAGAGATGAAGCCGAAATTCGAACTCGACGGCGATGAAACTGCCTGCCCTTCGGCGCGGCTGATCGATCCTGACCCCTTGGATGCCAGCGAGCAGCAGTTTGCCGCCAGCCTCGAACAGCCCCCGCGGACCGCCAAGTCAAGTTTCGTTCTGGACTCAGAGGCAGGTCAAGGCAGCGAAAAAACGAGTTCGTCCTCTCCGCGCCTGACCATCGCAGAATCCCCGGCGGGGCAGGGACCAGACCGCAGTCCGGACCAGGAGATCGACGCCGTAGCCAATGAGTCAGGCCCGGCTGCGCCAGCGGAGGCGGTAACCGCGAGGCCCGTGGAGGATGACACGCCCCCAGCATCAGACCCCGAATCCTGGCGGAATGAAGTCGCTGCGCGCGTCAATAAGTATCGAGCGCGTCGCCGCCCGCGAGAACCCCGTTACCCCTCGTTGCAATTGAAATTCGAGGCCTATGAACCCATAGCTGGCAATCGTTCGACGAGCGATGTTACTACCCCTCAGAGTGCGAGCCGGCAAGCGATTGACCTCGATTCCGCCCTCCCGGTTGCAGATCTCGTTCCGCCTCTGCCGGAGTATGTGACGCCCCAGCCTCAGCCTCCAGAAACCGCACGAATTCTCGAATTCCCCCGCTCCTCGTTTGCCGCGATGCCTCCCCGTCCATTGGATGAGCTGGCAGAACCGGTTTTCGATCGTCCGCGGATTCTGGAAGCGCCCGAGATCGCGCCTCCACTGCCAGCGCTCGGCGGTATTCTCATCGAACCGGTGGAGGAGCCGGCCACCGAACGACGGCTGGGCTTCGAGGTGCCGCTGCAATCCGCCCCTATGTCAGGACGCTTGGCTGCTGCGGCGATCGACGCGCTGGTCGTTTTGTCCGCATTGAGCGCTTTTTCTTTCCTGTTCTTTTGGATCACCGCAACTGTCCCACCCCTGCCGCGCGCGGTGGGCACATGGGTGGGCCTTGCGGGAATGTTTTGGGCCGTTTACCAATACCTGCTTTTGGTGTACACCGGAACCACTCCAGGCTTGAAGTTGGCCAAGCTCCGGCTAAGCCGGTTTGATGGCGAGCCAGTTCCGCGCAAAATCCGGCGTTGGCGGGTCCTGGCCTCCGTGCTTTCCGGACTATCGCTTGGCCTGGGCTACGCCTGGTGCTTCCTCGACGAGGACGAACTGTGCTGGCATGATCGCATCACCCGCACCTATATGGCTCCCATAAATTGATTTAATCCGTCCTCAAAGCGGAACTCATCCCCTCTGTGTTAGATTTTAAAGCTTGGTCCACCGGCGTTAGTCGCGAATGTCATCACCCATCGACAATTTAAATCGACCCGCGGTAAAGGTGTTCGTCGCCACTACGGTGATGCTGACGTTCATTTCTTTCTGGCGGGCGTCGGCCATTGTTCTCGCCGACCTGGCGTCGTCCGCCTATTACGCCGGCGGGGACGCCGAAAAAGTCATCGGCAAGAGCGCCCCCTGGTTCATTCTGGCGGTCATGCTGTTCAGCTATGCCGTTCGGGCGCTGTATATCGAGTCCAGCAGCATGTTTGTGCGCGGCGGCGTATACCGCGTGGTCAAAGAGGCCATGGGGGGAACGCTGGCGAAGATTTCAGTCTCAGCCCTGCTCTTCGATTACGTGCTGACAGGTCCCATCAGCGCCGTCTCCGCCGGGCAATATCTCGCAGGTTTCGTGGAGGATATGGCACGTTATATCGGCCATCCCTTCCATACTTTTCCCGAGAATGGTTTTGCCGCCTGCTTCGCCGTCCTGATCGTCATCTACTTTTGGTGGAAGAACACGCAGGGCATTCACGAATCCAGCGGAAAAGCCCTTCAAATCATGATTATCACCACCGTCATGGTGGTGATTCTGATCATTTGGTGCGCTATCACCATCCTTCGCGTGCCCATCCAGTTGCCGCCCAACCCTTTGCACGCGGGTGTTGTACCGTTGAATAAAGAATCGTTGGGCTGGCTGAACGGAACTTGGATCAGTCATCTCACGATGATCATCGTTTTTGTCGGTTTCGGACACTCCGTTCTTGCCATGAGCGGCGAAGAGACCCTGGCTCAGGTCAACCGTGAGATCGAGCATCCCAAGCTGAAGAACCTGGAGAAAACCGGGCTGGTCATTTTCCTGTACAGCCTGCTTTTCACCTCGCTGGTTTCGTTCTTCGCGGTCATGATTATTCCGGATAAAGTCAGGCCAGAATACTTTGGCAACCTAATCGGCGGAATTGCCATGTTCCTGACTGGCCCTACCTGGGCCCGGCTGGCGTTCCGTGGCTTTGTGGTGCTGGTGGGCGTTCTCATCCTTGCCGGCGCTCAAAACACCTCGATCGTAGGCGCCAATGGCGTGCTCAACCGCATGGCAGAAGACGGCGTGCTGACTTCGGCTTTCCAGAAACCGCATCCCCGCTTTGGCACTAGTTATCGCGTTATAAATTTGATTGTTGTCCTGCAACTGCTCACCATCATTATTACCCGTGGCAACGTGTTCGTTTTGGCGGGACTCTACGCCTTCGGCGTGATCTGGAGTTTTGCCTTCATGTCGTTGGCGGTGGTCGTGCTGCGCTACAAGGACCCCGGCAACCGGGAGTGGCGGGTCCCCGGCAATCCCAAATTCTTTGGGCGGGAAGTACCGCTGGGCCTCATCGTGGTTTCCGTGGTTCTGTTTACCACCGCGCTGGTAAACCTCTTCACGAAATCGGAAGCCACCATCGCCGGCGTCACCTTCAGCGCAATTTTCTTTGGGATTTTCACCTACTCCGAACATCGCGTAGCGAAGGCCCGCGTCGGCAAGCCCGAAGGCTTGGCCCAATTTCGTGTGTACGGCAACCAGGACATGAGCAGCAACGAATTGGGAGTGCGTCCCGGGAATATTCTGGTTGCCGTGCGCGACCCCAAGAGTCTCTACTATTTGCGCGAAGTCCTGCGCCGTACCGACACTGGCAAGCAGGACGTGGTGGTTATGACCGCTCGGCTCTACCATCGCGAGCATTCTTTCAGCGGCCGGACCGTGTATGACGCCAACGAGATATTCGACCATTACGAGCAAGAACTTTTTACCGCAGCGGTGTCGCTGGCGGAAAAGGAAGGCAGGCCGGTTTCCCTGCTGGTGGTCCCCGCCGCCGATGTGTTCGAAGCCATCATCATGACGGCGCAGCGCATGGATTCCAGCCGCATTGTCTGTGGGCTTTCCAACAAGCTCACTCCGGACGAACAGGCCAAGCTTACCGGCGACGCCTGGGAGCGCCTGCCCGAGCCCCGGCCGCGGCTGACCATCGAAGTCCATTTGCCCGACGGCGGCGTCCGCGAATACCCGCTGGGGCCGCACACTCCGCGCATGCGGCCGCAGGACGTGGAGCTCATGCACAAGTTGTGGCTCGACGTCACCGCCGATCCCAAGTACGCGGGGGCTCACCACTACCATGTGGTCGCTTTGGCGCTACAGGAACTGCGCCGGGAATTGACCAGCGATCAACGTGCCGAAGCTTTGGCCAAATTGTTGGACGAAATGCATAGCGACAATCCCGGTAAGAACTAGCCCGAGTCGCCTCTCTTCCTACAGCCTCCCAAAACCTAATCGGTCAAATGCATCTCGACATCGGCAATCGCCTTCTGCTGGACCAGCGAATCGTCGCCAAAGCCCGCGAACCAAATCACCCCTGGCTCACGCCGGAACCAGGTCATCTGGCGCTTGGCATAGTTGCGGTGCGCTTGTTGTGCGGCCAGCACGGCCGCATCGCGATCCATCCCGCCGCGAATCATTTGCACCGCTTGCTTGTAGCCGAGAGAACTTAGGGGAGTAACCGCATCACTATATTTTTCCAGCAGGCGTTCGGATTCTTCCACCAGGCCGGAGTCGAACATCTTCTGAGCGCGTAGATTGATACGGTCGTAAAGAGCCTGCCGTTCCGGATCGAGGCCCAGACGCAGGATGCGGAAACCGCTCAACGGATCGCGCCCCTGTTTCCACAGTTCGCTCATTTGTTCACGCGAAGCGAGGCAGACTTCGATGGCACGAATGAGTTTGGGGGTATCGTTACAGTGGATCTTGGCGGCGGCTTGCGGGTCCAGGCGGCGTAACACGCGATGCAGATACTCCTGACGTTTCCCCGCGCTCTGGCGGAGTCGCACCCGCAGTTCCTCCGAACGTTGCGGGCCGGGGAACAAACCCTCGATCAGCGCCCGGAGGTACAGCCCGGTGCCACCCACAACAACGGGGAGATGGCCGCGCGATTTTATCTGCTCAAGTTTCTCTCTCGCCAGCCGCGCGTATTCGCCGGCGGTCATGTAATTGGTGGGGGCTACACAATCGAATAGATGATGCGGGGCCCGGGCACGCTCGGCGGCCGTGGGTTTGGCGGTGCCGATCTCGAAGTCGCGATACATGGCCACCGAATCGCAATTCACGATCTCGCCGCGAAAACGCTCCGCCAACGCCAGCGACAAGGCAGTCTTCCCACTGGCGGTGGGGCCCAGGATAACGATCAGCAGCGGCTCGGATGACACGGTCAGCGCGCGCTCCAGGCAATGTGGCGCCCATAGCGAACGAGAGTGATAATCAGGATGATCACAGCTACGATCAACAAGCCGGTGGCCTCTAGCGTATGACTGCGGGACTTGGCGGACCGAGGCGTCACACTCGTCGGCGGATCGGGCTGCGGTGGTGGAGAAGACGCAGGCACGAGAACATTGTAGCTCTCTCTCGACCCCACTTTCTGATTCGCCCAGAATGCTAAACTACGCCTCGTCTGTCTTGACCCAAGCATCGATGCCCAATGCCAGCCCCAGTCCGCGAATCGTCCGCTTCGGAGTTTTCGAGGTGGATCGAGCGGCTGGAGAACTGCGCAAGAGCGGCGTCCGGGTCCGCCTGCAGGAACAGCCCTTTCAGGTCCTCGCGCTCCTATTGGAACGGACGGGAGACGTGGTCACGCGTGAAGAACTTCGCCAGAAGTTGTGGCCGGCCGACACCTTTGTGGATTTTGATCACAGCCTGAATACCGCGATCAATAAAGTGCGGGAGGCGTTGGGTGATTCCGCTTCCAGTCCGCGCTATGTGGAGACACTGGCTCGCCGCGGATATCGATTTCTCGGGACCGTCGAACCCGTGCCAGCGGTTTCATCGCCGCCTTCTCCAGCAGCACAATCGAAACCAGCCTTGGATCACGCTGAAAACGCCGCCGCCATGCGTTCGCAAATCGATCTTCCCTTGCCTCATCGCGGAGTTACCCGCGGATTGTTTGGCTTGATCCAAATCATGTATGTGGCGTTCTATCTGGAAGCGCTGTTCCACTGGTCCCGGGTGGAACCAGTTGCCAGCCTGTTTCTGCCGGGATGGGGGTCCTTTGTAGTTGCCGTGGCCGTGCTCGTCACCGCGCTGGTGGGGATTCCATTGCGATGTTATTTGCTCTCCGCCTCTGCCTTTGATTACGGACGCTTGGGCGAGAGCTTCCAGCGGATTTTCCCTTTCGTCCTTGCAGTTGACCTGCTGTGGGCCCTGGCGCCGTTTCTCCTCGCGCCGAAGATAGGCTTTGCATCGTCATTCGCGGCGACGGCGGCTCTTTTGTACGTGCCTTTTTCGGAGAGAACGCTGTTGCGGATGGCTTATCAAGCAGGAAACAGCAATGCGCTCTCTCGAAAGTAGCGCCTCTTCTAAGATATTGGGTGGCGCAGCGCTTAAGCGCTGCGGTAAAGGTCTTGCTTATGTACGGGCTTTAGCCCCAGAGGTCACTCGGGCGATTTCCGTTGCGCCGCTTCCCGCAGCAACCGCCGCTCCCGCACATTGGCGATTCTTCTCACCCGCAAAATCTTGCGCAGAAACACCGCATAGAAAAACCAGGCGAGAGTTCCGAAAACGGCAACCAGCAAAATCAGATTCCAGAATGCCGCGAGATTGCGTAAGAACGCCACACGCTATGTTCCCAGCGCCTGCTTGATTGCCTCGCTGATGTTCCCTGCCAGCGTCCGCATCTTCTCCACCGTCTCGGCTTCGATCATGACTCTGGCCAACGCTTCCGTCCCCGAATAACGCACCACCACGCGTCCATTGCCATCAAGCTCCCGTTCCGCAGCTTCAATCGCGCTTTGAATTTCGGGGATCTGCGCGAACGGAACTTTCTCGCGCACCCGGACATTGTGGATCGTCTGCGGAAAAACTTTGAGATCAGATATCAGATCTGCCAGCGCTCGCCCGGTGCGCGCCATAATTTCCATCACGCGCAGGGCCGACAGCAAACCATCTCCGGTCGTAGCGTCACCATCACGAAAAATAATATGTCCCGATTGTTCCCCGCCCAGGATCGCGCCACTTTTCAGCATTTCCTCGAGTACATACTTGTCGCCCACGTTGGCGCGCAGCATTTCGATCCCCGAATTTCGCAGCGCGATCTCGAGCCCCATATTCGACATGGTGGTCGCCACAATCCTCGCGCCGGGAAGTTTGCCGCGGGATTGCAGATCTCGCGCTGCCAGCAAAAGCACGGCATCGCCGTTGATTACTCTTCCGTTGGCGTCGCTGAATAAAGCGCGATCGGCGTCGCCGTCGAAAGTAACTCCCAGATCGAATTTTCCTTTTTCCTGCGCAATTGCTTTCGCCACCGTTTCCGGATGCAGAGCTCCACAATCCGCATTGATGTTCTTCCCATCCGGAGCGGCACTGAGGAACGCTGCTTGAATGCCGCAAGCGCGAAATAACTCGGGAGCTTCCGCAGTGGCCGCTCCATTGGCGCAATCCACCAGAACGCGCAACCGGCTCAAATCGGCCTTCACGTTGGTCTGCAGCCACTCGATGTAAGCGTTGCGCAAACTTGCTTCTCCGGGCAACGACGGCGGCAACTTCACGCGTGGCTCAGGATGCGCCTGAGGATTTTGCAGCAATGCAAAAATCTCCTGCTCGATGGCCAGTTCCTCGGCATCCGGCAATTTGTAGCCACTCCCGGAAAAAACCTTGATGCCGTTGTCCTGCCAGGGATTGTGCGACGCCGAAATGACCACCCCCGCAGCATGTTTGCGTGATCGTGCAAGATAGGCAACGCCGGGCGTCGTGATCACACCGGCGCTATGGACCTCGCATCCAGTCGAGGCCAGGCCGAGCGTGACGCGGTCCGCGATCCATCCGCTCGACTCCCGCGTGTCCTGTCCAATCACCACACTGGCCTTGGGATTATTTCGAATCAAATCATGGCCAAGCGCGCGGCCAATCAGGTAAGTGCTTTCCTGAGTCAGGGGGAATTCGCCGGCCACGCCGCGAATTCCATCGGTACCGAATAGTTGTCTGGTCTGGGATGCCATACGGATGTGCACGCTCAAGGCGCGCTGGTCGCGGCCGGAGCTTTTTCCATGATAACCGTTACTCGCACTGGATCGGGATTGGCAACCTGGATCAGGGGATCGGAAACATAAGCATGCCTCAAGACAGACATGCGATCCATAACGCCGCTCACATCCACCGGGTCCGTGGTGGCAGACTCCACCGCAGACACTCTTTCTTGTGGCCCGCTGATGATGATTCGCGAAGGTTCGACCTCGGTGCGGTACGCAGCCAGTGCCCCGACCACCTTCGGCTTAACCGGTACCTGCCGCGTCTCACGTAGATCGAACGCGACGTGAAACTGGCTGGGAATCACCTGGTCCACCTGTATGCCACTCGGTTTATGGACTTGCGCCGGGATCAAATCAAAAGTGCGCTCACCGGTCTTGACCGCGCCTAAATCAAGACTGTAATAGACATCGGAAGGTTGCAACCTGCGTACCAGCCGCTGCGGGCCGCTCAAGCGGATCTGAATTCGCGGAATGGTTTCTGAGCTGATCATCAGATCTTGCGGCATACTGCTGAACTCAATGGGGACCTCAACCGCTACGTCCGCCACCGGATCGCGCGCCACCACCAGCCACAAGCCGACCGCGAGCACAAGCGAGAGCAGCTTCAACCCGAAATTATTCCAAACCGCACGTCGAAGGAAATCACTCATGGCTTCCCGCTTCCGAGCGGGAATCCGCGCTACGGCTCAGGGCTGCTCGCGAGTCTTCCAGGCCAGAGTCTTCCCGGTTTTCGGCTCCATTATGGATGACCGTGGGCAGAGTCGACGGAGGCACATAGCGTCGTAGCAGGCCTCCCAAACGCTCGCGCAGTTGCTCGACAGTAAGATCGCGTTCGATGTGCCCCGCGATCGCCAGACTGATCTGCCCAGTCTCTTCGGAAACAATCACGGCAATCGCGTCAGTCTCTTCAGTCACGCCAATGCCGGCGCGGTGCCGGGTCCCCAACTGCGTGGACAAAACCGGATTCATGGAAAGCGGCAGAAAGCATGCGGCGGCGGCGACCCGGTCTTTCTGCACAATCACGGCGCCATCATGCAAGGGAGCGCTGGGCCGGAAGATTGTCGCCAGCAGATCGTAGGAAAGATGTGCGTCCAACGGCACGCCGCTCTCGATATAAGTTCGCAGCCCGATCTCGCGCTCAATGATGATCAGTGCGCCCGTCTGGTTCTGCGAAAACAGATTTGCCGCCAGCACAATGTCATCGTAGGCGTCCGCTTCCGAACTCTGGGTACGGCTGAAGGCAACCCGGCGCCCCAGTCGCGCCAGCGCCTGCCGAATTTCCGGAGCAAACACCACAATGATGGCGAACGCCGCATAAGGCAGCAGCCGGTTAATCAACCAGTTGAGAGTGGTCAACTCCCCGATGCGGGAGAAATAAAACGCCAGCACCACCGCCGCCACGCCCACCAGCATGAGCGCCGCCCGCGTGCCCTTGATAAGCGTCAGAAGTTCGTAAATGATGATCGCAACCAGCACAATGTCGACGACCGAAATCACGGACAAGTGCGGCCACGGCGCTGAGAAGTGCATCACTCACGGCCCCTTTCATCCAGGATGCCAGACAGTTAAGGCCATTGTAATCTAGGACTCGCAACGGTTGGCAAAAACCAGTAGAGGCGCAGCTTGCTACGTCTCAGCGCGCTGATCAACTCTTGCGTCCTTGTCATCCTGAGCGCAGCCAGATGTTCACGAAGTGAACATCTGCGAAGTCGAAGGACCCCTACACCTCTTCACTCCGAGCTTTTGATCGTCGCGGTAAACGTCCCCCGGGCAAGCGTCGCAGATATCTCGTCTCCCATACCCAACTGGGCCGCGTCCTTCACCAGCTTGCCCGACGCATCAAACACCAACGCGTAGCCACGTTCGAGGATCGCCAGCGGAGAAAGCGCTTCCAGTTGGCTGGAGAGCCGCTCAAGATTGGACCTCCGCTGGAACAGGATGGCGCGTGCTGCCGCAGCCATCGCGGCCATGTGCCCATCGAGTTCCTTGCCGATGCCTGCCAGGATGCGCCGGGCATCGTAGTGCCGCACCGCCGCCGCCAGAGTTTCGAACCGCCGCCGCTGCATCTCGAAAATGCTGCGCTGCGAATGCGCCAATCGGTTGACGACATCATCCAATCGCTGCTGGCGGCGGCGAATGAAGTCCATCATTCGCGGGAATGCTCCATGCTGCGCCAATTCCGTCAAATTCTGACGTGCGATCAGCAAGTGATAACGCACAGCTTTTTCCATCCTATGATGCAGTCCTTCGAGCTGCTCCTCAACTTCCTGCCGCGACCGGATCACCAGTTCCGCAGCGGCGGAAGGTGTTGGCGCCCGCAGGTCGGCGACGAAATCAATGATCGTGAAGTCAGTTTCGTGTCCGATCGCAGAAATCACCGGAATCTCCGACGCAAAAACGGCTCGCGCCAGTCCCTCATGATTAAACGCCGCCAGGTCTTCCGCCGACCCACCCCCGCGCGCCACAATAATCACGTCGACGTTCTTTGCCTTGTTGAAATAAACAATTCCGGCGCTCACTTCGAGCGGTGCGCTTTCACCCTGCACGATCGCAGGAAAAATCAAAATATTAACCGTGTGATGCCGCCGCCGGAGAATGTTCAGAATGTCGCGCAGCGCCGCAGCTTGCGGAGACGTCACAATCCCAATTCGTACCGGCAAAGCCGGAATGGGTTTCTTGCTGGCGGAATCGAACAGGCCTTCCGCCTCCAGCTTGGCCTTCAGTTGCTCGAAAGCGATCTGCAGCGCGCCCGCGCCTTTCGGCTCAATGTATTCGGCGGAAATCTGCAACTGGCCACGCTCTTCATAAATCGTGACCCGGCCGCGCACCACCACCTGCATCCCGTTCTCAGGACGAAACCGCAGCAGCCGCGCCTGCGAACGGAACATGACTGCGCTAAGCTGCGCGTTCGCATCCTTCAAAGTGAAATAAAGATGTCCGGAGTCCTGCGCCCGAAAATTCGAGATCTCGCCTTCCACCCAGGCGTCCCCATACTCGCGCTCGATGTGCGTCCGCACAGCCGCCACCAGATCGCGCACCTTCCAAACCCGCCGCTCCGGAGGCTTGAAGCTGAACCCAAGTTGGTCAGTCGAAGACATAGTAGGAAGTTTACCGCAGTAGAAGTCTTACCAAAACCTAAGGGCGTCCCGTTCAAGCTCCGCTGAGCGGGGATTTTGACGCGGCAGCTCAATGTCGAAATCGCCCAATCAAATACAACACCACCGAGAGCACCACGCTCAACAGGATCGAGGTCGCCAGCGGAAAATAAAACGTGGTGTTCTTGCCGCGATAAAGAATGTCGCCGGGAAGACGTCCCACGGGAAGATTGGTCCGCCCCAGCAGCATGAGCGCCCCGCCCACGATCAATAAGATCAGGCCAAGGAACGCGAGCATTTTCCCCATGTCGGTCACACCCCAAGTCTAAATCACATTGAAAACACCGGAATCATTTACCGCTTGCGGCTGGCCCGAGAAAATGGCAGACTGCGCCTGTCCTGGTCCGGTTTCCCCCAATCCACCGGCCTCGGCGGAGTGTCAAAGGATGTCGCGAGTCGTCTTCAGGAGCCTGTTTTTTTGGCTGGCCGCCACCACTTTTCTTCTCTCGCAGTCTTCGGATCCATCGAAAAATTCGACTCCGGCACCGCCACCAGTTTCTGATGTCGACACGCTGGCGCAAGCGGCAGAGCTTTACAGTCAGGGCAATTCTGCCGCTGCCCTGGAAAAATATCAGCGACTCCTGCCCACCCATCCCAAGTGGCCCAAAATCTATGCCGGGATGGCTCAGGTCTACCTGCGGCAAGGCAATGTGCAGCAGGCCGACGACGTTATTTCGAAGGGTGTGCAACAGGCCGACTCTCCGGCTGTCCGCATCGCCCTGGGCGAGGTTTACTTTCGCGAAGGGAAGATTTTTGAGGCGGAACAGGAATGGGCCAAAGTAATTAATGCGGGAAATGAAGAGGCGCGAGCCTACCTCGGCATGGCCCGCGTGAGCCACGCCAATTCCATGTACAAGCGCTATAAGACCTTGATCGACAAGGCCTTTGAGCTTGATCCTGGGGATCCAGACATCCAGCGATCTTGGATGAGGACACGCAGTCGAAAAGAGAGGATCAAGAACCTAGAAGGTGAGCTATTGCAAACGGATGAGAAAAGCGAAAATCGCGCCTATCTCCAGCACGCTCTCGATTCCTTGAGGTTCCCAGACCGGGAGAGCTGCCGGCTATTGGGCAACGTAACCTCTACCGAAACCCCTCTTGTCCGGCTCATGAAGGACGCAGATAACCCGCGTGGCGTCGGTCTTGCGGTCGCTGTCGAAGGGGCCAAGTCCAAGCTGATGTTCGATACCGGCGCTTCGGGCATTCTGATCGATCAGCGGGTGGCGGACAAAGCCGGAATCACCAAAATTGCGAACACGCAGATTTGGGGTATCGGAGACCAGAGCGGTCAAAACGGCTACACAGGGATCGCTAAATCGATAAAGATCGGAGAGTTGGAATTTAGAAACTGCCCCGTCGAGGTCATAGAAAACCATTCTGTATTGTCGGACGACGGCCTGATTGGCGCGGATGTCTTCGAACAATTTCTGGTGGAGATTGATGTGCCCGGAGGAAAGCTGCGCTTGACGCAACTCCCTCAGCGTCCAGACGAAGAAGCGGTGCCACTCGGGCTGAACGCTAACAATAATAATATTGAGGATGATGAATCGGGCGGCGATGAGCCACACGCGGCGGACAGGGCATCGGCCACCTCGCTGAACTCCCCTTCCATCAAGAGGACCGGTCCCCAGGATCGGTTTATTGCTCCGGAGATGAAGGCGTACACGCGAGTTTTTCGCTTCGGCCACGAACTGTTGATTCCGACCAAAATCGGAGAGGTGCCGCCGAAATTACTTCTGGTTGATACGGGTTCGGGCGACACCAATATTTCCCCCGAGGCTGCGCGCGAAGTCACCAAAATTCACGGCGAGGCCTTTGACAGAGTGAAAGGATTGAGCGGAGAGGTCAAGAAAGTGTACGAGGCCGAGACGGTTAACTTTCAATTTGGCCGGATACGTCAGAAAGTTCGTAACGTCACCACTTTTGATCTCTCCCGATTGAGTCAGAGCATCGGCACGGAAACCTCCGGGATTCTCGGTTTCTCCACCCTCGAATATCTGGACATCAAGATTGATTATCGCGACGGTCTAATGGATTTCGACTTCACGACTGCGCCGGTCAACCGGCCCGGTTGTGGTCCGGCTTCATACCCGTGCCAGTGAAATAATGGAAGGGTGGCCGCAAGATTCACGGGAATTTACGCCGGTTGCGCGGAGTCGTCACATGATTTGCCGTATCTCTCTTGCTAGCATGACTTATTTCAAACAGGTTCCCACTTTCTAAACTTTTTATTTGCACTTCCGTCATTCACATGATATAAACAAACACGTCGAGAGCAGTGTGTGGCTAGCCGGACAGATTTTGAAACTCTCGTGAGCGTCCGGCATCTAATCACCAGATACAGATTTTCCTGGTAATTCAGCCCCGGCCACGGGGTTCTATTCGGGGACAGAGTGCCTCGAAGGGATTTTGCGTTTTTCGCAAGAACCTCCAAAGTGATCTTTTATCAAGGGAATGTCTTCCGCGTCGGCTCGTGCCGAATTGGCACTGGTTTTTGCATAAAAGTCGATCGGGAGATGCGTTCTGTCGCGTGCGCGAAATATGTCGCGCAATAAGACTCCTCATTGTGGGAAACAGGTGGAAATCCTGTGAGTGCAATGGGTTGACAGTCATAGCGATGAACGCGTAGCTTAAGCGGGTTTCCCTTACACAAGTTTCGAGGACAGTCGGTCGGGCTTCGGTCTGATCGCCTGGACTGAAAACGCGCCGCTCAGGCGGAGATGCGAATCGGTCTTTGACAACTAGGTTGAACGTGCCAGTCGTGAGAGGAAGTCTCGGGTTGAAATCCGAGCGATCTCACAAGATAGATCCATCGCTTCTTTCGAGGAGGCGGTGGCAGTCTGCCAACTACCCGTCGGCAGACGACAGGTTTCAAATGAGAGTTTGATCCTGGCTCAGAATCAACGCTGGCGGCGTGCCTAACACATGCAAGTCGAACGAGAAAGTGGAGCAATCCATGAGTAAAGTGGCGACCGGGTGAGTAACACGTGACTAACCTACCTTCAAGTGGGGGATAACCTAGGGAAACCTGGGCTAATACCGCATAACATCTTTGGGATGGAAATCCTGTTGATCAAAGGAGCAATTCGCTGGAAGAGGGGGTCGCGGCTGATTAGCTAGTTGGCGGGGTAATGGCCCACCAAGGCTTTGATCGGTAGCCGGCCTGAGAGGGCGCACGGCCACACTGGAACTGAAACACGGTCCAGACTCCTACGGGAGGCAGCAGTGGGGAATTTTGCGCAATGGGGGAAACCCTGACGCAGCAACGCCGCGTGGAGGATGAAGTCCCTTGGGACGTAAACTCCTTTCGACTGGGAAGATAATGACGGTACCAGTGGAAGAAGCCCCGGCTAACTTCGTGCCAGCAGCCGCGGTAATACGAGGGGGGCAAGCGTTGTTCGGAATTATTGGGCGTAAAGGGCGCGTAGGCGGTGCGGTAAGTCACCTGTGAAACCTCCGGGCTCAACCCGGAGCCTGCAGGCGAAACTGCCGTGCTTGAGGGTGGGAGAGGTGCGTGGAATTCCCGGTGTAGCGGTGAAATGCGTAGATATCGGGAGGAACACCTGTGGCGAAAGCGGCGCACTGGACCACATCTGACGCTGAGGCGCGAAAGCTAGGGGAGCAAACAGGATTAGATACCCTGGTAGTCCTAGCCCTAAACGATGATTGCTTGGTGTAGCGGGTACCCAATCCCGCTGTGCCGTAGCTAACGCGATAAGCAATCCGCCTGGGGAGTACGGTCGCAAGGCTGAAACTCAAAGGAATTGACGGGGGCCCGCACAAGCGGTGGAGCATGTGGTTCAATTCGACGCAACGCGAAGAACCTTACCTGGGCTCGAAGCACAGTGGACCGGGGTAGAAATATCCCTTTTCGCAAGAACTGCTGTGGAGGTGCTGCATGGCTGTCGTCAGCTCGTGTCGTGAGATGTTGGGTTAAGTCCCGCAACGAGCGCAACCCTTATCGTTAGTTGCCAGCGAGTCAAGTCGGGCACTCTAGCGAAACCGCCTCGGATAACGGGGAGGAAGGTGGGGATGACGTCAAGTCCTCATGGCCTTTATGTCCAGGGCTACACACGTGCTACAATGGCCGGTACAAACCGTCGCAAACCCGCGAGGGGGAGCTAATCGGAGAAAGCCGGCCTCAGTTCGGATTGGAGTCTGCAACTCGACTCCATGAAGCTGGAATCGCTAGTAATCGCGGATCAGCACGCCGCGGTGAATACGTTCCCGGGCCTTGTACACACCGCCCGTCACATCACGAAAGTGGACTGCACTAGAAGCCGGTTCGCTAACCCGCAAGGGAGGTAGCCGTCCAAGGTATGGTTCATGATTGGGGTGAAGTCGTAACAAGGTAGCCGTAGGAGAACCTGCGGCTGGATCACCTCCTTTCTAAGAGAGAACGTCACGGCACTCACGCGATTCCTTCGGGAATTTCAAAATGCGTGGGAGGTTGCCGTGTACCTGGTTTTTCTTCTGATAAGCCCGCAAGGGTGAACCTGTGATGAAAAACTAGAACCCGTTCGGACCTCTCTTTCTCGAGATATTCCACATGATGGTCAGCTCCGGCTTAGCTGGAGCGCGCGTTCAACCTTGTCCTCGAATAAAAATCGAGCTTTTGGCTATTAGCTCTTGGCTTTTAGCTAAACCGATCCTGGTTTGGCTAAGGGCTAGCGGCTAAAAGCTGAGAGCCTTGCTTCAGGCTCAGTAGTACAATCGGGAAAACCGGGCCTGTAGCTCAGGTGGCTAGAGCGCACCCCTGATAAGGGTGAGGTCGATAGTTCAAGTCTATCCAGGCCCACCACTTAAAGCGGTCGTTGGTCGTGCGTCGTTGGTCGTTGGCTTTTGCCAAGGACGAACGACCAAGGACGAACGACGGGTTTGGGGCTGTAGCTCAGCTGGGAGAGCGCCTGGTTTGCAACCAGGAGGCCACCGGTTCGATCCCGGTCAGCTCCACCAGAATTCTGTCGTTGGTCGTTGGCCGGTCGTCGTTGGCCAATTCCCAAGGGCGAATCGTGCGAGATCAATCCAATGTTGGACATCAACCTAGTGAAGTAAAACGAAGTTGATCTCGAACATTGGGTTGAAGCCAATCTCAGAACGGGGTTGGTGACAATTCATACCCGCTCAGGCGGGCAGCTGGTAAGTCGTGAAGTTTGCTTTTGGCCAACGGCCAAGGACGAACGACCAACGACGGTTCCAGCGAGGACGATATTTGACAACTGAATAGATTGGGCAATCTACAAGGCTGTAAATTTTTATGAGTGCCTAGAGAGAAAATCAAGACACTGCTGGGGCGTGGAAACGTTAATAGGCGTTTCGAGCACGCGATGAGCAGTCGTTTTTAGGCCCATGAAATTTGCCAGTCGTGTTCGAGGGAGTTTTTAGCTGAAGGCTGATAGCTGACAGCTGAGAGCGCTCTTGAGTGCTTCGAGTAAATTTTATGGTCAAGCTACTAAGGGCGCATGGTGGATGCCTTGGCAGAAGCAGGCGATGAAGGACGTGGCAAGCTGCGATAAGCCTCGGGGAGCCGCAAGCAGGCTTTGATCCGGGGATTTCCGAATGGGGAAACCCACGGGGGTAAAACCCCCGTACGGCGTGATGAATACATAGTCACGCACGAGCGAACTCAGGGAAGTGAACCATCTCAGTACCTGAAGGAAAAGAAAGAAACCTCGATTGCGAAAGTAGTGGCGAGCGAAATCGCAACAGCCCAAACCAGTCATACCTTCGGGTGTGGCCGGGGTTGTAGGGTCGGCAACAGTAGAGTTACCAATCTGGTCGTTAGCTGAAGCCCTCTGGAAAGAGGGGCCATAGAGTGTGATAGCCACGTAGGCGAAAACGAACCAGACTCGAAGCCGATACCTGAGTACCGCGGAGCACGAGAAACTTTGCGGGAATCTACGGGGACCATCCCGTAAGGCTAAATACTAGCTTCTGACCGATAGTGAACCAGTACCGTGAGGGAAAGGCGAAAAGAACCCCTGCGAGGGGAGTGAAATAGTACCTGAAACCGTGTGCCTACAAACGGTGGGAGGACTATGCGGCGCAAGCCGAAAGTCTGACCGCGTGCCTATTGCATAATGAGCCGGCTAGTTATTCTTGTCAGCAAGGTTAAGCGAAAGCGAGCCGTAGCGAAAGCGAGTCCTAATAGGGCGACATAGTTGGCAGGAATAGACGCGAAGCGGGATGATCTACCCTTGGCCAGGCTGAAGGTGGGGTACAACCCACTGGAGGGCCGAACGGGTGTTTGTTGAAAAAAGCTCCGATGAGCTGAGGGTAGGGGTGAAAGGCTAATCAAATTCCGTGATAGCTCGTTCTCTCCGAAATAGCTTTAGGGCTAGCCTCGTGTGATTTGTCCTGGTGGTAGAGAACTGAATGGACTATGGGGCTTTCCAGCTTACAGAATCCAATCAAACTTCGAATGCCAGAGAACAACCAACACGGGAGTCAGACGGCGGGGGCTAAGCTTCGTCGTCGAGAGGAAAACAGTCCAGATCGCCTGCTAAGGTCCCAAAGTACAAGCTAAGTGGGAAAGGAAGTCGGAACGCCCAGACAGCCAGGAGGTTGGCTTAGAAGCAGCCATCCTTTAAAGAAAGCGTAATAGCTCACTGGTCAAGCGGTCCGGTGCCGACAATTTAACGGGGCTCAAGCTTGTCACCGAAGCAGCGAATGCATCACTTAACTGTGGTGCGTGGTAGGAGAGCATTCTCAACAGTTTGAAGCCAGACTGAGAAGACTGGTGGACGGTTGAGAAGAGACCCTGCCGGCATAAGTAGCGATAACGGAGGTGGGAACCCTCCGCGCCGAAAGTCTAAGGTTTCCTGAGAAAGGTTAATCCGCTCAGGGTCAGGCGGTCCCTAAGGCGAGGCCGAAAGGCGTAGCTGATGGACATCCGGTTAATATTCCGGACCTTCCTTGTAATCGTTATCACGATGGGGAGACGCAGAAGGATAAGCAGGCCGTCATATGGCTATAACGGTCGATGCGTGTAAGGTGTTTCCGGTAGGCAAATCCGCCGGGAAGCTATCACTGAGACGCAAAGCAGTACTCCGTATGGAGGAAAGCTGCCGATTCCACACTGCCAAGAAAATCCTCTAAGGAGAAGACAAGGGAACCGTACCTCAAACCGACACAGGTAGACGAGGAGAATATCCAAAGGCGCTCGTGAGAACGCTTGTTAAGGAACTTGGCAAATTAACCCCGTAACTTCGGGAGAAGGGGTGCCTCACTAGGGTGAAAGCCCGAAGAGGCCGCAGCGAAACGCGCACTGCGACTGTTTAACAAAAACACAGGTCTCTGCAAAGTCGAAAACGACGTATAGGGGCTGACGCCTGCCCGGTGCTGGAAGGTTAAAGGGAGAGGTTAGCCGTAAGGCGAAGCTTCGAACTGAAGCCCCAGTGAACGGCGGCCGTAACTATAACGGTCCTAAGGTAGCGAAATTCCTTGTCGGGTAAGTTCCGACCTGCACGAATGGCGTAACGAAAGTGCGACTGTCTTAATGAGCGACACGGCGAACTTGTAGTGCCGGTGAAGATGCCGGTTGCCCGCAACTAGACGGAAAGACCCCGTGCACCTTTACTATACCTTTACTATGAACTATGGCCCTTGCTGCGCAGAATAGGTGGGAGGCTTTGATTCCAGACTCTCGGGTTTGGAGGAGCCGCAATGTGAGATACCACCCTGCGAGATCTGTGGTTCTAACCTACTCCCGTGAACCGGGAGAGGGACATAGTAAGGCGGGTAGTTTGACTGGGGCGGTCGCCTCCTAAACAGTAACGGAGGCGCGCGAAGCTACGCTCAGGCTGTTTGGAAATCAGCCGTCGAATGCAAAAGTATAAGCGTGGTTGACTGCGAGTCCTACAAGACGAGCAGGTACGAAAGTAGGCTTTAGTGATCCGGTGGTTCTGCATGGAAGGGCCATCGCTCAACGGATAAAAGGTACGCCGGGGATAACAGGCTGATCGGAGCCAAGAGTTCATATCGACGCTCCGGTTTGGCACCTCGATGTCGGCTCATCGCATCCTGGAGCTGTAGAAGGTTCCAAGGGTTAGGCTGTTCGCCTATTAAAGCGGTACGTGAGCTGGGTTCAGAACGTCGCGAGACAGTTCGGTCCCTATCTGTTGTGGGCGCAGGAGATTTGAGAGGACCTGTCCTTAGTACGAGAGGACCGGGATGGACGAACCTCTTGTGTTCCAGCTGTCGTGCCAACGGCATAGCTGGGTAGCGAAGTTCGGTTGTGATAACCGCTGAATGCATATAAGCGGGAAGCACTCCTCAAGATGAGATCTCCCAACCCGTAAGGGATAAGAAGGGCCCAGGAAGACTACCTGGTTGATAGGCAGGATGTGGAAGCGCAGTGATGTGCGAAGCTAACCTGTACTAATCGCCCGTTCGGCTTGACCATAAAATTTACTCGGTGCAGTAACAATTGTCAGTTCTACATGTTGCCAGTTCGGAAGTTCGAACCTGGACAAGAACCGCAACGTTGTTTGTATGTCGTTCGCAACTGAACGATGCGGAACAACTCCTGACAATTGTGCGCCGACGAGACTTATGAGTCCTGTCGATTGCAACACAAAACCAATCTATTCAGTTGTGAGGCATTGTCCTCGGTTTCACAGGACGATCTTTGAAAGTTTGCAGCGAAGGTTTTGGCCAACGACCAACGACGAACGGCCAACGACTGGTTTTCCGCTGCTACGAGTTGTCGGTGATCTTACCGCGGGGGATCCACCCGTTCCCATCCCGAACACGGAAGTTAAGCCCCGCCGGGCCGATTGTACTGCACGCGAAAGTGTGTGGGAGAGTAGGTCGTCGCCGGCATTAAATTAAAAGGCCACACTCAGAAATGAGCGTGGCCTTTTTGCTTTTTGGGGATACAAGTATTCTTGGTGTATGTATGTCTTATCGGAGAACTGTTGCCAGAACCTGTCTCAGGAGTTTCTCGGCGAACTGCTCCCGAATTCTTCGTCGTGGGGCTTCATGACATACTCACCGATACGATTGTGAGCGATACTGCTCCGGACTCTGTATATCCAGTAGGCCGAAGTTTCGAGCACTAGTTCCTCGAACTCGCCTTGCCCGGCCTGCTTGGCCGATATGACATCTGAACTCACGGCTCCCGCTTGGTTGAAACCCGGTCCGGTGACCATGTTCTCGAATTGCGTCCTTCTATTTGCAAGCGGGTTGCCGTCTTTCCCAAAAGTAAAGAAGATGTCCCTCGCGGTAACGTCCCATTTGCGCTCCCGGCAAAGATCCTCGATACACCTGGCGACCGCACCTCGATCAGAACATTTATCGAGGATCAACTGCTTTAGGCGAACGAGTTCGTTGCTCTTGTGCTGAGAAAGTATCTGCCCGATTCCGTGAAGATCATCGCCGAGTGCTCTGATTCTTACGACGGTGTCGTGGTCGAAACTGAGTTCGAGCAGGTGGTAAAGCTTAAGGTACCTCTCGAACGCGTAAGGCAACATCGCGGACCGCTTCGCAGCTTCCGCGTGCAGGGAGGTAGGCATCCTGATTTCGGATCGAGCGGTTATTGGTTGGGGCGCTGGTGCCGGAGCCATAACGCCAGCTGAACTTTGTTCGCTGTGCCAAAATCCTCCCCAGATCGCACTGGAGGCCATGAAGTTGTCTCTGTATTCCTTCAGCCGTTCCCTTTTAATGAGGACATAGTCGGTCGAGAATCTTCCGGGTTGCGAGTATTGGTCTGGGCTGATCTCAAGCAGATAAGCTGCTAGGTGTGCGGTGCCGAACTTGCCTACCGTGAACTCTTCATCCCTGCATGTCAGCAGTATGCCAATAGGCTGCTGTTGCTCGTCTGCGACGTCGATCGCTGCGGCACGCGGGATGCTCGATGATGCACATATGACTGGCAGGGGATACAGTCCGTCCACCGTGCAGATTCCCTTCAGCGCTCCAATTCTTAGTGTGGGATCAGGCTTAGGCCTCTCTTCCGACCGGATGATCGTTTTGTACTCCTGATACCGCATGAGCGTTTACTCGGCCTCGCTGACCCACAGATCTCCTAGCGGCTTCTCTCCGCCCTCTCGGAAAAACTCTTTAAACGCTCGAAACAGCAATTTCCTGGTGGCGAATCCCACGTTTATCTTCTTGGGATTGAAGCCTGCTACGACCCGTTGGTAGTTCGCCAGTCCCAGCGGATCATCGCCGGGGCTGGCAGACGAAAGTTGCTTTGTTAGCCTTCTTATCGACGAAGCTGTTCGCTTTACGCGCTCGCTCGAGCTTGAAAAGTCAGCGATGGCGGCAAAGAACGCCAACATAACGTTGTCGCCCCCGAACCACGCAAGGCCCGTTGGAACCTCGCCGTCAAGGGTCCCGTCGTAGACCCTGCAGACCTGCCGGTCTAGCTTGACGTATCTCGCCAGGTGTGTCGTGAACTCCCCGTACAGGGAATTCAGCTCTTCTTCGCTGCCGGACAGGATGTTTTCTTCGACGATGGACTGGGCGACCACATTTTCTTTCGCGACTTCCGTTCCCTTAATAAGGAACGCATGGTATGCGACTACCACCTTGTCGAAGGCGTACTTTCCTGCTCGCTTTCGTCTGGTTGACTCCCTTTCCACAAGCAACTCGAGGTCTAAAATCTCCGATTCAAGTTGGTTTTTGAACGTGGCGAATAGGATTTCGAGTTGGTGCCGCATCGACATGGGCTTCTGACCGGCGTTTAGCACGATGATCCGGTAGATCAGATTCTGGGAGTCCTCTTCGAGCCAGAATTCAACGAGCAGATTCTGATCAGGTTTAAACTTGTGTTTGGAGTTTCTGATGTCTGCCAGAATGAACGTTCTCTGGAGGCCGTCTAAGATCTTGAGATGCTCCCCCTTTTGAGAGCTTCGCAATCAGCCCTGCGTCGTCGTCTTTATCGAAGAGGCGCTGAAGGTCAGTAACTTTGTCCGGGTCGTACGCTAGGGTAATTGTGGGAAGCAGAGCACCGTCCATCACGTCCTTCTTGAGTCGATCATAACCGCGGTGCCTCTCCCGACGCCGCTGAATCGCGAATTCGTCGAAATGCTCACCGACCAAGTCGAGGTAGTCGTCTATGCTCATCTGCGCATAAACAACGCGCGTCTTCGTCCGTTGGTCCGTTGTTTTTCCGAGAATCTTGATCATTGTTGACCGCGCTCCTTCTTAGCTCTCTACTGTTACCGCATGGTCTAGTGGAGGCCTTTAACCGATGCCCATTCTATTGAACTTTTCTACGGACGCATGACAATTGAGGCTGGGTCGACTGGACTACCGCTGTGATTCGATTCGCCCGCCAGACAATCCGCGCCCTGGTAATGCCCTTGGGCGGGTGGCCCACACCTCGGCGCGAAGAGTAACTCTGGAGAGGACTACACGTTTTCCATTTTGGTGCCCCAGCTCGACGCCACGGACTTTCCTTTGTTCGAACAACCCACATCAACCTGTGAGACGAATGGGCGTTATTATTTCTTCACAGGAATGTTAGCTTTCGGCGCGGGCGCGCCCCGTAGCAATCCTTCCGTGCTCAGATCCTCGTCGATGTCGGGCCAATGGATACCGTAACCGCCTCCGGCGATCTTCCAGTTTTTGCGCTGCGCGGCGGTGGCATTCAAGAGACGGGGATACCACACCAGCGGCACAGTGATAATGCGGCCGTCGCGCAAGGACACGCTTAGCGCATCATCGCTGAACTCCACGCCCAGGACGCGCTCATCTGCCGCTGCTGCCGAAAAACTCATGCCATGCCTCCAAAAACTGCGCCCTGCGTTCGGTCACCATCAATTGTATCTCGCGGAGTTCGTGGGCGCGAAAGCCAAAATTCGCAGCCAATTGCACAGGATCAATCCAGAACTTTGCCGAAGAATCATCGCGATCCACGTGAATATGGGGCGGCTCGTTCGGCTCATGACTATAAAAATAAAAGCGATAAGGGCCGGATCGTAAGACCGTCGGCATGGGCGGGATTGTAGCAGACCGTCCGTGCGCCGAGCGCACGTACGAAGTTCAGTGCAGTCACCAATCGATGCGTTTGGTGCCTGCCACCAAATCGAAATGGCGATCACGGCTCAGGAGGGGAAGAGAATGCTGGCGGCAGAGTGCGGCAATCCAAAGATCATTGGTCGGAATCGGCTTGCCCTTGCGCTTTAATTCGAGGCTGATCTCGGCATAATAATGAGTGGTCGGCTCCTGAATGTCCAATACCAGGCAGTCATTGAGCAGGGCTACCAGCCAGTTTTCGTAACTGGTCCGATGACGCGACTGAGCGATGCCGTGGCGATACTCGCCGAGCACAATTACGGGGAGCGCCACCTGTTCGGCGCGTGCGAGGACGGCCACGAGGCCGGGATCATCGTCCGCCGCGGCCGACAGGGCATTGGTGTCAAGAATCATTTCCAGAGAATCACTGCCAGACTTCCCGATCGATCTGCTCGAACGCTTCTTCCACCCGCCTTTCGATTTGCTTGCGCTCCTTATGCAGGTGTTTGAGCCTTCCGACATGCTTCATCCAGGGCTTTTCCTGGGATGTAGTTTTCAATTTTTCCTGGACCGCTTCAGTGACGAGCTGGCGCAAGGGAATACCGCGTTGGGCGGCGGCGGATTTTGCGCGGCGGAACAGGAAATCGGGCATTTCCAGGGTCGTCTTCACGCACCCATATTACCATATTTATGGGTCAAGACGTGAAGTCTCCCTTTTGTAAGCCGGAAACGCCCTCGATGATCTTGAAGGAGATGCCAAATAAACTCTTTGTCTGTGACGGATGAGCATTCGGTTAGCGCGCAGGTTTTGTGGCCCCGTGCGGGTGCGTGGGTCTACGTTTCGGCCCACCCAGGACTTACGTCCTCGGCTAATGTGTGCCGCCGCTCCGGGGCTGGGGCCCGGGCAGCGACGCTCGGTCGCGGTACAATGAAGGGTTGACGTTGGCCCCTGAGAATCGGCGGGTGGGGCGATTCGGCTGAGAGGATTCATGTTCGAAGTTACCGTGGAAGACACGTTCGCGGCAGGGCATTACCTGCGCAATTACAAGGGTAAGTGTGAAAACCCGCATGGACACAATTACAAGGTGCGGGTCACGCTGGCGGGCAAGAAACTGGACAAGGCTGGGCTGCTGCTCGACTTCAAAGAACTGCGGGAAGTGATGAAGCATACCATTGAGCGGCTGGACCACCAGATGATCAACGATGTGGAGCCGTTCACGGTCTTGAATCCCTCGGCCGAGAACCTGGCCAAGTATTTCTACGATGAAGCGAATGGACGGTTACTGGCAGTGACTCAGGGTCGAGTCCAGGTGAAGGACGTCACCGTGTTCGAGACCGATACCACCACGGCCAGGTATTCCGAGTAGGCGGCGGTTGCCTTGCAGATCACGGAAATTTTCAAATCGATTCAAGGCGAGTCCACCTATGCGGGGCTGCCTTGCGTCTTCGTGCGGCTGACGGGATGCAATCTGCGCTGCAACTGGTGTGACAGCGAGTACACCTTTACCGGCGGGCATCGAATGACGCTGGAAGAAGTCGTCGAAGAGGTGAAGCAGAGGAGCCCGGCAGGGCTGGTAGAGATTACCGGGGGCGAGCCCATGCTGCAGGAGCGGGAAGTGGTGCCGCTGATGGAGCGCCTGCTGGCCAGCGGCTACACGGTGTTGCTGGAAACGAGCGGAGAGCGTCCGCTGGAGCGCGTGCCCAAGGGCGTGGTGAAGATCGTGGACGTGAAGTGTCCGAACTCGGGCGAGGGTGATACGTTTCATATCGAGAATATCGAGTCTTTGGGGTCGGGCGACGAAGTCAAGTTCGTGCTGAGCGATCGTACGGATTACGAATTCGCCCGAGACTTCGCGGCACATCATCATCTGCATCGCCGGGTCAAGGCGGTGCTTTTTTCTCCCGCCTTCCGCAAGGATGCGAGTGGAGCGCGCGATGTTTCGCACTGCTTACTGGATCCGCGGGAATTAGCTGAGTGGATGCTGGCGGACGATGTCCCGGCGCGATTGGGGTTGCAGATCCATAAATTCATCTGGGACCCGGCACTGAAAGGCGTGTAGCAATTCAGAAATATGAAGCCGAACAAATCTCGGGCTGTCGTTCTGCTTAGCGGCGGCATGGATTCCTGCATATGCGCTGCGTTGGCGGTGCGGGACCACGACGCGGCGGCCGTCCATGTGAGTTATGGCCAGAGGACGGAAGAGCGGGAACGGCGGGCGTTTACGGCGATTTGCGACCGGCTTGGGATCAAGGACCGGCTGGTGGTACGCAACGACGTCTTCCGCGCGATTGGCGGGTCGGCGTTGACCGATAGAAACATCGCGGTGCCGGAATCGCACGCGATTGGCAAGGACATCCCGGTCACCTACGTGCCCTTCCGCAATGCGCATTTTTTGTCGGTGGCGGTGAGTTGGGCGGAAGTGCGGGGAACGGATAAAATTTATATCGGCGCGGTAGAACAGGACAGTTCGGGCTATCCTGATTGCCGTCCGGAATACTACCGGGCGTTTAATGCGGTGATCAAAGCGGGAACCAAAGAGGGTCGGATTGAGATTGTGACCCCGCTGATCGCCATGCGCAAGTCGGAAATCGTGCGGCTGGGCCTTGAACTGGACGCACCCTTCGATTTAACGTGGTCGTGCTATAGCCGGGAAGATAGCGCGTGTGGCGTTTGCGATAGTTGCGTATTGCGCCAGCGCGCGTTTGGGGACGCGGGAGCGGTGGATCCCATCCCTTATTTAACTGCAATCTAAAATCGTAAGTGAAACCAGGGCCGGGAGGCGGCAATGAAAAAATATTCTTTGGTGATTGCACTGTTGGTGCTGTTGGGAGGATGGTGCGCGACCCCGGCGCACGGGCAAGCCTTTGGCTCGGTTAAAGGTACTTGCAAAGACACAACCGGCGCTCCAATCGCGGACGCCATCGTGGAGTGGCACAGCCTGGACAACGGCCGCAAGTATCCCTTGAAAACCAACTCCAAAGGTGAGTATTTTTCGCTTGGAATCGAACCCGGCAAGTACGAAGTGACGCTCACCAAAGACGGCAAGCTCCTCGACAAGATAAATGCCTTCAACGTTACTCTTGACGAGAATGACCTGGATATCGATTTGAAGAAGAATGAAGAGGCGGCAGCCAAGGGGCAGGGCATGTCGCCAGAGCAACTGGCCGCATTGAAGGAAGCGCAGGCCAAACATGAGAAAGAAGTGGGCGTGGTCAAGTCCTTGAATGAGAAACTGCTGGCCGCCAAGCAGGCATCCGATGCGGGCGATTTCGATACCGCCATCGCGCAGTTGACACAAGCCACGGCGATCGACCAGAGCCGCGACCTGATTTGGTTCAAGCTCGGCGATGCTTATCGCAACTCCGGCCTCAAGCAGGCTGACCCCGCGGAAAAGACCAAGCGCCTGACCGAGGCGACCACGGATTATCAGAAAGCGGTGGACCTCAAACAGAAGGCCTTCGATGCTGATCCTAAGAAGAACCCCGACGACGCGAAAACGCTGGCCGCCTATTACAACAATCTGGCGGACGCCGACTCAAAATCGGGCAAGGCCGACGACGCGGTAAAGGCCTACACCCAGGCCGCACAATTGAACCCGGCGGGCGCGGCGCAGTACTACTACAACATCGGCGCGGTGTATACCAATGCCAACAAGATCGACGACGCCATCGCGGCTTTCGACAAAGCCACCTCCATCGACCCGACTAAAGCAGACGCCTACTACCAGAAGGGCGTGAACCTCATCAGCAAAGCCACCACCGACCCGAGCGGGAAAGTGCTTCCGGCGCCGGGAACGGCGGAGGCCCTGAATAAGTATCTCGAATTGCAGCCGACGGGACCGTATGCTGATGCGGCCAAAGGGATGCTTCAGTACATCGGCAGCAAGATTGAGACCAGCTACGGAAAGACCAAGTCGAAGAAATAGCGGTGGATGTGAGTTTTTCTTTCCGAGGGACGGCTTCGGCCGTCCCTTTTTGTTTTGGTGAAATCGCCCATTTCGGGGACACCTCAGGCGCTGAAGCGCGTACATGGCAGCAACGCCCCTATCGCAGCGCTTAAGCGCGGCGCCACCCAAAATCGAATGTCTTCGCAACCCGAGCGGAGGCGTGCCCGCGCAGGTTACGAAGGGCCATGCACTTGACGTTCTTCATGGAACGCCGCGGAAATCTTCATTAGAGTAGATCCAGGCACGATCCAATTTCGCGTTGGCCCTCTCCCGCTCGTGCCGCGATTTCCTCCGAGAATTGCATATGGCAGCACCGGGCAACGCACCGATTCAGGTTGTGCTGGAAGCGGCTTCGGCTTCGGGCACCATCGCCACCCATGCTCTGCTGGCGGCAATGCTCAGTGCCCATGAAGATGTCAGCGATCTGATTTTTTCGCCGGGGCGCCCGCCGCAAGTGGAAGTGCACGGGCAACTCATCGCGATCCAGTCTCCGGGGCTGCGGCTGCTCACGGCTGACGACACCCGCCGGATCGCCTCCGATCTGATCGGCGAAAACAAACAGGCAATCACAGTTCTTCGCGAGCAGGGCTCCTGCGATATATCTTTCGGGTTGGCGGGGTTGGCGCGTTTTCGCGCAAATGTATTCATCCAGCGCGGCAGTTGCGCCGTCGTTATGCGGGTGATCGCAACGTCGGTTCCCACCTTCGAGACACTGGGGTTGCCCCCGCACCTGAAAGATGTGGCCCTCTTGCGCGATGGCATTGTGCTGGTGACGGGCCCGCGTGGATCGGGCAAGTCCTGCACCTTGGCCGCGCTGCTCAACGAGATCAATGAACGGCAGACTTGCCACGTTATTACTGTCGAAGATCCCATCGAATTTCTGCATAGCCACAAGCGGGCGACCATTCATCAGCGGGAATTGCACAGCGACACACCCAGTGCTGCGCTGGCCCTGCGGGCGGCGCTCCGGCAGGCGCCGAAGGTGATCCTGCTGGGTGAAATGCACGAGCGCGAGACCATGCAACTGGTCCTGGAAGCCGCGGAAACCGGACACCTTGTACTTACCAGCCTGCACACCGTGGATGCTGCCAAAGCGATTGAGCGCATTGTGAGTTCATTTGCCGCGGCTGAACAGGCAGCGATTCGGGGCCGGCTGGCAAAAACTTTCCGCTACGTAGTTTCGCAGCGGCTCATTCCCCGCCAGGACGGAAAAGGACGGGTCGCCGCCGTGGAGATTCTCAAGTCCAATCCCCGTACCCGCGAATGCGTGGAAAACGGGGAGCGCTCGGGCGGAGATTTGTTCGAAGTCATGAAAGATGGCGTTTCCGAAGGCATGCAGATCTTCGATGGAGAAATCGAGAAACTGGTGCGGGCGGGAACGATCGACCTGGAGACAGCGCTGGCGCATGCGGCGAATCCGCGGGAGTTGGAAAATAAGCTGAAATCTTTCAGGGATTAGCTCCCGCGAACATCCCAGGCACCTCAGGCGCTGAAGGGCGAGCCCCGGATGAGCACTCTTATCGCAGCGCTAGGAAGCGCTGCGCCACCCAAAAATCGAGGCTCTGCCGCGATTCTGGTTCTTGGGTGGAGCAGGCCTTCCCAGGCGCGCGCTATGGTATCGGACAAGGGAAACGGCTTTAGGCGCTGAGGTTCCTTTCCCCAGGTTCGATTTTCTGGAGCATCCCTCGTATCATCTCGGGCATGGCCGCTTTGCCTCAGCCCTCAATCATCCTCAGCTTTGAAGCTGCGCGATATTTAGTGGAGAAGCATGCTGCGAGTCTGCGTCCTCGTGGCAAAGAACTCGTCGAGCTGCTGGAGAGTGCGGGCAGCATACTGGCGGAGCCGGTGACTGCGGACCGCAATTTTCCCCCATTTCCACGAGCCACTCGCGACGGATATGCGGTGCGTGCCGCCGATCTGGCACAACTTCCGGCCACGCTGGACGTCATTGGCGAGATAAAAGCCGGCGGCGTCGCAGGGATGCGAGTTGAGGGCGGGCAGGCCGTTTCCATTATGACTGGCGCTCCTGCCCCGCCGGGCGCGGATGCCGTGGTGATGGTCGAGTACACGGCGCGAGAAGGCGATCGAATTACGATCAAGAAAGGAGTAGGGCCGGGAGAGAACATTGTGCCTGTCGGAGCGGAGGCCAAGAGGGGTGAACGGTTGCTGAGTCCGGGCATGCGTTTGGATCACGCGGCGATCGCCGTAGCTGCGTCGGTGGGAAGATCACGGCTGCTGGTCTATGCCAAGCCTCGGGTTGCCGTGCTGTCCACGGGCGATGAGATTGTTGACATCGACGTACCACCCGGGCCCACACAGATCCGCAACTCGAACAGCTACTCTCTGGCTGCGCAAATTCAGGCTGCCGGCGGAGAGCCGTTGCTGCTTCCCATTGCTCCCGACAAGCCTGTGCGTCTGCGCGAGCTGATCGCCGACGGATTCGAAGCGGATCTCCTGCTGCTGACCGGAGGCGTCTCCATGGGAAAGTATGACCTGGTGGAAGAAGCGTTGGCGGAATTCAATGCCGAGTTCTTCTTCACCGGCGCCAAAATCCAACCAGGAAGGCCCATCGTATTCGGACGAGTCCCATGTGGCGCGGGCGCCCCCGCCCGCGAAGGGGCTTCAGCCCCGGTGACCCATACCTATTTCTTCGGCCTCCCAGGAAATCCAGTTTCCACCATGGTCACGTTCGAACTATTCGCGCGGCCGATGGTGGAGGCACTGTCGGGCATGCAGCCCCGCAAGCTCGTTTTCCTGCATGCGAAGTTAAAATCGAAAATCAAAACCAAGAGCGGACTGAAACGGTTCCTGCCAGCAATTCTGTCCGGCGAATTCGAGCACGCAGAAGTCGAATTGGCGGGATGGCAGGGATCGGGAGACATCGCCGCAGCCGCGCGCGCGAATTGCTATGTTGTGATTGCTCCCGACCGGGAGCACATTGCGGCTGGGGAGTGGGTGCCGGTATTGCTGCGGTAGGCTTTTAAGTACCGTATTCTCTATGACAATCTGACTTTTTCCAGCAACTCATGAAAGACCGGACTGCTTCGCAGCGGATCCAGGCGCGGCTCGACCGCGAGGACCATCAGAGCCCAGTCCCGTTCCTCATACGCTTTTTGCAGATAACGAAGCGCGGTTTCGTTTTCGTGGAGAGCAATGTGAATAATCGTCAGATCCAGTGCGATGGCGCGCTTACACTCAATCTCCGCCTGGGGCCAATCCCAAAGCCCCAGCATCACGCTGGCCAGCGCGTTGTGTGATTCCGCCCGGCCGTCACCCAAGGCCACGGCTTGGCGTGCCGCACCCAGGGCTTTCGATTCGCCCTCCTGGGGCGACATGTCATCCGTAACCACGAGGAAGTAATAAGAGTCCGCCAGCCCGGAATAAGCTTCCGCGAAATTATGGTCACGTTCAATCGCCTGTTGGAAGTAGGTAATCGCCTTCCGAAGTCCTTCTACCGTAAATTGATTGCCAAAATACCGTCCGCGAAGATAGGCTTCGTTGGCTTCCGGATCAAGCGGACGCGGCCTGGCGGCGTCCGCATGGGCGGGACTGAGTTTGATCCTGATCTGCTCCGCGACCGCCCTTGCGACTTCTTCCTGCACCGCAATGGAATGACTGATGTTCCGGTCATAGCTGTTCGCCCAAACATGCACCTGGTCGCGGGTACGAATCAGTTGGACGGTGATGCGTACCTGGTCGCCATCGCGGCGAACGCTGCTTTCAAGAATGTAGTCCACACTCAATTCCCGGGCGATCTGTTGCGCGCTCTTGGACGTATGCTTGTAAGCCATTGAAGTCGTACGCGCAATCACCCCGAGCTGGTCCGGGCTTAATTCTCCAAGCTGGGAAATGATCTCTTCGGTGAGTCCGTCAGTGAAATAGTCTTCATTCGGAGTTCCGCTCATGTTCTCGAAGGGGAGCACCGCCAGCATCACGTGGTTTGCATTCGAGTAAGAGGCAGGGTGAGTTCGCCTCAGGCCAAAATAGACGATGAAAACAAACATCAGCGCGAGCGCGGAGACCAGAGCAAACATCGCGATCACCGACGACCGGCTTGCTACCCGCACTCCCCCGGCGCTACCCGCACGCTTCGTTGCCGATTCAACCGCCGGGACCGCGCGATCAGCCTCCGTCGAGTAGAGCGTGCGGGGCCAAGGCTGCCATTTCCTGGGGACGAGGAAATTGTTGTTGTGGGCGCGATGAAGCGGTATCCCTTGCCCGTAACCGTTTGCACGAAACGAGGCTGCTCAGGATCGTCGTGCAGGGCATTCCGAATCTTGCGAATAGCGGTGTTGATGCCGTGATCGGTGTCGAGGAAGACGCCTGAACCCCAAATGCTGTCGATGATTTCCTGCCGCGTCACCAACTGCCCATTCCTGGCGGCCAGCAGGATCAGCATTTCCATGGGAATTCGCTCCAGCTTGAGACGGCGGCCCGCACGGAGAAGTTCGAAACTGTCGCAATCCAGTTTGAATTCGTCGAATTGGATCTTTCCGGAGGACACGGCGGGAGGCAATACTTGGGGGCGAAGTATAGCATCAGACTTTGCCTGAAACAAGCAACTTCCTTATTTTCATGCAGTTCCGGGTTCACCAAATCTTTATCTAAGTTCAGGCGTACTCTATTGCACAGCAGCAGGTAGTCGATGTTAGTTTCCCGTCTGCCGATCTGCTTGATCAATCAGAGGAGAAGAAAGTTCATACGGCTTTCTCCTCGGCTTAATTTTTCACTTTTGTTCGAAGGAGAGTAGCTCATGAATCGATCTTCCAGTGTTTTCAAGGTACAGCTTGTTGTAGCGTTCCTTCTGCTGGCATGCACCGCATGGTCGCAGTCAGGGAACGTCTCGGTGTTTGCTCAAGGATTGAACAATCCACGCGGACTGAAGTTCGGTCCCGATGGGAACCTGTACGTTGCAGAGGGCGGTACCGGTGGCTCTTCATCGACCGTCGGGACCTGCACCCAAGTTATAGCCCCAGTCGGACCCTACACCGGCGGGTCCACAGGCCGGATTTCTAAAATCACTCCTGACGGGACGGTTAGCACTGTCGCGGACAATTTACCCTCCAGCCAAACCGCGGCGACGCAGGGCAGTTTGGTGAGTGGGGTTGGCGATGTCGCCTTCATTGGCGACACGCTGTATGCGATTTTGACCGGAGCTGGTTGCTCCCATGGAGTTGCCGGCATCGATAACGGCGTGCTCCGGATAAATTCAGATGGCAGCACAACCATGATCGCCGATCTGTCGGTATTCCAAAAGAAACACCCCGTCAAGAATCCTCAGCCGGATGACTACGAGCCCGATGGCACCTGGTACAGCATGATCGCGGTCAATGGAGTCTTGTATGCTGTCGAACCGAACCACGGTGAACTCGATTCCATTACGACGAGCGGGAAAATCTCCCGGGTCGTCGACATTTCTTCCATTCAGGGCCACATCGTTCCTACGGCGCTGGCTTATGACGGAGCGAATTTCCTGGTGGGCAATCTGGACCTATTTCCCATTCGCGATGACTCGTCGAAAATTATGAGCATCACGCCTTCGGGAAGCCTTAGCACGGTGCAGATCAATCTCACCATCGTGGTGGGATTGGCCTTCGACAGCAGGGGGCGGCTCTACGTGCTGGAAAACACGACCGGGAACCCGTTCCCCACTCCAGGCACGGGGAAGGTACTGCGCATCGATTCGAAAACGCACGTAACTGAAATTGCTACGGGCCTGTCGCTGCCCACGGCAATGACGTTCGGACCTGATGGAAACCTGTATGTCTCAAGCAACGGCTTCGGTTTCCCGCCGGGAATGGGACAGGTCGTGAAGGTCATCGTGCACTAAAAACCTGAATTGCCGTCAATACCGTGGGCGTCTCTTCGCCCGAAGAGCGTCCACGGTCTTACTGGAACGAAGAAACTGCTTCTCCACCCTCCCGGTCGACCAACTCACGAGATACCTTCTAGTAAGATAGATCTATCGGATGCCTCGCAAACTCTCTCATTACGACCGCAACGGACGCGCGAAGATGGTGGACGTCTCCGCCAAATCGGCGACCAAGCGGGAAGCCGAAGCCAGCGCATTCGTCGCGATGAAGCCTGCGGTGCTCAAGGCGCTGCCCAAGAATCCCAAGGGCGATGCCCTGGAGGTGGCGCGGCTGGCGGGAATCATGGCTGCGAAGCGGACTGCCGATCTGATTCCTATGTGCCACCCGCTGCCTCTGGCGCACGTTGATGTGGTCATGCGGCTGTGCGAGAATGGCGTCGCGATTGCTTCCAAAGTCTCGACGACTGCGTCGACTGGAGTGGAGATGGAAGCCCTGGTGGCGGTCAGCGTTGCCGCTCTCACGGTTTACGATATGTGCAAAGCTCTCGACAAGGGCATTGAAATCCGCGAAATCGTGCTGGAGCGCAAGTCCGGCGGCAAAAGCGGGGACTACACGCGGGCACGGAAAAATCGGGGATGTCCGACGAAAAACTTAGCGTCAATGGCGAACAACGTCAAAGTGCTGTTGGTGGATGACAATCCCATGGTGCTGGGGATGCTGCGCAATGCGCTGACGCCGCTGGCCATCGTCACCACTGCGATGGACGGCGCGGATGCCCTGCTGAAAGCCGTGGACGATCCTCCCGACCTGCTGGTCAGCGACTATCGCATGCCCGGCATGGATGGCCGCCAGTTGGTGGAAAAGTTGAAGAGCCGTTCCAACACCGCCGGGGTTGCGGTGATCCTGCTGGCTACCAAAACGGATATCAGTGAAAAGCTGAGTTCGCATGATCATTCAGTGGATGATTTTGTGGAGAAGCCGTTCTTTCTGAAGGAAGCTACCCAGCGCATCAAGCGTGTGATCGACAAGATCGCGTTGGAAAAGATGGCCAAGTCCACGGCATCCGACGGCGTATTGCGCGGCAATTTGACCCAGATGAATGTGATCGACCTGGTGCAATCTCTGGAAATGGGCCGCAAGAGTTGCGCGCTCACCCTGACCAATGACAAAGATAAGTGCGAAATGTACTTCAGTGAAGGTCAGGTCACGCACGCTGCGTATGGCACGCTGACCGGCGATCCTGCGGTTTTCAAAGTGCTGCGCTGGACGGGCGGCAATTTTCAGGTCAATTTTGATGGCAAGACTACGCAGCAAACCACCACGTTGAATACGCAAGGCCTGCTGATGGAGGGTCTGCGCCTGCTCGATGAAGCGCAAAGAGACGGCGGCGGTAAGACCGACGCCGAGGAAGAGGAAGAAGATGTGCTGCTCGACTCGTGAGGTAATCACGTAGGCGCGGACGCCTCGTCTGTGCAGCGAGCGAAGCTCGCCGTCGAGGCAGGCTAAGCCTGCCAGGCAGGTGAGGGCACCCGCCCCTACGTAAGCAGCTTAAGCTATGGGACATCAAGACCAAGCCCTCACTGCCGCTGTGATCACGGTCAGCGATTCTTGTTTCGGCGGCAAGCGCGCCGATCAATCCGGGCCGGCGGTGGTCGAACTTCTCAGGAAGCGGGGCTTCACCATACTTGCCACCGAGATCATTCCCGATGATCGGGACGCCATCGAGCGAGCGATTCGTTTGCTGGCCAGCGAGGTGCGCCTTGTGGTCACCACGGGCGGGACAGGAATATCCGCTCGCGACATCACCCCGGAAGCCACGCGAGCCGTGTGTGATCGTCTGCTGGAAGGCGTGGCGGAGCGCATGCGTTTTGAAGGAGTGAAGAAGACGCCGTTTGCGGCGCTCAGCCGTGGCGTGTGTGGGGTGCGGGAGAAATCGCTGGTGCTGAATTTGCCGGGCAGTCCGGCGGGAGCGGTGGAATCACTGGAGGCGGTTATCGATCTCCTGCCACACGCCCTCCAGGTGCTTAGCGGGGACACGGCGCACGGATAAGGGCAAGCCGTCCCTGACTTCTGTCGGTTCTTCAATTCGTCTTGCATTCCATGAGCGTCGGTCGTAGGCTATCTGTCGCACTTCGGCCAGAAAATATATCTATAGAAGATCGTGGGACGCGGACTGCGTCCACGCTCGAGGAGAGCTCATGAAACGCCTTCTTAGTATCGCCGCCATCGTGATGTCCATCGCTATTGCGGCCCACGCGCAAACCCAAGCCGACAAGGACCGCGCGCTTAAGTATCTGGAGACCACCAAGCAGGGTGTTTTGGATGCTACGGCGGGCCTTTCCGAGGCGCAATGGAGCTTCAAAGCAGGGCCGGACCGGTGGTCCTGCGCCGAGGTGATGGAGCATATTGCCGCCGCCGAGGACTTGCTTCGGGGAATGATCGTGGACAAAGTAATGCTAGCCCCGCCTCGGCCTGAGGGTGATGACGTAAAGGCAATCGACGATCAAGTGCTCGCCATGATTCCGGACCGGAGTCACAAGGCGCAAGCCCCGGAGCCGCTGAAGCCCACCAACCGCTACGGCTCACCCCAGGCTGCGCTAACTCACTTTATTGAGAGCCGGCAGAAAACCATCGACTTCCTCAAGCAGCATGATGATCTGCGGGCCCATGCAACCGACGGTCCCATGGGAAAGAAGCTGGACGCCTACGAGTGGATTCTCTTTATTGCGGCGCACAGCGAACGCCACACCAAACAGATCCTTGAAGTCAAAGCCGATCCGAACTTTCCAAAGAAATAACTAATTCCGAGTTGACCAGGGCGTGGAGACGCAGCCAGCTGCGTCTCCATGGTTACGCCTGCTCCAGGGTTCCGGTTTCGCGTACACTCTTAGGCGTAAACGCTTAGATATTGAATACCCTCAAACATATTCTCTCCCGCTATAGCGCCGTGCTTTGGGCATTGCTGAAGCCCCTGGGCGCGTGGGGAGTCTTTTTGGTTGCGGCCATTGATGGCAGCTCGGTTGGCCTTCCCGTGGACGCCATCGTCGCCGGCTACGTCTATACCGACCGCCCCCGCTTTCTTCTCTATGTGCTCATGGCGTCGGCCGGCTCAACTTTGGGAAGTATCGTCGTCTACCTGATTGGGTATGCGGGGGGGGAGGAATTGCTGCGCAAGCGTATCTCGCCGGAGCGCTTCGCGAAGATCCACGATGCGTTCGACCAGCATCCTTTCTGGAGTCTGATGTTCCCGGCCATGCTTCCTCCGCCCACGCCTTTCAAGTTGTTCGCGCTGGCCGCGGCGATCTCCGAAATGAAGTTCTCGCACTATTTGCTGGCGATTTTCTCGGGGCGCTTTCTACGCTTCCTGCTGCTGGCTTTACTGACGTTGAAATTCGGACCGAATGTGGTGCACCTGCTGGGCGAGATGGTCCGCAGGCATTCTTATTGGTTGCTGCTGGTGATCGCCGCGGGACTGGTGATTTGGCTGACGGTGCGTAAATCGCGGTCCAAGATAAATCCAGCGAAGGCCTGACCGTTACGCGGAGGCGGTGTGATCTCCGTGTTTGCCGAAAGCCCCGCCCAGCTTATACAGCAAGCCTGGTGTAGCGAACATAGCTGCGGTGAAAAGCAAATCGCCTTCAATCGCGGGCCGGAAAAAGGGCAAGCCCAGAGTGTAAGAGGTCATCAAGCCGGCCCAAGTGTGGGGATACATTGTCCCCCAGGCCCAAACGGCGAAGTTACTTAGCAGGAAGAAGGACCCGGAACCGGCCAGGGCAGCGACGATCACCCGCCACGGTTTCGCGTTTTCCCGCAGATTGGTCCCCAGCCAAAGAATGGCCGCATACCATGCCCAGGTCACGAATTGGTCTGCGGTGAACGGGTAGTGATAGACGAACTTGTCGAGCAGGACATCAGAGACAGCCAGCAGCGCAAACGGGATCCAAAGCTGGCGGCGCGGTCCGCGGGCGCCAAAGAAAAGCAGCGCGCCAACTACCGGGGTGAACGTCCAGGGATGCGGCAGAAGGGTAAGATGAACCGCAACCGCAAGCGCGATAAATAAATAGGCCAACATGACTCACCTCGGCAATCGAAGTAATGATTGTGGCGCGTAGGCGGGGCGGCGTCAAGTTGCAGCTCTTTATAGCCTGGAGAATCCGAGAACACGGCTTTCCATTCAGTGACTTGCGGACTTTTCCGGCAGCGGCATGAGTTCAGGCACGTAGAGCCCTGCAACATGATGGGTGATGCTGTCAGGCCCGGCGTCTGCGGCATTGGTCAGCACCACAACGGTGAGTTTGTCGTCCACATAACGGGAGATCTGGGTGGCAAAACCCTGCCATTCGCCTTCATGCTCAATGATGCGGTGACCGCGAATGCTCTCGATGAACCAGCCGAATCCATAGTCGCCGTCGTTCGGCTGACCGTTGTTGAGTTTGGCGATGGTCCACATTTGCTGCAGGCTTGACCGCTTCAATAACTCTTCGGTGTTAAGAGCCGCGTCCCACTTTGCCAAATCCAGGATCGAGAAATATAAGCTTCCGTCCGCCGTTGTATTCACGACAGGTGACACCCATTCCTGGTTCTTCAACTCTCCCTTGACCAGGCGATAGCCGGCGGCGCGGTTGGGAACAATGTCCGCTTCGCTGATGATTCGGGTGGTGGTCATCCCCAGCGGGCGGAAGATATGTTCCTGCAAGAAATCGCCGTAAAACTCACCGGTGACGCGGTGAATGAGAATGCCCAAAGTCAAATAGCCTAGATTGGAGTAATCAAATTTGGTTCCGGGTGGGTAGGCGAGGGGGACGCCTTCGACGATCTTCAGCATTTCGGCTTCGCTGCGGTCCCGCCGGAAATTGAAGTTTTTCGGGTAGTCGGTAAATCCCGCCGTGTGGCTCAAGAGCCGACGCACCGTGACCTGTTTCCAGGCGGGTGGCGCATCTTTGAAATATTTTGTCAGCGGGTCGTCGAGATGGATTTTCCCCTGCTCCACCAGCATCATCACTGCCGTCGCGGTGAATTGCTTGCCCATGGAACCCGATTGAAAGACCGTCTCCGGCTTGACCGGAACTTGTAGCTCAACATTGGAAAAGCCATATCCCTGGGCCCGAATGGTCTTCCCATCACGCACCACCAGCAGCGACAATCCCGGAATATGCCGCTTGGCCATTTCGGATTGAATGTATTGATCCACGGGATCAGGAGAGGTTTGGGCAATGGCTGCTGTGGCAAGCAACAACCAGCATGCAACTTGAAAGGAGTAGAAGATTTTCATCAAGGGAGGGACCGCCTGCGACTGCCGAAGATTTCCGCTACGACGTGTAAATTGCTGTCCAGTTCCACGCCTGCCGAGAGCGTCTTTCGCCCTGAAGAGAACGGCAAAGACGAGAACCGGAGATCCATGAAGCGCACGATGTATCCCGGATGCGGAGACTCAATGGGCTCCGTTTCGGTAATGGGATACTGCGCCCAGTCGAGATATACGCGCCCGAGATGGGAGTTCTTGGCCGCGAGCGTTACCGGCGTCTCTTCGGGCTTATAGAGGATCTGCATGTCTGCGTTAGGATCCACCTCGGGCTGCAACGAATCCACCAAAGTTGTGACGTAGAAATTCTGGGTCTCCACCACTCCATTCCACAGAAATGGGTTCCACCAGTTTGGGTAAGCCGAAACACGAATGGGGTCGGCTTTGTCGTACACATAGGCTTTGAGCGCATTCACCGCGCGGCGGTGTTCATAGTCCCGAACGCCCCAAACCGCCACTACGCCAAGGAGAGCGAGAGTGGCACCGATCCTTCCCCGGGGCGCTTTGTTACGCACACCCATGTCGTCATCGATCAGGCCAAAGAAAGCGGGTAGAAGCAGCCCGGCGGCGAGAAAAAGAATAAGCACTGGATCAGCGATAAAAACGATGTCCCAGGAATACCATTTTTCGGAGAACGGCCAGAACGGACGCACCCCGTAGTTGTTGGTGAAGTCCAGCAGGATGTGAGTCACTCCAGCCAGATATGCGTAAAGAAACAAGAGCCCCCAGCGCGGCGGAAGCTTAGGATTTTTGATCTTGCGTCCGCGCAGTCGCCAAATCAGATACATGAAGCCGACCACCACGGCCGAGACCAGAAAGAGCCCCAGAAACGAGTGGGTGAAGCCGCGATGATGGGCGAATCCAAAGACCGGGCCCTTGAAATTGCCGAGAATATCCAGGTCTGGCGCTTCGGCCGCGAGGGTGACTGTCGCGGTGGCCAGCGCGGTGGTCCGGTTCAGTCCGGCTCGTCCCATGCAAGCGCCAGTAAGGAAGTGGGTGATGGGTTCCAAGGGATATTTCTAACACAGGCGTGCGATTATTTTCGAGGCACGGTACCGGGCCCTACGCCTTGCCCCGCGTTCCCCACTCCCACATCCCAAACATCGCTTTCTGCGGTAAAGCATGGCCAACCTGGCGGGCCAGCATACAGATTTGTCCGCGATGGTGGGAATCGTGGGCAATAAGGTATCCGAAGAATCCAGCCACATCCGGCTTGAACCCTTTGACTCTGCCATCTTGCTCCAAAGACGACTTGAGCACTGCGGCCAACGCTCCCCGGCTTTGTTCGAGTGCCTTGGAAGCCTGGGTCGGGGTCACATTGCTGCGATCCAGTTGCTCGGGGATCTCGCTTCCCTTGGCCGCCGCTTTGAGCCACATCACGCGCACGTTATGGATGTGGGCCACCATGGCGGCGATGGTGCGTCCTTTGCCTTCCGGCGGTTCGGCGCGCCACGCCTCAGCTGGCAGGTTGTCGATCAAATATTGATTGATGCGGTCATTGGTGTCGAAGGCTGTGAGCAACGCTTGTGGCAAAGAAAACGGCACCTGAGCGGCTTTGGGCATACGTGCCTCGCGGGAATTCGACACCAGCTTAACAGCGTCGACTTCCGGATTGCGCATTTGTTGGCTTTTTACTAAGCTACCCGCAACCAACTTGGGGCACCCTTCGTCGCATTTTTTACGACCGCAAATTTAAAGGAGGGGGGATTCTATGACCTACTGTGTCTCTCTATTCGTCGCTGCCCTGTTATGCGTTTCGGTTTTCGCGCAAGATCATGCCATGCATCATCCGGAAGCGGCAAAGCCCGCGACATTGATGCAAGGACTGGGTGATCTGCATCATCCCGTCTCGACCCATAGTCCAGAAGCTCAACAATTCTTCGATCAGGGGTTGCGCCTCATCTATTGCTTTAATCACGACGAGGCGGCGCGCTCGTTCCAGCGGGCCACCGAACTCGATCCCAAGCTCGCCATCGCTTATTGGGGCGTTGCCGAAGCGGTGGGGCCAAACTATAACGATCCTGCCAGCGACGAGCGCTTCAAGCAGGCGCACGCGGCCGTCCAGAAAGCAGCCGATCTCTCCGCCGATGCATCGCCCAGCGAAAAGGCCTACATCGCGGCGCTGGCATTACGCTTTCCAGCAGATCCACAGGCGGACCGACGAAGGGCAGCGGAGGCCTATCACGACGCCATGCGCGAAGTGTCGAAGCAGTTCCCCGACGATCTCGATGCGGCAACCCTGTTCGCGGAATCGGCCATGAATCTGCACCCCTGGGGCTTGTGGCATCAGGACGGTACGCCGGAAGCCGGCACGGACGAAATCGTAGACACGCTTGAATCCGTGATGCGCCGCGATCCCAATCATCTGGGCGCCATCCACTACTACATTCACACCGTGGAAGCCTCGGCAAATCCCGAGCGCGCCCTGGCGGGAGCGAATAAGTTGGCGTCACTAGCGCCGGGTGCCGGACACATCGTTCATATGCCGGCCCACGTTTACATTCGCACCGGGGATTATGCCGCCGCGGTGAAAACCAACGAGGAAGCCGCCGCCGTGGACCGCGCCTATCTTAAGGCCAGCGGGAACCAGGGCATTTATTCCATGATGTACTACAGTCACAACTTGCACTTCATTGCCATATGTTCGGCCATGGATGGCAACTATGAGGAGGCCAAGAAAAACGCGGACATGCTCGCGGCCCACGTCGGCCCGCACATAAAAGAGATGCCTCCGCTCGAAGGTTTTATGACCATTCCCATGTCAGTCGATATCCGCTTTCACAAGTGGGCTGACATTCTGAAAATGCCACAGCCTGATCCGGAGATGAAGACCGCCACCGTTTTTTGGCACTTCTCGCGCGGCCTGGCACTCGCGGGCACGGGCAAGGTTGGCGAGGCCGAAGCCGAGTACAAGGTCGTCGCCGAGGCACAACAGAACACACCCGACGATGCGTTGTTTAACATGCCGATCGACAATAAAACGAAGGACATCCTGAAAATCGCGCAGGATGTTCTGGGCGCGAAGATCGCCATGGCTAAGAAAGACAATGCCAGCGCGATCGGTATGCTGACCGAGGCCGTCGCCATCCAGGACACCTTGAAATATGGCGAGCCTCCTGACTGGTTCTTCCCTGTGCGTGAATCGCTGGGCGGAGTATTGCTGATGAACGGGGATGCGGTGGGAGCGGAGAAAGTCTTCCGCGCCGACCTCGACCGCAATCTGCGAAATCCTCGCTCCTTATTCGGGCTGCAGCAGGCGCTCAAGGCCCAAAGCCGGGACTATGACGCCACCTTTGTGGAAAAGGAATTCAACGCATCATGGAAGGGCAGGACGGCGACGGGCAGCGCGACCCACTTGCAAGTCGAGGATTTGGATTAGATTCTTAGCTCTTGATATTGTCATTCCGAGAAACGCAGCGACGAGGGATCTGCTGTCGGCCGGCACTCAGGAAAAAGCAGATTTCTCGCTTCGCTCGAAATGACAACGGGTAGTGAATTTTGCAGTAACCTGGCTGGCGGAAATGTCAGCCCTTTTTTATGTGATATTCAGGAGTGTTGTTCGACGTTTACCTCTTGGATCTCGGAGGGGTTGCGTTCATCCTGAGCCAAACACGCCGCGGATTCCTGCAAACTGTATTGGGCGCGATGTCGGCTCGGGCCTTGGGCGGTTTTCTGCCCTCTGGACCGTTAAATACCAGACAAAACTCCATGACCTCGATTCCGTTTCCTAAGAATTTCTCGTGGGGCACGGCCACTGCCGCCTACCAGATTGAAGGCGCGTGGAATGAAGATGGTAAAGGCGAATCCGTCTGGGATCACTTCGCGCACACCCCGGGCAAAATAAAACATGCAGCCAATGGCGATGTCGCCTGCGACCACTACCATCGCTATCGCGAAGACATAGCATTGTTGCGGGAGCTGAATCTGAACAGCTACCGCTTCTCCGTCGCGTGGCCGCGCATTCAGCCAACCGGTTCTGGCCCAACGAATTCCAAAGGGATCGATTTTTACAGCCGCCTGGTGGATGCGCTGCTGGCCGCGAAGATACGCCCGCTGGTAACGCTCTATCACTGGGACTTGCCGCAAGCTCTGGAAGACGCCGGCGGCTGGCCCAACCGCGATACGGCTGGGCGCTTCGCTGATTACGTCGAAACCGTTGCGCGTGCGCTCGGCGACCGGGTCTCGGATTGGATACTCTTTAACGAGCCCATCGGGTTCACCAGCAAGGGATATCTCGATGGCGTCCATGCGCCCGGAAGAAAAAGTATCCACGATTTTCTGCGGGCCACGCATACCGTAAATCTGGCGCAGGGAAAAGGATTCCGTGCGTTGAAGGCAATCCGGCCGCGGTCGCGAGTCGGTTCAGCGTTTAGCATGTCACCCTGCGAGCCTGCTACAAGCTCTGCAGAAGATAAACTCGCGGCGGAACGCGCTCATGCCATCACCAACCTTTGGTTTCTGGAAACTGCGCTGCACGGAAAGTATCCCGATGCTTTTCCGATCTTTCCCGGCTTTCTGATGGGAATAAAATCCGGCGATATGGAACGGATGCGAGCTCCACTGGATTTTGTTGGCATCAATCTCTACTACCGGACTCTCGTCTCCGCACCCAGTACGAAAGAACGCGCATTCGATCCGAAGTTTTGGCTTCTACCGGCGAAGATGGTTCCTGCCAGGCAGGCCATGCGTACGGATTTCGATTGGGAAGTCTGGCCCAAAGCTCTCTACGACATCGTCATGCGTATCACGCGAGACTATAACCGTCCGGTGATTGAGATCACCGAGAGCGGCTGTTCCTATGGCGACACACCGGGTTCCGATGGCATGGTCCACGACACGCGGCGGATTGAATATCATCGCAGTTATCTGGCAGAACTGGCTCGGGCAATCCGCGACGGGGCAGACGTGCGCAGCTATCATGCCTGGAGCCTGCTGGATAATTTCGAGTGGGAAGACGGCTACAACCAGCGTTTCGGATTGACTTACGTCGATTTTGCCACCCAGAAACGTACGTTGAAGGAATCTGGGAAATGGTATGCGAAGGTGGCGGCGGCAAATGCGCTGCCGATTGAACTTGTCGGATAAGCACGGATCAGCAGGAAGAGCGGGTCACTTCTGCGTCATCACCAGCTCGCCGTTTTCGACTTTCATGCCGCCCACGCCGTCCGGCAGCTTCAGCCGGTCATGCTGCTCGGCCAGTTTTTTCTCCAGCGCGTCCTTTACCAGGGACACGGGAACATTTAAATCGCCGACTTTGAACTCGGTGGGATCAAAGGTCGCGTAACCATTTTCCGATCCCAGGTGACCTGACAAAGTCACCCACACATCCTTGCCGGCGACCTGGGTAAGGAACTGGCCATGGGCCACGTCTCCGTCGAAACTCAGCTGATAATCCTTGACCTCGGGCTGTCCGGGCGCGATGGCGGCATCCGGAGAAGCGGGAACCGTGCTGGGAAGCCCCGGCGCGGTTTGAGCTGTAGCCGACTGCACAGCAGAAGCGGGAAGCGCTCCGGCGGCCTGTGCCAGCGCCGCCCCGACCTCGTCAGAAGTGAGCCGGACTTCGGCGGGAGCTTGCCCTGGTTCCTTGGGCTGCTCCAGTTGCTGGACTTTATTTTGAAATGACTGCGCATTGGCTGCCGCGGCAGCGGGAGCCTGCGGCTGTGCCACCGGCTGTGGCTTTCTCAGCACAAGAACGATGGCAATCAGCGCCGTAACCAAAGTGGCAACGCTGATGATCCGGTCAATCTTCCACTTCTTCATAAACGATCCTCGGCCCACTACCGCTGTTTATATGCTAGCGGGGAAACGGAGTGGAGGCCATGTGACGGAAGTCACTGGCTCGCGGTTACCACAGACAAATCAGCTTTCCAGCTTTTTTGTCACTACCTCATTCACTAGCTGGGGGTTTGCGTGGCCCTTCGAGGCTTTCATCGCCTGGCCGACGAAGAAACCGGCAACGGTCTTCTTGCCGGCGCGGTATTGCTCGACCTGTTTCGGATTGGCGGCGATCAGTTCGTCGACGATCTTCTCCAAAGCGGAAGTGTCGCGGGATTGCTCGGGACGTCCTTCTTCTTCATAGACAACCGGAAAATCTTTCCCACGCTCGAAGGTGAGGTCGTAGAGATCTTTAAGCATCTTGCCGGAGATGGCGCCGCTTTCCACTAAGTCGGCGGACTGCGCCACGCCCATCATGGAAATTGGCGATCGTTCGATCTCGAGATCTTTGGCCTTGAGCCTCCCCATCAATTCGCCTTGCACCAGGTTGGCCACGCGCTTGGGATTCTTGGCGGCTTTGGCTGCCGCTTCAAACTGGTCCGCCAGCGCCTTGCTCGAGGTGAGCACCTCTGCGTCATACTCGGTGATGCCGAAGTCCGCGACCATCCGCTGGCGACGCGCTTCCGGCAATTCCGGCAGAGCGTTGCGGATTTCTCCACGCCATTTTTCACCTACAACCAGCGGCAAAAGGTCGGGCTCCGGGAAATAGCGATAGTCATGCGCCTGTTCTTTGGACCGCATGCTATAAGTCCTGCCCTCGCTCGAATTATAGAGGCGTGATTCCTGGGTGACCTTGCCCCCGGATTCGAGCACGTCCACCTGCCGCCCGATTTCGTAGATCAGCGCCTCGCGGACAAAGCGAAAGGAGTTTACATTTTTGATTTCTGCCTTGGTGCCGAGTTCCTTCTGGCCCTTGGGACGCACGCTGATGTTGGCGTCACAGCGCAGTGAGCCCTCTTCCATGTTGCAATCGCTGACGCCGGTGTAAAGGATAATTTCCTTCAGGCGCGTGAGATATTCGTGTGCCTCGTCAGGTGTGGCGATATCAGGCTCGCTGACGATCTCAATCAGCGGCGTGCCACTGCGATTCAGATCGACGGCTGTAGTCTCGCTCGACCCCGCGAAGCCTTCATGCAGGCTTTTGCCTGCGTCTTCTTCCATGTGAACCCGCGTGATGCCAATCTTTTTGGGCCCGCCGCTGGTGGCGATTTCGATAAAACCATGCTCAGCCAGCGGCTTGTCATACTGAGAAATCTGGTAGCCCTTGGGCAGGTCGGGATAAAAATAATTCTTGCGGGCAAAAATCGAGGTCTCGTGAATGCGGCAGTTCAACGCCATGGCCGCGAGCACGGCAAATTCCACCGCCTTGCGATTAAGCACCGGAAGGGCCCCCGGCAGACCTAAACACACTGGACACACATTGGTGTTGGGTGGAGCGCCGAAGCGGGCGGAACAGGAACAGAAAATCTTGGTCACGGTGAGCAGTTGGACGTGCACTTCGAGGCCGATGACCGGCTCATACTTGGCAAGGCCTGCTTCAGGACTGTCCACGGTGGTGGCCATATCCGAAGATTATAGCGAAGGAAGTCAGCGTGTGATCACTGCTTCTGCGCGGGAACGGCCGTGGTTTTCTGCACCGCGACTTCGAAATACATGAGCTCGTCGCCCTTGGCGTCACGCACCCCTGTAAGGTAGAGATGCGCGCCGACCAGCGGATTGGGGATCTCGGACACATCAAAGAATAGAAAGCCGGCCTGGGTGCTGTGAGGTTCTACCGCCTTGGCGCCAAATTGTGCGCTTTGGATTTCCGCTATAGTTTTCGAATCAACAGCCCCTTTTACCTTTTTGCTCGGAAAAGGCAGCGGATAACGATTGGTGGCACTGGCGTGAGGGTGGGCAATGCGGCGGTAAATATCGTCTTCGTTGTCGGGATCCAGCTTGGTTCGATCGCCAGTGACCAGTTGGGCTTTCATGCCCGCGAGTACGACCGGCTGGTCTCCGTCATTGGTGATCACGACGAAGATCGGCACAATTCCCATATCGTTGTAATGGACGGTGAAGATCTTTGCCTTGTCCTCAGTATCATAGGGATCGAGCCCCACCGTTACTGCTTCGCTGGGATGCTCATCATGCGCGGCGTAAGTCTTCGCGGGCTGGGGCGTGGGCATGACAAAGTCTTTCGCGGCGTGGCAAAAAGCCGGCGCGAGAAGAAATGCCGAGATCACGGTGAGAATGAGGCGAATTCGTGAGATGTCTGGCTGGCGGCGCATGGCTGGATTATAGGATGCAGGTTGGCCCAAAGGCGGTGCCTTGATGGCTACGGCCATCGGCTGCGGTTAGAATGTCGTTTCCTGCATGTATGTGCTTTATAGCGCGTTGCTGGCGACCGGGCTGCTGCTCGCCCTTCCCTATTGGCTTTGGGAGATGATGCGCCACGGGAAGTATCGTAGCGGGCTCGGCGAACGACTGGGGCGAGTACCGCGACGCTTAAAGGAATTGCCGGGCCAGCCGACGATCTGGATCCACGCCGTGTCAGTGGGCGAGGTGCTGGCGATCGCCGGGCTGGTTGCGGCGTTGCGGCACTCCCTGCCGCAATTTCGCGTCGTCATCTCGACGACAACCGACGCTGGCCAGAAACTGGCGCGCACTCGTTTTGGCGAAGCCAGCGTCTTCTATTTCCCGCTGGACTTCCGTTTCGCAATCCGCCCCTATCTGCATTCGCTGCGACCACAATTGATCATTCTCGCCGAAACTGAGTTCTGGCCGAATTTCCTCCGACTGGCCCACCAGAGCGTGGCGCAGGTCGCCGTAGTAAATGCCCGGATTTCCGATCGATCCTGGCCGGGTTATCGCCGTTTTCGGTGCGTGCTACGAGGAATCCTGCGGCATGTCGATCTCTTTCTGGCGCAAACCCCGGAGGATGCGACAGGCTGATAGGATATCGGTGCATTATCCGATCGCGTTCAGGTCACCGGGAATCTCAAGTTCGATGTGGCGAGCCGACAGTACCACCGATTGTGTCCAGTCTGCGGGAAGACGTTTCAACGCGCGGGCGCCGGACCAATTATCGTGTGTGGCAGTACCGTCGAAGGTGAAGAACCGCTGCTGTTGGGGGCCTTCGAAAGGGTCTTGGCGAGTCTATCCTCGCGCGGTCATGATCTTGGCGCCGCGCCATCCCGAGCGCTTTGGGGAAGTTGCGCAATTGTTAGAGCAGCTCAAGATCCGCTTCTGGCGGCGCTCGTCGTGGAACGGGGACGCAATTACAGGCGGGGTTTTGCTTGTTGACAGCATCGGGGAACTGGCCTCGCTTTATGCTCTGGGTGATCTTGCGTTTGTCGGCGGAAGTCTGGTGCCGCGAGGTGGGCATAACATTATTGAGCCCGCTCAATATGGCGTCCCCATCATCGTGGGCAACCATACGGAAAATTTCCGCGACATCATCGGACTATTTCATAGTCGCGATGCCGTACGAGTGGTCAGTCCGGCTGAGCTTCCCCTGGTTTGGATGGGCCTTCTTTCCAATGAGAAAGAACGGCGGGCGCTTGGGCTGCGTGCAGAGGAGACTCTAATGACCCAAACGGGTGCAACCCAGCGCACGCTGGATGCGTTGGAAACTTTGTTGAGGCCGGCGTCCGACGGTGCAACTCAGCGGATGTCAACCTCTGTCGCCGACGGTCCCCGTGTTACCCGGCCATGATGAACCCGCTTGCATCCATCTTCGGAGTTGGGGTTCGAGCCAAGAATGCGCTTTATGATCGCGGTGTACTCAAGTCTCAAAGGCTCCAAGGGCCGGTCATCAGCATCGGCAATCTTTCGGTGGGCGGTTCCGGGAAGACGCCTTTTGTCATAATGCTCGGCGAGTTGCTAAAAGCGCGTGGCATAAAATTCGACATTCTTTCGAGAGGCTACGGACGGCGAACCCGGGGAGTGGCACTGGTCGATCCAGGTGGCTCTGCCCGCGAATTTGGCGATGAGCCTTTGTTGATGGCGCAACGCTTAGAGGTGCCGGTCATTGTGGGTGAAAGCCGTTATAAAGCCGGTGTTTTCGCGGAAGGAAAATTTGGTCCGCAATTTCATCTGCTCGATGACGGCTTCCAGCATCGTGTTTTGGCCCGTGATTTCGATATCGTGCTCCTCACAGCTGAAGATTTGCGCGATCGTCTGCTCCCAGCCGGACGATTGCGCGAACCGCTAACATCACTGCGACGTGCCGACGTCATCGTGGCCACCAACGACGCATCGTCCGGCTCTTTGCCTGTAAACGGCAAGCTCGTATGGCAGGTGCGGCGCGGAATCCTGCCCGGCAGTGTTCCCCTGCGGCCGGTAGTATTTTGCGGCATTGCGCGGCCGCAGAATTTTGTGTCCCAGTTGCGCGCGGTCGGGATCGAGCCCGTTGCAGAAAAATTCTATCGCGACCACCATGCGTACACCGAGTTGGAGGTACGCCAATTGCTCGAAATCCGCAAGCAAACCGGCGCCGGCGGCTTCGTTACCACTGAAAAAGATGCCATCAATCTGGGGCGTCATCTCTCCGCACTCGAGCCATTGTCCGTGGTTCCGGTCACCATGGAACTGGCAAACGCGGCTAACGCTGTGGATACTATGTTGTCCATGATCGCGGAACGAAGGCGCCTGGCATGAGAAAATCCCTCGTGGCCGAATTTCGATGAACAAACATCCCAAGGAAAACGGGCGTCTGCGGAAAATCATCGAGTCGTTTCCCAACGTCACCATCACTGTGATCGGCGACCTGGTGGCCGATGAGTTCGTCTTTGGCGAAATCTCGCGCGTCTCCCGCGAAGCTCCGGTGCTGATCCTGAAGCATCGCGAACGCACCGTCGTGCCGGGCGGTGGCGCTAACGCCATCAATAATCTGGCTGACTTAGGTGTGAATGTCTTGCCCGTGGGCGTGGTGGGCGACGACGAGCCGGGGCGCTTACTGCTGCGCGGCTTTCGTCATAAGCACATTCCCGTCAGCGGCGTGCTCAAGGACAAGAGTTATACAACCGTGACCAAGACGCGCATTCTGGCCGGCATGACCCACACCTCACGACAGCAAGTTGTGCGCATTGATCGCGAGCCGGAAGCCGAACCGAATCGTCACTTGAAACGCGAGCTAGTTCTCGCCACTCGTGAGTATGCGCGGGCCTCGGATGCGCTGTTGATTTCCGACTACGGCTACGGCGCGGCCACTCCCGCAATTTTGAATGCCATCCGTGAACGGGGCCGGGTGGACCGTATACCCATCGTTCTCGATTCCCGTTACCGCATGCTGCAATTTTCCGGGGTCACTGCAGCCACTCCGAATGAGCCGGAAGTCGAGCAAGCTTTGGGAGTAAAAATTGGCCACGACTGGTCGCGCTTGTGCACCGCGGGCGAGCAAGTCATGTCGGAGATGAAATTACAGTCGCTGATCATCACGCGCGGTCGCGACGGTATGGTGGCATTCTCGGGAAAGCACGAACCGATCGATATTCCGATTTTTGGCTCCGACGAAGTCGCCGACGTGACCGGAGCCGGCGATACGGTCATCGCCGCCTTCACCGCGGCTTTGGCGGCGGGGGCTACCACCGAAGAGGCGGCGACTCTGGCGAATTTCGCTGGCGGCATTGTCGTTATGAAGCGTGGCACTGCGACTGTTACCCAGGCCGAGTTGCTGCATGCGGTGGAACAGAATCCGTCTACACGGTCCCATTGAGCACAATAAAATTGAGTAACCAGAAAATCTTTAGTCGCGAAGAGTTGAAACGCCGCGTCGCCGAGTGGCGCAGTAAACGCGAAACTGTAACTCTCGCCAACGGCTGTTTCGATTTGTTGCACGTCGGTCATATACGTTATCTGCGCGCGGCCAAGGAATTGGGTGGACGCCTCATCGTCGCCGTCAATTCCGATGCATCGGTCCGAGCGCTAAAAGGCCAAGGCAGGCCGCTGATTCCCGCCGAAGAACGGGCGGAGATTTTGGCTTCGCTCGAAGATGTGGACGCGGTGGTCATCTTCGTCGAGAATGACGTTCGCTCACTCATCCGCGAAATCCGTCCCGATATTCAAGCCAAAGGCACGGATTACACCGCTGACAGCGTGCCCGAGCGCGATGTGGTCGTCGAATGCGGCGGCCGGGTGGAGATTGTGGGCGACCCCAAAGACCATTCTGCCACCGAGATCATTCGATCGAAGCTCCAACGACGGGATCCCTAAGCGTGGCAAATCCAGCAACAACCACTGCCGAAGGCGCCAATCCCCATCGTTTGCTCATCGTGCGGCTCGGCGCGATGGGAGACATTATTCACACCCTGCCCGCGGCGGCCGCGCTGCGCACGGCATTTCCCCTCGCCACGATCGGCTGGGTAGTCGAGGAACGGTGGATCGAGTTGCTATGCACCTCGTCCGCATCGCGTTCGGGGTCTCGTTCGCCCCAGGGCCCGCTAGTGGATAACATTCACACCGTGAATACAAAAGCCTGGCGCACTTCCCTGGCGTCGGTGCGAACCTGGAAGCAGATCGCGGCAGCCGTTCGCGACGTCCGAAACCTGGAATATGAAGTCGCTGTCGATTTTCAAGGCGCGATTCGTTCGGCTATGATCGCGCGGACTTCGGGAGCAAGCGCCATCTATGGTTTCGCACAACCTCGTGAAACTCCAGCCCGCTCGCTCTATACGCAGCCGGTTCCGGCGCGGGGGACACATATTGTTGAGCAGAATCTATCGCTCGCGGAAGAGGTGGCGGGCCGAGCGCTGCCGACTCCGCCAGCCCTCTTGCCACACGATGAAGTTGCTGAGCAGGAATGCGAACGCCGGCTCCAAGAGCGCAAAATAGGAGAGTTCGCAATACTGAATCCAGGTGCGGGTTGGGGCGCGAAGCGCTGGCCAGCGGAACATTATGGCGAAGTGGCCTCGGAACTCGCCAAGCTTGGGCTTAAGCCGCTAATCAATTTTGGTCCGGGCGAAGAAGAGCTCGCGGAAACGGTGCAGAAAGTCAGTGATGGAGTGTCGGAACCGATCGCTTCTTCCCTGACCCAGTTGATTGCGCTCACCCGCCGCGCTTCATTGTTCATCGGAGGAGACACTGGCCCCATGCATTTGGCTGCGGCTTTGGGGGTTCCGGTAGTCGGTATCTTTGGCCCCACGGATCCTGCGCGCAACGGCCCATTTGGAACAAGGAGTATCGTGCTGCGGAGTCCCTCCAGCCAGACCAGCCACAAGCGCCGCCCTCAACCCGACGAAGGCCTGCTGGAAATCACCGCCGCGCAGGTGATCGTCGCCGCCCGCCAACTACTGGAGAACTCGCGTGTCTGAATCAACTCTGACCTGGGCAAAGGTCGCCCGCCGCATACGAGTTCCACTCAGTTTCGCATTTGCGATTCTGTATTTTTGGCTGGCGAAACCCACGGCAATCTCCATACTGGTCGGTGCCGCCGTCGTCATTCCTGGACTTTTGGTGCGTTTGCTCGCATCCGGACACGTGCAGAAAAACGAACAGCTCGCGACCACCGGACCGTATGCTCGCACCCGCAATCCGCTCTATCTTGGTTCTCTAATTCTGGCGCTGGGATTTGCGGTAGCGGCGCGAAGTTGGTGGATCGCCGGAATCCTGGTCGTCATGTTCTTTGCCATTTACCTGCCGGTAATTCGCGGCGAAGAAGTTTTTCTGCGCGAGCGCTTTGCGGAATTCGAAGATTACGCGCGCCAGGTCCCGCGTTTGTTGCCTCGCCTGCGTGCATTGAAGGACCGCGATGGAGCATTCTCCTGGGACTTATACTGGAAGCATCGTGAATACAACGCGATTTTGGGTGCGGTGGCAATGATGGCCGCACTCGGCGCCAAGCTCATCTGGATGTCGAAATAATCCGCACGAGTCAGAACTCTTACTTTTCGGATGCGGAGGCCGTCTCAGCTCTGTTCTTCGCCAGCCGCGCCCTGGCGCGGCCCAGCTCCGGACGATTTGAGTTCGATCCATCACAAACCTTCACCAATCGTAGATAGTAAGTATTCGCCTGCTCGCTCTTGCCCGCAATTTCGGCCGCGCGTGCGGCTCCATAGAGACCATCAAAGCGATTGGGATTGAATTTAAGGTCAGCCTGGAACTCGACCAACGCCTGTTCCGGACGGTTCATGTCCAATAGCAATTCAGCCAGCATCTCGCGCGCTGGGATCGCCAAAGGCTCGTCGCCGGTGGCTTCTTCCTTCTCGGCGATGGTCCGCAGCCATTGCATGGCGTCGTCGTTTCTGCCTTCCGCATGGGCAATCCACGCGGCCGCTTCCTGATGGTCCTGCTCCACAGCCTCGGCGAAAAGGGCGTCTTTTTTCTTCGCAACCAGTTCTTGATGAATGGCTTCGATTTCGGACAGGTCTTTCCTGGCCTGATCTAAATTGCCGCTGCGCGCCGCGCCAATGGCACGCGCCCAGTAGGTGATCGAATTGTCGCCGATGTCCGCACCCGGCACTGGCGCCAGCGCGGCGGCTTCCGCCCAATGATGCAGTTCCAGGTCATACTTCGCTGGGAAAGATACCAGCGCAGAAATGCGGGGATCGAAGCCCATGCCATACATATCCTTCATCGGCGGCATGGCTTTCACTTCATCGATCACATGTTGCGCATCGGCTTCATGCCCGCTCTGCAAATATGCGTAGACCAGGAAATCCATGGCATGGAACTGATGGCCCTCGCCTCCCATGTGCATGGCCGCAGTTTTTTGCGTGGCGGCGATGGACGCCAGATTGGAATTGATATCGTCTTGCCACAGCCCCAGACGCGCAAAAATATGCGACGGCATGTGCAGTGCATGCGGGGCTGCAGGCGCAATCTGCGCGTAGCGGCGAGCGGCGGGCAAGCCCAGTTGAGCGAGTTGCGGCTTGTCGTAGCTGTGGATCAAGTAATGCGCCACGCCGGGATGATCTGGCACATCCGCGAAAAGCTTTTCCAGAATGGCGGCCGCTTTTTTGCGATTCGCAAACGTGGTGTCGTCATCCGGCTCGGAAGCCAGCAGCGAGAGCGAGTAGAAAATCGCCGCTTCGCGGTCGTCGGGATAACGCTGGTTGACGCCTTCCATGGCATGCGAGTAAGCATCGGCCCGGGCCTGATAGTCGCGCTTGCCGGGGCCCGAATAGAAATCGCCCAGCGCTGCAAGATAATCCCGCTCCCGCCCAGCCTTGGGATGCAGCGACTTTCCCTTCTTGATTTCGGCTTCGCCTTTCTTCAGGGTCGCGATATCCGGATGGTTCCAGAGCTGGTGCCATTGGCTCATCGCCAGGCCCCACTGAGCCATGGCACACCGTGGATCGTCTTGTGCCACCTTCACAAAGTCCTTTTCCGCTTCCTCGTACCAGAACGAGTGCAGCAGGGCCACGCCGCGCTCAAAAGTCTTTTGTGCGGAAGCCGAGCAGGAAACTGGAAAGTGGACTGTCCCCAGTTGATCGGGCGTCAGGTCTTCGTGATGATGTTCCTCGTCGGCTAACGCGGGGAAGACAAAAGAAAGCACAACCGCAAGTAGGAAGACGGAATATTTCATGATGGGAGTCTCCGGAAAGCGAGTTTAGTCCGGGGTTGAAGAGGGGTCAAACTACTAAGCCGACAACCTGCTGGCAACGCCGCTCAAAAGCTTCTCTGCGGCTTCGCCGGGATCCTGGCTGGCAAAGTTCTCGTCCAAAACAAACAGAGAGACTGCCGGATCGATTTCCTCGAGCGCCTGACGCGTGGGTTTGCCATGTACGGATTGCATGCGCGCGGGAATCACCACAAGCTTCGCTTTGGTTGCCTTGAGCAGGATGCGGGCGTCGTCGATACTCGCCATGGTCAGCGCGTTGTATCCAGCGCCGCATAGCACTTCCCGCAGAAACGTGCCCACATCCGAGGACTCGTAAACGCAAAGCATGCGGGGCCTAGCGTCCCCGGTTTTTCCGCACGAATATCGCGAGCCCAAATAAGCGGACGTGATCGCTTCTTCGACCGAATCGTAGGTTTCAAACTGCGAAAGCAGGCTGGTCATCTCCAGCACTTTGCGGATATTGGCGGGCACTCCGCTGAGCTTGAGATCTCCCCCCTTGGCTCGAAGAGCTTGCGCGAGGCGCACTAACGCGCCCAAGCCGCTGCTGTCGACGAACTCTACCTGGTCGAGTTGCAGCACGACATCGCTATATTTCCGAAAAGAGTCCCCCACGTAAGAGTGCAGCGCAGAGACTTCTTTCCCGGCCACGATCCGTCCGTGGCATTGAATGATCAATACTTCGCCGACCGGGCGGCTATCCAGGCGCAGCGTCATCACGCCTCCTCATTGGATCTCGAAAACGGCACCATGGTACCCCATCTCGCCGCTTTGCGACAGCCTTACTGTAGCCGGAACCGTTCGTTCATCAGCCGTTGCAGGCGGGGTTTGTAGAGAAGATCGTAGGCAAGTTCTTTGTCGGGAAACATGGCAAGTGCGGCCCGCTTGGCGTCCGCCGCCAGTTCGGAAGCCTCTTCAACGGTAAGATTGGGGTCCTGGCTGATGACCGACATCACCATCCCCATCATGACTTGCAGACGGCGGATCAGGCGCGCTTCCTGCTGCGCCTCGCCCGGCTTTCCGGGCCGCTCCGCCCGGCTCGCATTTTCCATCTGCCCGCTCATAGAGAATTAGATGTAGCGCCGATGGCTGACGACGCGGCGTCCATACGGATTCCTACATTGCCGTGTCCGGGGTCTTGGTGCGTGTCGCCCACTCATTGAATCAGGCTACGAAATTCTCGAGCTTCGTTCGGCCATCGCTAAACTCGGCCTCCAGTTCAGTTCCGTTGCTTCGGCCACTGCAAACCCTAAATGACCACCAGGTAGAGACTGCGGCGGCCTCGCGGGCGTAGAATTGACGGGCAACGCTAATTGGAGAAACTATGGCAAACCGCCCCGCATCCCCAGATGCAACGCCGCGTCCCAGCCCGAACGAGAAACTGGTGCGCGTATTTGATACCGAGCAGGAATCGGAGGCCTTGATTGTGCGCGGCCTGCTTGAGTCCGCCGGCATCGATTCCGATTTGACCTCCCTGGAAGCCAACCAGGACGTTCTTCCCGGTGTGGGCGGCACCGTCATTCTGACGCGCGAGGAAGACGCAGACCGAGCCCGCAAGCTGATTGAAGAATACCGTCGCGTTCCCGAGGATGAAACGGCGGAATTCAGCATCAGCGAAGATCCGCAACCGGGGAAATGACATTTTTGCCATCCAGATAAAAAGTTACCGCTCCATTCATATCGGTTCGATAAGTAGAGACCTTCGACTCCGCCAGTCGTCCCAGCACCTCCCCTCGCGGATGTCCATAGACATTGCGCGTTCCCACCGAGATGACTGCAAAACGCGGATGCACCGCAGCCAGTAATTCGGGCCAGGTGGAAGTCGCACTGCCGTGATGTCCCACTTTCAACAGATCGGCTTGCGGCTCCTCCTCCGCGACCTGTCGTTCAGTTTTTCTTTCCGCGTCTCCTTCCAGCAGAGCGGATGTCTTCCCGTAGGAAACCTTCATGACCAGGGATGCGTCGTTTGGGCGCAGGGAGCGTACGTCGGCGTCCAATGGAGGCGCCAATATGCGAATCGCAGCCCCCCCGAGTTCGAGACTGTCCCCAACTCTGTGTTCGACCACGGCGATTCCCAATCTCCTCGCTTCACTGATCAAGCTTTGCAATTCCGGCGCTGGCGAATCCACCCCCAACCACAGCTCACGCGGACGGAAGTTTGCCAGCACCGCGCCCATCCCTCCCATATGGTCAGCGTGGGCATGGGTAAGGGCGACGACGTCCAGGCGCGAGATTCCGCGTGCCCACAAATACGGCGAGACCACATCTTCGCCGATGTCCAGCTCCGAGTGCATCCAACGCGGAATGCCGCCGGCGTCAACCAGCAGCGTTTGTCCCTGGGGAGAAACCAGCAGGAGCGAGTCCCCCTGCCCGACATCGATGGCCGTCACTTCCAGCACTCCCTTGCGGACATGAGGATGCGGCGACACCGCGCAGATCCAGAGGGCGCTCGCGACCAGCGCGGCCAGCCCTGCCCCCGCCAGAAGTGCCCGGCGCCTCGCCAGAACCATGGCCAGGACCAGCGCTACGAGAGACAGCGCAATGACGACCAACTGTGGCGTGGCAACACGGGTGTCGGCGATCCGGAGACTTCCCAGCCAATGTACCGTCCAGGAAATTCCTGCCATTGCCAGATGGGCAATCATGGCTGGAATTCTTGCCAGCGTTAGCGACCCATAACTTACCGTGACGGCGACGATGGTGGACACCACCACCGCCTCAGTCAGCGGCACCGCCAAAATATTCGCCGGCAGCGCCACCAGCGTTGCGCGATGAAAGTAATAAGCCATGGGAAGCGCAAATCCCGCCTGCAGAACTGCTGAAATCACTATGAACTCGCTCGCTAGCAGGAGCGCCCGCCATGCAAAAACCAATGTCAGCGATGGAATGTGCGGCCCGCCAAAACGTTGCAAGCGCCCGGCAATCATGCGCAGGTCGAGTCTGAATTGCACCAGCCGCGGAGCCAGTGCGCGGTCATAGCCCGGTGAATCGAGATACCGCAAAGCGCGGACCATAGGTTGTGTAGTGCGTTCAATTGCCGGGACGCCCACGGCCGCGATAACGAGAACACACAGGAAGCTGAGCTGAAAGCTGGCGCCAAACAGCCCCTTCGGCTCCATGATCAGCAACGCGAGCGCTGCCGCTCCGATAGTGTTTAATGTGGATTTTTGCCGATAAAGCAGCTTCGCCGCCAGATAGAGTATGAGCATCAACGTGGCTCGCCAAACCGGAGCGCCGACGTCGGTGATAACTGCATAGGCCACAGTGAGAAGAACTGCAACGGCACTGGCGAAAAAATCGCTGACTCGCAATCTTCGTAGCAACCAAAATGTTCCCAGCGCCAAAATCCCCACTTTTAGTCCTGAGGCCACCAGCACGTGGTAGGTTCCGGTGCGCTGGAAATCGAAAAGCACGTCGCGGTCGATCACCGACTCGTCACCCAGAAGCATGGCCTCCATCAGTTCGGCTTCGCCAGCCGGCCACAAGGCGTGAACTCTCTCAATGATGCTGCGGCGAATCCGGGTGCGCCAGAGCTCGGCGTGGTTGCCGGCAAATCCCGGCAACAGTTCGATGTCCGCGGCTTTCGCTGAGGTGAGAGCCACTATGCCGTTGTTCGCAAGATATCCCTGATAATCAAACGCCCCCGGATCGCGAAAATTGCGGGGTGCATAGAGCTTGGCGGCAAGTCGTATACGTTCGCCATAACGGAACAAGTGGGATGGAGCGAGATTGACTGCGGAAGGGTCGCCGGCTCCTTTGCTGAAAATGCCAACACGGATTCCCCACCGTGCCGGGAAGCTTTGGCCGTTGCTTGCGATCTGCTCGGTCTCCACGTCAATTCTTTGGCTGGTTTCGCCAGGCTCATTGCTTCTCTGGATCCCTTCCGCGATAACATGCGCCGTGACGACGACTTCCCGCCCATCCACAAAATCGAGCGCGCCGCCGGGGTCAACCTCGCGGCCCGCCTGAATCACCAGTGCTCCGGCCACAAAAACCGCTCCCAGCCCGAGTGCATACGCTGCTCGCACTCTTCGTCGAGATAAATAAATGCCCGAAGCGGCAAGAACGATCGCCGCCAACAGCCACCACACCGGCGGACGCCAGGCGTAAAGCCCGGTGCAAAGGCCGCCGGCGAACGCCAACGCAACCCACAGCAGGGGCTGGCGCCCAGCCGTTCGCGGCCGCGGGTTCACTGGCGCACCGCAATGAGGAGAGATCTGCGAAGGGAACTAGCGGACGAGATGCAAAACGCTTTCCAGATGGTAGGTCTGGGGGAACAGATCCACAAGATGGGCTTGCTGCACGCGATATCCCGCACCGAGCAGGCCGCCCAGGTCACGGGCGAGAGTCGCCGGATCGCATGACACATACACCATGCGCGGCGCTCCCAATGACACCAGGCTTTTGACAACGTCTTCTCCCAACCCGCTGCGTGGCGGATCCGCCACCACCAGATCGGGCTGCAATTTGCCTGCAACATTTTTCAGATACTGTGCCGTCGTGGCATGAACCGCCTTCACATTCGCGGGCGAATTGTATAGCAGATCGAGGTGAGAAGTCTGTGACGACTCAACCGCAATCACCCGTTCAAATTCCCGATTCAGGACTGAAGAAAACAGCCCGCCACCAGCGTAAAGATCAAGAACCGTGTTCCCCGACTGGCCTTGGGTGACAATGCCCACCAATTCGTCGGTCAAATGCCGGTTGACTTGGAAAAAAGCCCCCGCACTCACGCGATGGGAAGCGCGTTTAGTTTTATAAACAAGCTCCCGTGCCCCTGACATGGCAATTTCTTGCGGCTCGTCGATTTTCTTGCCCGACGGATCGGGCGGTGAAATCTTGAATGCAACTGTTCCCTTAACTTCTGGCAGCGATTGCTGCAGCGTTTCACACAGCTGTTTGGCGGTATCAGTCGAAATATCGGGGGCGCAATAAGCCTCGGCCAACAACTCCGTTTCATCCGCATTGGCGAAGAATTCGAGTTCTTGCAGGCCAGCGACGCCGGTGAAACTTCCCGAACGTCCCAGTTGCCAGACCGCCGCAATGGCGCGGTTGATCAGCGGCGAACTGATCGGACACTGCTCCACCGGCTGCAACTCGTGTGAATTAAAGCGGTAGTATCCGATAGCGAAATCCGGCGTGGTCCGAACTTTCAGCCGGGTACGATTGCGATAATTCCACGGCGGCGAAGGGTGAATCTTCAGCTCGCACGCCAACTCCAGCTTGGCAATGCGAAGCAGATTTTCCTTGAGGATGGCAGCTTTGATTTCGAGCTGGTGCGCATAGCTGGCGTGCTGATAGTGGCATCCACCACAGCGCTGAAAGTACGGGCACGCCGGCTCGACTCGCGGCGGCGAGGCTTGCAGAATGCTCTTCGCCCATCCCCGCGCGAATCCTTTCTTCTGCTGATAAAGCGAGGCTTCAATCTTTTCGCCTTCCAGCACAAAAGGGACAAACACAGCTTTGCCGCTCCCATGCTCGTCGGCGGGCAGGCGTGCCAGCCCATCGCCACCATAAACTAATTTTTCAATGGTAAGTTCCAAGAGAAGTTTTCTACTTGCACTGAGTATTGATGGTTGAAGGGAGAATAGCAAGCCGAGCTACTAGCTTCTAGCTCCTGGCTGAATCATACGGGCTTGGATAGAGGCCAGTAGCTAGAAGCTAAAACCCTACATATAGAACAAACTCAATCTCGGCAGCCCATATCTCTCCAGCAATTTCTTGTGTGTATATTGCTTCTGCAGTTGTTCGATTTGTGCAGACGGCATGTTGCGGCGGTAGGGCGCCAATTCCCGGTCTGCCTGGGCACGCACGGTGACGATTTCCTCGTCAGGCGTCGCGGCCAGCAAGACGGCAAACAGCTTTTCTTCCATTACAGTAAGCCGCCGTTCCAGATCTTCCAGCCGTGGAGGCACCGCACTGCTTTCGAGATCTGCAGCCAGCCTTCGCAGGGTGCTTGCAGTCTCTTTAGCGAGCGGTGTCGCATCAATCCCTTTCGCCACGGGAAGATTCGCTGCCTCGAGTTGTTCTGCGTTTCGCCGAAAGAACTCAACAATCCCGGACGTCTCCAATCCTGGCGCAGCTTCGTTTTTCACTTCTTCGCGGGGGGCGCCCACCGCGGCCTCTTTCATTTCCTCGGCCGCGGCCAGCACGGCCTGCCAACAATACGTCAGGCTGTTCACCTTCTGCGTTTTCGAGGGGCGCTGATCATAGCGGTCGAACGCCGCGTCGATGCCGCGCAGTGCGGCCTCGAGAGGAATGCCGGCATCCTTCCAAGTCTCAATCAGCGCCCAGTCGACAGGAGAAAGCAGCAGAATGCCGGCACGCCGCCGCTGAAAGTGTTCTTCGATTTCGGTGAAATAATTGAAGTAATTTTCCACGGCAGGTCTTTGCGGACTTAGTGCGACTTAAGCTTGCTTCCCGAAGGAGCTTTCGAAGGCGAGCCGGACTTTCCTGTGGTGTTGCGCTCCCAGATGATACGCAGGCCGTCCAGCGTCAGAAAGTCGTCCACGTGCTTGATATATTTCGATCCCGACCCGATCAGCGACGCCAGGCCGCCGGTCGCGATCACTTTTGTTTCCTTGCCCAATTCCCCCAGCAGAAGTTCCAGTATCCCGTCCACCAATCCCAGGTAGCCGTAATACAACCCCGACTGCAGGCTGCCGACGGTGGTGCTGCCAATGATGCGCGCAGGCTTGCGAATATCCACCCGCGGCAAGCGAGCGGTACGTGCGAACAACGCATCCGCCGAGATTCCAATCCCTGGACAAATTACGCCACCCTCATATTCTCCTTTGATCGAGACGCAATCAAACGTGGTTGCGGTTCCAAAATCCACCACGACGCACGGGCCGCCATACTTCTCGAACGCCGCCACCGAATTCACAATGCGGTCCGCGCCCACTTCTGCAGGATTGTCATAGTGCACCGGCATGCCCGTCTTCACGCCGGGCTCAATAAACAAGGGCTTGGTATGGAAATAGCGTTCGCAAACCTGGCGTAGCGTGGAATCAAGCGGAGGCACAACCGACGAAATCACAATCCCACGAACGCTCTTGACCGCGAGATTGTCCATGGCAAACAGATTGCGGAAAAGCACGCCATATTCGTCGACGGTTTGGGTTGCAATCGTCGCCACCCGCCAGTTCGCCACCAGCTGTTCAGGATGCGCGGAGTCGGGAGAACCACCCGCTACTGCCGGCACATTCGCCCTCTGTGCGAACACACCCAGCACCGTGTTGGTATTACCTACATCCAGAACCAGCAGCATAAGTTCTCAACCGACCTAACCTTATTGTCATCCTGAGCGCAGAATAAACGTTCGCTCGGCAACGTTTATTCGGAGTCGAAGGACCCCTACCTCACCACCGAGTCCTCACTTCAGCCGCACCGCCCCGCTCAACACCACTCGCAATCCCTGCGCCGTACGCACCTGTAGAAACCCGCGCGAATCCAGCCCTTCGGTCACACCGGTAAAATCATCATTCCCATCCACCGTAACTTCCCGCCCCCGCACCGAAGACGACCGCTCCTGAAACCGCCGCAGAATCGAGTCATGCGCATCCGGTCTTTCCAAAAGCGCACGATATTCGCGGTCGAGTGATTTTAACAAAGCCGCGCACAGTTCCACGCGCGACCACTCCGTCCCGCTGACCAGCCGCAACGACGTTGCCAGCGCTTGCAACTCAGCCGGAAAACTAGGCTGATTCACATTGATGCCAATGCCCACCACAATGTGCCGCACACGCGTCACTTCCGCATTCATCTCAGTAAGGATGCCGCAAAATTTCTTCCCGCCCAGCAGCAGATCATTGGGCCATTTCAGATCGGGATTGAGACGTGGATCGATCTCCTGGACCGCCGCATGCACGGCCAGCCCCGCGGCTAGAGACAAAATGAGTGCCTCCGACGGCGGCAGCATCGGTCGCAAGATCACCGAACAATAAATTCCCACGGATTGCGCGGAATGCCACTGGTGCGCCCCGCGTCCGCGCCCAGCGGTTTGTTGCTCGGCTAGAAACACACTGCCTTCGGACGCGCCCGCACTGGCGGAGTCCATGGCAGCGGTGTTGGTCGAGCCAACCTTGTAGTAGTGATGGATCTGCTGGAAGATCGTTCCCCGCAGCAGCGGCGTCAGCATGTCCGGCAGTAACAAATCAGGTACCGACCGCAGTTGATACCCAGTCGCCGGATGCCCCGCGATCTCCACTCCTAGCGCACGCAACTGCTGCACCAGCCTCCACACATCCGAGCGCGTGGTGCCTATCTCTTCCGCGATCTTTGTCCCGCTCACCACCACCGTCGCGTGGTCGGTCAAAAGCCGGACAATACGTCCCAGGCGAGCATCCGTCTGGGCGTGTGGAGCGGCCGCCCCCGGCCGCTTCAGCCGGCGGCCAGCTCGATTTGTGGATGCTTTCTTAATGCGGGAATTATGAGGTACGGAAGCCGAAACCACAAACGTGTTTCAGTCTCCGTGCAGATTTTTCGTAGCCGTCAAGACCCTACTGCGAGGTCTCCGTAAATGTTGCAATCGGATGCCCCAGCCCATACGGGCCTTCGGCGGTCACATGAACGGTTCCAGTACTCGAAGGCAGCGTCATGGTCACCGAGGCCACACCCGAGCTATTCGTGATCGCAATCACCTTCGCTCCACTGGTCGTGCCATTCGAGACTGAACCACCATCGGTGCTAAACAGGACGCTGGCCCCGGTATTGGTCCCTCCCGACGAACCCGCCGCCAAAGTGACGGTCAAAGCCTGCGGCAGAGTGGTTCCCGCACTACCCGTCTGTCCATTGCCGGTCTGGGTGGGAAATGTCGCGGCTGGCTTGCCGACTACGATCCATCCTCCCTGGGTCTGCGTTGCCCCGGTATCCGTACCCGGAACCGAGTAATGGTAGAAACCAGGAGTGTTCCCAGTTACAACCGTAATTGTTCCATTCTGCGAGGTCGTCAAACTCCCCTGCGTGACCGTGACCGTGATCCCGCTGTCCGACTGTGGAGCACCCAACGCCACATTCGCCGTTCCGCTCGTGATCTTAGGCTGTAGGATGACGGTTCCACCCGCCGCCACCATGGTCGTGTCCGGATTCAAATCCCACTCCGAAGCCGGAGCCGCCGCCACGCTTCCGCTGATCACCAGCAACGTGGCGGTGTAAGGCGCAACCGTCACCGTCGACGACCACGCGTGTGACGACGAAGCCGTAATCGTTGTCGGCGCCGAAGCCGCCAACGTGTAACTCACCACCGTGCTGGGATTGAATCCGTTCAGCGCGAAGCTCACGCTGGCGCCGTGTTGCGGGTCCTTGTTGAGCACCAGCAAAGTCATCTGGGTGCCCGCCGAATTCAGCGCCGCGTAGCTGCTGAACAGGTTCGGATTGCCGTTGTTGGTGTCGGAAACCGACATTGTCCCGAACCCATGATGCGCCCCGTCATAGTTCGTAAACAGCTTCAACGCCAGATAGTTCGGATTGGCCGGACTGGGGGCCCCCCAGCGCGTCGACAGGTAAACCCGCTCGCGCCCCAATATTCCGTAAGCATCGGCGTCGCCTAGCGCGGTCGAGAAATCCGATTCGCCGGCGAAGGCCGCGCTCCATTCCGTGATGCTGAATTTCGTTCCGGGATAAGTTGAATTCAGAATCGCGCGCATGCGTGGAATGCGAAATGGCTTAGAATCCAGCGGTTCATTGCTGAATCCGTCACCGACAATGTACCCCGCCGCGCTGGTAAACGTCGGGTCCCACCAATCGCGATAGATGCTGACGGCCAACGCCTGTTTCGCTGCCTGCGTGCTTGGGAGATCCGCGTCGGGATAAGCGTGAATATCCATCACGTCGAGGGATCGCTTGCCTGATACCTCATCCGCCCAAGCCACTTCATTCACCCACCAGGGGATAAAATCCACTCCGCCGTGGCTTGACGTATCGCCTCCGCCGGCCGCGGACCTCCAGTAGAAATACCAACAGCAGCTCACCGGGCCCAGCCGTATCGCTGCCGGGTCCCAGCCCTTCAGATTGCCTGCTTCCAGAAGATAAATATCGCGCAGCTCATTGTAAGTCGTAGGATTCGGGTGAATATCGACGTGGGTTCCGCTCCAGATATCGATCTCGTTGTCCAGATTGTAGAAATGCGGCGCAGTGCCGAACGCAGAAGCCAACGCGGCTGCCCACTGATTGCGGTACAGGCTATTCGCCGGATCTCCCCCCTGGGGCGGTCCATCAAGCAGCGGAAAGTAAGCCCGGTTAATTTGCGTGGGGCTCGCAACCATGGTGGTGGCGCAATCAGACTCTAGGTTGACACCCGCGTCGGTGTTGTATTGGTCCACTTTCGTGCTGCACGCGCCGTCCTGGGACACCGAAAACGTCCAATGAAGGTTCCCGCCTGCGCCCGCGATTTCCGAGCTCTGCGCCACCCACGGCAGCATCACCATGGTCATCAGCGGACTGCTTCCCGCTGCCTTTACATCCTTGATGAACTGCACCGAGTCGCTGTCGGCGGGATTGTTCAATCCGCCAAAACCAAAGTCTTCGTAGTAGTAGTCGGCGTCGGCGTTGTAGGTGCCCAACTTCCAGTTGTACGTGGACGCTCCATTGCCGCCCCAGCGCACGACCGTCAGACCGCTGTCCGTGATATGCGCCGCGTCCTGCGGAAATGCACCCCCGTAGACATAGCTGCTGATGGTGTGCCGATCACTGAGCACATCCACGGTTACGTTGACAGCAGTCCCCCCGGAGACGGGCGTGGCCGAAGCTTGGCTCGAATTCGCGCTCTGCCCCGCCGCGTTCACTGCCGAAACCACATAGTAGTAAGTCGTGCCGTTAGTCAGCCCGGTATCGGTATCGCTGGTTCCGCTCGGCGAGGCGACAGTCGTGTACGGTCCTCCGGATACGGTGGCTCGCTTCACGTGGTAGCTGGTGGCTGCCGAACTCGCGTTCCAGGACAGGGTTACCTGCGTGTCCCCGGCCGTCGCGGTCAAACCAGTTGGGGTTGCCGGAACAGGAAGGACGGGCGTAGCCGAAGCTTCCGCCGAATTCCCACTTTCTCCAGCCGAGTTCAGAGCTGACACTACGTAGAAATAAGTTGTGCCGTTGGCCAATCCAGTATCGACGTCGCTAGTTGTAGTCGGCGCAGCCATCTGCGTATAAGGTCCACCCGTGGTCGTGCTGCGCTTCACGTGGTAGCTGGTGGCGCCCGAACTGGCATTCCAGTTAAGGCTCACTTGCGCATTGCCCGGGGTTGCCGTCACGCCCGTGGGAGCGGACGGAATCACCGGCGGCGGCGTGCCGCCGCCTCCAGATCCTCCACCACAGCCCGGCAGCAAAAGCAGCGCCAGCCCAGCAATTGCGGCCAGGGTCCATCCAGAAAAATCGATACTCTTGTAGGTTTTCATATCGTCCCTATGCTACGCCAGCGTCTCGGCGCTTCCTATCCAAACTTTAGAGTACGAAGGTGTAATAGCAGCCGGGCCCGCTGGACAAGCCTGAGAGCCGCCGAAACCTGCGTTTTTGGGTGGCGCAGCGCTTAAGCGCTGCGATTAAGCAGTTGATTTGAGAACGCGCTTTCAGCGCCTGAGGTCATCAAGAAGCCTAAGCGGGCACCACCCGCAGGCTCATATCCACCGCCCGCGCGGAGTGGGTCAGCGCCCCCACGGAAATGAAGTCCACGCCGGTTTCAGCATAGGCCCGCACATTTTCCAGCGTGATTCCCCCGGAGGTCTCCAAAGGAATTCGCCGCTCCAGCCGTGAACATCGCTCAACCGCGATTTTCACGGTTTCCACCGACATATTGTCCAGCAGGATGGCCTCGCCGCCATGTTCGAGCGCCTGCTCCAGCTCTTCCAACGATCGCACTTCGATTTCGATCGGCTGGGTGCCGCGCCGGTTCTTGTGGGCGCGTTCCAGCACCGGCACAATGCCGCCGGCCAGAGCGATGTGGTTGTTCTTGATCAACACGCCGTCGGAAAGATCGAGACGATGGTTCTGCCCGCCGCCGCAGCGCACCGCATATTTGTCCAGCACGCGCAGCCCGGGCACGGTTTTCCGGGTATCCAGAATCCGGACCTTGGTACCGGAAACCATGTCCACAAATTGCCGGGTGAGGGTTGCGATTCCGCTCAGCCGTTGCAACAAATTCAAAATCACCCGCTCGCAGGAAAGCACCACCCGCGCGTTATGGCGGATCACGGCAATCGACTGGCCCTTATGCAGCCGGATGCCATCGAAAATTTCGGGATGGGTCGTGACTTCGTAATGCGACGTCACCGCGCCATCGAGCGCGGCATACACATCCAGAATCCGCGCCACGCAACCAATGCCTGCCAGAATGCAATCCTGCTTCGCCAGAATAGTCGCCGACGCCCGTTGGTTGGCGTCAATGCAGGCATAGCTGGTGGCATCGCGCGTGGCCCGGTCCTCGAGCAGCGCGTTCTCAATGATGGCGGTAATGCGTCTCGAATTCCAATCCATAAATCACTCGGGACAGAAAATAAAACACGTAGAGACAGACGCCCTCGTCTGTCCAGCCGAGCAACGCTCGGCTATGCAGCGCCCAATCGCTGCTACTTCAACTCTTCCAGCTTACTCTTCGCCTTGTCCCGCAAAATCTGCAACTCCTCCGCCCGCCTGCGGATCCCCTCCACCACCGCCGCCGGCGCCTTCGCCAGAAATTGCTCATTGCTCAACTGACGCTGCCCATTGGCGAATTCCTTTTCAATCTGCACCAGCTCCTTAGTTAGACGCTCCCGCTCCGCCGCCACATCGATCTTCCGTCTCGTAAATAAGCATAACGCACAGTCAAACCGCGCCGTACTGCGCACGCCAGACAGTGTTCGAACCTAACGACGCCTCCGCAAATGCAATCGACTCCACGTTCGCCAGCCGCTCCACCGCCCCGCGATTCTCCTCGATCAATTTCCGGATCGCGGCATCCTCCGTAAACACGCTGAAGATTCGGCACCTTGGCCTTCTGGCTCAACTTTCGAATTCTCGCCCGCGATTCCGCACGCTCACCCCAATCAAATCCGTATCACGAATGCGAGCGATCGCTGCATTCTGTTCTCTGCCGCCAAATCGATCTGGCTTCTCTCTGCTTGCGGAAACCCTGCCAGCGCAATCGACTGCAGCGGCGGCTTGTCCATCATAAATCGCATGCCAGATTTCCTCCGTGATAAAGGGCATCACCGGATGCAGCAACCGCAACGACGCCTCAAACAGATTCACCAGATTGCAGGCAGGCAATCCGAACCAACTTCTCGTCGTCGCCCAACAACCGGGGCTTGATCAGCTCGATATACCAATCGCAAAAATCGCCCCAGAAGAATTCATAGATGCGGTTCGCAGCATCATCGAAACGATAAATTTCCAGCGCCCCGTTCACTTCCTGCGCCACCCGATTGAACCGCGAAAGAATCCACCGGTCTTCGAGAGTCGCCACATCAAACCCGCCAATGCCCGTGTGGGGATGGGTCTCCGACCCGCTCCCGCGGGCCGCAGGCCCGGCTCGACTCTATCCACATTCATGAACATAAACCGCGCCGCGTTCCAGATCTTGTTCGCGAACGCGCGATACCCATCGGTCCGGCTCTCGTTGAACGCAATATCCGTCCCCGGCGACGACATCGAAGCCAAGGTAAACCGCGTCGCATCCGTCCCGTACTTCGCAATCACTTCAATCGGATCCAGCACATTGCCCTTGGTCTTCGACATCTTCTGCCGGTCGGCATCGCGCACCAGCGCGTGAATATAAACCTGGCGAAAGGGGACCGACTCGCGCAGCTCCTCGTCCGTCAAAGTTCCCGAAGATACCCGCGTAGGCCCGGACGCCCTCGTCTGGGCGGGCGCGCCTGGCTCGCCAAGCTTTCCGTCAGGCTTATGCGGCGGCGACATGAACCAGCAACCCAGCATGATCATGCGCGCCACCCAGAAAAACAGGATGTCGAATCCCGTAATCAGCAGTGACGAAGGATAGAAAACCTCCAAATCGCGCGTCGCTTCCGGCCAGCCCAAAGCCGTGAACGGCAGCAGCCCGGAAGAAAACCAGGTATCCAGCACGTCCGAATCCTGCTCCAGCTTCGTTCCACCGCACTTCGTACACTTCGCCGGCGTCTCCCGCGCCACAATGGTTTCGTTGCAATCCGCACAGCGCCACGCCGGAATGCGATGCCCCCACCACAACTGCCGCGAGATACACCAGTCATGAATGTTGTTCATCCAGTTCAGATAAATGTGCTGATAATTCTCCGGCGTGAAACGAATGTGGCCTTTGTCCACCACCTCAATCGCGCGTTCAGCCAGCGGCTTGATCTTGATAAACCATTGCAGCGAAAGCCGCGGTTCAACCACCGATCCGCAACGATCGCACTTGCCGATCGAAATCGTGTAATCTTTCTCGCCCACCAGAAATCCCTGCGCTTGCAGATCTTCCAGCACCCGCTTGCGCGCTTCATAACGATCCAGCCCCACATACACACCGGCGTTTTCGTTCATGTGGGCGCGTTCGTCCATCACTTCGATCTGCGGCAGGTTGTGCCGCAGCCCGGCTTCAAAGTCATTGGGATCATGTGAAGGCGTAACTTTCACTGCGCCGGTGCCAAACTCCGGCTGCGCCAGTTCATCGGTGATAATCGGAATCTCCCGATTCATCAGCGGCAACAAAACTTTCTTGCCATGCAGATGCGTATAGCGTTCGTCTTTTTCGTTCACTGCAATCGCGGAATCGCCCAGCATGGTCTCCGGCCGCGTAGTCGCCACGGTAATGAATTCGCTGCTTCCGACTACCGGATAACGAATCTCATACAGCTTCCCGGCAATGTCTTCGTGCTTCACTTCCAGATCGGAAATCGCTGTCCCACACCGCGGACACCAGTTCACAATATATTTGCCGCGATAAATCAGCCCGTCTTCATAAAGCCGGACAAACGCTTCGCGCACCGCGCGCGAAAGATTTTCATCCATCGTAAAATATGCCCGGTCCCAATCCACCGACGCGCCCAGCCGCTTCATCTGATCGAGAATCGCGCCGCCGTAGACTTTCTTCCATTCCCACACCCGCTCAATGAACGCCTCGCGTCCAATGTCGCGCCGCTTCTTGCCTTCGCTGGCCAGTTGCCGCTCCACCATCATTTGCGTTGCGATCCCGGCATGATCGGTGCCGGGAAGCCAGAGCGTCAGAAATCCGCGCATGCGATGCCAGCGCACAATGATGTCCATCTGCGTCTGGTTGAGCATGTGCCCCATATGCAGACGCCCGGTCACATTCGGCGGCGGCAGCAGCAGCGTAAACACGGGACGCTTATCGCTCTCGGACGGAGTCGGCTGCGAGAACAGCTTTTCGTTGACCCAGTATTCGGCCCAACGCTTTTCGATATCGCCCGGCTCGTACGCTTTGGGTAATTCGTGGGGCATGGTTGGAAGCCATCAGCAATCAGCCGTCAGCATTCAGCCAGTGACGAACCGTGGGTCCTGATCGCTGAGTGCTGACGGCTGATTGCTGATGGCTATGTTTTGATCTTACAGGCGCTTGGAAAATGCGGTCAAACCGGCGCGCGGGCAGGCTGCTGCAAAAGGGCAATGACACGCACAACCAGGATTGTTCGCGAAATTATGAGTTTGTAATCCTGGACCGTCCCCAATGTAATAGACTTCAGGCACGAATCATGACTCAGGTCGATTGCGGGGGCGGATGAAGCATCAGAAGATCGTGTGGAATTTCAATACCCAAAGCCGTCGTCGCTGAAATGGAAAAGCTGAATGTGACAGCGGTCGTTTTCGGTGATCCCCAGAGCTGCGACAGTGGTTCGCACCACCTGTGGTCGAGTCTCCGATCACGCGATCGAACAGGATGCGCTAGGGATCGAGCTGGATGAACTTGAGTGCCAGCTTCCCTATGTCGAATATTCCGCGGAGAACGCGATGCCCCGGCGCGAAGAACACCGCGCAGCTCATAAAGAAGCCCTTCAAGATGGAACTGAAAAACCAAGCCGAATAGCCCACCCACAGGCAGCGCCTTCGGGGGCACCGCCCCCAACAACGATCCTGCCTGTCGGAAGGCGGCAAATTGGTTGAGGGCTGAACGCTGATTGCTGAGTGCTGAAAACTGGCAGGCTCTGATCTTACAGGCGCTTGGAAAATGCGATCAAACTATACACGCGGTGGCGAAGGCATTCACAAGGCGAAACTTACCTCCACCGTGGTCTCGACTTCGACTGGTTTTCCGTTTAGCAGAAATGGGTCATACTTCCATTGCTTGACGGCCTCCATGGCAGCGGGAACCAGTGTTGGAGGCCCGCTCACATTTTCCGCTTTGTACACACTGCCATCTTTGCTTATGGTTACGCGCAACACGACGATGCCTTCAACGTGCTCGGTTTTCGCTTCAGGCGGATAGACTGGGTCGACCCGGCTGAGCAGGCGATTCGCCATGACATACCCCGTAACGCGGATCCGCCCGGAGGTGTGCACACAACCGGGTACACCGCCCAGCATTACCTGCTGAACCTTGGGTGCAGCACCTTCCTTTAGTGTGACAGCCAGCGTCGTCCGCTCGCTGGGAGAGCCATTCACCCAGTCGTACTTCCACCGTTTCGCGGCTTTAATTGCAACCTCTGTGAGCGCAGCGGGGCCGCTGACCACCTGCACATCGTGGACAGCTCCAGATTTCTTGATTCGTACGCTCAGAACGACAACGGGATCCGTATTGGACGTAACCGCCGAGTGGTAGGCCGGATTCGCCGCCCCGCAGCCGGCACCAGCAGCAACATTCCCCGAGAGCGAGACACTCTGCGCGAGCGCTCCCTGGGCAAGAGAAAAAAACACCGCAAAAGCAACCGTTGCCCTCTTGTCGAGTCTCATCACTCTCCGAACAATAACGCATTTCCGCATCGAATCGGGATTTTTGATCAAGGGTTCTAGCTGATGGCTGATGGCTGATGGCTGAGAGCTGAAAGCTCCCAGCTATTTTTTCCGCTTATTCTCTTTGCCCATCTTCTTGCTGATCTCTTCCATCAGTTTGGGCTTGAGTTCGGCCAGCATGGTGTCCACGATGCTCGAAATCTCGGAAGTTTCGCCGCTGTCTTCGGATGCCGTCTCTTCGTCAGGTTTGGCAGCCACCGGCTCTTCCCGCCGAATCTCCTTGAATCCCGGAGCCTCAGTTTCTACGGGAGCGGAGGTTCCCACCGCCTGAGTTGCGGCCTCCGTCTTAGGCGCTGCCGAGTTTGATCCCACCATGGACTCGCGAATCTGTTTCCAGTTCTGCCAGGCCGCGGCCAGTTCCGATTCCCGTCCGGGATCACTTTCCGCCGGCGTGGCCGCAGCGCTCTGAGTTGCACTTGGCACCGCAGCAAAAGAAGATTCCGCTGGTGCGCTTGCTTCGGAAATGCCCGAACTCGCCGAGGCCGCCGCCGCATAAGCCGCGTTTTCGCTGGTGACAGGAACACTCGTCTCGCTGACCGCAGTCACATTTTCCGTAGTAGTTGAATATGCTTCCGGCGATGCAGCAGCTTCCGGTGTACTCACCTCGGGAACACTGGCTGACACCACAGTTTCCGGCACCGGTGTCGGCTCTTCCGACCTAGATTGCGAGAAAACAGGCTCGGCGCTCGTCGCAGTCGGTACAGTTTCCGTCGCAATCGCTGCATTCGTTTCCGCCGCCAGTTGGCTGGCTTTATCAGCTTCGAGGCTGGCCATGGCCGCGTAGGCCTTCTCCATCTCGCGCTCGAGGATCACTGTGGACTCGTCATCCGCAATAGCCACCGTTTGCGCAATCCACCGCGGCCCGGTTGCCTTTGTCTCCGCTGCTCGTTCCGCGCTGGACGCTCCCGCAGTCACGGAAGCATTCTCTCCGTGATGCATCCCGGCCTTGTCGCCGCTGGAACTTGAGGACTCTCTCGCTGCCGGCCCTTCCATATGGGTCGGAGACAACGATGCCAGGGCCGCCAAAACTTCGGCATCCGTGGTCGCACGTTGCAGCTCCGCAGCCTGCGCCGGAGTTTGCAGCGGGTTCGGAACTTCGTTCTGAGAAGCGGGCCCTTGCAGTGCCGGCGCCGACGCGAAAGTCACCGCCTCCGGAACCTCGACCGCGGGCGCTTCAGCTTTCCCTTCAGCCGGACTTTCAGTCTTTGGCGCAGCCGCGATTTCTGGCTCCATGGTCGGGGCCGCGCTGCTTTCGCCTTTGTCGGAAAAAGTGGTGGCCGCTGCCGCAATCGCGGCCAGCTCTTCCACCGTGATGCCGTGGGGCAAGGCCGCAGCCTCCGCCGCCTTCATCGCCACCGATTTCGATTCCTCGCGCTGCGCCGGGTCTCGCAGACCCGCGCTCGCCGGCCGTAGATCTTGCTTCTCTGCTACTTCTTCTTCCTCAGGTTTGGTCGTTCCCCGGGGAATCGTTAGCCGGTTCTGCCATCCCGAATCTTCTCCGATGCCCTGCGTGGTGGCCGCCTGCTCGGCCGCCGCAATGGCTTTGGCAAAGCGCCCTGTTTTGTAGGAATCTGCCTGGGGTACAATCTTGTCTTCGAGCTTGGTCAGCGCGGTGAGAAGTTCGCTGGCTTCGAACGGCTTGATGATGAACCCGTCCGCATGCACGCGGCGTGATTCCTCCACCTTGAACGGCTCCAGCTTGCCCACACTCAATAAAACCGGAATGCGCCCGGTCTCCTTCGCCTCTTTAAGGCGCTGGCACACTTCGAGGCCCCCGTAGCCCGGCATGTACACGTCGAGGATGATGAGATCGGGCTTCGATTCGGCGATCTTCTTCAGCGCCGCCGAGCCATTGTTAACAGTGACGACCTCGTAGCCGGCATCGGTCAAGATGCGGCGGCCCATGTTCTGGGCTGTCACGCTGTCGTCCGCAAGCAGTATTTTCCGCGCCAAGGTGAGTCCTTTGGTGAGGGGGAGATAGCGCGAAGGTAACTTGTCTCAAGCTCTAAGTCAATGAAGATAAGGGTTTAGCAGGTTACGAGCGGTCAGTACCCACTGGGTAACTTTGGATTTCCACGGCTTCTTCGTCGGACTTGCGCTACGCCTCGGCAGTAAGCCAACCGAAGTCAAATTCTCCTGCGGCTAGAACGGGATGACTTTCTTTAGCCCCTTCTTTTTCTTGGGTTTGCTGGAAGAAACATCGGCATCGCTGGCGGGCTCGTCTCCGGCTTTCGCGTCGGGCGTTGCGGCTGCCGTCGAACTGCTGGAGGCTTGGTCCGCAGCGCCCGACTGGATTTCATTCACCTGCGGGGGCGGCGGCAAAGCCTGTCCGCTATCGGCCGCGGCAGTTGGCTTCAGTTCGTTCGGGTCCGCTGCAGGAGCATCCGGCTTCAGTTCATTGGGATCCGCTGCCGCAGGAGGTGCAGCGGCATTGTCCACCGGAGCGCTTTCCGCTGGTGCGGAACCGGTGCCATTGATGATCTGGACCCCAGCCGTCGGAGAATTCTCCGCCGGCGGCGTGTCGGAGCGTGGCGCAGGCTGGTCGGGGCCGGGTGGTCCGGTGCCGATCTTTTCCACGCTTACCCCCGGGGTCCCGCCCCCTCCACTGCCTGTCATCATCGCCTGCGATTCTTTTTGCGTGACTTCGACCGCGCTCGTCTGTTTGGCATCTACCAGCGCGGGTTCTCCAACTTTTGACGCGTGGGCCACATCCGGACTCTTCCGGAAAGTTCTCATCACATTCGACAGCGTGCTGCTCTCCCGCCGGCTGTCCGCTTCCGCTTTGTTCAGGGCGACTGCCGCCTTCGTCGGCCGCGGCACCGGCTGGTGCAGGGCTACCAGCCGCGCTTTGGCGTCATCGGCCCGATCCATGAGGGGATAACGGGTCAAAATGTGGGAGTAGGCCTCCGTCGCATTCTCCGTCAACCTCTGAATCAGGCGGGCCTTCAATAGTTCCGGTCCCGGCCGGGCCCGTACCAGTGCGATCTGGCCCTCATAGGATTGTCCCAGCAGATACAGAGCCTCGTCGGCTTTGCTGTAGAGCGGATAGCGGTCCACCAGCGATTGCAGGCGGGCGATGGCGGCTGGATACGATGTGCGCTTGAAGTAGAAACTGCCCACTTCATACTCGCGCTCCGCGATCACTTCCTGCACTTCCAGCAGGCGGTGCTTGGCTTCCGGAACCAGTTTGCTGTCCGGCCATTGCAGAATCAGCTGCCGGTATTCATCTTCCGCGCGCCGGGCGTGGGTGAAATCGCGGTCCGGCTTCTCCATCTCCTGATAGTGAATGTTCGCGATCTTCAGCTGCGCCTCAGCCGCCTCCGGCATGTTGGGGAAGAAAGTGATGAAATCCTTGTATTCGGTTTCCGCCTGCGCCATGGAAGCCGATCCGCCTTCCGCATACCAGGAATCGGCCACCCCCAACTTGGCGCGGGCAATGTATTCCGAGTCCGGGTAAGTGTTGATCAACGTCTGCAGAGTAATGCGGGACACATCGAAGCGGTTGTGCTTCATGGCATCCATGGAGCGGTCAAACAACACCTTGTCCGGTTGTTTGGAACCAACATTGGCCAGCGGATTGTTGACCTTCTTGTTGGTGCAGGCAACCGAAGCAACCAGCGCACCCAGCAGTACCGTCATCGCAAAACGACGCAACATAAAACCTCGAATGAAACGTGTGGGAACAACCCGCTCCAGGCTGTCCCTCCAAAAATCGGGGTTGGCCAACGACCAACGGCCAACGACGGACGACTGCTCTTAGACTTTCTGTAGTTCTGCTTCCAGTGCCGCCTTCAATAATTTCTGGGCGTTAGTCTTAGGATCGCCATGACCGAACACGGCGTTGCCTGCCACCAAAATTTCCGCGCCCGCCCGGACCACCTCGGCCACCGTCTCCAATGCGATGCCACCGTCCACTTCAATGCGGAAATTCAATCGCCGCTCGGACCGTAACTCCGCTAATCGACGGATCTTATGCACCGCTCCCGGAATAAATTCCTGGGCCCCGAATCCCGGATTCACCGACATCACCAGCACATAGTCGACGATATCCAGAACTTCAGTCAGCGTCTCCACCGGAGTCGCCGGATTGATCACTACGCCGGCCAGGCAGTCATGGCTCTTGATGAGATGCAAAGTCCGGTTCAGGTGCCGGCAGGCTTCCTGATGCACCGACATCCAATCCGCACCCGCCTCCGCAAATTCCGGTATGAATTGATCAGGATTCTCGATCATCAGATGGCAATCGAGCGGCAACTCAGTGGCCTTGCGGAGCGATCGCACCACCGGAGGCCCCACGGTCAGGTTAGGGACAAAGTGCCCATCCATGACGTCCACATGGATCACCGTCCCGCCGCCTTCCGCCGCGCCGCGAATTTGCTCCGCCAAACGCGCGAAATCGGCCGCCAAAATCGAAGGTGCTAGTTCAATCAAAGTCGGTCAACCTGGGTTCCCGGCAAGACAACACGTGAGCAAATTCTATCACGCAGCCCCGTGGGTTCTGGTTTACATTTCCCTCAATTTATTGGAGTTTGGCGTACTCCGCCTTGGCTTCTTTTACTAAAGGCACATCCGGATCGGCGTCCTTCCACTTGCCCAGAAAATCCTGATAGGCGGCACGCCCTTTCTCTTTATCCCCGGCAGCAACATAAGCGCGGGCCAGCCCCAACCGTGCCAGGGAGACAAACAGATCTGCCGGCTGGTAGCTCTCCAAATTCAAAACTCTCTGAAATTCCTGCACCGCATCCGCTCCGCGCCCGGCCATCAACAAAGCGCTGGCCCGGATGTAGAGGGATTCCGTATTCGCGCGGTCATACGGCTCCGCTTTTTTCATAAGATCCAGGGCCTTCTGCGAGTCATGGTGATTCATGGCAATCACCGCCAGCACTCCTGGCGCAATTACAGACTGCACGATTTCGTCATCCGGACGCTGTGCCGTCGCCTGTGCTGCCAGTTTCTCCGCCTTGGCATCTTCGCCACACCGCGCGTACACATCAGCCGCGTTGAGCAACGACGTTGGACTCTGCGATTTTTTCAGCACGGCGTCCGCACCCGCAATGGCTGCCTGCCGGTTCTGCATCGCTGCGTTCACCAGCGCCTCGTAGGCAATATTGGCTACGATGGCATCGGTGAGTCCAAGTTTCTTTGCCTTGTCTTCCAATTGCTGGGTCAGCTCACTCGCATGCCGCAGCTGCCCATGGGCGGCGGCCAGCGACGCATCAAACTGTAGAAAATCGTATTGCCCTTCCGGATTCGCTTCCGCGAGCGCGCGCTCTTTCGCAAAGGACGCTTGATCTCCCTGCGCGTAGGCGATGAAAGCAAGTTGCTCGTGGACGATGCCGGAACCAATTTTGCGCTGCACCGCCGCATTTTCCATGACTTTCGCTTCATCCAATCGGTTCATGGCCGCGTAGGCGAAACCTGCAACCGCATAGCCGTTGAATTGGTCTGGATTCAAATCCCTGGCTGCCAAGGCTTCGCTCACTGCCTTGTCATACTGTCCCATTTGCAGGTAAACGGCAGCCAGATTGATTTTCGGGCGGGTGTCCCGCGGATAAGCCTGCTCATATTGCTGATAGGCTTCGATCGACTTCTCGATCTGGCCGTTATAGGAATAGTAGTCGCTGGTGATCGCGAACTTCTCGCGCTCGCTGGCCCGGTCCTTCAATTCGAAGGCCTTGCCCATGTATTGCTGCGCCAGGTCAATCTGGCCGAGATTGAAGTATTCCACCCCTAGTCCGCGATAAGCCATGGCAAAGTTGGGGTCCAGCTCGATCGCGCGCTTGGTCACGTCGATCGACCCCAAAAAATCGCCGTTATTGTTGCGGATGGATGCTTCGTTGTCCAGCTTCAACGCTTCCAGGGAAGACGTGGTGGCTTCCTGGAGCGGAGTATCGAACTTCTGAATGGAAGCCAGCGATTCTCCCAGCTTGCTCCGCAGTTTGGTGCTCGCCTCTCCCAATGCGTCCAGAACTTTTTCTTTACTGGCAGCCTGAGCTTGCTCCTGGCCAATCAATTCGCCGGTCGCGGCATTCATGGCTTCGAGCGTGAGCACATACTCCGATCCCAGGCTGGCGATGGAGCCATGCACGAACGCTTTGGTGTTATTCCGCTGGCAGATTTCCCTTCCGATCTCCGGAGTAATCCGCGTATCCGGCGGCTTGCCCATGAGCTTCAAAGTGTGCGCAACATCTTGTTCCGGCACCAGACTAAGAAATGGACTCTGCGCCAGACTGACTTGCAGCGCCGTCTTCAGCGTGCCGTCGAAAACGGGGTCGCCGGTGGTGTTGGTGAAATCCGTCAGCACAATCGAGTCTTTCTCGGTCAGCGCCTTGGTCTTCGGCCGCAAGAAAAAGAAACCGAGCGCGGCCACGACGACCACAGCCGCAACAATCGCTCCGATCAGCAGCCCCTTCGAGCTCTTCTGCGATGCAACCGTCACCGCTGAAACGGAAGCTGCCGAAACCGCAGCAACTGCCGACGACGATATTCTTTCTCCTTCAGCGGAAGCCTGACGTCCAACTCCCGCTGGCTCCTCTTCCGAACTGGCCTGAGGCGATCGTCCCGACTCTGTTTCCCGCTTGAGCCGCTTCAGATCCGCCCGCATGTCAGCGGCAGACTGATAGCGAAGCTCGCGATCTTTCTCCAAGCCCTTATTGATAATCCTCTCGAGCTCGGCCGGCACTTCCGGATTCACCCGCACCGGAGCCACTGGCGCTTTACTCAGGATCGCCTGGAAAATCAGCGCCGAAGTGTCGCCGCGAAATGGCAACAAGCCGGTAGCCATTTCATAAAGCACGGCGCCGAAAGAAAACAAATCCGTACGCGCATCGAGGTCCTTGCCCTTGGCCTGCTCCGGCGACATGTAGGCGACGGTGCCCATCGTGGAGCCCGGACTCGTCAGGTGCTGCACATCCACGGCCGCCGTCGCCATGGTCGCATCCGACGGCGTGTTCCCACTTTTGCTGACAACCGACGTAACTTTGGCCAGACCAAAATCAAGAATCTTGCCCCGTCCGCGCTTGGTCACGAAAATATTCGCCGGCTTGATGTCGCGATGAACAATTCCCTCGGCGTGCGCCGCATCCAGCGCGTCGGCGATCTCAATTGCCAGCCCGAGCAGCACATCCGATTCCATCGGCCGCCCGGCAATCAGATGTTTGAGGGTTTCACCATCGAGATATTCCATGGCGATGAAGGCATGCCCGTCCTGCTCGCCGATGTCATAGATAGTGCAAATATTGGGATGGTTCAACGCCGACGCCGCCTGCGCCTCGCGCTGGAAGCGGGCCAACGCTTGCGGATCGCGCGCCACTTCGTCAGGCAGAAATTTCAGAGCTACAAAACGATGCAGCCGGGTGTCTTCCGCTTTATAAACCACCCCCATCCCCCCGCCGCCCAGCTTCTGCACAATGCGGTAATGAGTGATAGTTTCGCCAATCATAGGAACAGACCCGTAGTTGTGGGTGCGCAAATGTTAGGCTGCCGACCCGTACAAGTCAATTTCAAGCAGGAGATGATTTTCGTGCTCGTCAACTCTGAAGGGTGGCCCGTTCAAGCTCCGCTTGAGCGGGGATTTTCAATGATGCGGCAGATGCGCATGCTCCCGCACCCAATTCCCGATCCGCGCTCTTCTTGGACTCATCGGCTCCCTGCCATACCACAGCACCACCGCTCCTAACGCCAGGAGCGCGAGTAGCACAGCATTTAGAGCCCAGCGCCGCCGGGGCGCTGTCTCCGGGGCCAGGCTCGGAATGTCTGCTGCACTGACTTCAGCTTCATCGTCCGTCGGTGAAACGGCTGCCGTCGCGTTATGCAAACGCCAGCTTCCAAACACCAGCAGCAGATTCGTCACCAGGATCACCGCAAAGGCGAGCCCTGGAAGAAACGATAGCTCCCTGGATCGTGCTTCCGCCACCTCAATCGCCAGTACAACTGTGATCAGGCCGCGAGGCAGCATCCACAAAATCGCCTCGCGTCCCCGCACACTGATCCCCCGCCAGGCCCAGCGGCTGGAATGGATCGCCAGCCATCGCGCCAGAAATAATGCCCCCAGCGTCCCCGCAATCAGCAGCGGATGTTGCCGGAAGACTCCCAGCTGCGCAATCGCTCCAATCAGCACAAAAAAGAAAGTGCGTACCAGAAAAGCCAGCTCGGAATGAAATGTCAGCAGCGATTGTTGCGATTCCGCTAGTTTCGTCAAGGGGCCAGTGAGGCCGAGGATGGGATCGACACCGGGGAAATTGGAAATGGTCAATCCAAACGCCAGCACCGCGACTAGTCCGTTGGCTCCCAGCGCTTCCATTCCCGCATAGAGCACCAGCACCATGGAAAATGTCAGCACCTGCCAGAAACGCTGCTCAGAGAGCACATGCAGCAGGCGCGACCACAGGATTCCCGCCAAGACGGCAAACAGCAATGCCACACCCACCTGCACCAGAAAGCGCTTGGCCAGTCCTTGCGCCAGCGGGCCACTCTGACTCTCCAATCCCAGCAGCAGGCCGACCGTGAGCACCGCCAGCACATCCCCCAGTGAGGATTCGAGCATGAGCGTGACTTTGACCGGTTCTTCCGCATTCATCTGCTGCAAGACGGGCAATACGACGGTGCTGCTGGTGCAACCCAGAGCCGCGCCCACCAGCAACCCGCTTACCAGCGGAAGATGCAGTCCCTTGACCATGACCAGCGCGACCAGGCAGACGGTGAAGGCATAGCAAACGCAAGCCAGCAGGAAACTGCCCGGGAAGTGGCGCAGCGTGTCACTGAGGTTTAGCTCCAGGCCGCCTTCGAACAGCACGAGGATGATGGCCAGAGTTCCGAGAAGATTAGTGGCTTTGGAAAGCGCGTCTGCATGCAGGAGTCCCAGGACTGGCCCGAGGACAACCCCCAGCGCCATCAGCAGCACCACGTCCGGAATGCGGGTGACTCGAAAAACCCGATTCGCCAGAAAGGCCAGCACCAGTAATCCGCCCACGAGTCCGAGAACCAATGCAGCGGACATGCGTCACCTTTCTGACTCAGGACGTGAACTATTCCGGCGGCGGTGCGCCACCGTGGAAGAGCGGGCCTTCCAGGCCCGCGTTGTGAAGCGCGAAGATTTACGCGGCGCTAAAGCGCCGCTCTTCCACGCAGATACAAGCATTTCCGATGCGTGTATCTCGCGCCCGACCATCTTATCGCGTGCTAACCTCGTTTACTCTTATTACTCGGGTCAACTTCATGGCGCTTCCCTATTCATTGCTCCCGGTCGCGTTCAGCCTGGCTGCCGTCGTGGTCTGGGGAGTCGCCGATTTTACCGGAGGCTACGCGGCCCGTCGTGCCAATGCTTATGTGGTCGCGAGCATTGCCCATGCCAGCGCGTTGGTTTACATGGGAACTTTGGCGTTCTCCACTCACGCCGAGCTCCCCTCGCGCGCCAGCATTGCGTGGTCACTGGCCGCGGGTCTATGTGGAGGAGCTGCCCTGGCCTTTTTCTACCGGGCGCTGGCCACCGGGAAAATGGGTTTAACCGCGCCCGTCTCCGCAGTGCTGGGTGCGGCGATTCCCACCGGCTTCACCATCCTGACCCAAGGCGCGCCAGGAAGTCTCCGCATAGCTGGGTTCATTCTGGCCGCGCTTGGCATCTGGCTGATTTCCCGCACCGAAGACAAAGCTCGCCCCCAGGGAATCGGGCTGGCGGTACTGGCCGGCGTTGGGTTTGCCGGATTTTTTCTTTGCACCAAGCAGGCCGGCGACGCCTCTTCGTTTTGGATTGCGGGATTCGCCAAGGCCGCCTCTCTGGTACTCACCGTTCCCATCGTGCTCATTGGCGGAAGCTTTCGCCAGGTTCACCGGGCAAGCGCGGGCCTGGCGGTCGTAGCGGGATTTCTGGACGTCACCGGCACCGTTCTCTTTATCCGCGCCAGCCAGACCGGACGCCTCGATTCGGCGGTCGTCCTCTCCTCGCTTTATCCGGTGGTCACCGTGCTGCTCGCCAAATTCATTCTTAAAGAGCACTTCACCCGATGGAAAGCCATAGGCATGGCGGCGGCGCTATTGGCTGTACCCCTGATCGCCATGTGAGCCGCATCATTCTGTATTCTAGAATCAAGAATACATAACAATTATATAGTATTTCTATTGTTTTAAATTGACATTCTCTATTCGAGAATAGAGAATGATGTGGTGGACCTTCGCCCTCAAGACGTTGTCGTTGTCCTGAAGCTGTTAGCCAGCGGATTTAATCCGTGGACTTACGCCAGGCTCGGACAGGAGTTGGCCATGAGCCCATCCAACGCATTCACTTCGGTAATCCGGGCCGACGCTGCCCACCTACTCCATGCCGCCGCCACTCATCCTCCTCCCGGTCGAAAAGCTCGGGCGTTGCTCCCTGAGCCCAATCGGAGCAACCTGAAAGAATTTCTAATCCACGGAGTAAAGTACGCGTTCCCGGTGGAGCGCGGTGGTCCAACTCGCGGCGTTCCCACGGCGGAGGCCACCAGCCCGCTTAGCCACCATTTCCCCCAACCCTTTCCGCTTCCGCCTGTGTGGCCCTATGCGGAAGGTTCGATTCATGGGATTGCGTTTTCACCTCTCTATAAAAATGTGCCTGCCGCTGCGTTGCGTGATACCAAACTCCATGAACTTCTTGCGCTGGTGGACGCCATCCGTGAAGGCCGGGCGCGCGAACGCGAAATCGCGATCCGGGAATTAACCAGCAGAATTGATTCCGTGTGATGGTTGATCCGAAAAATCCGAATCTTGCTCAGCTCCTGGTTGCCGCCAGAAAGTTGACGCCGCTGCTCGATCAGGTTGCCTTCGTTGGCGGCTGTGTCACCGGACTGCTGGTTACCGATCCCGGTGCAGCACCGATCCGAGCGACACTGGACGTCGATGCGATTGTAGAGATCGGCTCTTATGCAGAATTCACTCTTCTGGAAAACCGTCTCCGCGAGCTCGGCTTTCGAGAATCCCGCGATATTGTCTGCCGCTGGATCCAGGAAGACATGATTCTGGATCTCATGCCCACCGATCCTTCGATCCTTGGCTTCAGCAACCGCTGGTACCGCTCAGCACTGGAAAACGCGCAACGAGTCCCCATCGAACAATATGAAATCCGGGTAATCACGGCTCCATACTTTCTTGCGACAAAACTAGAAGCCTTTCACGACGCGGAAAAAACGACTTTCGCATGAGCCACGACTTGGAAGACATTGTTACGGTCATCGATGGCCGGGCGGAAATCACAAAAGAAGTCTCTTTGGCCGATCAGGAATTACGGCGATACCTCAATGATCAATTTCGATCACTGCTCGCCAGTCGTGATTTTCTGGATGCATTGCCCGGACACTTGCTGCCGGATGCGGCTAGCCAGCAGCGATCGGGCATTGTGATAGAACGAATTAAGCAACTCACTCTGGGAATCTAAACCCATGTCCCTGCTTGAAATCCGCAATCTGACCAAAGTTTTTCCGCTGGGCGAATCCATTTTCGGCGGAGGCGCGAAGGGCGAAGTCCGCGCCGTGGATGATGTCTCACTCGACATCGAGCCCGGCGAAACTCTGGGATTGGTCGGTGAATCCGGATCAGGCAAGAGCACGCTGGGAAGATTGGTGTTGCGCCTGATTGAACCCACCTCCGGCAGCCTTCGCTTCGAGGGGAAAGATTTGCTGGCGGCAAGTCATGGCGAAATGCGCCGCCTCCGCCGCGACATGCAGATTATTTTTCAGGACCCCTTCGGTTCACTCGATCCCCGCATGCGCGTCGAAGATCTCATAGCCGAGCCGCTAATTATTCATGGAAACGTCTCAAACCCCGCGAAGGGTGCCGCGTCCTTCCCGCGCTCTCTGCGGGAGGGCGGGGGCAGCGCCCGCAAAGCCAGGGTAGCGGAACTGTTGAAAGCGGTAGGTCTCGATGAATCCGCCGCCCGCCGTTTCCCCCACGAATTCAGCGGCGGACAGCGCCAGCGCATCGTCATCGCCCGCGCTTTAGCTCTCCGCCCGAAATTCATCGTCGCCGACGAACCGGTTTCCGCGCTCGACGTCAGCGTAGGCGCACAAATCGTCAATCTGCTGGCGCACCTGCAGCGCGAATTCGGATTGACGTACTTGTTCATTTCGCACTCCATGCCGGTAGTGCGCTATCTGGCAACCCGCATCGCGGTCATGTATCGCGGAAAAATCGTAGAAGTGGGGACCACCGATCAGATTACAGAACACCCGCAGCATCCCTACACAAGAAGCCTGCTGGCCGCCACCCCAGAAGTAGTGACATAAAATCTTCTCTACTCACGTAGGGACAGCCGCCTCGGCTTTCCAAGCGAAGCAAAGCCGGCGGCGATACCGAATCTACGGAGCGCAAATTCTAGCCTGTAACCGGACCGGCGCCATCTGTCGAAAGTCGGCGAGGTTGAACGTATAAATCCGTTCGGCTCCGGATTTTTCCGCTCCTCGCAACAACAATGCATCGTAAATCTTGGCTCCGCCCCAGCCGTCGTTCACCATCATCTCCATCGCTCCCAGATAGTCTTCCTCCGTCAGCGAAATAGGTTTGAAGGCCAGGACTGTGGTCGCAATAAGTTGGGAAGCTTCGGCAGGACGAATTCTGGGTTGCACCGGCATGCGTGTCAGCGCGGAAAACATTTCCGCGATCGAATGCATACTCAGGAACCCCGTGTCCCGCCCCGCCAGCACGCGCGAGACTGCAGCATCGGCCTGCGTGAATTGAGGATGTGTATGGACGCAAGAGGCCGCCAGGACAGAAGTATCAAAGAAAATGTCCAATCGTTATACTTTCAGAAGATCGCGTATGCGCTCTTCTCGCACGTCGTCGATGAGTCGATTTAAATCATAGGTCGGATCAATCTGACCCAGGTGAACCCAGCGCCCATCCCTTTTGATCATGGGGGACTGGTGTTCCAATGGACGCAGCAATATGCCATCCGCTTGTTCCACAAGCTCGATTTCGGTGTTGGGCTGGAGTCCGAGGCGCTGCCTGATTGGTTTCGGCACCACAATCCGGCCGGCGCGGTCGATTTTCAGGTTCATGCCATTTATAATACCATTTACCATTTTTAATGGCAAAATCTGGAAAAGACATGAAATTGGGTGCCTCGTCCTTCCCGCGTCTTTTGCGGGAGGGCGGGGTCTTTGCGAAAGCTGGGGGGCACTTAGATTTCATCTCCGTGACTGCGTACTGGGTTTATGCTGTTGTGCATCAACTTCGGAGGATCCCCTATGAAATCAGCTCTCGCATTTTTCCTTCTCGTCTTTTCAACCTCAATCCTCTTTGCTCAACCGGCCCCAGCCCCAGCGCCCGCGGCCGCGCAGGTCAAAGATCCGGTAACGGCGGCGGTGCGCATACTGTTTCCGCGTTCGCAGAAAAATATTCTGGGCGCCATCGAGGCCATGCCCGCGGACAAGTTCGCTTACAAGCCCACGCCCGACCAGATGACATTCGGCCACCTGGTCGTGCATATCATCGAGTCCAATAACTTGATCTGTGCCAAATCAGCTGCGATCGCCGAACCCAAAGTGGATGAAGTCAAAGACACTGATCCCAAGGACAAACTGCTGGCCGCCGCCAAAGCCTCGTTCGATTTCTGCAGCGAGGCCGTCGCTAAGATGGACGATTCCAAGCTGGGAGACAACATCGAGTTGTTCGGCCGTCAAATGCCTCGTGCCACGGCGGTGTTGATCATGGCCAGCGGATGGGCCGATCACTATGGCGCGGCTGCATTCTATCTGCGGCTGAACGGAATCCTGCCGCCAACGGCACAACCGAAGAAGTAAAAACGCCGCGGATTTACGCAGATCGCCGCGGATTTTCTTGGACCGATCCAGAACATTCGCGTCAACCCGTGGCTAGTGTATTCAATAACTTAGCCGTAAGTTATTGAAAACAGGTTCAGGCAAAGTTCGGCTTGGGCCGGGAATCCTGGCCGGGAGGCTTACGCTCAATGCCGCTGGAAGGCCTAGATTTGACTTCCTGGCCCCGATCGCCGCCTTGGACATCCCAGAGGCCATTGCTAATCTTGCCGAGGCTAGAATCGCCAACGTTGCAATTATTAACTATTAGCTAATGTTTCCCGGAACGGGACGAGGGTGGGCAAAATCTACTCGATATGTACCAAGCCACTCGCAGTGGGAGTCATCGGCGCGGGATGCTGCGGAGCGCGCCAGGAATCCACAACTGAAACCTGATGCACGCACGACACAGTGCAATTTGGCGCGCAGGATTTTTCCGTGAGATATTCGCGGCGGATGTCGTTGACGCTGTAGTCGGCCAGCGGCGTACCGGGATATCCCCTTTGCTGGGAACAGTAATGCACCAAGCCGTTTTCGCAGATGTATAAGTAGCGCGCGCCGGCGCGGCAGCGCCAGTCGTTGGGGCGTCCTTCGGCAATGTTGTTCTGGAAGCCGTTGATACGAGTGAAGCTGCGCTTCGCCATCCCCTGCATTTCTTGATAGACGCGCTTCTCTTCGTCATTGAGCGGCTGCAGTTGTCCGCTGCCATCGTGAATGATGCCGATGGTCGAGGTAAATCCAAGCTCCACAGCGCGTTTGCCGATGGTGAGCGCATCCTGCGGAAAACGCACGCCGCCGCCGACCACGGAATTGATGTTGACGTGAAAATCGGCGTGCTCGGCCAGCAGTTGCAGTTTCTTATCCAGCACTTTCAGGCTTTTCTTCGAGACATCGTCCGGGTTGACGTTGTCGATGGAAATCTGCAGCCACTCGAGTCCGGCGCTATTGAGCCGTTGAATGCGATCGGCCACCAGCAGATAACCATTCGTGATCATGCCGGCAATCATGCCGTTGTGGCGAATGCGGGCTATGATTTCATCGAGTTCGGGATGCAGCAGTGGCTCGCCGCCGCTGATGGTGATGACCGATGTGCCGAGTGTGCCGAGCTTGTCCACGCGGCGAAACATTTCTTCCAGCGGGACGGGTTTCGAGAAATCGTCGTACTCGTTGCAATACTCGCAAGCTAAGTTGCAGCGGCGCATGGGGATAATGTGCGCCAGCAGAGGATGGTCGGTCGAAACCAGCGAGCGGACAACCTCCTTCGCGCCACGGAGATCGCGGCGCAGGCCTTTCAGGCGGCGTCGGAAAGTTTTGGGGCCGGCTGGCATGAGTGTTCCTGTTGACTATTAGAGCATATCCAGTGGGTAAGTTCAGCCTTTGCAACAGTGTTTGGCGGGATTCGCGGGGCGAATGGGAGAAGATACGAGCTGGCGCGAGGCTCGTGTATCAACCGCTCGTTGCTGACAAATCCCGCTTGCATCCAGCGAGGAATCGCGATCTACTCTTGCCGATATGCGAACCAAGAGTTCTGCCACGTTAAGCGGGATGGCGCAAAAGATCGTCGTCGTGTCGCTGATAGTGATGTGGGCTGTTTTATCACTCCACGCCCAAGATGCAACTTACCCTCCGCAAAAGCCGACCCCTCCAAAAATTGAGCCTCAGATTGTTCTTCTCGCTGAATCTGTGGTCCTGACTCAATGGACGCACACATTGAAGTTGGTCAATGCGCCTCAAAATGTTGCGCTCCTCAATCCGGGGCAATGCATTCGCATCGGCATAGTTTCCACCGGTGACAACCGCGATGACTACCTACAGCGGACCAAGTTGTCTTTCCGAGTGCAGTTCGCCGGTCATAGCGACAACCATCCGCTCGCAGCTATCTCCGAGTTCAAGCAGATTAAGCCGGGAGGCGAAGATTTTGTTGCCGGTGCTCTCGCCGCGGGCGGTGTCAAAATGCCGGAAACGATGAAGACCATGGCCAGTATGGGTGCTTCGGCTGACCACTGGTGCGCACCTGTTGATGCCGGCGACGGGAGCGCAACGGTGCAATCGGAAGTCGAGTCTCCTGGCGGCCATCTGGCCCTGAATACCTCAACCGTCCAAATTGAGAGCTTCGAAACGAGCAGTAGGAGGGCTTTCAAGAACAGTCGAGAACTCGACACCTTTTTGCAAACTTACTATCGGCAGCCAAATCCCGGGCGATTGGTTCCTGCAATGCAATTCATGCTTGAAGAACAGACACAACACCCAAACCAGGGAGCCGAAATATTTACCGCTTTCTTGAGTGCTGCAGTCAATTCCGATCCGATTGGGGCGCAGGATTTCCGAACTCGCATCTCCACTTTGCCGCCGATGTCCCGTGCTGTGGGGCTCTTGGTTCTGCGTTCCGCAGGATACGATATCAATACCGTACTAAGCACGATGAGTGCGGAAGAGCAGAAGAAATTCTTTAGCCTCTCCCCATTGCAAGATCCTTTCGATCTAGCTCCAACTCAACAGCTCTTTCAACATCTCGATATGGAATGGGCCGTGTTTGGAGCCACGGGTCAGTTGAAACCTGTGCAGACACTCGCCAGCATGCTCGACTGGCGATCTGACTACGAAGACTTCGACAAACTGCGGAAATCTCCCACCCATCCATCAACTCTCACCCCGTCGATTGTGCGCGGAGTTTCTTACACTGCGGCCGGCTGGTCACTGTGGTCGTTTCAGAGAAATGATCCTCTGGTCGCGGATTACATAGAGTACTTGCTCGCCTCGCCGGATACACCCCAATCGGTAAAGTCGGAGATGAACGGACTGTCAAGCAATCCGGCATTCAAGAAAGCCGGAGGGCAATAAGGGCTGCGCCCACTGGCTGGGCTTTGCTTGGCCGGACAGCCGAGGCGGCTGTCCCTACGTGACCTGCGGTGGCTGCAATGGAGATTTATCTGGTGGGTGAATGGCCCATTCAAGCCCGGTTTTGGCTTGAGTGGAAATGGCTCGGTCTCCTCAATTCTGTCAGCCCGAACCGAGTAGATCGCCGCACAGCAATGATCTGTCTGGCTTTGTTGACTCACGCAGCCGATGCGCATAGGCTTGCGCAGCGGTGAGGCTGCGGTTGCCATCCTGCGAATTTCATCTCGCCGCTAATTTAACAACTTAGGAGAACATTCATGAAGCGAAGTTTGGCGTTTTTCGCGGTGACCGTAGTGTGTTTGGCCCTGGCGGGTTCGTTGCTCGCGCAGAGCACGGCGTTTGTCGGTACCTGGAAGATGAACCTGGAGAAGTCGAAGTATCCGGCGGGGATGGCTCCGAAAAGCCTGACGCGCACGGTGTCCGCGGACGGCGACACGGTGACTTACAAATTCGAGGGCGAGGGTGCCGACGGCACCGCGTTCAGTTACGGATTCACCTCCAAGTACGACGGCAAGGATAGTGAAATCACGGGAACAGGAATGCCGTTCGGCGCGGACCACATTGCCATCAAGCAGCTGAACTCGCACATGCTTTCGGCCACGATGAAAAAGGGAGATAAAGCTGTTGGCACCAGCTCTGCGACGGTTTCTCACGTTGGAAAGACGTTGACCTTGACTTCGAAGGGAATGGACGCGAAAGGTAAGCCGGTAAAGTCCGTAGTGATTTACGACAAGCAATAGAGTGCGGCTTGGATAGAAACCGCGAAAAACCAAAGCCCCGAGAGCTACTCGGGGCTTTTCACGTTCAGGACCATGACCGGACGAGATCGGGTCGGAACTGCCGTGGAAGAGCGGCGCTTTAGCGCCGCGTAAATCGTTTGCCACTGCAACGCGGCCCTGGAAGGGCCGCTCTTCCACGGTCGCGCATACGGACTCGATCGTCCTGCTGAACTGTGCGAGACGCTGCGCGCGAGATCCCCTTCGACCTCGCTCAGGGCAGGCTCTCGCCCGGCTGAAAACCGCCGGGACTTCGGGATGACGGAGTTGGAGTGGGGAAAAAATCTAAAATCGAAAATCTGCAATCTGAAATTATCTGGCCGCAGCGGCGTCGAACAGGTTCAGGAATTCCAGTTTTTTTTCGGCGGGGAGGAATGAGGCTTCGAAAGAGTTGCGAGCCAGTTCGCGCAGGTGTTCGTCGGTGAAGCCGAAATTCTTCTGGGCCAGTTGATATTCGTGCGCGAGAGTTGTGTTGAACATGGCGGGGTCGTCGGAGTTTAGTGTGATCATGACGCCCTGGTCGAAATAGTTGCGGACCGGGTGATCGGCCAACGACTTGCAGACGCCGGTGCGGAGATTACTGGTGAGGCAGATCTCGACCGGAATCTGGCGGCGGGACAACTCTTCCACCAGTTCCTGGTCCTGGGCGGCGGTCAGTCCGTGGCCGATACGCTCGGCGTGAAGATTGAGCGCGCCCCAAATGGATTCGGGACCGGCGCTCTCGCCGGCGTGGGCGGTGAGGCGCAGTCCATTTTCTTCGGCCCAGGCGTAGGCTTCGCGAAAGAGTTCTGGCGGGGCTTTGATCTCATCGCCACCAATCCCGATGCCAATGACGTTGCGGTCGCGGAAATGACCTGCCAGTTCAAAGACTTCGCGCGCGGCCCCCGGGCCAAACTGGCGGACAGCGTCGAATATCCAGAGCAGAGAAACGCCGAATGCGCGTTCGCCTTTTTGGCGTCCACGTTCCAGGCCTTCGAAGATAGCGGGGAAGTCCTGTTTGCGCCACAGGCAGACGCCGACGGAAACGTAAACTTCGGCGTGCAGGATGTTTTCATTCTTGAGTTGCTGCATCAGGCGGTAGGTGATGAGCTCGTAGTCTTCGGGAGCCTGGAGGTCTTCGGTTACGGCTTTGAAGGCCATGAGAAAGCCGTTGAAGTCGTCGTAGCGGTAGAGGTTTTCCACGCCCAGTAGCGTGCTGGGTTTGCCGTGCCGCTGTTTAAGCTCGAGCAGAGTGGCGGGATCGATGGAACCTTCGAGATGCAGATGCAGTTCGGCCTTGGGAAGCGAATGTATGAAAGCGTTGGGCTGCGGACTCATCAGTTCAGATTGTAGATTTTGGACAGAGGAATAGCGAATGGGGATGTAGGCTTTAGGCGCTGGGCTTTGGGCTCTTGCTTTCGATCGTAGTGCTGAAGCGCTGCGCCACCCAAAGCAGATTCCTCCCTTCGCGTGCGCTGCGGATCGGAACGACAATTGGTTGGGCGCTTACGCAGCCCTGGCTCGCTGCGCTCGCGGACAGCCGAGGCGGCTGTCCCTACGTGAGCAATTTTTGCAGTACAATCCGGTGGTTTGTTTTTGCGATTCCAGACGGCGCTAAATATCTCAGGAGCGTGGACCATGCGGATTCTTAACCAGTTGTTGGCGGGGATGGCTTGCTTGTTTTTCTCTTTTGTCTCGTACGCGGCGGATTCTGCGTTGCGGGTTCAAACCAATTCGGGCGTAGTGGAAGGCAAGCAGGACGGCCCGGTGCGGACCTTCCTTGGAATCCCGTACGCCGCGCCGCCGGTGGGCGATCTGCGGTGGAAGCCGCCCATGGCGGCGGACAAATGGATCGGCGTGCGCAAGTCCACGCAATTTGGAGCGCGGTGCATGCAGGCTCCCGTTTTCGGAGACATGATTTTCACCGATGCAGGTCATAGTGAAGACTGCCTGTTTCTAAATGTTTGGACCCCGGCGAAAGCCTCCGACTCCAAGCTTCCGGTCATGGTGTGGATCCATGGCGGCGGATTCGTGGCGGGCGCTTCGTCAGAGCCACGGCAGGATGGGACGGTGCTGGCCCAGCAAGGGGTGGTTGTGGTCTCGATGAATTACCGGCTGGGAATTTTTGGGTTCTTTGTGCATCCGGAACTGGCGAAAGAGTCGGGACGGAACGCGGCGGGCAATTACGGATTGCTCGATCAGGTGGCGGCCTTGCGGTGGGTACGCGACAACATTGCGACTTTTGGCGGGGACCCGGGGAACGTGACGATTTTTGGCGAGAGCGCGGGATCGTTTTCGGTGAGCGAGCTCATGGCGTCACCGCTGACGAAAGGACTGATTCACAAAGCCATTGGCGAGAGTGGTGGGGCATTCTCGCGGACCGGGCTGGCCTTGGAAACATTGGCGGCGCGTGAAGAGAAAGACTCGAAGTTCGCCAGCTCGGCCTACGGCGTACAAACGCTGGCCGAGCTGCGAGCCATCCCCGCGCAAAAGCTGCTGGACGGCGCATTCAAACCCATGGGGCAGGGCGGACCCGACTTTGGTCCAGTAGTCGATGGCTATTTTCTGCCGGAGACGGTGGCCGCCATCTTTGCCGCGGGAAAACAGAATGACGTTCCGCTGTTGGCGGGGTGGAACCATGACGAGGGCAGCTTCGCGGTGGCATTTGCACCAAAAAAACCTGACGTGGAAAGTTTGAAAGCTCTGGCGCGGAAAGATTTCGGGGATAAGGCTGCGGATTTTCTCAAACTTTATCCGGCGGACAACGATGCACAGGCATTCCGATCGACGGAAGATTACGCAGGAGACACTTTTATTGCGTGGTCGACGTGGAGATGGATCGAGGCGCAGGTGGCGACGGGCAAGCAGCCGGTGTATCGCTATCGATTTGATCTGGGGCCGCCGTCTGATCCCAAAGGCCCGCAGTTGGGGGCGTTCCACTCGGCCGATATTGAATATGTGTTTGGGCAGCTCGATTCGAGACCTCATGTGGAATGGAAACCGGAGAACCGCCAACTCAGCGAGCAGATGCAGAAGTATTGGGCGAACTTCGCGAAAAACGGCGATCCCAATGGGCCGGGGTTGGCGAAGTGGCCTGTGTATTCGTCGGCGGATGGGTGGCAGGTGATGTATCTGGATGAACCGCTGGCGGCGCGGCCTGACGATCTGCGGGGAAGGTATTTGTTCCTCTCGGCAGTGTGGGAAAAGTAGGGGAAATTTCTTTGAATTTCAGATTGAAGATTGCAGATTTCTGATTGAAAAACAGGTCCCGACGGAAAATCTGCAATCTAAAATCTTCAATTTGAAATTGTCTTCTTAGCGAATTCGCTGCGGTGGCGGCTGTAGAAAAAGTAAATCAACAGCCCAATCACCAGCCATGCGAAAAATCGCAGCCAAGTCAGAATTGGCAATCCCGACATCAGCAGAACGCAGAAGAGAACGCTCAGCACGGGAGCAGCAATGCCGCCGGGAGCGCGGAATCCGCGATGGCGACCGGGATCGCGGTAGCGGAGAATAATGACTCCGCCCGAGACCAGAACAAAAGCGAAGAGGGTGCCGATGTTCGAGAGATCGGAAAGTGTGCCAATGTCCAGGAAGCCGGCGGGGATGCCGACTAGAAATCCTGCGATCCAGGTTGCAGTAGATGGAGTACGGAACTGAGGATGCACCCGTCCGAAGAGCTTAGGTAGAAGGCCATCGCGCGACATGGAGAACCATACCCGGGCTTGACCGAGTTGAAAGACTAACAACGACGAGATCATGCCCATCATGGCGCCGAACAGAACGCCGAGTTCCACCCAACGCAAAGTGTTCGAACCGGTGCTGGCGACGAGAGCTTTGAGGCTGTTGGCAACTGGCGCGGCGTCATCGAGCATTCGCTGCCAGGGCACGATTCCTGTGAGTACGATGGCCACCCCGATATAAAGAATCGTGCAGACGACAAGAGTGGCGATGATGCCGATCGGTAAATCACGCTGCGGGTTGCGAGCCTCTTCGGCGGCGGTGGAAACGGAATCGAATCCGATGTAGGTAAAGAAAATAATCGAGCCGCCAGTCAGGACGCCAGACCATCCCATGGGAGCAAATGGGTGCCAGTTGGTGGGATGAATGTATTGCGCGCCGACAATGACGAAAGCCAGAATCGCGGCGATTTTCAGGATTACCATGATGTTGTTGGCTTTCGCCGATTCGCGGATACCGCGAACTAAAATCACGGTGAGAAGCATGACCACCAGGAAAGCTGGAATGTTAAAACCAAAATGCAATCCTGGCGCATAGAGCACATTCCCTTGTAGATCGGTTAAACCCGACGGCAAATAGGCAGGCGAAATCCAACGCAACGCGGGACGCCATCCAAACCAGTCGAACATGTCAACCAGATGGGCTGAGAACCCAACGCTCACGGCCATGTTGCTGACCGCATATTCGAGAATTAAGTCCCAGCCGATGATCCAGGCGATGAGTTCACCCATGGTCGCGTAAGTGTAGGTGTATGCGCTGCCCGCGATCGGAATCATGGACGCCAGCTCTGCGTAACAGAGTCCGGTGAAAGCGCAGACGATGGCGACAAGGATTAGAGATAGAGAGAGCGCAGGGCCTGCGCCGGGGCGTCCGAGGGTTGCCGTGTGACGAATCAGATAATCGAGGAGGGGAGCGTTTAGGATGGAGGATGTATCGAACTTCTGGCCAGCGATGGCGGTGCCAATGACCGTAAAGATGCCGGAGCCGATCACCGCGCCGATGCCGAGAGCAGTCAGCGAGACCGGCCCCAGAGTTTTCTTCAGCCTGCGCTCCGGCTCGTCAGAGTCGGAAATCAGCTTGTCGATCGACTTGCAGCAGAGTAACTGGCTGTCCGAGGTGTAGATCGTCGGGGCCGGCTGTTTGGTCGTCGGGGTTTGGGACAAGTGGCTGTGTCTCCTGGAAGACGCTATTGGCAATTAGCACTTGGCATTTGGCCAGCGAGGGTCGGTTGAGAACACCGAACGGCCGCCGGGCTAAGTGCTAAGTGCCAGATGCTAAGTGCTGCTTACTACCGCTTCGCGGTGCCGCGTACCAGCTTCTTCACCTTGCGCTTGGCCGATCCACGGGCGTATTCGCGGGGCTTGAGCGGGCTGTCGGTCTTTTTCTTTTTGCGGACTGCCCGCTTTGCCTTTTTGCGTTCTTCTTTGGTTAGTTTTTTCGTGTTTGCCATGAATGCAGTTTATCGCTCTCCTTCAAAAATAAGTCAAAAACGGTTGAGCTTCGCTCAACGGACAGACGAGGGCGTCTATCCTACGCACGCTCTAACTGGGCGTACTTCTCTACTAATTTCTTTAAACCGAAGCGAGGGAATTGTACCGTAATTTTGGCATCTTCACCGTCTCCTTCGCGCTGATAGACCGTGCCCTCGCCATATTTGGGATGCTTTACCCTCTGGCCGGGGCGGAAGCCCTGCTTGCCTTTGGGTGCTTCGGCGACCACTTTAGGGAGAGAGAATTTCTTGCCGCGGGAGGCGAAAAACTCGGCGATGTTGCCGATGGAGTTGTAAGTCGGGCCGGAGGGCTGCACGACCGGGGTGCGGGTCTTGTTGCGAGTGTCCCAGCGGGCGGTTTGGTCTTCGTCTTCGTAGGCGTAATGGGGCTCGGCATCGTAAGCTGCGGGGCTTCTGCCCCGCTGGACGGGCGAGGGCGCCCGTCCCCACACGAGCTCGGTGCGGACTGCCCAGCTCTTCCAGCAATTCTGACGGGACCTCTTCGAGGAAGCGCGAAGGGACGCTAGCTTCTGGTAGATCGGTCCCATAGCGGCGGCGATAGACGGCGCGGGTGAGGATGAGCGTGTCCATGGCACGGGTCATGCCTACGTAGCACAGGCGGCGCTCTTCTTCGATGTCGTCGGGTTGCAGGAATGTGCGGGAGTGCGGGAACAATCCTTCTTCCAGACCGGCGAGAAATACCAGAGGGAATTCCAGGCCCTTGGCGGCGTGGAGCGTCATCAGCGTGATCTGCGCGCCTTCTTCGTAGGAATCGGCGTCGCTGACCAGGGCGGCGTGGTCGAGGAATTGATCGAGAGTTTCGCCACGGTCTTTGGAATCCATGGCGGCGTTTACTAACTCGCGGAGGTTTTCTACGCGGGAAAAAGCTTCGGGTGTGTCTTCGTCTTCGAGCAGCTTGATGTAGCGGGTGCGGTCAATCAGAAACTTGAGGAGTTCGGCGGTGTTGGCTGCGTCGCCGGGAGTGCGGAATGCGGGGGCTTCTGAAGATTCTTCAGACGCAACTGGTGGGGCTGGAACGATGCCTTCGTCTGACGATTCGACATCAGTCGTGAAATCGAAGCTGAAGTTGTCGGGACTGAAATCCGTGTCTTCGTCGGCGACTGGAGCAGCGGCGCGCAACGTCAGTTTCATTGTCTTCGATTTTTGCGGACGCTTCCAAGCGATCCTCAATCGTTCCAGCGAGCATGGCGCGTCCATCTTCAATAATGTCGCGGAAAGATTTGAGTGCTGCCAACGCACGCTGCGGCAGGAGCTGGCGCTTGATGGCTTCCTGTATCCCGCCCCACAAAGAAAGCCCGGTTTCGAGTGACAGGCGTTCGAGGATTTCGATGGTGCTTTTGCCGATGCCGCGCACTGGGGTGTTAATCACGCGCAGGAGCGAGATGGTGTCGTCCGGGTTATGGATGACTTTCAGGTACGAGATCATGTCCTTGATCTCGGCGCGTTCGTAGAACGAGAAGCCTCCGACCACGTGATATTTCAACTGGTAGCGGCGCATGGCCTCTTCAAACAAACGCGACTGCGAATTGGTGCGGTAGAGCACGGCAGCGCGTGAGTTTTCGCCCCGCTCGACGGCTTCGCGCAGATATTTAGCGATGTAATCGGCGGCGAAGAGGGCTTCGTTCTCGCCATCGGGAGCCTCGTAGTAGCCGATTTTGGTGCCGCCCTGGCGTGATGTCCAAAGATTCTTGCCTTTGCGTTTGAGGTTGTTCGCAACCACGGCGGAAGCGGCTTGCAGGATATTTTGCGTGGATCGGTAGTTCTGTTCCAGGCGAATGATTTTGGCTTCGGGAAAATCCTTTTCGAATTCGAGGATGTTGCGAATGTCGGCGCCGCGCCAGGAATAAATGGACTGATCTTCGTCGCCGACTGCGCAGACGTTGTGGCGAGTGCCCGCCAGTACGCGCATCAGTTCATATTGCGGACGGTTGGTGTCCTGATATTCGTCGACCAGGACATACTGAAAGCGGCGCGTGTAATAATCGCGGACTTCGGGCACGGCTTTCAGCAGGCGGACGGCCTCGAGTAGCAGATCGTCGAAATCGAAAGCGTTGGCTTTGCGCAGTTCCTTGGTGTATTCGGCGTAAATCTGGGCGACGCGCTCGGTCTTGGGATCGCCGGATTGCAGATAAACTTCCTGCGGATCGAGCATGTGGTTCTTGGCCCAGGAAATGTGTCCCAGCACGGAGCGCGGCGTGGTCTGTTTGTCGTCGATGCCGAGGCGGCGCATGATGGATTTGACGACACTCTGCTGGTCGGACTCGTCATAGATAACAAAACTTTTGCTGTGGCCGATCGGCGGCTGTCCGGGCACGGACGACGGAATGCGCAGAGCTTCGATGTCGCGGCGCAGCACGCGCACGCAAAAAGAATGGAACGTGGCGATGGATGGCTTGGCGATGGACAATCCGCCGACGATTTTTTCCACGCGCTCGACCATCTCGGATGCGGCCTTGTTGGTGAAGGTGACCGCGAGAATAGATTCCGGCATGACTCCGAGATGCTCGATCAGATGGGCGATGCGGTAGGTGATGACGCGCGTTTTTCCGCTGCCCGCGCCGGCGAGGATGAGCACAGGACCATCGATGGTTTCGACGGCTTCGCGTTGTTGCGGGTTGAGTTTATCGAGGAAAGACAAATGGATGTGGCTCTGGTTAGATTTTACAAGGGAATGCGGATTGCGATCTGCGCGGGCACAGAACTCTGGGCGGAGAAGACTGCAGGGGTCCTTCGACTCCATAAGTTTGGTCGCGATGCGCCAAAACTTATTGCGCTCAGGATGACATTACTTTATTGGGTTTGCATTCTTCACAGGGGCACACTTCGCGGAGAAATTTCCAGGAATAAATCCCCAGGGCGTGGCCGTCGTTCCAGTTGAATTTGATGGCGTATTTTCCGATGCCTTCCGCTGACAAGGGCTTGGCGGCTTCCTTGAACATGGGCAGAGCTCCGGGGGCGGTTTTTGGAGGATCTCCCGGCTTGCGCTTGGTTTTGCCGCGTTCTTCCTCGCAGAGGGCACAGGGGCAGGCGTCGCGCAGGTAGATGAAAGAGTAGTGGGAATGGTGGCCATCTTTCCATTCGATGTCGACGCCCGTGCCTGTGGTCAGGTTCACTTTGACCGATTTGGGGTCGAGGGATGGGGGCATGGATTTAGTATCGCATGTCGGGAATACCGGCTTCCCGCTGTGGGAATCTCTATTTCGACGATGTGACATCCGACCGTGACAGGTGGGCTTTAGCACCATAGAGTGCTGGTGGGCCCGTGTTGTAACTGGCAACACAGCACCCTGCGACGGTCGCAAATGCGGGTTCGAATCCCGTCGGGTCCACGCTTCGACAAGAAGCGCGGGTTCTGTGGCAGCGAATGCAGGGATAAGCTGCCTACAAAAGTAACTTGACTGGGCTGTGGTGGGGGAGAATACTGGAGTTGTCGCAGGGTGCTGTAAATATCTAAGTTTTGGCTGGCCTCGAGAAATCGGGGCCTTTATCGTTTCGGACGCCTTTGTCATCCTTAGGGTGGCGGAAAACGCCGAAATCCGGTAAAATCTATGTTTTAGACAGTGAGTTCTCAACCTACCTGGAGCAGTCAGTCATGGCACAAGTTTGTTTTGTCTGCGGCAAAGGGCCGCAATTTGGAAATAACATCAGCCACGCCCACAACGTAACCAAACGGCGCTGGAACGTCAATCTGCATGCGGTGCACGCCAAGGTGAAGGGCGTCGGCAAGCGCATCCGGGTCTGCACCGGCTGCCTTAAGGGCGGCAAAGTCGTTAAGGCTTAACACCCTATTAACCGCAGAGAGCGCTGAGATCGCCGAGGAATCGAGAGATTCTTTGGGATTTCTTGCACCGTCTCTGGCTAACGATTCTGTTTCACTCCACCGCTACTAACTGCACATCGAAAATCAGGGTGGCATTGGGTGGGATGGCGCCGGGATATCCCTCTGCGCCATAGGCCAGGTCTGGCGGGATGCGTAGCTGGCGCTTGCCGCCGACTTTCATCCCGATGATGCCTTCGTTCCATCCCTTGATGACGGGAGCGGTGCCCAGCGGCGACACCTCAAAAGGCGCCGATCCGATGGAGCTGTCGAACTTTTTTCCGGTGGTGAGCCATCCGGTGTAGTGGACTTTGGCTTTTTGGCCAGCGGCCGCGGTGGCTCCGGTGCCGACTTTGATGTCCCAGTATTCGAGGCCCGAGTCGGTTTTGACCGGGTCGCCGGTCACTTTGGTGGGGCCGCTGGCGGCGCGGGCGGCTGGTTTCTTGGCTACTGGCGTGGCGGTGGTGGCGGTTTGCGCGAATGCGGCTGTGATGGCTAGCGCGACGATTGCTGCGATTAGCACATATTTCATTTTCTACTCCTTCAAACACATTTCAGATTTTAGATTGCAGATTTTAGATTGCCATTTCTATTTATGCCAGGGCGATCACGTCGATTTCTACCAGAACGTCCTTGGGCAGGCGGGCGACTTCGACCGTGGATCTTGCCGGGGGCGCTGCGGTGAAATAGCGTCCGTAGACTTCGTTCACGACGGCGAAGTCTCCCATATTTTTGAGAAACACTGTGGAGCGTACCACTTTCCCCAATTCGCTTCCTGCTGCCTTTAGGATTCCCGCCAGATTCTTCAGCACGCGCTCGGTTTGCGCGGCCACGTCTCCGCTGATGACTTGCTGGGTGGCGGGATCAATCGCCACCTGTCCGGAAACAAAGACAAATCCGTTGGCGCGGATGGCTTGCGAATAGGGGCCGATGGCTTTGGGGCCGTCGTTGGTGGCGATGACTTCACGCATGGGAATCTCCCGGAATTAATTATCGCAGCAGGGTTAAATCTACCATGCGGGTGTGGAGTCGGCTCTTCATCGAGAAGCATGAGCAGATGGTAAACTTGCGCCGCTATGATCACACGCCGCCGCTTCGTCCGGAATGCTTCGGTCGTCTCCGCTGCTCTGGCTGTTGGACCTAAAACCCATCTGACCTTGGCTCAGCCCCTCGCGGGCACGTACCGCAACCCGATCATGGGCGGCGACCACCCTGACGCCAGCCCCATCCGCGTGGGCGAGGACTTCTATCTCACCCACTCCAGCTTCGACTATGCCCCAGGCCTGCTTATTTGGCGCTCGCGAGACCTCATCAACTGGCGTCCGGTGGCCGCCGCGCTGCACAGCTATCACGGCAGTGTCTGGGCCCCGTACCTCTGCGAGTATCAGAATCATTTTTATATTTATTTCCCCGCCGACAACCGGCTGCGCGTGGTTCACGCCGATCACCCGACGGGGCCATGGAGCGATCCCGTCGATCTGGGCATCAACGCCATTGACCCCGCGCACACTGCGGAGAACGGCCGCCGCTTTCTCTACATGGCTGGAGGACAGATGGCAGAGTTGACCGCTGACGGCCTGGCGGTCAAGACTGCTCCGCGCGTTGTGTTTGAGCCGTGGCCCGTCCCCGCCGCCACGAGGATGGAGTGTACTTGTCTCGAAGCTCCCAAACTGCTTGAGCATAACGGCTACTACTACTTGAACGTTGCCGAGGGGGGCACTGCTGGGCCGGCCACCAGCCACTCCGTGGTCAGTGCGCGCAGCCGCCATGCTGATGGCCCCTGGGAATTCTCGCCCCACAATCCGGTGGTGCACACTGCCTCGCGCGACGACCGCTGGATGAGTGTGGGCCACGGGCGGCTCGTCGATACTCCGGGCGGCAGGTGGTATATGACCGTTCATTCCTACGAGAACGGCTATCGCACTCTCGGACGGCAACTGCTTCTGCTTCCCGTCGAGTGGACGGACGATGGCTGGTTCCGCGTGCCGCAGGGTATCGCGGCCGACTCGGCCATTTCAGTGCCTGTTCCCGGCTCGATCCAACAGGCGTTCGACGATCCCTCGGACGACTTCACCAGTGCGGAACTCGGCCTGCAGTGGGGCTTCTGGCGGGAATACGATCCATCCCGATTCAGCGTCGGGAATGGCGCTCTCATATTGGCGGCGCGCGGCAAGTCTCTTGCCGATACTTCCGTCCTGACTACCGCTGTCGGAGGACACTCGTACACCGTCGAGATCGACTTTGAAATTGAGGCCGGCTGCGAATCCGGGCTGCTGCTTTTTTACAACCCCGACCATGCTACCGGCATTCTGCTGGGCGACGAAGGCGTGGGCGTGCGCCTTGCCAATGGCTATATTCCGAGCCGCCAGCACAAGGGCGCAACCCGCGCCACCCTGCGCGTGGTCAACGACCGCCAAGAGGTGGATTTCTATTTCCGTGTATCCGACAAACCCTGGCAGCGCACACCGGAATCCGCGGAAATCTCAGGGATGCATCACAACGTACTTGGCGGCTTTCTTGATGTACGGCCCGCGGTCTACGCCTGCGGCTCCGGCAAAGCCACATTACGCAATTTTCGCTATTGGCCGACGGTGAATGTACCAGTGTAGAAAGCGCGCTGATCACGGCGGGTGGCTCACTCAAGCAAATCCTGGTTGATAAGGCGCTTGGGCTGTTACGATTAAGTTGACAGGCGTCGTTCACTATTTCAGGCCCCGGGCATCGCTTGCAGGCCCGGGCATCGCTCGGGGCCTTTGCATTTGTTGACTGAGCCATCGCGGCTGGGCGCCTTCCGCTTTCAGATACAGAAGCCGCGGGAGTGCTAACGAGCGGCGGGGAGACTTTGTCCGGCGGTGGAACTGCTCCAGCCAAGCCAAAAGGGGGATTTGGGTGGGCTAGGCCCGGCTCCCGACCCACAAAAACTACGGTAATGTATATACAGTTGACATAGGCCACCTCCAGCACGCATTATTGTATATACGAAATGAAGATATGCAGTTTGACTGGGATGACGAGAAGAACGGTGCGAACTTCGCGAAGCATGGTGTCAGCTTCGAATTGGCGACCTACGTATTCGACGACCCGCTACACCATAGCGTGCTTGACCCGTGTGAATACGAGGAACGATGGCGGACCATCGGAGTCGCGAAGAATCTCGTGACTATTCTTGTCGTCCACACAATCACCGAAATCGAGGGCGAGGAGGAGCTAATCAGGGTTATCTCTGCGAGGCTTGCTACTGCCCATGAGAGGAGAGCATATGAAGAATCGCAATAAGAATTTTGATGCCGAACTCGCCGCCCTTGCCCAAAAGCGCGACGAGGATATCGACACCTCGGATATCCCCGAGGTCAAGGACTGGAGTGGCGCTGTGATCGGGAGGTTCTACCGTCCGGTCAAGGAGGCGGTTAGCATCAGGCTCGACGCGGACATACTGGCGTGGTTCAAGGGACAAGGCTCTGGATATCAGACAAGAATCAACGAGGTGCTGAGAAAGGCGATAGCGAGCGGCACGTCCACCGGTCGGGATGAAGGAAACTTTAATGCCGGCACAAAAGGTGTCGTCCCCGGAACGAGGTGTCGAAGGCTCCGGTTCCCTGCGCTGGAGAGGCACGGAGAACTCGGGAGATGTAGCGAGATAGCCGAGGCGATTTCTGAAAGCAACTCCTTCTTCCTAGTAGTGAGGTCGAGGTAGAGAAAATGGAGACAATTACTTTCTACTCATACAAGGGCGGGTCGGGACGGTCATTGGCTCTCGCGAATGCGGCGGTCTACCTCGCGAAGCTGGGATTCAGAGTCGTGGCCTTGGATTTCGATCTCGAGGCACCTGGCCTCCACTACAAATTCTCGCGAAATGAGGACGACTCGCCTCTTGCCGTACAGAGAGGTATTGTGGACTACGTTAATGACTTCCGACTGAATGGTGAAGTCAGCCGGCCTCTGAAGGACTTTGCCATCTGCGTTCCCGTACCAGGGATTGAGAAACCGATGGTGTATCTTATACCTGCGGGACGGGCGCCATCCCCCGATTATTGGTCCATGCTTTCCGCCATCAACTGGCACGACTTGTTTTACGAAAAAGGTGCTCAGGGCGTGCAGATTTTTAAGGAGTTGCAAGCGCGCATTCTCGACGAGTTTCAACCAGACTTTCTACTAGTTGATTCGCGAACTGGAATTACTGAAATAGGTGGCGTTGCTACAACACTCTTGGCCGACAAGGTTTTATGCCTGGTTTTGCCAACCCTCGAGAATCTGGACGGCGCTCGTACCGTCCTCCAGAGTCTAAAACGCTCCAGGCGGGAGGGTAGTGGCTCTGATCTGGAGATCATGGTTGCTGTCAGCAGGCTCCCAAAGATGAGGGGTTCGGAAGATGAACGCGAGCGAGAGGTCACCAAGCGCATTCTGTCGGTGCTGAATCAAGATTCCGGAGACAGTAAGGACGCGCTCCAACTCAAGGAAGTGTTCGTTCTTCACTCTGAGGCTGCTCTACAGGTTCGGGAGGAGCTAAGGGTCGGAGGCGGTACGAACCCAGACGACTCCATTCTCTTAAGAGATTACCTAAGGCTATTTGCTCCTTTCGTGCCGAAAGAATCAATCGAGCCTAAGCTGAACGACCTGATCCAAAAGGCTTGGGCGAAGCTTCGGTACGATCCAGATGCGGCGGTAAAAGACATGGAGCAGTATGCGGAGTCCTTCGGTCACCCAGAAACCTACCGCGAACTGCTCCGGTTCTACCAAGTCAGGAATGCGCCCTCCGCATCGATCTTGAGGCGCGCACAACGACTCTGGGAGATTACGCGCGATTCAAGCGAGGAGTATCTGTGGGCGGTGTTGCGGAAGCATTTCGAACCAACCCCGACCTTCCAGAGGAAACCAGCTGAATGGTATCCGGACCTAGATTTTGTGCGAGCCGTCTGGCGAGAAGCTGGGGCGAAGGATCCCGACTTTGGCCTTAAGCTTGCGGAGGCATACAGTTTTGAGGATAAGGAATCTACGGCAGCAGACGTGATGCTAGAGATCATCAGAACGTCCGAACCGTCAAGCAAAGTGGTTTCGCGCTGTATCTACATGCTCGACTACGCCAAGCGCGGCGACGAGGCAGAGGAGCTAATCCAGCGATTCAAGGCAAAGCTTGGGACTGAAACCGACGTGGCAACCGCTTGGGCTCGACACGTGCTCAGGGGTCAGAACAAGGCCGCAGCAGCGGACCTTACCGCCTCGCCTGTGGTTGCCCGGCTGCGTCCAAGCCTGGCAGGGCTGCTCCACCTTCGTTCGGGAAATCCAGAAACAGCCAGACCCCTGGCCCAAGCCATTCTAGGTGAGCTTGGTGAACGGGAGGTTCCTAGAGGGGACCTCGACGATCTGGGAACACTCTTCCGCGAGCTAGGGCGCTTCGAGGAATTTGAAAAAGTTGTGACGCAGTCGTATCCGATGGAGGTCGCGCGAGAGCTTCGCGAAAGACCATTGCGGTTACGGCAAAGGTAGGAATCGGACGGACAACGGCGAGTGGTCCACCCTTTAGATCTTCTGCAATCTCTGCACATCATGCACGCCGGGGATTTTTCGTACGCCTTGGATGATGCTTTCCAGGTGCTTGAGGTCGGCGATGTCGAGGACGACGTCCACGTTGGCCTGGCCGTTGGAGGTGCGGGCTTCGATGTTGCGGATGTTGGTTTTGGAGTCGCTGATGACGGCGGTGATTTGTTTCAGCATGCCGAAGCGGTCGTCGCACATGACGGTGAGTTTTACGGGATAGGCGCTGGGGGTTTCCTCGTCGCGTCCCCAGTCCACGTCGATGCGGCGCTCGGGCTCGTACATCAGGTTGATGACGTTCGAACAATTCACCGAGTGGACGGCGACGCCTTTGCCGCGCGTCACGTAGCCGACGACCGACTCACCACGAATGGGATTACAACAGCGGGCGCGGTAGACGAGAAGATCGCCCTCGCCCTTGACGCGAATGGCGTTAGTGTTGTCGCCGAACACGCGGCGCACCACGCTCGAAAAGCTGCCTGATTTTGCGGCGTCCGCATCGGGCAGCGGCTCGGCAGCGCTGGGAGCCAGTTTCGCGAGCACCTGGCGCGCAGAAAATTTGCCGTAGCCGATTCCGGCCATGAGATCGTCGGTCTGGCCGAGGCCGTAGTCAGAGGCGATCTTCTTCAGCTCGTCATCTTTGAGTTCTTTGAGCGCGACGCGATATTTTTTCGCCTCTTTCTCAATCAGCTTGCGGCCAATTTCAATGGCGCGTTCGCGCTGGTGAAGGTTGAGCCAGTGCTTGATCTTGTTGCGCGAGCGCGACGACTTGACCACCGACAGCCAGTCGCGGCTGGGCTTGTGTCCGGCCTGGGTAAGGATTTCGACGATGTCGCCGCTGTGCAGCTTGTGGCGCAGCGGGACCATGCGTCCGTTCACTTTGGCGCCCACGCAACTGTGTCCCACTTCGGTGTGGACGGTGTAGGCGAAATCAATGGGCGTGGAATCGCGCGGCAGAACCACGACTTTGCCCTTGGGCGTGAAGGTGTAAACCTCTTCGGGATAGAGATCGATTTTCAGGGTGGAGAGAAATTCGTTGGGATCGGAAACGTCGCGTTGCCACTCGACCACCTGCCGCAGCCACGCCAGGCGCTGCTCGTCCTGCGCCGAGACCGGGCCGTCTTTGTATTTCCAGTGCGCGGCGATGCCCTCTTCCGCCATGCGGTGCATTTCTTCGGTGCGGATTTGGATTTCGAACGACGTGCCTTCGTCGTTGATCACCGAAGTGTGCAGCGACTGATAAAAATTCGGGCGCGGCATGGCGATGAAATCCTTGATGCGTCCGGGGACGGGGCGCCAGGTTTGATGGACGATGCCGAGAACGCCGTAGCAATCCTGCACGGAATGCGTGATCACGCGCATGGCGTAGAGGTCGTAAACCTGGTCCACGCCGATGTGCTGGCGCTGGAGTTTTTTGTGGATGCTGAAGACGCGCTTGATGCGGCTTTCGACTTTCGCGGTGATGCCGGCTTCTTTGAGTTTGTCGCGCAGCGTGGCTTCCACGCGAGTGAGAAATTCTTCGCCTTGCTTGCGGCGCGCTTCGACGGCTTTTTGCACCTGCTCGTGCGCAATGGGATCGAGATAGCGGAATCCCAGGTCTTCCAGCTCGCCGCGAATTTTGCCCATGCCCAGGCGGTGGGCGATGGGGCCGTAGATGTCTAAAGTTTCTTTGGCGATTTTTTGCTGGCGCTCAGGCGCCAGGTGTTCGAGCGTCCGCATATTGTGCAGGCGGTCGGCGAGTTTGATGAGGACGACGCGAATGTCGTCCACCATGGCCAGCATCATTTTCCGCAAGTTTTCGGCTTGCGCTTCTTCGCGGGTGGCGAAATCAATTTTGCTGATTTTGGTGACGCCTTCGACAATGTGGGCCACCTGCTCGCCGAATTCCTTGCGAATGTCGACGATGGTGACCGAGGTGTCTTCGACGGAATCGTGGAGCAGGCCGGCGGCGATGGCGACCGGGTCCATTTTCATTTCGGCGAGAACCAGGGCGACTTCCAGCGGGTGAACAAGATACGGTTCGCCTGAAGCGCGGCTCTGTCCGGCATGGTGCTTCTGGGAAAATTCGTAGGCTTTGCGGACCAACTCCAGATCGTCGCCGGGACGGTTGTCCCGCATCTTCTTCAGCAGGTCGCGGAACTTGGTGACCGTGAGGGTAGTGGTTGCGATCTGTTGGCGCAAAGTCCCCATGTTGGATTATAGCCCGCGGGAAATGGGAGGGAGGACACCGTATCCCCTTGCTTTTGTTGAGATTAATTATAGCGCGGAGGGCTGGGGACGGGCGGTTGGGAACTGGTTCTGCTAGATTGGGCGCATGGTGGAGAGAGCGTCATCGCGCGTTTTGATGAGTGGGGCTTCCGGGCTGATTGGGACGGCGCTCGTGCCATCGCTTGGAGCCTGCGGATACGAAGTCACGCGGCTGGTTCGCGGGTCGGCTTCGCCGTCTTCGATTGAGCGGCAAATTGTGTGGGATCCTGCCCGGCCGTTGGCTCCGGAATCAGTGTCCGGCTTCGATGCGGTGATTCATCTTTCCGGAGAGTCGATTGTGGGGCGGTGGACGGAGGCTAAGAAGAAACGGATTGTTGAGAGCCGGGTAGGGGCGACGCGGACTCTGTCGGAGGCTCTAGTCAAAGCGCCGCAGCGGCCGCGAAGTTTTCTGGGTGCGTCGGCGGTGGGATATTACGGTGACCGCGGTGATGAGATTTTGCGGGAAGAGAGCGCGTCGGGGCAGCAATTTGCGTCTGAGCTGTGCCGCCAATGGGAGGGGGCTTCACAGTCAGCCGAGGCGGCTGGAATCAGGACAGTGCATATGCGTCTCGGCGCGGTGCTGAGCGCGCAGGGCGGTGCGTTACGAGAGATGTTGACGCCGTTCCGGTTGGGTCTTGGCGGAAGAATTGGCAACGGCCGCCAGTGGATGCCCTGGATCGCTCTCGTGGACGTGGTTGGCGCGATTCTTTGGATGCTGAGTCACGATCTGTCGGGCCCGGTAAATCTGGTGTCGCCGAACCCAGTGACCAACGCGGAGTTTGCGAAGACGTTGGCGTCGGTGCTGTCGCGTCCAGCGATTTTTCCTGTGCCAGCGTTCGCGGTGCGCTTAGCGTTTGGAGATATGGGGAAAGAACTCCTGCTTGCCAGCCAAAGAGTCGAGCCAACGAAGTTGGTTGCGAGCGGATACGTTTTTCAGCAGCCCGATTTGCGGCGAGCGTTAGAAGGAATCTTGAAGCGGTAAGGCTTTGTCGTCAGCCCCTGCCCCTAAACCCTTGTCATTCCGAACCGTAGCGAAGGGTAGGGAGGAATCTGCTGTTCCCGGGCAGAGGCGAGCGGATTCCTCTGGGCCTGCGGCCCTTCGGAATGACAAGAACTTAAAAATTGTGACAAAGACTTGATGGATTGAAGATCTTCTACTTCACTTCGCATCTTGCTTTCGCGAATGCTTCGACCCTCTCCCGAACACTGAGTACATGCTTAGGCAGATTTAAATGGCTGCCTTCTTCGAGAATGGGGACCAGTTTGTCGAAGGCCGGGCCGGAGTGGGAGCCCATCACCACGATGCGAATGGGGTGGAATAATTCTTTTCCCTTTGCGCCGGTCTCAGCTTTGACTTCGCTGACGATCTGGTTGAAGCGCTCGGGCGTGAGTTGGCCGGCTTGTGCGGATTCGTCTTCGAGCACTTTGATGGTGAACCTTGCGATCACGGCGTCGGTGTTGTGCATGACTAGGACTTCGGCGTTGTCCGGGGCCGCGAGCGCGGCTGCGGCGTCATAGTTGAGAATTGGCTTGGCCTTTTCTGGAAGCTGGTCGAGACGGTCAACGTAAGGTGCGAGCAGTTGCGTGACTTTCCCAAACCAATTTACAACTGGCGGAGGCCAGGGATAATCCGACGCTGGAATTCCGTCGTGCTTCTCAGCAAGTTCAGTCGCAAGCGCAAGGCGGTAATAGGGAAATGCCAGGTTGTCGATGCGTTCGACAGCGGACTGCTTGATGTAGTGGCGGTTCAGCCAGTACAGCTTTTCCATGTCGAATACAGCGGGTGACGGCGTGACTCGCTCCAGGGAAAATTCCTTTACCAACTCCTGAGGCGTGAAGATTTCTCTGGTTCCTCCCGTCGGAGCCCATCCCAGCAATGCCAGATAGTTCACCAGCGCTTCCGGCAAGACTCCCATGTCGCGGAAGTTCGCGATTGAAGTCGCGCCGTGACGTTTGGACAGCCGCTCGCGATCGGCACCGAGGATTGTAGAAAGATGGGCAAACTCGGGCACTGGCCAGCCCAGGGCTTCATATAGCGCGACCTGTTTCGGGGTGTTCGAAAGATGATCGTCGCCCCGGATCACGTGGGTGATCTTCATGAGAGCGTCGTCGACCACGACCACGTAGTTGTAGACCGGCATTCCGTTCGAGCGCACGATGATGGGGTCGCTGACGACCTCGTTCGAAAACTCGACTTCTCCGTGGACGATGTCGTGAAAACGAATGGGGTGCTCGGGGATGCGCAATCGGATGGCGCATGGCTCGCCTGCCGACTTCCGACGCCGCGCTTCCTCAGGATCAATCGCGCGGCACTTGCCTGAGTAAAGTGCCTGGCCGTGTTCGGCTTCGACACGCTCACGCTCTTTTTGCAGGTCTTCCTCGGTGCAGAAACATAAATATGCTTTGCGCTCGTTGAGCAGGCGCTCGGCGTGTTCACGATAGATTTCCAGGCGGTCGGATTGGCGATAGGGGATGTAGGGGCCGCCGACGTCAGTGCCTTCGTCCCAATCGAGGCCCAGCCATTTCAGGTCGGCGATGAGCTGGTCTTCGTAGTGGGCCTGGCTGCGTTCAACATCGGTGTCCTCGATGCGGAGGACCATGGTGCCGCCCTTTTGCCGGGCGAAGAGCCAGTTGAAGAGGGCAGTGCGGGCGTTGCCAACGTGGAGATGTCCGGTTGGGGAAGGCGCAAAGCGTACGCGTACGGGAGATTTCGCGGTCACGGGATGATGTTAACAGGAGAGCGGGAAGGGATTCACGTCCGGGATTGATGCCGTGCCGATCAATGGTGGTGCTGAGCTGTAAACGGCCTGTTGACCCAGACCTGACACCGGCCACCCTTCATGTTATCTTCGGCTCATGTTCAAACGTGGCGCCGCATTCTTATTGTTCCTCTGCCTAATGGTTCCCGCTTTCGCCAAAGACAAGAAAAAGGACAAATTCCAAACCCCAGGCCCGATTCATCTCGACCGCGACGGCGAGAAGTGGGCGCGGAAAACGCTGCGCCAGCTCACGCCCGAAGAAAAAGTCGGCCAGCTTTTTATGATCTGGGTGCGCGCCGAGTTTCTGAATGTCAATAATCCTGAGTATTTGGCACTGCGCGACGACATCGATAAGTATCACGTTGGATCGTTTGCCATGACGGTGCACTGGGACCCGCCTTTTCTCTACCGCAACCAGCCTTATGAGGCCGCCGAGTTGCTGAATAGTCTTCAGCAGGATTCTCGGCTGCCCTTGCTGGTGGCGGCTGATTTTGAGCGCGGGGTCATCCAGCGTCTGCATGGTGCAACCGACTTTCCCGCAGCCATGGCTTTCGGGGCCGCGGGCAAGCTCGAGTACGCGGAGGCTTTCGGACGCATCACTGCTCAGGAATCCCGAGCCATCGGCGTCCACTGGAATTTTTTTCCGGTTGCTGACGTGAACTCGAACCCGGCGAATCCCATCATCAACACGCGTTCCTTTGGAGAAGATCCGCAGCAGGTGGGCGATTTGGTGGCGGCGTACATCCGTGGCGCGCGCGCCAACGGAATGCTGACCACCGCCAAGCATTTTCCCGGCCACGGCGATACTGCGACCGACTCGCACCTCAGCGTTGCCCAGGTGACGGGAGATATGGCGCGGTTGCAGTCGGTGGAACTGCCGCCCTTTCGCAAAGCCATCGAGGCGGGCGTGGATTCCGTCATGGTGGCGCACGTCACCGTTCCCGCGCTCGATGCCGACCCCAATCATGTGGCCTCGATTTCACCGGTAATTGTCACTGACCTGCTCAAGAAGCAACTAGGCTTCCAGGGAATCGTGGTGACGGACGCTCTCGATATGGCCGGGCTGACCCGCCTTTACTCGGCGAACATTGGCCGGGCGGCGGTCGATGCTTTCAAAGCGGGCAACGATCTGCTGCTCATTCCCGCCGATCTCGATGCGTCCTATAAAGCCGTATTAGACGCTGTGCGCAGCGGCGAAATCTCTTCGGCACAGCTCGATGCCTCGGTGTTCAAGATATTGAAGGCGAAGGCTTCTCTCGGGCTGCAGAAGGATCGCACGGTCGATCTGGGAGCGCTTTCCACGATCATTGGTAAACCCGAGAACCTTGCCCTGGGCCAGCAGATTGCCGATGACGCCGTAACCCTGGTTCGCGATAACGGCAAACTCCTGCCCTTAAAAAAGACGGGAACCGCGGCGGGTGGTCTTCCGTATCAGAGAGTGGAAGAGACCGCGAACCACATGGTGGTGGTGGTCCTGTCCGAAGATGTGCGAACCGATGCCGGGCACGCGCTGCAGCACGAAATCCGCGCCCGCGTGCCGAACGCAAATATAATTTATGTGGACACGCGCATTGCTGACGCCATGTCGGACGAGGTACTGAAAGCAGTGGATCAGGCAGAGGCGGTTGTGGCGGCGGTGTATGTGGTGCCGTCGGCCGGGAGAGTTGCGAAGGCGGACAGTAGTGGCCTGAAAAACTCGGTATCGCTTTCCGATGCCAGCGGCGCGTTGTTGCAGAAGATCCTTGACCACGCCGCGGAGCGAACGGTCGTCCTCGCCATGGGCAATCCGTATCTGGCGCAGGATTTTCCCGCGGTGCAGAACTATGTTTGCACGTTCTCGAATGAAACCGTTTCAGAAATCAGCGTGGTCAAGGCGATGTTTGGGGACATTGCGTTTCGCGGGCGTTTGCCCGTGAGCATTCCCAACATTGCCGAGCGCGGTTCAGGTATCGATCGCGCAGCGCTGCTTGTAAGAGGAGGGTCTCAAAATGCGGATTCCAAACCTGCTGTCCGTTAGTTCACGCCTGCTGTTTCCGGCGGCATTGGTCGCCTTGCTGCTTTTGCCGGGTTGCAGTGTCAATGTAAAGAAGGGCGAGAACGGCGAAGACAAGAAAGTGGACATCAATACTCCGCTCGGCGGAATTCACGTCAACAACGACGCCGATGTGCGGGACACCGGCCTTCCCGTGTATCCCGGCGCTCGTCCTAAATTGAAGGAACGCGAGGGCGACGAAAAGAGCGCCAATGTTGATATCTCGAGTTTCGGGTATTCGCTGAAAGTCGTGGCGGTCGAGTATGAATCCGATGACGCGCCCAGCAAAATCATCGCTTACTACCAGGACGCGTTGAAGAAGAAGTATGGGAATGTGCTGCAATGCCATTCCGAAGGACACAATTACAACTACAACCCGTCCAGCGAATCCAGAGAACTCAAGTGCGAGGGGGACGGCAATGGAAAGAACGTGGAATTAAAGGTCGGTACCCAGGAAAACCAGCATATTGTCTCGATCCAGCCTGAGAACAAGGGCTCGAGCTTTGCCCTGGTGTACGTGCATACGAAAGGAAAGGAAGGCTCGATCTAGCAGGGGATTGGACCTCTCAATTATCCCAAGCGAAGTTGATGCGCTTTCCTTGCTTCGGCTCGGCCCGCTCCTGTACCTTCAAATGCAGTGGAACATTCCTGTTATCAGTGCGGCGTTAGCGTTGAAGATGGAGTTCCATTCTGCCGGCAGTGCAATGCACCCCAGATCCGGGTAGCAACTCCGGAGGCCGTCGCCCCCGCAGAGATGACCTCCGAAAATGTCTTCCCGTCCTATTCGCCGGTGGGAGCTCCTGGCCGTGTCGACTGGCCGCATGCGCTGCGGGCTGCGATCCTGGCCGGTGTGCTCGCGGTAATCCTCATGATCGTTCTTCGCCAGGCCTTTGCCCTAGCCATGGTCGCTTGCGGATTCTTTTCGGTCTACTTTTACCGCCGCAAGAACCCGTTTTCGCACCTCACCGCCGGAATTGGCGCATTGCTGGGCACGCTGAGCGGAGCGGTTGGCGGACTGCTTTTTGCCGTACCGTGCGTTCTCGCGATCTTCATTTTCCGGGCCGGTGGCGACGGCCGGGCCGCCATGGTGGCTGCCGTCCAGCAACAGGTGGCCCACAGCGCGGATCCTCGCGCCCAGGAACTGCTGGTATATGTGAAGACTCCTGAAGGCTTTACTCTGGGGATGACCACGTTCATTGTTGCCATGGTCATTTTCTTTCTGGTCCTCTCCAGCTTGGGTGGCGCGATCGCAGCGGCCTGGCTGCGGCGCAGGCAACGGCTCTAAAATCATTGGCCGCCGGATCTGTCCACCTTGCTCCACCCCGCGTTCCCCGCGTAGGATGTAGCGTTCCATGACGAATACGAATTCGGGGTGCTGGCCCTTGAGGCCTTTGGCAATAGATGAATAAGGTTGCGCGCGGTTCCCTCCTCGGAATTGAAGAGATGGTCCCGGCGGAAATCACAGGCCTGCTCAAACTGGCGCGCCGCATGAATCCGCGGAAGACCCGTCCTTTATTGCGGGGGAAACGCGTGCTGCTTCTTTTCTACGAGGCTTCGACGCGCACTCGCAGTTCCTTTGAAATTGCCGCCAAATCGCTGGGAGCGATGACCACGCTCATTCTTTCCAGCGGATCGAGCATCGAAAAAGGCGAATCGCTGCTGGATACCGCCTACACGCTGCGGGCCGTGGGCGCGGACGTGATCGTGGTACGTCATCCTAACGCCGGCGCTCCGTTGCTGATGGCGAGCCATCTGGATATTCCCGTCATCAATGCGGGAGATGGAATGCACGAGCATCCTTCGCAGGCGTTGCTCGACGCATACACGATTCTGCGTCACAAGAAAACGCTCAAAGGATTACACGTCACGATTGTCGGCGACATTTATCACAGCCGGGTGGCGCGTTCCGCAGTTCATTTGCTCAGCAAGTTTGGAGCACACATCACTTTATGCGGACCGGCGGAATTCTTGCCGGAACTGGCGACCAGCCTTGCACCAGGCCTTCACATCGCGCGGACCGTGGAAGAAGCAGTCCATGGCGCGGATGTGGTCATGGTGTTGCGCGTGCAAAAAGAGCGGCTGGCGGGCACCAGAATCAGTCTGGAAGACTATGTTGCGAAATATCAGATGACCATGCCCAGGCTGCGCCTCGCCAAGCGCGATGCTTTGCTGATGCATCCCGGGCCAATCATTCGTGGACTGGAACTGACTTGGGAAGTGGCCGATTGCCCGCAGTCCGTGATCGTGGAAGAAGTCCGCAACGGAGTTCCGGTGCGTATGGCGATTCTGGCCAAGGCGCTGGGAAAAGCAAAGTAATGGCACATGAGAAATCCAAATCGCTTTTGATCCGCGGTGGATATGTTATCGATCCTATCGCCCACATTGACGCGCCCATGGACGTCCTTCTGCGCGATGGACACGTAGCAGAAATTGCCCCGCCGAATAAAATCCGCGACGGTGCCGACGAAAAATTCGATGCGCGCGGTTTGATCGTTGCCCCGGGATTCATCGACATCCACATTCACCTGCGCGAGCCCGGACAAAGCTACAAGGAAACCATCGCCACCGGCACTGCCGCCGCGGCTGCCGGCGGGTTCACTTCGGTCTGCTGCATGCCCAACACCCATCCGGTTGTCGATTCGCCGGAATGGGTGACCTGGATGCAGCAGCCCGATCGGGGCGCCGTGGTCAACGTGTTTCCCATCGCGGCCGCCACGCAAGCCAGCAAAGGCGCGGCTCTCACGGATTTCCGCGCGCTGCAACGTGCCGGTGCGGTTGCCATTACGGACGACGGCAAGCCCATTCTCAATGACGCCGTCATGCGCGACACGCTGCGAGTCGCGGCTGAGATCAACCTACCGGTCATTCAACATGCCGAAGACACACGCACCACAGAAGGCTGCTCGATGAACGAGAGCCCGACGTCGTTTCGACTCGGCTTGCGCGGGATGATGGCGTCAGCCGAGGCGTCGATTGTCGAGCGAGACGTGCATCTGGCGCAGCAGTTTGGCGGGGCCCGGTTGCATGTGGCCCATCTCTCCACCGCGGACGCGCTGAAGGCTGTGCGCCGCGGCAAGCGCCACAAAGTTCGCGTGACCTGCGAAGTCACACCGCACCACTTTACGCTGACGGATGCCGATGTTAAAGACTACAACGCCAACTTCAAGATGAACCCGCCGCTGCGATCTGTAGCAGATCGCGAGGCGATTCTAGCGGCGCTCGCCGATGGCACCGTCGATGCGATTGCCACTGACCACGCACCCCATGCGCTACATGAAAAGATCATTGAGTTTGAGCAGGCTGCTTTCGGCATCATTGGCCTCGAGACCGCGCTTGGCCTCGCCATCACTCGTCTGCATCGCGAGCACAAGATTTCTCTGGCCAGAATAGTCGAGTTGTTTACCGCAGGTCCCGCACGCGTGGTGGATTTGCAAGGTCGAGGCACGCTGACCCGCGGCAGCCACGCCGATGTGACCATCTTCGATCCCAAGAAGCGCTGGACGTATGAAGCCGCCAAGGGGCGATCCAAATCACACAACACTCCGTTCGATGGCTGGCAGCTTACGGGAAAGATTGTGGCGACGATTGTGGGCGGGCAGGTTGTATACCGGGCGGAGTAGCCCTACGCACCCTCAGGCAGCGAATAGATGTTCGGCATCAAATGCAATGCCTGACTTTCTCAGTCAACGCTTTCGAATGCTGCCTAAACCAAAATCCCCATCTTCTCTCCAGTTCTCTTCAGCACATCCAACGCTTGCTGTAACTCCTCTTTGGTATGCGTCGCGGTCATGATGGTGCGGATGCGGGCTTTGCCTTCGGGCACGGTAGGAAAGGCGATGCCAGTACCAAGCACACCTTCTTTGAAGAGTTCGCGGGAGAAATCCATGGTGAGCTTGCCGTCGCCGATGATGATGGGCGTGATCGGCGTTTCGCTCGCGGGGGTGGTTTTGCCGCCGATGTCGAATCCGAGCAGGCCCAGTTCTTTTTTCCAGAAGCGGGTGTTCTCCCAGAGTTTTTCGATGCGCTCCGGCTCGTTTTCCAGAACATCGAAAGCGGCGATGCAGGTGGCTGCAACCGATGGCGGATGAGAAGTCGAAAACAGAAAGGGACGGGCGCGGTGATAAAGAAAATCGATGAGGTCGCGGGTGCCGCAGACGTAGCCGCCCAGCGCGCCGATGGCTTTCGACAGCGTTCCCACCTGGATGTCCACGCGTCCGTGAACGTTAAAGTGGTCAACGGTGCCGCGGCCGTTGCGGCCGAGGACGCCGGAGGCATGCGCATCGTCGACCATCATGATGGCGCCGTATTTCTCGGCGAGATCGCACAGCGCGGGCAGCGGGCCGATGTCGCCGTCCATGGAGAAGACGCCGTCGGTGATGAGGAGTTTTTTGCCAGGCTGGTCTTTCACGCTGGCTAGTCTTTCTTCCGCCTGGGCGATGTTCTTATGTTCGAAGACGAGAATCTTGGCGCGGGACAAGCGTGCACCGTCAATAATGGAAGCATGGTTCAAGGCATCCGAGATGATGAAGTCTTCCTTGCCCAGGATGGCCGAGACGGTGCCGGCGTTGGCCGCGAATCCGGATTGAAACACCACGCAGGCTTCGACGTTCTTGAAGCGGGCGATCCTTTCCTCCAGCTCCATGTGGATCTTCATGGTGCCGGCGATAGTGCGCACCGCACCTGAGCCGACGCCAAATTTTCGCGTGGCTTCAAGCGCGGCCTCTCGCAGCTTGGGATGCGTGGTCAGTCCGAGATAATTGTTGGAAGCGAGATTGATGACTCTCTTGCCGTCGAAAGTACAGACGGAGGCCTGTTCGTCGTCGAGTACGCGAAGTTTGAAATGCGTACCTTTGGTTCTCAGATCATCAAGCTGGTCGGTCAGATAGGAAAGAGGATTCGCGCGCGTGCTGGGCATTTCGGGTCTCCGGAATGATGAACTGAACAGTTTACAACCTGTATTCCGCACCCGGAGAGATTCAATTTACGAAGAGGACTCTTAACTTCTTCTTGAAATCTCAGGCTCTCGCCGCAAGGGCGAGAGCGCCTGAGATTCCCAGACTAGCACTTCTGAATTTGACGGCCGCAGTTTAGAGTTGGCCCCTACCGCCATCCACGTCGATTTCGATTCCGGTGATGAAAGACGCATCCGAAGACGCCAGGAAAGCGACTGCGGCGGCAATTTCTTCCGGCTTTCCGAAACGCTTCATGGGTATGGTGGCCAGCAGAGTCTTGCTGAACTCATCAACCGCTTGCTGGGGAAGTCCGGTGCGTCCGAAAATCGGGGTTTCGGTTGCGCCTGGGGCGACGGCGTTGACCCGAATGTTGCGGTCCACCAGCGCGGCCGCGATGGACCGCGTCATGGAACGCATGGCGGCTTTGGTGGCGGCGTAAACGATCCCAGTTGGGGCACTGATGTGACTGACAACACTGGTATTCAAAATAATGGATGCGCCGTCATTTAAGTATGGCAGGGCTTTCTGGATGGTGAAGTATGCGCCTTTGGTGTTGATGTCGAAGAGTTCGTCGTAGCCCTCTTCGGTGACCGCTTCGATGGGGCCGAATTTCGCTATTCCGGCGTTCACGAACAGAACGTCAATCTTGCCGAACTTTTGCTGCACCGCGGCGAACAACTTATCGGTGTCTGCAAGTTTGGCAACGTCCGCCTGCACGGCCAGCGCCTCTTTGCCGAGAAGCTTCACGGCTTCGTCCAGGGTTTTCTGGCTCCGTCCGGAAATCGCTACGCGCGCCCCCTCGTCCTGTAGCCGCTTGGCGGTGGCCAATCCGATTCCGCTGTTTCCGCCGGTAATCACTGCAACCTTGCCTTCCAGTCTGCGCATAATGTTCTCTCCACCCCATAGGGCCTTGGATTTCATGTCAATCAGGCGATCCGAAAGCGCTGCATAGCGTTTTTTCGAACCACGAATGCTTAGATGAACATCTAAATGATTGGTTGCAGGTTTTTGTTAAGGGCGGCCCCGGAAAGGGAAAGTCCGCTACACTAACTGTCGAAAATGATGGATCGCGCGCAAATCGAGAAGATCTCCAAGGCTTTAGGAGACGAAACCCGGTTGATGATCTTTGAAGCCATCGCCCGGGAGAAGCAGATGAATTGCGGCGAGATCGTCTCCCTGCAAGGGGTGACGCCCGCGACCGTGTCCCATCATCTTAAGGTTCTTTCCGATGCCGGGCTGATCGCCTGCCGGCGCAAAGGGCAATTCGTATTCAACACCGTGGTCCCCGGAACCATGGAGGAATACACCCGGTCGCTCACCGGGCTGGTCCGCGGCAAAAAGGCAAGTCACCGTAGTTAGCGAAGATGCGCCTGCCCCACGCCTACTGAAAACGCGCCAGGAAAGTTCCCTGATCGTAGGACTTGGTGTCCCACCACGAGCCGACGATGGTCGAGCCATCGGCGGAGATGACGAGCGCTGTACTCAGCACTATGTTGCTGGGAATATTCGCCCCGGCCAGGTTCAGTTTTTCTTTCAGATACTGCATGTGCGAGCGCGGATAGTGCGAGTTCCAGATGAACGCCTTTATGCCAACGCCGAAGGGGTCGCCACTCCATCCCACGACCACACCACCATCGGAAACGCCATTCGCGAAGCTCTGATCGTTCAGGTTGTGAGAAATAGTGCCCAGGGAGATGAGTCCCTTGGCGTCGGTGAAGTAAAAGGCGTGACCGTTGATGTCGTCCCAGGTTTGTCCGACGATCTGGGTGCCGTCGGAACTGACGGCAGTGGCTTCGCCGGGAGTCTCGATGCCGGTGAACAGATCGGCTTTGTTCTTGCCTTTGAGCCAGCGCACCGCTCTGCGGTATCCCTGCTTGGGAAATTCCGCGAAACCTACGATGACCGAACCGTCGGCTGAAATTGTAGTTGCGCGACTGCTCACGCCGGCGGGATGACCGAGCGAAATCACGCCGCGTCTCTCGTTCCAGCGGAATGCCTCAGCGTCGCCGGGACAGTACCAGGCCAACCCGACCACTTCCGTGCCGTTGGCGTTCAGGCCCCAGCCGCCACCCCAGGAGCCGTCCACGGCACATCCGTTAAAAGGATGTCCGAGATCGACCCAGCCGGTGCTCTGTTTCCACAGCGCGGGATTCATGAATCCGTCGGTGCCCTGGCGAGAGCCGGTGATCGTGGAACCGTCGGCGGAGATTCCAACCGTGGTGGAGAAGGGATCTCCCGGCCCTAGATCGGTAAATCCGTCGGCGAGCGTCCAGAGATAAAGTTCTCCGCCCAGGTCGGCAGCCATGCTCTTGCCGTCTGCAGCGAGCGAGTAACTTGCCCAGGTGTTTCCCTGGGGATTGGGGAGCAATTGAAAGCTGACCGATTGCGCTCCGGCGAGAGCAGACCCCACAAGCGCACAAAGCGCGATTACAAGCACCAGTCGTGTTTTCATTCTGACTCTTTCTAAGACTTGAGTGTCTGATCTGAGACGGCGAAAACAGGCTCTGGACAAGGGTTCTGAGCCGAACCAGTGCAAAGAGGAAACGTAGTTTTTCACGGTAGGTTGGCAAAGTCAAGCGCGGCGTGCCCCGACCTTTCCGCGGTTTTTGCGGGAGGGCGGGGTTTTTGACTGTGTCTCTTAGCGCTTCGGTAGGCTACGCCGGGCCATTCGCCGCGGCGATCTCGTGGATGGCCTGCTGCGCCGCGCGCAACGGCACCTCGATGTGAACCTCGTCGTTGGCGTCATGTACATCGACGATGATCGCGCCGCCGCGTTTGGCAATGAGCACGTGCTCTTCCGAGTCCGTGACTTCCACCAGCACGCCGTCGGGACAATCCCGCAACACGGGAATGGCGGCGTCGACGGCGGGCAGGTAAGGACGCAATTGAGTTGAGGCATGGCCCAGATAGCGATCAGGAACCCACTGCAAAGTTATCGGCACCAGCGCCGCCGGAACCATCAGGTTGATGTGCGTTCCGTCTGCCTGCTTCTCCTCGATTTTAACCCGCAGCATGCCTTCGCTGCACAGCATGGCGCCGCCCACGACCGCCGTTCCCAGGATGCCGATTCCAACTTTGGCGAGAAGGAACATTTGCCTACCTCCACTTTGTAAGATCGCCGCCGCCTAGTCGGCGGTGCTGTTCGAATCTACCCAGACCCGCACCGTTTCTTCCCGGCTGGTGACCGCGACCAGAGTCACGTCTCCGGCGGCGTCGAGGGCTTTAATTGCGGCTTCGATGTTGAGCTGGTCCCCGTCTGAATCGGAAGAGAGCGCCATGGCAACGGCCCAGGGGATGGTCACATCGACGTTTTCCTTGTCTTTGCTGCCTTTGTCGATTACGTGGACCACCATCTGACCGTGCTCCTTGGCCACGCGAACGTCGTTGTCGTTGCTCTGCACGGTGACAAATTCGCCTTCAGGGGCCGCCTTTAGAGCGTCGAGAATCATTCTCAGATTGACCGAGTCGGCCGATAAATGACCGACCTTAATTTTGCCTTCGCGCAGGTCTCCGCTGTTGATGGCAGGGATCAATTTCTCAGCCAGTGCCAGCGGCACATTGATGCGCACCGATTCGTGCTGATTGGGATTAGTGACCCGAACATGCAAGTAACGCTCGGACGCATTCGCCACCAGCACACTTCCGGCAAAAAGCACGACGAGAAGCGGCATAGCTGTCTTGATGATTTTCATGCTGATAACCCTCCACTGGATAGTGGTTACGCGGGCAGGGCAAAAGAAGTTCCAAGGTTTTTGGGGGGCAGTTGATGTTATGTGGGACGGACACTGTCCGTCGCTTTTGACGTTGTTTTTGATTTTGATCTCGATCTGCAGGCGCAAGCCAACCATTCTCGACCGAAAATGTGACTATCGCCGCAAGCTACTCTATCTTCAGGCAAAACTCCCGAACCAACGTGCGGAAGGCAAGGTCAAAAGCAGAGTCAAAAGCAAAATCAAAGGCGACGGACAAGAGTGTCCGTCCCACACAATCTCTAGCGGCGGAGCGCCAGGACGTTGCCGTTCTTGGCGATCAGGGCGACGCTGGCCAGGTTGATGAACAGGCCGTGCTCGACCACGCCGGGCATGTCGCTGAGCTGGCGGGCCAGGGCGGGCGGGTCGGGGATCTGGCCGAAGGAGCAGTCCAGGATGTGATGGCCCTCGTCAGTGACGAAGGCCTTGCCAGAGGCGTCCATGCGCAGATGGACGGACGCGCCCAGCGCGCCGATCTTTTTTCCCAGCAAGACTTGGGCAAAGGGGATGACCTCGACCGGCAGGGGAAATTTGCCCAGCATTGAAACCTGCTTGCTGGCATCGCCAACGACAATCATCTGCCGCGACGCCGAGGCGATGATTTTTTCCCGCAGCAACGCCCCGCCGCCGCCTTTGATCAACTGGAGTTGCGGGTCGATTTCGTCGGCGCCGTCGATGGTCACGTCGATCTGTTGGACTTCGTCCAAGGTAAGTAGGGGAATGCCCAGACCTTCGGCGAGGTCTTTGGTGCGCGCGGATGTGGGAACGCCACGGATCTTTAGTCCTGCCTTGACACGCTCACCGAGCAGCCGCACCGCGTGCGTCGCAGTCGAACCCGTGCCCAATCCTACGATCTGGCCGTCGTGGACGAATTGCAGGCTGGCGTGGGCAGCCGCCTCTTTTTCCTGTTCCTGGCTAGAGTCTGTCAAATTATTGTCTCACTTGGGGGCGATGCGATCTTTGCGGAAAACTTGCAGGATCAGCGCCCCACTGATGGCAAAGCTTCCAACCGCGCCGAGCGCCATCAACTGGGCAAGCGGCCCGCTCAGCTTGAGGGTGTCGGCAAACAATGCACCCAGGGCAAACAGGATGCCCAGAATGTTCAGCCACACCGGCGGATGCACGACGGGCGTCTTTTCGCGATTGCGGAGACGGAGTTGGAGCAGCACGGCGACGAATCCAATGGCCGCCACCACCACCACCGCCCGCAGGCTGTAAAAGGCGCTGCGCTTGGTATAGAGCACAACCAGAGCAAGGACTCCACAAAGCAGTCCGGAAGCGATGACGGTCCCGCGGCGCGCTTTGGTCCCGGAGTTGGCGGATTCTGATGTGAGCATCTTTGCGTTGGGCCTGCGCCGTGGCTTGAAAGGACATTGTAGTCAGATTCGGGCATGGGTTGCGAGTGCTGAATTGCGGAACCGTGACGGCGCGGTTCAAATGCCGCCCCCGGCGACCCATTCTGCTTCCCGATGGCCGCCGTGGCTGACGGCATAGAGCACCAGTTCCACCCGGCTCGAGATTCCCAGCTTGTCGAAGATGCGATACAGATATTTCTTGACCGTGTGTTCGCTGAGACTGAGTTCGCGGGCGACCTCGCGATTAGTCAGTCCGTCGGCCACCAGGGCGACCACCTGCTCTTCGCGCGGGGTGAGTAATTTGAGGCACTGGGCATCCATCATTCGCAGCGATGGTACCTGGGTCACGACTTCCAGAAGATAGTGCAACTGCTCGCTGTTGGCCCACACCTGTCCCTGGTGCACGCTCTGGATGCAGCGGCACAGCAAGCGAAAGGAATCCGAGGAGAAACTGAACAAGCCTTTCGCGCCGGAACGGAAGGCGTTGGCGACGACCTGGCGATCATAGGTCTCGAGCAACAGGACCTTGGCGATCCGCGGATTGGCCAGGTGCAGGCGGCGGACCACCGACATATTCTCCCAGCTGTCGCGGGGATGATCGGCGTTCATGACGGCAACCTGGACCGGCGACGACTGCACCGCGGCGAGGACGGCATCGATGTCCATGTCGCAGGAGGCGATGTGGAATTCGGGGCGCCGGCGCAGGGCGTTGACCAGAAGTTTGCATTGCATTTGATTGGAATCGGCAACGAGAACTGCAATGGGACTGGACGAAGGGGCGGGTCTTGATCTCATAAGATTTCACGAGGCGAACACCTCTGAGTTAGTAAGTGTCGGAATGATAGGGGCTGGAGGGATGAAAGTTCTGTGACATCTCGACATGCAAGTGAGGCAGGTTGGTGTGGAAAACTCGCGGGAAGGCGGATAGGGACTCTCTATTCCCGATTCGGGATTTCCTCCTAAACAGTTGCATCGCCGGAGGTAGCGCGCAGGACCTCAAGAATCAGGTTTTCCCAGAGAGCAACTCGATGGACCGGGCAAGTCCACTTTCGTGGACACTCCGAAAGTAGGCCTGGCGAACCCCCGAGTATTCCCGGACAGCGGCGGCTGAATATCGAAATGGATGGCAAAGAGATGGGAGTGCGCCCAGTTGCAGGCCCACGAGTGGTTCGGGTGGACTGTCTACCTTCGTGGACAGCCCGTTCCATGTCTTGTTGGTTGAAAGGCGGAAGACTAAGTTGCAAGAAGTGGAAGGCAGCCCGGACCCGCGATTATGAAACGCGCGATGACCTATGCAGTTCTCGTTCTTGCCTGTTGCCTGGGGCAGCAGGTTTTGGTGGTGGCCGCGGCTCAGGATTCTCAGCCAGGGGTTGCAGAATCCCCGGCCGCGGAGGAGACCACGAAATCCGGAACAGTGGACGGTGTATCGAAGGACGTTGCATCGAGTCCAGCCGTGACGGGCGAACGCCGTCCACTGTACCGGCTACGCAAAAGCGATGTGATCGCGATCAGTTTCACCTTTGCGCCCGAGTTCGACCAGAACGTCAGCGTGCAGCCTGATGGGTTCATCACTCTAAAAGGAGTTGAGGAAATCTACGTCGAGGGGACGACGGTGCCGGTTTTACGAGAGACATTGCGCCAGGCATACGCAGTCATGCTGCATGATCCGGAAGTTACGGTCGCGCTCAAGGACTTTGACAAACCCTATTTTATTGCGACGGGGCAGTTCATGCGGCCGGGAAAATACGAATTGCGTGCTGACATTACGGTAACGGAGGCGATTGCGATCGCCGGAGGCTTCTCGGAAGAAGCGAGGCACTCGCAAGTGGTGCTATTCCGTCATGTTTCCGACGACGTGATGGAGTCGCGGTTGCTGAATGTGAAATCCATGATGAAATCGCGGGACCTTCGCGAAGACATTCACCTGAAGGCAGGAGACATGATCTTCGTGCCGCAGAATACGATCTCAAAGATACGCAGATATTTGCCAACCTCGAGCATGGGCACCTACATGAGCCTGCCCCAGTTTTGAGGGCCCGATGGAACCGCGAGGAACCATGATGCGCCTTGAGGTTTCGAAGAGACTTTATGGCAGAAGAGTTGAGACTCATCCCCAGGTCGGTGCAGACGCCTTCGCTGACCTTGCGCGACGTGGTGGCGGTACTGTTTCGGCAACGGCGACTGGTGGCGATTGTGTTTGTGGGGGTTTTTCTGTGCGGCATGCTTTACCGCATGCTGGCGCCTTCTTATCGAGCAGAGATGAAAGTGATGGTGCGGCGGGGGCGCGTGGATCCTCTGATGACGCCCACGCCGACGCAATCGCCTATGTTCGAGCACGAAGAGGTCTCCGAGGAAGCGTTGAATTCCGAGGTTGTCCTGCTGCTTGACGAGGACACGCTGCAAACGGTGGTGAAGACCTCCGGCCTGGGGACGGAAGACGAGTCGTGGTTCTGGAAATGGGTGGGAGAGAGCGAAAACGAACGGCTGGAGCGGCAAGTGCGCCGGCTGAGTCGCAAGCTGGAGGTAGAGCCAGTGCGAAAGTCAACCTTGATCTCGGTCACTTATGAATCTTCGAATCCAGTGCAGGCGGAGAGAGTGCTCCGCTGTCTGGCGCAAGCCTATCTTGACCGGCACTTGCGGGTGCGGCGCACGCCTGGTCAGTTGATCTTTTTTGAGCAGCAGATTGTACAGGCCCGGCGGGGGCTGGAGGATGCACAGTTGCGGCTGATGGAGTTCTCGCATGACCAGGGCATAGTCGCGGCGGACCTGGAACGGGACGCCACCTTGCAGAAGATGCTGGAGACGGACGCCAACGACCGGGAAACTCGGGTGTCCATCGCTGAAACCGGAGAACGCATTCGCGCGCTGGAGGCGAAGCTGCGGGTTTTGCCGGAACGGATTACGACGCAGGTCCGCAGTTCGGACAACGCAGAGCTGCTGGAAAACATGAAGGCCAAGTTGCTCGATCTGGAGTTAAAGCGAACCGAACTGCTGGCAAAATTTGAGCCCTCCTACCGCCTTGTACAGGAGGTCGAGCAGCAAATTACAGAAACCAAAGCCTCGATTGGAGCACAAGCCCAGGCCCCGGTGCTGCAAGAAACGGTTGATCAGGGCCCTGACCATCAGTGGGCCCAGGGGGAATTGCTAAAGGCCGAAGTCGAGTTGAGTGCTCTTAATGCGCGCGCGGCGGCTACCAGCACCCTCCTGAGCAGTTATCGAGGCAGCGCACAGCGCCTGGGGGACCATGCCATCCAGCAAGATGTGCTGCTGCGGAATCTAAAAGCAGCCGAGGACAAGTACCTGGCTCGTTGCCAAGAAATAGTTAGAGATTCCGTCGATGAGGAGAACCATGCCTACGCGTGGGACGAGCGGTGGTCGCCTCGGATCTCGGTTCGCGGCGAGAATTGGTGCAGGATGGCAAGACCGGATTGCTGTTCCGTGCCGGAGACCCGGTACATCTCGCGGAAGTGATCTCTTCACTCCATGCCCAGCCATCGCTCGCGGCCCGGATGGGAGAAGCCGGACGGACCCTGGTGCGCGACAAATACACGCCCGAAAGGCATTTCCTGGAACTCACGCGATTGTATGGGCAAATGGCGGAGCCGCGAAAATATCGGGTCGTCAACCAAAACGTAGAAGCGAAGACCCGGCCGTTGCACGTCGCGTTCATCGGCGGACGTGGCTTGATATCCAAGTACAGCGGGATCGAAACCTACTATGAGGAAGTGGGCCAACGACTGGTGGCGATGGGGAACAATGTCACGGTGTATTGCCGGAAGCACTTTACTCCTGAACGGGAAGAACATCATGGGATGCGGTTGGTGCGCTTGCCCACGATCCGCTCGAAGCACTTCGAAACCGCGGTGCACACGTTATTAAGCACCGTCCACGCGATGTTCAGCAAATGTGACCTGGTGCACTACCAGGCGTTGGGGCCGGCGTTGTTCTCGTTCCTGCCCCGCCTGTTTGGCAAAAAGACGATTGTGACAATCCAGGGGTTGGATTGGAAACGAAAGAAGTGGGGACGTTGCGCGGCTGCGGTGCTGCGCCTGGGGGAATGGGCAGCCGTCAAATTTCCGGACGCGACCATGGCCGTATCCCTCACTCTGCAACAGCACTATCAATCAAGATATGGGGCCGAAACAACTTACGTCCCGAACGGAACTACGATTCGCCGGCGGTGTCAGCCTTCGCGGCTCAAGGGATGGGGACTCAATTCTGGCAATTACATCCTGTTTCTGGGCAGGTTCTCGCCGGAGAAGAATTGTCATTTATTGATCGAGGCCTATAAGAAAGTTGCGACTCCGGTGAAGCTCGTTCTCGCGGGAGGTTCGAGCTATACCGATGAGTACGCGACTCAATTGCGCAATCATGGCGACGATCGAATTGTTCTGCTCGACTGGGTCTCGGGGGAGGCGCTTGATGAATTGCTCACCCATGCCATGCTGTTCGTTTTGCCTTCGGATCTCGAAGGGCTCTCACTGGCCCTTCTCGACGCGATGGGAGCGGGGGTGTGCGTACTGGCCAGCGATATTCCGGAGAATGTGGAAGTGGTCGAAGGAGCGGGCTTCACTTTTCAGCACGGGGACGTCAATGATTTGCAACATATGCTGGAGCTGCTGATCTCCGATCCCGATATGCGCCAAATGGCGGTGCTGGCGGCTGAGCAGAGAATTCGCGAAGGCTATTTGTGGCCGCGGGTCGCGAAAGAAGTTGAGGGGGTTTATCGAACGCTTCTGGAACCTGGCAAGAAAGTTATCTTAGCGGCGAGGGGAAAGAATATTGAAGTGAGGAATCGGGCCGCGTAGCAAGTCAGATGGGTTCCTCCACAGTCGAAAATAGATACACAGGTCCTTCGCGGCGCAAAATACGCTTGCTCAGGATGACAATGCACTATCAGATTTCCGTCAAGCCCTACGCGCGGGCTGCGGGCTCCAGGCGGGCGGTGAAATGGCGAAGGAACGGGGCTTCGTAGGTCAGTTTAAGGCCCTTAATGTTCTCCCGATGTTTCCATACTTCGAGGATGACTTCGACTACATAGTCAATGTGGCTTTGAGTGTAGACGCGCCGTGGAATGGCCAGTCGGACCAAGTCCATTTTGGCTGAGGCACCAAACATTAACGAACCAATTTCGACGGAGCGAATTCCACCTTCGAGATAGAGTTCGGCGCCCAGGGCCACGCCGGGGAATTGGGACTGCGGAATTTGCGGCAGGAAAGCGCGCGCGTCGATATAGATGGCGTGTCCGCCGGGTGGCTGCACAATGGGGACACCCTGTTCCGCGATGTGGCTGCCAAGATAGGCCGTGGAAGCGATGCGGTAATGCAGGTAGTCTTCTTCCAGGGCTTCCTGTATGCCGACGGCGATGGCTTCCAGATCGCGTCCGGCGAGGCCTCCGTAGGTGGGATAGCCCTCGCTCAGAATCAGCAGATCTTTTTCCTGTTGCGCTAGCAGGTCGTTGTTGGTGCAGAGAAATCCCCCAATATTCGCCATGCCGTCTTTCTTGGCAGACATGGTGCAGCCGTCGCCATACGAAAACATCTCCTGAGCGATCTGCTTGGGAGTTTTCGATTCGTATCCTTTCTCGCGAAGTTTAATGAAGTAAGAATTTTCTGCGAAGCGGCAGGCATCGAAATACAGCGGGATTTTGTGCCGCCGGCACACGGAGCTTACTTGCCGGATATTTTCCATGGAAACCGGTTGCCCCCCGCCGGAATTGTTGGTGACTGTCAGCATTACCAGGGGAACCCGCTCGCGGCCTACGCGTTCGATTAAATTTTCCAGCCCCTGCACATCCATGTTGCCCTTGAAGGGATGCACCAGGCTAGGCTGCTTGCCTTCGGGGATGACCAAATCCACGGCTTCGGCGCCGACAAATTCAACGTTGGCGCGAGTGGTATCGAAATGCGTGTTGTTGGGGACGATGTCGCCCTTCTTGCACATCACGCTGAACAATATGCGTTCGGCGGCGCGGCCCTGATGAGTGGGAATGACATGGACGTAGCCGAAAATATCCTGCACGGATTTGCGGAAGCGATCGAAACTCTTGCTGCCGGCGTAGCTTTCGTCGCCCTCCATGATGGCGGCCCATTGGTGGGTGGACATGGCTCCAGTGCCGGAATCGGTCAGCAGATCAACCAGCACGTCGGAGGCGGGGAGCAGGAACAAGTTATAGTGTGCGGCCTGCAGCAGACGCTCGCGTTGTGCGCGGGTGGTCCAGCGAATGGGTTCGACGCTCTTGATGCGGAAGGGTTCGATGATGGTTCGGGCCATGCGTCGTCTTTCTCACCCAAGAAAGTCAATGTACCGGAAGCGAATCATGTTCCTCGGAAGGGCGGTAGGTCATCGCGGCGGTACGCTCCAGTTTGTCCCAGGCAAACGGCTGACCGCCGAGGGCACGCTTGACCGTCCTGAACAGCACCACCGAGAACAACTGGCGATAGGCAAACCGTTGCAGCCAAACCTGACTCAACAACCAAATATCTTCGCGTGACTCCGGCAGGCGGCGCTCCAGTGCGAACGCAATCGCCGAAGTGATGAAGTCAATCATCAGGAAAGCCGCGAAGAACAGCAGCAGCCGCTGGAAGCTGGCAGGATCAGTGGAGTCCGGATGAAACCCCTTCTGGATGAAATACCATAGGGCGCCAACTACAAACATAATGTCAATGAACGGAGACACCAGCGGCAGCAGGATTTGGAAGATCACGATGTTGGGCAGAGCCACCCATCCCAGCACGCCTTTGCGGGCAAACACGGAGCGATGTTTCCAGACGGCCTGCAGGATTCCGAATGACCAACGGAAGCGCTGGCGCATGAGGCCGTTGGCATTGACCGGGGCCTCGGTATAGGCCAGGGCCATGTCTTCGTACTCTACCCGGTAGCCGCGCCGCAACAAATTCATGGTGAGGTCTGCGTCCTCGGCCACAGTGTCAGTGTGATAGCCGCCCGCTTCTTTCACGGCGGAAGTCCGCCAGGCCCCGATGGCCCCCGGCACCACGCTCACCGCCCCCAGCGTATTCAGCGCACGGCGTTCGAAGTTCTGGCTGGTGATGTATTCGAGGGCTTGCCAGCGGGTCCAGAGATTGATGCGGTTGCCGACTTTGGCATTGCCGGCCACCGCGGCAACCTTTGGGTTGAGGAAGTGGGGCACTAGACGGGAGATCGCTTCCCGAGCGATCACAGTATCGGCATCGATGCCGACGAAGATCTCTTCATCCGTGAGATATTGCAGGCCGAAATTCAAAGCGTCCGCTTTGCCGGCATTGGGCTTGGTCAGAATAAGAACGCGGCCGGTGGCTTCGTGGGCCGCGAAAGCTGCACGAGCTACTTGCAGAGTCTTGTCGCTGGAGCCATCGTCGATGACGATGACCCGCAGGCTGGGGTAGTCCGACGCAAGGACGGCGCGAATCGTTCGCTCAATTACTTTCTCTTCGTTGTAGGCGGGGACCAACACGGCAACACTTGGCTTATAGTTTTCCACCTCGCCCGAGGCTCCGTAACGCGGCTGGCGCAATCGGTCAAAAAGGGCGAATGCCCCGATAAACAAGAGTCGCCCGGTCATGAGCAGGTCGCCCAGAAAGAAGATCCAGGTGATGCCTTTGAAACCTACGTCGAACATCCAGAACCCGATCAAGGTCAAACTGGCGGCCACGCGTTCGTTGGCGGGGAGGGGAGGCATGACATCGGCCCGGGTTTTGCCGATCAACTGATATACCGGGACAATTTCAAGTCCTTTGGCGCGGATGCCTTCAATAATCTTGGGCAAGGCCAGCACCGTCTGGCTGCGATCGCCGCCGCCGTCGTGCAACAGAATGATGTTGCCGCAGCCCAGGTCGCCGGGCTTGCAAGGCGGCAAATGCTCCAGAACGCGGGAGGCGATTTCGTCGGCAGTGGGGCGGCGCGGTTCGTTCTGCCAATCGTTGGGGTCAATCTTGTCGCTCACCGTGATGTACCCCATATCTTGGGTGAACTCGAGCGGGCGAACCTGATCTTCGGTGTCGGGCTCGGAGTCGATGGAGTAGGGCGGCCTGAAGAAAAGGGTTCTGATTCCCAAGCGGCTGGCGAACAGCCGCTCGGTAAGATTGACTTCGACCTTCATGTAGCTGCCCGAGAGATTGCTGATGTCGGGATGCGTGAAAGTGTGGTTCCCAATGCCATGGCCTTCGCGGTAAATTCGCTCGGCGAGGCCGGAGAAATGATCGGCTTCAATGCCGATCAGAAAGAAAGTTGCAGTGGCATGCTCACGCTTCAACACGTCGAGAATCTTGGGAGTCCACTCCGGATCGGGCCCGTCGTCGAAAGTGAGGGCAACCTGGTTGGGGCTCGACCCGTAACGTGCCACGCGATAGGGTTCGGGCAGGGGATCCAAGGTCTCGTCGGTGATCATGCCGGAGGGGGTGTCAAGCTTGATGTCCCGCTGCCCATTGGACGGCCGGGCTTCAATGCTTAAAACCTCACCAGTGCCTTCCATGTCCACATCCTGGCCGGGAGGAACGTCTTTTAATTTCGAGGGAGAGGCCCAATCGCCGGGCATATCCCACACGTTCCAAAGAGAACGATCCTCCGATCCCAAGCGCCATAAGGCGAAAGTTTGGATTCCCAAGGTTTGAGCGGCGCGCATCTGATTGAGTGCGGTCACCGCATCGAGAAACCAAATGTCGTGCCGTAGGTTGTGCTCGTCCAGATAACTGACGTGGGGATTCATGCTGTCGCCATCGAAGTCCACGTCTTCCTCGGAGTCACGCGCGGCGAGCCAGGCATCCTGTACCGACTGATTTTTGTCCTTTTCCCCTTCGGGCAATTTGCCACTCTTGGGTTTCTGGACAAAGTCATATCCAAAATTCGCGATAGCGCAAATCAGCTTGTCTTTGGGGATAAGTTTCACGGCAAACTTCAGGTTGTCCACAAACCAGTCTTGCGAAGCCACCGGCCCGGGAACGCCTCCGCCGTAGTGCTCGTCGTAGTTCATGAGCACCACGCCATCCGCGGCGGCGGCAACCGCGGGATAGTTCCATTCGTCGTTGTGAGAGGGGACGCTGACGTACAGCTTCATGCCTTTGGAGTGGAGGTCGGTGGCTAGTTCATTCAACAAGGCGAGAAAGCCTGCTTGACCCTTCCTGGGAAAGGCCTCGAAGTCCAGCATTAGGCCGTGATATTTGTCGCTGGCGAGAAACGTCGCGACCTGCTGCCGAAATAAAGCTCTTGCATCTGGATCATTCAGGAACGGGCTAATGTCAATCCAGTCGAGGCCGTCAAAGTTATTTACCAAGGGAAAAACTTCCATTCCTGTCTCTTCCGACTTCAGAAATGGCATGACCTTGGTGTCCACGGGACGAAGCGTGGAACCCTGGATCACATCAAAAAAGTTGTTGGTTTCTTCGTCCACGCCCTGCAAATGGCCATCCGGAGTCAGGACGTGCAGCCATTCTGGGTAGAGCAAGTCAATTTGGCGGGCATACTCGCGCAGGGACGAAAAGCTGGCGGCATCCCAGGGCACATAGAACCCCGCCCGGATGCCTTCCACGGAATTGAGCTTAACCTGCGATGGCGCGGATTTGGATTTCCTGTGGCCGCGCAGTGCCGCCAAACGACGCTTCTCTTTTGCCTTCTCTTTTTCGCGCTCTTTAAATGCGTGGTAGGGCTTTTTTTGCAGCGGGAGGAGGAGTTCTGGCAACGGCTCGCTTCGTAAAGCCGTATAGATAAAGAAGATGATGAGCAGAGTGGCGCTGACGCCCAGAGCGTCGAAGAACCGCCTTAACCGCTTCCAGCGGGCTTGTCGAGGATCGTAAAAAACCGGTTGGGCCATGTAAAAATCTGTCAACTCATCCTAAGCCGTAGGAACAGGGGGGTCAATCGCTAGAACGCCAGCGAAAGCGCTTCCCGAGGCCCTTAGAAACATGGAGTTTTGGGGGAAACGCGGTATATTCGCAGCGTGCGCGAGATCGTGCGGCAACATCTCCGGTTCTTCCTGATCGCCACCCTGGCCGCTTTTGCGCTACGGCTTTTGTTCATCTTCCGCTATCCCGCCATCACCACGGATTCCTTCATCTACGGCGACATTGCTAAGAACTGGCTGCAGCACGGAATTTACGGTCTGAGCGGTGATGGGATCTCTCCCACTTATATCCGTCTTCCGGGATATCCGGCATTCCTGGCGGCGATCTTTACCATCTTTGGCATGGAGCATTACCGCGCGGTGCTGGTGGTGCAGATGTTCGTGGACGTTGGAACGTGTTTTCTGATCGCGGACATCGCCCGCCGCGTGGTCTCACCCCGGGCCGCGAGATGGGCATTCCTGCTGGCTGCACTTTGTCCGTTCCTGGCGAATTACGCCGCGGCTGCGCTCACGGAAACATTGGAAATCTTCTTTACAGCGCTGGCCCTGGACCTCGCGATCGCGGGAATCGCCACGTTGGACGGAGGCGGGCTGCGCGATTGGGTTGGCTGCGGGCTCGCGGTAGGAGCGGCAATTCTCCTCCGGCCGGACGGCGGAATTTTGCTGGCCGCCATCGGTCTGTATCTGCTGTGGATCGCAATGCTGCGAGCTCGAGCCAAGCGTTCCTATTTCCCCGTGTTGCGCGCTGCTTTTGTGATGGGAATGGTTTCGCTAGCTCCGCTCGTTCCGTGGACATTGCGTAATCTGCACACCATGCACCGTTTTCAGCCGCTCGCGCCGCGCTACGCCAACGAAGAAGACGAGTTCGTGCCTATGGGATTTAACCACTGGGTGAAGACCTGGATCGCCGAGTACACCTCAGTCGAGGAGATTTACTGGCCGGTGCCGGGCGCCGCCATTGACGCGGAAAAACTTCCTTCCCGCGCCTTTGACTCGGCGCAGCAAAGCGAAGAAACGGCGCAATTGGTGGCCGATTACAACGACGCCTTGCACGTGACTCCGGCGCTTGACGCGCGATTCGCCTCGCTCGCGGAGGTACGAATTCACGCCGCGCCCCTGCGCTACTATGTTTACCTGCCGGTGATGCGAATCGCGGATATGTGGCTGCGTCCGCGAACCGAGTTGCTGCCGCCGGACCCGCGCTGGTGGGAATTCAATGACGACCTCTGGCCTTCCACGCTGGCGGTGACGATGGGGGCGATTAATTTGCTGTATGTGATCGCGGCTCTAGGCGGCCTGATGCGCGGACGATATTTACCTTATCTCGGGATGCTCGTGATCTTTGTGGTCTTGCGATCAGCTTTCCTGGGGAGCCTGGAAAACCCCGAGCCGCGCTATACATTGGAGTGCTATCCCATCTTGATCGTTCTGGTGGGTGCGTTGTTCTCGAAAGCCACTCCAACCGAGGCTTGACCGACGGTCACATTACAGCAATCGGTAGTCCGCGGATATAGAAATCAGTATAGACTCCGGCCAAGATTCTTTAACTCATTGCAGAAAAGGCTTGTGCCCAGTGGGCCAATGATTGCAGAATTGCCCCCAAAGTTCCGTAGTCGGAAAAAGTGCGACGCCCGGTCACACACACTCGTTGTCCATGGGAAGGGGTCATCGATGAAGCATACTTTGCTTTCGTACGTAGCGGTAATGCTCTTCTTTGTTGGCGCCACGATTTTCGGTGCGGAGGAAGCCATCGCGCAACAAGCAACTGCGCAGATCGCCGGAAGCATCAAGGACTCGTCTGGGGCGGTGGTTCCCGGGGCCAAAGTCACTCTAAAGAATTCCAGCACCAATGCCACTCGCACTGCGCTTTCCAACAAGGATGGCGAGTATTTATTTTCGTTAATTCCGATTGGAACCTATGGATTAACCGTAGAGCAGACCGGTTTTAGCAGGTATGTGCGCACCGGCCTTACTCTCGAGATTAATCAAAATGCGCATCTCGATGTGACCTTGGAAGTCGGGGCACAGACCCAGGTTATTGAAGTTACCGGGGATGTGAGCCAGGTGGATACGATTAGTGCGACCCTGGGCAAGGTCGAGACTACGCAACGTATCCTGGACTTGCCACTGGTGGAACGCGACACCCTGCAACTCGGATTACTGCAAGCCGGAGTATTCGCCCCCGATCAAGACGATGGTTCCAACAATCCGTTTTCGGTTAGCGGCCAGCGCTCGGAATCAATGACGTTTCTGATCGACGGAGCGGACAATAACAATTTCCTCAACAATAACATTGTGGTGAATCCCAATCCGGACGCCGTGGCTGAATTTAAGATCCTGACGAACAACTACCAGGCCGAGTACGGTCGCACGTCGGGAGGAATCATCAATCAGGTAATCAAGTCGGGGGCGAATGGATTCCATGGCAGTCTGTTTGAGTTCTTTCGCAATGACGCGCTCAACGCCAGCGACTATTTTCTTCAGGAAGTCCCTGTGTTCAAACGTAATCTGTTCGGTGGGACGATCGGCGGGCCGATAAAGAAAGACAAGACTTTCTTTTTCGCCTCATACCAGGGGAATCGGCGTCGAGAAGGGCAGGTGGCTCCAGAACTTACGGTATTGAGTCCGTCAGAAAGGACGGGGAACTTTGGTGAGCTGTTCACCGGAAGCTCGATGTGCCCCAACTCCCAACCAAGTGATCCTCAATTCGATGCTGGGCAACTTTTTGACCCGACTCAAGCGCAGCAAACCGTCTTATGCTCGGATGGACAAACCTCTGTCGTCGTAGGTACGCCTTACTCCAACAATCAGGTCCCGGTCGATCCCGTAATTCAAAACTACATAAACAAATATGTTCCGCTGCCCAACCGGTCTGGCAATGGTTTCGTGTCCGCTCCGGTCGCTAGCATCCGCGACGACCAAGGTATTCTCCGGGTGGACCACACCTTGTCGTCGAAAGACAACTTGTCAGCCGTGTATTTGATCGATGACACCTCCGACGCGTATCCATTTGAGATCGTTAAGGGAGCGTCCACCGGGGGAGACGTTCCCGTGGGATCGGGTTTCTCCGACGGCTACCGTTATCAAACCGGATCGTTGAGTTGGACTCACATTCTTTCTCCGACCAAGCTCAACGAGTTTCGTTTTGCTTCTAACCGGGTGGCCAGTCTGACCGCAGTCCCCCAGGACAAAACCTCGCCGCAGTCATTGGGATTCACAACTGTGACACCAGACGATCCTGCCGGCGCAGCCGCCCCGCCGATAGCGGTCAGCGGCGCATTCGAGCTCGGGCCCTCCCCGGCAGGCCCCACCAAAATCCACAACGTTACGTTCCAATATCAAGACACCTTCTCTTGGACCCAGGGTCATCATGACATGAAGTTTGGGGGAGATTTACGCTGGGTGCGGAACAACTTCAACTACGATTTTTACAATAACGGTAGTTTTTTCTTTGGAGATTTCGGGTCCTTTACCGATCCGAACGGCTTTACCAGTGGAGGCGCTTTAGCCGATTTCGTCGGTGGCTACTGGGACAATTATTATCAGTTCTCCAACGCAAAGTACGGCATACGCACCCACTCTTTTTACGTCTTCGGGCAGGATGCGTGGAAGGCGACGAAGAAGTTGACTGTAACTTATGGCCTGCGATACGAATACAATTCACCGCAGGTAGATCCTCATAACAACGTCCTGGGTTGGTTCCCGGGTCATCAATCCACGGTATTCCCAGACGCACCGCCGGGCATTTTGTACCCTGGTGATCCCGGTACACCCAATCGGGGCTTGGTTTATCCTGACCGAAATAATTTCGCTCCCCGCTTTCGGCTTTGCCTGGGACATGATGGGAAATTCCAAGCTCGTGATGCGTGGCGGTTATGGAATCTTTCTATGATATTGAAGACGGCGCTCTAAACTTGCAATTCGGCGGACAGCCGCCCTACGGGTACGTCGCCAACAATTATCCGTGCTATACCATTCCGGACTGCACCGACCCTCCTTCCGGCGGTTCGTTCGTCGCCGATCCGTTTACGTCTTTCGGCTTCGACAACCCCTACCCATTCGCTGCCCAAGGCTTGACGGGAACATTCTTCTCTCCCAAGCTGCCGTACGCCTTCGTGGTGAATCCCCATTTCCGCACGCCGTATGCGCAAAATTTCAATTATGGGTTCCAATATCAGCTTACGAAAGACACCGTGGTTGAGGCGGTCTACGTTGGCAGCTTGAGCCGTAAGGCGATTACCAGCGTTGAAACTAATTTCCCAAGTCTGGCAATTCTCCAGCAACAACTAGCAGCAAACGGCGTGGATGGGTTGAATCCCGAATGTGCGAGGCCGCTCGCCGGTTGCAGCGACCCGATGGATCCGTCTGCGTACCCAACCGAGGAACAACAGATCTACACCAATCTCAGCAACTCCAATTCCTCGAGCCATGAGTTCCAGCTTACCGTGGATAAACGCTTCAGTCATGGGCTGACTTTTCGGGTGGCATACACGCTGGCAAAAACGATTGACCTGAATTCGGGCTTCCGGGCGCGCTCTTCCACCTATACTGACCCGTTGAATCCCACTTTCGACCGCGGGCTGGCGGATTTCGACGCTACTCATCGCCTGGTGGTGAGCCCGATTTGGCAAATCCCTTGGGACAAACCTTTCCAAGGAAACACCTTCTTACACAAAGTAACCGAGGGATGGTCTATCAGCGCAATTGGTAGCTTCCAGTCCGGCAATCCGTTCACTCTGTTTTCCAACTCGAACTCAAGCGAATCGGACAACTATCTCGACCGTCCTGATGTGACTGGGCCCATCAAAATCTTTCACAATCCCAGGCAGGAGCAGACCTTGTCAGGAGATTGCGGCGGTGGAACCTTCGGTCACTATTATTTTGATCCTTCGAACCTGAACTGTAACGGTGTCCCGCTCTTCAGCCATGGCAACATGGGACGCAACGTGCTTCGCGGACCGGGGATCGACAACTGGGATTTTTCTCTTCTGAAGGATTTCAAAATCTCGGAAAACAAGTCGGTGGAGTTCCGAACAGAATTCTTCAATGCCTTTAATCATGTTCAGTTTTACAGCCCCACGTTCCAGTCCGGAACCGAGGGAGGAAGTTCCCAGTTCGGACAGATCACCACCGATCGAGGAGCACGCATTGTCCAGTTTGCTTTGAAGTTGTACTTCTAAAGAGCGCGGCCTTCAGATTTGAAAGGGTAGTCAACCAATACGTAGGGGAAAGGTCTCGTGGCGAACAGCCAAAGCTCAACCTAACGGCGAGTCGGTCATGCGGAAGCGGGTGCGGACGTGTTCGGAAAGCAGTTCGATGGCGCCTCGATTCGACACCGGGTCGGACTGGGCCAAATATCGCATGGCTTCCACCAGCAGGCGCTGGCCATCCACGTAGCGGGGGTCGGAGGTGCGTTCACGCCGCCTGCGTCCCATATTGGGAGGTACCGGGATCGTGAAAACCTTGGCCATTACCATGAAAACCTAAATCTTGAGGGTGACAGAGCCCGGTTCGCCCACTTCTTCAGCGAAAAGGACTCCTTTCGCCAGTATAACGCCCCGGATCGGCTTTTTCAGCCCTATTCTTTTTCGCTGCCAGCGCCCCGATTTTCTCCCATCTGCCAATTTATCAATGCGATATGAACTGCGTTTTCCCGTTTGTTTTCAGCTTGAATGCGGTATCGGGGATCTTCTCGTTGAGCTTGATCTCGGAGTACTTGGCAAGGCGATAGTCGCCGGAGGGCTGAACCAGCTGCTGCTGGACGGAGACTCCGCGGGCGTCAATCCAGAGGAAGATGTGATCGAACATATTGTGGACCTTAGGGGATTTGGGGACGAGGTCCAACTTGTCGGTCTCAACGCCGTCGAGCGTTTCCTTGCCCACATAAGCCACGTCAAAAGACTTCAGCATCCCGTGCCCTGAACCACCGAAGCCGAGCACAAGGAAGCTCTCCAGGGCGTCTTTGTTGTTGCCCGCCGGATACTCATTTACCTGTTCAATATTGGGCTGGTAGATCTGGATCTTGCCGCCGGTGAACAAGATGGATTTCTTGTCGGGGCTGGCGATGTCGGCAGCCATCTGGATTTCATTCCCCGCGCGCCGGAAATATACTTTCCCATTTTGGGAATCGGTTTCATCCACCACCTTGGTGAATTGGTCCCAGACGAAGCTGGCTTCGGTGGTGCGAAAACTGGCCGCGTTGTGGTCGATCCGCTCAAGAACACGCTCCAGGTCAGGATTGGGCTGGGCGCTCGCGATAGGCACAGCCGCGGACAAAAGCAGCAACGCCGGAGCGCACGCGCGAAACCAATGAGAGGATGTCATCGTCCAACCTTATCGCCGCAGGGTCTTGCCCTACTGCCTGCGGACCCAAACTTTGTAGCTGAGCACGTGTCCCGCGCGGTCGCTTACGAGCTCGTACCTGGTGATGCTGACTTCCCCCGAGATGGGTTCGATGATGCGCAACAATTCGCCCCGAACCGCGTCTTCGCTCTGTCCGGAGACCGCCGATCCTTCCACCTGGTAGATCAGGCCGCCCTGACCGTCGGGCACAACCACTACGCCACTGGGATGCGGATTGTGCTGTACCGGTTTGTCGTTGAAGTTGATCCAGCGCGGGGAGAGAAAAACGAAGAGAAGGATCAGCGTGACCATGATGTCATACTGAATGGTTCCCCGCTCGTAGGACCACAGGATGTAGCTGCGGATTGTGCGCCAGATCCCAGTCATCGGCACCGAGGGTACGCCGGTAGTCGTCGCAATGGTCTTAGTCCTGTCCAAGTCTAGTTTCTGCTTTCTGTCTTGGCAATGTGCGTCTGCAAACAGTCCTGCAGCGATCTTGTTTTGCCTGCCCTTAGAACTTCTTCGGGGTGATGCGATCGGTACCCATGTATGGGCGGAGGACCTCTGGAATCAGCACGCTGCCGTCGGCCTGCTGATAATTCTCCATTACCGCCAGCCAGGTGCGGCCCACGGCCAAGGCACTGCCATTCAGTGTGTGCAGGAATTCGCTCTTATTCTTTCCCTCGCGGCGAAACCGGATATTGGCACGCCGCGCCTGAAACGACTCAAAGTTCGAGCACGAAGAAATCTCGCGAAACAGTTGCTGTCCCGGCAGCCACACCTCAATGTCATAAGTCTTTGGCCGAAGCGAAGCCCATGTCGCCGGTGCACAGTAGCATTACACGATAATGTAATCCGAGTTTCTGCAAGACTTCTTCGGCATCATGGGTAAGTTTTTCCAGCTGATCGTAGGAATCTTCCGGCCGCGAGAACTTTACTAATTCCACTTTCTGAAATTGATGCTGCCGGATGATGCCGCGAACATCTTTGCCGTAGGAACCAGCCTCGCTTCGAAAACAGGGCGTATAGGCGGTGAGCGAGACCGGAAGCCGCGACTGGTCCAATGTTTCATCGCGATAAAGGTTGGTGACGGGGACTTCGGCGGTGGGAATCAGCCAAAGATCGGTGTCTCCGTGAGGAACCCGGAAAAGATCGGAGGCAAACTTAGGCAGTTGCCCGGTGCCGTACATCGATTCGGAATTCACCAGATAAGGCGGCAACACTTCGGTATAGCCGTGGTGGCGGGTATGCAGGTCAAGCATGAAGTTGGCCAGCGCTCGCTCAAGCTTGGCGCCGAGGTCCCAATACACGGCGAAACGTGCTCCGGAGAGTTTCGCTGCACGCTCCAGATCAAGTACGCCAAGCTGTTCACCCACTTCCCAATGGGGCTTGGGAGCAAAATCGAAACTTGGAGGCGTGCCCCAGCGGCGGACTTCCAGATTTTGGTCGGCGGTCTTGCCCACCGGGACGCTTTCGTGCGGAATGTTCGGGAGACCGGTCAGCACCTTCTGCAGGCGGCCATCGTATTCTTCGGCTGCTTTCTCCAGTTGCTGAATCTGTTCCCGCATGTCTTTGGTCTCAGCAATGAGCGCGCTGGCATCCTGCCCGGTCTTTTTTAGCTTCGCGACCTCTTCAGACGACCGGTTGCGCTGGGCTTTCAGAGTTTCAGCGGCCGCGATGGCCTGCCGCCTCTGGGCATTGACTTCGCCGAAGTCTTTAAGCACCTGGGCGGGATTCATGCCGCGCTGGCGCAGCTTTTCTTCGACTAGGGGCAGGTTGTCACGAACAAAGTTCAAATCAAGCATGAGTCATCTACTGTATCGAAAAATGAGTGAGAATGGCACGTCGGCCGGAAAACATCCCGAAGATTTGGCCGGGCTTCGAACACGCGGTAAACTACCACGACAGTGAGATCCCTCCTACGCATCGCCGTTCTCGGGCTGCTGGTTGCCATATCTCTGGCGGGCCGGTGCATGGCTTCCGCTTACAACGGCCGACCTAAACTCCTTGTCATCGTCGTAATTGACCAGTTTCGCGGGGACTATCTGGAACGCTATCGCGATGAATTTGGCGAAGGTGGATTCCGGCTGCTGCTCGATCACGGCGCCTACTTTTCTGGCTGCAATTACAACTATGCCAATACCCGTACTGCGCCCGGACACGCGACCCTGCTGACCGGCGCCTACTCGGATGGCCACGGCATCCTGGCCAACGAATGGTGGGACCCGCAAAAGAAGCACAGAGTGAGTTCCGTGGAGGACGATGCCACAAAGCTGGTCGGCATTACCAGCGACAAGCCTGGGGCTTCCCCGCATAATCTGCTGGCGGATACGCTCGGGGATGAACTGAAACTGGCATCTCAAAGCAAATCGCGTGTATTTGGGATTTCGCTTAAAGACCGTGCAGCCATTTTGCCGGCAGGCTATTCCGGGGACGGCGCCTATTGGATCGATCCCAAGACCGGTGTCTGGATTACGTCTACTTACTACCGCAACGATCTACCGAAATGGGCGCAGGAGTTCAACGACAGCAAGCACAATGAAAAATATCTGAACCGGGATTGGAAAGACAGCAACGGAACTGTGTTGCGGACCACGAACGTTCTGGCGGCAAAAGGCAAGGAAGCCAGCTTTTATGAGCTGGTCGGTTCCACGCCTTTCGCCAATGACTATGAATTTGACTTCGCGCGCGACCTGGTCACCAATGAAAAGCTGGGCAACGGTCCGGCAACGGATTTACTCGTCATCAGCCTGTCGGCGAACGATATTCTTGGTCATCAGGTAGGGCCGGACTCGCCGGAAATGCATGCCATGGCGCTCACCCTGGATCGGCAACTGGCCGGGTTCTTCGATTTCCTGGGACACCAGTTCGGGCTGGCCAATGTTTGGATCGCTTTATCGGCGGACCATGGAGTCGCGCCGGCGCCTCCGGTTGCCACCCAGCTTCACATTCCGGCGGCGAACCTTTCACCGGACAAATTGCACACACAGATCAACAGCATTCTTTCCGGCCAACTATCGCCCGGCCATCCGGCCGAGTATGTCAGAGAGATCGATTATCCACTCATCTTGGTGAATGAGGATGTTTTCACTGCCGCCCAGATCAAAGAAGCAGACGCGGAACACGAAGTGGGAGAAGCACTCAAACAAATTGGCCTGCGCGGTTATTACACTCGCTCCCAATTGGCCAAAGGCGATGTTCCCAACACGGAGACTGGGTTGAAGTATGCCCACAGTTATTCGCCGGAGGGCGGCTGGTATGTCATCGGGGTTCCCGAGCCTTTCACCGTGGGGACTAAAAGTGGGACTGACCATGCTTCGCCTTACACCTATGACACGCATGTGCCGCTGGCTTTCTATGGCGTCCCTTTTCAGCCGGGAACTTACCGGGGGCATGCAGAACCGGTGGATTTGGCGGTGACGCTGGCCTCGCTGCTGGGCATCAACGCCCCCACTCACGCCATCGGACGAGTGCTTACGGAAGCGCTGGCGCCTGCACACGGCCCGCAAGGAGACCTGCGGTGACGGCAGCTTCGGGCGGTGGCCGGGCCAAACCGGATCTCAGTGTCAGTCTTGCCGGCATCCAGCTCAAGAATCCGGTCATCGCCGCCAGTGGCACCTTCGGCTACGGGGTGGAATTCGAAGATGTAGTCCACCTCAATCAGCTGGGCGGTTTCGTGGTCAAGGGATTGTCCAAGGAACCCATGGCGGGCAATCCGCCACCACGTCTCTATGAAACCGCTGCCGGAATGCTGAACGCCATCGGACTGCAGAACATCGGAGCCCGAGCCTTCATCGAAGAGAAGCTGCCCAAGCTGCGGGCGATCAAGAACATCGTGGTCGTGGCCAACGTTTTTGGCTATACCCGGGAAGATTACGAGCAGACCATCCAGATTCTGAATGAAGGCGAGGGCATCGACGCTTACGAATTGAATGTCTCCTGCCCCAACACCGCGCACGGCGGACTGCAGTTTGGCAGCGATCCCCGTTCGCTCGACGAAGTGGTGGCCACGGCCCGGCACATTTCGCAGCGGCCATTGATTGTGAAACTTTCTCCCAACGTAACCAGCATTGCGCAGATGGCGCGAGTGGCGCAGGAAGCCGGCGCCGACGCGCTTTCGCTGGTGAATACTTTCGTAGCCATGGCCATCGACACCGAGACGCGCAAGCCGCGCATTGCGAATGTCACGGCCGGACTTTCGGGGCCGGCCATCAAGCCGATTGCCATCCGCATGGTGTATGACGCCTCCAAAGCGGTGAAGATCCCGATCATCGGGATAGGCGGAATTTCGACCGCGGAAGACATCGTGGAGTTTATGCTGGCCGGGGCTAGCGCGGTGCAGATCGGGACCGCCAGCTATTGGGACCCGCGGGCCACCGAGAAAATCGTGCAGGAACTTGAAAGTTGGTGTGTACACCATCGCGTAGGACGGATTGGGGAACTGACCGGCGGGCTGGTGATGGAGTAATCCGCTGTACATTGACGATTCACGTTACTTTCAAGCTCCTGGTGCATCAAATAGGCACCAAGGTTGAGATTGGAGATCACGAACATGGCCAAAGCAACTTTCGCCGCAGGATGTTTCTGGGGAGTCGAAGCCACCTTCCGCCAATTGCCAGGAGTGACGGCAACACGGGTGGGATATACCGGGGGGAAGACGCAGAATCCCACCTACAAGGACGTTTGCAGCGATGGCACAGGACACGCCGAAGCGGTCGAAGTGGATTATGATCCGGCGAAGCTTTCCTACGACAAGCTGCTGGAAGTTTTCTGGGAGAACCATGATCCCACCCAGCTAAACCGGCAGGGGCCCGACTTCGGGACGCAATATCGCTCGGCAATTTTCTTTCATACGCCTGAGCAGGAAGCTGCGGCGAAAGCTTCCAAAGAACAATTGGAAAAGTCGCACCGCTTCAGCAAACCGATTGTGACTCAGATCGTTCCCGCGGTGACCTTCTATGAAGCGGAAGATTATCACCAGCAATATCTGGAAAAGCGCGGGCTGGCCAGCTGTCACATCAATAGCTGACCATCAGTGCGAGTGCGGGTTCAATCCCGGCCTCACTCGCAGAAAAACATGAAACGATACCGGGTTATTGCCGTAGAAGGGATCGAGCACTGCTCGCTTGGAATAGACCGTTACGTCCGTGCCCAGGCCGAGTTGCCAGTGTTCGTTCTGAACCAGATCCCGTACCCCGCCGAAGGTGTATGCCCCGATGCGGAACGTAGGATTGGGGGACACATCCTGAAATAGTTTGTCTTTGTCCACCAATTCCATGCGGGTGTATGCGTAGTTCCGGCGGCGAAAATTGAGGGTGGATTCCAAGAGATAACTATTGAGAGGAAAGCTCTCGAACTCTTTCTGCGCCCGTCCCCAGACGAATGATGTGGCCCAGTTGCCCGTTCCCAGTATTCCCGCCGACAATACCCGGTTGTACTCGAGCAATGCCGTCTGCCGAGTCTCGTTGCCCGGCTCCAGCGCTTCCGGATGCAGGAGGCGGCCATAGCTGTATTGTGCCGTCCAATTGCGCGACGGTGCAGCGCTCGCGCGGAACGACCAGGAATCGAGCCGTCCCGGCTGGATGCTCCAGCGCTCTTCGTTGGGTTCACGGCCGTTGAAGGCGGATCCCTCAATCTTGAAGCGGTCGAGGATAAAACCCGTGGTCACCACTCCAAAGCTGGTGTGGGTGGAATCCTGCAAGTGATGGCTGAGCGGAGCGGCAGGATTTTCTGAAGCCGATTCCCGGTGCATGTAGGTTACCGGGCCCAGGGCGGGCTCCGCGGATGGACCTCCATAAAGCAGCCAGGAAATCTTCTTACTCAGCGGCAAGGTGTAGAGGGCAGAGAGCTCGGCAAATACATTGTGCGGATGTTGATGGTCGACCAATGGATCGCCGTGATAAGTCTCTCCGGTTTGAAAAAGCTCTGGAAAGCCAGGATGCGGAGAAGTGAGGGATTCAGCGGAAAACATTTGCCGGAAAAGAATCGTTCCCTTGCCGAGAGAATGCTGCTCCATGAACATGAAATAATTCACGGATTCTGCTTTGCCCTCGCCGCGCGGGCCACCTTGCTGGTTATAGGTCAGGAAGACGGTGCCGTGGGCCATGAAGTCCCATCCCCCATGCGAAATCATCCACATGTGCGATGGGACCGACGCCGGCTGCCACGCCGTGCCTGAACCTGACTCGGGGGACGGCAGAGAGTTAGACGACATGGTGGCACTCATGTCCATGCCCGGCATGTTCATGGGGCGAGCGGAATCCTGAGCCTGAATATTTAAGGGCCACAGGGACAAAACGGCAACAACGAATGGCAAGAAACACAACCATACCTGACGCATGTATCGACTCCTAACGGGATGACAAACACTTTCCGTGCAATGCTCCCGCGCGTGGTGGCGCACTCTGGAGCAGTAAATTTGACGGGAAAAGGGAGTCTAGATACGCTGCGGAATATTACTGGGCGGACTGCCCGCTGTGCTTACAAGATCTCGAACCCTGCTACATAGAGTCACCGTGGGGGAAACTAACGGTTCGACGATAAGCGAGTTGCAAAAAACCAGGGGGCGGGAAATCGAAGACTCTTGCAGAAGCGCCGCGTCGTGTCCGGCCTGGCAACACCGGTGGCTCACTGGGGCCGGGGCAGGAACTCTCCCGTGGTGATGTTCATGACAGCCTGCTGCAGGCTCTTGGGGGAGTGCGGACTGGGGAAGTACTTGCGCTGCCAGGACAAAGTTCGCTGCGGTAACCAGCAGCAAAATCGCCAACACTTTTGATTTCGAAGGCATGGCTCAGGAACCGGTAATCTTCAGCCGCAATTCTTCCGGCAATCGTTCTCGGATTTCCGCAGGCAGGCGATCATGCACCCGGCGAGCGCCAATCTTGGCGGCGTCCACCATGGTGGTGGGAACCGGGGTCGCAATCGCGACCACCACCCAAATCAGCGCGGAGAGCGCGAATCCACCCAACGCCGCCAGTTCCAGCCAGAAGGCATGTCGCGGTCCGAAGTGCCGGATGACTCCAAATGCCAGCAGGAACACCACCGCGGAAAGCGAAGCCAGGGCGATCAACGAGACGTCAATGATGCGATGCAGCTTCTGCCGCGAGCGGCAGTGATCGCAGGCGGCAAAGTGCTCCTCGTAATCGCCGCGCATCTCGGGCGCCAGGCTGGAAATGTCATAACGCCAGCCCGCCAGGATTTTGCCGACAATGGGATCCACACAATCGTTCATAGGCACTACAGTCGAATCGCTTCCAGCGGGACCGTTTGCGAGGCCACCATCACTTGATTGCCCCAAAGGGTACGCCGGCCGCCCAATGCCTGTACCGCCGCTTTCCGGGCCAGTTCGGGATGGTTATTCGCCTCGGAAATATGGGCCAGCACCAGATAAGATGCACCGCCATCGTAATTAGTGGCAAGGTATTCCGCCAAGGCATCGTTGGACAGGTGCCCCACCCGACTCATGACCCGCTGTTTCACCGACCAGGGATAGGGGCCGCCGCGCAGCATTTCGAGGTCATGGTTGGCCTCGACCACCAGCACATCACAGCCGCGCAAGTGGTCACAGACGCTGGGCGGCATGTATCCCAGGTCAGTGGCGATGCCAACTTTCACGCCTTCCGCACGGAAGGTGAAACCTACCGGATCAGCGGCGTCGTGTGGAATGGTAAAGGGTGCGACCGTGATGTCGCCGACGCGAAAGCTCTTGCCGGAAGAGAACACCTCCAGGCGGGCGAGTTCGGGGCGCACGCCGTTTTCGTCGCGCATCGCCCGGGCCCATGCCTGGTGCGTGGCCCCAGTCATGAACACCGGAACGTTGAGCTTTTTGGCCAGTACGATCAGGCCATGGATGTGGTCGGAGTGCTCGTGGGTGATGAGAATGGCGGACAAGGACTGCGGGTCGTGCCCGGCAGCGCGCATCCGCTTGAAAGTTTCGCGGCAGGAGATTCCTGCGTCGACGAGAATCCACGTGCTCGAGCTTTGCACGATCGCGCTGTTTCCCCGGCTGCCGCTGGCCAGCACCGAGACAGAAACTCCCATGGTCGAAGAATACTCGCTCTGGCTGTGGAAGCGGGAGTAATTTTCTGGAGACCGAGACCTAAGAGCAGCCGTCAGCACTCAGCATTCAGCCCGGCACTAAGCAATTGGCTACCAATTTCTCGAAGAAATTTTCATTAGAATTCGTTTATTGAAGTCAGCTGAAAGTTTCAGGGGCTGAATGCTGAGTGCTGAATGCTAAGTGCTCGCTCCTCTCTTGCCAAACAGCTCTCTCCACCCTCTATGCGCGACTGCTCCGCCATAAGCTCCGGCGATTCCGGGCAGAAATGCCAGCGCGGATTCGTAGATCTGGGCGCGGTACGGTTTTTCGGTCAGGAACATATAAGCCAACCCGGTGACGATGGGAACGCCGATCGCTACCAGCAAACTCCATCGCCATGGCTTTTTCGGACGCAGCATGCCGAGCAGCAACGTAGATGCCAGGACAACGAGAGCAGTGAACAAGAGATCGCCGATCTTGACCTGCAGCGCCCCAGCGGAGAATCCAAGAAACATCGCGAGGAGATAGAAGGGGAGGTCGCGTGGATTTGTGGACTGCGCCGGCATAAGGTTTTTCATTCCGCTTACAGTCGAAAACGGGAATCAGTATTCATAAAATCCGCGCCCGCTCTTTTTTCCTAGCCGGCCGGCGTCCACCATTTTAATCAGCAAAGGACAGGGCCGGTACTTGGGATCGCCGAGACCCGATTGCAGCACCCGCATGATGTCCAGGCAGACGTCGAGGCCAATGAAATCCGCCAGCGCCAGCGGGCCCATGGGATGGGCCATGCCCAGCTTGAACACTTCATCGACCGCTTCGGGAGTGGCCACGCCCTCCATGACCGCGTACATGGCTTCATTTAACAGCGGCATCAATACCCGGTTGGAAACAAACCCGGGGGCGTCGTTGACTTCGACGGGAGTTTTTTCCAGTTTCAGCGCAAAGTCACGCACCGCCTGGGAAGTTGCGTCCGAAGTCGCCAGGCCGCGAATCACTTCCACCAGCTTCATCACCGGCACGGGATTAAAGAAATGCATCCCAATCACTTTGTCGGGACGCCGGGTCCAAGCCGCCAGCTTGGTAATGGAAATGGACGACGTGTTCGAAGCCAGGATGATTTCCGGCCGGCAGATGCGGTCGAGATCGGCGAATAGCTCTTTCTTGATCTCGATTTGCTCCGTGGCCGCTTCGATCACAAAATCACAGGCTGCGAGCTTGGAGCGATCGAGCACAGGCTCAATCCGCTTCAGAGTGGATATTTTCTCTTCTGCCGTGATCCTGCTTTTGGCGACTTCACGATCGAGATTCCTGGAGATGGTGTCGAGGCCGCGATCCAGAAAGCTTTGCTTCACGTCGCATAGCAGCACGCGATAGCCGCTGCGCGCAAAAACGTGGGCAATGCCATTGCCCATGGTTCCCGCGCCGACCACTCCAACGCGTTGAATTTCCATCGCGGGCCCTCCTCTGCCAGAAAACTCCCGAGTCTAACACTATCGCGACGAACCCTGATGAACTCGAGGACAAAGAATAAGGGCCGCCGTGGACTGGCGGCCCTGCAGATTTTCCAGAAGACAGTACCGATCGGCTTATTCCCGCTCCAGAGTTTCGTCGACGACCACTTTCCCTGATTTATCGACGTTAATGACTTTGTGAACGCTCTTGAAGCCAGAGAGCGTGATGTCGACCACATACGCACCCGGATTGAGCGAGAAGTCTACCGGCGAATTCTTGTCGAGGATGCGGTTATTCACCGCGATTTGGGCGCCTTTGGGCTGGGTCTTTACGCTCACCGAGCCCATTCCAGCCGTGTCGCCGCCGCCCCCGAACATCTTCTTGAACTTGCCGCCGATCTTGATGTCATTGGTGCTACCGAGAGCGGTTAGTGTGGGCGACAAGTGGATGGTTTGACCGACTTGCAGGTTCGCCGTGGTGGTCTCTTCCAGGTAGCCTTGTTTCCTGAACAGGAAAGAATGGTTGCCGGCCTTGTCGACGGTAAATTGCGCGGGCGTCACTTTCCCGGTGTCCTTGCCGTCCATGAACACGGCCGCGCCAGCAGGCGCGGTGGCCACGGAAACTGTGGCCGCCAGTTGCGCCAACTGCACTACCAGGAACGATTTGCTTCCCGATGCAACGTCCACCGATCGGGTTTCAGAAGCGTATCCGGGTTTGGTGAGAACGATGGTGTGCTGGCCTGGATTGAGGCCGGGCAGGTTGAAGGGCGTGGCCCAGCTCGAGTCGGTGCGTCCATCGATGGAAACCTGTGCTCCCGCCGGAGTCGAGCTCACGTTTAGCAGGCCCGGCACAATCGAGGGCGCAGCCGCTGGAGTTCTGGCCTTTTTCTTGTTGCTGGCTGCGTACTTCGGTTTCACCGAAACTGACGGCGGTTCCGTTGTGACCGGTTCAGGAGCGACCTGTTGTGGAACCGGGGCTTGGGCGGCATGCGCCGACGCGGATTGCGCGGCCTCATTCGATTGAGCAGGAGAAGCGACAGCCGATTGTGCGGGCCCGCCGTCATCGTCGGAATTCTCCGAACGGATGTGATACGCAATGGCCACCACAATGAGCAGAATGATTCCGACCGCGCCGGCAATGGAATACAAGAACAATTTCGGCGGGGTCTTCTTGATTTCAGTGACCGCCTTCCTGGCTACCTCGCGAGGCTGCACTTTGGGCTTCTCGGGGGCGGCATTATTGAAGACCGTGGCCTTTACCACATCCACGGGTTCGGGTAGGGCCTCCGGCGCCGGAGGTGGCGCGGGCGCGACATAGACTTCCTTCATGGGCGGCAGTTCGTTGATTTCGGAAAAACTCCGGCCGGCTTTGTCGTTGGTGGTCCGGCATTCGTCCATCATAGGATCGACGGCGACATGCGGGGCCTCGGCTTCCGCGGGTGCGGCGGCGGACATCACCGCTGCCTCAGTGGTGGCTGCGGAAATGGGGGCCTTCCCAACCGAACCATTAGAAGGCTCACTCGACTCCAGCTCTGAAGTTCTGCGCGTTCCCGAGGAATTCGAACTCGCTCCGGTGCTAGCCCCGGCTGCGGCCGCTGCAACTCGCGGAGAGACCACAGGCTTTGGCGGAGGCGCAACCACTGGTTTCTGGGCGGGCGTGACGCCGGCTGAAGTATATTTTTGCGGCGTGGCGGAAGCTTTCGGAGCGGCGGGTGCCGGCTTCGCGGCGGGCGCTGCTGCCTTAACCGGACTTTCCTTGCAACGCTCGAGATCGTTCACCATGTCCTGTCCCGACTGATAGCGCGCTTCAGGATCCTTGGCCAGCGACTTCATGATCACCTGGCTCAGGACAGGATGAGTCTTGCGGTTAATCTGGTCGGGTGCGGGCGGCGTCATTTCCGCAATCGATTGCCGCACCTGGTCGGCGTCGTCCCCGTCGAAAGCCTTCCGCTCGGTAACCATTTCGTAGAGGATGGCGCCCAGGCTAAACAAATTAGAACGCGCATCCAGCGGATCTCCGCGCAATTGTTCCGGCGACATGTAGTGCAAGACCTCGGGCGCGGCTCCGGAGGCCTGCGCCGCCAGCGAACCCATGGTGGAAGTTCCGAAGCCCAGAATCTTTACGATGCCGTCCCACTGCACCATGATCTTGGACGGTTCCAGCGAGTGGTGAACGACTTTGTGTCCGCGCGCGTGATCGAGCCCCTGGCAGGATTGGCGGGCGATGTCCATGAGGTCCCAAACCGAGAATCCCTCTTTACGCGTCAGCATGGTGGCGATGCTGTTGCCTTGCACATACTCCATCGAGGCACACAGTTGGCCTTCAATTTCCCCGCACCCATAGAGCAACGCGATGTTGTGGCTGTTGAGAACTTTGGAACTCTCGCTCTCTTCGAGGACGGAGGCCACCAGCGCGGCCGCTTGTTCGACCAGCAGTTCGAGGTTGACGGTCTTCAGGGCAATCGTCTGCCCGCTTTCCTCGTCAGTAGCCTTGTAGACGCAGCCAATGGCGGAATGCGTAATCTCACTCTGTATTTCGAAGCGGCCGATTTTATTGGACATGATCTTTTCTAGCCTCAAACAGGCAAAGAACAGTGCAACCCTTCCAGCGCCAGATAACGGAATCGTCCTTGGGGAGAGGAGATTTCAACTAAGGATAATGCGAGGCGGGAACAGATGGGAGTTACGAAGGTAATTGGGTTTTTGCTTCAATTCCAGATTTCGCCAGTCTCGTTGGGTGCCGCCAAAAGTGCTTCCGCGAAAGCGGAGTGCGGCGATACCCCGGGGAACGACTGGGAGGATCGGTTTCGGAATTCTTTCGCTCTGAGGCCGTAACTCTTGTGCCGCTTCGGGCGTTACGTGAAGTGAGCATTCTCGCGAAAGTGACATTTGTCACGCCCGTGTAGTGACGATCTCCACTGGCAGAAAAAAACTGATTGGCTGACCATGCAAATCGAGGGGATACGCAGCTTGTCGGGTCCACTTTGATCGTCTATGCTGGATGGCAATTAGTTCCTGTGCCGACCCCGGGGCGCTTCCGCTCGATAGTTCCGGTGTGCTTTTCTCACGGAGTTGAACATGACCCTAACCCGTTTTGTCAGCAAGAATGCTTTTCGCAATAAGCGGCGCAGCATTTTAACCGTGCTCAGCATCGGCTTCTCGCTGCTGCTACTGACGATGATGATGAGCGTCTGGCACGGCTTTTACATCGACAAGGGCAGCTCCGAATCGACTTTGCGCCTGGACACACGGCATAAGGTCTCTCTTTTCTTCCTCATGCCAAGTTATTACCGGGACAAGATTCGTGCCATCCCCGGCGTGGTGGCAGTGGTGCCGCAGAACTGGTTCGGCGGCAAATTCAAGGATGACAAGTCCAATAATTTCTTTGCCCAGTTCGGCACCGATCCGGATGAGTTCTTTAAGGTGTTCTCCGAATTCCAGATCCCTCCGGACCAGGTGCTGGCCTGGCAGCGCGACCGTGCTGGAGCCGTCGTGGATGAGGAGATTGCCAAGAGGTTCGGCTGGAAGATCGGCGACCACATCATCATTTTGGGCACAACTTTCCAGGTAAACCTCGAGCTCAACATTCGCGGTATTTTTAAAGCGCCGCACCCGACGTCTTCGCTCTATTTCAACCAGAAGTATGTGGAAGAAGCCCTTCCCTTTTTCAAGGGAAAAACTGGCTTCTACGCCATTCTTGCGGCTACCCCGCAAGATGTGGGCCGGATTGGACCCGCCGTGGATGAGATGTTTCGCAACGCGCCGGAGCCCACCAAGACTGAAACCGAGAAGGCGTTTTCTTTGGGGTTCATCGCCATGCTGGGCAACGTGAAGGCTTTCATTCTCAGTATCTGCGGGGCGGTCGTATTCGCCATTCTTCTGGTTTCCGCCAATACGATGGCGATGTCCATTCGAGAAAGGACGCGAGAAGTCGCAGTCCTCAAAACCTTGGGATTCACCAAACGCACCATTCTGGGGCTTTTTATCGGCGAAGCCGTGACTTTGTCTGTGATTGGCGGAGTCTTCGGTTCGTGTGCCGCGCTGCTTCTCGGCTGGGCTGCTTCGCAAGGCGGAGGGCTTTTGGGCGCGCTCGAGCCGTCCCCCTCCACCATGGCAGTGGCGCTGGGTGTGGCGGCCCTGGTTGGGTTTGTGAGCGCGGTGGTTCCGTCCTATCACGCTTCCAACATGGGGATTGTGCAGGGTCTCAGACATATTGGGTAATTGCATCTTGAATAATTGAAAGACTATGGCGATTCCAATCAGCTACAACCTGCGGAACTTGAAGATGCGCAAGGGCCTAACCATCATGACAGCCCTGGGCATCGGGCTCACGGTGACGACCGCGATTTTTCTGATGGCGCTGCTCGCGGGATTGCATCGCGCATTTGTGACCAGCGGGAGTCCACTGAATGTCATGGTTTTGCGCAAAGGATCAGAGAGTGAGTTGTCAGGTGGCTTCCCGGCAGACAACCTGCAGACCCTCAAGACCTTGCCCGGGATCGCCACGGACAGCCATGGCGAACCCATGGTCTCGGGCGAATGGATCGTCGCGATTATTTTGCCGCGGTCGGATGGTTCAGGAGAGGTCAATGTCACGGTCCGCGGAATGATGCAGGACGGCCTCGAACTGCGAAAGATCAAACTGCTGCAGGGCCGCTGGTTCGCCCAGGGACAACGTGAAGTCGTGGTCAGCGAGAGTATCCACAAGCGCTTTGGCCACGCCAATCTGGGGGACACAGTCCAGTTTGGCAAGGGCTCCTGGACGGTGGTGGGAATTTTTGACGGCGGTGGGTCTTCGTATGAGTCGGAAATCTGGGGAGACGTAAATCAAATGGCCTCGGATTTCAACCGGCAGGGTGCGTTCGGATCCGTCTATCTGCGCGCCACCGACCCAGTTTCCGCGGAAGCCCTGAAAAACCGGGTCAGCGACGATCAACGCTTGAAGCTCGACGGTTTGCTGGAGTCCGAGTATTACGCGAAATCGACCAGTAACGGACAGGTCATCAAAATCATTGGATGGATTGTCGCGGTTATTATGGCCATCGGTTCGAGCTTCGCCGCCATGAATACGATGTACGCGGCGGTGGCGTATCGATCACGCGAGATTGCGACGCTGCGGGTCATTGGTTTTAATCGGCCCAGTATCCTTACTTCTTTCATTTTTGAGTCGATCACGCTATCGCTTTTGGGAGCGGTGCTGGGTGTCATTCTCATGCTGCCGTTCAACGGCATGACCACCGGAACGCAAAACCAGCTCACCTTCAGCGAAGTCGTGTTCAGTCTGCAAATGACGCCCCTGGTGGTTTTGTATGCATTCATATTCGCCGTAATCATGGGCCTGGTGGGCGGAATCGCCCCGGCCTGGCAAGCTGCGAGGCAGGATATTCTGACTTCGTTGCGAGGATAGTTGTCTGAAATTTCAGGAAAATGGTTGAAACGAAATGCCGATTGACGCGAAACATCAAGATTTAGAGAGCCTGCGGATTGATCGCTCTGCGATCCATCAGGAGCCGCCGACGTGGTCCAAACGTATCATCATTGGCGGAATTGCCCTCTTTGTTTTCCTGGGTATCGTCGCGCTGGCGTACCGTCTGTTCTCGTCAGACGCGCCGGAAGTCAGCGTGGTCCAGGCCGAGGCGCAAAGTAACAGCGTAGGTGGCAGCACGGTGCTCTCGGCTACTGGCTACATCGTCGCCCATCATAAGATCAACCTCAATTCCAAAGTCACCGGCCGGGTGAAGTGGATCGGCGTGGAAAAAGGAGACAAGGTCAAGGAAGGGCAAGTCCTGGTTCGTCTCGAAGACGACGAGTTTCGTGCCCAGTACGAACAAGCCGAGGGCGCAGCCGATAACGCCCGCGCTTATCTTTTAGAATTGCAAAACGGATCGCGGCCCGAGGAAGTGCAGCAAGCCCAGCATAATCTCGACGAAGCCAAAGCCACGCTGGTCAACGACAAGATCACCCTGGATCGCACCCACGATCTCGTTACACAGGGCGTCCTTTCAAAGCAGGCCCTGGACGACGCCACGGCAAAGTATGACGCAGACCAGCAGCGGGTCAATTCGCTGGACAAGGGTTTTCAACTGGCAAAAATAGGACCACGCGCCGAAGAGATCGCCCGCGCCAAAGGCGCTCTCGAACAGGCCCAGGGCCAGGCGGACTACGCCAAGTCGTTGCTCGACGCCACGGTGATTCGTGCCCCGGTAACGGGAACCATCCTTGATCGTGCTGCAGAAAAGGGAGAGCTGGTGACCTCGGGATTCGCCAGTACGGCCGAGGGCGGTCCGCAAGGACTGGTCGTTTCCTTGGCCGATCTGAATGACCTCCAGGTTGAACTCGATATTGCACAGGATGATTTTTCCAAACTGGGCCCGACCCAGAAAGGCGTCGTCACCGTCGACGCTTATCCCGATCGCAAGTATGACGGCGCGATTGCCCAAATTTCTCCCGAGGCCAACCGGCAGAAAGCCACCGTCCAGGTGAAAGTCCAGATCCAGAATCCCGACGCTTACCTGCGGCCCGACATGAACGCGACGGTAAGGTTCTTGGCGGACGAAACCAGAAACACGACCCCTGCGTCGCAGCCGTCCGGCGCCTTCGTGCCGGCCACGGCGATCCACGATCACGACGGGAAGAAATTCGTATTTCTGGCCTTTAACGAAAAAGCATTGAGGCGCGAAGTCCAGATCTCTTCGCAACGCAGCGGCGGATTCATCGTGCAAGGCCTCAACGGAGGCGAGACCGTCATTACCTCCGCCCCGGAAAACCTGAAAGACGGCGACAAAATCAAGATTAAGGGACAATCATGAGCACTGCTACAGCACCAAATGATATCGCTACCCAAACCAGAGTGGTACAGGTTCGCAACGTCAGCAAGATTTTCAAGCGCGATGCCTTTGAGGTCAAAGCGCTTGACGATGTTTCCATTGACATTGCCAAGGGCGAATTCCTCGCGCTCATGGGACCGTCCGGCTCGGGCAAGACTACCTTGCTTAACATGATTGCGGCGATTGACCGGCCGACCTCGGGCGAGCTCCTGGTGCTGGGTGAGAACGTGTTCCGCTTCAGTGATTCCCAGTCCGCTCACTGGCGCAACACGCATATCGGTTACATCTTCCAGACGTTTAATTTGATCCCCGTTCTCACTGCATTTGAGAATGTTGAGTTGCCTCTTTTGCTGACCAAGCTCAGTTCGCAGCAGCGGCGCGATCACGTCATGACTGCACTTAAGTTGGTTGGCTTGGAGGACCGCGTCGGCCATCTCCCCAAACAGCTCTCGGGCGGACAGGAACAACGCGTGGCGATCGCCCGGGCCATCGTCAGTGATCCCACGTTGTTGCTCGCGGATGAACCAACCGGGGACCTGGACAGCCATTCGGCGACGGAAGTCCTGGAAATTCTCAAACGTCTGAATGAGGATTTTCAGAAGACGGTGGTGATGGTCACGCACGATCCGCACGCGGCGTCGTATGCGCATGTGACCCGGCATCTAGAAAAAGGAATGTTGCTGCCGCCCGCGTAGAGCCGCGAGTTAGAGGTAGGAAGAACCGCTGGGCACGGCGGGCAGGTCCGTTTCATCGGCGGATCCGGAGGCGCTGCTGTCCGGATCGGACACCCACACCCATGCTCGCCGTCCATTCTCACGAACAATGCTCTGCGCTTCTCCATATTCTACCAAGCGATTGAGCACGGTTGTAACCGAGGCCAGTGGATCCTTGTGATGAAGGATTACCGGAGGCGTCTTCTGCTGGATCTGCTCACACACTTCACGAGCGCCAAGGGGACGGGAAGCCTCCATCAGGACCATCCGGCATGCTCTGGTGAATCCGGGCTGGCGCCCATTGGTCTTGCGATCGACAAGTTCGAGCAAGTCGTCGTTTAGAATGCCGCCACCGAAAAGATTGGCCAGCCCCACGATGGTCTGCTTAATGGTGCCGATGCGTTTCATGATATCGGCGCGTTGGCGCATGAGCTGCCGTAATTCTTCATGCGCAGTCTTGACTACCTCCTGAACGTTTTGGTCTCCAACGGGAAAACCTTTGTTGCCTGTTTCGTTATGCTGGCCCTGCCCGCTATTCATGACTGCTCCCTGCGAGGCTGCGTGCGTCCCGCCATCCACACCACGACGTGACTTGCAATACGGAAACGATTCGGAGTTTGTTCCGCGGCCAATGCTGGGCCGCCTTCCAGCTTATTGGCTTAGACGTAAACATTCTCAAAAGGTCACGAGCCGGGCAGGTGCAAGGTGGTGTGCACTTGGGGACGGAGCCCGCTATCCGAGCGGCTGCCCCATTCCTCCTTGACAAAACCCTTCTACCTGCATAAAGTGCGGACAAGTTGCTATATTGCAACGGATTTCGGACAGGTGCTCAAGCATGAAGAACGTTTATGAAGTCTTGCGGCAAAAAGAGCTCGAATTGGCCCGCCTGGAAAAGGAAGTAGAGGCCCTGCGGGTGGCAGCGCCATTGTTATCGGAAGACAAGGAATCGGGCTCAGAAGTGGCCACTAGCAAGCCGACTTTGGCCAGCCCCACTCCGGCTCAGCAGCCGATTCGGATTCCGCAGCCGGCCGTCGCCGCCGCGCCCCAGCAACAGGCGCGAGTCGCAGGCTGGGAAGATACGGCGAAGCGCTGGCCGTAATCCGACCTGGGGCTTGAAGCCGCGCAGCCGCATTCTTTCGCAGCGAGGCATATATCCAGCCTTGGGAATGCGCAAGATCAGACCTATTTTCTTCTGCTTTGGGATTCCGCTTCGCTCCAAAGGCCGTATCGAAGGTCTTCGCGAAATTCCGGTGCTATACTGCATTTCATAATTCTCAGCTGATCCAGCGCCCATTCGTCACGCTTCCCTCGTCTTCGGACGGAGATGCGTCGTGCATACGGAAAGGTCACCGTGAGTACAGCGACCGGGCAGTCCCCAGCACGAGATCGAACACCTCGTCCCAGAGCCCCGCGTTTCCCCGCCGCCATTCCAGTGGACGTTACCGTGCTCCGCTCGGGCATCCCGTACACAATTCCGGGGCGGTCAACCAACTTCGGGGAAGGGGGCATGGGCGCCATGCTAGCCGGGGAGCTTACTCCGGGCGACTTGGTGGGAGTTGTGTTCCGCGTGCCCGATATTGACGCGCCAATTCGAGCCAGGGCTTTGGTGCGTCATCAGCTTCGGCTGCAGTGTGGACTCTCGTTCGTGGGCTTGCTACCCGAGCAACAGATGACCATTGAGCGGTGGTCCCGCCGCATGGCGAAGGTCAGCCCAGCCAATCGATTCCAGGAAATCGCCAGAACTGTAGCTCCGGAACCGGCCCCTATCCTCTCACTGCCGCAACCGGCCAGCCAGGGATATCGAATTCTCTTTCTGGGACTTGCCATTCTGTTGATCGTCGGTGCCGGGGGCTGGTGGCGCTGGCACCAGGGGTGGCGGGAGCTGGAATCGCGAATTCAGAGAGTATCCGTTTCTTCGAAGCCACCCACACGAGTTGCGGCGAACAGTATGGAGCCGCTACTGATCCATCGGGTCGAGCCGGTGCTTCCCGAAGCGAATCAGGCGTCGCCGGTGCAGGGCGAGGTTGTGCTGGACGTCATCGTTGGGCAGGATGGAGCCGTGGTTAGCGCGCGTGCCCTGAGTGGCCCGGATCTATTGGCGGCGGCCGCAACCGATGCAGTACGGTGGTGGCGATACCAGCCTTATCTTATCGATGGTCAGCCGATGGAAGTCGAAACTACGGTGACCATCAATTTCAAGGCGCCCAATGCTCAGAATTGAGCAATCGGCGCACTATTGGATTTTGGCGTATTCGGCCTTGGCTTGTTTGAGCACAGCCAGGTCTGCATCAGCGTCCTTCCATTGTGCCAGGAAGTCCTGATAGGCGACGCGACTGCGGGCTTTATCTCCTTCCATCGCATAAGCGCGAGCTAACCCAAGCTGGGACAAGGGAATAAGCGGATCGGTAGTGGAGATTGCCCTTAAGTCGATTACGTTTTGAAAGGCCTGGGCCGCGTCCCCGCCCCGGGAGGCCTTGAGATACGCATTCCCGCGGAGATAATGCACCGACGTATTGACGCGGCCGTAAACTAAAGCGCCATCCAGAAGGTCCACCGCTTTCGCCGCGTTGCCATGGTTGAGTTCCACCTGCGCCTTGAGGAGCGGAACCGACACATCCTGCAGCAAGGTGTCATAAGGACGCTTTTTGGCAACCTCGTCTGCCATCTTCATGGCCCGGGCGTCCTCTCCCGCGAATGCCAGCACGACAGCGGCGTTAAGCACAACATTTGACGAACCGGACATTTGTAAGCCGCGATCCAGGTCGGCCAGGCCGCGGGACTTTTCTCCCAGGACCGCTTCGAAAAACGCTTCCTGGGTGTACTCGGAGGCGACGGCCTCCTTGAGCGAGAGACGTTCCGCGGCCGCCCGGACCTGCTTACCCAGTTCCCGCGTCTTCTTTAATTGACCGCGGCAAAAAGCATCGAAAAATTCGAATTGGAGGGCATTCAGCTCTCCATCCGGTGTGGCCTTGGCGAGGTTGAGTTCCTGTTGGAAACCCGCCGTATCGTGTTGTGCCCAGGCCAGTCCCGCCAACTGCAGATGGATGGTCGCCAAACCGAGTTTCCGCTGCAACGCCTGATTCAGCGTCGCCTTGGCTTCGTCCACACGCTTGAGACCGGCGTAGGCGTTTGCCAAATTTGAATAGCCACTCAGGCTGTCGGGGTCGATGAGGACCGACTGACGGGCGTTTTCAAGAGCATTTTCGAACTGCCCCAGCTGGTTATAAATGTTGGCAACGTTGTTATACGGAATCGAATCGCGCGGGTAGGTTTGCTTATAAAGCTCGAGCGCAGTTATGCCCTTGTCGAGTTGACCCGAATCCGCATAGTAATGCGACATGATATAGAGCTTTTCGTGCTCGCTGGCACGGTCGCGCAACTCAAACGCCTTTTGCCGATTCTGTTCCGACAGTTCGGATTGTCCCAGATTGCTATAGATCGTACCGACGCGGGCGTAGGCCATGGCGAAGTTCGGGTCAAGTTCGATGGCCCGTTGATAAAGTGGAAGCGCGCCCAGCTCGTCGCCGACTTCATGTTTTGCATCTGCCAGGCTGAAGGCCTTCAAGGCGTCCAGCGACGACGTGGTGGCTTCGGAGAGTGGCTTGTCGAACTTTTGCACCGATCCCAGCGACTCGCCCATTTTCCCGCGTAAATCCGAGCCCGCGCGATGCAGCGCATCCAGCACGTCCTCTTTCTTGCTGGCCTGCACCTCTTCTCGCGCCAACGATTCGCCACTAGCGGCGTTGATTGCCTCGAGAGTGATCACAAACTGACTGCCAAGATTCGCGATGGATCCATTGAGCATGGCCTTGATTCCGTCACGCAGGCAGATTTCACGCCCCACATCGGTAGTAATGCGCTCGTCCGGGGCACGGCCCATGAACTGAAGGGTCTGCCTGACTTTCTGCTCAGGAAACACATTCAGATATGGGGACTGCTCTAAATCCACGGCCAGGGCTTTTTTCAGAGTGCCATCAAAAACCGGGTCGGCGGTGGTATTCACGAAATCCGTAACCAGGATCGCGTCCTTTTCGGTCATCATCGCGTGGCCGTGCCGCGCGAGAAACGCCGCTCCGGCGGCTACCACGGCAATCACGATCACTGCCCCAACCGCGTATCCGCGCCATTGATGCCAATTCCGGGGCTGAGACAACTGGGGACGGAGGGTGCCGGAAGAGCTTTTGGCGGTTGCCACGGTTCCCGACTCGGTGTCCCGTTTCAGCCGCTTTAAATCGGCACGAACCTCCGCCGCGCCCTGGTAGCGCAGATCGCGGTCTTTCTCCAGAAGTTTGTTGATGATTTCCTCGAGCGGCAACGGCACATCCGGATTCAGGCGCACCAAGGCGACCGGGGGGCGGTTCAAGATTGCCTCGAAAATCACCGCGGAGGTATCGCCGCGAAAGGGCAGAGCCCCCGTAGCCATCTCGTACAGTACGGTGCCGAACGAGAACAGATCCGTGCGGATATCCAAATCCTTGCCCCGTGCCTGCTCGGGTGACATGTAGGCGACAGTGCCCACGGTCGAGCCCGGACTGGTGAGGACGTTCTCATCCGAGGTTGCATCCAAACCCGCCGTAGCACTGCCCAGTGGCGTACTTGTGGCGTGCTTGGCCAGTCCGAAATCGAGAATCTTGGCCTGGTTTCGGGTGGTCACAAAGATGTTGGCCGGCTTGATGTCGCGATGAATGATGCCCTTGGCATGCGCCGATTCCAGCGCATCCGCAATCTGAATCGCCAGATCCAGCAGGGCTTCCATCTCCATGGGATGACCGCCGATGCGCTGCTTGAGGGTTTGCCCTTCCAGCAGCTCCATGGCGATGAAGTAGCGGCCATCGGCCTGCCCGATCTCGTAGATCGTGCAGATATTTGGGTGGTTCAGGGCGGAAGCCGCCCGGGCCTCGCGCTGGAAGCGTTCCAAGGCTGAGGGGTCTCTTTCCAGTTCACTGGGGAGAAACTTGAGAGCCACATGGCGCCCCAGGTTGAGATCTTCCGCCTCGTATACGACGCCCATCCCGCCGCCGCCGAGCTGGCGCTGGATGCGATAGTGCGAAATGGCCTGGCCGATCATGAGGGGTAGGTCTCTCCGGGAATCTCCGATGGTAGGCTCAGCGTTCGGTCAAGTCAACGCGGTCGGGTCAAGCACTTCGGTTTCGGCTCTTCACGGAATTTAGAGCGCGCAAAAGTTGCCGCCATCCCGCGTTCCGTTTGCGGCATCCACCCCACTTCATCCCGCTGATTCCATTGCATTGAAATAGTTCCTCGAATAAGGACCGAACCAACGTCACCCCGAATCTCACACAGTCGGCCCTGCATCCTTTATCCTATAGACGTACTCTTATGGCCACTCGACAAAGTAAGCCCAACGGCGGGTCCGCTGGAACTGCACTCATAGACGCTCCCAACACCGAGCGCGATCGCGTATTCGACGCTTTTCGTCACTGGGGATTTTTGGAAGCTGATCTCGATCCGCTCGGATCATTGCAACCAATTCCGTATCCCGAGCTGCAGATCGAAGGCGATCTCGCGCAGCAAGCCCGCCGTGCATATTGCGGCACGGTTGGCGCCGAGTTCATGCATATCAGCGATCCTGAGCGGCGCCGTTGGATCCAGGAACGGATGGAGGGTCCACAGGCGAATGTCGACCAGAACTATGCCCTCGATCAGCTTATCCGCGCCGATTTATTCGAGCAGGTCCTGCAGCAACGCTATCTCGGTACCAAGCGCTTTTCTCTGGAAGGTGTAACCGCACTCATTCCGCTGATCGACGAAATTCTCGACGCCGCCGGCCAGCAAGGCGCCACCGAATTGGTGATGGGGATGAGTCATCGTGGCCGCTTGAACGTCATTGTGCATGTGGCCCGGCGTCCGCCCGAAGAAGTTTTCGCCGGCTTTGAAGACGTTGATCCGCGTAGCGTGTTAGGCAGTGGCGACGTGAAATACCACATGGGCGCTACCGGGCAATATGAAACCCGTTCCGGAGCCAAGATCCACATCCACCTGGTTTCAAATCCCAGCCATTTGGAGGCTGTCGACCCCGTTACCATTGGCCGCACTCGTGCCAAGCAGGACCGCGCTGGGGAAGGCGGTTCGCGGCAATATCTTCCGCTCCTGGTCCACGGCGATGGCGCGTTTGCGGGGCAGGGCATTTTCGCGGAGACACTGAACTATGCCGACCTGCCGGGTTATACCGTGGGCGGCACCGTCCACGTCATCGTCAATAATCTGATCGGCTTCACGACTCTGCCCAGCGAATTGCACTCGGCGCGTTTCGCGGCCCAGATCGCTCGCCGCCAGAACATTCCCATCTTTCACGTGAACGCCGAGGATGTGGATGCCGTCATTCGCGTCGGCCGCATGGCGCTCGAGTACCGTTACAAGTTTGGCAGCGACGTTGTGGTGGACATCATTGGCTACCGCCGCCACGGTCATAGCGAGGTTGACGATCCCACTATCACACAGCCCTTGCTCTATAAGGCGATCAAAGACCATCCACCGCTGTGGGAAATCTATGCCGAGGATATCGGCGCCGACGACATTGCGTCTCGCGTACAAAGAATTAAATCCGAGCTCGAAACCGCGCAACAAAAAGCCGGTTCCATAAAGAAGAAACCGCTGCTGCGGGATTTGCCCAAGTATTGGAACAACTACACGGGCGGACGCTATAAGGCACAATACGACGTGGAGACCAGCTTGTCCGCCGATGAATTGGCTGAGATTACCGGGCATCTCACCACTTATCCCGAAGGATTCCATATTCATCCCAAGGTGAAAAAGCTGCTCGAACAGCGCGCAGAAATGGGGACGGGGAAACGCCCCGTGGATTACGGCATGGCCGAAGCCTTGGCGTTCGCCAGTCTGGTGAAATCCGGCGTCCCCGTGCGACTTACCGGACAGGACAGCCGACGCGGAACTTTCAACCAGCGCCACTCTGTATTACTTGATATCGAAAATGAACAGGAATACGTGCCACTGCGACACATTTCTCCCGGCCAGGCGCGATGCGATATTTTCAATTCCACTCTGTCGGAAGCTGGGGTCCTCGGCTTCGAATACGGCTACAGCCGCGACTTTCCGGAGGCGCTGGTGCTGTGGGAGGCGCAATTCGGAGACTTTGTTAACGTTGCGCAAGCCGTTATCGATCAATTCGTCAGCGCGGGCGAAGCCAAGTGGAACCTGCTTTCTGGCGTCGTGATGCTGTTGCCCCACGGCTACGAAGGCCAGGGGCCGGAGCATTCCAGCGCCCGTATTGAGCGCTTCCTGCAACTCGCGGCGAAAGACAATATTCAGGTCTGCCAGCCTTCGAACGCAGCCCAGTATTTTCACTTGCTCCGCCGCCAGGCGCTGCGGACGTGGCGCAAGCCACTGGTAGTTTTCACCCCTAAGAGCATGTTGCGTCATCCAGATGCTTCTTCGTCCATCGAAGACTTCACCCAGAAGCAGTTCCAGCGGGTAATCCCGGATGCGGAAATTCAGGATGCCACCCGCATTCTCCTCTGCACCGGCAAGATCGGGCACGAACTACGCCATGAACGTAAGAAGAGGAACGATACCTCCACTGCGATCGTGTTCGTGGAGCAACTTTACCCATTCCCCGAAGCCGACTTAATCGCGGAAATCGAGCGCCACGCCGGTGCCCGCGAACTCGTCTGGGTACAGGAAGAGCCCGCCAACATGGGCGCTCTGAACTATATCCTGCCCCGCCTGCGTCATCTCTCGGGCGATCATGCCGTACTTTCGGTGAAGAGGTCTTCCAGCCCCAGCCCTGCCACCGGATCGGGCAAGGCACATGAAGTAGAACAAAAGACCCTGCTCACACTGGCGTTTCCTGCGCAGGGATAAAAGATAATTTTCTCTTTCCACAGTTTTCGCATGCAAAATGAGTGGTATTGAGCGACAAGATGAGGCCAAGGAAAGATAAACCTGGTAAACCGAAGCCTGCTCCGCCGTGCAGCTGCCAATTCAAGATGTGCGACCTGGGGATGCATTGTGCGAGACGCCCCGAGTGCAGCAGCATCCTCCGTACAGAACTAGGCAGAACGCAAACTAGAAGAATCGTCCACTCGAGGCTGAGATCCCTTTCGCTTGATTTCCTTGCGGCTCCATTCAACGAAGAGCGTCTCGAATTCCCTTTGCGTATAGATTCTCTTATGGATCAGCAATGTGTTCATGGCATAAACCGTGGCTTTGAAACTTTCGTTTCGTGACAATGCAGCCAGTGCTTCCTCAAAGGACATATCGGTCAATCTCCCGTTCGGCCATCAAATCACTCAATCGGCATTGAGTCAACATCTCATAAGCATATCGTGAAAATTGGTTCACTCGCTATCGCTCCAGTCCAGTTCTTAAGGAGCAACAGCGTAGAACGATATATCCCTTTCCCAGCTACAATAACCCTGTGAAAGCAAGCATCTTCGTCATTGAGGACGATCCCGATATCTCCCGTCTGGTGCGCCACCATCTGGAGAGCGCGGGATTCGCGGTCAAAGTGTTCGCCTCCGGCACCACCGTGATCGCCGAGTCTGAGCGGCAGCGGCCCACACTTTTTATTCTCGACATCATGGTGCCTGGCAAGGACGGCCTCGAGCTCTGCCGCTTGATCCGGCAAAACCAACCTTTGGCAGCGACTCCTGTCATCTTTCTGACGGCAAAGAGCGGCGAGGCCGACCGTGTTCTGGGGCTGGAACTCGGGGCTGACGATTACATCGTCAAGCCATTCAGCCCGCGGGAGTTGGTGGCTCGCGTGAAAGCCGTGCTGCGGCGATTCGAGCGTCCGCTTTCGCAATCGCCGGTCCGCGTCGGCGAAATCGAAATTGATCCCAGTTCGATGACTCTGCTGGTAGGGAAGAAGATCACCACCACTACAGCCACCGAGTTTCGCCTGCTGGATTTCTTCGTCCGCCACCTTGGCCGCGTCTTTACTCGCGATCAGCTTCTCGATTCGGTCTGGCGGGACACTTCTTACGTGACTCCCCGCTCGGTGGATGTGTACGTCCGCCGCATCCGGGAAAAAATTGAGCCGGACCCCGAAAACCCCCGCTATCTCAAAACCGTCCGCGGCGCGGGGTACCGCTTTGAGGCGCCCAAGTGAGAAAGCGGATCTTTCTCAAGCTGCTGGCCGCGTTTCTCGTAGTGATCGCAGCCACTGCAGTGAGCGTGGATTTTTCCATTCGCCGGGCTTGGGAAAACTCTCTCCGCCAGGAGATCGAACGCGACCTGCGGCAGAAAACCTCGATGTTCGCCAATCGGGTGAACACCGATCGCACCGCCAGCCTGGCTGACCTCGTCTCCCAGGAAAGCCACGCCGCCGGCGCTCGCGCCACGGTCATTGATTTTACCGGCAAGGTGCTCGCCGATTCCGAGGTGGCCCCGTCATCTTTGGACGATCAGAACCTGCTGCCGGAATTTGCCGCTGCCCTCAAAGGCGAGGTTGGGGCTGACGAGCGCCGTCGATCCATTGTGGGCGTTCCCTTCCTCTATGTGGCCGTTCCGGTCTCGGGGGGCGCGGTGCGATTGGCGTATTCGCTCTCGGATATCGATTCCGTCACTGGGCGCGAACGCATGATGTTGCTGCTTGGTTCCGCCGTGGCCCTGGTCGTGGCTGTGATCCTCGCCGGAATCGCGGCCCAAATCGCCGCCAATCGCCTGCAGCGCATTGTGGAGTTTGCCAATAGGATCGCTGCCGGCGATCTCAGTGCGCGCATCGCGGATTCCCGGGGCGATGATTTCGGAGACGTGGCAGCCACGCTCGACGACGCCGCACGTCGCATGGAGCAAAACTTCGCCGCCCTGCAAAACAGTCAGCGCCAGCTCGAGACCCTGCTCAACAGCATGGAGGATGCGGTCATCGCGGTCGATCCCGACCAGCGCGTGCAATGGGCCAACCAGAGCATGGACCGGCTCGTTCCCCAGCACACCCGACTGAATGTTCCGGTTGTGGAAACCGTGCGCGATCCCGATTTTCTTCGTGCCGTGCGCGGCGCCATTGAGTCCCGCTCCGTACTTACGGCTCGCGCCACCTCGATTCTGCCGGCCCGCACATTCGAGGTGACTGCGGCTCCCATGCCGGGGGGCGGCGCCGTGGCGGTGCTGCGTGATCTCACCGAAACCGAGCGCGTGGAAAAAACCCGCCGCGACTTTATCGCCAACGTCTCGCACGAATTGCGTACTCCACTGACATCCATTCAAGGCTACACCGAGACCTTGCTCGATAGCGCCACCGGAAATGACGCGGAGCGCGATTTCCTGGAAATCATTCGCAAGAATGCCACTCGCATGTCGCGACTGACCGAAGATCTGCTAACTCTGGCTCGAGTGGAATCTGGCGAACAGCGCTTTGACATCCAGCCTGTCCCTCCCGGAGAGCTTCTGCAAGAGGCGGTGCAAAATTTCCGCGAGGTTGCCCGCGCCCAGAAGATTGAACTGCAGATTGAAGACACATCCACCAGCGACGTAAGCGCCGACCGCGATGCCATCCACCAGGTTTTCTCCAACCTGATCGACAACGCCCTGAAGTATGCGGCGACCAGTGACCACATTGTTCTAGGAGCGCGTCCAGCAGAACTTGGCGTTGAGTTCTACGTCCGGGATTTCGGTCCCGGCATTCCTTCCGAGCACCTCCCCCGGCTTTTCGAGCGCTTCTACCGGGTGGACAAAGCCCGCTCCCGCGAATCCGGTGGGACTGGCCTGGGGCTGGCCATCGCAAAACACATCATGCTCGCCCACGATGGCACCATCCGCGCGGAAAGTGAACTCAATCATGGATCGACTTTCCTGTTCATTCTGCCTTTAGCCCCCAAAGCTCAATAGAGGCGAATCCGCCCGAAGGGCGCAATCGTTTGTACATGTCCCGAATTCTGCCGGGTATGGACCTCCTTGCCGGGCAGCGCAGGGCAGCCATCGGCGACAATATCCATGATGGAAAAACGCCGGTTTCAGACCGCCGCACTCGTCCTGATCCTCGGTCCAGCATTGCTACTGGTTGGCTGTGGCGGGTCAATGTCGAGCCAAAAATCCGATGGCGGCGGGGGCGGGAAACAAAACACCCCCTGCAACGTCATCACTGCCGGCCAGGGCACCAGCCTGAACGGCTTCCGGCCTTTTCCCGCCGACAGTCTCTGGAACCAGGACATTTCCAGCGCTGCCGTCGATCCCAACTCGGCCGCTATGATTAGCTTCATTGGGCCGAGTATTGGCCTGCATCCTGATTTTGGCTCCGGCGAATATCAGGGATCGAGCTTGGGCATTCCTTACCTCGTGGTGGACGGATCGCAAGGTATGTCGGCGATTCACTTCACCGCCTATGGGGACGAGAGCGATCCCGGCCCCATGCCAATCCCCGCGTTCGCTCCGATCGAAGGCTATCCCAATCCCGGCAGCGGCGATCGGCACGTGCTGGTCATTGATAGCAACAATTGTTTTCTTTATGAACTCGACAGTTCCTATCCCAACAGCGACGGCAGCTGGAACGCAGACTCTGCCGCAGTCTGGGACCTGGAGAACGGCGAACAGCGGCCTTGGACATGGACATCCGCCGACGCCGCCGGCCTGCCAATTTTCCCTGGCCTGATTCGCTATGACGAAGTGGCCGCCGGCCAGATCCCACATGCTATCCGCTTCACCCTGCAAAATAGTAAGGCGGCTTTCGTTCCTCCAGCCTCGCACTGGGCAGCGAACTCGTCGAATGCCCTGGCTGCGCCGATGGGCATGCGGCTGCGGTTGAAGGCCAACTACGACATCTCGCCGTTCTCAACCAATGTGCAGGTCATCCTGACCGCGCTCAAGAAATACGGCATGATCATGGCCGACAACGGCAGCTCTATGTACCTCAGCGGCGCTCCCGATGATCGCTGGGACAACGACGAGCTGCACAATCTCGGGCAAGTCCCGGCTTCTGCTTTTGAAGTAGTACAGATGGATCCGATCTACACTGCCTCCAACGTCCCACAAGGTTCCGCCCCGGCTATAAGCAGCTTCACGGCGGACTCGACCACCGTCAGCGCCGGTTCATCCGTGAAGCTAAGCTGGCAGGCTGCCAACGCCGATTATTTTGTGATCTCTCCCCAGATCGGGGCCCTGCGCGGCAATAGTGTAACCGTCACTCCCGCACAAACGACGACCTACACTCTCTACGCCACAAATCAGTATGGTCGAACCACCGCCACCGTCACGGTGACCGTCCGGTAGAGGTTATAATCTGGTCGTCCACCGGGGACGCGCCGTATGCCGTTTCTTACTTCGCGTTTCGACCTCCGATCTGTGGCGCGCCATAGTGAGTACGCCGGTTTCGTCGGTGCTGTCCTGGTTCTTCTTGTCTCTACCTACGCCCAAGACAATCTGCAAATCAAGCCCGCACATTCGGACACGTCTCAGCGAGCGGCCGTTAAGAAGCCTGCTCCCAAACTAACGCCAACTCAGCAACAGGGACTACGACTACTCAAGGCAGCGCAAACCGAAGCGGCCGCCTTGCAACCGGACATGCGGGCATTCGTGCTGTGGCAAGTGTCCAATGCCTACACGACTCTTTCCCCGGCGAAAAAAGATGCTTTGCTGCGCAGCGCTTTTCTGGTCACGCAGTCGATTGAAAACAATTCCAGTAATCCGGAAAGCTGCCCGGTCAGCGAAACTGAGCCCTGCGGCATCAAAGGCTGGCTACAGGAAAGCATTCTGTCGAGGATATTGCAGCAGTCCGCAGACGCCGCCGAGAAGCTTCTTCCCCGTGCCGAACCTGCGGTGCGGAGGCAGATGGGGGCGCAGCTGGTCGAGTATCATGTCGGCAAGAAAAGCTTCGATCGCGCTGAAGCGTTGCTTACCGCGATTTCCGACCAGAAAGACTATCCCTACGGGGCGGCGACCGATCTCCTGGTCGCGCTCCCCGACGAGCGGGCTGCCGACCGGCTCACCATTTTCGACCAGGCACTCAACAACTTTGAACAAAACGGCACCACGGGAGGGACCCAGGATATTGGCATGCTGATCGTGCGCTGCTGGAACCATCTGCCATCCGGGCTGGTTTTGGAAGCGATTGATAAGGTGCTGGACGAAGCTAAGTCAGACAAAGCATTCCCCTGGCAAATCAGCATGACAACCGCACAAGGCAGCATTTCTTTAAACTCGACTTATGAACTGCGCTTGTTCCAACTGCTGCCGGTGCTGGAAGAACTGGATAAAGAGCGCGCCGACAGTTTGCTGCAAGATAACGCGGAGATGCAGGCCGACCTGCAACGCTTTCCCAACGGCATGAAATCCGTGAATCCTTCGGCCTATGGAGATCCTTCGGCGGGGAAGAACGGGAACCCAGGACCGACGATGATGAGCGTAGGAATGGGCGGCAACCCGACGCGGAATGCGGAGTTTCAGGCCAAACAAGAGGCCCAGATGGGAATCGACAAGCAGAAGAATGCGGTGATCAGCGAGGCTGAAACCGACCCCAAACAAGCTCTGACCGATGCCCTGACCTTGCCGCTTTCGGACGCCTATGGAGACTTCTCCTCTCCCCGGGTGAGTGCGCTCGAAGCCATTGCGCAGAGCGCCGCAAAGAAAGATCTGATTGTCGCCAAGGCTGCGCTCGATGAGATCGTGAAATTGGAAGACCAGCTATCGCCGTCGCAGGCGCAAACGCTCGACAAAGTGCCCCAGAGTTATCTCGATCTGGGTGACGAAGAGGGCGCGAAAAAAGCCCTGAAGGGACTGCTCAAGATCGCTGAAAAACTTTACGCCCGCGACAATGATCCCGATGATCCCAACCAGGCATTCAAGGGAACGTGGCCCTCGACCAGTCTGTGGCGCAAGTGCGTACAGATTGCGGGCAAGATTTCGCCGGACGTGGCGCTGGAAGTCATCGCGGGGATCTCCGATCCGGAGATTGAGACCTTTCAGAAAGTCGCCTATGCGAGTTCGTTGCTGGGAGCGCCCGGCCTTCCTACCAGCATCGCCGAGCGCCACAAGAATGGGAACAGTAGTGTGACGACGGTGGACTGAGGCCCAGTGACCACAAGGTGCCGATGGACTCGGCGCCGGTGATTAAAAGACCTCGCTTCCCGCTTCCGTGGTCCCCGCCCTCTCGCAAAGAACGCGAGAAGGACGGGGCACCCTCGGTGTGATGTTGATGGCCCTTACGCGCCGCTGACTTGCCGCGCCCACTGCATGGCTTGCCAATAGCTTTCGGCAATTTCGGTTTCGGGGAGATGGAGTTGCGTGGCTAGGGCGCCGGTGTTTTCCCAGTCGCCCGATTCGCGGGCCAGCATCAGTTGATAGAGTGGCCGCAACGAGCTGGTTCCGCCCAATAGCGCCGCTTTGGTCTGTTGATCGATAGGAATTCTCTCCAGCACTTTGTCCATGGGAGTTTCCAGAATGGCGTCCATCATGGAGAGCAGGCCCATAAGGAACAGATCGGAATCGCCGTGCGGCACCTTCGGCGCCAGCAGTTCGCAAAAGCGGGCGCGAACCAACGCGGAAAGCACCAGTTCACTGGATTTATTCTGCCCGGCGGCGAGCGTGGCCACCAGGCGAATCCAACGGCGGGCTTCCCGTTCTCCCAGCATGGAGAGAGCATGGCGCACCGAGTGGATTTCATTGGCGAACCCGAACACGGCGGAATTCAAGTAGCGCAGCAAACGGTAGCACAGCGAGGCCTCGCTCTTGATGATGTCCTCCACCTCTCGCGGATCCAGCTCAGGGCGGGAGACCGCCTGCAACATGCGCACATAGTTCAACCGATTGGAGGGGATCTCGCGCGCCTGCATCAACTCGGGTTTTCGAAAGAAATAGCCCTGGAAATAGACAAAGCCGGCCTTTTTTGCGGCCAGGAACTCTTCCCGGGTCTCAACTTTTTCGGCGAGCAGGCGGCTGCGCCAGGGCCCATAGCGCTTGACCATGGCGGCGGCCTGGTCGAAGGGCGTGCGCAGCATATCCACCTTGATGATGTCGGCCAACTCGGTAAGCGGTTCCCGCGGATCGTCAACCACGAAGTCGTCCAGAGCAATCAGATAGCCGGCTTCTTTGAGGCGCTGGCACGCGGATTTGACCAGATCATCGGCGGGAACAATTTCCAGAATCTCGACAACGGTCTGGGCGGAAGGCAGGAGCGTGACATAGTCCTTCAACAGCACTTCGCGGGTGCAATTGATGAAGGCGCGCTTGCCATCGCACAGTATGTCGAGTCCCATCAGGATGGAGGTGTCGAGCGTGCTCCGGGACGCGGCCTCGGGATCGCTGCTGCGGAAGAAGTCTTCGATCCCGTCGCGAAACAGCAGTTCGTAGCCGAAGACTTTCTCGTCGCCGGTGAGAATGGGCTGCCGGGCGACAAAACGCGAGCCCGGAGCGGGCGCCTTGCCGCCGGCAGGGATGAGAGCAGAGTTGGGAGCGGTCACCCTTGGTCTATCGGCAAATTTTGGCGCAGACTTTATCGGGTTGTGGATTTCCTCACTATCCAAGACGGAGGTGAAATTCGTGGGCGGTCTTTGCGCCCTTTGCGAGCCCTCGGCGCTCTTTGCGGTCAAAAGCTTTTTAACCGCGAAGGTCGCAAAGTCGACGCTAAGCACGCAAAGCAGGAATCGGCGTCAGAACGAATCACCATTGCGTACTACTGCACAGTGACAGAAACATTGAGTGTGCGCGTGATGCTGCCGCTGACCGCTGTGACCCCTACGACGTAGTGGCCCGCCGGAGTGCCGGGATTGACTGGCACCGTGTTGCTGCTGCCCCCACCGCAACCAACGCCCGTCACCATGAACGCCAGGAGGATCACTCCAAACATGGCTGTGTATTTTCGGCGGCGCGCAGGAACCCCCATCAAGAGGACACCCGCCAGCATGCCTCCGCCACTGACGGCGAACCAGTCAAATCTCTTGGAATGGTTCATAGGTGAAGAAGTTCCCGGGACGGCGTGCGCGGCGGTCGTGTTAATCGTCAAAGTCGCCGTGGTGTTTGAACCATTGACCATGACCGAGGCTGGAATAGAGCATGTAATCAGCGCCGTGCTGGCGGCCGGCGGCGTGCAACTCAGGTCAACCGTCCCATTGAAACCGTTTAGCGCATCCACGGTGACGGTCGAGGAACCGGGGTTTCCGGGAGAAGCAATGGTCACCGTACTGGCTCCGACGGCGAATGTAGCCGTGTTGGAAAACCCGGGCCAGTTCGTCACCAGGTTAAAAGCATTCACCGAGCCGAGTCCGCTGGCCTGATCATACCCCGTGCCGGCGGTGTAGCCGATTTGGAATGGGGAGGAAGTGGGACAACGCAGCGCAACTGGATCGGACGTCGGAGTTCCAGATGCGCAAGGCACGAGATTATTGCCGGAAGTGATGTCGTGGAAGGCGTTGGGCGAACTCGCCGCCAGCGGATAGAGCTCCATGTTCACGTTTCCCAGTCCTGATGGATCGACTGCCTGGTCGAGCAGGGCCACGATGGCAGCGAAAGTAGGCGCTCCGGCGGACGTTCCGCCGACCGGATCCAGGTTCTGGTCAGCGTCCCGGAACCCATTGGTACAGGACGACAGCCCGTCCCCACTAACATTGTTGGAGCCGGTGCAGAGCAGATAAGGATCGTGATCATTCGAGGCGCTCAGAGTGACGTCCGGAACATTGCGGCCGCTGCTCACAAAACCTGCGCCGGCTTGCCAGCTGGGCTTCGCAAAAACTGCGCTTACCCCGCCGCCGCCGGCATCCAGCGCTCCTTGTATGCTGGTGTCATTCCAAATTTCTTCGGGAATGTAACCGATGGCAGATCCGTTGTCGCCGTCGTTGGTGCCGTTCCAATAGGTGTTGGCTCCGTTAGTGCTATCTCCCGTGAACTCACTCCCGCCTACGGCGGTGACTTCGGGCACCCCGGCAGGAAGATCAACCGCCAGACCCTGGGTCGCAGTCGCCCCGTTGTCACAATCAGCCGCACCGCTATCGCCAGACGCGGCGGTAATGGTCTCTCCTACCGAGTTGCCAAACTGCGCCAATGCCTGCAGTTGGCTGGCGAAGCTGCCCGGAAGTTGTGGTTCGCAAAATCCGAAGCTGGTGCTGATCACCTGGGCGTTGACATCGTGATTGGTGTTGTCTACCGCATATGCCAGCGCATCCCACGGGCCGTTAAGGGAGTTGTTGCCCACATACACGTAGACAATGGTTGCATTCTTGGCGACCGCCCCAGACCACTCCAGATCAAGATAGGCCTCGATCTGTTCGTCCGCGCTGGGTACCACGGCACTGCCACTACCGGGAACCAAAAGTTTGGTGGGAAGGGTTGCCGACAGACCGGAAAGCGTACGGAAAGTTGCAATGTTACTGAGAGTGACGTCGCTGTCGCCTACCACAGCAATCGTTTGTCCAGTGCCGTCGATTCCCAGGTCGTAGAGCTCATTCAAGTTGTAGATCGTGGCAAAGTCTTCGGGAGCCAGAAAGTGATGGCCGGTAGAACTTGAAGTGTATTTCGGAGAAGACGGCGTGTGGAGGTGCGGCCTCGGGCGGAAGTCATCGAGACCGCGGAAGCCCAGAACCGCGTTAGAAAAAGCCGCCGGCACGGAAAGCTCCCCGGCGTTGGCAAAGTGCTTCTGGCCGTTGACGTCATATCGGTGGATTTCGCTGTGAAAAGCGGACGCGACCTGAGCGGCGGTCCCGGAAAATGTGATCCAGGTGCGGCCGCGAGCCACGCTATCCACAGTGAAGCCCTGCGACACGAGCCATGCCGAAACTTTCGCGATGTCCGCCTGCGTCATGCCGAAGCGATCGGCAAATTGTTCCTGAGTCAGCCACTTGTGATAGTTAGGCGAGGTGCGGTCCTGTTGTTCGGCAAGCAACGTTTCTAACGCCTGTTGCTGAGCTGGCGACGGCTTGAATACCATCGACACCCCTTGGAGATACATGCTTCCCTCGACCCGGCCGCGGTCGAACCCGGGCCTGGCCAAAGGATGCGCCGTACCGCGAAGGGCCGCGAACTGGGCGTTGTCGATGGCATGCACGATGCGGCTTTGGGGCGCGTCCTGGGCAAGAGAAAGCAGCGCGATGAAGGCAAATAGGACAGTGCTCGCACACTTAAGCAAACGGGCCACGGAATTCCTCCAACAGGAACAATAAGTCGTATCTCACCATGGATTCGTAGTGGTCCATGAAAGATGTACATAGCGCACTTTTTGACAAATCTCTTACACCAGAAATACTATCTGCGGCCTGGGCTCCTCTTGGGTTACGGAAGCAGGTGAACCACTGGAAGGAATGATCGATACAACCGTTACCACCCCCGGCCGGTCGCCTGGGTCACAAGCCGGACGAGCAGGGTCACCGGCAGGAGCAAAATTCTAAGGGGCAGAAGAAACAGCGCAGTCAGACAGCCCATCGGAATAGGCGGCACGCTGGCTTTGGGACGAATCGAGCTAAGGGGAGATTCCATGAAATCAGAATAAACCGCAAGCCGCCCGGGCCGCCAGCGGGGATACGAGCACCCGCGATTATGAGATGCTGGAAACATGGTTCGAGCGCTTTTTCGAACCCCCTCATCATGCAGAGACTCGCGATATTGGCAGCCCAACTCATTCCCGTCCTGGCATTGCTGATGGTGGGATGGGGATGGAATGACTGGGCTGGTTTCTTCAGCCATCCGGCCCGCGCCGGATTGATGGTGGCTTTGATTCTGGGTGCCGGATCGGCCTTGCTGCTTCGACTCGATCTGCAACCGCTGCGTCGAGGACGTTCGCTGGTCGGCGGTCAAACTTTGGTCTTACTGGCTCTAGCTCTGGCTTCACTCTTCCTGGTCTGGTTCCTGCCTTTCGCCGATCGACGGCAGATTCTTACGTTCACTGGCAGCCCTGCCCTCCGCTATCTCGGTTTGGCGATGTGTTGCCTTGGGATCGCGGTGCGCCTGCTGGCGTTAGGGAAACTCGGACGCTGGTTCAGCGCCTATGTGACCTTGCAGGATGACCACCAGTTGGTGCAGTCGGGCATTTACGGAGTGATCCGACACCCGCTTTATCTAAGTCTCTTGCTGGCAGCGCCGGGTTTTGCGCTGGTGTTCGCCAGCATGTTGGCCTTGCCGATTCTGCTAGTCGCCGTGGTTTTTGTGACGATTCGCTTTCGCCAGGAGGAAGATTTATTGGAGTCCCATTTTGGGTCGGAATTCCGCGCATATCGGCGGCGCACCGGGGCACTCCTGCCGCGGATTATCGTGGCGACTTCAGCAGGAAATTCACCGTGATCGTCGTCTTTACCTCGACCGGCTCGCCGTTGAAAATATACGGCTTATAGCGCCATTGCTGTACAGCTGCAATGGATGCCGGGAATAAGACGGAAGGACCCGAGATCGGGGTCAGGTTGGTAACCCGTCCCTCCTTACTGATTAATGCCTGCAGGACCACTGAGCCTTGAATGTGGTTCATTTTGGCGATGGCGGGGTATTCCGGTTCCACGCGATGCACCAACATTCCCTGTGATACCCGCCCCATCTGGATCGGTACTACGACACCGCCCGGAGGCGGCAGTGCAAAGTTCACCGGAATCTTCGCGGACGCCTTCACCGGCTTTCCGTTCTTGATGAATGGCTTGAACTTCCACTGCTTGACGGCATCAAGCGCAGCCTGGGTAAGTGCTGGGTCACCGCTGACCACTTCAACACTATCCACGTCACCGGTTTCGGAGACCAACACTTTCAACAGGACCGCCCCCTGGATTCCTTGTTGCCGTGCCTCAAGAGGATAGATAGCCTTTTGCATCTCGAGCGGTTCCAGCTTGGTCGAGTCACCGGCAGAAGAGCTGTCAGCACTCGAAGTAGGGGAATTCGAAACGGAAGGAGAGGACGCAGACGCTCCAGAACTTGGCGGCGAATTTGGATCCTCGGATGATGCCGGGACTTTCGCAGCGTCGGGCTTTGCGTCGGCCGATTGGACCCGGGAGCGCAAAGACAGGTTCAATCCCAGGCAAATCAGGCATGCAATCCAAGCAAAACGGTGCATAACGGCGGGAACTATATCACGAGGGAATCGGCTGGCCCAGGGCAAAACCGAGGTCATCTCAGCCGCGTTACTGCAGGATTTTCAATGGTGGGCGCTATAGGATTCGAACCTATGACTTCCACCGTGTGAAGGTGGCACTCTACCGCTGAGTTAAGCGCCCGTTGGGAACCAGCCGCTATATTGTAGCAAATGAACAGTTTTCTGTGACCTTGGCCGTGTTAGCCTAATCCGGGAGATCGCTCGGGGAACAGGCTGAAAACGGCCTTCCTGGAGGATTTCCCGGGAGTCTCGATGGCCGGCAACAGCAAACCCGCCAAAACGCCTGTACCTTCCTCTGCGGAAGGGACTTCCGGGCCCCCGCTGGGGGCAGAAGAAGCGCAACTTCCGGCCCCGGAACGGGTTCATTCAAGTGTGAGCAGCATTGCCATGGATCGCGGGTTGCTCGGGATGGCGGGTGCCCCTGCCGCAGAGGTAGCGCCCGTCGTGTCCGGCGAAACCACGACCGATGCCGACATCATGCTGCGGGTGAAAACCGGGGATGACTCGGCCTTCGAATATCTGGTGCAGAAATATCGCCGCCCGATGGTGAGTTTTATGTTCCGCATGGCGCATAATTCTGCGGTTGCGGAAGACCTGGCGCAGGAAGTTTTTCTGCGAGTGTATCGTTCGCGGGAGAGTTACGAAGCCAGCGCGAAGTTTACGACCTGGCTGTATCGCATCGCGACCAACCTGGCGGTGAATCACGCGCGCGACACCCGGCATGAGCGTCCGGAGAACACGGTCAATCTGGATGAGCCGGATACCGAGACCGGGCAGACAATGGACTTGGCCGATGGCTCAATGAGCGCGGAGGAACAGATCGTGCGGCGGGAACGGCTGGCGGCGATCCGCCAGAAAGTGCAGGCACTGCCGGAGCGGCAGAGAATGGCGGTGGCCATGCACAAGTATCAGCAGATGGATTACAAGCAGATTGCGGAAGTTTTGAAGTTGAGTGAATCCGCCACTAAGTCGCTGCTGTTTCGCGCGTATGAGACATTGCGAGAGCAGCTGAAAGAGTTTGTGTAAGAAGTTCGGGGATCGAAGTTTGGGAAACAAGGAACAGTTATGAACTGCAAAGACATTCGCGAATTGATGCCGGACCTGGCCGCCGGATTGAACGCGGCCACGCCCGAAATGAACGCCCACATTCAGTCGTGCACGGGATGCACGGAGAAGTTGGTCGAGCTTCATCAGACCATGGCGCTGCTTGACGAGTGGCAGGCCCCCGAGCCCTCCCCGTATTTTGATACGCGCCTGCTCGCGCGTGTGCACGAGGAAGCCGCCAAGCAGCCGGTGGGCTGGTTCCACTGGGTTCGCCGGCCTGCCTTCGCATTGTCACTGGCCCTGGCGATGGTGGTGGGCGTTACGTTATTCGAGAAGGGCGGCGTTAAGACTCCGGATGTGCCGGTGGCGCAGATTCTGCCGGGTACGGCAGTTGGCGACTTGCAGGCGTTGGATAAGAATCTTGATCTGTATTCCGATTCCGATTCGGATGTACTGGATGATTTGCAAGTACAGTCCGATGTGACGGCGAATCCATAGCCGGTAGCAATCGTAGTGGTGAAGGTGCAGAAATGTTTCGGGGGAAAAACATAACGGAGTGGATGGCAGCCGGCATACTGGTGCTGGCTTGCGCTGCTCCGGCCATGGCGCGGGATCAACATCATCAAGCTCCTTCGCAAAGTCGTTCCGCGAGTAGACCACCGGGCCATTCTGGAGGCAGACCGGCGGGGAACCCCGGTTACCGGGCGCCGAATTCATCGATCAACCGCTCGCCGAATCAGCCTGCCTACCGGGCGCCCAACCAGCTTTATAGCCGTCCGGGACCCCACTCCGGGCAGTGGCTGCGGCAGTACAGAAGCTTGCCTGCCGAACAGCAACGGAGAGCATTGGAAAACGATCCGCAATACCGCAGGCTTCCGGCTGAGCGCCAGCAGCAGCTCCAGCAGCGCCTACAGCGCTTCAACAGCCTGCCTCCGGAACAGCAGCAGCGGGCGCTGAACCGGATGGAGACATGGGAGCACCTGACGCCCCAACAAAAAGAGGGCGCGCGCCGCGTGTTTTCCGAAATGCAGCAATTGCCACCGGACCGCCGTCCGGCCGTGCAGAATGCTATCCGGGCATTAAGGGCGATGCCGCCCGATGCGCGCCGGCGAGCAATCGAATCCGGACGCTTCAGCCAGTATTCACCGCAAGAGCGGGACATCCTGAATGGTGCTTCGCAGCTTCCGCTGGCCCCCGCCGAACCCCCGGTGAATAACGTGCCGCGGCCACCGCAATAGCAGCCATCAGCCGTCGGCTCTCAGCTAAACCTCGAAAACACATTTTTTCGAACTAGTCGGACAGCCGAGGCGGCTGTCGCTACGTGAGCTGTGGTGGATTTCGAGATTTAGCTGAGAGCTGATGGCTGATGGCTGAAAGCTTCCTACTTCCGCAGCAGGTTTCTGGCAACGAATAAAGCATTGGCGGGGCGCTCGGCCAGGCGACGCATAAAGTACGGATACCACTCGGTGCCGAAGGGAATGTACACGCGCATGCGCCAGCCGTCGCGGACGAGGCGCTGTTGCAGATCGCGGCGGATGCCGTAGAGCATCTGAAATTCGAAGGCGTCGCGGGAAATATTTTCGCTGGTGGCAAATGCTTTGGCTTGATTGATGATGTTTTCGTCGTGGGTCGCCAGGCCGTGGTAGGCGCCGCTCTTCATCAGGATTTTCATCAGCTTGACGTAGTTGGCGTCGACTTCGGATTTCTCCTGAAAGGCAATATCTTCGGCTTCTTTATAGGCGCCCTTGCACAGGCGGATCCGAATGCCCTCTGCCAGAAGTTTTTCGACATCACGCGCGGAGCGCCGCATGTAGGACTGGATCACCGCGCCCACACAGCCCTGGTTCCCCGGCAAGCGGTGCAGCTCGTGCACGAAATCGAGGGTGCGCTGGGTATAGGGCGAGCCTTCCATATCCACGCGGACGAAGTTGCGGGGGATCATGGCGGCGGCCTTTGCCACCAACGTGGTGACCAGATCGCGGGCGAGTTTTTCGTCCACATCGAGGCCCATGTGGGTGAGCTTCAGGCTGACGTTGGCGTTGAGCCGGCGGGAGGAGATCTCGTCGAGCAACTGGTGATAAAGCTGGGCGCTGGCGCGCGCTTCTTCTGCGTTGGTGACGTTCTCGCCGAGATTGTCGATGGAAACGCTGGGGCCAGCTTTATTGACGGTCTGCGCTGCCCGCAGTGCATCTTCCACTCCGGTACCGGCCACGAAGCGGCTGGAGATCCGCCGTCCCAGGGACGAGCGCTCGGCCATGGAGCGCAGGGCGCGGCTCTCGGAAAGAGAAATAAAGAGCGCCCTTAGCACGGGATCCCTGAGAAGCTGGAATTATGAATGCACGCCGCGCGCATGAATCTCACAGAACGTTGTATCACAACGATGGAATTCAATTAAAAAGAGAAGCCATCCGGCAGGACTTCATTGCGGATCGAATCTGACTTCGATCAACTCTCTGGACTCGTGCGAGGTAGGCTCCCATTTCCATTGCCGGACCGCGTCCATGGCAGATTGGACTAGCACCGGATGACCACCCTTGACTTCCACTGTCTTGACCACGCCATTGCTGGCCACCACGGCCTCCACCTTTACGATGCCTCGTAACCTCATGCTGCGTGCCAGAACGGGATATTGAGGAACCACCCGGTTGACAACCTTGCGATTGCCGACAACCTGGTCGGCCTGCGCAAACGAATGAAAGGAATATGTTAAAACTGCGCCGAAGAGAAGCAAGGCGGCAGCAATTGTAGTCCAACGAGGCCTGGTAATCACCGTAACCGCAGCTTAACTCTGCGGTTCCAGAACAGGAAGATGACGACAGTCACAACTCTTGTGGTTACTTCATGCTGGTGAACTGGGGAGAGCCCATTTTTCTCTCTTTACGGCAAGAAGACTTCGTCCACGTAGCACCACTTCCAGTCCTCTCCTGGCTCGAAGGACTTCATAATGGGGTGCTTCGTTTTATGGAAGTGTTTGGTGGCGTGCTTGTTTTTGGAGGAATCGCAGCAGCCTACGTGCCCGCAGATGAGGCATTCCCGCAAGTGGACCCAGGTGTCGCCCATCTCGAGGCATTCCTTGCAGCCTTCGCCGCTGGGAGTTACTTTCTTAATTTCTTTGACGTGCGGACAAGTTGCTTGTACATCGGGCATGCGTCACCTCGGATTTTATGTTGCGCTTACGGCGATTGAATGGAAGTGCATGGGTCCTTCACTACGCAAAGAACGCTTCGTTCAGGATGACAAGGGTATTAGGTCTATTACTCTGGGTGTTCTTCCAAAAATTTTTCCACTTCCAGTGCGGCCATGCATCCCGAACCGGCCGCAGTAATGGCCTGACGGTAGCGGCGATCCTGCACATCGCCGCAGGCATAGACGCCATGAACACGGGTGAACACGTGATTGTGGGTCTTGAGATAGCCGTCTTTATCAGCATCGAGCTGGCCGTCAAAGATTTTTGCGTTGGGAATGTGGCCAATGCCAAGAAACATGGCGCTGGTGGGGAAATCCCAAACTTTGCCGGTCTTGGAATTGCGCAACTTCAGGCTGGTGACCTCTTTTTTAGCAACGTCGTTCACTTCTTCGACCATGGTGTCAGTCAGCAAATTGATCTTCGTATTTTCCTTGGCGCGATCGAGCATGATCTTGGAGGCGCGAAATTGATCGCGGCGATGAATGAGAGTCACTTTAGGGGAGAATCGGGTCAGGAAGATGGCCTCTTCCATGGCGGAATCGCCACCGCCGATCACGGTGATTTCCTTGCCGGAGAAAAAGAAACCGTCACAGGTGGCGCAGGAGGAGACGCCGTGTCCAATGAGGGCCTGCTCGCCTGGGATTCCCAACCAGCGCGCCGAGGCGCCACTGGCGATGATGAGGGTGCGCGTGTGTATGACTTGATGGCCCACGTGCAGCTTGAAAGGACGCTGGCTCAAGTCGGCGCTGGTCACATGCCCATGCTGGTACTCAGCCCCGAAGCGCGACGCTTGCTTGCGCATGTTGTCGATCAACTCCGGTCCTTGAATGCCTTCGGGAAAGCCGGGGAAATTTTCCACCAAAGTTGTAATTGCGAGTTGGCCGCCGGGCTCGTGGCCTTCCAACACCAGCGGTTTGAGGTTAGCGCGCGCAGAGTAGAGCGCGGCAGTGTGTCCGGAGCAACCGGAACCGATGATGACGACGTTGCGAATATTGTCCATATCCAGTCGATTCAGAGAAAGGTGCTGCTAAACATTAGATTGCAAGTACACGTTTTAGATGCAGCCGCGCAATTTCGGTCCCATCACTTCGCTGCCGCCGGTTTCTTGACCGCAGCCTTAGATGGCGGCCTGGTGGTCCTTGATAAATCCGCGTGGTTCAGTTCTTCAGGGACCGTGCGAAGGGCACCCAACAGGTGCCGATAGTTCGCGACGATTGCGGTGGCGGTCTGAAAAAGTGGCTCGTAGGCGCTCTGGTCGGGCGGAGCGCCGGTCTCGGTGCCCTGGCAGCGGGCCAGTACCACTGACGATTTGCCGAAACGCTCCAACTTGATGCGGTTCGCAGGCGTGTTCGTGCCTAACATTGCCGCCGGGGTGGTCACCGACGAAGCCGTATCTTCGATGGCAACCGCAAGGAACTCTTTCGGATCGCGCACCCGGAAAACCAGAGTTTCGTCCATGTTCCTGGCGTCTTGACTGAAAGAATACTGCACGGTAGAAAACATGGCTTGCACGGAAAAATCGCGGCGGATGCGCACCCAGGTGGCCGAAGCGGAGCCCGAGGTGACTTGCGCGGTATCTCCTTGTTGCATAAATGTCGGTTTCTGGTCGAGCACCGAACGTCCGCGGTCCACCTCGAAATCCTGCGTGAATAGCGGCTGTTTGGGAACATGGGCCAAAGCCGAGGCGATTTGCTGCTGCTCCTCCGGCGACGGGGAACACACATTGAGCACGTTTACTTTGACCGGCGGTTGCGAGGGCGAGGGCGACGGCAGTTGCGCCGCAGCCAGCGACGAGAGGCCGAAAGCAATGAGGGCTGCCAAAGTTTTTCTGGGCACAGCGCATTTTAGCAGGCGGGCCGATGAGAATAGAATTGAGCCATGGCTAATTTGACCCTCATCTATGGACTGCGGCTTTTGCCCTCCGACGAAATTTCTGAAATCGGCGACGCGACGCTCAAATTGAAAAATGGACGCGACGCTCACGTGACCATGCATGTGCTGGAAGGCAGCAAGGACGAAATCGAAAAACAGCTAAAGGCCAGCCTGGATGCCTTCTTTGATTTCTATCCAGAGATCTGAATTTATGTCCAGACTGCGCGTCCACAGCTTTTCGATCTCGCTCGATGGGCACGGTGCCGGCCCTGATCAGGACCTCGGCAATCCACTTGGCGTGGGTGGCATGGCGCTGCACGAATGGGTCTTTGGCACACGCACCTTTCGACAGATGCATGGCCAGGATGGGGGCGCCACGGGGATTGATGATGACTTTGCCGCCCAAGGCTTCAATAATATCGGAGCGTGGATTCTTGGCCGAAATATGTTCGGGCCGGTGCGCGGACCCTGGCCAGACGATGCCTGGAAGGGATGGTGGGGCGAAAATCCGCCGTACCACACTCCCGTTTTCGTGCTCACCCACCACCCACGTGCATCCATCAGCATGAGTGGAGGCACGGTCTTTCACTTTGTGACTGAGGGCATTCACGCTGCGCTGAAGCAAGCGGTTGACGCTGCAAAGGGCCAGGATGTCCGCTTGGGAGGCGGGGTAGCTACGATCCGGCAATACCTTCGCGCTGGGCTGATCGATGAAATGCACTTGGCCATGTCACCCATCCTGCTCGGTTCAGGAGAATGCCTTTTGGAAAATATAGACGCAGCGAAGCTCGGCTATCAATGCAGCGAACACCTTTCCACTCCCAACACAACGCACTTCGTCATCACTAAACGAAAGTAGTTCAGGCGCTCTTTAGTTTCGATCCTGAGCCCGAAACCCGCTGCCTGAGGCCTCCCCTCCACAATCCAGCCATGCCCGGCTGTCTCCATCTATAATTCCCTATTACCCATGGCATTGCCTTATCGCTATCTGCGACTGCGATTGAGCGAAGCGGGCTTGCTGCCCACCAGCAAGCTGGCGTTCATCACCTGGTATCTCTTGGGCCTCGACCTACTTCTGTTCTTGCTGCAGGAGACCTTCGCATGGTTCCGACCCTCCTCGGGACAAGGTCTCGGTGGTTGGGTCACTTTTCTAAGTTTTGTCGTGGCGCTCCTTTTCCTGATCCTGGCGATTCGCTGGGTGAGAGTCAAGATGCTGTGGCGGCTGCGCAACCGTTTAATCGTCACCTATGTGTTTTTCGGTCTGATCCCGGTGGTCCTGCTGGTGGTGCTTACCGTCCTTTCCTTCTATTTGTTCGCCGGGCAGTTCGCCGCATTTGTCGTAACCACAGGACTGGATTCGAAACTTAAGAGCCTGAACGCCGCCAATTCCGCCCTAACCCTCGGAATCGCGGTTCGGATGGAGCGCGGCGCTAGCCCTGAGGCGGCGTTGGTCGATGGCCTGCGGCGAAGCGAGAAAGCCTGGGCCGCTCGTCAGGTACACATATGGCTCGACGGCAAGGTCGTACTGGACAGTTCTCCGGCTGGAGTCGAGTCCCCGCCGCCGGTCTGGCCCTCCCATTTGCCGGAATCGTTCAGCGGAGTGATGCGGGAAAAAGACAAGCTCTTCCTGCGCGCGGCCAAAACAATCCCGGTGAATGGCGGAAAGCTTACGGTGATCTCCGGCGAACCTCTCGATCAGCGTCTGCTGCAGGGCCTGGCCAGCGATTTGGGGGAAGTCACGCTTTATAACGGGGACATCCCTACGTACAGCGCGGGTGCGGTGCCCCCGCCGTATAACACTTTGGATCTGCCGGTAACATTTCCCACGTCGGTCGACGTGGTGAATTGGGAAACCGGGGACACCTCGAATCCGGCCGCGATTTCCGTGCGCACCCGGGTCTCCAAGCTGCGCGAGCGTCTATTTGAGGCTACCGGCGACTTCGCGTCGACGGTTGAGTTCATGCTGCTGGGAGTGGCTATCTTTTTTGCTGTGATCGAGCTCCTTGCCCTCTGGATTGGCACGCGTCTCACCCGAACCGTGACCGGCGCGGTCGCTGAGCTCTACGAAGCCACCACACATATCAATCGCGGCGACTTCAGCCATCGCATTCCCATCCAATCCTCCGATCAGTTGTCCACCCTGGCGAATTCGTTCAATTCCATGACCGCGTCACTGGAGCAGTTGATCGAAGAACAGAAACAGAAACAGCGGCTGGAAAATGAGTTGGCGATCGCGCAGGAAGTGCAGGAACAACTCTACCCGCGGCAAATTTCGCAACTGGCGGCGCTGGAAGTACACGGTTTTTGCCGGCCCGCCCGCACGGTGAGCGGGGACTACTACGACTTCCTGAAGGTGGACACCGAAAAATTGCTGCTGGCGGTGGGCGACATCAGCGGCAAAGGGATTTCGGCCGCGCTGCTGATGGCCACCATCCACTCGGCGGTGCGCGCCTACAGTCTGGAAGGAGTTCCGATTCTGCAGGAGGCGGTCGCGATGGGCGCCGGTCTAGGTTCGGGCCCCATGCTTGGGGCGCGGCGGCAAGGGGCAGAAGTCTCCCCGGGAAATCTGCTGGCTCTGCTAAATCATCAGCTCTACCAGAGTACGCCGATGGAAAAATATGCCACGTTATTTCTCGGAGTTTATGACGGAGAACAGAGAAAGCTCACTTACAGCAACGGCGGGCACCTGCCGCCATTGATCCTTGCCGAAGATGGCTCCATGCGCCGGTTGGACCGCGGCGGAACGGTGGTGGGCCTGTTTGACAATTGCAGCTACGAGGAGAGTTCGGTGCAGTTGCGGCGGGGCGAGATCTTCCTGGCTTACAGCGACGGAGTGACCGAGCCGGAAAATGATTTCGGCGAATTCGGCGAGCAACGGCTGATTGAGCTGGTGCAGGAGAACCGGGACCTGCCGCTGGCGCGCATCAGCGAAATCGTCACCGCTGCTGTGGATGACTGGATCGGCGCCAACGAGCAGCCCGACGATGTCACGCTGGTACTGGCAAGAGCAAGGTGAGGTCGCATGACGGACGCCTCGTCGCATTGGGACGAACTCCACAAGAATCCACGCTTCCGGCCTCAGTATCCCAACGATCACGTTGTGCGTTTTCTGCTCGGATGCCGCGCGTTTCTCCAAAAGGGAGGCGCGCGTTTTCTGGATATAGGAGTGGGGGCGGGTCGACATTGCAAACTGGCTGCGGACCTGGGCTTTGAGGCTTATGGAGTCGATACCTCGTTCCTTGGTTTGCAGCATGCGCGTCACCGGCTTTGCGCGACCCACTCACGACACCATCTGGTCCAGGCTTCCATGCTCGCTCTTCCGTTCGCAGATTTCAGCTTTAAGGTCGTGCTCAGTTTTGGGGTGCTTTATTACGGAACTGGTGACGAAATGAAACAGGCCATTGCTGAGGTGCACCGGGTGCTCGCTCCGGGTGGGAAGGCGTTCATCGTTTTGCGGACCCTCGACGACTATCGCTTTGGAAAAGGCAGGGAACTGGGGCACAACACTTTTCAACTCGACATCGCGGATACGAACGAGTTGGGGACGGTGCAGCATTTCCTTGATGCCCAGGATATCCCATCTTATTTTGCGGCGTTTTCGCAGATCAATTTCGAGAAGACGGAAACTACGTCTGCAAATTGCACGCGATTGGATTCGGACTGGCTGATCACGGTGGAGAAATGAGCACGCGAATAAGTATCGGGAACAAGGAGCACTGATGAGACGCCGCATGCTGATATCCGTGATTATCGTCGTGGTTGTTGTAATTTTCTTCGGAGGCTGGGCGTTAACATATCCATCGCCCGACCCTAAGAGCATTAAGTACGTTCTCTGGAAGGCCGACCTCTACAAACTGAATTTTGACGAAGCGACCGGCACGATGGTTGGCGACCGCAACAGAGACAAACTTGTGGTGGGCAAAACGAAGGCGCAGTTGCGAGACAAGTTCAGATCGCTTCTGTCGCCTGCGGAGGCCTCGCCGTATCTCAGAGGGTGTTATCAAAACTCGGCTTGGAAGGACAAGGATGTGCTCTTCATTGGGGAGAGTTCATGGATGGTTGTCTTTGATGGCGAAAAGGCCACGAACCTCGTACTGGTGAAGGGGTGTTAAAGGCTCATCCGCGATCCTGACTGGGTAATGGCCCACCTTTACGTTTTCTGTAAAGGTGGGAATGGCGAGGTCGGTGATCACAGCTTTTCTTTGCATTCACGTCAGCCACCAGGTGGTCAAGCGCGTTCATAAATCCAACGGCTTAACGGCCCTACTATAAGTCGGGCCCTTCCCGTTCTTTTCTGCAGCATATTTCTAAATGACAAACCTATTTCTTCTTCGCGGGCTTCGGCATTTGGTTCACTCGCGCCGTGACTTCGCCTTTTTCCATTCCGCCGAAGGTCACTAATCTCTGCGGAGTCACCAGTATGAAGCGGCTGTCCAGCGCGGGCTCGGGTGTGTTTTCGATGATGGATTCCCATTTGTCAGCACGCAAGTTATAAGCAAAGGTCAGCGGGGAGGGTTCTACCGGCTTGCCGTCGTCGCCGAGGCCTTTGAAGTCGTAGAGGCGATCGCTGCCGCCGGAAAAGTAAACCATTTCATCTTTATCCTGGTCCCAGCCCCCAGCCGCGATGTGAAAGCGCGCATTACCGGGATGGTCCGCGATCTTCTTCCACTCGACGTGAGTCGGGTTTCTGTGATCGATCCGTCCCATCCAACAATCTTTAGACGGAATGTACCCCGGCCGCTCGCCATCCGGATTCTTACGAGCGCCATCGATGTAGATGATGGTGTCGCCAACGATGGCGCCGGCGTGACCGAAGACCGGCTCACCCGGAACGGCCGTCCCCTGCAGCCACTTCTGTTTTTCCACATCATAAATCTGGACCGCTCGCACCACGCCGTTGCTTGACCACCCGCCGACCAAGTAAATGTAGCGGTCGTGGTAAACACCCACTACGGAATCTGCCACCGCAAGCGGAACGTCCGGTCCGCGATACCATCTCTTGTTCACTGGATCATAAATCTCCATGCTGGAGACGGCGGTTTCTCCGCCCTGGGCATCGACGACAAAGCCACCCAGCAGAAACATCTGCTCATGGACGCCGGCCGCGGCTGCCCCGATTCGTCCTACTGCTCCGGGAACCGGGCGGACTTCCGTCCAGTTGCCATAATCCGTATTGGTGCCGTAGGCCGAGGTGCTCACGCCATTCCAGGCTTTGTTCGCGCCCATGCCCATCAACACAAAAAGCAATGGCCTTCCATTGACTTTGACACTGGTGACCGCACTATTTGAGAGGGGGACGGGCAAAGGCTCAATCTTGGGTTCAGACTCCGCCACTAGAAAGACGGTGAACAGCGCGAACGCGAACAGTGCTGTGACTCGTTTCATAGCTCCCAATGTTTCTTGTTCAATATGACCACCATTAATGCCATGCCAAAATATCACGCGCAGGCCCGGCAGGCGGCTAGAACCAGGTCTTTTTTCTGTACTCGCGGTAAGTGTCTCCGAATTTTTCTTCCAGAACCCTGGCTTCTTGGCGTGCGCGGATCACTTGCACCGGAGCGATGATGACTGGAATCACAAAAAGAATTAGTTTCTGTAGCGAGAGCACAAGGCCCAGAACCAGTAAAGCGCTGAACACGTACATGGGGTTTCTGATTCTTGAGTACACTCCGCGCGTAACCAGTTCGCGGGCTTGCGGAGTGATTGCGAATGATCTTCCTAACTGATAACGGGCCACAAGGAGGAGGACCGCGGCCGGAACGGTAATGGCCAATCCTACCCAGCGCGCCAGATTCCAATCGCCCGGCCAGAAAGTAACCAGGGCAAGGATGACCACCACCCCGCTACTCTGGAGCACGAGCAGAGGGACGAAATTGCTGTCATCAGACAAGGGAACTATTCTATGCGCATTGGAGGGACAACAAACATAGCCGAACCGGGTCAGCGGCTCAATTGTTGCGGGAAGGAAAAACATTCTGCTCGGGGACTTGTTGGGCTTCAGACTCGCGGACCTCCAGGCGGGTCTGGCGCAGATTGGTGGCTTCCGCCGGGTCCATGCCTGCCTTCATGTCGGTCTTTTCCAGAAAATAGCGCCATCCGAGGTGGCGATCGTCGGAACTCTGGCCCCGTTCAAACTGCATGAGGGCGGTCTCCGCATTGGTGCGGCCCTTGACTACGGATACTACGCCACCCGACTCGTAGGTCCTGATGTTGTGGCGGATAACCGCAAACGAACCCTTCGAATCATCCTGCATTCGGGAAACTCCAATCGGGATCGCGTTCCGCGTACTTGTCTTGATTGTGATCGCGTGCCCGTCCATGGTGGTGGTTGCGGGCACGCGTTCTATTCGGATGTTTCCGCCTTACAACGGGCGAACGTTCTCAGCCTGCCAACCCTTCGGTCCCTTGGTGACTTCAAACTCTACACTCTGGCCCTCTTGCAGGCTGCGGAAGCCGCCGGCCTGGATTGCCGAGAAGTGCACAAAAACATCTTCGCCGCTCTGCCGGCTGATGAAGCCATAGCCTTTGGCGTCGTTAAACCACTTGACTGTTCCTTGTTCTGCCATACGTTACTGGTGTTCCTTTCGATCGATTTACGCTGGAAGGAGATCGGTGGTACTAAGGGCAGGACTAGCTGAAAAGCAAGAATCTGCTCAACAACCGATTCTAATCAAACGCTCTCAAAGTATAACAGACAGGCCAAGAACGAGGGCGAGTGAAATCCCAATGCATTTACCAACCCGAAATTACGTGGGCGCGGACGCCTCGTCTGCGCGAGCTTGAGCTCGCTGTCAGCCCGACGGTGCAAGTGGCGCACCCACCTTTGTAAGTGGTGCGGACTCCTACGGGAGAAAGCGGGCGCGCTTGCTGGATAGACGAGGGCGTCTATCCTACGCGGCCATTTTCGCAAGGTTTTCGTACTTTCGGGGCCAGCAGGTATAATTGCTTGCCAACTTAAACAGGGAGAATTACTAATGTCGCGAGTCAATGGTGACAAAGCCCGGTTCAATCGGGAACGGAAGAAAAATATCGCGCGCCGCGAGGGAATCCGGCAACTTCTGCAGGCGGCGGGAGTCACTGGGGAAAAAGCTGCGGCTGGCAAGAAGAGCCCTGCTCTTGCGTCGAGCGCGCAGAAGTAAGTTCCGGGACGAAATATTTCCGGGACGGTTTCAGGTTTTCGAAAAACGTTCGCAATCGGTTTCACGAAGAAAAAAGGAAGCACCATGAAGAAGCTTTTTGTTGGCAACATCCCCCACAGTACTACCGAAGCGGAGTTGCGGGCGTTGTTCGAGCCGCACGGAAAAATTGACCAGGTCAGCATTGTCACGGACCGGGATACGGGCCGCTCGCGCGGATTTGCGTTCGTCGAAATGTCGGATAGCGGCGAAGCCGAAAAAGCCATTGCCGCCCTCAACGGCAAAGAGCTCGGCGGCCGCGCCCTGAACATTAATGAGGCTCGTCCCAAGACCGAGCGCAGCGGAGGTTTTGGCGGCGGCCGGCCCGGCGGTGGTGGTGGCCGCCCGGGTGGCGGGGGCCGTTCCGGTGGTGGTGGACGCTCTTCGGGTGGTGGCGGCGGCCGCGACGACTACCAGGGACACGCGCGCCAGCCTCGCGAGCCTCGCTGGTAGGACTTCGCCAAGACAGCGGTGGGATCGACGGGGACGCTCGTCCCGTTCCAGCGACGGTGAACTGACACAGAACATTTCTGGAGGTGTTGTATGGCTGGTCGGAGTCGCTCAAGTTTCAATAAACGTCTGAAAGAGCGGTCGCGGCAGGAAAAGGCCCGCGAAAAAGCGGAAAAGAAAGTCCAAAAGAAGCTGGGAAAAGAAGAAGGCGGTTCCGAAGTGGATGATCTCTCCTCCATCGATTTCGCCGCAGCCCAGGACCAGTTGGCGCTCCCCGGCGGCAGCATCGAGGAATAGAGCCACGTCCACCAGGACGCTCCCGGTTGGTTGCCTTTGTACCATACGTAAGCATAAGGTTGCAGCTCATTCCCAATGGGTTCAAGCCAGACCGCGATTGGGGAGATGAACTATGGGAGAAGGTAAGAAGACGGACGAGCGCGCGGACGGCGTAGTCACCCTGAAATCCGTGGCGGATCACGTTGGCCTCACCCCTGGAACCGTCTCGGCGGTGCTCAACAACGCTCCTTCTTCGAAACATATTCCGCAAAAAACCAGGGACCGTATTCGCCTGGCAGCGCGTGAACTCGATTATCGCCCCAATTTTTTTGCCCGCTCGCTCAGGAAAAAGAAGACCTACACTGTGGGCGTGATTGCGCATGAAATCGGTGATGGTTACAGTTCGCTGGTGGTTGCAGGTATCGAAAACTACGCTCGCGAAAAAGAATACTTCTTCATCACTGGAATCCATCGCCACGACCCGGAACTATTTGAAAAATACTCCCGCTTGCTGTTGCAGCGCGGGGTCGAGGGCATCATCACCATTGATCTAAACCTGCAGCACTCCTTGCCCCTGCCCACAGTCGCAGTTTCCGGCCACCCCCAGCACGAGGGTGTCACCAACATCGTTTTGGACCATCGCAAGGCCGCTTCCATGGCGTTGCAGCACCTCGTGGGGCTGGGACATCATGAGATCGCCTTCTTGAAGGGTTACCCGGCAAGCTCCGATTCCGCGGACCGTTGGGAAGCCATCTGCGAAGTTGCCCAGGAAATGGGAATTGTGATCGCCCCTGAGCTCACCCTCCAGATCGAATCCGCGGACTCGTCCCCTGGTCTTGGCTATCCTTACGGCAAACAATTGGTGGCGGTCAAACGCCGCTTTACCGCGCTGTTCGCTTACAACGATATCTCGGCCATTGGCGCGATCCGGGCGTTCCAGGAAGCCGGATTGCGCGTGCCCAAAGATATCTCGGTTGTGGGCTTTGACGATATCCAGGGCGCCGCTTTCCACTATCCGAGCCTGACCACCGTCCGCCAACCCTTGCGGGAAATGGGAGAGATCGCCATGCAGGTCCTCTTGGAGCGAATCGAGGGACGGGAAGACTATCCCAAGGAAATCGCCGTGCAGCCCGAGCTGGTGGTACGCGAGTCCACCGGCAACGTTCCCGCGTAGAAAATCGATATGCCGGCAGCGCTGCATTTTTTGCACGCCTTCGAACAAAATGGCGCAAAGATAATCGGCTAACTGAGTTGATTGACGGCCCTGCCGTACCCTACAATCTGCGCCATGCCAGCCGAGCCATTGGTAATCGAGAGATTTGAAAACGGGGTCCACGGACAAAGCGTTCTCTGCTTGAAGGGCCCGCTGACGATTGAGACTTTCCCCTCATTTCAAAGCGCCGTGCGCAACGAAGGCGCCCCCACCGTGATTCTCGACTTGACCGATGTGCCTTACATCGACTCTTCCGGGCTGGGTTCGCTGGTGAGCGCTTACGTTTCCCGCCAGAAGATCGGGCAGCACGTGGTTTTGAGTGGCGTCAACGAACGCATCTTGTTGCTCATGGAAATTACCCGGGTCGAACCTCTCTTCCTTATTTTCCCGACTTTAGACAACGCCATCGACTCGCTGACGGGCGCGGGAAACGCATAGACTGTGGGCGCGACGGAGCGCCTGGGGCAGGTGAGGGCATCCGCCCCTAGTTATGCATCGTAAGAGTCACGTAGGCGCGCACGCCCTCGTCTGCGCGCGAGCTTCAGCTCGCCGTGATGATGCGCCGGGGGCCCTGTGAACATCATCAGCATTGGCGAAGTGCTGTGGGATGTGGTCGGCGAGACCGAGCACTTAGGTGGTGCACCCTTCAATTTCGCGGCCCACCTCAGCGAGTTGGGGCATCGCGTCGCTTTCGTCAGCGCGGTTGGCAACGACGCCCGAGGCCAGCGGGTTCTGGACAATATGTCCCGCATGGGACTCACCACCCGCTACGTCCGCCGCGTTGACAACTATCCTACCGGCACCGCGACCGTCACCTTCGATGGGAAAGGCCAGCCGCATTTTGTTATTCCCCGGCCCGCCGCGTACGATTTTCCGCACCTTCCGGAAAACGATCTTGCCGAGCTTCGGGCTCAGGCCACCGACTGGATTTACTTTGGGACCCTGCAACAAATGAGCCCGGCCGCAAGAAGCCTGACTGCCGAGCTTCTGACTTCCGCAGGCCGGGCACGACGATTCTACGATGTGAACCTGCGACCCAATTCCTATGAGCCCGCTTTGGTACGGGAGTCCCTGGCTCGGGCCACCGTCGTGAAACTGAATGACACCGAGGTCGAGGAAATTGCGAAAATATTTGCTCGGCCCTGTTCTTCTCTTGAGGAATTCTGCCGCAGTTATTCAACCAAATTTGGCTGGGAAGCCATCTGTATCACTCGCGGCGTCCATGGATGTGCATTGCTAATGGGGGGGGAGTTTATCGAGGCCGACGGTTACCCTGTGACCGTCGCCGATACCGTGGGTGCGGGCGACGCCTTCGCAGCCGCATTCGTGCACGGAATGGGAGCCGGATGGCCCGCACAACGCATTGCAGACTTCGCCAATCGGGTTGGCGCTCTCGTGGCCAGCCGCCCCGGAGCGATTCCGCCTTGGACCCTGGCCGAAGCCGAGGCCCTCACCCGCTCTCGTTGAAAACGAAAACGTTGGACACACGGGCCGGCAGTGGTAATACTAACTGTCGGAGAAAAACATGCCCAAGAAATCAACCGATTCGGACGATCTCATGACGACCATTGCCCGAGGCGTCGGGTCCACCGTTGGCAAGATTGCAAACACAGCCCAACGCCTGGCTGAAACCGCGTCCTCGGAGATCGCCAAACATGGCCGCAGTTTCGCTAAGAAAGCCAAGCGATCCAAGCCCAGAACATCGGTGAAGAAGAAGGCCGCCAAGAAAGCTTCGTCGCGAAAGTCCGGATCAAAAGCAAAAAAGAAGGCAGGCCGGGCCAAAGTTTAGTTGCTGGCGGCTCGCATCATTGCGCTGAATTTTGCCGGCATCGTTCCACATATGCGCCGCTCAACATGTTATCGGCCGCCTTGTAGCCCTTCTTGGATGCGGCCAATAGGAGCATGTGGGTCTGCTCGCAGCTCTGCGGAACTTCGTTCCCCTCCAGATACAACTTGGCGAGAGTCACTTCCGCGCGCGCACTGCCGGCGCGAACGTTTTTCCACAATTCGGCGGGATTGTCTCCGACTGCAGAATCGGTTGCCTCCGGTTCCTGCTTCACCTGAGTCCGGCTGTGCGTCTTTTTTGCGCGATTCCCGGCAACCCGAGGCGAAGCGGGCACCTCTTCGGAGATAGATTGAGGCTGAATGCTGGTCGCCGAAGCCAAGGGGCCGTTCGATCTGGAAGTCTGCCAGTGCTGAATCACCAGAAACACCGGTACCAGGAGCACAACCGCCACCGCGATTCCCATCCCGATTGATTTTCCAGAACCAGTCGCTTCAACCGGTTGCCGTGGTTGCGAAGGCGAAAATACTCCTTCGGGTGCGCGATCGGCTTCGCGCGAGGCGGGAACCGCTTCTGAAGTTGCTGAAGTGGGCACCATCGGCGGCGGGGGTGTCCCGCACATCATGCATGCTCCCCGGCTCAGGGGATAGCGGAACTCGCAAGAGGGGCAAGTTACAAATTCATTTTCCTGATTGTGAAACACTGAGGTCTCCTCGGGAACAGGTTCGTTCTCGTGGCGCGATCACAATTGTATTTCGCTTTGCGATCGGATGCGAGTGGACGCCCTCGATCTTTCGCCCATGACCTCGAGTAACCAAGTATCGGAAGGACCGATTGGTGAGTCGAGAACTAGTCGGGTTTTCTTCTTAGCGTCCTTAGCGAACTTCTTGGCGAACTTTGCGGTCAAAAGCTCTTAACCGCAAAGTTCGCAAAGATCAAACGCAAAGAAAATCTCTCCTAGGCTTGTTTGACGAATTTCAGCGACACCGAATTCATGCAATAGCGGAGCCCCGTGGGTTGCGGGCCATCATTGAACACGTGGCCCAAGTGTGCATCGCACTGGGTGCAGGAAACCGCGTCTCTGATCATTCCGTAGCTGAGGTCTCTACCAGTGCGGACATTTTCTTCCGCAATGGGTTGCCAGAAACTGGGCCAGCCGGTCCCGGATTCGAACTTGGTCTCGGAACTGAACAGAGCGTTGTCACAGCAGATGCAACGGAAGAGACCTTTCTCGTGCAGGTCCCAGTATCTACCGCTGAAGGCCCTTTCGGTGCCAGCGTGGCGGGTCACTTCAAATTCGTCGGCAGAAAGCTGTTTGCGCCATTCGGCTTCGCTCTTCACCACTTTGGGCACCTTCACTTTTTGCAGGCGCTTCCCATCATCGGAGAACTCCATGATCGTCACTTCTCCGGGTGTTCCTGTCGAAGCCGCAACCGTCATCAAATGCGGCTTCTTCAACATCCACAAAAAGTAGCCGGCCAGGGCCGCACCACCGGTAGCGAGAAACGCCCGCCGCCGCACGCGGCCTCCCAACACATCTTGATCGCCATCTAATTCGAACATAAAGTGCTCCTCACCTACTTGCCGGTGAACAGATCTGGAAATTCCTTCTGAAGATTCGCTACTTTCGGCGCGTCGTTGAAGTAAATGTAAGGGTCATTGGGATGAATCGTGGCATAGTCCTGGTGATATGCCTCGGCTGGATAAAACACCTTCAACGGCACGACCTGGGTCACGATCTTGCTCTTGAACGTCTTCGCGGCATCGAGCTGCGCAATATATGCATCAGCGATGCGCTTCTGCTCATCATTGGTATAGAAAATCACCGACCGATACTGGGTGCCTGTGTCCGGTCCCTGCCGGTTTAACTCTGTCGGATTGTGGGCCACTGAGAAAAACACCCGCAACAACTCTCCGTAGGTGACCTGCGAAGGGTCGTATGTGATCTTCACGGACTCCGCATGACCGCTCTGCCCCGTGCTCACCGTCTCATAATCCGCAGTATTGGCAGCGCCGCCGGAATATCCGGAGGTAGCATTCTTCACCCCCTTCACATGCTGGAAGACCGCCTGGATGCCCCAGAAACAGCCCCCCGCAACCACTGCCGTTTGTTGGCCGGAAGCGGCGGCCTTCGCTGCATCAACGGCGGGACTGGGCACAGGGGCGCTTGAACCGCTCGCTCTGTACGAAGTCAACCCAATCAGTAACACTCCCAGAATCAGAAAGATACGAAGTGAAAACTTGGACATGGACGACCTCCACGATTCTTCTAACTATGAATACGTAATTGATTAGAGTCCGGATGCGGACAAAAGTTTCGCGCGCCCGGCACCCGTCTAAGCCCTTCCAAATCTTGTCATTCCGAGCGAAGCCGAGGAATCTGCTTTTGGCTTGCAGCTCTTCAAAACTCATTTTCCGGTCTGCCAGATCCCACCTTCCGATACCCCTGGCATGACAGCACCGGCAACCTCGGATACTTCTGAAAACGAAGGTCCGTCAGCGCCAACTGACAGAGGAAAAAGATCGAGCCGCGATCCGATGTTATTCGCTGCGAGTGGACGCAATCCGCACAAAGGCCTGCGTGTTTCTGGTCTGCCCCGACGTCAGAAGGTGAAGTCACTGGCGCAGAATAACAAAATCTTCGACTGGCGGTTCTTCGTCCTGTCCACGACGCCCATCCGGTCGGTACGTTGCCATTCGACGACTGCTCGGTGTTACCAAAGACTCTGGGCAACGGGGTTCGAAGGCTCTGTACCATGCGCATCTGGAGCGGGCACGGCCCTCTGGCTAGACTCTGGCGGACAGGGGGAACCAACTCGATGGCTGTCCCGGTTTCTGGCTTGGTGAATTACATCCCGCTGGCTTCGACCGTGGTGACCTGCTTCTTGAGCGTCATTCTGGCGCGGGCCACATTGCGCTATGCTGAGACCACCGACAAGGGCCTGGCCCTTGCGCGCGAGGAGTTCGAGCGCGAATGGTCCCCGGAACTGCACATCAAGCTGGAGAGGATTTCCTCCTCGGAAGCCCGAGTCGTAGTCACCAATCTGGCAAAGATCTCCGTTTTGCTGCAGATGATGCAGCTGCGCAAGATTTCCCATGCGGTGCCGTTCGAACGGGCTTTCCTCAATGATCCTCTGGTCGGCGGTATGACCTGGACTGAAGACGTCGGCAAACGCGTTCTGGCGTGCACCGGCGCGGACTTTGAAGGCCTGCTCGCCGCGTCCGTCACGTTTTACGCCTCGGGACGCATGTTCCGCACCGACTGGTTCCGTTTTCATATCCAAGTCCGCAACGGCAATATTCTCCGTGTCCATCCCACGAACATACCCGCACGCCGCGTCCGCGTCCTCGAAAGCCGCAAGGGTCCCGAACGGCGGCGTGAGATGGTGAAAGACGTGGCCGCAGATTTGGCGATGGCGAAGAGTGCCGGGAAATAGCGAATCGCCTCCAGTTCGGCCAGCAGTTTAACTCGGGTGGAGCAGGCCTTCCAGGCCTGCGTTATCAGATCAATTGGATTTAACGCAGCGCTGGAAGCGCTGCTCCACCCCTTCCCACTCATTCCACCGCTACAATCTCCGGCACCGGTGCCACCGGCATGGCCGCAGCCCGAATACCAGGAATCAGCAATATGGTAGAGGGCAGTTGAGTTCACGAAAGACCCACTGTTAGCCCCTCCTTGCCTTCCCGCGCGCATCAGATTAGTGTGGACGGTCGAATCCGTCCAATCATTCCACCAGGAGATCCGGGTGAATCGCACGATTACTTTACTGTTTGCCATTTTGTCCTTGCCGCTTCTATCTCAGGCCCAGAGTGACGATGCCGCCAGGCACCTTGCCCACGACATTTTCAAACAGTTGATTGAGATCAACACCACGGACTCCGTTGGCAACGTGACCACTGCATCCGAAGCCATGGCGCAGCGCTTTCGCGACGCCGGCTTTCCGGAAAGCGATCTGCAAATCCTCGGCCCCAACGATCGCAAGAAAAATCTGGTGGTGCGCCTGCACGGCACGGGCAAACACAAGCCCATCCTGCTGATCGGCCATTTGGATGTGGTCGAAGCCCGCCGCGAGGATTGGACCACGGACCCATTCCAATTCGTCGAGAAGGACGGCTACTACTACGGCCGCGGCACGCAAGACATGAAGGACGGCGACGCAATTTCCGTGGCCACGTTCATCCGTTTGAAGAAGGAGGGTTATCGCCCCGACCGCGACATTATCCTCGCCTTGACCGCGGACGAAGAGGGCGGAAAATCCAACGGCGTGGACTGGCTGCTCAAAAACCATCGCGACCTCATCGATGCCGAATTCGCCCTGCACCAGGATGGCGAAAACGGAGTGGTGACCGAGAACGGCAAGCCCGTCATGGTGGAAGTGGATGCCACCGAGAAACTCTACGCTGACTACCAACTCACGGTGACCAATCGCGGCGGACACAGCTCGCTGCCAGTGCCGGACAACGCGATCTATCATCTCGCGGACGGCCTGGCGCGACTGGAGCGTTCTCCATTTCCTTTTGAGCTCAACAACGTGACCCGCGCTTATTTCGAGCTCATGGCGGCGTCCGAAAAAGGGCAGAGAGCAGAGGACCGGAGAGCCATTCTGCAGACTCCTCCGGATGAAGCCGCTATCGCGCGTCTCTCCCAGGATCCCACCGACAACGCGACTATGCACACCACCTGCGTCGCTACCCGGCTGGACGCCGGTCATGCAAACAACGCTCTGCCGCAGCGGGCACAAGCGAACGTGAATTGCCGCATTCTGCCAGGCCATTCGCAGGAAGAAATTCGGCAAACTCTGATCAAGATTCTCGACGATCCGAAGATTATCGTTCGTTATGCCAACGATGCAGGCGAGATCTTTGACCGCGCACCCGACAGGAAGGCCTCCCCGCCCCCGCCCCTGCTGCCTGCGGTGATGAAGCCTCTGCAGCAGGTTGCCGCGGAAATGTGGCCAGGCATACCCATCGTACCCACCATGGCCGCCGGGGCTTCCGATGGAATTTACACGACCGCTGCCGGAATCCCGACCTACGCCGTTTGCGGAGTTTCCATCGATCGCGACGACCAACGCGCCCACGGCAAGGATGAGCGGCTTAAAGTAGAGTCGTTTTATCGCGGGTTGGACTTCTACTATCGCTACATGAAGGCGATCACGTCGCAACCGTAGTCGAGAAATTTCACAGCTCCGGTCCGATCTTCCGGTATTCCCCCTGGAAATAGAGCAGAGGGCTGCCCTCTTTCACCACCACATCTTCCACTTCTGCAATAAAAATGGTGTGATCACCCGCGTCCTGGGCCGTGTGCAACCGGCACTCCAGATAAGTCAGGGCCCCTCGCAATACAGGGGTTCCGTGCTGGGTCCGGTCAAAGCGTGCGCCGGCTTCCTGCTCCGCACGATCATGGGCGCGCTCGGGAAGAGCGTAATATTCCGAGATCGCCCGCTGGTTCTCGGCCAATACGTTTACTCCGAAACGTTTCCTGGTATGCAACTGGGCATGCGTCTTCGCTTTGTGGTCCACACAGACCAGCACCAGCAAAGGATCCAGCGACACCGAGGTAAATGCATTCGCCGTCATGCCATGCACTTCGCCTTCCAGGTCCACGGTGATGACCGTGACTCCGGTCGCGAACGTGCCCATCGCTTTGCGAAATTCATCCTGCGTTACACTCATGGCGCCTTGAACGTTTTTACCATGTTACGCGTTCGCTCTGAAATGCAGGTTGGCGAGCCGGACGTACACACTGCCAACTCGTCTTAAGACGCCGTGTCTGCCTTCGTGGAAGAGCGGGCCTTCCAGGCCCGCGTTGTAACGCAACCACGATTTACGCGGCGCTGAAAGCGCCGCTCTTCCACGAGATCGAGGTGTTTGTTCATCTCCGCAACGGAGATCTGGGGCACTGCCACTGCTCCACCTCCATCCCCTCATGTATCATTTGGTAATTCCAGAATCGGGCGGAAAAAGCGTGGCAGTAGGGCGAACAACTTCGGCGACACAATCATTGGACGAGCTGCGCTCTGGGCGTTCTCTCTCGCGCGCCGAAGCCTGCCAACTCATTCGCGTCAGCGACGATGAACTCCCCGATCTCTTGGCCGCTGCTCTGGAAGCGAAACAACGCTTCAAGCCGGACATCGTCACCTATTCCCGCAAGGTCTTCCTGCCGCTCACTAATCTTTGCCGCGATTACTGCGGCTACTGCACCTTCCGCCGCGATCCCGGCGACCCCGGCGCGCACACCATGACGCCCGAAGAAGTCCTGGAAGTCGCTCGTGCTGGCGAAAAGTTGGGATGCACGGAGGCCCTCTTCAGCCTGGGCGACAAACCGGAGCTTATTTTCCCGGAAATGCGCGACACCTTGCGCTACCTGGGATACAAGTCCACACTGCAATATCTGGAAGCGATGTGCGAACTGGTGTTGCGGGAGACAACCTTGCTCCCGCATCCCAATCCTGGGTTAATGAGTGCGGAGTGGATTGCGCGTCTGGCTGCGGTTTCACCCAGCATGGGGTTGATGCTCGAAACCACCGATGCATCCCTTCTCGCGACCGGCGCCGCCCACGACAACGCACCCGACAAAGTTCCAGCCAAACGCCTGCGCACCATCGAAGAAGCCGGAAAACAGAATGTTCCCTTCACCACCGGCCTGTTGATCGGAATCGGCGAAACGCTCGACGATCGCGTGGACGCTCTCCTTGCCATCCGCGATCTGCATCAACGCTATGGCCACATTCAGGAAGTCATCGTGCAGAATTTTCGCGCCAAGCCGGGCATTCCTATGCGAAACTGGCCCGAACCTTCGCGAGGAGAAATGCTCCGCACCGTCGCCGTGGCCCGACTACTCATGCCGAACGTTAATATTCAAGCGCCGCCGAATCTTTCCGCGCCCTACTACGATAAGTTACTCGACGCGGGCATCAACGATTGGGGCGGGATCTCGCCCCTGACGCCGGACTTTATCAATCCGGAAAAACCCTGGCCTTATTTCGACCAACTCAAGTTACGCACGGAAGCGAAAGGATACCAATTGCGCCAGCGGCTTCCCGTTTATCCGGAATTTTTGCCTGCGCTCGCCAATCGTCCCGCCTTGCTTGCGGAAAAGCTCAAGCTTGCGGCTGACTCCAATGGATACGTAGGGAGGGCGGCATGATCGTCGTACTCACCGGAGGCACGGGTGGCGCCAAGTTCGTGGACGGTCTCCGGCAAGTCGTCTCTGCCAAAGAACTGACCATTGTGGTCAACACCGGCGACGATCTGGAATGGTGGGGTTTATCCGTATCTCCTGATCTTGACTCAATCACTTACGTCCTCGCCGGGGTTCTCAGTAAAGAACGCGGCTGGGGCGTAAAGGGAGACACGTTCTTCTGCCTGCAGGCCATGGGAGACTTGGGCGAGCCCATCTGGTTCCACGTCGGCGACCGCGATCTCGCAATCCACCTGCTACGTTCAAGATTGCTCAAGGAAGGAAGAACTCTTTCCGAAGCTACTTCCATCATCGCCGCCAAGATGGCAGTGCAGGCCCGCATCTTGCCCATGAGTAACGCGCGCGTCGAAACTCGTGTGGACACTCCCGCCGGCGATCTCAGTTTCGAGGAGTATTTTGTGCAGCGCTGGTATCAGGATCCGGTGAACTCCGTGCGTTTCGCCGGGGCCGCTGACGCCGAGCCCGCCCCTGGCGTGGTGGAAGCCATTCTCTCCGCCAGCGCGGTGATTGTTGCCCCCAGCAACCCCGTGACTAGCATCGGCCCTATTTTGGCGGTGCCGGGAATCGCCAAGGCTTTGCGGGAAACGCCTGCGCCCGTGGTCGCCATCAGCCCTCTGGTGGGTGGCAAAGCGGTCTCGGGCCCCGCCGGAATTCTGATGGCCGCGCAGGGACTGCCCGTTTCTCTCGCCGGCGTCGCCCAGGCCTATGGTGATTTCCTAGACCTGCTAGTCGCCGACGTTGAGGATGCCAAAGCAGCCGATGAATTGCAGCGCCCCGGATTGCGCGTCGTTTGTGCCAACACCATGATGCGAACCGCGGAAGACAAGGCCGAGCTTGCCCGCGCAGTGCTCGCGTTCCTCGCGGACAAAAATTCGGCCAGCGCCACGGACGCAATATGATTCTCGTCCCGGTCAAGAACCTGGCCAATGCCAAGCAGCGGCTGGCTTCACTGCTCGATCAGCCAACCCGTACTGAACTTGCACAAGCAATGTTGTTCGATGTGCTCGAGGCGATCAGCTTAAGCAGCAACCGGCCGGAAGTCGGTTTGGTGACCACCGATCCCTTCGCCATCAAAATGGGGCAACGGTTCAATTTTCAGGTCATCCCAGATCACGCCAATCTCGGTGAAACCGCAGCCATCTCCATGGCAACGCAGTTCTGCGAGTCGCGCGGAGCCCATTACACACTGGTGATTCCCGGTGACATCCCTCTCCTTCAGCCCTCCGAGCTGGACCGGATCCTGGACGCTGCTCCAACCGAGGGTTCCGTAATTGTTCCAGCTGCAGATGGGCGCGGCACCAACGCCATCCTGCGCTCTCCCCCGGGACTTTTCCCGCTGCGTTTCGGCAATGACAGTTTCAAACCTCATCTCGCCGCCGCGCGTGCGTCTAATAAACCATGCGTCGTGTTGTCGCTGCCCGGAGTTGCGCTTGACGTGGACAATCCCTCCGACCTAAAGCAGCTCGCCGCTGCGCCCGGTGAAACCCGTTCCCAGAAGCTTGTTCGGCAGTGGGACCTCACCGATCTCCCGCTGGCTGCCAACGAATAAATGGGTTCCCCAGACCAGCTGCGGGAGTTGCGCATCATCCCCGTTTCCTTTCCCGACGAGATCCAGCCAGGAGACTTGCTGGCCGAGAAACTTCTTGCTGCCCTGAAACGTTCCAGGCGGACACTCCAGTCGGGCGACATTCTGGTCGTAAAACATAAAATCGTCTCCAAAGCGGAAGGCCAATTCGTGGATTTGGACGCGATCAAACCTTCTCCGAATTCGCGTGCCTGGGCCCGCCGCTATCATCTCGACGCTCGCGTGACCGAAATCGCGCTGGCCCAGAGCAGGCGCATTGTCCGCCGCAAACGCGGCGTGCTGATCACCGAAACTCGCCATGGTTTTGTGTGCGCCAACAGCGGAGTGGATGTTTCCAACGCGGATGGCGGCCGCCACGCGCTGCTGTTGCCCGAAGATCCCGATCGCTCGGCGCGACAGCTCCGGCAGCGGCTCAAGAAACATCTAAAGCTCTCCATCCCCGTGATCATCACTGACAGCTTTGGCCGCCCCTGGCGCGAGGGATTGACCGAAGTCGCGATCGGCATCGCCGGCATGAAACCCTTGCTCGATTTTCGCGGACGTCGTGATCCGCAAGGTTATCCTTTACGTGTGAGTATCGAAGCCGTGGCTGACGAGTTGGCTTGCGCCGCAGGCCTGGTTTGCGGCAAACTGGCCCGCACTCCGGCTTGCATCATTCGCGGCTTTCGTTATCTCCCCGGTGCTGGCCGTGCCCAGGATTTAATTCGTACGGCTGCGACGGATCTGTTTCGCTGATATTGTTATAGGGATATTCTTGCTGAGGAATGCCCATGCCACGTACTTTGACCCCATCCGAACTGGAGAGTTTCCCTTCGCTCGAATGGCAGGACATCGCTCCGCGCATTGCGCCAGATTTCCGCGCGGCTCTCGAACTAGTGCTCACCACGCTGGATGGTGGCACGCTCTCTCGCCAACAATCCTTGCTGTTGGCCAACGCCGCAGGCGACGACCTGCTCGGCCTTCTGGTCGCCGCCAACGATTTGCGCCGCGAGCTCGTCGGCAATCTCGTTACCTACGTGGTCAATCGCAACATCAATTTCACGAATATCTGTTTTGTGGGATGCAAATTCTGCGCCTTCAGCCGTGGCCCCCGCGAATCCGACACTTACTTTTTGACTCCCGACCAGGTCGCTCACAAAGCCGAAGAAGCCTGGGATCTGGGCGCGACCGAGGTCTGCATTCAAGGCGGCCTGCCGCACGGCCTGCCCGCCTTTTACTACCGCGACATTCTGCGCGCCGTGAAGCGGGTCACCCCCCGCATGCACATTCACGCTTTCTCTCCCATGGAAATCGTCTACGGTGTCGAGCTCACCGGCATGCCTCTCGAAGACTACCTTCGCATGTTGCGCGACAATGGCCTCGACACGCTCCCCGGCACGGCTGCCGAAATCCTCGACGACCAGGTCCGCAACATTCTCTCCCGCAACAAACTCTCAACCGCCCAGTGGACAGAAGTCATTCGCACCGCTCATCGCTGCGGCATCCGCACTACATCGACTCTCATGTACGGACACGTCGAGACCACCGCGCACTGGGTCGATCAGCTCCTGCTCCTCCGCGGAATTCAGCAGGAAACCGGCGGCCTCACCGAGTTCGTACCACTCGGCTTCGTCCATCAAAACACCCTGCTCTTCCACCAGGGACTCGCCCGTAGCGGTCCCACCCTGGCCGAGCATTTGAAAATCCACGCTCTGGCGCGAGTCATGCTTGCCGGCTCCATCAACAACATTCAGGTTTCCTGGGTCAAACTCAATCGCCGCTTGTCCCAACTTTGTCTGCACGCCGGTGCTAACGATTATGGCGGCACGCTGATGGAAGAAAATATTTCCCGCGAAGCCGGCGCCACCGCCGGCCAATACACCAGTCCGGAAGATTTCCAATCGCTCATCCTCGAAATCGGCCGCATCCCGGCAGAACGCAACACCACTTACACCCGCATCAATATCAAGCTGCAACCAGAGCCCTTCACTTCGGAACAAACGCTGGAATCGGAGTTCGCATAAATGGGATTGGCATAGCGATGACGGCGCGCCCCATTGCAATCATCGGAGGCACTGGCGCCGAAGGCTTCGGCCTGGCGCTGCGCTGGGCCCAGGCCGGCGAATCCGTCATCCTTGGATCGCGCGATGCCCAACGCGCCCAGGACGCCGCGGAGAAAATAAACCAGAAAGTTGGCGGTGACGCCAAAGTGTCTGGCGCTGAAAATTCCGCCGCCTGTGCCTCCGCCGATCTCATCGTTCTTACCGTTCCTTTCGAGGGTCATGCGGCAATTCTCAAACAGCTCAAGCCCGTTCTCCGTCCCGGCAGCATCGTCGTCGACACCACCGTTCCCCTCGCCGCCAGCGTCGGCGGACGCGCCACTCGCACTCTCGGACTCTGGGAAGGTTCCGCCGCGCAGCAAACCGCCGAGGCCCTGCCCAAGGAGATTTCGGTGGTCGCCGCGTTTCACAACGCTTCCGCCGAACTCCTGAATGCAGAGGGCCCGATCGACTGCGACGTAATTGTTTGCGGAGACAATGCCACCGCCAATCAGGAAATCCGAAAACTCGCCGCCCAGCTTCCCGGCGTGCGGGCAATCGATGGCGGCAAGCTCGAGAACGCCCGCATCGTGGAGCAAATCACCGCGCTCTTAATCGGTCTCAATATCCGCCACAAAGGCCACTCCGGACTTCGCATTACCGGCCTGCCCGACGCCGCATACCGTACATAAGATTTAACGCTGGGTGGAGCAGCGCTTAAGCGCTGCGTTAAGATCACCGACGACTACGGGCTTTAGCCCCTGAGGTACTTTGCAGCAGAATCTTCGGTCCATGAATCCCGCCATCCAATTCCGCAATGTCTCTTATCGCATCAACCACACTCGCGAACTTCTCCACAATCTGGATCTCGAAATTCACCCCGGCGAAACTCTCGTTCTGCTCGGACGCAGCGGCTCCGGCAAGACCACCACCCTCAAACTCATCAATCATCTGCTTGCCCCCAGCGCGGGCGAAATTACCGTCAACGGAAAATCCACCCGTGAATGGGATCTCATCCAGCTCCGCCGCGGCATCGGTTATGTCATCCAGGACGTCGGCCTCTTTCCTCATTTCACCGTGGCTCGCAACATTGGCCTGGTGCCGAAAATCGAAAACTGGCCGGAAGCTCGCATCCAATCGCGGACGAAAGAACTCCTGCAACTCGTAGGATTAGATCCCGACGTCGCCTCCCGTTATCCCCGCGAACTTTCCGGCGGACAACGCCAGCGCGTCGGTGTCGCCCGCGCCCTCGCCGCCGATCCTGCCATTCTCTTGATGGACGAGCCTTTCGGCGCACTCGACCCCATCACCCGCGCCGAACTCCAGCGCGAATTCTCGGCTCTGCAGCGGCGTCTTGGTAAAACCGTCGTCTTTGTCACCCACGATTTGCGAGAGGCGCTTCTCCTGGGCACCCGCATCGCATTGCTCGAAGCTGGCCGTTTGATCACCGTCCTTCCCCCAGATGAATTCGTGCAATCGTCCGAGCCGCTCGTCGCCGCCTATGTAAACGCTTTCGAAACCTCCGTTCCGCGAGGCAATCCATGAACGTCTGGCAATTCATCCTGCAAAACCATACCGAGATTCTAGAACTCACGCTCGAACACCTGTGGCTGGTCGGTGTCTCGACCCTACTCGCCGTGCTGATCGGAATTCCCCTCGGCATTCTGATCACCCGCTGGCCCGCGCTCAACCGGCCCATTCTCGGCGGCGCAAATATTATTCAGACCATCCCCAGCCTCGCCCTGTTCGGATTTCTGCTGCCCGCCCCCTGGATCGGCGCTCGCGCCGACCGCCTCGCCATTCTCGCGCTCACGCTTTACGCGCTGCTGCCGCTCATCCGCAATACTTACGTGGGCATCAAAGGCGTGGACCGTTCCGTCGTCGAAGCCGGACGCGGCATGGGCATGACCAATCAACAGCTCTTGTGGCAGGTCGAACTCCCGCTGGCCCTGGGTGTAATCATTGCGGGCGTGCGCGTGGCCACGGTAATTTCGGTGGGACTCGCCACCATCGCCGCCGCCATCGGCGCCGGCGGCCTGGGAGAATATATTTTTCGCGGTCTCGCCATGGTCAACAATCAGGTGATCCTGGCGGGTGCGATTCCCGCCGCACTGATGGCCTTGCTCGCCGACTTCAGCCTGGGATGGCTGGAAAAACGTCTCAGCCCGAACGCCAGTTCATTGTCATCCTGAGCGAAGCGAAGGACCAATGCATTGGGGCACTGAGGAAAAAGTTGTGGAAGTGTGAGGGTGGAGCAGTCGCTTCAGCGCTGCGGTAAGAGTCCACAATCTGATCACGGGCTTTAGTTCCTGAGGTTAATATGCTCTACCGACTTCTCATTTTTCTCGGTCTCGCGCTTCTCGCCTCCTGCGGCCCTCCCCGCGAGAATCGCATTGTCGTGGGCTCAAAAAACTTCACCGAACAACTCGTCCTCGGCGAAATCATTGCCCAGCAGATCGAAAATAAAACTCATCTCCCCGTCGAGCGCCGCTTCTATCTCGCCGGCACTTACATCTGCCAGCAGGCCATCCTCGGCGGGCGCATCGACATCTACCCCGAATACACCGGCACCGCTCTCACCGCCGTATTAAAAGATCAACCTGGAACCAACCCGGAAGCAGTTTTCTCCCGCGTAAGGACCGAATATGCCCAACGCTTCAATCTGGCTGTGGGCGCGCCTTTCGGATTCAATGACACGTTCGCCATGGAAATCCGCGGCGAGGATGCCCGCCGCCTGGGACTAAAGACTATCTCGCAAGCTGCGGCCTTCACCCCGCAATGGCGCGCCGGATTCGGCTACGAATTTATGGAGCGTCCCGACGGATACAAAGGCCTGGCAGCCACCTATGGCCTACACTTCGCCGAGTCCCCACGCATCATGGATCTCGGCCTGCTCGCCCGTGCCCTCAAAACAAAACAGATTGACTTGGCCGCTGGAAACACCACCGACGGCCTGATTCCCGCGCTCGACCTTTTCGTTCTCGAAGACGACAAGCACTACTTTCCTCCCTATGAAGCCGTCCCCATCACTCGCCGGCAAATTCTCGACCACCATCCCGAAGTCGCCCAGGCCCTCGCCGAACTCGCCGGCAAAATCTCCGACGACGACATGCGCCAACTTAACTACTCTGTCGATGGCCAGCACCGCGACGTAAAAGAAGTAGTCCGCGAATTCCTCCACCACAAACTCCCTTAACCCCCATGTCATCCTGAGCGAAGTTTCTGTTTCACAACGCAGAACAGAAACGGAGTCGAAGGACCCCTATAGCATCTCTGCTCTCTTTGGACTATTCCCCGCAACGAAGTTGCTCCAGCCCTCGCTTTTTGCCATACTCATCCCCTATGAAAGGCAATCCCAAAGTCATCGCTGAACTCAACAAAGCTCTCCGCGAAGAATTGACCGCCATCAACCAGTATTTTCTGCACGCGGAGATGTGCGAAAACTGGGGCTACAGCCGTCTTTCCCAGTACATCAAGAAACAGTCCATCGGCGAGATGAAGCATGCCGAGGTGCTCATCGAAAGGATCCTCTTCCTCGACGGCACTCCCAGCATGCAACCCCTGGAACTGAAGGTCGGTGGATCGGTCAAGAACATGATCGAAAGCGATCTCGCTCTTGAAGTCGCCGCCGTCAAGCAATACAACGCCGCCGTCCATCTCGCCACCGCGGAAGGCGACAACGGTTCGCGCGATTTACTGGTCCAGTTGCTCAAGGACGAAGAGAGCCACGTCGACTGGCTCGAAGCCCAGATGCACCAGATTAAAGAATTGGGATACGAACGCTACCTCACCCAACAGATGGGTGAACAAAAAGAAGAATAACTTTCGCCCTTTTTGTCATCCTGAGCGCCCCTTGTCACAGTGATCTCCCCCCTTGTCATCCTGAGCGAAGAGGATTCGGTCGAAGACCAGATCCTCGCAGTCGAAGGACCCCTATAGCACTCCATGCTCACGGTCTGGCACCCACTCGCCAAAATTGTCATTCCCGAGCGAAGCGAGGAATCTGCTTTTGCTGGCATCGTCACGGAATCTCGTTCGCCTCAAGCTAGTGAGTCATCTAAACTAACTCCATGGCTAAGCGTCTCCAGATAATCCTCCAGGACCCCGAGTACCGCGAAATCCAAAAAATGGCGCGCTCGCGGCGTTTGTCGCTGGCGGAGTGGGTCCGGCAGGCTCTAGATCAGGCGCGTCGCGGCGAACATCCGGAAGGCGGTAGTAAGAAACTTGCAGTCATCCGCGAGGCGGCCCAACACACCTTTCCCCCGGGAGATATTGACAAAATATTGGCCGGGATCGAAGAAGCATCGAGCAAATCCTGACCTTCGACGCCGGTAGCCCCGGACGTAAGTCCGGGGAAAGTGCGCAGCGGGAACACGCGCCCAAAGGGCGCAACTGCATCACGACTAGAGGCTAATCTTGCTGAGAGCTGACGGCTGATGGCTGACGGCTGCTTCACATCAACCACAACGCATCCACATCCACAATCACCTGGGTCCTTGGGATCTTCTGTTGCGACGCATAGATGAGCATCGATCTAAGCAGCGCATTCAATTTCTCCCGGCTGGGCGATTTCAACACAAAGTGATAGCGGTAATCGCGCTTCAAGCGCACGATCGGCGCCGTCGCCGGTCCCAGCACGCGGACGCCTTCATGCCGCGTCTTCTCAAACCATCGTCCCAATGTGCCCGACCATTGCAGCGCTTCATCCAGCTTGTCGCTGCGCACCACCACGTTGGCCAGCGCACTGTACGGCGGATAATGCATCCAGCTGCGAAACTGCAGTTCCTTTTCGTAGAAGCCGCGAAAGTCATGCTGCGCCGCGTACTGCACCGCATAGTGGTCCTGAAAATAAGTCTGCAACACAACTTTTCCGGGCATCTGTCCGCGTCCCGCTCGCCCGGCAACCTGCGTGAGCAATTGAAACGTGCGTTCCGCCGCGCGGAAGTCCGGCATGCCCAGCGCCATGTCGGCGCCGACCACCCCGACCAGTGTCACTCCGTGAATGTCATGGCCCTTGGCGATCATCTGCGTGCCCACCAGCAAATCCAGCTCGCCTTCGTTCAGCGCATTCAACGCACGCTCGAAATCCTCTTGCCCGCGGACAGTATCGCGGTCGAGCCGTGCGATGCGCGCCTGGGGGAACATCCCATGCAGCAGTTCTTCCAGCTTCTCCGATCCTGTTCCCAGGAAATAAACGTACTCGCTGCCGCAGTGCGCGCAGGCCTTGGGCACCGGCGCCATGAAGCCGCAGTAGTGGCACACCATGCGATGCTCGCGCTTGTGATGCGTGAGCGCGATGGCGCAGTTCCGGCACTCCAGTTTTTTTCCGCAGGTGCGGCACAACACCACCGGCGAATACCCGCGCCGGTTCAGCAGCACCATGACCTGCTCTTTGCGTTCCAGCCGCTCTTTGATTTCCGCCGCCAGCTTGCGTGAGATCACCTGCTCCTGTCCGGTCTCCTGAAATTCCAGCCGCATGTCGATGATCTCGACCTCCGGCAGCGGCCGCTGCTCCACGCGGTCCGGCAGTTCGAGCAACGCATATTTATTTTTCTTGGCGTTGTAGTAAGACTCCAGTGATGGCGTAGCCGAACCGAGCAGGACGGTCGCGTTCGCCATCTTCGCCCGCATCACCGCCACGTCGCGCGCGTGATAGCGCGGCATCTCTTCCTGCTTGTAGGACGAGTCCTGTTCTTCATCCACAATGATCAAAGCCAGATCGGCCACGGGCGCGAACACAGCCGAGCGCGTGCCCACCACCATGCGCGCCTCTCCGCGCTTGATACGGTGCCATTGCTCTGCCCGCTCCTGATCCGACAACGCCGAGTGCAGGATGGCAACTTCATCTCCGAACACCTGATGCAGATCGGCCGCCACCGCCGGCGTGAGTCCGATCTCAGGCACCAGCAGGATCGCCGACCGCCCGGCTTCGAGCACCGATCGCATCGCCGCTAAGTAGACTGCCGTCTTGCCCGACCCGGTGACGCCGTACAGCAACATGCCGGAGAACTTTTTTGCCGACACGCTGTCCTGAATGCGCTTCAACGCTGCCTGCTGCGCGGCATTGAACTCAAAATCCAGCGGCGAAGGACGCACTTTCATCTTCGACCGGACGAGCTCTGCCGGCTCGGCGATGATCTCCACCAGCCCACGCTTGACCAGCGTACGCAGCGTGGTGCGAGGCACCTCGAGCTCTTGCAAAGTTTCCACCGCAACCCTGCCGCCGGCGGCTGCGAGGGTATCGATCAGCGTTTGTTGATTGGGATTGAGCTTGCCTCCGGCGGTCTTGAGTTGCGCGACCTTCACGGTGCGCGCGGCGTCGCGTGCGTCGGACAAGTCTTCCCGTGCGATCCACTTCTTGCGCACCATGCCCGCGAGCACGGCCTTCGATACCCCTGCCGCGGCCCGCAAGGAGGGCTCGCGGGCGGCGTCCCCGGAGGACAAATATTCCAGCACGCGAATCTCGTCCAGTTGCTCTTCCGGAGTGCGGCGCGCCCGCGCCGACGATCCCACCGTGCCCGCTGCGTGCAGCGCCGTGTGGCCCGCTTCGGTGATGCTGTAGCTGATTGTTCTCTTGAACTCCGCGCTCAGCGGCAGCATCGAGCGGAAGACATCGCCGATGGGCGCGAGGTAGTAGTCAGCGATCCACTGGCCCAGGCGAAGGAGCCGCGCATCGAGCACGGGCGCGGGGTCGAGGACGCTGATGACATTCTTGGTTTGGACTTTGGGTTTACGGTCATGTAGTTCGGTGACGATGCCCGACAGGCGCTGCTGGCGAAAGGGGACGAGCACGCGTCCGCCGACCACCGGGGCCATCCCTTCCGGGATGCGGTAGGTGAAGGCCATGTCGAGCGGGACGGGCAGAGCAACGTCACAGAATTCCATGGGGGGTTCTTTAAATCCTAACATCGCCGGCCGCGCCGCGGCAGGGCTGCAAAGTGGAGATATGTTCCCCGGGGAACATTACGACGATTTGCACAAATGTTCCCCGGGGAACATTTTGTACTTGCGGAAGTGTACGTACAAATTTAGCGATGTGGTTGAAAGGGTTGGGTTTGAGAGGAAATTCCCGATTTGGGAATGAGCATGTGGTTCCGGGGGATTCCCATTTCGGGATCGCCTTCGCCTCGCTGCGCTTGGCTCGGACAGCCGAGGCGGCTGTCCCTACGTGAGCAGAAACGGCCTAGGGCGTCCGTCCCTACGTGAGTGGGGGTGGGGCTTTCAGGCCCAGGTCTTTCATGACCATTTGCAGGTCTTTCCAGGTTTCTTTTTTCTGGCGGGGATCGCGCAGAAGAAAGGCTGGATGATAGGTGACGGCTAGTTTGGTGCCCTGGAAGTCGAACCATTGGCCGCGTAACTCGGACATGGGGGCGCTCACCGCGAGCAAGGTCTTGGCGGCTACCGCACCCAGGGCGACGATGGCTTTGGGTTTGATCGCGGCGATCTGGCGCATTAGGAACGGCGAGCAGGTTTCGCATTCGTCGTGTTCTGGCTGGCGGTTTCCTGGGGGACGGCATTTGATGATATTGGCGATATAGACTTGCTCGCGGCTCAGGCCCATGGCTTTGATCATGTTGGTGAGCAACTGGCCGGAGCGTCCCACGAAGGGCTCGCCTTGCTGGTCTTCGTCTGCGCCTGGGGCTTCGCCGATGAACATCAAGTCGGCGTTGGGATTGCCCACGCCGAAGACGATTTGTTTGCGTCCCTGTTTATGCAGTTTGCAGCGGGTGCAATCGCCGATGTCTTCGCGGATGAGGCGCAGGGCGGTGGCGGGATTGGGGTTGATATTGGTTTCGGTGGACGAGAGGATTTTGCGGGTCATGGATTCAGGTTGAGGTTCGCGGCGGTAGAAATCATAAATGCCAAGTTCGTTGTAGTAGCGGATGCGGTCGGCCAGGGCGCGCTTGAGCTGGGGGTCGAGAGTGGTTGGCATTGGATGGATTGTAACCTGAGGCGCCCTGCGGGTGCGTGTCTGGCTTTCGCCTACCCAGGGCTTACGCCCTGGGCTAATGGATGCCGCCCCTGCGGGGCTGGAGCGTGGGGGATTGTGCGCTCCGTGCCGGACGAATAACACCGCGCCTCCGGCGCGTGGTAAATGTGCAAAGATGCAAACGCAGCGCTGAAGCGCTGCTCCACCCAAAAGCGGAATTTGGGTGGTGCGCGCGAGATCCCTCGCCCGGCGGAAAGACGCCGGATCTTCGGGATGCTGGATGGGGGAATTGGATAGTGAGTTATAGAGTCTTCAACACGGCTTGACGTTTGCGCAGGCGGGCGACTTGATCGAGGACGCGTTGGGCGACTTCCCATTTCGTGGTTTCGGGTACGTCGACGACATCGTGCTGGGTGATGATGGTGACGGCGTTGCGGTCGGTGTCGAAGCCTACGCCTTCGCGAGAGACGTCGTTGACGACTATGGCGTCGAGCGATTTCGAGAGCAGCTTTTTGCGGGCGTTTTCCAGGACGTTTTCAGTCTCGGCCGCGAAGCCGATCACCAACTGCGAGCGCTTGCTGCGCGCAATTTCGGAGACGATGTCTGCCGTGGGCTCGAGTTCGATGGTCATGTGGCCGCTGCGTTTGATCTTTTGTGGAGCGATAGACTTGGGGCGATAGTCGGAAACGGCTGCGGTTTTGATCACGATGGTGGCCTGGGGCAGCAAGTTCAGAACCGCCTGCCGCATTTCTTCGGCGGACTCCACTCGCGTAAGTTCGGCTGCACCTGGTGCGGTCAAAATGGTGGGACCACTGACCAGTAATACTCGCGCTCCCCGGCGCAGAGCGGCTTCGGCGAGTGCGTACCCCATGCGACCGCTGGAGCGATTGGTGAGATAGCGAACCGGGTCGATCTTCTCGCGCGTTGGACCGGCGGTAACGAGCACGGTTTCGCCGGTCAATTCCTGGGAAGCTCCCAGAGCTTCCATGACGGCCGCGACAATCAGTTCATTCTCGGCAAGTCTCCCCGCACCGGTCATTCCACAGGCAAGATAACCCTCGCCGGGCTCGACGATCTTCACGCCGCGCTTTTTGAGAATCTCAAGGTTGGCCTGGGTAGCGGGGTGGTTCCACATATTCACGTTCATGGCGGGAGCGACCACGACGGGAGCGGTGGTTGCGAGATAAAGAGTGGTCAGGAAATCGTTGGCAATGCCTTGTGAGAATTTGGCGAGGACATCGGCGCTGGCAGGCACGACCACGAGCGCGTCGATGGACTGGGCCACCGTAATGTGCTCGATGGCGGAATCAATATTCGGGGCGTCACTACTATTTCCATCGCCGGCGGCGAACATGCCGGTGATGACTTTTTCGCCGGAGAGCGCGGCAAAGGTGAGGGGCCGGATGAATTCCTGGGCGGCCTGGGTCATGACGACTTGCACGCGGATGCCGCGGTCCTGCAGCAGGCGACACACTTCCGCCGCTTTATAGGCCGCAATTCCGCCGCTGACGCCGAGGGCAATCTTCATGGAGAGTTCCGCCAACTGATTGGATGCTGAAGCCTGATTTCAGATTCTTGAAGGAAAATCTCAGATGGAGGGACGCGGGGAACGTGCCTGAATCTGAATCAAAAATCTAAAACCACCTATCACTTTACTCTGGGGCCATCGCCTGATCCAGCATTTCGCTGGCGACTTCGGCGGGCGACTTGGGGATTTCCGGAATCACCCACTTCACTTTGCCGGCCTTGATTTCATCCTGCGCGATACGGCAGGGTTTGCGCGATGGCGTGGTAATTACGGGAGGCGCTCCACCCTGTAACTGCCGTGCGCGGCGCGCCGCCACCAGGATGTACCGGTAATTGCTGTCGAACCCTTCAATCAACTTCATAGTGATCTCCTGCCCCTTAGCGTCCACCAGGAACCGCGGGAACGAACGAAGCCAGAATTGGCTGTAAACGCGCGCGCACATTGTTCAGGCGGCAGCTTTCAGCCAGGGCCAGCATTTCGTTGTCGTCAGCGGTTCGTTGAGCTCCCGAACGCCGCAGCCGCTCCGCGAGCAGGATCGACTTCAGCGCTTCAACGGATTCTTCCAGACGATCGTTAACCAAAATATAGTCGTATTTGGCGTAATTCTCAATCTCACGAGTGGCCGTGACCAACCGGCGCTGGATGACGTCCTCGGCGTCGAGGCTACGGGTGCGCAACCTTCGTTCCAAAGTGTTGCGGTCGGGCGGCAGAATGAAAATGCTGACCGCCTGCGGGAGCCTTGCGCTTGATCTGCTGCGCGCCCTGCACGTCGATGTCGAGCAACAGGTCCTGGCCGGTCTGTTCGGCCTCGCGCTGGAAGCGGCGCGCCGTGCCATAGTAGTTTCCGAAGACTTCGGCGTGCTCGAGGAACTCGTCTTTCTGGATCATGTCTTCGAATGCGCTGCGGGAGACGAAGAAATATTCGCGTCCGTTTTGCTCGCTGCCCCGGGGAAGGCGCGTGGTGTAGGAAATGGAAAAGTACAGGCCCTCCACCAGTTGGCGGATTTCGTTTACTAGTGTCGATTTGCCCGAACCCGAAGGCGCGGAAATGATGTAAACGTTGGTCATTCGAGGTTCTGTACCTGTTCGCGGGCTTTTTCGATTTCGGCTTTCATGGCCAGGCCCATCTCGGTGATTTTGAGTGCGTCGCCTGCGAGACCAGAAGTCTTGGAAAGCAAAGTGTTGGCTTCGCGATTCATTTCCTGGAGAAGGAAATCCAATTTCTTGCCAACTTCTCCGCCTTGTTCGAGGAGGGTTGCGAAGTGCTTGACGTGGCTCTCGAGGCGGACCAGTTCTTCCTGGACTTCGCTGCGATCGACCAGCATGGCGGCTTCCTGCAATATGCGTTCGGGATCGAACTGCGATCCCACCAGTTCCTGCATGCGGGATTTCAGCCGGTCGGTATAAATCTGTTGCACTGAGCCGCGATATTTCTTGACGCCGTCGCAGGCTTGCTGCACGTGGGCAATACGTTCGCTTAACTCGCGGGCGGTCGCGGCGCCTTCCTGCTCGCGCATCTGATTGAGGAGGGCGAGAGCTTCTTCGGCTTTGGCGAGGACGATAGGTTCGAGTTCGTCGGCGTTCGCTGGAGGCGTGGCGGCATCGAGTGCACCCGGCAGGCGAAGGATAGTGTTCAAGTCGGGGTCTTCCGCCAAACCAAATTCGGCGGCGGCGGCGCGGAAGGCCTGAATGTATCCGCCGACCAGTTGACGATTTAGCGAAAATGCTTCGCTGCTGCTGCGCTCCAGATTGAGGGTCAGCTCCAAGTGACCACGCGCCAACTTCTCTTTGAACAAGCGTCGCAGCTTCATTTCCAGCGCGTCACTGTTGGAGGGCAGACGGAAATGCAGGTCCAGAAAACGGTGGTTCACGGATTTCAGCGAGAGGGTAAAACTGGTCTGGCCATTCATCTGGCCTTTGGTCTGAGCGAATCCGGTCATGGAGCGGATGGGCATTGGGCTATTGTCTCACCGGAGCGGTGGCGGCTTTGGGTTGCTCCAGGTCGATGAATTGCAGATCGTACAAGCGGCGATAAGTGCCGAGTTTCTTCATCAATTCTTCGTGCGCGCCGATGTCGGCGATGGTGCCGTTCTCAATCACTACGATGCGGTCGGCGCGGCGGACGGTGGAAAGGCGATGGGCGATGACGAGAACGGTGCGGCCAGTCATCAGATTCTGGAGCGCGGATTGCACCAGGGCTTCGGATTCGCTATCGAGTGCGGAGGTGGCTTCGTCGAGAATCAGGATGGGAGCATTTTTCAGTAGGGCCCGAGCGATGGCGATGCGCTGACGTTCTCCGCCGGAAAGCCGGACGCCACGTTCGCCGATCATGGTGTCGTAGCCGGCAGGCAGTTCCATGATGAAATCATGCGCCAGGGCGGCCCGGGCCGCGGCTTCTACCTGCTTTTGTGAAACGCTGGGTTGACCGTAGGCGATGTTGTTGCGGAGTGTGTCGTTGAAGAGGACGGTTTCCTGGGTGACCACACCGATTTGGGCGCGCAAGGAGGCGAGTGTGGTATCGCGCACGTCGCGGCCGTCGATCAGAATGCTTCCGGAGGTTACATCGAAGAAGCGCGGGATCAGATGCACCAGGGTGCTTTTGCCGGCGCCGCTGGAACCGACCAGGGCGAGAATCTCTCCGGCCTTTACTTCGAGGTTGATGTTGGTGAGAATTTCTCGGGCTTCGTCACCGTTGCTTTCGTAGGAGAAGCAGACATTTTCAAAGCGGATGCCACGCGAGAACGGCGGGATGGGTTTGGCGCCGGGCTTCTCGCGGATTTCGTCGACCGTGTCCATGAACTTGAATATTTCAGAAGAGGCGCCGAGGGCTTGCTGAAAATTATTGTTGAACAAGGCGAACTTGCGAACTGGATTGTAGAGGCTGAACACGGAAGCGATGAAGGCGGCGAATATTCCAAGGGTCATCGCGCCGTGGGCGACTTGGCCGCGTCCCAACAACAGAAGAAGGGCGATGGCGATGGCCCCGAAATTGTCCATGAGAGGCGAACTGATCGCTGCCGCCGCTACGGAACGCATGTTGGCGCTAAAAAAACGCTGCGTGGCTTTGCGGAAGCGGGCAATCTCCCAGGACTCCATGCTGAAGGCTTTTACGATGCGATTGCCGGTGATGGTTTCCTGAAGCACATTCTGAATGTCAGCGAGTTTGTCCTGGCCGCTGCGGGTGGTATGGCGCACCCGGTGTCCAATCTTGCGAGAGGACATAATAATGGCGGGAACGAAGAGCAGCAGGACCCAGGCCAGCTTGCGTCCTAGTGCAATGACGAAACCTGCGGTGAATAGGAAAGTAAAGAACTGCTGCAGGAACTCAGCCAGCACACTCGACATGGCGTATTGCACGCGTTCAATATCATTGACAATAGTCGAGACCAACGTGCCCGTCGTATGTTTCTGGAAAAATGCAGCCGAGCGTCGCAGAATGGAATTGTAAAGATCGTTGCGCAGGTCGGTCATCATGCCGAAGCCGGCATAGTTCACCAGATAAGTTCCCACGTAATCAAAAATGCCTTTGAGCAACGTCGATGCGACCAGGGCGTAGGCCACGATGGTCCAGGCATTGTGGAAGCGGGCAGGAACAAACGGCTGCAAATAGACAACGTGGTTGGTCCAGGGAACGGTGAAGAGCTGGATCGCGTCAGAGCCCGTAGAAGGGTTCAGAACGCGGTCAATAATTGGCCGGAGCAACAACCACCGGAACCCCTCCAGGAAGCCCACCCCGGCCATCAGGATTACGGAAGACAGAAGCTGCCACCAATACGGCACCACGTAGCGGATGAGGCGGGTCAGTTGCCGCATAGGGGGCTCCCGATGCGCAGCCAGTGAGGGCTCGTTGCGGTTGGGCTCAGCATTCGTCGCAAGGTTTTATTCTACTGTAGAAGCCGTCGTTGGTCGTGCGTCCTTGGTCGTTGGCTGAACCTTTTCAATCCTGGTGCGGGCGAACTGCCAACGACGAACGACCAACGACTGCTACTTCGGGCTGTCACGATGCACGACCTTCACCCGGTACCCGGCTTTGCGCAGACGCTTGTTTACGTCCTCGGCAATCATGACTGAGCGGTGCTGGCCACCGGTACAGCCGAATGCAATCGTCAGATAACTTTTCCCCTCCCGGATGTAGTGCGGCAACAGATACACCAGTAACTCCGAGATGCGCTGAATGAATTCCTTGGTCTGGGGAAAGGAGCGAATATATTTGGCGACTTTCGGATCGCGCCCAGTGAGGTCGCGGAACTCCGGAACGAAATGAGGATTGGGTAGAAAGCGTACATCGAATAACAGATCGGCATCGTCGGGCACGCCATGCCGGAAACCGAAGCTCACACAGGAAACCAGGATGTTCTTGCCGGACTCCTGCTGCTTCTGGAAGCGCTCGATGATATGAGAGCGCAGTTCGTGGACGTTGAACTTGGACGTATCGATGACCAAATCGGCCAGGGCGCGAATTTTTTTCAGCTGTCCTCGTTCGGCGGTCAAGGAAGACTTCACTGGAGCATGCGTCCCAAGAGGATGCGGGCGGCGAGTCTCGCTGAAGCGGCGGAGCAGGACCGCGTCGGAGGCCTCGAGATAGATCATGCGCGTCGGAAGCATTCGCTTGACCGACTTGATGATCGACGGCAGGGATTCAAGCTGCGTACCTTCGCGAACATCCACCACTAAAGCTGTGCGCTCGATCTCGGAAGATTGGCCCACCAGTTCGGCAAAGCGGGGAATGAGGCCGACCGGCAGGTTGTCCACGCAGTAGTAGCCGAGGTCCTCAAAGGCCTTCAGGACGGAAGCCTTTCCCGATCCGCTCATGCCGGTGATGATGACCAGATCACCGGGACGGTCCGGGGCAAGCCCGGCAAGATCCGCAGTCCTGACCAGAGGTTTGGATTTGGGGCTCTTCTTCTTATTACTCTTGCGCGGCGCCATTGCGACGGATGTTAACAGGGAATGACAGGCCGTCGCTAGTCACGGAGCAGAGTCAAAGGGATTCAGACTCGAAATGGAGCGCTCAACAATCGCACCGGGAGCATGATCACGGCCCGGACCAACTCTAGAGCCCCATGGACGGCGATCCCCACCAAGCGGAAGGGCAGGAGAAACAGCCAGACAAAGGGATAGGCAATCAGAGCGAGCAATGCTAACGGCCAGCAGAACACGAAGAGAATGCACCACAAAAGGAAAGTAAACATGGGGAGACCCTCTCTGATATTTACGCTGAGCACAAGGAGAAAGTTCCCGTGCGGTGGAGATGAGGCGGGCTTTGCGGCGCCCGCGAGAGAGACGTAGCAAGCTACGGCTCTACAGAGGCCCACTCAACTTCTTCAGCGATTCTTCATACGGTGCGCGCGCAATCCCGCGCTCCGTAACGATTGCAGTTACGTATTTTGCCGGCGTAACGTCGAATGCCGGGTTCTCGATGCCCACTCCGTCAGGAACCATCTGCTTGCCGGCGATATGAGTCACCTCGCGAGGATTTCTTTGCTCGATGGGAATCTTGCCGCCATCCGGCGTTTCCAGATCGACGGTAGAGATGGGCGCGGCTACGTAAAACGGAATGTTGTGCTCTTTTGCCAGCACAGCCACGGTGTAGGTTCCAATTTTGTTGGCTACGTCGCCGTTGGCCGCGATGCGGTCAGCGCCCACCACAATCGCCTGGATCTTGCCCTGCTTCATCATGGCGCCCGACATGTTGTCGGAAATCACCGTTGTGGGGATGCCGTCTTTCATCAGTTCCCACGCGGTCAAGCGCGAGCCTTGAAGAAAAGGCCGCGTTTCGTCGGCATAGACGTGGATTTTCTTGCCCTGTTCGAAAGCGGCACGAATCACGCCCAGTGCCGTGCCATAACCCGCGGTCGCCAGCGCGCCTGCGTTGCAATGGGTGAGCACGCCGCCGCTGGCCGGCATCAACGTTGCCCCGTGGCGTCCCATGGCCTGGTTGGCGGCGATGTCTTCGGCGTGCATGCGCTGGGCTTCCTCGATCAAGGATTGTTTGATCTGCGGAATGGGACGAACCCTGAGTATTTCGAACTTGTCACGCATGCGGCCGATCGCCCAGAACAAGTTCACTGCCGTGGGCCGGGTCTTGCCGATGACATCGCAAATCTGATCGAAGTCGCGTTTGAGGTCGCCGCCGTTCTCTGCTTTTGATTTCTGCACGCCCAGCGCAATGCCCATGGCCGCAGCCACGCCGATCGCCGGCGCGCCGCGCACCACCATGTCGCGAATCACATCGGCGACCTGTTCGTAGGTTTTGCAGGTGACGTAGGTTTCTTCCATGGGCAGCTTCGTCTGATCGATGAAGCGCACGCCTTTGTCGGTCCATTCCAGAGTCTGGATCATAAGGTCAGTCGTTGGTCGTTCGTCCTTGGTCGTTGGCATCGTCGCAGTCTAGAGTTGGGTTTGGCCAACGACCAACAGCCGACGACCAACGACTGTTCTTAGGGCTTATGTACCTGGCAGCGCAATCGCGGATTGAGGACGACCGCGGGGCGTCCGCAGATCTCGCAGCCCGCGCCTGCTACCGCAAGCAGCGGGGAAGTATCTTCGTTCTGCGATACATGCTCTTTGCGGACATCTGCTGCCGTAAACAGCGAAATAAAAGGCGCCGGCGAAGCTGCCTTCTCCACGTTCGGACGGCCCTTGGCTTCCTGTCGTTCCACCAGACACATGGCTGCGACGACCTCGAATCCAAATTCGCGGGCGGCTTCGATGGCCTGAATGGTGGAAGCGCCGGTGGTACAGACGTCGTCCACAATCACGACGCGCGCGCCTTTTTCGCGGAAGCCCTCGATGCGCTGCCCGGTACCGTGCTGCTTTTCGGCTTTGCGGACGAGAAATCCGTTCAACTCGCCGCTGGTCACGGCGACGGCGACCACAATCGGGTCGGCGCCCATGGTCAATCCACCGATGGCCTGCGGTTTCCAGCCGCGTTCGCGGATCTCCTCCAAAAAGACTTTGCCGGTGAGCTGCGCGCCGCGGGCGTCTAAGGTGGTTAGTCGGCAATCGATGTAATAGTCGCTGGTGCTGCCGGAGGAAAGCTTGAACTCGCCCAGCCGGAAGGACTTGGCAGCGAGCAGACGCAACAGTTCCTGGCGAGCGGCAGACATAGAAAATCTAAGATAACACGCACCTCGGGACATCGGCTCCTACTGTGTCATTCTCTCCAAGTGGCGGAAATGATCGGTGCCAATGTAGAGCAGGGCGAAGAGCGTTGCGTTATAGCCCACGTGGATCAGCACGCCGGGAGCGACCGCTTTGGTGACCGCGCGTGTGATGGTGAGAACGCAGCCAACTGCAAACAGCACTAGTAATGGGGCCCAAGCGCTTCCGAGTTGGTCGCTGTGGACCATGGCGAAGCTTGTAGCTGTAATGAGAATGGCGAGAGTCCGGCCCACCTTCGCAGCCGGCGACGGCGTGAGAGGCCGAGCCGTCCCGAACGCCACTAGCAGGAGCGCGAGAATTAACAGAGCGGCGGTCCCATACACGAAACCTCGACCCGGCAGAGAGCGCGATAGCAGTCCCCAAAGAAGCAGGCTGAAGCCCGGAAGCAGGATCGCGTGCGCTGGTTTTGTCCCTGGTTTCGTACTCCGGGCGAGGAAAATGCCGATAATCGGAATGGCAACGAGGCCGGCAAGCAACGCGGCCTCCGAGGCTGGCGTCCTGTGTTCCAGGTAGCCCCAACCTGCGATGACCACCGTCCATAGCCCGCCGCGCAGCAGACGCTGCGGAAGCATGAACGAGGTTTGCAACCAGCGGTCGAGCACGGGATAGAGAAAGCCGCGAAACAGCAACTCCTCTACCAGCGGCGCCACTGCGACGCCAAAAATAACCATCAGATAAGCGCTCTGCCGGTCGCCGAAATAACGATCTACCGGAAGCGACTTCGGCATGGGCAGCAGCTTGGAGGCAAGCACTCCCAGAGTGACCGCCGTGAAACCACCGACGACCAGGAAACCCAGCCAGCTATTCCCGCGGGGCCAGCGCCAGTTCACGGCCTGCCAGAACTGAACGTTGTACGCCCGTGCCAACCTTGCGCGCATGAACAACATAACGAGCAAGTACGACAAGCCCATAGCGGGGATGATTACCAGCGTATTGGTGGCCAGTTGCTCGACCGAACGATGCAAAAAAAGCGTGCCGATTCCAATCAATGTCCCAGTAAACACGAACAGCGAGGCGATCAGCAGGAGCACCATCAGGAGAAGATCAAGTCCCGTCCAGGGTGGATTTTCGGCATGGGGATTGATCGGAATCTGAGGGGGCTCGGCCGGGGGTCCAACGACGATGACTGGCTCATCGGCCGGGAGCGGCGGAAGCGGATTGTTCAGCTCGGACACGATTTGGACTCGACTGACTTCGAGCTTCGTCAGCCTGGCGCCAAAAGCTGAACTCGAACCTCGACGGTTCCACTTTACGCGATGGAAGTCTCTTTGCGCAGGCGGACAGCGTTTCCGCCAAAATACTGTACCAAAGCCTGTCCGGTGTAAGACTTCTTGATCCGTGACACTTGCTCTGGCGTCCCCTGGGCTACGATTTTTCCGCCTTCTTCGCCGCCTTCGGGGCCGAGATCGATAAGCCAGTCGGCATTTCGGATCACGTCGAGATTATGTTCGATGATGATGATGGTATTGCCTAAATCGGTCAGGCGGTGCAGGACATCGAGCAGCTTTTTCACGTCGTCGAAGTGCAGGCCGGTGGTGGGCTCGTCGAGTAAATATAAAGTCTTGCCGGTCTGGCGCTTGCTCAGTTCCCGCGCCAGCTTGATGCGCTGGGCTTCGCCGCCGGAAAGCGTCACCGCGGATTGGCCCAGGTGAATGTAACCGAGGCCGACATCGACCAGCGTCTTCAGCTTTTGCTGCACTAGAGGGATATTTTCCAAAACTTGCAGGGCATCGGCAATCGACGATTCCAACAAGTCCGCGATCGAGTGGCCCTTGTACTTCACTGCCAAGGTTTCGTGATTGTAGCGTTTGCCTCCACACACTTCACAGAGCACATAAACGTCTGGCAGAAAATTCATTTCAATGCGTCGCTGGCCTTCGCCCTGGCAGGCCTCGCAACGTCCCCCGGCGACGTTGAAGGAAAATCGTCCCGGCTTGTAGCCGCGCTCGCGTGACTCCGGCAGCATGGCGTAGAGGTCACGCACCTGGGCGAAGACTCCGGTATAAGTCGCTGGGTTCGAGCGCGGAGTCCGCCCAATCGGCGATTGGTCAATGCGGATGACTTTGTCAATGTTCTCCGCACCGGAGATCGCCTTATGCGCACCGGGTTCTTCGCGCGAGCGATACAAACCCTTGGCAAGTGAGCGATAAAGGATGTCATTTACCAGCGTGGATTTGCCTGAGCCCGAAACGCCTGTCACCACCGTCATCACACCCAGAGGAAAAGTGACATCGAGATTCTTCAGGTTGTTCTCGCGGGCGCCCAGGACAGTAATCGCGGTCCCGTTCGCATGGCGTCGCTCCGGACGCATTTCGATTTGAGTCCTGCCGGAGATATAGGCTCCAGTGAGAGATCCGGGCACGCGAATGATTTCTTCGGGGGTTCCATGTGCCACGAGATTCCCGCCATGCCGGCCGGCTCCCGGCCCCAGATCGATGACATGATCGGCGCGGCGAATGGTTTCTTCGTCATGTTCGACGACTAAAACCGTGTTTCCCAGGTCGCGGAGTTCCTCCAGTGCCTGCAGCAGGCGGTTGTTATCGCGATGGTGCAATCCGATGGAAGGCTCATCCAGTACGTACAGCACGCCGCGAAGTTTCGAGCCGATCTGGGTGGCCAGCCGGATGCGCTGGCCCTCGCCGCCGGAGAGCGTGGCCGCCGAACGGTCCAGCGAGATGTAGCCCAAGCCGACGTTATGAAGAAATTGCAGCCGTTCTACGATCTCGTGCACGATGCGTCCGGCAATCAACTCTTCGCGCCCGCCCAGTTTGATCTTCTTCGCGATTTCTAGCGAACGGGAGACTGGCAAAGCTGTGAAGTCGGCGATCGACGTGCCGTTGACCTTCACCGCCAGACTTTCGGGGCGCAGCCGCTTGCCGTTGCACGCCGGACACTGCGTGGCCGACATATAGTCGAGCAGAAAATCGCGATAAGTCTCAGAGCTGGAATCTTCCGCCGCCCGCTTGAGATAGCCGAGAATGCCAGTAAAACCGGTTCTCCCGCCCTTGCCGTCGCCGTAGAGTAGAAGATTTTGGATCTTCTCGGGAAATTTATCGAAGGGCGTCTTCAAGTCGAAACCATGCGCGGCCGCCGTGAGTTCGATCATGTGAATCAGATTTTGCGACGCCGAGCCTGGTCCTAGTCCGCCGTCGAGCAGCGGCTTCGACCAATCGTTGATCACTTTGCCGGGATCGAAGTCGTAACGACTACCCAGCCCGTGGCATTCCGGACAGGCGCCATATGTGCTGTTGAAGGAAAAAGAACGTGGCTCGAGTTGCGGCACATTGATGCCGCAATCCGGACACGCCAGCTTCGCCGAATAGAGCTGCTCTTCGCCGCCGACCACAGCCACCTGCACCAATCCTCCGGCAAGCTTCATCGCCAGCCCGACCGACAACTCCAGGCGATGTTCCATTCCGGGCTTCACCAGCAGCCGGTCAATCACGACTTCGATGGTGTGGTTCTTGCGTTTGTCCAGCGGCAGGTCGTCTTCGAGATTTACCAATTCTCCGTCGATGCGGGCCCGGGTGAAGCCATGTTGCACCAGTTTCTCGATCTCCTTCTTGAATTCGCCTTTGCGGCCACGCACGATAGGAGCCAGCACCATGACCCGGTCTTCCGGGGTCAATGACATCACCCGCTGAACGATTTGCTCGGCCGACTGGCGGGTGATGGCTTGTCCGCACTTGGGGCAATGCGGTATCCCGATGGAAGCGTATAAAAGGCGAAGATAGTCGTAGATTTCGGTAATCGTCCCTACGGTCGAGCGGGGACTGCGGCTGGTGGTCTTTTGCTCAATGGAGATCGCCGGGCTGAGGCCGTCAATGGCGTCTACATCAGGGCGTTCCATCTGGTCCAGGAACTGGCGGGCATAGGCGGAAAGCGTCTCGACGTAGCGGCGCTGCCCCTCGGCGTAGATGGTGTCGAAGGCCAGCGAAGACTTCCCTGATCCACTCAGGCCGGTGATGACCGTGAGCGAATTGCGTGGGATTTCCACGTCGATATTCTTCAGGTTATGCTGGCGCGCTCCGCGCACCGAGATCTTGGTGATGGCCATAAATCCTGAACGTAATGCCCTTCCGTAATGTGGACGGGTCCACAGAAATGATGGAAAGTGTAAGAACGCAACTCTACTCACGTATCTTATTTGCTAACAGCGGCAAGCGTCAACGACGGGTAGATTGAGGAAGCGCTCTGCGGGTTCAGAACCACCCCCGCGAGAGACCTTCCAGAGTCGCGGCGGCGGCAATTCATTGGGAAAGTGGGCCGATTTTGGGTAGCTTCTTAGTTGTCTTCGTCATGACTTGCACTGCGGTAACGGTGGTTGGGATCGGGATACTTGCCGCCTACGGCGCCGTAATCGGCATTCTTCAGGCTTTTGCCTATCAGTCGCGACAGCGTTCCGCCCGGACGCTGGTTCTTGTCCCTAGTCAATCCCCCGCCGGCGGAGACTGAACCAGCAAACTTTTCGCAAATCTTCTGTCCGCGCCCTCTCTGGGCGTGGATCTACCTAAAAACGCTGGATGTTGTATCGAGGAAGGCAGAATCAGGGAGATTACTGCTCGTCCGGGTTATTGACGGCCGGCATCCGCCGGCCCTCGCCCGGCGGGACGGCAACTCCAGGCCCGCCTGGCTGCTGTTGCTGTTGTTGCTGCTGCAACTGCAACAAAAGCTCTTCCGGAGTCTTGGGGGCCGCTGGCGTGGGCGCAGCGACTGGCTGGGCTGAATCGTCGGCCTGGTCGGCTGAATCGTCGGCGGAGTCATCGGCGGAGTCGTCGGCCATGTCTTCGGCCGGTTGCGGTCCCGGTTGAGGACGAGGAAACGCCACGGGAACTCCGGGTTGGCCGCCAGCATTGGCCGTCACGGCAGGAGCGGCAGCTTCGGGGCCGATGGGCCTGGCCATCAACACCACTTTATCCAATGCGGTCGGGTTCGCCACCGAACCCATGAGCACATAATCGAAATGCGAACCGTTCAACAGGGACGCCAGGACTTCCCGCGCGGGCCCGGGGCCAAAATGTCCCACCACCCGCTCCGTCGAATTTGACGGCATGTCGATCGTGGCCCCGGTCTGGGTATGCACCGCTCGCAGAATGTCACCCAAAGTCGAGTTCTGGGCCACAATCGTCAACTGGTCGCTCTGATAAGCCACGAGGGGGGCCGAGGAGGGAATCTGATCCAGATAAAAGCCGGGTAGTGGCCCGGAAGGCGGTGTTGGCTGGGCAGGAGCCGTTGCTTGCACCTGAGGTTTGACCGGCTTCTTTTTGGCGTGCTTCCGGGTCGCCTGGGCCGGGGACATACCCAGCAAGCCGACCACGACCGCAACCAGGAAGAACCCAAATCTGCCGGACATTCGCAACCCCGCCATGAACCTGCTCCGCAGCGCCGCTGGGGGCGGCGTCCGCAGTGATCTAAGCTGATTTTAGCACCGCAGGAAGGTTGGGATGGGAGTCTTTGTTGTCCGGTCTCCCGGGCTTTTTCTCGTCTCTCAAATGCCGAGCACGGCCATGCCGGGCGTTCGAAATTCGTCCAGGCCGGAACGAGCAGATTCCTAAGGACTTAGATTTTCGGACTAGCCGAAGATCGCGAGACTTGGAAGCAAATACTGATCTACTGACGGGGTGCGAAATAACCCTTGCGGGCGCGCACTTGTAGGTCTTTTTTCAGGGAAGTGATTTCGATGGAGCGGTAGCGGCCATCGGCGTCGAAGTCGGCGGGATGATACGAGATCACGTACTGACTGCGCAGTTCATCTTCAATCGAAGCGAAGGAGTTCTTGATGTCCTTCATCTTGAAGGGAAAGAATGCGCGTCCGCCGGTGGCGTCGGCCAGTTGCTGCAGGACTTTGTCGCCACGCAGGATCAGGCCGCTGTCATCGGTGGAAATCGCATAGATGATTACTTCAGCGCGTTGGGCCATTTCGATGGCCTGCGCCCGGCTGACTTCGCTCTGGTTGTCTTCGCCGTCGCTCACGATCACGATGGCCCGGCGCACGGGATGGTCTGAAGTCTGTTTGATCAAGTTGTCACGGCAGGCCCGATAGACGGCGTCGTACAGCGCGGTCCCTCCACCATCTTTCAGGTTGTGGACGCCGGTAGCCAGCAATTGAACGTTGTCGGTAAAGGCTTGCGTGATCTGATTGTGCCCGTTGAAGCCCATCACAAAAGCTTCATCGAAATTGGGGCGCACCGTGCGCTGCAGGAAACTAACGGCGGCTTCCTGCTCAAAATCGAAGCGGCCGTGTACCGAGCCGCTGGTATCCACCAGCAGACCCAATTTCAGGGGCAGATCAGTTTCACGGCGGAAATTGGCAATCGACTGCGGTGGCTTGTGGTCGTCAAGAATACTGAAATCAGCCTGGTTCAGATCGCGGACAAACTTGCCATGCTTGTCGGTGGCGATAAACAGCAAATTAACTTCGTCTACCCGTTTCTTGATGGTAAGGATGGGATCGTCGGGCGGTTCGACGGCCGCAGGGGTAGAAGCCACAGAGGTAGAAATTACTGAAACGGCGGAAGCTGGAATCACTTGATTCGACTGCGCCCACAACGGCAATGCCGCCACAGCCAGAAGAAGTACCCCTCCGCGAAGTGTCCATTTCGTGTAACTCATTCCCAACCCACCCCAAATTTTCACGGCCAAGCTTGGCCCAGCCCGTTCTCACTCTATTGGATGCACGTCGATGGCCGGAATATCCAAGCTGGACGCGGCTTCCCGTATGCTGACTGTAGGCGAGGCTCAAGGCTAGTGCCAAGTTACAAAAGGAGCACTCATTTGGTCATAGCCATGCTTTTCGCCGGCTTCCTCGCAATGTTTGTCGGATCAGTAAGTTAGAAGGCCCTAATTCTGATTTGCAGAAAACATTCCGTCGCCGGCGAGGTAAAATGGGGGTACCGCCGACAGGAGGACCTATGAAGAAGCTTTACGCACTATTGCTGATGTTTGCCATCCTACCGCTTGCGTTCGCAGCCGATGATGAGACCGAAGCCGATCGAGTGAAAGAGTCGGGCGTAGTCCTAAAAGAAATTCTAAATATTCCCGACGACATACCCCAGGACCTGATCGACAAAGCCGAATGCCTGATTATTCTGCCTTCGGTCAAGAAAGGCGCATTCGGGATCGGCGGAAGCTACGGCCGGGGTGTCATGATTTGCCGGAGCGGAGAACATTACACCGGCCCATGGGGACCACCGGCGCTATACGCATTGGAAGGAATCAGCATTGGTTTTCAGTTGGGCGGCCAGGCTACCGACTTCGTGCTGCTGGTCATGAATCCTAAAGGGCGCAGAATCGCTGCTCAATAGCAAGGTCAAGCTGGGAGCAGATGCCTCGGCTGCTGCCGGTCCCAAAGGCCGCACTGCGGAAGGCGCCACTGACATCGTGATGACGGCGGAAATCCTCTCCTACTCCCGCAACAAGGGATTGTTCGCCGGGGTCTCGCTGGAAGGTTCCACGCTGCGTTCCGATGGCAGCGCCAACGAAAAGCTTTACGGGAAAAAGGTCAGCGCGAAAGAAATTATCCGCGAGGGCAAAGTGAAAGCTCCTCCGTCTGCGGCGGCGCTGATTGCTCTGTTGAACCGGAAGAGCCCGAAAAATCGTTCCGAACCAAAGTCGCTCGAATAGTAGCACTGCCCGTGTGCGGCGGACGCCCTCGCCCGCCTCTCGCGGACGTTTCCAGTCTCACCGCTAAGAATGGCCAAATCAAATCCAGAATTAATCCGCTGTTCCTGGGCAAGCAACGAACTCTCCATTCGCTATCACGACAAAGAATGGGGCGTGCCGGTCCACGACGATCGGGTTCTCTTTGAATTCCTGGTCCTTGAAGGCGCGCAGGCCGGGCTCAGTTGGGACACCATCCTCAAGAAGCGCGAGAACTATCGCGCCGCTCTCGATGGTTTCGATCCCAACCGCATCGCGCGCTATAGCAGCCGCAAGCTCGAAACCCTGATGGGTAATCCGGGCATTGTTCGCAACCGATTGAAAATCGCGTCCGTGGTAAAGAACGCTAAGGCTTTTCTGAAAGTGCAGAAAGAGTTCGGGTCGTTCGACCGCTACGTCTGGCAATTTGTCGGCGGAGAGCCGCGGGTGAATTCGTGGCGGCCGTCAAAACGACTTCCAGCTTCGACTCTTGAATCGGACGCCATGAGTAAAGACCTCAAACGGCGCGGGTTCACCTTCGTGGGATCCACGATTTGCTACGCCTTCATGCAGGCGGTGGGCATGGTGAATGATCATGCGGTGAATTGTTTCCGCTATTCTCAGGTACATAGAGGCGGGCGTCCGCGCCTACGTGACGGGCGCTGAGTCCTAAGTGAAATCTTTTTCACTCCGATTCCCGAAAGCCAGCAAGCTTCGGTGACCGAAGTTCTCTGAATGTCTATTAGACTAATAGACATTCCTATATAATTCGCCTGGCAAGGTACGTGCAGCGCAGTTACCGAGACACTTATGAACCGGACCCCGCAACGCGCCGCAAGCGGAAAGTTGAGCATCGCCGTCATTGGAGGCGGATTTACCGGCGCAAGCCTGGCCGCGCAACTCCTACGGCATGCAGTCGAGCCGCTTTCCGTGGTGGTGATCGAGCGTGGCCCAACTCGCGGACGAGGCGTTGCCTACTCGACCATGCAGGGCTGGCATCTGCTCAATGTTCCGGCTGCGGATATGACCGCCCTCGCGGATGATCCCGACCACTTTTTGCGCTGGGCGCAATCCAACTTCGACTCCCGCGTGGGGCCGGATAGTTTTCTTCCCCGCCGGGTTTACGGGCAGTACATCGAATCCCTGCTCGGCGAAATCGCGCAGTCGCATCCCGAGGACTTCGAATGGAAGTCCGACCAGGCTGTATCGATTGTCAGATCAGGGGAGCAAGCCGAGATTCTTCTCCAAAGTGGCGACAAAGTGGTTGCGGACAAAGTGGTACTTGCGCTGGGAAATTTTCCACCCAGCAACCCTCCGCTGCCGGGAAGGGCTGCGAGCAGCCCACGCTACATTTCCTTCGCGTGGTCGGCGGCCGCGTTGCAGGGCGTGGAAAATGAAAGCAATATTTTGCTGATCGGTTCCGGCCTCACCAGTGTCGACCTGGCGGTCGCTCTGCGGGCACGAGACTTCCGCGGGACCATTCATATCCTGTCGCGCCGGGGCTTGCTGCCGCACAAACATGCTGCCGCAAAGAAATTGCCGGCGTTCTGGAACCGGGAATCCCCCAGGACCTCGCTCGGGCTCATGCGCCTGGTTCGAAATCAGGTGAAAGAAGCCAACCAGCAAGGCAGCGATTGGCGAGCAGTCATTGATTCGCTTCGTCCCTTCACCCAACAAATCTGGCAGTCGCTTCCGCACCAGGAGAAGCGGCGTTTTCTCCGCCACGCCCGGCCTTACTGGGAAGTGCACCGTCACCGCATCGCGCCGGAAATCGGCGGTCTGATCGGTTATCAATTGCTGAACCATCACATTCAGCCGCACGCCGGCAGGATCGCCCGCTATCGCGAAGATAAAGACGGCGTGGAGGTCACCTACCGCGATCGCACGAGTGGCAAAGAACAAAGCCTCCTGGTAGATCGTGTGATCAACTGCACCGGCCCGGAAACCGATTGCCGTCGGCTCGACAATCCATTGCTGGCGAGCCTGCTGGAGCAGAAGCTCGCGCGCCCCGATCCACTGTTTCTTGGGCTCGACGTTTCCCCGGACGGCGCCTTGCTCGACGCCGCCGGCGTACCATCGGATTTCCTCTACACCGTCGGCCCTCCGCGCAAAGGCAGCTTATGGGAGACCACGGCGGTTCCCGAGATTCGGGAAGAAGTGGCAGAGCTGGTTGCCCATTTGCTGGGGATTTCGTTTCCCAACCGCGAGGAAGTAACCACAAGATCCGCGGAAGTCCTGTATTCGCACGTGACTGAGAAAGTCTGACCGGTCGATAGACCGATCTTTTCCAACCGGCCAGGCCTAGCGTCTGCGGGAAACCTCAAAAATCAAGTTAAATAGTTGGACAATCGTCATGCCGATGGCCACATAGACGACCACCTCCAACCTGCGGCATGCGGCCTGCGTATTCCGCAGCAGATCGGCAATGTCATGCGTGGCCTGGCACAAGGTGTCGGCGAGCTGTTCGAAGTGCTGGGTGGACGCCCGCATTTTTTCCACTCCCCTTGCCAGCGCCAGGGAAGCGTCCGCGACCTGCTGGCCATTGCGCAGGTCAAGCTCCGCCTTGCAGGCCGCCCACCAGGGACTTCCAGGCGCATTGTCGTACATACGCTCGCGAATCTCCTCATAGGACCGGTTCCGCAGCAACTGCACCAGCGCCTGGGCCTTATCCGCGGTCTTTGGATCCTCGGTGGAAACCGGCATAGCTCAGGAGTCTAGCAGCGAGCCTCTCCTGAGTTCAGATGCCCGAGGTTCCATTCTGCCCCTTGGCCTTCGGCCCGAATTGAACACGCACACCCACGTTACCTTCTGCCCAAACCCAGGCGCTACGCCTTCAGCACCGTCTTCAGCAGAGCGGCTACGCCATTCCAGGTAATTTGCACACCAATACACAAAAGCACGAACGCAATCACCCGCAAGACGCCATGCGCCGTCTGTGCAGAAATATATTCGGTGATCTTCGGGGCATAGCCGTAACACAGGAAGACAAGCAGGCTCAGGACCACCACGGCGAGAAAGATTCCCAGGTGGGTCATGACCTCCTCGACCACATCCTTCCTCGAAGCCTGCGCGCTCAGGGTCAGCATCACCACAATGCAGCCGGGGCCAACCGTCAGCGGAAAGGTAAGCGGATAGAAAATTTTCTCTTGCAGCGATTCAAAGCTCACCACGGCGACTTGCGCCTGTTCAGGGCTCGTCTCAGGTTCGGCTTGATTCAGAAGATTCCAACCTATGGTGGCAAGCACCAGTCCGCCGGCAACCTGTACCACGGGCAGCGAAATCCCGAAAAATTCCAGCAGCGCAGAGCCTACCAGTTCCACGATCACCAGAAACAGCGTCGAGCGAATCGCAACCTTGAACGCCAGCTTGCGGAAAACCGGCCCCGGCGCATTTCCTGCCACCCCAAGAAACACCAGCGCCGATCCCAGCGGATTAATCACCGGCAGCAGCGCGCTGAATGCCAGCGCAAAGAATTTAACGACTAAAGATACGCTTCCCATGAAGCCGACAGCATACCATCTGCCCACTCCCATGGGTGCCCCGTTCAAGCACCGCTTGAGCGGAGATTTTCCAATCATCGCGGAGTCTGGTGGCGTACTCCACGCTACATCTCCACATCCTTGAAATGGGTCGCGATGTACCACTGGTTGCCGAACCCATCCTTCACCGCGCCGCTGCGGTCGCCGTAGGTCTGATCTTTCGGTTCGGAAATCGAGGTTGCCCCCGCCGCCAGCGCCCTGCGATACACCGAGTCGCAATCTGGAACGTACAGATAGAACATCGTCGGCATAGGCTGATACGGCCCCTGGGCCTCTCCCATCTCCATATGCGAGCTGCCGATTTTTATTGTGGTGTGATGCATCACTCCATCTGGAGCCGTATACCGGCCGAGTTCCTCAGCCCCAAAAGCACGCTTCAGGAAGTTAATCACCGGCTCGGCCCGCAGCGGATGCAGATACGGCTGCACATCCGGAGCGCCTTCCGATTTATAACTGTCTCCCGGGAAGGTCGCGATGTACCAGAAATTGCCTGCCGGATCCTGCACATTCCCCGACCGTTCGCCATATTCCTGATCTTTCACTTCGGTAATCGCTTTTGCCCCCGCAGCCAGAGCGCGCTGATAAGCTGCATCGCAATCCGGCACGTAGACGTGAAATGCGCTTGGCAGCGCATCGCCCTTCCAGGCCAGGCCCGGGCCACCCCCGCCAATCATCAGCATGGAATCGCCGATCTGCACTTCGGCATGGACCCCTCCTGCCGATCCCACGCTGCGGAACCTCTCTTCCGCGCCGAAGGTCTGCTTCACGAAGTCGATCAGTCCGGGCGCGTTTTGGGCCACCAGGTACGTAGTCAAGGTTCGATAGCCTTTGGGGACCGGATCCACTGCCGGCTGCTTCGTCTCCGCCGGCTTCATCATTGCATTGAAGCGGCGGTGCATCTCCTCGACCGGCATGTCTTCCGTCACCGTGGACACGCTCCAGGTATACCCAAAGGGATCCACCAAAGTTCCCTCGCGGCGACCGTAGAATTGGTTCGTGATCGGCAGCTTCACCTCGGCCCCCGCAGAAACGGCGTGGGCCACAAATGCGTCCACGTCGGGAACGTTGAGCGACATGAGGACCGGCGAGTTGCCCAGCGTCTCCGAGCTGAACCGGCCGCCTTCCGGCCATTCCTCCGCCAGTAGAATGACCGAGTCTCCAATCCTGATTTCGGCGTGCGGGATTCCTCCTCCGACTTCAAAACGCATAATTTCTTTCGCGCCGAAAGCGCTCTTATAGAATTCGATGGCTTTGGCCGCATCCTTGAATGTCATTCTCGGGGATGCGACGGTACGGACTGCTGCAATCGGTTCTGTGGTGGTTGCCATGGACGCACTCCTTTCCAAGTCGTTTCTCAAACGAATTTTGAATTCCTCACGAGGCAGATCGCGCAGTTCGGTGGCCAGGCGAACCAGTGGGACCACGCGTGCGTCTGCTCCAGCGTGCGGCGCATCGGCCTTAACGTCACTCAGTCGAGTGACAATCGCCTGCACCGCTTCGTCGAGTTGTTCGTACATGCTGAGCTTAGCCATTCTTGGCACCCGGCTTCGTCCCGGCCTTCTTCTCGAACAGGCCCCGCAGGTTCTGCAATCCGCGGAATTGCAACTGCTTTACTGCACCTTCGCTGCGTCCGATTTCGTCGGCGATCTCGCGAATACTCTTCTCCTCCGCAAACCGCATGGCTACGACACGCCGCTGATCGGCGGGGAGCTCATCCACCAGACGAAACAATCGCGCCCGATGGATAATGTTTTCCATGTCATCCTTGGACACGCCCACCTCGGCAATTTCTTCGGGGCTGTCAAGATCGGTGGCCTCTTTGAAGGAACGCTTCCCCTGGTCAATAATGGCGTTCGCGGCGATCCGCAATAGCCAGCCCACAAAAGGCGTACCGCGCCATTCGAAGCGCCGCAGATTGGCCAGCGCCTTGTGAAATACCTCGGAAGTCAGATCTTCGGCGATCTCCCGGCTGCCCACCCGCCGCGCGATGTAGGCATAGACATGGTCAAAGTGGGCCTCATAGAGCTCTCCAAACCGGCTGGGATCTTTTTGCGCAGCCGCGACCAGAAGGCGTTCGTCCGCCCCCTCTCGCGACTCTTTCGCTGCCGGCGCTCTAACGGCCATCGTTCCTCTAACTATAGAACTGTTGCAAGGGGAAAAGGTTACGGCAGGATTATTCCATGGAAGGGGGGCTCCAGGGGCCCAGCATTCGTCGGACTAGCCCAGGGCTGTCCATTTACTTCGAATCGGTCACGGTCTGCACCGCTTGTTTGAACTCGAAGCGAGTGGACGGCTGGCAAGTCGAATAACCGATCACTCCGTCGCCATCGGAAAATCTCTCACTTCTCTCGACCCTGTAGCTGCGCAAGGTGTAGCAAACTGTGTCCTGCACTGGCGGGACGCCGCCCGGTACATAATCCGGCGCGAGGAAGTGGACAGGCAATCGATATTGATCAATCGCCGGACCCGTGTCAGGCTCCCGCAGCAAATCAACCTCGGTTCCCGGCGTGGGCGCTGCTGAGGGAGACAAAACAGACTGAGATTGAGCACTGGCAGGAACCGCAGCTTCCACCAACAATCCGGAAAGAAGCAGAACAAGGAGGCCGGGGATTCTCATGCGAAATTCCTCCGTTACGAAAATTATAGCCCTAAAATTTATAGGGTTGCTCTCAGGAGTAGACGATCCACATTCAGGTTGGATAGCTCACGGCAGGCATATTCAGCGGGAGTACCTATCACCCGGCCCGTCCAAACTCTAAAACCTTTGTCATTCCGATCCGTAGCGAAGCGTAGGGAGGAATCTGCTTTCCCATGCACCAGCACTTAGCTGTCCCTGCGGTACAGCAAGTCACGCATGGCTTTCCGCCGAGCCTCGTTCGCTTCCTTCACCGTCTTGCGTTCGTCAGCGTCCATAGAGCGTTGAGTTGTGGGAACACTTGATTCGGGGGCACTGCACTCCGGACACCGATTGGCGAACCCGGGCTTATCCGGCTTCAACTCAAACTCCTCCCCGCAGAGGGTGCAGGTTTTGATGGGGAAGGCCATATCCTTCCCATGATACGACTCTCGTCTCGCTCTAAGGAAGCGGGTCATGAGCCATGGCGCAAGCAGGCCTTCCGACGAGAGCATCAGGCCTGTTTCACGGAGTTGCAACTGGGTAGAGGACCGCGACATGTTGAGGCAGCCCTAGGAATCACTTTCTCGCGTGAGCACTTTTGATCAGACGCACAACGCGTCAAGGTGGAAAATTTCGTGGTCAAGTCCTCAGGGGTTTCCAGCAACGGGGCAAGGCCCAAGACTCGAGTTCCACGAGGACCGGAAAATAGCTGTCGGCGGACTGCGGCGACCTCAAGCCAATGGATTCCCAGCCTTGAACCATTAAGCAACCAGCGGAACGCCTACAACTCGGTGCTCCTATGAAATGCCAGACCAGCAACTTCCGGGAACGCGCTTCTCAAATGATCAGTGGACCTACCTTTTGTCGCTTGCTCACCTTGATCTGTTCTTCGATTCTTTCCCTGGCGGCTGTGCTTGCCCCTGCCCAGACGGGCTTTTCGCAATCTGCTCCCACGACCGTGAGCCACACCATGCCAACGGTGATCGTCATCGGTTTCGTTGGCGGATTCGTCAAGCACGATAATCTCATCCACAGCGAGGTGCAGCTCGCGAGCCGTCTGCGCAAGGCTTACCCCATGGGAGTGGACGTGGAGACCTTTGAGAGCTATCACGGGAAGGAAGCCAGAGAGAAAGTCCTGAGCCTGCTGGACACGAACCATGATGGGCCCCTCACCCCCGACGAGAAACAGAATGCCCGCATTATCATCTACGGACATAGCTGGGGAGGCTCGCAAGCCATCACTCTGGCGCGCAAGTTGGAGAAGGACGGCATCCCGGTGCTGCTTACCATCCAAGTGGATAGTATTTCTAAGGTCCGCCAAAATGATGCGGTCATCCCGGCCAACGTGGCCCAAGCCGCCAATTTCTACCAACCGAATGGATTTTTCCATGGCCAGCCGAGCATTCGCGCAGCCGATTCCGCACGCACGAAAATCATCGGGAATTTTCGCTTCGACTACCAAGGCAGCCCCTATAAATGCGGCGAGTATCCCTGGTACGACCGCATCTTCGCCAAGGCCCACACCCAAATTGAATGCGATCCAGATGTCTGGAAACAAGTGGAGTCTCTGATCCGGCTGAACCTGCCCGCGTCAACCCGAAGGGATTAAACGCGATAACAGCGGCCCATCCGATTGCACAGCTGCAACCGGAGACTTCACGGTCTTATCAACTGCTTAGCCTTTTCAGCTCGCCTTGCGCACTACTCCATGCTGCTTCAGCGCAATCCCATTGGGGTCAACAATTTTTCCATGAACGGAATCGCGCTCGATGGAGAACGCCTCCAGGCCGTTGATCTCCGGCGTCACCGGCGCGGCCTTGCGTCCCTCCACCAGATTGATGGCCACGTGGTGGTGATAATTGTCCCAGGCCATAAACCGAAATGTGCCCCAATCCAGGGTGAGTTTCATGCCCAGCGACTCGTAGAACTCCTGGGAACGGTCGAGGTCGGAAACCGTGAGATGCATATGGCCGAGGCGGGTGCCGGCTGGAAATCCGTTCCACTCGGGGCCGGAGAGTTGCGTCAGTTCATCGAGATCGAGCGCCCAGGTCGCCATCTTGACCGTGCCGTCCGACCAGTCCCAGGATTCCGCCGGACGGTCCGCATACACCTCGATGCCATTGCCCTCGGGATCGTAAAAGTAAAGCGACTCACTCACCAGATGATCGGCAGACCCGGCGAACTGCCACGCATTCAGATAAGCTGCGCGTAGAAAAGCGCCCAGCGACTGCCGCGCGGGAAGCAACAAAGCAAAGTGATAAAGCCCCGCCGTCCGCGGCGGACGCTGCTGTCCGCTGGGCATCTGCTTCAGGCAAAGCGACATTTCTCCGGCCGCAAGGACTGCCGAGCGTTTGCTGCGCTCCAGCACCTGCAGCCCGAAGCTTTCATAAAACGCAGTCTGCGCGGGCAGGTCCAACACTTTGAGTGTGATCTCGCGAAGCGGCCATGGGTTCAGTTTCATCGTGCACACCTCTCGAGCAGGAGCCGTCGTCTACTCACGGGATCTCCTCCATGGCGCGGATTATAGCGCCAAAACCGCAACGCTTTGCCATTGGATTATTAAATGGAGACCATAAACAGCGAAGGGGGACGACAGCCAGCCAACGCCCAACGACGGGCGCCCAACGACAGCTACTTCAACCCTGCCTGTCCCAGCATTTCCAGGAATTGTTTCTGCGTCCGCATATCGATGGATTGCGCCACCAGCTTGCCATCCCGGTCATAGACAAAACTCTTCGGGATGCCTTGCACGGCGAACAGGTCGTTCACTTTGCGGCCGGGATCAAGCAGAATTGGATAGCTGATGCTCCGTTCCGCAACAAATGGAGTCACTTTTGATGCCTCTTCATCGGAAATCGCCAGAATCACCAGCCCCTGATCTTTGAACCTCTTGTACAGCGCGTCCAGGTCGGGCATTTCCTTGCGGCACGGCGGGCACCACGTGGCCCAGAAATTCACCAGCACCACCTTGCCTTGCAGACTCTTTAAGGTCCAGCTTTTCCCTTGCATGTCAGTCAGGGTGAAATCAGCTTGCTGCCGGTGCTGGTCGTCGGCTTCCAGCTTAGCCAGGGCCGTGGCCAGTTGTGGCGTGTTCGCCGCCGACAAAGGCGCCGTCTGCACATGCTCGTAGCGCGCCAACTGTGCCAGTTCCACATACCCATCGGCGGGATCGCCATTTTTCTCTGCCACTGGAGGCTGCTCCCGCAATGCCCGGGCCAGAGTCGTCGTCACTTCCTGCAGAGTCTCATATCCGAAATCGCCTTCGGTCGACAGATTGGCTAGGCCGTTGGCCAACCGTAACTTGTTAGGCGTGACGGGCAGTTCTCGAATCTTCAGCGCCAAATCTTTGGTCGCTTTCGCTCGTGCGTCATCGGGCAGCCCGCGCAAGCCATGGATTCCCACTGCGATGGGCTTCTCCGCGTCGCTCCAGGCCACACTCTGTTTTTGTGCCGCCAAATCCTGAGGACACAACAACATGCCCAGTCCACCGGCGCAAAAACAAGCCGCCAAAAGCAGACCGGCGATTCGAAGCTTAAATCGATGCGGAATCATGCCATCAGATTACAACAACCCTGAGTCCCTGTTCCATCGTGCTGGTTTCAAGGAACGAGATATTTTCCTCGAGTTTTCCCCGCAGGTATAATCGGAGCAATCCGGAAATTACCGTTTCTCATTCAGGTTTCACAGGTGGTGAAGGTTGCTATCTCACTTCGTGAAGTCTTACTCCAGACAAGACTGGTGTCTCAACACCAAGAAAGGTTTCGCTATGGGTTCCAGGAGAATTTTTCTGCGGCTTGTAATCCTGTCGATGTTTATTGTGGCTTTGAGCAGCTTGGGGTTTGCGCAGGGCTGGCAGATCGTGAGTGCGGAGTACGGCGCGGGCAACCGTCGCATCGATGTCACCCGACGGGTACGGCATCTCTTGCGCGACAACGGCAATGTCCCCGTTGACAATGACGCCATGGGCGGCGACCCCGCTCCCGGTGAGGTTAAGTCACTCCACATCCGCGCCACCCGCCCCGACGGCCGCTTCCAGGACTTTAATTTCCGGGAGCATGAGTCTTTTAACGCCGGCATGTTCGTGGCCGGTCCGGATGAGGAAGATCGGGACCGGGATCGAGATCGGGACCATGACCGTGGCCCTGGCCCGGTTTGGGGACGTGGCCCCCGGCCAAGTCGCGGCGCCTGCTTCTACAAAGACATCAATTTCGGCGGTGACTATTTCTGCATGACGGCGGGCCAGGCCTACGGCTACTTGCCGCCCGGTTTCAATGACAAGATCTCCGCCATCCGCGTGTTTCACGCTGAGGTCATCATCTTCAACGATCACGATTTTCACGGCGTGAGTGGTCAAACTCGCCGCAACATTGGCGATTTGCGTAACTGGCGATTGCCCTCCGACCCCGGCCGAAGCTGGAATGACCGGGTATCATCGCTTCAGGTCAACTAGTAGCCACCACAAATCACGTTGGGACAGCCACCTCGGCTGTCCCTGTTTTTATGCAGCCGCGATGCGGCGGACCAGATCTTTCTGCTCGACCCGGCTTTCGACTCTGTCATCCCGACCGGAGCAGATCACCGCGAGAGCGGTGATCTGCGGAGTGGAGAGCCTGCCCTGAGCGAAGCCGAAGGGCACTGCTGTCTGTAGAACCGCCATCGTTTCCGTTACGCTGTTACAAAATCAGGACGAAATCGTCTCTGCCGATTTCCGAAGCACCGTCTGCGCTATTTTGTTTGACACATCCCCGATAAAATATTCTCTCGCCCGTGAAACCCGGGAAATGACCTGACCTATGCCCGCAGATAAACCCATTGCGCTCGAGTTTCTTCTGGTCTCCGCCGATTCTTCCACCCTCAAGACGGTAAAGTCCGCGGTGAGCGAACTGGGTTCCAACCTGAACTGCTCGACCACCGCGCAAGCCGCCGGCCTTTATCTGACCAGCCACCGCCTCGATGGCGCGATTCTCGATCTCGACGTGCGCGCCGCCGGCGACTTGATCGCCGCCATCCGGCGAGGCGGTTCCAGCCGGCGGGCATTTATTTTCGTTTGCGTAAAGCCGGGAGAGGATACCGCAGCGGTCTTGAAGCTGGGAGCGAATGCGGTCTTGCTCAAGCCTTTGGCCCCGGAGACCATCGCCGCCAACATACGCTCGTTCCAGCCCACCATGGCGGCCGAGCGTCGCCGCTATTTCCGCCATCAGGTGACCATTCCCGTGTCGCTCACGGTGCAGGGCGTCGAGCATTCCGCAATGATCGACAACCTTAGCCAGGGCGGAATGGCGGCTCTTCTCGCCAAGCCGTTTGATCTCTCGTTGCCGGTAGGCTTTTCTTTCGAGTTGCCCTTTGGACCACGCATCTATGGCAACGCGCAGGCAGCATGGGCCAACGACCAACAAGGGCTCATGGGATTCGAATTCCGCACCCTGCACGGGGAAAGCGGAGAACAATTGGCCGACTGGCTGACCCAGCGCTCGCTCAACGTATAGAAAGAATCCGTATTCCGGCCTCAGCAATCCGGCGCAACGCTGTAGTCCACGCACTGCGAGGTCTGGTTCCCCACTGTCCAAATCGCCGATGTGTCCAATTGGTCTTTGAAATCGGTAAACCAGAAGGTGTAGCCGAAGCCGCCCAGCGTCAACGGAGCCCCAAAACCAAACTGGTCGGCCCATTTATTCGGATCGCAGGTCGCACCGAAATACAGTGTGCCGTTGAAAGCCACCGTGGCCGCCTCGTTCATAGTGAACTTTACGGCCTGATATTTATGCCCACTCATCTTGAGGACGCAGCCGGTCAGCGGGCCCACCGGCCCCGGCGATGATCCGTTGTTGACCGTCAGCTTGAGCGTCGCCGTCCGCTTGATGCTGCCATCGCTGGCCCTGATCTTGATCGAGTATTCGCCCGGCGCCACGTTGCTATCCACGTTCACGTTCACTTGCGACGTCCCAGACCCTGGCGCCGCAATCGCGCTTGGATTAAAACTCACACTCACGCCCGCCGGAGGATTCGGAGAGTCCAGCGTGAGCGAATTGTCGAAGTTAGCACCCGCCACAGTCGCCACCTGGTCCGATCCCGCGCTGCCCGGGTCAAGGCTCAACGCCGTGGGCTGCAGCTTCACCGTAAACGAGGGCGCCTTCGAAGGGTTAAGGGTCAGAGTGGCCCCGGCACTGGATTGGTTGTAACTCGCGGAGAGGGCGACCGACGTTGCGGTGGTCACTGCAACCGTCGTCAGTTCCACGCTGGCCTGTGTATGTCCTTTCGCAATGGTCACACTGGCGGGAGCTGTCACCTTGGCCGGATTGGCACTGGTCAGGGTGACCTGCACGCCTCCCGTGGGAGCGGCTTGCGTGAGCGTGACTTTCAGCCTTACTGCATTTCCTCCGACGACGGCCGCAGGATAAAGCGTAATCGCTGAAACGGCGGGCGTGGTGCCAGGATCCACCGCTTCCGTCGTAGCCCGGCCCGCAAAACTCCCGTTGGAGGAACTCTGCTGCGCGTACCCACTACGTCCCACGAGCAACAGAAGACCTGCAGTTATCAGAAAACGTGACCATTCGATACAAATCGTCCGGGGGAAAGACATGTCCTGGAACCTCGACTCTACGGATTAAGGTCCGACGAAGGGCGGGCAACTCCAACCTTCTCACGGGCGAAAAACGAGGAAAAGGGGTCTTAGGTACATCTCAAAAGTACCGAAATGGGAATGCGCGTTGGTAACAAGGGAGCGTTTTCTGAAGGCGTTTTTACGGCGAAATTCACAACCTTTTAACGAAAACCGTTGAAAAAACAGACTATCCTGATACCTTGGCATTTGATCTAAAGAAGCGGGCGAAACCGGCAGATGGAGCGCGCGCGGCGCTGATTGTCCGCGGGAAGGACGTGCGTATGAGTACCGCCATCCTGAAGACTCCTCAACCCGAACCTTCGTACGCGCATCTGGTGCGGCGTACCATCGAAGCCTGTCAAGTCGCTCAGGAAGCTGCCGCTACCGCCGCCGAAGGCATCGCCACCGGATCTTCCCCCCTTCTGAACACCATCCGCGAACGCGAAAAAGAACTCGACAAGCTGGACATGGAAATTGACGCTGGCGTGACCATGGCCATCACTCAGGTCACGGAAGCCGAAGCCCGCGAACTATTGGCCTGTATGAAGTTCATGATCGGGCTGGAGCGCATTGGCGATCTGCTGCTGAGTTTTGCCACCAGTGCCCAGGCGGCCGGGGGTCGTCTTGATCCTCAGGACACGCGCGACCTCACCCAGATGGCCTCGGTCCTCGAGAAGATGCTGGCCGACGTGGGCGCGGCCTTTTCTCAGCGTGACGTGAAGAAAGCCATTGACGTATTGCGGGCCGACGCTGGCATGGACCGCATGCGCAATCTGATCTTCATGCGGCACATTGAAAATCCGGAGAACGTGCATCGCCAGGCCAGCCTGCAAGTCATCTTCATGACGCAATCGCTGGAGCGCGCCGGCGACCATGCCAAGAATCTTGCCGAGGAAGTCTGCCACTTCGTCAGCGGCCACACCGTCCGCCACGTCATGATGACCTACGACAAACCTATCGAACAGATGTTCCTCGACTGGCTCCGCCAACGCGACGACCACTGATTCCTCTGCTGTTCCTGCCCCTCCACAATCCTTTACAAAGCTTGACTGAGTCTTTACAACGCTTTGCGCGCAAAGATGTTTAGATACTGAAGATGCAGATCGGCTTCGGCAGGTGCAGAAGCGTGGCATAACGGGATCTTCGGGCACGAAGATCATTTTCGGCAGAACCCGAGGGCAACTCCCGCGCATCAAACAACATTCATAACCTCTAAAGTCCTCATTCCCAAGGAGCATCGGATGGCTCGTCGTTTAAGCAGGCTCGCAGGTGGATTCTCGGCTTTGGCACTCATTTTCTTGATGTTAGGTTGTGGTGGTGGCGGAAGCGGAAGCTCGACCCAGCTCAGGGTGATGGCGGCATCGCCCGATGCGCCGACGGTGCAGGCGGTGGTGGACGGCACCGATCTTGGCGGCACGCTTGCCTATCAAGCCAATACCGGCTACCAGTCAGCCCATTCCGGTTCGCGGTCCTTTGTGATCGAGGCGGTGGGCACAACCACCAATCTGGTTCCCGGCATTGCCACTCTGAACCTGGGCAGCGGTACCGAGACCACGGTCATTCTGGCGGGCTTCTCCTCCAGCCTGCAAGGCATGGTCTTGACCGATGACAATACTTCCCCCACCTCCAACACGGTAAACATTCGCCTGGTGAATGCCATGCCCAGCCTGGGCGCGGTCGATGTGTACGTGGTCGCTCCCGGAACCAACCTCAGCAGCGCCACCCCCGCCGTTAGCAATCTTGGCTTTGCGCAGGCGTCGACCTACCTCAACTTCCCGGTAAGCAGCGGCACCAACTACGAAATCTATTACACCCAGGTCGGGACCACGTTCACTTACATGGACACCGGCCCGATTGGTTTCAGCACCGGGCAAAACCGGACCGTTGTGGGACTGAACAGTACCTCGGGTGGCTCCTATACTTTCGCGGTTCTCAAAGACTTGAACTGATCGTTCTGCAAGTGGAGCCTTGCTCCAGGGTTTATGATGGCATGGTGTCGAGTCGAGGGTGACACTTTTTCATATCCCTAACACTGCATGGAACGTTACTCCATCCTGGACCAAGGAACTTCCAAGCCAGCGCCGGAACTTGCTTCGTCCTCTCCCGATCCCGACGAGTTGCGCGCCAACCTGCCCCCCGGAACGGCTTCTCCTCTGCGCTTTCCCGGTGAAGACGGTGGTAAGTCTTTGGCGGAAATGGCCCAGCGTGACTTGAACGTTGCGCTGCAGTTGCTGGCGGAACGCGCGCAATACATCACCGGCGCCTCTGGCGCTGCCATTGCGTTGCGTACGGATGAGGATCTGATTTGCCGCGCCCGCGCCGGCCCGTCAGCTCCGGAAGTGGGTGCGCACCTGCAAGTGAGCTCGGGCTTAACTGGGGAGAGCGTCCGCACTCGCGAAGTTCTGCGCTGCAATGACGCCGAAAGCGATTCGCGAGTGAACCGGGAAAGCTGCCAGGCGCTGGGCATTGCGTCGGTGATGGTGATGCCGCTGCTGCGCGAACAGGATGTGGTCGGTGTATTCGAATTATTATCCGATCGAAAGCACGCTTTCGAAGAACGCGACATCGTGGCTTTGCAACGGCTGGGAGACATGATCAGCACCGCAATCGAACACGCCTATGCCGTCCAGCGTGGACTCCCGCCAGCTGCCGCGTCCGCGGAAAGCCGCGCTCCCAGTTCCGTCGCGCAGTTGGAAGTTGCGTCTGCACAGCCCGAAGCCCCGCGCCCGCCAACGGATCCGAGTTCGGCCGATGTCGCGTCCGAAACCGCCGAACCGGTCCTGCCCGGACTGGCAAACATCCGCAAGTGTCAGGCATGCGGGTTCCCGGTTTCCGGGAGCCGGACACTTTGCCTGGATTGCGAAGCGGCGCAGAACGCCGGAGACGAATCGCGTGGGTCAAGCCCATCCCCGGCATTTCTCGCCGAGTACGAAAACGCCAAGTCAGAGAGCTGGCTGCGGGATAACATCTACACCATTGGAATCATCTTGATGGTCGTTCTCACAGGAGTTGTATTGGCGTGGCTGCGCCCGATCTGAGGGCCAGCGGGTGGGCCTTGACGGTTTAGCTACCTGCATTCATCTACGGTTACCATTCCCCGATTCGCTTCCCGAATCGGCACAGTCCTGAAATGGCACCTGTCCCGTCTTTACTTTGGATCATGACCCTTCCGCCCAGCCATGCTTTCCTGCCGCGCTCCGATGTATTAACCAGGCCGAGTGCTGGAACGGAGTGTGGGAAATGGCGGGAAACAAGGATCCCGGCATGGATCTCTACCGCCAGGAGCGTCGGCGGCAGAAGCCGGCGGATATGCTGCGTCAGCTGTGGCGAGCGGTGGAACAATCCGCCGATCTGGTGATCATCACTGACCGGGCGGGGATTGTGGAATATGTGAATCCGGCCTTTCGAAATTCTCTCTGGATACCCGCGCGCCCAAGCCGTTGGAAAACCCCTTAGCATTCTCAAGTCGGAAGAACAAGATGCAGCCATTTATCCGGAAATATGGCAAACCATCCTGGCCGGCAAGGTCTTCCGAGGCATTGTGGTGAACCGGAAGAAAAATGGAGAAACCTTCACGGTCGAAAAAGCCATCACGCCGCTGCGGGACGGCCGCGGACGGATCACCCATTTCATTTCCACCGACCGGGACATTACAGAAAGACGACGGCTCGAAGCCCAATTGCAGCAGGCGGGAAAAATGGACGCCATCGGACGACTGGCCGGAGGCGTGGCCCACGACTTTAACAACTTGCTCATGGTGGTGAGCGCCTACGCTGAGCTGATGCTGGACGCACTGCCTGCGGAACACCCGCTGCGTCACAACGTGCAAGAAATCATGACCGCCTCGGGCCGCGCGACAGCCCTGACCCGTCAGCTGCTGGCATTCGGCCGCAAGCAGATGCAGGCCCTGCAGTTTCTGGATTTGAATTCGATTCTCCGGGACCTAAGCCGCCTGTTGCCACGCCTGATCGGCGAAGACATTGAGTTGGTGGTGATTGCCGGCAAAGAACCTCGGAATCGTGAAAGCCGACCTGGTGCAGATCGAACAAGTGGTGATGAATCTGGCAATCAATGCGCGGGACGCCATGCCCCACGGCGGAAAACTGACCATCGAAACGGCCAACGTGCGGCTGGATGAGAATTACGTGCAGCGGCATTCCATGGTGCCTCCGGGAGATTATGCATTGTTGACGGTGACCGACTCGGGTGAGGGAATTGCGCCGCGGCATCTGTCCCACATCTTCGAACCCTTCTACACCACCAAAGCGGAAGGGAAGGGAACTGGACTGGGGCTGGCGACGGTTTATGGGATTGTGAAACAAAGCGGCGGATTTGTTTGGGTGTACAGCGAACCTGGACTAGGAACGACCTTCAAGATCTACTTGCTGCAAGTGCAGCGCGAGGGCATCGAACCTCCTGCCGTCAAGCCTGCTGAGGAGCGATCCGGCCAGGGTTGTGAGACCCTGTTGCTGGTGGAGGACGAAGCCACCGTCCGGCAAGCCACGCTGGAATTCCTGAAGCTCAAGGGATACATCGTGCTGCAGGCGAAAGATGGCGAGGACGCGCTGCTGGTGTCGGGAAACTACCACCCACAGATCGATCTGATGATCACGGACGTGATCATGCCTCGCATGGGAGGAGTGAAGCTGGCAGAGCGGCTGGCCGTGGAGCGACCACTGATGAGAGTGTTGTTTGTTTCCGGATACGCGGAAAATGCCGCCCTGCGGCAAGGCGCCATTGATATGACCGCGCGCTTCCTGCAGAAACCATTTTCCCTAAAGATGCTGGCCGGCAAAGTCCGTGAAATCCTCGAAACCGAGACTCCGGCGGTTGCCTCGTCGGCTTCGGCGGGATAATTCGGGGCCGGCGCGGCTCCCGTATAATTGCGGCGGGAAGAATGCATGGACCTGTCCGCCTCGTCACAAAGTGTTCACTCTGCGCCGAGTTCTCCTCCATCTCAGACCCAGGCGAAGTTTCGGATGGTTTCGCTTCTCACTATTTCCCTGCTTTGGGCCGCAATTTATCTGGCAAGCATGTTTACTCCCGCGCTGCTGGACGATGTGGACACCATCCACGCCGAGGCTGCCCGCGAGATGGTGCTGCGGCACGACTGGGTGACCCTGTACACGGATGGCATTCGCTACCTGGAAAAGGCCCCGCTGATGTATTGGGGAGTGGCCGCCAGTTACAAGATTTTCGGCGTCAGCGATTGGAGCACGCGCCTGCCGCTCATGCTCGGGGTGCTGGCATTGCTACTGGCAACCTACGGACTGGGAACGCAGGCTTACGGCGAGACCGGCGGGTTTTATTCGGCGGTGGTGCTGGCGACCTGCGTGGGCCCCTATATCTACACACGTTTTCAGATTCCCGATGTGATTGTCGGGCTGTGGCTGACTCTGGGCTTCTACTTTTTCCTGCGAGCTTTGGCGGAAGAGACTCCGTCGCGTTTGAACTGCTGGGGATTTGCGGCGGTGTGCGCCCTGAACATTCTCACCAAGGGCCTGATCGCACTGGTGTTTCCCTTCGCGGCCATCGGCCTGTATTTGTTTCTCACGGGGAAACTGCGTTTCATTTTCAAGCTGCGATTGATTTCGAGCATGCTGGTATTTTTGGCAATCGCTGCGCCGTGGCACATTCTGGCAGCGCTGCGAAATCCCAGCCAGGGAACAGTGCGGGGATTTCTGTGGTTTTACTTCATCAATGAACAATTTCTGCGTTTTGTGAATAAGCGCGTGCCCCCTGGCTATGACACGGTGCCGCTGTTTATTTTCTGGGGACTGCTGCTGGTGTGGCTGGTGCCGTGGACGGTTTTTCTTCCACAGGCCTTGCTCAATGTTCCAAGGCGCTGGCGCGAATTGCATTCTGTCCTCGATACGCAACAAAAGGCGAATCTGCTTTTTGCTCTGTGGGCGCTGGTGATCGTTGGGTTCTTCAGTTTCTCGACCCGGCAGGAGTACTACACAATCCCCGCTTTGCCAGGGATGGCATTGCTGGTCGGCGGCTGGCTGGCGAAGGAATCCGCGGCGGACGCCGATCCGGCCTATCGGCGCGCGGGGAAAATTTCGGCAGCAGTTCTTTTTGTGATCGTGGCGCTTGGCTCGGTGGCCGGAATCGCCTTGCTGCTTTCTTCGCGTGTGCCAGCCCCGGGAACGGACCTGGCGGACTTATTGCGGAAAAATCCCAGCGAATACGATCTTTCGCTGGGACATTTTCTTGATCTCACGCCACAAGCCTTGGGCGCATTTCGCGGGCCGCTTCTGGGCGTCGTGGTCTCGTTCCTGCTAGGCGCGGCGGCGAACTGGTTTTTGCGCTGGCGCGGACGCCCCCAGCTTGGCAACGCGGCACTGGCGTTGATGATGGTAGGTCTGCTCGCTTGCGTGCACTCGGCGTTCGTGACGTTCAATCCAATCTTGTCGTCGCAGCAACTTGCGGTGGCGATCCAGCAGCGCTATCAACCTGGAGATGTGATTGTTGTGGACGGGCAATACCACGAAGCTTCGACTCTGCATTTTTATACCGGCATCCCTTTGCGCGTGCTGCACGTGCCCAGCGGAAATTTGTGGTACGGATCGAAATTCCCCGACGCCCCGAATGTATTTGAAACCGCGGAATCGTTTGCCGCCTTGTGGTCGGGCCCGAAGACAGTTTTCTTATGGACCGACCAGGATGACCCGAAAGAGTTGCACGGGGCCTCCCGATTTCTATTGGCACGCCGCGGGGGAAAGTCTATTCTCACCAATCGGAACCTGAGTCGCTGACTTGACCACCGATGTGACCATAGTCCTGCTCACTCTGCTCGCCGGCGCTTTCGTTTACTCGCTGCTATCTATCGTGGCCGCGTTTCGCTATCTCTCCGTGCGGCCGCCGGCGCTGGCGTCTGCCGAGCCGATCAGCATTCTCAAACCGCTGGCGGGTCTTGATCTCGATCTCGAATCCAATTTGAGGACATTCTTCGAACAGGATTATCCATCGTACGAGATCTTGTTTGCGGTAAAGGACGGTAGCGATCCGGCGGCAGAGGTGGTGGAAAAGCTACGCAAGGACCATCCGCATGTTGCTTCGCGGTTGCTGGTGACTGGCGAACCTCCTTATCCCAATGCGAAGGTCTTCAGCCTGGATCGCATGTGCGCAGCCGCCGTCAATGATCTGCTGGTCATGAGTGACAGCGATATTCGAGTCACGCCGAATTTGCTAAGTACGGTGGCGGCGGAGTTCCAGGAAACCGGCGTTGGCGTGGCTACGTGTCCCTATCGCGCGGTGGCGGGGCCGAGCTTTTGGTCGCGCCTCGAGGCCATCGGAATGAATACGGATTTCATGGCTGGCATTCTGGTGGCCCGGATGCTGGCCGGGATGCAATTTGCGGTGGGCCCAACCATTGTCGCTCGAAAGAAATCGCTGGCTTCGATTGGAGGCTTCGACCGGCTAAAGGACTATCTCGCGGAAGATTTCGTGATGGGCAAGTTTGCCGCGGAAGCCGGGCATGGGGTGATTCTTTCTTCTTATGTAGTCGAGCATCACATTGGCAGCAGCGATTGGAAGGAGATGGCCGCCCATCGTTTGCGATGGACCCGGAGCACGCGGCGGTCCCGGCCTCTGGGATACATCGGACAGCTGCTCACCATGCCGGTGCCGCTGGCCTTGCTGGTTTGCATTGGACACCCGGCGTGGTGGGCTGTGCTGCCGCTGACATTGCTGGTACGCGGATTAGCAGCGTATGTAATTTCAGCCCGCGTCCTGCGAGTCAAATTGAATTGGCTGCTGCTTCCGATTGAAGATTTGATGGCCTTCTGTTTCTGGATTGCGGGGTTCTTCGGCAACACGATCACATGGAGGGGGCGGCGCTATCGGCTGCAGGCTGACGGGCGATTCGACCTGATTTCAGGAAGTAACCCGTGACAGCCGGCCATCTTTCAGAATAAAACGATCGCCACGCCAGGTCACAGTGTGTCCGGCAAAACTGGCGAGCCACACCAACAGCGCAGCAAAGTCGCGGAGCGGGAGCAACCACAGCCAGCCAGCCACTTGCCGGTCTTGCAGAACGTCTCGGCCGATCACCAGCGACATCGCCAGACGGACGCCGGCCGTGATGCCAAGCATGAACCATGCCCAGGTCGCGCCCTGAGCCGCTATCAGCGCGAGAATTGCCCAGGGAAGGCCGTAGGTCAGAAGCAATCCGGTATATCCCCAACGGCGGGAATCGCGGATGCAACGCGCCCAACGCATCTGATGCTCGATAAATCCACGCAGGGTGTAAGCGGGCAGAAAGGTTTCGACCACCACATCCGAAAGCTTTACTTCGAGACCTAGCGCGGAGATGCGCTTGCCAATTTCATAATCGTCGGAAAGATAATCGACCAGAGATTCGAATCCGCCGATGGCTTGAAGATCGCTGGCGCGGAATGCCAGCGTGGAACCAAGTCCGAAGCGAATGCCGCCTTCCAGGCTGCGGGCGGTCAGCACTCCGGCACAAAAATCCGTGCTGATGCCCATCGATTCCAACCGCGATCCCAGGGTTGGGCTGGCAATGCCGCGATACAGGCAAGTGACCAGGCCAACTCTAGGATTGCTCAGCGGCGGTATAACTTGCTGAAGATAATTCCGCTCGACTCGGATGTCGCTGTCGTTGACGAGAAGATGTTCGTAGCGGGCTTCCATCTGCATCTGCGCCAGATTGCTGACTTTCGTATTGGTGCCCAGATTCTTGCCGCAAATCACTGTCTTGATGGCTTGCTGAGGGAATTCGGCTTTCAGCCGTTCGACGATTTCGACAGCAGGATCATCAACATCACTGACTCCGAAGATGATTTCGTACTCCGTATAATCCTGCAAACAATGGCTGCGCAGGCTCTCGTACATTCCAGGGTCAGTCCCCTTCAGCGGCTTCAGAATGGAAACAGATGGTAATGTGGGGCGGGCGCCCCCGCCCGCCGCTTTTCGTTCTTGCAGGAACCCCGCAGCGCTCCACAAACAAATGAGGTAGTAGCCGAGGCTGGAGAGCGTGCCGAGCAGGGCGATGACCTCGATGATGTGGGGGAAGTAGTGGATCATGCGTGGAGAACTGCCAAGTAAGTCTAGCAGGAGGGCCAATGCGAGAGTCCGGTGAGATTCCTTGCTGCATCGGTGCTCCCGGGGAGAGCGGCGCCTTCAGCGCCGCGTAAATCAAAAGCGATCCCGACGCGGGCCTGGAAGGCCCGCTCTTTCACGGCGGCCTCGATCGGAGGTCCAACCGCTAAGAGCTAAGAGCCAACGACCAACGACCGATCCTCGCATATAATGTCTAAGTTGGCAGCCGGACCGGACGGTCGCTCCCGGCATCTTCGGATGCTGGGGGAGGAAAGTCCGAACTCCGCAGAGCAGTGTGCCGGATAACGTCCGGGAGGCCGGGTTCAAGCCCGTCCGACGGAAAGTGCCACAGAGAAGATACCGCCCCGGCGGCAACGCCAGGGTAAGGGTGAAAAGGTGCGGTAAGAGCGCACCGCCGCGTCAGTAATGCCGCGGGCATGGCAAACCCCACACGGAGCAAGACCAAATAGGGAGGAAGCCTGGGACTTCGGTTCCAGGCACGTGCCGGCTCGGTGCGTCAAACCTCCGGGTAGGTCGCTTGAGCCCCGCAGTAATGCTGGGCCCAGAGGAATGATCGTCCTGCGGGAGCAATCCCGCAGACAAAATTCGGCTTACAGGTTCGGCTGCCTACAATGCGTTTCTTTTCAATTACTTGCTAATTTACTCTGGTGAATTGTGACACAGGTGTGACGGTAGATTCGAGCCCATCGTGGTTTTCGAGGATCGACCGGACTCGTTCCCTGAGCTCTTTTACGAATGGTGTGTAGTGTCTTTCAACCGTTTCGATTGTGTCACCCAGCATCTTCGCAACGTCGTAGGGACTCGCACCACGCTTTAACATATCCACGGCTAGTGTGTCTCTGAATCTGTGCGGATTCGCACTTGCAACCCCGGCCCGATTACCCAGAGCCAGCATTCTTTGGTAGAGTCTGGGCCGAGTGAGTGGATTTAGGGTCAACGGGTTTAACAGCACCCGGTCGGATTGCTGGGGCCGTCGCCTCCTGTACTCCTCCTCCAATGCAAATAACAACTCGGTCTGAATCGGGAATATGACTTTTTTCCTCCGCTTCTGAGTTACTCTCTCGATTTCTTTCTCGTCGAAATGGACTTCACTCCAAGTCAAGGAAACGGCGTCGGAGCCGCGAAGCCCTGTCCATCGCAGCAGCAGGAACGTGAGTAAGTCTGGCCCCGCGCCTTCTCTCAGGCTTACCAGTTCGCTGGAGGTGAACGGCTCCGCTCCATGTTCGGGATTTTCTCCGGGCCGTCCCTCCATACGGACGGGGTTCTTCAAGATCATTTCGTTTTCGAGCGCAAACGCAAATGCACGATGCAGAATCGCTAAATCCAGGGCCAAGCTGGTTGCTCCACGCGCGAACTTTCGTTTCCTAATTCGAGCAACACGCCACACCTTGAAAGACTCCACCACTGACTTTGGAATCTCGTTCAAGAACCGAATTCGATTTTCGACTAGAAAATGCTCGAACTCACGAAGAGTGGTTTTGTAGCGATTGACCGTGGAGGATTGAAGTCTCCCAATGTTTGTTCGTTGCTCCAGATGCACTTTAAATGATTCGTTCAATTCATGCCAGGTTGGTAATGGCCGATCCGTGACCCCAACAAGATCGGCGAAGCGCATGTAAGTCAGTCGGGGAATCACCTTTTTTATATCAGTCCACAACGTGGATGCAGAACCCTCGGATAGCGCTATCTCGAGCTTGTGAGCAAGGCGGAGCGCGGCGGCCTGATTCTTGGTTCCAAGCGATCCACGAGTGCGTTTATCGCCGATAAACAGATCAGCGGAAAAAACTCTGCCGCGCTTGCGAATGGTTAACATAGGCGCTTCATGTTTCTCTCTTCCATCAGGAACACAACCGCAATTGGTATCACCTTCCGTCCGCGCTTTCCTGGGGCCGCGAAGTCTAACACCTGCGCCCCTTCTACGCGAAGCCGGTTATAAACTGTTCCGCGGGAGCACCGCCAACGATTTGCGAGTTCGTGAATGGAGATGAATCCCGGTCCGATAGTCTCCTCCGGGCTCCGATTAGGATCGAATCCAATGCGAGACTCCGACATGTCCCGACCTTTTTTCATAACACTTGCGAAGAGTTTCTTGGCAACGTTCTCGCGTCAACTCCAATTGGCGAGTTTGATCCTGAGCCGACGCCCATGCCAAAATACGCCGTCCATATGGATTAGGGCTTCGCTCGCGCCCCAGTCGGATTCGAAGGTCACCGCCGCGTACTTACCGGCACGAAAATCGATTTTGACAACATCGTAGTCGCTGAAAAACTTCTCCAAATCGTCTTCCGTAACGACCTCAGCCAAGTTAGAAACGATCACTTTGCTCATAGATTCTCTCCCCTTGCCCTGGTGGGACTTTAGTTTGGTCTCACTTCTTTCGTTTTGCGCTCCATGCTGAACTTAGCAAGGCAATGGTGGATGGAAACAGAGATTTTGGCGGCCCGGTTCCGTCCAGATGGGGGGACAATTTTCCTGAGCCGAGAGGTGATGAAGCTAAGGCAATTTAGTTCGAGTCCTCCCGTTGCGCACATCAACGATCTCTCCCGTCAGAGGATCAACGAATGAACTTAAACGAGGGATTCCTGAACTGGTTGCGAGGAGTTCCCGCGGATCGGGCAGGAATCGGGGAAGATCAGCAGGCAGGAAAAGCTTCAGGTTGCCCTTGGTCGGTTCATTGGCTCGCTTCACCAAACCAACATCAACGGCGTTCCGCAATCTTCGATAGGCTTGATCGTCTGAGATGCAAAGAACCCGCGCGAGTTCATCGGCGCTAACCGGCTCACCTTCTTTCCGCTTCGAGATTTTCCCGATGGCGCTACGCGTATCGTTGGTTTTGTTCGAGGAGCGATTCAAGCTTTCGACAAATACTTCCTCGAAAAGCGAAGCAGTAACTGCATAGTCGGCAAAAGTGACATTGATTTTGCGCACTGGGGAGCCATTGCTACTCTCTTGAAAAGACCGCAACAGGCAAACAGTCTTGCAAGCCTCCACGAAGGCGGGCCAATAACGGCGGGCGGTCACGTCATCCGCATAGACTTGTTCAGCAACGGACTTGAACCAGTCGGGAACAACGATTGCCAATTCCGAACGCTGTTCCAGCAAACGGTAAGTCTCGTGCCAGCTAGCAATCTCCGCTTCCGTGAGCGGATCAACTCTGGTCACGTAGCTAGTGTTGATAAGTCGCGTCTGCTCCGGGGATTCGTCCATCCAGAGCGAGACATGCCGAGTCTCATCGTCTACTTCAATCCGATCGCGTGTAGTCGTTGAAATCGAGGAAATTGGGCCTTCTGCCACAAATCGTTTCGCAACCCGCTGGCCGTCCTCAAATTCCGTGACAATTCTGATAAGCCTGCCCTCGCTTATCAGCAGTCTGACAGGGTGCACCGCCCCAGCCGCATCGTTTCTTTCTTGGAGATAGACTACCTTATGCCTAAAGCTGTCGACGCTATAATTCCAGGCCGTTTTCGAGCTGCTGGTAATTTCCACGACGGCACTTCCTGGGATCAACTTCAGCACCCGGTTGACCAAGAAGTTTTTCCCGGCCGAGCTCCTGCCTTTGACGATGGCATTGATTGGTCTGTTTAGAAGAGCCGAGACCGCAACGACGTAGAGGACTGCTGCGTTCCGTGATTCACCCACGAGGCCTAAACGCCGGACTGCGCTCAAGAAACGGCGAAAGAACTTCGGGGACTTGAGTAGGTCGAAAGCTTCCAGTTTCAGATTTTGCTTTGCGCCCATCTTGCCTCCCTGATCCTCACGAAAATACCAAGGTCAAGGCGGACGCAAATTATGTTTTGTGTGGGCGAGTTCCGTCCAAGCTGAAAAGAACATCGGGAGCGGTGAGGACTTCAGTCGGGCTGTTGGCTAGGCAGCACAGTGCTCTTGTTAATTGTTTTCCATTCAGCAACTTCCTCTTCTGCCTTCTCATGTATGACTTCCCACTGCTTCTTGAACCGAGCCACTCGATTGCGGATTGCGTCGGCGGCTTCCTTTACTTCTTGGTCTGTCATGCGAAGATTTCCGTCAAAAACACCCAGGATGGCAGCAATTTCTGGATAGTGTTCTTCCCTCGTTGCCTGCTTCACGCAGTAACACAGAAAAACCAAAGGTTCATTTATTCCGCTTTTCGCGTTCGTCGCTGGAGCTAAAAGTCGACAGATTGCGTCCAACTCCTCCGCGAAACTCATCATTGCTTCGGCAGGGGCACTTTTCTCAGTGAAATGGAATTCGGCAATTCCCGTCCGCGCGACGTCCTTGATTGTTCCATCAACCGCATTTGCCATCTCTCGTAAGTCGCTCGCCAGACGCTGCCAGCGGGACAATGTATTCGCTCCAGCTCTCAGACTCGCCCGTCTCTCCTCAGAGCTTAGCCCTAGGTTATATTGAAAAATAACCTTAATTAAGCCTTCTGGATCACACCCTTCCTGCACAAGAAGGCGAAAGGCGATTCGAGCGTGTGGGCTCGGTCTGAGCTTTTCCTCAAATTCCGGAACCGTTAGCATGCGGAGTCTCCTTACCAGGGTGCGAATACCAAACTATCAAAACCACAAAACTAAATCACAGTCTCCCGGTGGACGTGCGTCAAGGAACACTCCCGGCGATCAGCTACCACCATTCACCAGACAAGTCTGCGCAACATGCGCCTGAGCTGTAGTTGGTCGCGTGAGTAATACAACACCTCATCGGGATCGATCTTACCAGCGCGAAGAAATTCACCAAGAGTTTGCAGCGAACCGCGTTGGTCGTCCTCCCATCGGCTCACTACTCTGCCCCAGCTCGTGTTAAGGGATTCGCCAATAGCCGCAACAATTCGGTCGCGAGAATACTTCCGCAAGGAGAGCCAGCGCCAGGTTTCCAGCGAGCTCAGCTTGGCAAGGTCGTTGAGGCTAATTATCTTGCGTGCTGGTAAAAATCCACGGCGCAGCACCAACTCGTGCCGAACGATGCCATTTTGCTTTTCATAGATGCGCGCCTGCAGCGGCGAAGTGGGAGAGCCAATGTACTGAGTGCGGCCATTTTCCTGGTCGCCCACAAGCTTGCAACAAGTGGCGCGATGCAAAACGGTTTGCCGAAAAGTTGAGAACGGGATGGTCGACACATCTGAGGTCAACTCAACCAGCGTGACTTTAAGTTCCGGCGCATCTGGAAAAACTGCTTTCATAAATAAGTTGGCTTGCGCTCCCGTCCAGGGCACTTCCTCGGATCGCAGCTCTACGCGGCAACGAGGTACCCGTGGAAACCGTGACGCCTTGCCATAAAGAATCCTGAAGGGGTTTCCCGTCGGCGCCCACTTTCCCGCAAGACATCTGGAGTAAAACCCCGTTTTGGTGAGAACCGCCACATTCTTCGTCTCAACGATCTTGTTGCTGAGCCGCGGTTGCCTGCTATCAACGCTCAATTCGATGCGGTCGAGGAACGCGGCCGCATCTACTAGCCAGCTAAACTTCGCTTTAGTCTTTGCCATTTTGATGCCTTCCAATCTTCTTTCAATGCCGCTATTAACTTTTATCAATCTTGTTATTACTTATCCCATGGTTATCGCTAAACAACTGGTTCTCTGGTCTACCAAGGGTCTTCTCGAACTTCTTGCTATCTATATTGTACGAGGTTGACACCAGCTTAAAGTTTCATCATCAATCTGTTGTGGGGAACGCCCGTCCAGTAAGGGTTTCCGACGACAGAAAAAGAATGCCATACATCAAAAGTGAAGTCGTATCGAGGCTTCGCATGACCCCGGTATTTTTCTGCATCCGCCTAACGGCTACAACCATTTCTCATATATGTGAAGCTTCGCAGATTGCGTCTTCCACGCTGGCCCAACGAACCTCCTGCAACACGCGAATGGTAGGATTCTCCGGCACCCGACGATCATGGACGCAATGGACGATCTGGACGCAAGAATTTGGAGGTTGGAAGGATTTAGCTGGAATGAGCTTAAGGGATTTCAGATTCTAGAGTTGCTAATTCTTAATATTTATTCTTCAACAGAGTAAGTAGGGATTTCATCGTCCGTACCGTCCAGTCCGTCCGTCCCTCCCCACGCTTAAGCCTCTACTCGAAAAGAGTTGAGCAATTGGAAGCCAGCTAATCTTCCGGCCTCGCTAACTGAAAAAGTTTATAGAGGCAAAATTCAGCCGAAACTGTCGGGGATTGCGAATCGCGTCATTATGTCAGCGATTGGCGTTTCCGTTGCTTATGCTGTGGTGATCCGTACCGGTCGATGCCTTCCACATCCGAGGCATTGGGAGGTCTTAGCTGCCCTAGTTAAGAATTATGAATACGCTAAACCTAAAAATATTTAAGTAGTTCATCGTTTTTCAGCAGCTTCGCTTTAACGTGACCGGTCTTTTGCGCCCAAGGGTAAATTTCGTGGAAGAACTTGTCGTTAGATACTATTACTTCTACGCAGGGGAGAGCAGGAATCAAGTGGAACTTGTCGATGAAAGTGTTCCTGTCAGCCCCACCCTGAGCAGCCCACTCGTGTTCGGAGATTGCGGTTTCGATGGCGAATGTCGGCAGCGTTTCAATCTTCATTTGTTGGAGATAACTCAGTCTTAATTCGCGACCAACTTCCAACCCGGCTGGCGTTGTCTTCGGCAATGACGCCTCGACGAGTATCTCTTCAACACGACTTCTGATTTCGTCGGTCAGCTTCCCCGCTTTTGAGAGTTCTCTGAGGCGCAATAAGGTATCAATACCCTTTTTATAGGTTTCCTCCAATACCCTGAGCTGTTCGGGATGGTCTATCCACTGTTTGACGAAGGCGCGGGCAGGTATATCGAATTTTGGCCCGTCATTTTGTCCGTTCAAAGCCGCAAACACCGCCGAACGAGTCGTAACCCTCGGCTTTTTCGGACACGCTAATTTCAGGAAACGGTAGAAGTCCTCTTCAACTTCCAGCTTTTGAGCATCGCGCCTTTCTAAAATCCAAACAGGTTTTAAACTGTCAATGAATTCAGCCAACTCGATTGCTCCTTCAATATTGGTCGTATTGGCGGTTTCGATCAGATGCCACGTTGAAACGACCACACTAAAAGAGCCGGACTCAAGAGCTTTATCGAGTTTCGTTCTAAACTCGACATTACGAGCCTTGACGCCGAGCGCAATTAGGGCGTTTTGGTCTGGATAAGTAAGAAGCATTCCCCAGCCTTTAAGTGAGAGACTCAGTCCCTGTCTAAATCGCAATTACACAACCGCTGAATAACGGGATTGCCGCCCCGATGTAATTTGACAAGAAGATTGTCCTGATTGATGTCTCCCCAAGTCAAAGGGCGATTACGCCCTGGACGAAACATTTTCTTTACGCCAGTCCTCACATCGGCCAAAAGCCGTTTTTGAATGACAATGTTGTCGGGAAGCATTAACAACCCATATAGGCAGGCCTTCCGCTTAGCTTGATAATCCTTGCACTTCTTGAGAATTCCGACATCTGCGGTAACCAGAGTTGCATGAAGTTTCCAAGCAAGGTCAATGACTTCGACGTCATCTGAATCTGGTTTCAAACCCTTCTCCAGAGTGGTGTGGGTGACGCCTCCGCGAAACTCCGGTTTGAGCCCGATGACCATGTGGTCGAGGAGAAAAAAGTAGTGTCTTTTCGCCATCACAATTCACTTCTCAGGCGTGTATCCAACGCTTTGGTCAATCTCTGCACCTTGGCCTTTTGCCGCTTTGCATACTCTGCTCACCATCTCATGCTCGGTTCGAGACTTAGCTGTGAAGTGACCCTTCGGGCCGTTGAACGTGAACATCCACCCTTCGCTTTCCCCTTTGCCCGTCCCCATGTATGGTTTTGCGTTAGTTCCCTCGTAAAAGACATTGAGCAGGAGTGGCAGTTGGTTGCCCGGTGTGCTCCGCTCTGATTCGGCTAGTGCGCGAAGTTTGAGCCCTTCGCAGTCTGGCTCGGATGCGAATATACCTGCAATCTCGGCGGGCAACAATTCCTTTTCCGTACCGCAGAGGCCAGAGGCGTGACCAAGACAAGTACCATTCACGTTGTATGCCCCGCCGAGAAGGACAGTCGTGTTTCGCGGAGCCGAACGTTGGCAGCCGGATGCGAAAAGCAGCATAGCAATGGTTAGTAGCCGCCTCATTCAGGCGGTCGATTCAGGTAGTCAGAGATCACACTTTTCTCTACTGCGTCGTAATCCGTACCGCTGACTATCTTCGCCTTGGTCTCAGGATTGATTGCGAAGAACCCCAACTTGTTCTCCTTTTCAAACCTTTCCATCCACAGAATTAATAGATGGGAAATCGGAAGAGCATCGTACTGTTCGCGAAGTCTGTCTTGAACGTTCTTGTCCATTCCCCTTATGACGAAAGCACGTTTCACGATGGAAAGTTTCCCGTTGACCAGCTTTTCCCCACCCTGTTCGTCTAGCTCAGGGCTCGCCATGATGACCTCGATCCGTGAGACCTCTGGACGTTTTAATAAGTCCATTAGTTGATCGACCAAGCCGAGGAATGCGGTACCAGCAGGATTGATTTCCGGCATATGGGCCAACATTATACCCGGCTGCTACAATTCGCCGCATGGCTCTTCCCGATCTCACTTGGCTGGCGAAATATAAAGAGATTGTTGTCGCCCTCATAGCCGTCTTTGGGGTCGTAGTGCCGTATTTGTTTCAAAGGAACAAGGAGTTGAATCTCAAGATCGCAGAACAGAAGCGCCGAGCCTATACCCGGTTTCTAAGAAATTTCACCGACACCGCAATCGCAGTCATGCACGACGAAGAAGTGACAGAAGCACACGACCGGAAGCGAATGCGAGCTAGAGATCAACTGCTGCTCTACGCGAGCGACAAGGTTATCAAGGCATATGACGCCTGGGTCAGGTATTCAGACGGAGAGAAGCATGACCTGAACAAAGAGGGTGAACTGCTGAGCCTCGTCTTTCTCGCCATTCGGAAAGACCTCTTGGGCAAGACGAAGGTGACGAAAGAAGATTTGGAAAACCTCAATCCCTTTAACCGGGGATAATTTTTTCTGAGAACTCAGGATTCAAACTCTTCGTCCGTTTCGCGCGCCATTTCACGCAACTTCTTCAGGTACTCTTGAATAAAAAAGGTGAAGATGTCGGCATCCTTCTCACAAGAAAGTTGAGACTTCTGGTCGCGAAGATATGCTTCCAATTGGCAGACCGGATATTGGAGAAGCTCGTAGTAGTAGTTGATGGCATCGTAGGTACCGAGCTGAATCCCGCGTTCTTCTAGACCGCTTTTATAGTCCACCATTGCTTTCTTGACGGATTCGATTCCCCAAATAGCCAGTGGAGCGGCGGCCTTACTGCTAATTCCCTCATGAATCTTTTCAAAGCAGTAGCCTAGAGTGTCTGGAAACACGGCCTCTAGCTTTCGCCCTTTAAATGGTGCCCTGTGCTTATCGTCATCACTTTCCATATCTTGAATCACTCCGCTCAAAATCGTCACGAGATTTTCCTCTTGATCCCGAATCAATCCATCTAAACTCACCATCTTGAATTTATGGTCCTGGGAGGTCATCGTCATTACCTCCAGACTTCCATGCTGCAGCCCCATCTGAATAAGGAAATGAGGGCCCTCCTGCGTTTTCATGTTGTGCGAAATCGGGTGCCCAGCGACATCAACGCGGATTTCACGTGCGGCACTGAGGCCAGAAAAGTCGCCATCCATTCGGTTGGAGCCTAGAATCGCGCAAAACTTCCTGAGAGCATCATGTCGCAAAACAAGGGCTTGCAAAAGCCCATAGGTGTGCAGGTAGAGAAGTCCTTTATCGAGGTTTTCCGAGTGTTTGAGATATGAATCGGTCGCCATTGTTGCGTCCTGTATGACATCCATCGCAACACATAACTGTTGCCATTGCACAGAATCGTTCATCAGGCATTTTTGGCGTCGAGGGTGATTTACAAAGTCGCGAAGCTCTCCCATCAACTCCAAGATTCGGTTCATGCACCAAATTCTACTCTTCTCAATTTTTCTCTAATTAGATTTTTCCAAACTACCCGAAGCCCGCATTAGAGCCCTGAGCCAATCAGAAAGGGGCTAAAAGGCCTTCGGAAAACACCTGCGTTGTCGGGACTCCAGCCAGGTACGCTGTTGGGAACAAGCTGACGACATTGGCAGCGAGAGGCCGATCCAAAATGAATCAAATCAACATCGACGACAGGGGGTGCATATTCCGTCCCGTGGTGTTCTCACCCCCGCATTCATGTGACCCCTCTCAGGCGGGTCTTTACACTCACCGAGGATCAGACTTCCTTCGAGGCGGCGCTAAAAAACCCTCGGTTCCATTTTCCAGAGCTCCCTTATGAATTGCCGTTGCACCCTTTGACTTACCCATGGCGTGACTTTGACATTCGAACCACGGGTTCCCCTCATAGTTCTTCCAAGGCTGCTGGCACAACCGCAAGAAAGGGTGCCTTTTCTGCCAGTGTAAGTGGCTGATCTGCAAGGAGCGGAATTTAGCGATTTGCTCCCGCCTAAAAGGAATACCTTTTGAGAGCCTGTTCCCAAGGCCTAACCAAAAGCAGCATTGTTGGGTGTAATTGCGATTTTTCGCCAACTAAGAGCGTTCGGATCGTTAAGGGCACTACATATGAGGACTACGCTGCCGGTGACATGAGCTTCATGTAGCTGCGCATAGACTGCGTTAATTGTGCATCGACTTCGTCGGCGATCGCCATGACATCAGGCAGCAGCAGACTGAAATCCAGATAACTGAGATTGCTCTGCAACATCCCGAAGACAGTGACTTGCAAGATTCTGGATTCGTGCACCAGCATTTCCGGAGTGTATCCTTGCTGATACCGCAGCTTGCCGTGAGCTACGGCAGCGTGTGAAAAGGCAGCATCGCTGTCTTTGCTGGTTGAGGTGGGTTTGCTTAAACGCACCGCCAAGTCTTCCACCAGCTTCGGAAGATGGCCAGTGCGCTCCTCATCCTTGAGTTGGAGATGGTTGAGTTCACTGCTTTGCTTTGCTCGCGCTAACCAGTCCGCAACGATCTTGTCTGAGCACCGCAGCAATACGACCCCCACTCTTTCCTTGTCCAACCGCTTCGTGGGTTTGCGATTGATAATTCTCGCTTGGATGAGTTCAGTGAGTCGCCCGATCTCGAATGGTTTTACCAATACCTCGTCCGCTTCCAGCAGGATAGCTGCCATGGCGCTTTCCACGTCGGGATACCCGCTGACCAGCATAGTTAGTGCGTCAGGTTGGGAGTGACGCATGGCGGAGACGACGGTAAACCCGTCTCCAGCCTCCGGCATGTGCAGGTCAGTAATGAGCACATCAAAGGTTTCATCCGCGATATGCCGGAGAGCTTCTGGCACAGATGAAGCAGTGATGACCTCGAATCCCTTTCGCGTGAGAGCCTCTCTCATCATGTCGCGAACAGTGCCATCGTCATCTACCAAAAGAACTCTATGTGTTGCCCCTGGTTCGGTCGGAGTCATACAGCACCGCCTCTCGTCACGAACAATGACAGTCTACTCCAGCCAACATGCTGGAAGCTATCGAATACTGAAAAGTGCCAGTAATCACATGTGGCGCCATTCGAGGTTTCCGGCTTACCCCTCCAGATTACTCGGAACCGAAAGATTGAACTGAGCAATACTGCTCTCAGAGCGCTTCGGCGATAGCTAAAATTGACGGTTGCATAAACCTGTATCTTAGGGCACTATGGCGCCCATGAAAAAAGGGCAATGGTTCCCATTGAAAATATCTCTGCGTTGTCCAGCCTGCGGAGTTGCTCCCCAAGAAAAATGTGCTCAGCACGGCGGACAACAGCGCATTGAGCCACGTTCCGACCACCAAACCCTGAATCGCCATCTTGTTATAGTAAGAAATACTCGATAAACTCCGCCGAATAGCTCCGAAAACACGGAACACGACACCGCAAACAGCGTGAAAGGATTGTTATTGCCATCATTCGACAGACGCAGGGGTTTGCTTCACCTAGGGTTGTTCACTAAAGCGAACCATGCTGCTGAATCCACGCCAAGGCACGCGGTACTCCTCCCAAAATAGTTGTTGTAAACAGGCAATTTCACCAACAATACTGCTCCTCGGGAAATGGCATCAACCTTCGCCGGGCGAGTCGAATATACACGATGGTAGCGAGCCTTTGGGATGCAGGTTCCGCTCCTTGACGCACGGAAACAACAAGTTACGCCGTTGCAGCAGAAGGCCACTTAAGTGCAACGGTTAGGTGGAGTGAGCATCCTTACTCCTCTTTCAGGTTCCCTGAACTAAGTCAGCCCATCTGAAGTTCTCCCTATCTTAGCGAACAACAACCTTAGGAGGTTGCCCATGTTTGCACGCAATATCTCCATTCATCTGAAATCCAATATGCTTTCTGATTACACACGCACGTTCGACAAGGACATTCTTCCTTTACTGCGTAAACAAAAGGGCTTCAAAGACGAAATCACTTTCGCTGGCCCCGGCGGAGTGGATGTGACCGCAATCAGTCTGTGGGAAAACAAGAATGATGCGGAAGCTTACAACACCAATGCTTATCCCGAGGTGTTGAAAACGATGGCGAGATTCATCGAGGGTACGCCTAAGGTTCAGACCTCGGACGTGGTCACCTCGACGTTCCACAAGATCGCCACTCACGCAGCAGCCTAGAACTTTAAGCTTCTTGCCACGGGAGGGCGGTTCATCCCGCCTTCCCGGATTATGAACCTCGCTTGGTGACAAGCGACGATGTAGACTGCGTTTAAGTGAGGTCGACAAATGAACCTGAAGACCTTCAGAATGGCTGTAACGCCGGTGCTGATCCTCTGCCCGCTCGTCATGTGGATCGCCGCTCAGATGAAGGGGGTAACTCTGGATCGATTCCAATTCACCAGTACAGTAATTGGCTTTGTTTTTGGTGCTGTGTATTTGAATAAGTTCGTCCGGGAACAGACGGACTCACTGCTGCCGAATGCACCTACAGCTGGACGCTCTAGAAGCCACAGAAGGCGGTAAGTTGCTCGGCTCGGGGTGGCCCACACGTTCGACGCTCCCAAACACACCAACCGATTGCTGCCCAGGGTCGTCCCGCCATCCCTTGATCCAAAGCTCCCGACTGCGCTCTGTCGCTGCGGGGGGAAGTGTGGTAATTCAAAGAGTCACTCTTGTTACGAATTCAGGAACGAGTCTCATGGTATAAATCTCGCCTTCCCCAAATTCGAGCAGCAGGAGCCACGTATGAAAAGGATTTTGCTTCTAGCGGCCCTCGCTTCGTTGTCAGTTCTTTTCCTCGGGGATACTCCAGCAGACAGAAAACAGTGTTGTCACGGTTGCCGAAGTTACGCTTGCAATAAGACTAATTGTGGAGACAAGTGTAGCGAAGGGCCGCACTGTAGCGGTTGTTGGAAAAGCTGCACCAGGTAGAACTCCACGGGCCGATCCTTGGGAGCACCACAAGCACCATATTTTCCTATAGGAGAAAACTCAAATGGCCAAAGTACCCTCCTTCCATTCCATCAATGAAACCAGCAAGCCTGCCGACAAGCGGGTCTATCACAACGACGACACTTGCCCACCAGAGAGAGATATTCCAAAGTATGAACGCCTTCCGGTACGGGGGGTACAGGCTCTGCAAAGACTGCGAAAACCGCTAGCGATTTTGCCTTGCTGCGAGGGATGCCGACATGTCGTCACAGATGCCGATGTGTCGGCACTTTCAGCACGGCGAATCAATGCAGTCGTTGACTTTAACAGTGGCAATTGAATTGCTTTCTACCGGTCGCCGGACGCGCTATTCATCGGCCTTGGTTGCCCCAAGAGTGGCAACACTTACCGAGGGGGGAATATCGCTGCGTCCGGCACAGTGTCCTTTGCTCCATTTACTACGTCTTGAAGATTTCTCGTGATCCGGCAGCTAATATCAATGAAAGTCGTGAGATGAGGTGTGGGCGGCACTGACCGCCAGCGGGCCCATTCGTTTCGCAATAAGATTTACAACTCCGTCCCGGTTCTGGATCGTCCCTGACACCTCAACGAATCTTTCATAGAGCACAGTGACTCGATTCTTCTCATAAAAATCAGGTTTGACAATGACCCTGGCAGTTCCGGTTTCATCTTCCAGAGTCATAAAAATCAGCCCCTTTGCCGTCCCCGGCCTTTGACGTGTGATTACACAGCCGGCAATCGCAGCCTCCTTTCCATCTGGCAGGTCTTTCATCTCAACCGTAGAACGAATACCTATCCCACGCAGATCGTCTCTGCGATATGCCATCGGATGAGGGCCAGTGGTCATACCTGTACCGTGGAAATCAGAAACAAGTCTTTCTTCAACACTCATACGTGACAATGGTGACTCTGTGTCAAAATCCCCTATTCCTTCTAACAGCGGCCCACGCTTTCGGACTGCTTGTTCGACCTGCCACAGTGCATCACGGCGATGCAGATTTCTCTCCCTCCCGATATTGTTGAGCGCCCCAATCTGGGCAAGCATTGTGAGATGGGATCTACTGAGCTTCGCGCGATTGGACAGGTCTTCAATTGAAACAAAGGGACGGATCGCACGTTCCCGTGACAGGGCGTCCGCCGCGCTTTGCTGGAGTCCACGGACGTAACGCAGGCCGATCCTCAGCGCGATCTTCTCGGAATCATGCTCAAGCGAACAATTCCAATCAGAGGAAGTCACATCCACGGGCTTTACTCTCAATCCGTGACGTTGAGCATCCTTCACAATCGTTGCTGGATGATAGAAACCCATCGGCCAATTGTTGAGCAATGCGCACGTAAATGCCGCAAGATAGCGTACTTTCAAGAACGCACTGGCGTAAGCGATAAGGGCGAAGCTGGCCGCATGAGATTCAGGGAACCCGTAGAGTGCGAACGAAATGATAAATCCAATAATTGCATCCTGAGTCTTGACAGGGAATCGATTCTTAGTCATTCCCACTCGGAGCTTGACTTCAATCTCTTTCATGCGCTGTTGTGATCGTCTGCTGCCGAGCGCTCGCCGTAATTCTTCCGCCTCACCGCCACTAAAGTTTGCACAGACCATCGCCATCTTTAGCAATTGCTCTTGATATAAGGGAACTCCCAGCGTCCGCTCTAAGACTGGCTCCAGAGATGGATGTGGATAAGTCACTTTTTCTTTTCCCTGTCTTCGATTCAAATACGGATTGGTCATGTGTCCAACAATCGGCCCAGGACGGATCAGCGCAACTTGGGTAACAAGATCATAAAAACGTGTCGGATTGTTACGCGGCAGAGACGCCATCTGAGCACAACTCTCGATCTGGAACATGCCGATGGTGTCTGCCTTACGGATCGTGTCGTAAATGTCGGGGCAATCTTGAGGCAGATGAGCGAGGTCAACTTCTGCTCTATAGTGATCGTTAATCAGTTCGATGCTGTCTTTGAGCACAGCCATCATACCCAGGCCTAGTAAATCAACCTTGATAAGTCCGAGATCAGCACAGTCGTCTTTATCCCACTGCACTACGACTCTGCCTGGCATGGTTGCCGGTTCTAGAGGAACGACGGAATCTAACTGGCCTTGGCAAATGACCATGCCGCCCGAATGTTGGCTGAGATGACGCGGCAGGTCTTGCACTCTCTGGCAGAGATCGAGATAAACGGCAATTTGAGGGTGCTTGAGGTCTAGGCCTGAGTTTGTAAACTGACGGTCAAGTGTGTCATCCGGGTCTTTCCATTCCCACGAACCGACAATCCCCGAGAGCCCAGAGATTGTTTGTTCATCAAACCCCATGACCTTGCCCATCTCTCTTGCCGCAGATCGTCCGCGATACGTGTTCACATTGGCAGTCATGGCGGCACCACGTTTGCCGTATCTCTCGTAAACATATTGGATAACTTGTTCCCGTTGATCCCCGCTCGGGAGATCAAGGTCAATGTCCGGCCACTCCCCACGCTGCTCTGATAGAAACCTTTCGAAAAGCAAATCCATTCCAATTGGGTCTACGGCAGTGATTCCGAGCGAATAGCACACTGCACTGTTTGCCGCTGATCCACGCCCCTGCACGAGGATTCCATTGCGTTGACAAAAGCGAATCAAATCCCAAACGATGAGAAAGTAACCACCCAGATGTAGCTTCTCGATGAGGGCCAATTCCTTTTCGAGTTGTTCCCTGATGCGCAATGTGATGGGTTCATAGCGGAGACGTGCCCCGTCCCACGTTCGTTTTCGCAGAAAAGAATCAATCGTTTCGTCATCAGGCACTGCATAGCGGGGGAACTCATACCCCAATTTCTCCAGTGTGAAGTCTAGGCGTGAGGATAGTTCACTGGTGTTGGCAACAGCTTCCGGAAGGTCACCGAAAAGGTGTTCCATCTCTCCTGGGCTACGAATGAATCGTAGTGAGTTTTGAGAAAGCAATCGGCCAGCAGTATCTAGGCGGCGTTTTTCCTTGATGCAAGTAAAGACATCCGCAATCTGCCGTTCTCCTGGTGTGGCATAGCGAACGCCGTTCGTCGCCAGGAGAGGTAGATGAAGCTCTCTCGCCAGTTCGATTGAGACCTGATTCCTGGATTCTTGAAAACGATTGGAATGCCTTTGCAGTTCCACATACACATTATCGCGGCCAAAGACCGAGATCAGTCTATGCAGTACGTCCCGACCCGCTTGCCTCCCTCCCTTTTGCAAAGCACGAAGCAGTGGCCCGTTCTCATCCCCGGTCATGCAGATCAGCCCTTCGGCATGATCGTGTAATTCATCGAAGCTCGAACTGGCAATCGTCTTTTTCTTCGTGCGTAATTTCGCGGTCGTAATCAGACGACACAAATTCTGGTAGCCGGTGCGAGATTCAACGAGGACAGGAAGATTGCTGTCCGCAATGCTGACCTCGGCTCCTATGTGGGCTTTGATCCCGTGTCGCTTGGCAGCCATGTGCAACCGAGGGGCACCGTACACACCATCTCTATCTAAAAGTGCCATCGCAGCGATGTCACGTTCGGAACACACCTGTGCGAGGACTTCCGGTAGGGATGCACCTTCAAGAAAAGTGAAGGCAGAACGGGCATGCAGTTCCACGTATACCACGGCTAATCAAAGACGCCTTCTACAAACCACTGCTTCCTGAGTCGATCTAGGTAAATTCGGTAATACCCGATTCCTTCAAAAGTCCTGAGAGCAATGTCCCATTCTTCGCGTGACCAAACGGCAGAGTTCCACCAGTTGCCAGAACTGCACCACGGCCCTGATGCGGCGAGCACCCGCCGATGCTTCTTCCACAATCGGACAAAGTGCGGGGTTTCTTCACTAAGCTCAACAGAGGTTTCCAAAGCAGGACGGAATATTCGCAAAGCAAGGGTAGGAACAACTGCTGACATACTGTGTGTTTCCATTGCGCTTGAAAATGTTTGAACAGCAAAAGCATCGGGTCTGTGAGTATCGATGAGATTTGGGGAGCCGACGCAATTGATACCCTCTGCGTCAACGCTCCCAACAACACCCCGAATTCGAGCCAAAGTAATCTCCAATTTCTCAGCCTGGGGCGACGGCGGGGCGAAGAGATTACCCTGCGCTGCACGAGGTCTAACTGACATAGCCTCAATCGTCAGCCTCTTGATGGGTGCCGAGAAGGTGTTTCTTTCAAGGTCAAGCCGCACGAGAGTGAAAAGCATGTTCTTGTCTTGTGTCGGAACTGGCAACTTCCAATCATGTCTGTATTGCTCTCCATCTTTTCCGCCCTGTACTTGTCTCACTTCGAGGTCAAGAGTGAGTCGCAGTTCGTTGGTTGCTAGAGAATGCGAAGAGAGATGAGCACAGACCTGCCCTAAGAGTCGATTGAGAACAAATGCAAGCGATTCCAGAGTTTCAACTGGATCGTCAAACTCATGACTCTCGACAAAGTCTGGGGTTGGCTCTATGGTGAGCAACGGTCTATGGATTAGTCCTTTTGCTAGTTTTTGCAACGTCAGCCCGCCCTGTCCCAGCCGCTCAACAAGTCCGATTGAAGGCAGGGCGGCAAGTGATCGGAAAGTGTGAATGCCCCAACTCCCCAACACCTCGAGCAATTCAGGTGTGGCGGGTAATATTTCTATAGGCAATTGGGCTAACTGTGGAGCTTCATTGCCTTCTGGAATGACAGTAATGCCCTCAAAGCCTCGTGCGGCATACATAGCTGTGTCTGGATTAGAGGCGATTGCGATTCGCAGATGGAAACCGATTTGTCTAGCACTCACAATGATCTTGCAGGCTGCGCTTTCACGCGATCCGAATAGTTTTTCCGTTCCCGAGAGATCGAGTATCACTGTCCCAGGACATGTGGATTCCACGCGAGGGGAGAAAGTGTTTGCACATTCGAGCAATTGAGCTTGAGCGGAGTCTTCGTTATCAGCAGATCGTTTTCGTAATGACAAGCCGGTACAAGTTTCGACTTGTAGCTTTGTCATACCGACTTTGATCCCGATGCTCTTCGCCGCTTTGTTGACGGCTACAACCTTAAGGAGACTAGAAGGGCCATCCAGAACCGCCAATGGAGACCTTCTTAGGATTTCTCTCGAATCCCTTGACTCTAATAGTAGAGCCGCTTGCACCGGAAAATCGGGAACGAATAGACAGGCGAACATGAGTTAGGCCCATTGTGATTTGATAGAAAAGTCTGGTGTCACTGATAGAGCGCCTTTTTTATCGCGTGTACGGATCACATCCGCATTCAGCGTCAAACTCGTGAGCATTCTTCCAGAGAAGGTTGCTGGCGACGCGGCAAGTTTCAAAACTAACCTCGCACAACTTGTCGCATGGGCCTGCTGTTCAATGAAGACAAGAGCCGTGTCTTGCTTCTCAACCACACGACTGAAGCGGAACCACGAGCTAATAGGTACGTTACGGACGATCTCCTCCACGATGGCACTGAGATCAACAACGATCAGGCCGAACCCGCCGCTTTGCAGCAGCATGTCTGTGGCCTTGAATGCCTGCTCTAGAGGCCGGAGTTTTTGTTTCGTCTTTCCACAACGTACCCAGAGCAGGCGGGACAGATTCACTCCTGCTGCTTCTGCGGTGACAGGGTCAAACGTGTCCCGTGCATCAACCAGTGAGCAATAGTGTTCATGGGAAGCATGAGCCAATAGGGAGATGAGGACTGAAGTTTTACCCACGCCGGATATTTCAGTCAGAGCACTCATCGGAATACCACCTACCACAGAATCGAGTTCCGGAATGCCTGTCAAAATGGTTCTGGACTCCAGCCGTTTGTGGGTCGTGAAGGCAGACGGAATACGGGCTTCAATCAGAGCACGAAGTGAGGTAGACGCCATAGGCAGAGCCGAATACTTTCGCTTTTGTTTCGCTATCGATGTATGATTCTGCTCTGGCGGGAAAGAGTTGTCAAGGGGCAGCAGCAGAAGCCTTCTGCCGTCTGCCATACTCTATATATGTGCGGTCGCTATCGACAGTCACGTAAAAAACAGCTGGTCGAAGAGTATTTCGACAGCGTTTCAGAGGAACCAGATTGGAGTCCCCGCTACAACATTGCTCCGACTCAGCCTGTCCTAGTCATTCGCCAGCACCCTACCGAACCACGCCGAGTGTTGTCGCAAGTCCGCTGGGGTCTTGTTCCATCATGGGCAAAAGACTTGTCCGGTGGTTCGAGGATGATTAACGCAAGGTCAGAAACGGCGACTACGACGCCCGCATTTCGTGATGCGTTGAAGTTTCGACGGTGCCTGATCCCAGCAGACGGCTTCTACGAATGGCAGAGAATAGGCAAATCAAAGCAGCCATACTGCTTTGAAGTCAATGATGGGGGATTGTTTGCATTCGCAGGAATATGGGAGAGATGGAAAGACCCAAGCGGAAATGCAGTGGAGACTTGCTCGATCCTGACGACGACCCCAAACGTGGTGACATCCGCTGTCCACGATAGAATGCCGGTCATTCTTGATCAAGACAGTTACGACGTATGGCTCGATCCTGGGATGAGGGATGTTACTGTCGTATCCGATTTGTTGAAGCCTTATGATGCTCGGCTGATGCGGTGCTACCCCGTGAGCACTCGGATCAACTACGTGGCTAATGACGACGAAGAGTGCTCAACTCCTGTGGACGTTCCCCGGACTCAAAATCTTCTATTCCCGTCATGACGTAATATGAGCGGAGGGTACAGCGCTATTGTCCGGGCTCGTCAATCGTGCTGCCATCCATTGTGTGGTTCCGAAGGTTGTAGCTAGCTTTCGAATGCTGATTCCCTGGTGTCGTAAGAGCCGCATCTTTTCCAAATCCTGCGACGAAAAGTGACGCAGGGCAGGTCTGCCCACCCGCTTACCGGCACGACGTGCCTGTGCCATTCCTGCTTTCACCCGCTCGCGCAGCATTTCCCGCTCGAATTCCGCAACTGCTCCCAGTACCGCAAATGTCAGTCTGCCTGCTGGCAACGTGGTGTCGATGTTCTGCCGTAGCGATACCAGGTCTACTCCTAACAATTGGCATTCCTCAGCAATGGTTAGTAAATGCTTCAGGGAACGTGCCAGCCGATCCAGTGCCCATACCACCACCACATCGGCCTTACGCCTGCGCAGGTCATTCAGAAGTGCCGTTAGAGCTGGTCTTTCATTTTTCGCGCCGCTCTGCCCCTGGTCTCGGTAGACCGTGCAACTCCAGCCGCGGCTCTCGACATATTCCCTTAATTCCGTTTCCTGAAGTCCGGTGTCCTGATCGTTGGTGGAAACTCTGACGTAAATTGCTGCTCTCTTCGTTTTCACGCTGGCACTCCTTGCAGCTGCATTGCACCGTAATGAAGAAGCAAAATCAAGTCGGCTTCTGCCCAATCAAAGGCCGTGTATGCTGGCGACCGTTTTGCAACTCAATGGTGCCAGCCCCAGATGCCACTGCGCACAACCAAACGTCTTGATTTTGAGACATTATCTCTGCAGTTGCCTCACCCGAGGCGGCTCGACCCGAAAATTTCTAGCTAGTCATTGCTAAGCTGTAGATGATCCAATTTTCTTGCGGGAAGGATTGCGCAACAACTCCGGTTTGCGGCCTCAACAACAGACTAATAACAAATCCATTTACTCGCGAACAGTCATCTGTTGTTCCACCAGTTTGAGCACATCAGATGGGCGCATCTCGAAAGTCTTCGACAAGTCAAAGAGAGCATTTAACGAGGGGCTCTTTTCGCCCCTTTCCAGTTGACCGATGTAGTTTCGGTGATACCCGGTTCGGTGCGCAAAAGAATCTTGAGAGTACCCCTGCTCTTGACGCAATTGTCGGAGAACAATTCCAAAGGCCATCTTTGGATTTACGGCTCTTCGGCGCCGAGTTGGTTTAAGGGGCACCCCTGAACTTTGCAGTTATGACCACAATTGTGCGACCCACCTATAGTGTGTATACTTTCGCTGATCTCGCTAGCCTGTAGAGCGCCTGCTAGCACAGGCTCGGATACGAAGAGCCGCCATCCTTGTCGGCGCACGCGAGATGCACCGCGCTCCAGTTGATGAGGAAGGCATGCACAAGTCAATTCCGGTCGGCAGCAAACACGAGCACGGGCAAACGATCATTCTGGTTGCAATTGCAATGATTGCATTGCTGGCAATGGCTGCTCTCGCTATCGATGTAGTGACGCTCTACGTGGCCCGCAGCGAGGCCCAGCGTGCAGCCAATGCTGCTGCGCTCGCTGGAGCGAAGATGTTCGCCGCTTCGGGGTTTACCTCCCAGGGAACCAACACCACGATATCTTCGGGGGATGTCTGCAACGCGGCCAAGTCCGCCGCCCTGACGGTTGCGGCACAAAATCTGGTGGCAGGCCAACCCGCCGTGGCTATTGTGGTGCCTCCATGCCCAGGCGGTTCTTCGTTGTTGAATCCGCACATCACTATTTCGGTCACTCGCACCGGCCTACCCACATTCTTTGCCAGGATTTGGGGAAAGACTTCAAACTCGATCTCCGCGACTGCAACTGCCGAAGCCTATAATCCGTCTTATGACTCGCCAGAACTGGTGCATCCGGCGATCCGGGTTTCAGCGAAGCCCTGGTTGATCCCCAACTGCAACCCTGGAGTCGCCCCGCCTTGTACGGCAGCTGCATCCTATTTTTTCGATCCGGCTAACAACTACGCGCTTAAGAATCAGACTCCACCATACCTCGGTGGCAATTTTACATTTAGGCAGCGCAACTCAATGACACCGGTCTCCCCAGCAGGGCCGTATTACGTAATTGGAAGTCTGCCTCAAGCCACAGTTTGTCCCTCGCCATCGGCCCAACCTCCCAATTCTTGCAGTCAACTGGGCAGCAGTCCCATTTATGACGACATTGCTTGTTCGGAAGCAAGCCAGGCAAACCAACTCAGCTGCGGTGATACCGTTTCAGTTGACCCAAACACCGGGCAGCCAGCGATGATTACCAGCACGATTGGTGGAACACAATGTCTTATCCACACCAACACCACTGGCGCTCCAGGGGTACCCTCCGAACAAGACGAGTTCACCGAGCCGAACGGCGCTAATACTCCGCCTGTCATGATCACTGGAGGTACCGAAAACCCCAATCCGAACTTGCAGACGATTCAAAACATCAGTCGCAGCGACTCTATCGTCACGGTTCCGGTTTACGACGGCCAGACCGATCTATGCAACGGATCAGGAACCTGCCAAACGAATGTCATGGTCGTAGGTTTTTTGCAGCTGGGGATTCGCTATATTACAAACACGGGGCGCATCCATGCGGTCGTGATTAATGCAGCCGGATGCAATCCAACCCCTTCAGGAGGCACCGTCTCCGGCGGCGGCGTTTCGCCCATTCCGGTTCGCCTCATTACCCCGCCGTGACCTCATCTCTCGGCGTTTCGTTGGAACCTCGCAGAAAAACTGAATTGGAGGCTTCGAGAATTTCTCGCCTTCGTGCGCAATTACTTGCTTCTTCAACAGTTACTTCCCAGGAATGGCCCGTATACAGAGCTCCTAGTCGGGGATCGTCTAGTTTGCCCCTCTAATATGGTTGCCGTGGCGCCCCTTGGCTTTCGATTAGCGTGCTCCGCTAGGTAGGGGTAGGGTTTTGTACCCCTCAAGGTAAATTTGGTTGTGGCTACCCATGGGATCGTGAGTGTAAATCGCCTGATTTTCGCCATGAATTCTTTGCATGAACATCGGCTAGAATGGGTGAGTCAAGCGCAAGTATGAAAGCTGTAGACTGCCGTGATCGAAGACGCTGTCACAATCTCACCCGGTTCGCGCTTTCGAGCCGCCATGGTTCTGGCCATCATCGCGGATGCACTCCAGATCATCGTTTTCCCCGTATTCGCCGCTGGCGCGGTATCTCCCGCTGATGACCTACTCGACTTAAGCATGGGAGCCGTGCTGATTCATCTCCTTGGCTGGCACTGGGAATTTCTGCCATCATTCCTTGCCAAACTCGTGCCCGGAGTTGATTTAGTTCCTTTCTGGACGATGGCGGTTGCCAATGTCTACCGGAAGTCTAAGCGCATCGCCACAGAGGGAAGTCGGGAGGAGCCCCCGACGCTGAGAGACCCACGGAGTTCGTAAGGGGAATTGGCCTGGTAGTTGGTGTAATTGCCTGTTTACAACAACTATCTCGCAATCTCTGCTCTGTAAGCGACTCCAACGCGGCTAACAAGTGGCCGGAGACAATCGGTCATCTGTAAGTCCCGGCTTCAGCCCTACATGCACGTACCCGTTACGATTGTGTCGATGTTGTACAGTGAATTTGCCCCCAAGCCATGTTCATGTGAGACTTCTTATCCAGATCGGGACTGCACTAAGGACAGACACCATTGATCCTGATGGTATCGACATTTAAGTAGGAGTTTACTGAAGTCAGGCTCGCGGGGATGTTATCAAGAGCCGTGACCACGTCGCTGATATCGTTTTTTGTCAGGGAAACGTTATCGCAATTGATTTCGAAAGCGACACCCGAGTGGTAGATCAAATTGTTGCTGGCCACTGCATCGTTGCTTAGCAGATTGATCGCCGTTGACGTGTTCGATATCCTGTTGCTCTTGACGATGCCAAAATCGTAGTCGATAAATATCCCTGTATTTACGTCTCCGATGTTATTCCTGATGATCGTTGAAACCGGAGCGCTACTCAGGCTGAAGAGTCCAACGCTCCCGCCCGTGACAGTGTTGCTCGAAACGGTCGCAGATACAAAGCTGGTATTGATTCCTGCCGCCCCGTACTGTGCCACTTCCTTTTGACCGTTGACCGAGTTCGACTCAATCGCAACGGTAAGCGATCCGTCATAGCCGATTGTGCCGGCGAAGATCCCTGCGAAATCGAAGTCGTGGATGCTGCTATTTGTTACGTTCACCGTCTGGGAGGGGCCCGCGCTTTCCGCCCAGACTCCAGCGCCGCAGCCTTGATCAAGATGGTTACGAGTCGTTACCTTGTTGACGGTGCCAGAGGATCCGCTGGTGTAGAAGATTCCTGCGAGCCAGATAAATGGAGATTGCGAACAGTTCAGATTTCCACCCGTTCCGTCGACCGTAATGTCGGTAATGTTGACCGGCCCGAGCCGGAAAAGGCTCAAATCGTGGTGGAAGGGGCAGATCATCTTTACCGGGAAATTCGGATTGAAAACAGCATGACGAATGCAAAGGGCGAGACAGTTGGACTAAAAGAGGGCGCACAGGTCGACGTTGTCATTGTCGCGGACGAGAACGACACGGTTAAGAAACCTGCGTAAGTTCGACGGTGCTTCCCTTTGACTTAACCGCAACAACAAACTTTGCCACGCATACCGGGCATATCACGGCTGCCTACGCATAGCTGAGTCGAAACAATTTGCCTGCATAATCCCCGCACAGCCATTCCAAACTGTCTGGGCTTGGCGTCAAGGATTTGAACCGGACACCGTACTTTTGCCGCAGCAGTTCCTTGACTTGATTGAAGCGATCAATATTTTCGAAAAATGCCAGTTCTCTCCATAACTCGACATGTCGCAGCCGAATGACCTGGTAGGACTCTCCGTCCATCTCCACCAAGTCCCAAATGAACTCAAGATTGTCGCCCGTCTGTTCTGGTAGCTGGTCAACGCTCACGATTTTCGCTCGTTCGAATCTTGCAATTCGAATCTGCGTTTGTTCCAGCTGTTCCAGTAATTTTGGAAGTTGCAAGCGGGCTTCTTCATTGCCCAAGGCTGCCGCTTCCTGAGTGTCTCTAAGGTTTGGAAATAAAACCTCGCCCATTCTTCGGTGGCATTGCGGACATTGGATCGCTGCTCCGCAAGCACCGGCATCTTCCAGGTCACGTACGCTCACGTTCCCCACCCATCCACACCCCGAACAGCACAGCAGTTCTTGCTGCCAATTTGAATACCATTTGAAACTGCGATGTCCAGCAGAGTTGAGGATCGGTTCTTCTGCCGGGAAATTCGGGAATCCTTCGGCTTCGTTTCCCACTGTGACGACCTCCCTACAATTCAAGACTACACCCAGGAAACCCGCTCCCAGAGCCGCTGTTTCTCGTTTTGGGAGGTTGGACTGTCGAGTAGAATTGCCGTGGCGCCCCTTGGCTTTCGATTTGGCTTGCTCGGCTGAGTCAGGGTAGGGTTTTGTACCCCTTAGGGTAATTTTCTTTCTGGCGACCTCTGAGATTGTGACGCAGGTGTGACGCAAAACCTGCCACCACTAACACGATTGACATCGTTGACAGATTTCGCAGTTTTAGATTGAGTAAGTTGTGTGGTTGCAATGCGACCCGGCGAATTCGGCTTACAGGTTCGGCTGCTAATTTCTGTTACGCTCGAGGTTTCTCCCTAGGCCACTGTGCTGGTTTCGTGCCAGTGGGTTTAAACTTTCCCGTTTCCCAATATTCGCTGCGGATGATTTCGCGAGAACGTGTCCCTGGGTCACCATTGAGTGCCGCGAGCACGCCAGAATCGTTTTAATCTGCATTTTTGTTCGCAATTGTCTTGAAAAGAAGTCCTGAGGTTGTAGTATCCTTCCTCGCAACTCCCCGGGAGGCCCAAATGTCCACACCCGCTTCGATACTTCGCAATCATTGCCAACGGATGTTAACCGGCTTTGTGTTCTTCGCAGTCTTGATTGCGTCGTCTTCCTTACTTTTCGGTCAAGGCTATTTCGGCACCGTCAGCGGCGAGCTCACGGATGCCTCCGGTGCCGTGGTGCAGGGGGCCCGGGTCGTGCTTGCGGACCAGCAGAAGGGATTCACGTTTAAAGCGACATCGGACGCCAGCGGACGCTACCTGTTCCGCGCGATTCCGCCGGGATTGTACTCGGTGACCGCCGAAATGAAGGGTTTTGAGAAGACCGAACGCACCAATCTTAAGCTGGACGTGAATGAGAACGCGACCGTGGACATGACCTTGAAAGTTGCCGGCGGAGCGCAAACCGTTGACGTCGAGGCCCAGGGAGCAAACCTCCAAACCGAGGACGCGGTGACCGGCCAAGTCATCAACCGCAGATTTATTAACGACCTGCCCTTGATTGGCCGCAATGTGACCGACCTGACTTATTTGGCGCCGGGGGTCGGAGACATGAGCGACTCGAACCACGCCAGCGACACCAACGGAACCAACTTTGTTTCCAACGGCAGCCGCGGGGCCGGGGCCGACATTCTGAGTGATGGTGCCTCCGTCACCAACTCCGAGCCGAATGGCGGCATTACCCAAGCCACTTATATTGCATCTCCGGAGGCGGTGGAAGAATTCAAGGTCGAGCAATCGAATTTTAGTGCCGAGTACGGCTTCTCAGGGGCTTCGGTCGTCAACATGGTCACGCGCTCGGGCACGAACAAGTTTCATGGCAGCGCCTATGACTTTATTCGCGACCAGATCACCGATGCCAACACCTGGTTCAACGACTATTACGGCCAACCGATAGCGCCGCTGCGCCGCAACAACTATGGGGTTACCATCGGGGGGCCGATCATCAAGAACAAGACCTTCTTTTTCTTTGACTACGACGGCTTTCGCGAAACTACCCAGGGCTCAGCTACGGCTGGCGTACCCAGTATGGCCGAGCGTAGCGGAGATTTCGGCGAGGTGTGCACGTCGCAAGGCGGCACGTTTGACAGCGCGGGGCTGTGCAGCGTCGCGGCCGGGCAGATTTGGGATCCCTACAGCGGGACTTATGACTCCAGTGTGGGGGGCGCGGTCCGGAGCAAATTCATTCCCCGCAACAAGATTGCTCAGTACACCAGCCCCGGCAGTCCAAATCTGCCGTCTAGCCTTGAACCACCGAACGTTCCGGGCAATCTGATTGATCCGGTCGCACAAAACATGATGAACCTGTTTCCGCAGCCAAATATCAATACCGGCAACATCTATGACAACTGGTACGGATCGGGATCAAACAAAGGTTACAACGATCAGTTCGACATCAAGATTGACCACCGTTTCAGCGATAAGAACCTGATGAGCGCGAAGTACTCCTACCAGTACAACCATGGCACCGGTTTCAATTGCTTTAAGAACTTCACCGATCCCTGCGAAGGTGGGCCCAACTGGACCAACGCTCATTTGTTTGCCATCAACGACACTGAAACCATCAGTCCCACTTTGTTGCTGAACGTCACGCTCGGCTTTACCCGAGGCGTATGGCACATTGACGCCTATAACCCGCAAGGCGTGTCCGATCCATTGGGCACTCTGGGCTTCCCGTCGTATCTAGATTCCAACGGATTTCAAGGCGTCCCCGCCATCTTCATCAGTCAGTACCTGTCCGCCGGCTACACCACCCAGGGCACCGACCCCTACGGCAACTACCGGCTGGGCCAGGACACGGGACAGTTGACCACCACCCTGGATAAAGTGCGTGGCACGCACGAGCTAAAATTCGGTTTCGAGGGGCGGCTGCACCAGATGAACTACATTCAGACCAACGCGCCCGTCGGCATCTTCAACTTCGACGAGCACGGTTCTTCGGCGTGCCCCAATGACATCTCCACCTGCGGCGGCGACCCCATGGCCAGTTTCCTGATGGGCCAGACGGGAAGCGGTTACTACGAAATCCAATTTCGACCGGCGACGGAGAACTTCCAGTACGGCACTTTCGTCCAGGACAACTGGAAAGCAACCCCCAAACTGACCCTGAACCTTGGCTTGCGTTACGATGTGACCCTGCCTCGCACCGATCGCTTGAATCGCCAAGACTGGTTTGATCCAAACGTGGCGTCTCCTTTGAATGGGGGCAGCATTTCATACACTGACCAGTTCAACGGCCCAACGACCCTTCAACTGCATGGCGGTGAAGTTTTTAATAATTCGAGCCAGCGCACGAATTACGCCACCGATTGGAGCGATATCCAACCGCGCTTCGGCTTTGCCTACCAATTCGCGCCTAAGATGGTGGTCCGCGGAGGCTACGGAATTTATTACGGACAATCACGGTCGGGTGTGACCGGGGTGGTGCCTTATGGCAGCCAGGGTTTCAACGAGTACACCGGTATGATCACCACTTACAACAATGATGGCGCTACCCCGTACCTTCACCTGGACAACCCCTACCCGAATGGATTGAACCAGCCAGCCGGGAGTTCACTCGGTCTATTGAATGACATCGGATATGGGGCCAACGGGCCTCTCCGCACTCCGGGCGCGAACCAGACCCCTTATGAACAGAGCTGGAGCTTCGGGATCGAGCGGGAACTGCCTTCCAATATCGTGGTCATTGCACAATACATCGGGAAGAAAGGGACCCATCTTCCGTTCAGCGGCAACAACCAACTGGATTTCCTGGGTCCGCAGATCGAGAGCGCTTCGCCAACCCAGATCAATAATCTTCTTACCTATGTCGATAATCCTTTCTCCTCGCAAAATGGCGGGCCCATTAGCGATCCCAACAGCGTTTTGTCCAGCCAGCAGATACAAGAAGTCCAACTGCAGCTTCCTTATCCCCAGTTCACCGGGGTTTCGACCGACGTTCAAATGGATGCGAATTCCACCTACCACGCGCTGCAGCTAAGCGCGGAAAAGAGATACTCCAACGGCCTGCAACTTTTGGCGAACTTCACCTGGTCCAAGTCGATTGATGACTCTTCGGTCGCCGATGACAACGTAACCTGGATCGGCAGCAGTACCAGCCTGCAGGACCCCAATAAACCGTGGCTGGAACGAAGCCTCTCGACTTTCGACATTCCCTGGATCGTGCAATTCAGCTACGTCTACGAACTGCCCATCGGCCGCGGAAAACCGTTCCTGGGCGGCATGCCGCGCGTTCTGGATGCGATTGTGGGCGGCTGGAAAACCAGCGGAGTCTGGCGCATGCAAGACGGCCGTCCGCTGCAGCTGACCACCGCCGACGGAACGCCGCTGCCCACCTACGGCACCTATGGGTACATTGTGCGGCCTAACATCGTTGGTACTCCAAAACGCAATCATGGACCCGACCAGCTTAATAACTATTTCGTCGATCCCAACGTTTTCCAGTTGCCTCCTAATTTCTCTCTTGGTAACGCTCCGCGGACGATTGGAAGCGTGCGGGGCCCGTCGTCGTTCAGCGCCGACTTGTCGATCGCGAAGCAATTCCCCGTGCGAGAAGAGATGAACTTCGAGGTGCGCCTGGAGGCGCAGAATGCGTTCAATCACCCTGTATTCGGCACCCCTGACACCACACTGGACGATGGAAGCTTCGGGCAGACGTTCTATACGGCCAACGGTCCGCGGCAGGTGCAATTGGCGATAAAGTTTAATTTCTAGTTCGATGGAAGATGTCTGCGCATGTGCCTGAGGATGACGGCTTAGATTTGTTGGCTTGAGCCACCTATTCCTACGCCGGCACTGCGAGAGTTTTTGTGCCGAGGCGACCGGCAAGGGCTTGCACACCGGTCGGCCGGTTTGCCACAACCGTTACGAATTGCGCACAACCGCTGAATTGCAACTAGGCGACGGCCTTCGTTGCAGGTGTATCGCTGAACGCTTGAATAGCGCTGGCCTCGTCCGCCTCGATTGCGAACACTCCGGACAACCTGGTTAAGTGAAGCAAATCCTGCACTCTCTTGCTGGGATTTACCAGTTTGAGCTGGCCACCCTGATTGCGCACAGTGGTGTAAGCCTTGACCAGTTCTCCCATGCCGGAACTGTCCAGATATCCCACCTCGTAAAGGTTCATGGCAATTTTTTTGTGCCCGGCCTCGACCAGTTGCCGGACGACCTCGCGCAACATGACGTTACCTTCACCCACGGTAATGCGGCCGGTGACGTCGACAAAGGCCACGCCCGCGACATGACGGGTCGCGATCTGCATTCGCAGCGGGGTTTTGGCTCCGATATTTATGCCAAGGCGATCCAGGATGGCAGAGGCCGCTTGGGCAATTTCGTGGGATTCGGTTCGCACCACGACCAGGGAGCGTCCGGCTTTCAGGACTTCGCGAAAGAACAACACATCTTCTGAGCACTTTTCGTCCGGTGTTGGCTGGGGACGATCACTGCCGCCTTCGGTGATGGCTTTGCCCACGGCTGCGCCGCCACCGGCGCCGGCCAGCCCCAGGACTGCGGCTGCCCCAAAGCCCAATACAAATACCGCGCCGATGCCTGTAAGCATCAAGGTCGCAGCGGCCACGCCCGCCGACATGCCGGTTGCCATTCCCATGAAACCGCCGACAGTTGCTCCGGCTTGTTTACCTAAGATCGAGGCTTCCGGCTCTGATCGAGTCAGGAACACGATCGATTCCTCGGGCACTCGACTCACCAGCAATTCTCGCAGCGCCTCCTCGGCACGTTCTCGAGAAGGAAAGACTCCGATCGCAGTTTCCACGGATTGCCTCCGCGGGTTCCCCCGCCTTTTTCTGGCAGAAAATATGCCCTCAATACCATCAAAAGTCAATAGCCGCAAAAGGCGCCGCGCCTCGAACACCCACAACTCCGGGAACAATAGGGGGCTCCAGACCGATCCGGGCATTGGCCACCTCAATGGTTTCTGTGACTTACGAGGGGGCGGCCCGTTGCGACTGTCCTAGGTAAGAGTCGTCGTTGGCTGCTCATTCTTCTCTTCCAGAGGAAGATTTCTGGGCTCTCGGCGGCCGCTGCCCACTTCCCGATACACGCGCAGAATCTTTCTCGCGGTGTCATCCCAGGAAAACTTCTTGACCTGCTCGTAGCCGCGCTGTTTAAGCTTTTCACGCAGCGCCGGATCGAGGAGCACACGGTGCATGCCTCGCATGATTTCGAAGACGTTTTCCGGATTCACCATCACAGCGGCGTTGTCCACCACTTCGGGGAGCGAGGAAGCGTTTGAAGTCAACACCGGGGTGCCGTGTGCCATGGCCTCCAGCGGAGGCAATCCGAAGCCCTCATAGAGTGAGGGGAAGACGAAGACTTTGGCGGCGTCATAGAAAATGCGCAACACGTCGATGGGAACAAAACCTAAGAAACGCACGTCGTTCTGCACCCCGCCGCGGACCACCGTGCGGCGCAAGTCGGGATGCTTGGAAAGTTCGTCCCCGATGATGATGAGCTTTAAGTCGGGATACATTTCTTCCTTCTCCAGTTCAGCTTTCAGGGCGGAGAAGGCCTCGATGATGCGCACCACATTCTTGTGCGGGCTGATGCGTCCGGCATAGAGCAGAAAAGGATAGGTAATCTGGTAGCGCTCGGCGAGAAACTGGCGATCGGCTTCCGTGGCGTGTCCATGCAGGAAGCGCGGGTCAATGGCGTTGTGGATCACTTCTAGATGACGGGATGGAATTCCGAATACCTTCTCGATTTCGTTCTTGGTGAAGTTGGAGACGGCGAGGATCCGTTCTGCTCCTCGCAAGACCCTACGCGTGAACTGGAAGTGCAAAGACCGCTTCAGACCGGAGGTTCCGCGTGCACCGTACATATGCTCCAGCAGATCGTGGACCGTCATCACGTAAGGGCAAGGCAGATTCCGCGGAAGCCAGAACAGATGCGGCACGTGCAGCAGGTCGCACTTGAGACGCTTTAGAATGGCGCGGCACTCCAGGTATCCCTTGACCGTGGTGTCGGTTTCAGGCAGTGGAATGTTTTTGAAATTCGGCGAAAGCGAAGTTATCTCGGCCACGGTGTCTCCCGGACCGATCAGGAAATACTCGTTTTCACGATCCAGGCGGGCGAGGGCACGGACAATATTTCGCGTATAGGTGCCGACACCGAACTCGGTGATGCGCCGGATATCGATGGCGATCTTCACGAAGAGAATTTAACCACAGAGGACACAGGGGTACACAGAGGAATTCAAAGAATTCGATTTCCCTCTGTGAAACTCTGTGTCCTCTGCGGTAGAGACCGGAGTTAGGCCCGAAGCTCCGCCTGCGCTCTTGCGCGGCGTTCAGGATAAAGCGGGAAGCCCTCTGCGAACTCCACCACTTGCTTGCGAATGTTCGCGAGGACAACGGCGTCGGTGCGATGCTGTAGCGTTTCGGAGATCCAGCGTCCCACCTGGCGCATCTCGGCTTCCTTCATGCCACGAGTGGTCAAGGCTGGAGAACCGATGCGAATGCCGCTGGGCTTCATGGGCGGATTGGCATCGAACGGAATGGCATTCTTGTTGACGGTGATCCCGGCTTCGCCGAGCGCTTTTTCCGCTTCGCTGCCGAACATGCCCTTGGAGAATACGTCCACCAACATGAGATGCGTATCGGTGCCACCGGAAATGATACGGAAGCCTTCGGCAGCGAGGGTGTCGGCCAATACCTTCGCATTGGCGACCACCTGCCGCGCATAGTCGCGGAAGCTGGGCTGCAGGGCCTCCAGAAAGCAAACCGCTTTGGCCGCGACGATGTGCATCAAGGGGCCACCCTGCATGCCAGGGAAAACCACTTTATCTACAGCCGCGGCGAATTCCTGTTTGCAGAGAATCATGCCGGCGCGCGGCCCCCGGAGCGTCTTGTGCGTGGTCGAAGTCACGATGTGTGCGTGCGGCACGGGCGAGGGATGAGCACCGCCGGCGACCAGTCCGGCGAAATGCGCCATGTCCACGAGATAGAGTGCGCCGACTTTGTCCGCGATCTGACGCATGCGGGCGAAGTCAATGATGCGCGGATAAGCGCTGCCACCGCCGATGATCAACTTGGGATGTTCTTTCTCGGCCAGCTTTTCCAGATCGTCGTAATCAATGGTCTCGGACTCTTTCGTCACGCCATAAGGAACGATGCGATACGTCTTGCCGGAGAAGTTGAGTGGGTGCCCATGCGTGAGATGGCCGCCATGCGCCAGGTTCAAGCCGAGAATGGTGTCGCCGGACTGGATCACGGCCGCATAGGCTTCCATGTTGGCCTGCGAGCCCGCATGAGGCTGCACGTTGGCGTGCTCCGCGCCGAAGAGCTGCTTCGCGCGATCGCGCGCAAGATTTTCCACCACGTCGGCAAACTCGCATCCGCCGTAATAGCGTTTGCCGGGATAGCCCTCCGCGTACTTATTGGTGAACACCGAACCGGCAGCTTCGAGCACAGCTTCGCTGACGAAGTTCTCGGAGGCAATCAGCTCCAGGCCTTCGTGCTGGCGGCGGGTTTCGTCGTCGATGGCGGCGGCGATCTGCGGATCGGCTTCATATAAAGGGCGGGGCATGGAAGAGGTTTTCATGATGAGTTTTCCAGCGATTATTCTAACTGAGCTTGGGCCTTTGCTAAGAACCTTCAAACGCGGTGCGGAAAAACTTGGCCAGTTGGTAGCCATCCATATATTTATAGGGAGTTTCGCCGGTGGTGTAGTGGCCGCAGGGCAGGACCACAACCTTGTGGTCCAGATCGTGCTTCTCGAATTGGGCGACGGTATCCCGGGAAAATTCCGGCAGAAACGTCAGATCATACTTTGCGTAAATGATCAGAGACTTTCTCGGCCAGCGCGCAAATTGCTTAAAGTACGACATTGGACTGACCGCGCTCCAAAGCCCGCGCAGCCGGTCAACGTCCAGCTGCGACTCGAGTCCCTTCCGAATATGACGGGTCGATTGTCCGTGCCAAACCACGTCGGCAACGTAAGTGGAAGCGTGATTGAAAGCCGCGACCCGGATGCGTGGATCGTGGGCGGCGGCCAGAAAAGAGTAGCAAGAGCCCAGGCTCGTCCCCATGATTCCGAGTTTGTTATAGCCTTGCGATTCCAGCCAATCGAGGCAGCAGCGGGCGTCAATCACGCCCTGCCTGCAAGCATCCAGCGTGCGTCCGATATTGGCGGAGACCGCATAGTCGGCTCGCTGGATTTCGGCCGGCCTGCGAATGTCGTGATACGGCAAGCTCAGGCGCAAGACCGCTATGCCCATCCAGTTCAGTACCCGACACAACGAATTGTAGGCGATGCCGTCGGCGTTCCAGTGCGGCAATAGAACGACAGCCCGGTTTCCTTTTGCAGGAAACCAGCGCGCGTTGACCATATTGTTTTCCGGATAGGGCGTGCGCACCGGAGAAGTGAAGCGCAGAAATTCTCCATGCGTGCCACGGACCTTATTTTCCAGTTTTGGATCCGGTATTTCGCGGGTGCTGAAGACCTGCACTTCGCGGCGCTCCAGGCGAAAATCTTCCGGCTTCTTGTAGGAAAAGAACTGGTCGCTGTCGGCCACGATGCGCTCATTGAATTCCCGCAGAAATCTTTCGCCATCTTCAGGAACGTATCCTGGCCCATGTCCATTGCGACAGGGCCACTGCTCGGCCCACTCCACTCCCCACTCCAGCGGCCGCACCACCCGGTTGTTGTCCACCGAGGTGAGCCGGGTTTCCCAGTCGTACATCCACTGTTCGTAGCGTGAAGGCATTGGTACCGTGAGGATAACAAATGCCTGGACGGCTGATCAGCCCGCCCGCAGTGAAACGCAAGAACGAGCATTGGATGGGGCCGAGGATAGGCCGGGGTTTCATCCCTGACCAGCCACATCACCTTTGACTCGCTGGGCAAGTCCGGTTCACCATCTCTGGTTGGAGGGGGGGGGCTTGCCTGTAGCTACAATTGGAGTTACAATGACGTTTGATCGGTTTGAATGGGACGAAGGCAAGAACCGTGCAAATCTCCAGAAGCACGGGTTGGACTTCGCCGACGCGGAAGAAATGTTTTGCCTCGGGTTTTTGTAGGAGCCCGACACGCGCGAAGACTATGGAGAAAAGCGCTGGGTCGGAGTCGGGATGATCCGAGGCCGTATCGCGCACGTGGTTTTTGTGGAGCGTGGCCCGGGAACTATTCGGGTTATCTCACTGAGAAAGGCGAGCCGTCGTGAGTGTAAAGAATACGAAAAAGCGATCCAGGACAGACTGGAAGCGGGTTGACGCCATGCAGGACTCAGACATAGATTTTTCCGACGCGCCCGAAGTCAGCCCTGATTTTTTCAAGAACGCGATCTTCTGGCCGGGACCGAAAAAGCAGATTACCTTGCGCGTCGACCCCGATGTGCTGACGTTTTTCCGCAAGCACGGACGCGGCTACCAGACCACGATCAACGCAGTCCTGCGCAAGTACATGGAGGCGAGGAAAGAGCGCACGGTCTGAATGGAATCATTCTTCGTTGAGGAGTCACTAAGAGGCCTTAACGACGAAACATGCGCGCTAAAAGACGGTATGTCTTTATTGCTGCGTGGCTCACTCCGAAATACCAAAGAAAAGCTTAGTCCAAACACTCCGGCAAGAAAGAGAATCCGTGCCAACATCGGAGAAGCCTGAAAGACTTTGTTTCCGAGGGTCGCGCCGAAGAAGGCTCCGGGCATCAGCGCAAAAAACCATACGATTTGTCCTTCAAAACCTCCCGGATGAATCACGAAAAGAATGAATGCCGCAGTGCCGAGCAATGCGCAGGCTGCAACAAGGGCCCAAATTCTCTGGAAATCGAAGACGCACAATCTGCTAGTCCAAAGGAGCCTGTGTCCTAATTGCCGTACTTCCTGGGCACCCTCTTCGAAATACCACAAAGAATCTCATAGGGGTTAGTATTCGCCAGGCGGGCGTGTTCGCGGGCATCGACGTTAAGTCCGTCCACGGAGCCCAGCAAAACTACCTCGTCTCCCACGCTGATGCCCGAAATTCCGGTGACGTCCACCAGGGTCAGGTCCATGGAAATGCGGCCGACAATCGGCGCGTAGTTTTCGCGCACGATGACGCGACCGCCAGAATAGAGTTGACGATTGAAGCCATCGGCATAGCCGACCGGGAGCACGGCAATGTTCGCCGGCGCCTTGGTGAGATAAGTGCCGCCGTATCCCAAGGCTTGATTCGCCTTCATATTCCGCAGCGATAGTATGCGCGTCTTCCAGGTCATCACTGGCTTGATCGCCAGGCGCAGCTTGCCGCCACTGACCTCTCTCCCCGCTCTTTCAAAAGGCAAATAATAGCCATAAAGTGCGAGCCCAGGACGCACCATGGTGTGCAAGGATTCGGGCCGTGAAATGGCTGCGTTCGTGTTTGCGGCGTGGACCAGCAGCGGCGCGAATCCCTCGCTTCGTACTCCACGCCGGACATCCTCAAAGCGCTTCAACTGTTCGTCCACTGATGGCGCATCCAACACTTCGGAAGACGCCAAATGCGTGGAGAGCCCTTCCAGTACGAGGTGCGGCGAAGATTTTAATGCGGAATAGATCTGCGGCAAGTCTTCGGGCGCGACGCCGAGGCGTCCCATCCCGGTGTCGACTTTCAAATGAACCGAATGTTGAGACACACCCAGACCGGCCGCAGCTTTCTCCAGTAATTCAATTTGTCCTGGTTCCCAGACCGTGGGAGTCAATCCGAGCCGAACAATTTCCTCTTCTTCGCCGCGCCAGAAGCCGGTCATCAACAGGATTCGCGTCTGTACGTCGGCTTCCCGCAAGGGAATGGCTTCGTCGAGAGAAGTCACGCCCAGCCAGCGCGCTCCTTCCACTTGCAAAGCTCGCGCGCACTCCACCGCGCCGTGGCCGTAGGCGTCCGCCTTAACAACGGCGCAAATTGCTACTCCGTCCTTGACATGTTGCTGCACCACGCGAAAATTGTGCCGCAGGTTCCCCAGCGAAACCTCGGCCCAGGTAGGACGGGTCGCCGTGCGCTTCGCGATTTCGACAGTTGCCACTGCCATTGATTATAGGGGCCGCTTGCGCTGCCCTCAGGTTACCGCGGGGCTACTCCCATGCGCCAGAACCTGAGCCTATCTGCCGGCCAGCACAAACTTCACCGTAACCTGCGTCTCCACCTCCACCGGTTCGCCATTCAACATATACGGACGATATTGCCATTGGCGGACGGCGTCGCGGGCGGCCGACACCAGGGCCGGTGGTCCACTGACCACTTGCAGATTTTCGATGGCTCCATCGCGGCCGATCACCGCGTGCAGCAATACGTCTCCCTGGATCCCGGCGAGTTTCGCGATTGCCGGATACTGTGGCTGGACCCGATGGATCAGGTTGCCTTCCATCATGTGAGAAACGATGGGCCGGCGGACGACGGGAATTTGCCTGAGCACTGGCATCGGGGCGTCTCCGATTGCCCCGATGGGGGATGTGGCATCTCCCGTTCCCATGGGCCCAATCGGTAAGTTCGGAGGGCCCATCTCAGCTTGCTCCGGTTCGGATGCGCTCGCCCGGATGTGGTCTGAATAGATAAATACGGAATGGCTCGTGCTCGCGCCCGAGGCTCGCGCCGTCGCCTGCACCGGCGCCGCAGCCCGGGAGGCCGGTACCGTCAAGTGGGTTACGAACCGCAAACCTTGGAAACTTTGCGTGGAGAGGAACGGCAAGGCTAACAGTCCGCCGACTGCGAGCGCCTGCAACGCAAACGACGCCAGCGTGGTCCAGCGGCGGGAGTGGTCGTTTAGATCAGAATCGTGAAGGGAATTGGCAAACATGGCGCCCTCCTGAAATGGAATATCAGTAAAGACACCACAGCGACCTGCTCCGGCTCGTTGACTCCGAAGCAACCCAAAGAAAAAAGCCGCGTCGAAACGCGGCTTTCGTGGAACTTTCTTGCAGCGCGAGGTGTCGCAGTTACTTCGCGGCTGGAGTTGTGGTTTGCGGCTTGGCGGCCGGAGGCGCCGGACGGCTCGCCGGAGCACCCGCTGCTGGCTTGGTTGGAGTGGTCCGGACTGGCGCTGCCACCCCCGACTGCACGTTATAGGCCTCGACAATCACTTTCGTGAGGTCAACCGCCGGGCCGTTCCAAATCACTGGGCCGTTCGGCCAGGGATTGGAAGTGTCCAGAATCAGGCCGTATCCGTTATCACCGGCATATTTCACCAGCATGGGGGCCATTTTTTGCAGGATGCGCTGGGCAATTTCATTTTGCTGGGCCTGGGCATCTTCCCGGGCGTCCTGGGCGGAGCGTTCGAGCCGCTTTTGCTTGTCCTCAATCTGTTTCACCAGATTGCCGCGGGCATCGTCATTGAGCTTGGTACCCTGGGTATCGAGCTGCTTCTTCAGGCTGTCGATTTCGTCCTTCTGGCCCTTAAGCTCGGATTCCTTGGGCTCCAGTTTCTTGCTGAGGGTCTCGAAATCGCGCTGTCCTTCGTTGCTGGCAAAGATGGCCTGCTCGATGTTGATGGTCCCAATCTTGCTTCCGCCTGCCGCAGCCACAACTGGGGAGCTGGGGGCGGAAGGCAATGCGGCGGCGTTGCCGTCGGTTTGGGCCAGGGCCGCCAGGGCGAAGGCGAATGCAGTGGCCGTAAAAAATCGCAGAAACTTTGTCATGGGATTACTTTGAACTCCTTGGAGAATTGTGCTGGAATTTCCTAGATTCTCTTCACTGCCAATGCAGGATCGCACTCTAAGACAAGCGCGAACGCGCTGACATCGCCGGATACCGTGCCCCTCCTGATGTGACTGTCCTGTCACGCATGAGTTCGCGCGAACCTGGGAGGCACACAGCCCACCCTTCACCCAAATGCCGTCGGTGTAATGTGGACAAAACATTATAGATGCAGCCTGACTCCAACGTCAAACCTGGGGACCAGCGGCTCCGCCGGGCGGGACGCTAGAAAGTGGTCGGGGGCTGGCCCACCCTTTCGCGGGAAGTATAACCGAAAAAATGAGGGCTGCCCCACCCTTCGGTTTTTGAAGGGTGGGCACCACGAACCCTGCAAGCTAGCTCTTCGGTTCTAATCGTTGCTTAGGGACCAGGTGATCCGACTTCCCGATGAGTATAAAAACAAATCCCCAGCGAGATACATTTGCGGCCGCCCACCCTTCAAAACCCGAAGGGTGGGGCATCCCTCAGCTTATTTTGGGGAAAAGGTGGGCCAGCCCCCAAGGGACTCCGCAATCCCTTGCCCCTCGCGCTCCCCCATCCCGCTCAAACCCGAGATGGAGTCGAACAGAGTTGTCGTATTCTACGTGACACGGAAATTGGGGGCAGGTCAAGGTCAGGAGTAGACGTTGATATACTTGGCAATAATGTCGGTGTTTGCTTTGATATTCGGTCCATTGGGGGTTCCAAATGTCATGAGCACGTCTACCGGTTCGGCCCCAGGCAGCCACCGATTCAGTATCCCGTTCTTTGCCGGTGAAACTGTAGTGATTCGTTAGATCGTCCGACGGCATTGCCCCCTCCCAACTTATCATCTATTCTCGACGACTGAGCGATCTGACCGAGACCGCTTCCTGACATCAACCTGGTAAGAGCGCAGTCGGCACCAAGTACTCGCCTTTGTGCCAACCTCAAACATCCCCTCACAACTACTTCTGCTTTTGCCCCTATCGGTGACTTGCCCAGTCGTTTCCAGTTTCTGCTTGTCCACGTAGCCTTGGACAGAAAACGAATGTTTATGATTTCTGAGCAAAGACGTCAGTACCTGCAGGACACGTGCCTGTATGTTCCGCTAACCCTGACCGTTGAGAACAGATCGGATACGGAGGCAGGTCATTTCGCCGTCTGAGCTGTTTGTTCTGCCCGGCGTAACTGAACGCGGCCGAAACAATGAAGAAGCAAATGCCGAGAACCGTGTCTAGCCATAGCCACCTCACTCTTGCGGGAACATCGACGGGGAAATACGACGTCATCCGCGGTGGATTCGTATGGTCTTATAAATGTAATCTTCAAGCTGTTGATAGCCTTTGGGCCGGAACGAAACAATCGTAGGGCTTCACTGCGCTACCAGCCTCAAAGCCCTGAAACTCCGTCAGAAGTGAGTTGGGTTCAAAGCACCATTGTATTTCCCGTCGCGGGATTGTATGAGTGAATGAACGCGACATCGGTCCTCAACGTGCGATCCGCTCGGTGCTATTACCCGTCCTAGATCCAAGCGCTCCCAAACCTGCGAAGTTGTACTGATGTTGGGCTGCTTCCCTTTGCCTCCAGGAGTTGTAATTGCATCGGTCCGATGGTTACCCGAGCCCCGCTCTGACGATATTTCTTTTTGAATTTCGATCTTCACGTGTACGCCATTGTCAACCCCTCGCTGACCCCAGGCAGCCGCTGCCTGGCGAACCTTGATATCCTTAGACCTTAGATCTTTCTGGGGGGCTGGCCCACCCTTTCGCGGGAAGTATAGCCCAAGAAATGAGGGCTGCCCCACCCTTCGTTTTTTGAAGGGTGGGATTCACCGAACTAACCCGCTTGGGATTTCTTTATCTCGTCAGACCCAAGCCATGGGAACTGGTCACCCTGCCCTCCGCACCCTTAACACTGCCGCCCGCTGCTGGTTCACTACCACGATCCCGGGTTCGTCGTAAGCATAGTGACGAAAGCTGCTCCAAGCCCATTGTTCCGGTTGGAGCACGAGTCCGCGCTTCACCGGATTGCGATGCATGTAGCGCAACTTCTCCACCCGCTTGGGTTCCCGCCACACTACGAAATCATGGAATCGCCGCTGCCAGATATGGTCGTCTTTTGGCGTCTCATCCCATAGCCATCCCTGACTTCGTTTGCGGCGGGCGCGCTGGGCTTGCAGAACTACGCGGGCAAAGCGTTGTTTGACGACCTGCATCACAGTCGAAGGATCTCCCTTCTCCGGCTCGCTGAGCAGAAGATGAACATGCTCGGGCATGACCACGTAGCCGACGACCACAAAGCCATAGCGCTGACGCACCTGTTCGAGAATCCTCAAAAAAAGATTGCGGCGACGAGCACTCGCCAGTAGAGGACGGCGGCGATAACAACTGGTGGTGATGAAATGCAGGTAGCCCGCGCCATAATATCGCTGAGGATGTTTGCGCACGGGCGGATTGTAGACCGATCGCCCGTGCCGTCGATGTGACGGATGACCTGCCGTTTCTCGATTGCACGGTGAAAATCCCAAGCGGGCTAGAGTCGTGGAATCCCACCCTTCAAAAACGAAGGGTGGGGCAGCCCTCGGTTTTATCTAGGGGGAAAGGTCCGGCCAGCCCCCCGAACTCGACGCTAAAAGGTGGTCGCGACCGAGAATCGGAACGTCTTCCGTGGTTCCCGCAGGAGATATTTCGGAGAGTAGATGCTCTTCGTTGACTCATAGGTGTACGCCGATGCCGTCGGATAGAGCTTGAAGGGGAACAATCCCGTCGTGACCGGGACGGGGGATTGCGTGGTTGTGTCCAACCGCAGCGGGTTGTAGGCCCAGTAGATACGGAAGGGCGCATTCACCACCGGCAGGAACATTTGCAACTCCAAGCCGGTCGACATTCTCGGAACCCAGTTGGTGATCCCCAAAGTCGACAGATTTTGCGAGAACTGGGGGAACTCCTTGGAGCTTCCCGGCTTTTGCCCTCCCACACAGTTGTAGGTGATCGGGTCCTGTTCCGGACAACCGAAAACCGTGCCGTTGAGGGTATCCAGTTGCGATGAGTTGATGCGCAGTTGCGATCCCCGCAAAATCGGGTCCACGCCCAGGTCCATAAACGGAGCCAGGGCCACCGGTCCCGCGATGGTGATTCGATACTCAAGGTTGGTCACCAGGCTGAGATCGCCGCCCGGGAAGACGATCTGTTCCACGGGAACCGGAATCGTGTAATTCCCGCGCGCCGGGTTGGTGGGGTCTTTGAGAACGGCAGAGCCGTCCGGATTGCGCAGGACCACATTGGCAGTCGCGGGCAGAAACGCCACGGGCGATACCGAGCGGATGTCAAATCCACGCAAGTCGTTTTCTCCGCCCATGTAGGAGCGCTGGAATGGCGGTGCAACCCGCCCGTCAAATCCCGTCAGGAACGAAGCTTGCACGTTGAATCCCACGGTGTTGCGTCGATTCTGTACGGGAATGAACCGTTTGTATTGCAGGATCGGACGAATGGTTTTGACGGTTCCGCCCAAGCCGGAAAATTCTCCCCCAAGGTAGTAGCTGCTTCCGCTGTGGGGGGAAATGGCGGCGTCCAGCGTGTTCTTGGTAAAGCTGGGAACCAGCTTGCTGGTGATGATCCCGTCGAGCGCGCTGGGGCCGCTGATTCCGCTGAACGCCAGATAATTAAACAACGACTTTGACGCGGTAGTCAGCGCCACCAGCGACGATTCATCGTAGGAGTAGCTCAGACCCAGGCGCTTGAATGAACGATGGAGCGGATAGCTCAGCGATGTGCTGAATCCTTTGCTGGACTGGGTATAATTCTGCAAGTTCTGCAGCACTTCCGACGACAAATTTACCTGCTGCCCGGTCAGCAGCGCTTCCTGCCTTGCCTGATCGTAAGTGGACTTGCGCGCATAGACCTGAAACCCGAGCTGTAGTGGACGGTCATGCAAATAGGGTTCGGTGAAACCGAATACCAGGTCCCGCTGCAGGTTGCCGATATTGGCCTGCACCGTCAGGGTTTCGCCCAGGCCGAGAAAATTGTTGGTGCTGTAGCTGAGGCCGATGAAAGCGCCCGCCAGTCCGCTCACGCCGCCGGTCAAACCGATGCTGTTCTTGCCCCTTTCATGAACCTTGAGGGTCAGATCGACCGTGGCCTCTTTTTCGTCCAGGTGCCGATCCGTAACGTTCGGGTCATCCGGCTTCAACTGCTCGAAATATCCCAGCTGGTTCAGGCGCTGCAGACTGATTTCCCAGAGCCGCTGATTGTAGGGCTGGCCCTCTTCGAGAACAATCTCGCGGCGGATTACCTTGTCACGCGTGGTCGTATTTCCGGAGAATTCGATGCGCCGAACGAAGAACTTCTTGCCTTCGTCCACGTCAATCTCGAGGAAGACCAATTTCTTGTCTTCGTCAAACGTGGTGTTTGGGATCGAAGTGAAGTTGATATAACCCTCTCCACCGTAGGCTTTGCGCAACGCTTCCAAGCCTTTGGCTATTTTGTCGCGATTAAACACTTCGCCATCCTTGATGGGAAAAACACTGCGCAGCGCTTTGGAGTTGCTGAAAGCTTTGTTGTTCTTGAAAGTAATTCCGCCCAGGTTGTAGCGGTCCCCTTCTTCGATCACCATGGTGATGTCCACCGCTTTGCCGGGGCCGGCCTGGATCAAGGGGATGTGGAAGCCGGTGTGCCCGGTATCGTGGATCTTGGTGGTGGGGTCCTGCACTACGACTTTGAAATAGCCGCGATTTTGAAATTCCGCCCGCACCCGCTCCGTGTCCTCATCGAGCTTGGTGGCGTCGTAAGTCTTGGAGATGAGGTTTTCCAGGAAGATGGATTTGGGGATTCCAATAGGCTTCAAGTTCTTCATGGCGCCGCGCAAGATTCGGCTGTTCACATGCTTATTGCCCTGGAAGATGATGTTTCCGACCTTAACCTTGGGGCCCTCTTTGATCACGAAGGTGAGGCTCACGGCCGCTGGGGGAATGGGGCGAACCTCAGTTCGGACGGTGGCGAATTGCCTGCCATGTTCAGCCAGCAGCCCTTTGATGGTGACCTCCGCCTTCTTCACTTTGGTCGGGTCGTACTGGCTCTCGGGAGAAAGCCCCACTTTGGCTTCCTTGAAGCGATCAAGCACATCGCTCTTGGACACGGAACTTAATCCAACATAATCAATCTCCCGGATGGTAGGGCGTTCCTTTACATAGATATGTAACTTCCAACCCTTGGGAGTTTGCTCGCGCTCGAAGCGGATATCTTCAAAATATCCGGTGTTCCACAGAGAATTGAAGTCGCGTTCGATGGCGGCCTGATCGTACACGTCTCCGGCACGGGTAAAGATCCGGGAACGAACGGTTTCCGCGGGAATGCGGCGATTGCCGTGAATATCAATCTCAGTCACTACGTCCTGCTGGCCGGCCCCCAGCGAGCAGAACAACAAAACGCACAGCAGCAGGGAGGCCACAAAACGGCCGGCGCCGATACAAGGCTTTACAAATGAGGGAGATGGACCCCAAGAATGGACCGGGATGGATCGCACGCCGCGCGTACCCTTGGTTAGGGCAGGGCTATCCTGATGAAAGCGATGAATCGCTACTACCTCGACTTACTGGAGTATGGAAAACGGCAATTATACGGTAGAGCAGTGGAGACCGTCCAAGGTCCGGCCTTTCATTCTAGCTTATTATTCGCCTCTTCATCTGGCCGGAAAAGCTCCACCTCCAACAAGACGGAATAAAACGTGGCGGAGTTGCCTAGATAGCAAGTTTTTCTGATTAAAATTAAGAACTTAGTCTCTACCATGCCGATTCAAACCCAGATCAGAACACGTAGGGACAGCCGCCTTGGCTGTCCAAAGCGAAGCAAAGCGTCCATCTCCGGGGAATCTGATTAGGGTTGCGGCTGCGCCGGCCCCAGGACTTCGATCTTGCTCTTCACGTGAGTATGCTCAAACCCGGTGTTCTCGAGGGAAACAGAAATATCGCGGTTCAGGAAAAAAAGCACACGCAAGCGGAATTCCGTTCCAAAGCTGGTGGGAAACCACACTCCGTCTTCCTGACGCTGGTAGTGGACATCGAAGCCGATTCCGGGGACATCGGTACCGAGCATCGTTCTGACCACGAAGGGTAAGCGGCGCGAAAGCTTGGTAAACACCCGGACTGGCTGCATATCCACGGCATCAACGAACGCTTCGCCGGCCCAGTCGATGTCCTTCTTGTCTCGCGGCCCGAAGCCGATGTGGTACACGCTTCGTCCTTTCTGGGTTTCGAGCCCGATCAGCCGAAATTGATATTTTTCCTGTTGTTCGGTGGTAAGCGGGAATAAATCGCGCCCCAGGCCGTCTTTCGATTCGGTGTTCGCTAGATCGTCGCGGAAGCCGTGGATGAGGCCGGCGTCCAGGCTGTCTGGCTCCGGCACCGGCTCCCCGGTGAACTCGATGTATTTTCCATGGTGCCAATAACTCCCAGTCAATCGCAGGAGTTCTTTGCCAGTCTTATCCGGGGCGGGAACCACATGGTAGTCCGTGGTCTCTTCGCGCATGAGTTTCGCGTTGGGCTTTCGGGTAACGATATGAATGTGCTGCTTGTAGATGTATTGCTTGCGCAACGCCTCCGCCTTGTCCTGGTTGGCGGCGACCCGGGCCATGATGGCGTCTGCCGTCAGCGGGGGGATGTCCGGAGTTTGTCCAAATGAAACACCGGCCATCAGCGCCAAGAAGGCGAAAAAACGAACGCTCCCCATAAGGCAGACGTGTCCCTCTGAGAATTACTACGCGGAAACTGGTTCAGGAGTTCAACCTCACTACAAAAGAAATGGACGGCCGCGGGGGCCGCCCAAATGAAACGTCGCAAGTTCTACGGTTTATGTCATCTCTCGCGAGAAGCGATCGGATCGCGACTACTTGATCTCCATCACTTCTTTTTCTTTCACCTTGCTCATTTCCTCCATCTTCTTGATTTCATCGTCGGTGAGTTTTTGGGTCTCGTCCATCGCCCGTTTTTCTTCGTCTTCGCTGATTTTCTTGTCCTTCATCGCCTTCTTGATGGCGTCATTACCGTCGCGGCGGATGTTGCGGACCGCCGTGCGATGTTCTTCCAGCACTTTGTGCAGATGCTTCACCATGTCCTTGCGGCGATCTTCGGTCAGCGGCGGCACCGGTACGCGAATCATCTTGCCATCATTCATGGGATTCAATCCCAGTTCCGCCGTGCGGATGGCCTTTTCAATGGCCGCCAAAGCGGTAGGATCGAAGGGCTGGATGGTGATGAGCTGTGCCTCCGGCGCATGCACGGTCGCCACCTGATTCAGCGGCATCAGCGAGTCATAGTACTCAACCCTCACCGAGTCCAGCATCTGGACCGACGCGCGCCCGGTGCGAGTCGAGGCAAGCGCCTTGCGGAAATCGTCAACCGCCTTGTCCATGCGGGTCTTGAGTTGAATGTAGGTTTCTTTAAGGCCGGGAATTGCGGCCATTGTGGCTTGAGCCATAGTCAGCTCCCCTGAGAATCAATATCAAAAACCTAGATTATAAACCGAATCGCCCGTTGAGCTGGGTATCACAATAATTCCGCATGCTGCTGGGCGAGCCACGCTTGCACTAATCGTCGCACTTCGCGGGCCAGGTCGATCATTTCAGATGCTTCCTGATTCGACACGGTATCCGACTGCTCATAGGCGCTGATGTTGCGTTTCTTCCGGAATCGATCGAGGTGGTTCACAAGCTTTGCTTCGATGCCGATTGTAAAGTGAAGCGACTCGATCAGATAGCGATGATGTGACACCTTTGACGAAACTCGAAATCCGGAAGCTGCCATTGCTGCGTTGGCGGATTGCAGAGTGCCATTGTAGGCAATCATGAGACGCCATTCCGTGGACAATTGCGTGATTTGAGCATTCGCCAGATCGCGATCAGCCACTGCCAGAAGACTACGAATTTCCTCACGGCTCGTTTTATGCTTCTGGATCAACCCCTGGGCTACCCAGTTCTGCAAGCTCACGCTCGCCTCCCATTAAAAACAGTTTGGGCCCGCGAAGCACACTTGTAACAAAATGGTGTTTTTGCAAAATCTTTTCCTGGAACTCAGCAACCGGATACGTAACGGGATTGATATCCCGGCCAAGCTTGCGTTGTGCCGGAGCCAACGACTCGATCACATCTCTGAAACTCACATCGCCGACAACAAGCAAATCGATGTCGCTCCCTCGTTTTTGTTGCCCGCGAACCATTGATCCATATATGAATGCAACTTTGATCTTATCGGCAAGGGGGGCGAGGGAGTATGTCAAAAGCTCGACTCCTCCGACCGTCTTCAGGATCAGACTCTTGATCTCCTCAAAAATTGGGGACTCCAAATTCGCCTGATAGAAAACTTGTCGCCCGCGTTCGGTACGCTCCAGAACCCCAGCATTCGCCAGAGTGTCCAACTCTCGCTGGACAGAACCCATGCCCCTGCCTATTTTCCGTGCAATTTCACGGACGTAAAAAGATTCGTCAGGATGGCCAAAAAGCAGGCCTAGAACGGCATTGCGGGTCTTTCCGAAAAGCGCGGACGAGAAGTTTCCAGGCGGCGGAGTTAGAGACCATGAACCCATATTAGGTACGATTGTACCCGATATGGGTACGAATGTCAAATGGAAGGAAATTACGCGCTCACCAGCGATCCAATCTTCTCCCCGGCCACCACTTTCTTGATATTCCCCCGCCGGTTCAGGTCGAAGATAATAATGGGCAGGTTGTTGTCCTTGCACAGGGAGATCGCGGTCAGGTCCATTACTTTCAGTCCCTTTTTCAGCACGTCCATGTAGCTGATCTCTGTGAACCGCTTGGCATCTTTGACCAGCATGGGGTCGGCGTCGTAGATGCCATCGACTTTCGTGGCTTTCAGGATCACGTCCGCTTTGATCTCCATGGCGCGGAGCGAGGCCGCCGTATCCGTCGAAAAATAGGGATTGCCGGTGCCGCCGGCGAAAATCACCACGCGGCCTTTTTCCAGATGGCGCATGGCACGCCGCCGAATGAAAGGCTCCGCAACCTGGTTCATTTCGATGGCCGACATCACGCGCGTATAAACACCCTGCTTCTCGAGGGCGTCCTGCAGGGCCAAAGCGTTGATGACCGTGGCCAGCATGCCCATCTGGTCCGCCGAGACTCGATCCATCTCCTTGGCTTGCTCAGCCACCCCGCGGAAGAAATTTCCTCCGCCGACCACGATGGCGATTTGCACCCCCAGGGTTTTCACGTCCGCCAGTTCGGCGGCGATTTCATGGATTCTTAGAGGATCGACGCCAAAACCCTGGTTTGCGGCTAGGGCCTCACCGGAAAGCTTGAGCAGGATGCGCTTGAAGGCAGTTGGAGTTGTCATTCGCTTTTCAGCATTGTACTGCGACTGCACCAGGTTTCGGGTTGAGCTTGAAAACAAGCATTAAAAAAGGGCGCCATTGGCGCCCTTCAATCATTCCGGCTTTTGGTCCGGCTTGGTGATGGCGATGGTCTCGCCTGCGTCGCCGACTTTGAAGCGGGCGAAACGGCGCACCGCAATATTCTCGCCCAGTTTGCCGATCTTGGTGGCAATCAACTGCGCGATGGAGACGGTCTGGTCTTTAATGAAAGGCTGCTCCAACAGGCAGACTTCCTCGTAGAACTTTTCCATCTTGCCGGTGACCATCTTCTCGGCAATGTTCTGCGGTTTGCCGCTCTTCATTGCCTGCTCGAGAAAGATTTCCTTCTCGCGTGCGAAATCTGCTTCAGTCACGTCCTCTTTGCGAACGTACTTGGGATCGCTGGCGGCAATATGCATGGCGATATCGTGCACCAGTTCCTTGAAATCCTCGGTGCGGGCCACGAAATCGCTTTCGCAGTTCACTTCCAGAAGCACGCCAATTTTCCCGCCAGCGTGAATGTAGCTGGTGACAGCGCCTTCGCTGGTGACGCGTGTGGCCTTCTTGGCCGCCACGGAAACACCCTTCTTGCGAAGAACGACGACTGCCTGTTCCATGTCACCCTTGGCTTCGGTGAGGGCCTGCTTGCAATCCATCATCGGAGCTCCGGTCTTTTCCCGGAGCTCTTTCACCTGACTTGCTGAAATATTTGTCGTAGTTGTGCTCATAATCTTGATAATTCCTAACGTTAAGATTCAGTCGTGCGTTCTTGGTCGTTCGTCCTTATCGTCGTATCCGAGATCGCTTATAGATCAAAACCGGGTGGCGAACAGCCAACGACGAAGGACCAACGACTGCCTTACAAAATTTGACCCGCGCCGGACGACGCGCGGGTCTGATCTTCGCTCGAATCCTAAAGCCGAGAGTCTATTCTATGCCGTCGGTGTTTCGACCGGCGTCTCTTCCACGGCTTCCTTCGCCGCCGCTACCGGCTTGACCGTTCCAGCACCCAGCACGTCTTCCATGCTGATGTCTTCGGTCGCACCCTCGTCAGGAGGAATATCAGATCCGCGTTGTGCGGCTTCTGCCGCAGCCTGATCGGCCCGTTGTTGCGCGACGCCCGCAGCGACAGCCATATCGGCAACCTGCTTGTCGGTCATCAGCTGCGCGCCTTCAGCGACTGAGTCCGCAATCTTCGAGGCGAACAGGCGAATCGCCCGCAGCGCGTCGTCGTTGCCTGGAATCACGTAATCCACTTCGCTGGGATCGCAATTCGTATCGACAACCGCAACCACCGGAATGCCGAGCTTGCGAGCTTCACGAACAGCAATCTGCTCTTTGTTCGAGTCAATGACAAAGATCGCATCCGGCAGACGACTCATGGTCTTGATGCCGGCAAGGTTCGCCTGGAGGTGCTTGCGCTCGCGCTCCAGCTTGATGACTTCCTTCTTGGGCAGCAATTCATAGCGCCCGTCGGTGGCCATCTCGTCGATTTCCTTGAGACGCTTCACCGATTTCTGCACCGTCACCCAGTTGGTGAGCAGCCCACCCAGCCAGCGCTGGTTGATGTAGTATCCGCCGCAGCGCGTTGCCTCTTCGGCGATCGCGTCCTGCGCCTGCCGCTTGGTACCCACAAAGAGAACGATCTTCCCCTGGGCGGCGAGTTCCTGCACAAATTTCGACGCTTCCTTGAACATCTTCAGCGTCTTCTGCAGATCGATAATGTAAATCCCGTTGCGCTCGCCGAAGATGTATTCCTTCATCCTGGGGTTCCAGCGCTTCGTCTGATGCCCGAAGTGAACACCCGCTTCGAGCAACTCCTTCATGGTGATGTTAGCCAATCAACCTCCTCATTTGGTCTGCATCCTTCGCTGGCCTTGCGGCTGCTCCAGATTGCCATTCCCGCCCCGTACCGTGGCACGGGATGAATTGAACACCTTTGAACCGCTTTCAGCTGTCAGCTATCAGCCTTCAGCTAAAACCTTCAAAACCCTTGTCATTCCGACCCGTAGTGGCCGCGAAGGCGGCAACGCAGGGAGGAATCTGCTTTACCGCTTCGAGTACTGGAAGCGAGCGCGAGCGCCCTTCTGTCCGTACTTCTTACGCTCTTTGCCGCGCGAATCGCGGGTGACCATGCCCTCAGCTTTAAGCTTCTTGCGAAACTCAATGTTGAAGACCATCAGTGCGCGGGCGATGCCCAGCTTCACTGCGTCTGCCTGTCCATTCACGCCGCCGCCGGAAACGCGGGCGATCACGTTGAATGTGGCTGCGGTGTCGGTCGACACCAGAGGCATCTTGGCCGCCGAACGCTGCGAAGGAGTCACGAAATACTCCTCAAACGCCCGTCCATTGATCTTGACTTCGCCGCTGCCCGGACGAAGATAAACTCGCGCGATCGCCGACTTGCGGCGTCCCGTTCCGTAATATTGAACTAGCTCAGCCATTCGTTAGCCTTTAGCACTTAGCCGTTGGCCCTTAGCCAAAGCCCGGTGCGAACCTTTCAGAAATTCCAACCCTCGCGGGTTCTACTCGAAACTAGAAACCTGAAACTCGAAACTTTTATGCCCGTACCAGCAACGCCTTGGCCACCGGCTTCTGCGCCTCGTGCGGATGCTTGTCGCCACGATAGACGTTCAGCTTGCTGATCATCTGGCGGCCCAGCTTGCTTTTCGGCAGCATGCGCAACACGGCAGCTTCAATGATCAACTCCGGTTTGCGCGCGAAACGCTTGCGGAAATCTTCGGTGCGAATGCCGCCCGGATACCCGGTGTAATGGTGATACTGCTTCTGTTCCGACTTCACGCCGGTGGTCTTAACTTTATCCGCGTTGATCACAATGACATGATCGCCAGTGTCCAGAAACGGCGTGTATTTCGGATTTTCCTTGCCCATCAAAACCAGGGCGACTTGCGATGCCAGGCGGCCGAGCGTCTGCCCTTCGGCATCCACGACGTACCACTTGCGCACAATGTCCCCAGCTTTGGGGAAATAGGTAGACATTACTGATCTCCAAAGAAATAAAAGTGCAAAGAAGACCGCTGAGTACCCCAATCTCTCAAGAGCGCCGAAGGCGCAGGGCGACCAGGCGGGCAACCGCAGGACTTCCAAAGACTTAAAGATAGCCTAGAAATAAGAGAATTGTCAACGAATCGATTGGGAAACCAAGTATTTAGTACTTAGTAATCAGCGATTTTGGCCTGATTCGTGACAGTTCCAGCCAGACACGAAGACCCCAAATATTCCAGCTACTTCTGCGTTTCTTCCAGTATTCCCTGTTCCAGCTTTTCCTGACACTCGATGCAATGCCGCGTCCACGGCACCGCTTCCAGACGCTTGGCGCCGATCTCGGTGCCGCAGGAAATGCACTCGCCGAACGTGCCTTCACGGATACGCGAGAGCGCATTCTCCACCATCTGCAAGAGTTGACGGTCGTTGTTGCTCTGGTGAAACAGGAATTCCTTGGTATACGAGCTGGCGGCCTTATCGGCGATGTCCTGCGCCGAACTTTCGTCCATGGAGCGTCCGTCGGCCTCAGTGCGCGAGACCATGCGGCGCAGGTCCTGCTGCCGTGTTTCCAATCTCTTCTTAAATGCTTCCAGCTTTTTCTTGTCCATCGATTTCGGTTTCCGGGAATTGCACTTCCAGCCAGCAGGCCGCCTCCCTGAATTCTCCTGGCGCAAAGACCAAACGAAAATGATATGCGCTCGCCTTAAGATGCGTCAAATAGCCATGGGGATTCGGGGAGGAATGAATTCGCACATCTACACACACCCGTAGAGACGTAGCTCGCTACGTCTCTACTTGCGGTGTCTCGGCTCTCCCGGGCCGGCTCCGTGGTGGGGCCAGATGTAACAAAGTTACGTCTCTACCGCGATTAATCGTTCTACGACAAGATTTCACGCCCCTTCCTTGACACCCCTGCTCACCCCCTTTATCCTTGAACTTTGCTCCCTGGAGACTTACGCCTCTGTGCAGGCTTCCGCGGCCTACGCGGCATCAGGGTTGGGGGCGCGGGGGTCTCGATGTTCATCGAAATACAAGAGTTAGAACTTCACCCCATTGATTATGAGGAGGAGTTTGCTCCCGGCCTGATCGAACTTGGGCCTGACCTGACGCAGCGCGCTCCGCTATATGCTGCCGGACGCGCTCAACTGGTCGAAGAGCACCACGGCAAGAGTCAGATCGTAAGGGACATCCGCGTAGCCGGGAACCTGCGTACGAGCCTGGAAATGGCCTGTGCACGCTGTTTGGATCCAGTCGTCGAAAAAGTTGAGCGGCAGTATGACCTGCTTTACCGGCCGCTGGGTACCGATTCGGGACGGGAAGAGCTTTCGATCACCGCCGCCGAGGCTGAAGTCAGTTATTATCAAGGGGAAGGCCTGCTGCTGGAAGACGTTCTCCGCGAGCAGGTGTTGTTGGCGACGCCCTTGAAGGCCATTTGCCGCGAGGATTGCCGGGGACTGTGTCCGCACTGCGGCAAGAATTTGAATTTGGAACAATGTTCGTGCGCCGACGCGGTGGTAGACCCACGCTGGTCGCCGCTGAAAGATTTACGCAGCAAATTACAAAACTGAAGCTTCTAGCTCCTAGCTGCTAGGCAAAAGTGGTGAAGCTAGCTAGAAGCTGACTTTCGAAAGGACTTTTACATGCCTAATCCAAAACGACGGCACTCCCAAAAGCGCACCGCGACCCGGCGCGCGCATGATTTTCTTACTGCACCTTCGCTTTCCGAGTGCCCCAACTGCCACGAGCGGAAACTGCCGCATCGCGCTCTGCGCGAAATGCGGGTCACTACAAGGGACGTGAAGTCCTCGACGTCAAGGAAGTCCAGCTAGCCTTCCCCTGCCATGCCTAGCGTCATAGCGTTGGACGCGATGGGTTCTGACCGTGCGCCGAAGCCTGAGATTGAAGGTGCCATCCAGGCGGCCCGGCATCACGGGGTCCATGTCATTTTGGTCGGCCCGGAGGAAATGCTGCGCACGGAATTGGCGCGCTATTCCGCGGCCGCCGATCTCCCCATTCAAATCGTGCACGCGAGCGAAGTCATCACCATGGATGACAAAGCCGTGCAGGCGGTCCGGGCCAAGCGCGACTCGACCATGCGCGTGGGACTTCGCCTGGTACGCGAAGGCCGCGCCCTCGGATTCGTCACCGCCGGCAACACCGGCGCTGCCATGGCGACTGCGAAAATGGTGCTGGGAGCAATTCCCGGCGTCGACCGTCCGGCGCTGGCAGCCGTTTTCCCTACCGCCATCGGCACCGCCGCCGAGTTGCTCGACGTCGGGCGCAAACGTGGATTGCAAGCCGCACAATCTTGAACAGTTCGCCGTGATGGGCGAAATTTACTATCGCAGCATGTTCGGCACGCGGCGTCCTCGCGTGGGATTGCTCTCCATCGGCGAAGAAGAAACCAAAGGCAACGAACTCACCCGCGAAGCTTTTCACCTTCTAAAACAGCTGCCGATAAATTTCATTGGCAACGTGGAAGGACGTGACCTCTACAACGGCAAGGTCGACGTAATCGTCGCCGACGGATTCGTGGGCAATGTCGCGCTGAAAATTTCCGAAGGCGTGGCCCACCTGGTGCGCAACACATTAAAAGAGTCCTTGCGGGCGACCATCACCCGGCAGGTGGGCGCGCTGCTCTCGCGCAGCGCCTTCGCCGATTTCAAGAAGCGCCTCGATCACACTGAATACGGCGGTGCGCCGCTGCTGGGAATCAAGGGTGTCTGCTTCATCACTCACGGATCGTCGAATGCGAACGCCATCAAGAACGCTCTCCGTGTGTCCGCCGAATTCGCCGAGCGCAGCATCAATCTTGAGATCGAAAGAGAGCTGGCGAAGATCAGGCCGGTAGCGGTAGCTAATATATGAATTAATTGGCAGGAAGTTATGACGTTTGCAAAACTTTCTAGACTACTCCTGATCGCTGGGCTGGCGCTCACGGCTTTGGGCATTTTTATAGCTTGGGGGTTACACCGCGACATTTTCGGTGATAGCTTGCATTCGCTTCAAACATTGCCGCCAATATTCTTGGCCGCTCTTTTACTTGGAACCATACTCACAATTGCTGGATGCGCTAGCATGCCCACGAGGTTGGGGCCTCTCTCTGAGATGGTCCTTGGCGTGGGTCTGATTGCTACAAGTTCGTATTACCGCGATTCTTGGCTGTACTTGGACTGCCAATCAACGTGCACCTTTGGACCATGTCGTTTTTCTTCCCCGTCGTGATCACGTTTTTCACGGGATGGATTTTCCTTGCACGCGGTTGGTCCAAGGGAGGAAGAAAAATAAATCGGCTGTAGCGCCTATGCGATCCTTCAGTTGGTGATTCGCATTCAGTTTGGCTAAATGAACCTCTTATCGAACCAATCTCGAAGCATCGCCTTCCTCTTCCCTGGCCAGGGCTCGCAAGCCGTCGGTATGGGCAAAGAGTTGGCGGAAAAATATCCCGTTGCCCGACAGACATTCGAAGAGGCCGACGCCGCTCTCGGCTACAAACTCTCGCAGCTTTGTTTTGAAGGCCCGGAAGATCAACTCCGCCTGACCGAGATCACGCAGCCGGCGATCCTGACTGCGTCCGTCGCAGCCTATCGAGTTTTGAACGAGAAAGGCCTCAAACCCAACTTCGTCGCCGGACACAGCCTTGGCGAATACTCCGCCCATGTCGCGGCAGGAACGTTTAATTTCGCTGACGCCGTCCGCACCGTTCGCAATCGCGGCAAGTATATGCAGGAGGCCGTCCCAGTTGGCGTAGGCGCCATGGCCGCAATTCTCGGCATGGACTTCGATAAACTTACCGCCTTGTGCATCGATGCCGCGCAAGGCGAAGTCTGCGAACCAGCCAACATCAACTCGCCGGGACAGATCGTAATTTCCGGTCACGCAACCGCCATCGAACGCGCTATTAAACTCGCCGAACAACGGGGCGCCAAGAAAGCCGTGCTGCTTCCGGTAAGCGCACCCTTCCATTGTTCGCTGATGAAAGCGGCGCAGGACCGTCTGGCAGCCGATCTGCAGGCGCTCCAGTTCCAGAATCCCAGCATTCCAGTCGTGTGCAACGTAGATGCAGCTTTAATCACCAATGCTGAATGCAGCCGCGACGCCCTCATCCGCCAAGTGACGGGATCAGTGAAGTGGGAGCAATCCATCCGCCTGCTGATCGCGCAAGGCGTACAAACATTTATAGAAGTGGGCCCGGGGAAAGTTCTATGGGGCCTAATGCGTCAGATTGACCGCTCGAAGACTTGCTTCAACGTTGGCGACGAATCATCGCTGCAAAAAACCCTGGAACAAATCACGTAGGCGCGGACGTCTCGTCTGCGCCTGTCATTCCGAGCGAAGTGGCCGCGAAGACGGCAACGTAGTGGAGGAATCTGCTTTCCCTCAGCGCCGGCAGACAGCGGATTCCTCGTCGCTGCGCTTCTCGGAATGACAACGGCGTGAGAGTATCGGCAAACCCGTCACTCCACCAGCCATGCCCACCAGTTGCCACACTGGATTTCATTGGGCGAAAACGACAGGGTCTTATTAGATTTTTCCACCCACACGTTGGGATGTTCCCCGCGCCCGTTCACGGTGACTTGCACGATCACGCCGCTGCCCGGGCTCAACGAACAATCCACCGAATAGTCCTTGATCACGCCCCATTCGCCGCCCGGCCCCCAGTCGGTGCGGAATTCGTTGAAGGGGTACGCCGAATATTTTTCGGGGTGCTGCTTCCAGTCCGGATCGTGGAACCAGATTCCGTAGGCCGCCCCGTAGTCCTGCTTTTGCAAGGCGGCGAAGAACTTACTCACCACCCGCCGCTCGGGATAGTTGCGATAGTGAAACGCTGCCCAGGCGATCACAATCAGAACTACCGTGATGATGATGATTCGATTTCGCCGCCGCCGGTCACGGGAAAAATCGTATTGTTTGGCATCGAGCAGGGTCATGGCTTCCATAAGCATAACGGAAACCGCGAGCGAACAGAAAGTTCCCAAAAAAATGATCCACCGCAGAGCACGCCGAGAGGCGTCGAGAAAACCAGACCAAGAATTCAAGACGTTGCGCTTCTCGACGTACTTAGCGACCTCGACGGTAAATCGACTTAAAGCGTCCGCTTGAACAACGGCGTGGCAATCCCCAACGCGATCACAGCGAACAGCGACAAATACATCATGTCCGGCCAAATGGCAGCAAATCCCGTTTCCTTCAGCAGCAGCGACTTGAACCCGTGCACCGCAAACGTGAACGGGTCCACTTTGGCGATGTCCCGCAGCCACCACGGAAATGCCTGAATGGGGTAGACCGCGCCGCTGGGGAAAAATAACAGCGTATTCAGAATGCCAAAGATTGCCCGCGGTACCAGTGGATCTTCCACCCGCACCACCAGCAGAAACATCATGGCATTCAACGCCACCGACGTCAGGATAATCATGCACAGCAATCCCACCGCGGTCGAGAAATTAAACAGTGTACCGACGCCGGCCAACAACGATCCAATTACAGTAATCACAAACCCGACCATCACCGCCTTCACGGCGCTCGACGCATTCAACCCCAACACCAGTTCTGTCTTGGTAATCGGCGTAACCAGATATCCCTCATGCACTCCGCGAGCTTTGTCATCGATGTAAAGCATGCCTCCGCCGATCATCACCGACATAAAGATCGCCAGCGTGATCGACCCTGGCAGCAGAAATTTCATGTACTCGATATACGGATACAGTTCGACCACCTGCAACACGTCCTGCTGCAGGATGCGCGGCTCCACTGTGGGATCATTCAGCGAGTTCGTGATCTGGGTAAGCTCGTCTTCAAGCGTGGCACTGATAAAGTTGTCGCTGTTGTCCACCAGCAGGGCAATGCGCGGCTGATCTTTCTCGTACACACGCCTCGAATACTGCGGCGGAATAATCACTGCGCCTTGGATCTTGCCGTTGCGCACGTCGTTCATCGCCGTTTTTTCATCGTGGTAATACACCACCCCGAAAGTGCGCAAGTTTGCGTGGACTGCGTCGAAAGCTTCGCGAATCTTCAGCGCCTGCGTACCGCCATCTTCATCCACCAGGCCCAGCTTCATGTCGCGAATCTTGCCGCCGAACGCATTGCCCAGCACGATGAGCTGCACCAGAGGAAAAATAAGCGACACCATCAGCAGCGCCGGTGACCGGAAGAACTTTCGCATCTCGCGCTCAATAATCGCCATCATCCGGTTCATTTACTGTGCTCCCGGTCTGGGCGGCATGACGAAAGCGTAGGCTTTGACCAGTTCATCGCGTAATTGCCGCCCGGTGTAGTGGACGAACACGTCGTCCAGCGTGGTGTTTTGCACCGAAAGAGATTTCACCGTCGCTCCCGCCTGCACCGCCGCTTCCACCAGCTCCGTCGTGGTGCGCGAGCCGTCGCCGGTCAGCACCCGGTACATGCCCGAGCCCTGGTGCTGCACCGAGGTGACATGGCTCAACTTGTGCAGGCGATCTTCCCAATCGGCGGGCGCATGCTCAAATTGCGCTTCGATCACATTCGATCCCGGCACGCTGGCTTTCAGCGCCTGCGGCGTATCCAGGGCCACGAGTTTGCCGTGGTCCACAATCGCAATGCGGTCGCAAAGCCGATCGGCTTCGTCCATATAGTGGGTCGTGATCAGAATGGTCAGCTGGCGATGGCTCTTGATGTTAGTCAACATTTCCCAAACCGCCACGCGCGAAACCGGGTCCAGCCCGGTCGTCGGCTCGTCGAGAAAGAAAATTCGCGGACTATGCACCAGCCCGCGCGCAATCTCCAGCCGCCGCCGCATCCCGCCGGAAAGCGTTTTGGTTTGCGCGTCGCGCCACTTGGTCAGATCGACCAGCTCCAGCAACTCGTCAATCGTTTCTTTGCGCTTTTTCGCCGGAACATCATAGAGCTTGGCGTAAATGCTCATATTTTCCTGCACCGTCAAATCCAGGTCGCTGGTGAGCGCCTGCGGAATCACTCCGATCACGCGCCGCGCGGCATCGGGCTCCTTGCTGACATCATGCCCCGCAATTTTCGCATAGCCGGAAGTGATAGGAATGAGCGTGGTCATCATCCGGATCAGCGTCGATTTCCCCGCGCCATTCGGCCCCAGCAGGCCGAAAATTTCCTCTTCCTTCACGCCGAAGGAAACGTCATCCACCGCAGTAAACTCACCATATTTCTTGACGATATGGTTCACTTCAATGGCATTCTGCGGGTCCGCCGGAGCTCCGCCGTTCGCCGGACCAGCCTTGCTTTGTAAATCAGCCATCACGGCTGCACCGCTGAGGAATTCTGGCTGGTCGCCGTTGCTTTCAACTGGTCAGGCGAAACCAGCACTTCCGCCGTCATCCCCGGAACGTAAGCGCCTTTAGGGTTGTCGAGCCGGACTTTAAGCACAATCGTTTTAATGTCCCGCTTGGTGCGGCTGACGTCGCGCTGCGTAGCGAAATCAGCTTCCGCCGACTTGAAGAAAACTTTGCCGGAGGTCTCTGTTCCCCCCGGCAACCGGACCCGCAGCGTATCCCCCAATCCAATGTGATCGGATTGAGTTTCGGGAATCGCCGCCCGCACCCAGGTGTCGCTGAAATCCACAATCGTGACGATCGGCTGTCCCGCGGTCAGCACTTCGCCTTCACGAGCAGCGCGCACCGAAACCGTGCCCGTCACCGGCGCATAAATCTTGGTGTAGCCCAGGCGCACCTCTGCCTGCTTGCGCTGCTCCTCCGCGTTGGCCAAATCGGCCTGTGTGGCCTCTACCGTGCTCTTGGCTGCAGGCGCCTGGTTTGTATTCGCGATCGCCATATTCAAATCGGCCTCGGCGGCACTGACCTGGTCTTTAAAAGACTGCACCGTGGCCTGCTGCGCCGTCAGGTTGCTCTCCGCCTGCACCCGATCCTGATCGGACGCCACTCCTTGCTTCGCCAGTTCAATCATGCGTCGGCTATCGCTCTCGGTGCGCACCAGCGTAGCCTCCGCCTGCGCCAATTGCGAGCGAACGGAAGCCAATTTCGCGCGCGCATTCGCCACCCCGCCAGAAGTTGAACCGGACGTTGCCTGCTCCGTCGATCGCATCTCGGAAACTTTGTGGCGCAAGCTGGTGATGTTGGCCGCCGCCGCCCGTTCCTCGGCTTCCAGTTCTAACGGATCGAGCACCGCAATCAGGTCTCCCTGCTTCACCGGTGTGCCCTCATCCACCAGAAGCTTAATAATCCGGCCCTGCACCTGCGGACTCACAATCACCTGATTCGAATCCACCGTTCCAATCAACACCAGATCCTTCTTGCTGGGCGTGGAAATCACGTAGTACGCCACCGCGATGGCGCAGATGATGCCTAGAAGAATAAAGACTCGGTTGCGTGGGTTCACTTTCTTACTCCTTGTAGCTTTAAACTCGGCCGCTGAAACAACGCAGCGGAAATAAAATCCAGCACCGCGGCCCTGCGTTCGGCAACCCGCTCCGGAGACATGGGGTCTTCCCCCGTCATCAACTTCATCACTGGGGCGCTATTAAAGTAAAAAACAATAATCGAAATCATGGACGGAACAAATTGCCGCGGATCCACTTCGCGAAATTCCCCGGAAGCGATCCCTTGCCGCAATACATTTCCAACCTGATTAAACAGAGGAACAAAATATTGCTTCACAATTCGCACGAATTGCGTGGCACTGCCGCGGCCCGCGCGCATCATCTCTCCCTGCACCACTCGCGGATACGACGGGTTGCCGGCAATGTAATCAAAGTGCGCGCCCGCGTAGGCGAGAATTTTCTCGCCCGGGGTCAAGTCTCGCGCGAAAACCGGCATCACGCTCTCAGTCAACCCACCGAAAACCTGGTCGAGCACGGCGCCATAAAGGGCCTCTTTATCTTCAAAGTAGTAATAAAGCAACGCCTTGTTCACCCGCGCCGCTTTGGCGATGGCATCCGTCCGCGCTCCCGCAATCCCTTCCTGCGCGAACTCCCGCACCGCCGCCTTCAGGATGGCCGCCCGGCTCTCCGCCGGCCGCCCCCGGGAACCCATGCGCGATTTGGAGGTTGCTACCTGCATGATTAATTAACTGGTTAGTTAGATAATACAGGAAAGAAACTTTGCCTGCAAGCCATATTCTCCAGAACTTGTCATTCCGAGGAGCAACGCGACGAGGAATCCGCTGTCTGCCGGCACTCAGGAAAAGGCCGACCGGTTGTCGGAACCAAGCTCCGGAGGAGCGAACTATCTAAGCCCCGGACGGAATTTCGGGGAAGGTGTCGATCTAGATCACGCACCCGCAGGGCGCCACTACACCGCCCTCATCCTCCCGCAATCGAGGGCACCAACAAAACTTCATCTCCATCCTGAAACGCGTACGCGGTCCCACCCAAAAACCGGATGTCTTCTTCGTTCACATACACGTTCAAGAACCGTCGAATCTGCCCCGCCTCGTCCCGCAGATGCGGCTTCAAGTCCGGGAACCTCTGATCCAGCACAGAAAACAATTCATCCAAATTCGCCGCACCACAATCCAGCTTGGCGGTCCCGGATGTATGCCGCCGCAACGCAGTCGGAATCTGTACGGTAATCGTCATGCTCCCACCGCCTCGGCGACCTCGGCTTGCGGAACGTCGAGCGCCCGTTCCAGATATTTATTGAACTCCACGAGCTTGGGGGAGATCGCTTCTTCCTCAGCATATTTCCCAGCCAACACCTCGGTGGTTTTCAAACCATTGCCGGTAATACAGAGCACGGTCGTTTCATCTTCACGAATACGACCCGACTCTAACAGTTTCTGCGCGCATCCCACAGTCACTCCGCCCGCAGTCTCGGTGAACACGCCTTCCGTTTCCGCTAAGAGTTGTATTCCTTCCACCACCTGCGGATCGGAAACATCCTCGGACCAACCGCCAGTTTGAGTGATGACTTTGATTGCGTAATGCCCATCCGCAGGATTGCCAATAGCCAGCGATCGCGCAATGGTCGCTGGTTTCTGAGGTTCGATCTCCGAATTCCCCGCTTTCACGGCGGTCGAAATCGGCGAGCATCCGGTGGCCTGCGCACCAAAGAATTTCACCTGCTTGGGCTCGACCAATCCCAACTCAATCAGTTCGTCGAACGCCTTCTTGATCTTGCCAATCAGCGACCCGCCGGCCATCGGACACACAATATTGTCCGGCAATTTCCATCCCAGTTGTTCGGCAATTTCGAACCCGACCGTCTTCGATCCCTCAGCGTAATACGGACGCAGGTTCACGTTCACGAATCCCCAGTGCCGTTCATCCGCAATCTGCGAGCACAAGCGATTCACTTGATCGTAGCTTCCAGAAATCCGCACCAGCTTGGCTCCGAAAACCTGCGTGCCAATAATTTTCGCGGGCTCGAGATCGGCAGGAATAAATATCCACGACTTGAATCCATTGCGCGCGGCTTGCGCCGCCACGGAATTCGCCAGGTTGCCGGTAGAGGAGCAGGCGACAGTATCGAATCCAAAGCTGCGGGCGTTGGCCAACGCCACTGCAACGACGCGGTCCTTAAAGCTTAGGGAGGGCAAGCAGACCGCGTCGTTCTTGAGGTACAGATTCTTCGCTCCTAGCCGTAGAGCCAGACGAGGCGCCTCAAGTAGTGGCGTGAACCCGGCGGGTACGGTGGGTTCATATCCTTGTGGAAGTGGGAGTAAATCCGAGTAGCGCCACATGCTGGGAGGGCCCTGCGCGATGCGTTCGCGGGTAAACTTGCCGCGTACCGAATCGTAGTCGTAGAAGACTTCGAGCGGCGAGAAACAATCCTCGCAGATCGACTTGGGCTGGTTGCCCCAACTCTTGTGGCATTCCCTACAGCGCAGTTCATATGTCATCAGCTACTCTCTTCCATTTATCACGAAGAGAATCGCCGGGGACGAGCCGTCGAAAAGTGTTCCAAAAAACGAAATCCTCTTTCCCGGGAAAATGAGGAAAAGAGGAACGAGATGCCAGAAAAATCCGCACCCCGAATCTCATGTTCCCCCTGTACCAGGGCGAGAGTTGACACCGGGCGACCGGGATAGATGATCCCGATCCGGTTGTCGTGGCTTCTTAGGGCTCGTCCCTCAGCCACTCTTCATGAAATCCAAGGTCTGCTCCGTAGAGCAAACTTGACAAATGGTACTAGGAAGGCGGGGGCACGTCAAGAAACTTTTGGGAGGTGGGTTGGGGACAAAGCCGGGTGCCCCGTCCTTCTCACGCATTCTGCGAGAGGGCGGGGACACCGCCACGAACTCTACCTGCTGTACTGGTTCTTCTTCTTCTCCGCGTGCCGCTCGAGGCCCAGCTCGATCAGCTTCTCGATCAATCTTGGATACTCCAGCCCCGATGCCGCCCACATCTTGGGATACATGCTGATCGAAGTGAATCCGGGCATGGTATTGATCTCGTTCAAATAAATCTTGCGGGTCTTACTTGTTGACCCAGGCTCCATCAGGAAATCGACGCGCGCCAGACCGGAGCAGTCCACCGCTTTGAACGCGGCGATGGCCAGTTGCTGAACTTTTTTCGTCTCCGCTTTCGTGATCTTGGCGGGGAGGAAGAGCTGCGAGCCTTCGTCGAGATATTTGGCGGTGTAGTCGTAGAACTCTTTGCCGGGGACGATCTCGCCGGGGAGCGAAGCTTTCGGATTGTCATTGCCCAGCACCGAGCATTCAATCTCGCGGGCTTTTTGCTTCTTGCCGCCGACGCCCTGCTCGATCACGATCTTGCGATCGAACTTGGCGGCTTCTTCCATTGCCGGGCCAAGTTCTTTGCGCTCGCGGGCTTTCGAAATGCCCACCGACGATCCCAGGTTCGCCGGCTTCACAAACATCGGATACTTCAACTTGCTCTCGATAAGTTTCTGAACTTTTTTTGGATTGGCTTCCCACTCGCTGCGCAGGACCGTGACGTGCTTCACAATCGGCAGGCCGGCGGCGCGGAACAGAGACTTCATGATGTCCTTGTCCATACCGGCGGCTGAGCCCAGGACGCCTGCGCCGACGTAAGGAATGTCGGCCAGTTCGAGCAGGCCCTGGATGGTCCCGTCCTCGCCGAAGGTGCCGTGGAGCACGGGGAAAATTATGTCAACGTTGACGGCGCGGTCGCTGGCACGACGAGTGAGCGCGTCTGTCTGGAATGGAGAGAGAGAATTGCCCTGACGCTGCGGCTCGGGCGGGACGATGACGGCCTCTCCATGGGCCAGCACGGCCGCGCTTGAAGTTGCCTCGGGATCTCCGGCGCGCAGGTGCGACTGGCCTGCTGCCTCTCCCTTCAAGAGTTGTTCGGCATCGCCGGCCGTGACCCAGCGGCCTTCCTTGGTGATGCCGATGGGCACCACCTCATACTTGCTCTTGTCGATGGCTTGAAAAACCGACGCGGCGGAGAGCAGGGAGACTTCATGCTCTCCACTGCGTCCGCCAAACAGGATGCCTACACGTAGCTTCTTCATCATGATTAGTGTGACCATGGTTAGTGTGGACGCGAGGGAGCGGCGGCGTCAATTGTCCGGGATGACCGACTGGGTTCGCTGGCCCGACAGCCTTGCAAAATGGAGATATGTTCCCCGGGGAACATAACGACGATTTGCACAAATGTTCCCCGGGGAACATTTTGTACTGGCGGAAGTGTACGTACAAAGTCCGCATCGTCATGAAAGGAAACGGGAGTGCCAAAATGGGAAGGATTGCTGAAGCGCGTTTTCAGTTTCGACGGCTTGGCGGCCCGACTGGAAGTCGGGCCCGGAGAAGCCTTCCGGGACTAGAGCACGAATAAATGCAGGGGTCCTTCGACTCCGTTAGTTCGCTCGTGAACGAGCGAACTAACTACGCTCAGGATGACACATTTCAAGGTGACAAATTGTTTGAACTGGCGTTTTGAAGGCTCGACTGGCCCTTCCCGGATATTCATGAAAAGCCCCGCCCTCTGGCAAAGAGCGCGAGAAGGAAGGGGCACCCTGCGCGATATGTCAGGTGGTCTGGACTCGCTTGCGTCGCGAGGTCAGGGCGATGAGGACGATCATCACAACTGCGATGGCGAGCGATGAGGTGATGCGGCCCAGGTTCAGGCCGCCTTCGGTGTGAGGCTTGGTCAGGGTGTCGCCGAGGGTGGCTCCGAGGGGGCGGGTCAGGACGTACGCCGCCCAGAAAAGAACGCTATCCGGAAGCTTGGTGAGGTAATGAGCGGCGGCCACCAGTGCGATCAGGCCTGCGAAAATCAGAGCGCCGCGTTCGAAGCCGAGTCCGGTGGTGGTGGCGGTGAAATCGCCCAGGGCGGTGCCGAGCGTGTTCGATACCAGAATCGTGACCCAGTAAAAGATCTCATTCGGGCGCGTAGTGATTTCATCGACTGCAATCTTGCCGGTGGTGAAATGCCAGGCGATCAGAATGGCGATCACCATGCAGAAGAGCATGATTGACGATTTAATGTAGCCGAGATCGAGGGTGCGGTCGAGATAGTCGGAGGTCGTGGTGCCGACGGTGGTGGTGGCCACTACGACGGCCCAATAGAAGACCGGATGGTACTTCTTGGAGGTGATTTGAGCCGCGAGAGATACGGCAAAGAAGCCGAGAAAAATCAGGCTGCTGAGGCCGTAGCCGAGATTCAGGGTCATCGACAGGGCGTCGCCGCCGGTCTCGCCGAGCGTGGTCGCGAGGATCTTAATGACCCAGAACATCAGCGTGACTTGTGCGACTTTGCTTACCGTGTTTGTTCGGGTGTCGGCCATGTGGTGGTCCATTTTTCGGCCTGGTTCTGACCTCTTGAAAATACAGGATAGTCGAAGAGGCCGTGGGATGGGAGAGTACCTCGGGCGCTGGATCGCGTTTTCAGTTTCGAGGGACTAAGGGCCCGACTGGAAGTCGGGCCCTTCCGGTTTTTCCTTGCCCACGAACTTCGGGAGCAGGAATAAAGGTAGGGGTCCTTCGACTCCGAGAAACCTTCGCTTCGCGAAGCTTTCTCTCCGCTCAGGATGACAGTTTAATTTTTACTAGAGAATTTTTTTGCCGAAGGCGGAGAGTGCCAGTTCGACAGCCAGTTCGGCGGTGCGATTGTGTTCGTCGATGACGGGATTGACCTCGACGATTTCGAAGCTCAGCATGCGTCCGCTGTCGGCGATGATTTCCATGGCGAGGTGAGCTTCGCGATAAGTTGCGCCGCCGCGGACGGGCGTGCCGACGCCGGGAGCGTCTTCGGGGTCGATCCAATCCATGTCGAGGGAGACGTGATAGCCGGCGGTGATGCCGCGCCCGGCGATACGGAGCGCTTCCTCCATGACGGTGCGCATGCCGCGTTCGTCGATGTCGCGCATGGTGAGGACCTGGATGCCGGCGCGGCGGACGTTGGCTTTTTCGATGTCGTCGATGTCGCGCACACCCACCAGCACACAGTTCTGCGGACTTACTTTCGGGGAGAAATTGAAGATATTTGATAGCTCGGCCGGGCCCAGGCCCATGGTGGCGGCGAGAGGCATACCATGCACATTGCCGCTGGGTGAGGTTTCAGGTGTGTTGATGTCGGTGTGGGCGTCGATCCAGATCAATCCGATCTTTTCGTTGCGACGGCGGTAAAATTCGGAGACTCCGGCGACGGTTCCAGCGGCAACGGAATGATCGCCGCCCAGGGCCAGGGGAACTTTGCCGGCTTCCAAAGTCTTCAGCACCAACTCGGCATGCTTGGTACAAGTGGCAGCAATTTCTTTTAGATACTTGGCGTGAGTGTCGCCTTGTGCTTTTTGTTCGGGCAGGGCAACAGTGATGTTGCCAGCATCTTCGACTATGTGGCCCAGTTCTTCGAGGCGCGCTTCGAGGCCGGCGACACGGACGGCGGAGGGGCCCATGTCCACACCGCGGCGGGTTTGGCCGAGGTCGAGCGGGACGCCGATGACGCGGATTTTCTTGGGAGTGGGCATCATTCTTTATCTACCGCCGAGAACGCAGAGAGCGCCGAGTTAACAACCAATAAACCCTTTCCTAATTCACATAATCTACCGCCGAGAACGCAGAGGTCGCAGAGTTAACAACCAATAAACCCTTTTCTAATTACTTTTCAAAACCTGCCGAGCATCAATCCGGCTATTTGCATTCTCATAGCTTAAGGACTTGCCGAGTCAGGAAAATCATTCACAATTCTTTTTAGGCCATTCTTTAATACTCGGACATGGAAGTTGATCAATAGACCCATTTTTTATTTGAAAGACGTAAATATGAAATCAGTTGTGCCTCGTGAATCGGTGCTAATTGTTCCACAGCTTTAATTTCCACAATGAGAGCATCTTCTACCACCAAATCCAGGCGATACCCACAATCTAACATCACATCTTTGTAAACAACCGGCAGCGGCTTTTGTTGTTCAATCTTGCATCCCAACTTGCGCAACTCATATGCAAGGCAGGCTTCATAAGCAGACTCCAAGAGTCCTGGCCCGATAGTCTTGTGTACTTCAATCGCCGCTCCGATAATCCGTCTCGTTATCTGGTCGAGTTTATCTTTCTCGTCCATACATCCTTGGCGATCTCGGCGACCTCGGCGGTGAATAGAATTCACGGATACAGACGGTGCAGCATGCGGGGGAAGGGGATGGTTTCCCGGACGTGCTCCAGACCGCAGATCCAGGCTACCGCCCGTTCGATGCCCATGCCGAAGCCGCCGTGGGGGACGCTGCCGAACTTCCGTAGATCCAGATACCACTTGAAAGCTTCTTCCGGCAGATTGTGCTCGTGAATACGTTGGATCATTAGCTCGTAGGACGCCAGACGCTGCGAGCCACCGATGATTTCGCCATAGCCTTCGGGGGCGAGGACATCCACACATAGAGCGAGCTCGGGCCGCACGGGATCGGGTTCCATGTAGAACGCTTTTACCGTCGCGGGATAGCGATGGATCATGACCGGCTTGTCGAACTGCGACGAGATGTAGGTTTCGTCCGGGGAGCCGAGGTCGCCGCCCCATTCGAATTTGTTTTCCAGAGCGCCTTTGGTGTGACCTTCCTGCAAGAGCTTGACCGCGTCGTCGTAGGCGAGGCGCGGGAAGGGGGCTTCGATTTTTTCGAGCTTTGCAACATCGCGTCCGATGGTTTGCAGGTCGGGGCGGCGTTTTTCCAGGCAGCGCTTGACCAGGAAGCTGATCAGCTCCTCGGCCAGCACCATGAGATCGTCGAGGGTGGCGTAGGCCACTTCCGGCTCGACCATCCAGAATTCAGTCAAGTGGCGGCGGGTTTTGGATTTCTCCGCGCGAAAAGTGGGGCCGAATGAATAGACCTTGCCCAGCGCCATGGCCGTGGCTTCGATGTAGAGTTGGCCGGACTGCGTGAGATAAGCCTGCTCGTCGAAATAATCCACCGGGAACAACGTGCTGGTGCCTTCGCAGGCTGCCGGAGTAAGAATGGGCGGGTCGGTGAGGGTGAAGCCGCGATCGTCGAAAAAGTCGCGGGCGGCTTTGATGATTTCGGCACGGACGCGCAGAATGGCCGCCTGGCGTGGAGTACGGAGCCAGAGATGGCGGTGCTCCATGAGGAAATCGACGCCGTGCTCTTTCAGTGAGATGGGATAAGGGTCGCTTTCGGAGACACGCTGTAGCACCTGCACGTTGCTGACGTCGAGCTCGTAGCCACCGGGAGCGCGCTTGTCGGCACGGACTTTGCCTTCAACAATCACGCTCGATTCCTGGGTGAGGCCTTTGATGGCGTCGAAGACTTCCGGGGGGACCGCGCTTTTCGGGACAATGCCCTGGATTACGCCACTGCCGTCGCGGAATTGCGGGAAAAGAAGTTTCCCGCTCTCGCGCAGGTTGTAGAGCCAACCGCGGATGGTGACGGTTTCGCCGTCGTGCTTGCCGATTTCGGAAATGGTGGTGACAGGAGAGGACATATTTTGAGATTTTCTCACCGCCGAGATCGCAGAGAGCGCCGAGACAAAATTGCTCCAATTCTAAGATTCTCTCTGCGTACTCGGCGACCCCGGCGGTAAATTCTTATACCGTTTCCAGCTTTTCGAACGTCTCGCCCATTTTTTCGATGGGGTTGATTTTCTCGTCGTCTTCAATTTCCAGTAACAATGGCGGCGTATGTGGCGCCGAGCTTAACAATCCCATGGCCTCCTTCCAGTCAATGGAGCCGGCGCCAGGCCAGAGATGCGCGTCTTTATCTTTATTGTTGTCGTGGATGTGCGTAGAGCGGATGTGGTCCTTCAAAGTTGCGAAGGCCTGCGGGACGTCGGTCATCATGTTGGCGTGGCCGAGATCGAAGCAGACGCCGACGTCCTCGAAGTGGGCGTTGTGAATGAATTCCACCAGACGCTCCGGGGTGGACAGTTCGTTGGGAATATTCTCGACCAGAATGCGGACGCCCAGAGGCTTGGCGAAAGCGCGCAGATGCTCGATGGAGGTCATGGCCGCCTCGAACTTGTGTTCGTCGAAGGACTCGCTCCCCACGCCGATGTGCTGAATCAAAAAGCGAAACGGGATGTGTTCGGCGAGTTCGATGGCGCGTTTGATTTCGTCCATGGCGTCGATGCGGCCGGCGCGGTCGACGGAAGCGATGTTGAGCGGCGGCGCACCGGCGCGTCCCCATTCGTAGTCGGCGTAGAGGGGCGCGTGGACAGAATTGAGGGGGATGCCGCTGTTGCGGAACCAATCGGCAATCTCGCGCACGTGCTGCTTGCGATTGGCGTAGTCGAGGTGCTGGCGGGCGGCGAAAATCTCAATCGCCTGCGCGCCACCGCGTACCAGGCCATCGAGCAGGCCGGGATGCAATCGCTCTTTCACGTAAATATAAGTTGAGATGGCTTTCTGCATTTATTCTGTCGCTCCGCTCTCAGGCGCTAAGGCGCGTTCTCAAGTCAACATCTTTAACGGCCCGACTGGAAGTCGGGCCCTTCCCAAAACTTCATCGAAAGGGCCTTTAGAACCCGAGAGCTTTGCCGTTGTTGCGGCCGTCGCTGGCACCCAAGCGTTCTCTGCTATTCAAATCTATCGCAATGCACTCGCCGTCGCTCCAATATTCTTCTTCGGTGAGGGATTGGCCCATTTTCTGCAGCAAATGAATCGTGTCCGGCGAGAATCCCTTTTCCAGATAATTGGTGTCGGGCAGCCACTGATTATGAAAGCGCGGGGCGTTGACGGATTCCTGAATATTGAGACCGTAGTCCACCACGCCCATCAGGATATTCGCCACGGTCGAGATAATGCGCGCGCCTCCCGGCGAACCGAGCACCAGGAACAGTTTGCCATCTTTCAGAACGATGGTGGGAACCATGGAAGAAAGCGGACGCTTGCCGGGCCCAATGGCGTTTGCCGGCCCTTGAATCAGGCCATAGACATTGGGTGCGCCGGGCTTGGCGGAGAAGTCGTCCATCTCGTCGTTGAGGAGGAAACCCAGGCCTTCGGCGGTAACCCGGGAACCAAAATTGTCATTCAAGGTGGTGGTCACAGCCACCGCGTTTCCTTCGGGATCGACCACGGAATAATGGGTGGTGTGCTCCGGTTCTTGCACAGCCAGGGGCTGCGGATGTAGCGCGGCATATTGCTCGAGCTGGCTGAAGGTGGCAGGACGGCGCAAGTCTTTGCTGGGGCTGGCGTGCGCGGGGTCGATCGACTGGCGCCAGGCTGCGCCATATTTTTTGTCAATCAGCTGGGCTACGGGAATCTTAGAGAAGTCAGGGTCGCCCAGAAATTCGGCGCGATCGTAGAAGGCACGGCGGAAGGCCTCGAGAGTCAGGTGCATCGACTCGGCGGAGCGGTTGCCGAACTTGCCGAGATCGTAGCCCTCGAGGATGTTCAGGGTCTCAAGCAGGGCAATTCCACCCGAGGACGGAGGCGGTGCGCTGATGATTTCGTATCCGCGATAACTGCCTCGAACGGGTTCTCGCTCTTTGACTTCGTACTTCGCCAGATCATCGGCGGAGACGAGACCTCCGCCTTTTTGAATTGCGGCGGCCAATTCGCGGGCCAACGCCCCGTGATAAAAATCGTCATGGTCCTTGGCGATGCGTTCCAAAGTTCGCGCCAGATCAGGTTGACGCAAGATTTCGCGTTGCTGATAGTAATTGCCGTCACGCTGGAAAATTCGGCGGGATTCTGGAAATTTGGCGAGATCTTTGTCCCGAAGGTCCTCAGCGTCTTCCCAAGCCAACCGATATCCTTCACGCGCCAGTTTGATGGCAGGAGCCATGACCCGTTCGAGCGAGAGTTTGCCGTACTTTTTCTCCGCGTACACCAAGCCCGCGACGGAACCCGGGACTCCGATCGCCTTATAGCCGACGAGGCTCGCGTCCTCGATGACATTGCCCTGGGCGTCGAGATACATGGTGGCGGTGGCGGCGGCGGGAGCTTTTTCCCGGTAATCGATGAAATGAGTGCCACCATCGGCGGTGCGGATCAGCATGAATCCGCCGCCACCAAGATTGCCAGCTTCGGGATACACAACCGCCAAAGCGAAGCCCACGGCTACGGCGGCATCCACGGCATTGCCGCCCGATTGCATTACCTCCACCCCGGCCCGCGAAGCCAACTCATGGACGCTGGCCACCATGGCGTGAGGTGCATGGACAGGCCGCAGTGGTGCAGCCAGAAGCGGCAAGGCGCTTGCCACAAAAGCGAGGATCGCCGGGATCGACAACTTTCGATTTGTCCGCATGGAGCGTGGAAGGCGTGGGAACGGAACTCTGAGGCTAGCCCAGCACGCGAGTGAGAGTCAAATCAGTTGCCCTTGACAGCAGTGTCTTGTCTTCGAACCTGCCGGAGCGGGAATGCTTTACACGACTTCCTCTTGGCCAGTACACTAATTGTTCCTTTTTTATCGTTCATGAAGTTCTTTCGGGAGGTGGATGGTATGGCTGGAGAAGCGAAAAAAGAGTGCACCGAGAAGGTGAAGCAGATTGTGGGCGAGCAGTTGGGCGTGGATGAAAGCGAAGTAACGCCCAGTGCGTCGTTTGTGGACGATCTGGGAGCGGATTCGTTGGACCAGGTGGAGCTGGTGATGGCGCTGGAAGAAGCGTTCGATCTAGAGATTCCCGATGAGGACGCGGAGAAAATCCGCACCGTGCAGGACGCGATCGACTACATTGACAAGCACGCGAAGGTGAGCAAGTAGATTCCGCGATCAGCCGGGCACCGCTCCGGCTGGACAGTTGGTCCTCACCATCCCGTAAGAAGTGGTGGGGTGCGGGCCCTGTCCCCACGACAGCCGGGCGGGGCAAAATCCGTCCTAAATCTCGCAACGTTTAAGGAGAACCATGGCAGCCGTTGATGAAAAAGTGAAGCAGATCATTGTCGAACAACTGGGAGTGGACGAAGCCGAAGTCACCAATAACGCCTCATTCGTGGACGATTTGGGCGCCGACTCGCTCGACACGGTGGAACTGGTGATGGCTTTTGAGGAGGCCTTCGAGATCGAGATCCCCGATGAAGACGCGGAAAAGATTCGCACCGTACAGGACGCGATCGACTATATCGGCAAGCACTCGAAAGGTGGCAAGTAGTTGGGACGTCGGGTCGTAGTCACCGGGATTGGCCTGGTCTGCGGCGTGGGGAACACCACCGACGTGGTGTGGAAGAACCTGCTTGCCGGCAAGAGTGGCGTAGGAAGAATCACCCAGTTTGACGCCTCCAAGTTTGCCTGCCAGATCGCGGCTGAGGTCAAGGACTTCGATCCCTTGCAGTTCGTCGAGAAAAAAGAAGTCAAGAAAATGGGACGCTTCATCTACCTGGCGCTGGGGGCCGCGGATGAAGCCATGAGATCCTCGGGCTTAAAGGTCACGCCGGAAATTGCGGAACGCGTTGGGGTGCACATCGGTTCCGGCATTGGCGGGTTCGACGTCATTGAACGTGAGCACTTGAATTTGATCAACGGCGGCCCGCGCAAGATTTCTCCTTTCTTTATTCCGGCGGCGATCGTGAATCTGGCAGCCGGTCATGTTTCTATGCGCTTTGGGGCGAAGGGGCCCAACGAGGCCACCGCTACAGCCTGCACTACCAGCGCACACTCCCTGGGCGATTCTTTCCGCATCATTAGTTACGGCGACGCGGACGCCATGATCGCCGGAGGCAGCGAAGCCGCCATCACACCCATGGGCGTGGGCGGATTTGCCGCCATGCGCGCTCTTTCCACGCGCAACGATGAGCCGGAGAAAGCCAGCCGTCCCTGGGACACGGCGCGCGATGGCTTTGTCATGGGCGAAGGCGCCGGCATCATGATTCTGGAAGAGCTGGAATTTGCCCGCCAGCGCGGCGCGAAAATTCTGGCGGAGATTGTCGGCTACGGGATGAGCGGCGACGCCTACCACATCACCCAGCCCGCTCCCGAGCATGAAGGCGGCTTCCGCGTCATGCAAAATGCTCTGCGCGATGCCAAGTTGAAGCCCACCGATATTGGGTATGTGAATGCTCATGGCACCTCGACGCCGATTGGGGACACACTGGAAGCTCATGCCATCCGAAACTTCTTTGGAGAGTATCGGGTGCCGGTGAGCTCGACGAAATCCATGACCGGCCATCTGCTGGGCGGCGCCGGCGGATTAGAGGCTGGCATTACCGTACTTGCGCTACGCGATCAGATTCTGCCTCCCACCATCAATCTGGAAAACCAGGAGCCGGAAACTGCCGCGATGGACTTTGTTCCCAACCACGCGCGCAAAGCCAGCTTCGAATATGCGCTCTCGAATTCCTTCGGCTTCGGTGGGACCAATGGGGCGCTGATCTTCAAGCGCTGGAACTAGTAGCACACCTACCCCTCGTCACAACTCACGGCGAACGGGTGGAAACCAGAGTATAGGGTATTCCTAAATAAGTACTTAAAGAGACCAAATGGCGGAGGGAGAGGGATTCGAACCCCCGGTACCCGTTAAGGTACAGCGGTTTTCAAGACCGCCTGATTAAACCACTCTCACATCCCTCCGCGTGAGGATTATCAACAGTTTACCAGCACTTTGAAACCCACGTCTGCTATTACTGTAGGGGTTTTTGTAAGAGCTTTTCGTTCAATTTCGAGCAAAAGCCTGTTCGATATTGAATCGCTCAGCTCTTCCTCCACGCGGGTCAGCCACGAATCCTGGGGCCTGGTTGGGGCCCCTTGAGAAGCGATTTTTTACCTGAGGCCGGACTCCCTCTGAAGCTAAAATAAATACAAGCCACTGATATCGCAGGTGTTATAGATTGCATCGTAGGGCCATGCATTTGCTCTTGGTGAAGATGTGCGTCTGTTAAGCGCCCGGCTCATCGTGTCTCTCATGCTGGGGATCACCCTGGTTTCTTTGCTCTCCTCCTATTACCAAGTGCGATCGGAGAAGCGGAACCTCAGGCGTGATCTTGAGCATCGCGCGGAAGTGTTGGCGGAGAGTCTCACGGAGAATGTCGAGCCCTACCTGGGCAAGAATCATAAAGAGCTGCAGCGAATCGTGGCACGCTTCGGGAACCGGGAACACCTGGCGGGCATCGGGATTTATGACGAGCGAGGTCAGCCCATTGCCATCACGCCGGGACTTACGGAACGTTTGGCAGGCCACACTTCGGCGGTCGGAAGAGCGGAGGTCGAAAACCATGGTTATAGTGAATTCATTCACCAAGGCGATACTTCACTCTATGTTTATGCGGTCCCGCTCCATGTAAATAACGAAGTTGTCGGCGGCCTTGCCATTGTTAATGACGCAGCCTATATCAACGCCCAAAGCGCAAGTGTCTGGCGGGGGTCTTTCCTACGGGTCCTGGTGGAAGGGCTGGTAATTGTATTTGTAACGCTGTTGATTGTGCGCCTAAGTATTGTGGGGCCGATTGGTCGTGCGGCGCAGTGGATGAAGGCCCTGAGAACCGGGAAAGGGTCGGCGCGGCCACCAGATCTGGACTTGTTGCGTCCCCTCGCCAGGGAGATGACGACATTCGCCGCGAGTCTGACGGCGGCGCGATTTGCGGCCGAGAAAGAAGCGCAGCTGCGCGAGGCGGGCGATTCGATCTGGACGGCGGAGAGGCTCGGCGTCCATGTACGGGCAAAGTTGGAGGGCAGCCGGCTTTTTGTGGTCTCGAATCGTGAGCCCTATATGCACATTCACGAGGGTAAGGCAGTGCAGGTGGTGGTACCGGCGAGCGGGCTGGTCACAGCGCTGGAACCAGTTTTGCGCGCCTGCGATGGAACCTGGGTTGCGCACGGCAGCGGTGATGCGGACCGAGAAGCCGTGGACAAGAATGATCGCCTACGGGTGCCTCCGGAGGAGCCGCGCTACACCCTGCGCCGGGTTTGGCTCAGCAAAGAAGAGGAAGAAGGCTACTATTACGGTTTCGCCAATGAGGGGCTGTGGCCGTTGTGCCATATCGCCCACACCCGGCCGTTGTTCCGCGCCTCCGATTGGGAACACTATCAGCAGGTCAATCAGCAATTTGCGGATGCCGTGTTGGAAGAAATGGCGGACATCGAGCAGCCGGTTCTGTTGGCCCAGGATTATCATTTCGCGCTTCTGCCCAGGATGGTGAAGAAAGCGCGTCCAGACGCGCGGGTGGCCATTTTCTGGCACATTCCCTGGCCGAATCCGGAGGCGTTTGGAATCTGTCCCTGGCAGCGGGAGTTGTTGGATGGATTATTGGGCGCTGACCTGATTGCCTTCCATATTCAATCGCATTGCAACAATTTCTTGCAAACGGTGGACCGTGCGTTGGAGTCTCGCGTCGACTGGGAGCATTTTTCGGTGAATCGCGAAGAACATCGCACGGTGGTGAAACCGTTTCCCATCAGCGTGGACTTTATCGAACCGGCCCCACCCGGGGAGACCGACAAAACGGCCTATGAAGAACGGGTCACCTTATTGCGCGAACTTGGAATCGAGGCGTCCCTTTTGGGGGTTGGAGTGGACCGTGTGGATTACACCAAAGGCATCCTCGAACGGTTCCTGGCCATCGAACTGCTTCTGGAGAAGTATCCCGGGTACCGGGAAAAGTTCACTTTCATACAGATCGGCGCGCCCAGCCGCACCCACATCAAGCGCTATCACGATCTGCTGGGAGAGGTGGAAGCCGAAGCGGAGCGCATCAATTGGCGTTGGCAAACCAGCAAGTGGAAGCCCATCGTCTTCTTGAAGCGGCAGCATAGCCACCGTGAGATCGACCGATATTATCGGACCGCAGACTTGTGCGTGGTGAGCTCGCTGCACGACGGAATGAATCTGGTGGCGAAGGAATTTCTGGCGTCGCGTCACGATGAACAGGGAGTGCTGGTGCTGAGTTGCTTCACTGGCGCTGCCCGCGAACTGCCGGATGCGCTGGTGGTGAACCCCTATGACATTGAGCAAACAGCGGAAGCCATTCGATTTGGTCTGGAAATGGATCTTGATGAACGACGGTTGCGTATGCAGCGGATGCGCAAAGTAGTGAGAGAGCACAATGTTTATCGTTGGGCGGGTAATTTGATATCGGACCTGTGTGAAGTCCGGCTGGATACGCCAGTGGATGCCAAGTTGCGGGCAATTGAGGCGAGGACCGGTGTATAACCGAGCAAATATTTTCCCGACAGGCTGCTCACGGGAGATGGCCAGCCAGGAGCTGGTCAATGGTTTCCACCACGCCGTTGCCGTCTTCGCCGAGCGCGACCTGATCCACGCGTTCTTTGAGAGTGCGGATGGCATTGGCAACCGCAACAGAAAACCCGCATTTACTAAGGAAGGCATGATCGTTTTCCGCGTCGCCGATTCCGATGACCTCCGATTCCGGCAGAGAGAGCTCGGCCAGCGCGGCGGAAAGGCCGGTAGCCTTGCTAATCCCAAGGGGCAAAACCATGACCGCTTCTTTGTTGTAGATGACCTGCAGGGGAAAATCGAATTCCTTAATGACCTTCCACACGACTTCGTCATAGGGTCTGACGGTGGCCACTACACCGCGTCCCACCGAAATGGGCACTCCGTGATGGGCCATATGCCTGATGAAAGACTTATCGGCTGGAGCACACAGGAGCCGGTCCTCTCCGGTGGCGGGAAAATGCAGCAATGCTCCGTTTTCTGCGATGACCAGGTCGAACAGGTCTATCGAGGGAAACAGTTTACGCAACTGGGGAAGCTCGCGTCCGGTGACCAGGATCAATTTCCGTCCCGAAGCGCGAACCCGTTGCAGTGCTGCAAGAGTAGCAGCGGCCACTTTGCCCTCGCGGGCCAGCGTTCCATCGTAGTCCGAGGCCAGAACCCGAAATCGCAAGACCGGTTTTCCTTTCCGCCCTTGGATGCATTCTAAGGGCCCAGCAAGAGATATTGCGTGGTTTACAACTATGAATGATCTCACGGCGTCACCCAACATGAACCTGGCAGCTCGATCCCCTTTCCACTTCAATTCAGGGGCTTATCTTTTGCGGATTGAGCGCGAACGTGCAGGAAATCTGGGTGAACTGCTTGATGCCTTGCGCGTTTGTCCCGAAGATTCCATCTTCCAACATACCTTCCGGACGCTTCAGGAACATCACTTTATCCGCGAAGGTTACTCCAACGATTTCGCCCATTGGGCGTATATTTCGTGCCACGAAGTGGGCCTCGCGGAGCGGTTGGCGGGCGTAGATATTCGCTCTTTTACTTCGCTTCCCGATTTGCGGGCGCGAATCGTGCAAATCGTGGAAGAGTACCTGCACCGGGGCCCGCGCTTTAAAGATCGGCCGGCACTCAAGCCATTTTATTTCTGTTCCTCGGAAACCGTGGTGATGCCAACACCATTCGTCGCGCATAACCTGCAAGAGTTTACGGAAGCGCTGGAACAGGTGAGCCTGCATTCCATTCATCACCACTTTATCGAGGCCCGGCTGCGCCTGAAACTCAAGACCAACGACTTTTCACAGTGGTTGGAGCAGGAAATGAACCTGAAGCAGGAAGCCATTCGGCTGAACGGCCTCGATATCTATACCTCCACGCTGGAGGATGTGCGAAGCCAGATTGTTGCGATTCTGCGGGGCACGGTGAATTAACGACATGAAAAAGAGCAAGCCAAACGCAGGGCCTCCGGCGGAGACAGAAAAGAAAGCGCCAGCGAAGTTATCGAAGCCTGTAATTCAGTCGGCAGCATCAGGTCGAGCGGTTCCGGCGACCTCTATCCAGATGCTCGAGCGGCGCAAGAATCCCCGAATTTCCGAGGTGCCGCCGCCACCGGCGCCACCGCCAAAGTTGGAGGACTACGAACCGATCATCGGCCGGCCCGAACTGGACGAGCTCTATGTCCTGGCACAAAAGCTTAAGGGAAAAACGCTCAAAATGGTCAATTCCACTGCCGTGGGTGGCGGTGTGGCGGAAATCCTCAACCGCCTAGTTCCCCTGCTCAACGAGTTGGGAGTGGTGACGCGATGGGAAGTGATCACGGGAGGCAACGATTTTTTCGAGGTCACCAAAGCCTTTCACAATGCACTGCACGGCGACGAGTACACATTAACTGAGCAGGCCAAGCAAGTGTTCATGCTGCACAACGAGCAAAACCGGCAACGCATGAGATTTGACGAAGACCTGGTAGTCATTCACGATCCGCAACCGGTAGGTCTGGTGGCCTCCAAACCCGACAGCCCAGGAAAATGGATCTGGCGCTGCCACATTGATCTTTCGAACCCAAATGCAGGAGTCTGGGATTTCTTGAAACCGTGGGTTGAGAAATTTGATGGAGCCATTTTTTCGTCTCCGGCGTTTGCCCGTCAGCTTTCGATCCCGCAGTATCTTTTTTATCCCAGCATCGATCCGCTCTCGGAAAAGAACAAGGATATCGACGACAGTTATGTGCAGCAGGTTTGCGATAACTTTGGCCTGGACCGCTCGCGTCCTATCGTCACGCAGATCTCGAGATTTGACCGCCTCAAGGATCCTGTAGGCGTCATTCAAGCTTACAAACTGGCAAAGAAGTATGTGGACTGCCAGTTAGTGCTAGCGGGGGGCGGCGCCAGCGACGATCCCGAGGGCGCAATCGTTCTGAAAGAAGTGATGGAGGAGGCGGGCGATGATCACGACATTATCATTCTCAATCTTCCTCCCTGGTCAGCTCTGGAGATCAATGCCCTGCAGCGAGCCTCCACGTTGATTGTGCAGAAATCGTTGCGAGAAGGTTTCGGCCTTACCGTGACCGAGGCGCTTTGGAAAGGCAAACCAACAATTGCCGGCGACGTGGGAGGCATTCCCAGCCAGGTGATTCACAAGCTGACGGGCGCCCTCGTAAACTCAGTGGAAGGATGCGCCTACCAGATCCGATATCTACTCACTCATCCAGATTTCGCCGCGCAACTTGGGAGAAATGGCCACGAGCACGTAAAAGAAAACTTCCTGATAAGCACGAACGCCAAGCGCTGGATGCTGCTGTTTCACATCGTGATGGGCTTGTCGTAGCAAGAGCCCATCGCGAGTATCGTTCCGATTCCTTATGGCTTCTTGTCCGAAGGCGGTGGCATTGGTGGCGGCTTAACAAACTTCTCGTCGTCAATCGGCACGTTCTGCGTTACTTTGTCGAGCTGAATGGTGAAGCGCCCACCCGGCCGGGCGATGGTCCAGCGGAAGGGAGTCTTTACACCGTTGACGTCGCGATAATCAGAATAGTCGATCCGCGTGGGGTTGAGGCCGAGCAGAGATTCCGAATAGCGAAGCTCGCGCAGAAGCAATCCTGACTGCTCATCAAAATAAAGCTGAACCGGCGGTTGTCCCTTACGGAGGGCGAAAATAACGTAAGTTGCTTGGTCTCCGATCTTCTCTTCGTGCTCCACATGGAGTTCACTGAAAATCTGCTTGATGTCCGTGGCAAAGTGCAAGTCAGCGTCGAGTTTAGCGGCTTCCAGATCTGAGCCGTTCATGTCACGCAAGGGCCGACCCGGCGATGCCATCCATCCTTCAATTCCGTTATAGGCGGTCACGCTATCGCCACCCGAGAGATGCATCAGCGAAATGCGTTTGTCCGGACTCTTGTCGAAAATGTCGATCGGCAATTCGTGGCCTCCGACATTCGCCGTGCCTTGTTCGGCCTGGCTTGTAACTTTCTGGACGGCGGCCGCTCCGCCGAGGGCCTGAACATACTTGTCGATGAGTTGGTCAGCAGTCGGCAGTTTGGACAAATTCTGCGATCCGTCGTTGACCGCTTCAAGGAAAGGCGGCTTGGGTTCTTCGTTGCTGATGATCGGAATGGCCACGGGTTTGGCGGAGCCGCGGTGGCAGGAATAGCAGGTGACTTCGCGGTGGTTGTCAAAATTTTCCTGGTTGATGATCGTCATCATCTGCATCATTTTGCGCGCGGTTAGCTTGGGCTTCTTGTCATCTTTCTCGAACGCGCCTTGCACATGGCAGAAATCGCATTCCACGCCTAGCGACGCCGTGATGAACTGCATGGTGGGGATCAACTGGTCGGCTGGCTGCCCCTTGAGCACCTGAATATTCTTGAAGACCTGCTCGGTAGTTTTCGGGTTTGAAGTGACCTGAGGAGCGGGCCCGGATTGAGCGTCCACAGCGGCTATGGCGGAAGCGAAAACGCCCGCAAACATGATCCCCAGCAACACTCTTTGCTCCAGGTTCCGATTCATTTCCTCGGTTCTCCTTGATATTTCGGCGGATGGGACCAAGCCCCGTTTAGCGCCACGTATGGGATGCAAAGCCATGATTGTACACAGTCGAGATGGAAGTGCCGGTCAAAAATTGCAGCAGCAGGCACGATTTCCGGTGGGCGGTTTATACTGACACGCATTCTATTTTTCTGATTTGCCAAGCGAGTGCCCGCCGGGAATGCATCCGCAGCTGGCACGGAGCAGAGATGAAACAGTTAGTCATTATTCTTATGTTGTGGTGTGCGTGCCTCGCCTGGGCTGAGCCCCCGGCCACAATTCTCATCGCCAATGTTCCCGGCCGCACGACCATCAGCCTGGATGGGGTCTGGAACACGATTGTGGACCCTTATGAGACCGGAGTGGGATCTCGGTTTTACGAAAATGCCAAGGCCAAAGACAAGAGCCAGTTAGTCGAGTACGACTTTGATGCTTCGGAAAAACTGCATGTTCCGGGGGACTGGAATACTCAGAGAGAGAAGCTACTCTTCTATGAAGGTCCGGTTTGGTATCAACGATCCTTTTCGTACCATAAGCGCTCAAGCGGCCATGTATTCGTTTATTTTGGCGCCGCAAATTATCAGGCCCGTGTCTGGCTGAACGGCAAGAAGGTCGGCGAACACGTAGGCGGTTTCACGCCGTTCAACTTCGACGTGACGGAAGCGGTTGCGGAGGGCGACAACAGTATTGTTGTGGAAGTGAACAATACGCGAAGCAAGGATGGGGTCCCTGCGCTCAATTCGGATTGGTGGAATTACGGCGGGCTCACCCGGAGCGTTGAACTTGTCGAAGTGCCCGATACTTTTATTCAGGACTATTCGGTGCAACTCAGGAAAGGGTTTACGAACGAAATCTCCGGGTGGGTGCAACTAACGGGTACTGCAAAGCAGCATGAGGTAAGCATCGAGATTCCCGAAGCGCACATAAAGCAGACCGTACAACTAACGGCCTCAGGTTTCGCCGCGTTCAACTTCCCCGCGACGTTAACCTTATGGTCCCCGGAAAATCCAAAACTCTATCGGGTGATCATCTCAGGAGAAGGCGACACCGTTTCCGACGAAATCGGTTTTCGCACCATTGAGGCTCGCGGCACTCAGATCTTGTTGAATGGCAAACCGATTTTCCTGCGCGGGATTTCAATGCACGAAGAGGCGCCGTTTCGTGGCGGCCGCGCATTTTCTGTTGAGGACGATCGAACTTTGCTCGAATGGGCGCGCGACCTGGGTTGTAATTTCGTGCGTCTGGCACATTATCCGCACAATGAATCAATGATCCGTTTGGCCGATCGCATGGGCCTGCTGGTCTGGTCGGAGGTTCCGGTCTATTGGGGGATTGCCTGGCAGAACCCTTCCACGCTCGAGCTTGCGGAAGAAGAGATGCGGGACATGATCGCTCGGGACCACAATCGGGCGGCCGTCATTCTGTGGTCGCTATCCAACGAAACGCCCATCGATCCGGGCCGCACGGAATTTTTGAAGTCCCTGGCCGCTTATGCGAGGCAACTCGACTCTACCCGCCTAATCACTTCGGCCCTGAATCACACCGATGCGAGCGTGCCCGGAACCCGCTTGCTCAACGATCCAGTAGGCGAGTATCTCGACGTGCTTGGCTTGAACGAATATCTAGGATGGTATGAAGGGCGAACGGCGGATGCCGATCACTTGCAATGGAAAACGGCGTGGGAGAAGCCGCTGATTGTCAGCGAATTTGGCGCCGGCGCCGTTTATGGCAAGCATGGAGATCCAGACACCCGGTTCACCGAGGAGTACCAGGCAAACCTGTTTGAACACCAGATCAACATGCTCAAACGAATCCCCTCTCTCGCTGGGATGTCGCCCTGGGTGCTGATGGATTTCTGGTCGCCGCGCCGCATGCTTCCCGGTATCCAGGATTTTCACAACCGCAAAGGTTTGATTTCAGACCGCGGCCAACGCAAGCAAGCCTTTTACATCTTGCAGAACTATTACCACAAAATGGCCGAGGACGGCCGATAACGACTTTATCCGTTCAAGGGAGAATCATGAAATACCGCAAGCTAGGGCGTACTGGTTTCGAGGTGAGTGATGTTGCCCATGGACTCTGGGGCATGAGTGGCTGGAGCGGGTCCGAAGATCGCGAGTCGTTGCAGGCTTTGCAGCTTGCGGTCGATCTGGGCTGCAATTTCTTTGACACCGCTTGGGCCTACGGGGACGGAAAGAGCGATGGTCTGCTGGGCAAGATCATTGCTCAGAACGCGGGTAAACGCATTTATGCTGCGTCCAAGATCCCGCCGAAAAATCTAAAGTGGCCCGCTTCCCCCCACGACCAATACAGCGACGTCTTTCCCGCGGACCACGTTTTCAAATACACCGATCTCATTCGCGAGAAACTCGGCGTCAAGACGATTGATGTTTTACAGCTGCACGTCTGGGACGATGCCTGGGCCGAGGAGCCGGAATTCCGCAGGACCGTCGAAAAGCTTAAGAGTGATGGGTCAATCGGTTTTTTTGGCCTAAGCCTCAATCGCTGGCAGCCGGAAAACGGTCTCAAGGCATTGCGCACCGGATTGGTGGACGTGGTGCAAGTCATCTACAACATTTTTGATCAGGCACCGGAAGACGAGCTGTTTCCGATCTGCCGGGAACTAAACGTTGGGGTCATCGCCCGAGTACCGCTCGACGAAGGCAGCCTGGGAGGGAAAATGACGCCGGAAACGAAGTTCCCTGAGAGCGACTGGCGCTCCAAGTACTTCGGCCCGGAAAATCTTGCAAAAACCCTCCCGAGGGTCGAGAAGTTGAAGGCCGTAGTGCCCGGTGCGATGAGTCTTCCAGAAATGGCGCTGCGCTTTGTGCTTTCGAATCCGACCGTCAGCACGACCATTGTAGGCATGAGAAAGCTGGACCATGTGCGGCAAAACATCGCGCTGAGCGACGCCGATCCCCTTGACCCGACTCTACTTAGGTCGCTAAAAACGCACCGTTGGGACCGCACTCCGCAACACTGGTCAGACTAGATCAGTATGCGAATTTGACCAATTCCTGTCGGCATGTCGCGACGGCTGCTTGACCTGGGCCTGCAAAAGGGGCTTCCTGGTCTCAATGCACGACTCTTGTTGGGTGCCAGGGGCAGAATTAACCAACCTTTAATCTGCCAGCAACAATGTTGCAACACCAACTGCAGACACTGGGTAAAAGGAATTATGTCGTCAGGCCCTGTGTCTTTGCCCCCTAACAGTCACGTCAGGACAAGTCTGCAACAGCCCGGGGGAGAACCTTGGGCGGGGAAGCCGCTGGTTTTTGTGGTGGAAGACGAGGCCGACATCGCCCGCCTGATCTGTTTTCATTTGGACACTTCCGGCTACGCGACGCGGTGGTTCCCCAGTTCGTCTTCGGTGATTGAGGAAGCGGTGAAGGAGCTTCCTGCACTGTTTCTCCTCGATGTAATGATTCCCGGCAGTGATGGATTGGAACTCTGCCGGCACATCCGGCTCACCAAGCCCCTGTCGGGCTCGCAAATTATTTTTCTGACCGCAAAAGCCGGAGAATCGGACCGGGTGAAAGGCCTGGAACTGGGAGGCGACGATTACATCACCAAGCCGTTTAGCCCTCGTGAGCTCGTGGCCCGAGTTCGGGCGGTGCTCCGGCGCTCCAGAGAGTCGGCCCAGCCGGAAGTTTTGAAATTGGGAGAAATTGAGATCGACGGTTCTTCGATGATCCTGAAAGTTGCCGGTCGCACCGTGCCGACAACGACCCGAGAATTCCGTCTGCTGGACTATCTGGCACGACACGCCTCGCGCGTGTTCACCCGCGATCAGCTTCTCGATGCGGTGTGGTCGGAGGGTTCGTTCGTGACCCCTCGCTCGGTGGATGTTTACATGCGCCGTCTACGAGAGAAAATCGAACCGGATCCAGACAATCCTTCCTACCTGAAAACCGTCCGTGGCATTGGCTATCGCTTCGACGTTCCGAAGTAGGTTGGCAAAAGTGCTAGGCGCACTTGCCTTTTTCTGGATCCAAACCGTCTTGCAGATCGCTCGCGGGGTCCAGAGCTCCGGCGGTCGTGATTCGGCTGACCTTGCGGATTTCCCTGGCAATCTTCTCCATGGCCTCGCTTGCCCGCACTGGTTCGTCCGCCCCAATCGCTGAGCTTGCCGCCAGAGTAAAAAGGACGGCGTCCTCTTGCCGATCGAAATAAAGAACAACCTGCGTTGCGGCCATGCGAGGACCTCCCAACCGATATAGGGAAATCATAGGCTGGTTGCGAGAGAGAAACCCGGTACTTTCTTGGTGCCTCGATACGCGGAAGTACCAACCATGGGTGCCCAGCTGGATAGCCTTGGCGAAGGTTGATTGGGTACTGAAAAATGGAATCGAGGCCTTTGAGAGGCCCCGATCCTGATTGGAAGAGAATGCGGGAAACTCTGAGAGGGATTGACTAGTTAGTCTTTACCAGCGGGTTGCGAAACTTTCCGAAAAGTCCAGTACCGATCGCGATCAGTGCGATTCCGCACAAAAGGAGCGAGCCGGGCTCAGGTGCAGAGTAGCTCGGATTGTACCCAATGTATTCCTGCGGCGTACCGCCAGAACTTTGGGTGCCAGAGATAGGCGTATACAACACCAGTCCACTGAACGCACTGTCTGGAGCAGTTAGAGCGGCCGTCAGATATTTTGCGTCGAGGGCAGCTGCACCGCTGGAGGTAAAGAACGAGTTATTTTTTGCATTCTGGGAGAACAGTCCCCAAATCGCCCAGTTTCCGGTGGTGGCATTGATGCTGCCTGACAAAATGCCTTCGAAAATGAGTCCTGCCTCTTTGTAGTTGGTGAGTTGCCCTCCCCAGAGCCCGTTGCCGCTCAATAGGCCGGACATGTTTGCAGTCCAAGTCTCGCCGGAGACGACTTCGTTATCGAATGCGTCGCAGATTAAGGAGGTTGGGGCCCCGCCATTGATCGAGAAGTTGTAGGGATAGGTGTACACCCCGCCGCCGTTGTTCCCGCCCGGTCCCATGAACGCCATCGAGACCATCGAATCAGCGAAAGCTGCACCCGACAATAAGAACGCCGAGATGACCAAAGTAATCAGACGCGTGAAACGCAACATACATTCCCCCTCATCTTGCTGGGCTCTTGCAACCCTTAAACTCAAAGCACTGCGACCAGCGAAATGATTAGTGCACTCGGGTAGCCAATCAGGAATTCGCGCAAATGGCGGACTTCGACGAGGCGGCCCGGCCCCAGAGAGAAATGATTTTCACACTTCCGGATCGAGTCGCGGATTGCGCCTCCCCAGACGTAATGGCCCACTGGTAATACGTGGTAACCGCGGGAATCCGGTGAGCCGAGACGGAAAACGCTTTAACCACCGGAAGGCTTTTCCCCCGCGGTTCGGCACTAAACAAGTCCCGAAGTGCTACATTTGAGAGTTCATGGCATCCCCCGAATCCCGCTTCGTGAAGGCCTGCCGGTCCCAGCCCGTGGATCGTACGCCGGTCTGGTTCATGCGCCAGGCGGGCCGTTACATGCCGGAATACCGCGCTGTCCGCAAACAGTATTCCCTGATTGAGATTTGCAAGAAGCCGGAAATCGCGGCTGAAGTTACAATCACAGCTGCCGAGGCTTTGGGGGTGGATGCGGCCATCATTTTTGCCGATCTGCTGCTTCCGTTAGAGGTCATGGGCTTGCCCTTCCACTTCTCAACCGGCGAAGGCCCGGTGATCGAGAATCCGTTGCGGGAGAAGGAAGACATCGCCCGCCTCCGCACTGATCGCGCCGCGGACCTGGGCTACGTTTCAGAAGCTGTTGGCTTGGTGTGCAAGCATTTCGGCGACCGGCTTCCCGTCATCGGATTTTGTGGCGCGCCCTTCACGCTCGCCAGTTATATGATTGAAGGTGGCGGTTCGCGAAATTACGTTCACACCAAGAAAATGATGTACTCGTCCCCTGTCGCGTGGAACGTACTGCTGAGTAAGTTGATTCAGGTGGTTGCCGAGTACGCGGCCGCACAAGTAACCGCAGGAGCCGATGTCCTGCAGATTTTCGACAGTTGGGTTGGTTGCCTCAGCGTGGAAGACTATCGTCGCTATGTCCTGCCACATACTACTGAGATGATTAAGATGCTGCAACGGTCGGGTGTTCCCATCATTTACTTTGGGACGGACAGCGCTACACTGCTTCCTTCGATGAGGCAGACTGGCGCTGATGTCATTGGACTCGACTGGCGCATCCCGCTCGATGAGGGCTGGCGCAGCATTGGGCACGACCGCGCAGTGCAGGGAAATCTTGACCCGGTTCTGCTATTTGCGGGGTGGAACGAAATCAAGTCGAGCGCCGAAAATATCCTGCAGCTCGCAGGCGGACGTCCCGGCCACATCTTCAATTTGGGTCATGGCATCCTCCCGGAAACGCCGGTGGAGAATGTGAAAGATCTGGCACGGTTCGTTCAGGAACATTCTGCCAGGACGTCGTCCCTATGAATTCTTAGGAACAGGAATTGACCGTTTCAGACAAATCCGCAGTTCTGCTATTGGCGCACGGCAGCCCCGTTTCCGTGAATGATGTCCCAGAGTTCCTGCTTCACGTCACTGGGGGACGCCCACTTCCGTCTGAAGTGATTGAGGAAGTGAAACACCGCTATGGACTCATCGGTTCGTCCCCGCTGACTTGCTGGACTTTCGAGCAACGTGACCTTCTGGCCCGGGAATCAGGATTGCCGGTCTATGCCGGAATGCGGAATTGGAAGCCCTTCATCGATGAAGCCGCCAAAGCTATCGTGGCAGACGGCATTCAGCACGTGGTCACGATCTGCCTCGCGCCGCAGAACTCGCGCACCAGTGTGGGACTTTATCGCGCGGCGCTGGCAAAGAATAGCGAAGGACGTTTCACCGTCGATTTTGTAGAGTCCTGGCACGACCATCCGCTCTTAATCAAGGCATTCGCCGAGAAATTCCACGCCGGATGGGACCCCGCCTGCCAGGAGGCTGGCGCGAAGGTTCCTGTGATCTTCACGGCCCACAGTGTTCCACAGCGTACGATCACAGATGGTGATCCTTACGAAACTCAAACCAAGGAAACTGCGGCGCTCGTCGCCCGTGAAGTCTCGCTCGTCTCCGAGGACTGGGCGTTTGCTTTTCAGAGTCAAGGCATGTCGGGAGGAGCCTGGCTGGGGCCCACGGTCGAAGCGACCATACTCAACCTCAACGAAAAGGGCCACCGGGGGGTGTTTATCCAGCCCATCGGCTTTGTTTGCGATCATGTCGAGGTGTTGTATGACATCGACATCGCGTTCAAAGAATTCGCCGAGAAGCAGGAGATGCGGTTGTGGCGCGCCGAGTCGTTGAATGGTTCGCCGCTGCTAACGGCGGCGCTGGCGGATTTGGCTCGCTCAAGATTGACTCGGGAACCAACCAGGCTTAGTGGGAGCGCGGTTCTCTAGTTCCGCTCGCTCGAATCCGTGTGCGAATTCATGACACGCGTCGCAATTATCGGTGGAGGCATCTCCGGGCTGTCTGCGGCCTTTGCGCTCGAGCAAAAGCGCCGCGCGGGGGAGGCGCTTACCTATGTGCTGTTCGATTCCAGTTCTCGTTTCGGCGGCGTGCTTTTCACGGAACGAATCGACGATTGCCTGATTGAAGCCGGGCCCGATTCGTTTCTTACGGAGAAGCCCTGGGCGAGCCGACTTTGCCACCAACTCGGTCTCGGCGATCAGCTCATTGGTTCCAATGATGTCGAGCGCAAAACCTACATTCTGCTGAAAGGTAGATTGGTCACACTGCCCGATGGCCTGATGTTCATGGTGCCGACTAAAATCTTTCCGTCCCTTGCTTCGCCGTTATTTTCGACTCGTACCAAGTTCAAAATTGCTCGAGAGTGGTTCCTTCCGCCCCACAGAATTGATGCCGATGAGTCTGTCGCCTCGCTGGTTGGCCGGCACTATGGCAGCGAGATGGTGGAGCGACTAGCCGACCCGCTGCTCTCAGGAGTCTATGGTGGCGAAGCCAGCCGGCTGAGTGTGCGCGCTGTATTGCCGCGATTCGTTGCAATGGAAGCCACTCACGGCAGTTTAGGTCGGGCCATGTTGTCGGCCCGCAAGAAAGCTGAGGCCACTTCTGCGAAGCCGTTGTTCACGTCATTGAAAAATGGAATGCAGCAGATGGTTGATGCGCTGCTCGCGCGACTCCCGGCCTCATCTCTTCAGCCCAATTCACAGGTGGCATCAGTGCAACCGCAATCCGGAGCATGGTGGCTCACTTCGAGCAACGGTTCCACGCAATTCGACGCCGTGATCGTCGCCACCAGCGCCCCAAGTGCCGCAGTCTTGCTTCAGACGGCAAGCGGAGAGCTCTCGCAAGAGCTAAACGCAATCAGCTACAGTTCGTCGGTCACGGTCGCGCTCGGCTATGACGATAGCGTACGTTCGTCGCTTCCTGCAGGCTTCGGCTTTCTGGTGCCGCGCAGCGAAGGGAAGCGAATGGTTGCCGCCACCTTTGTACACAACAAGTTCCCCCATCGCGCTCCCCGCAACCGCGCCTTGCTTCGTTGTTTTTTGGGCGGGACTCGGGGCGAATCCGCGCTCGCGCTTTCCGACGAACAAATCGTGAGCGCGGTGCGAACCGAACTTCGCGAGATACTCGGCATTACCGCCGACCCACTGTTCACCCGCGTGTACAAATGGAAGTCTTCCATGGCGCAGTACAACGTCGGCCATCTCGAACGGTTGGACCGCATCGAGAACCTGCGGCAGCGGCTTCCCGGGCTGGCGCTGGCCGGCAACGGATATCGCGGCATCGGTGTGCCCGATTGCGTTCGCTCGGGCAAGGATGCGGTTGATCAGGTTTTGGCCGGGGTTGGATTGATTCAAAAGACATAGTCTTGTTCTATCGAGTCTTGCCCTGCATTACTGCCGTAACTACAAACCCCGCCCCAATAATTGCAGAAACAAAGCGTCTGGGGCAGGGTTAATACAACACGAGATATCGGGAGACCACCATTTATGAGTGCTACGAGTAGACGCTCCTTGGCCATCGCTCTTGCTACCGGACTGCTATCTTCAGCCCTTTCGGCGCAACAACCAAAATCATCGAGCGGCTCGCAGGACATGTCTTCGCATGATATGTCGAAGATGAATGTGTCCAACATGAGCGCCTCTGACATGCACGACATGCCGGGCATGAGTAACACCGGCACCGCCGGCGCCATGCAATCCATGGAGGGCCACCACATGGACATGGGCCCGCATATGAAGATGACCGCATTGCGTCCCCTGAAACCGGGCGATCGGGAAAAGGCGAACCAGGTTGCGGACGCTGCGCACAGGGCCGCCGAAAAATATACCGACTATAAAGTTGCCCTTGCCGACGGTTTTAAGATCTTCATGCCCGACCGGCCGCAGAAAATGTATCACTTCACCAACTATTGGTACGCCTTTGAGGCGAGGCGAAAGTTCAATCCCGACCATCCTACATCTCTGCTTTACGAGAAGCAGGGCGAGGGCTACAAGTTGATTGGCGTGATGTACACGGCGGCCAAAGACGCACCGGAAAATGAACTCGACTCGCGCATCCCGCTCAGCGTTGCCCAATGGCATGCCCACGTCAACCTGTGCCTGCCTCCGGCCGACAAAAAGAACGAAATCGACGCGCCGCATCCGCAGTTCGGACTACGCGGTTCCATCGTGACCCAGGCAGATTGCGACGCTGCTGGCGGAAAGTTCCTGCCCCAGATCTTCGGTTGGATGGTGCACGTTTATCCCTTCGAGCAAAAGCCGGAAGATGTATGGTCGGTCGAGCGCCAGCACACGGATTAGCTCCGCAGCAGTTAGAATTCGGAATTCGTCCGCTCAGTTGCGATCTGGAATCCTGGACTGCATGCGGAAAACGAACCTGTCGCTCACTACAAAATTGCAGATCGAGCAGATCCCGATCGCTATTCCATTCGCCACCAAGAACTGCAGGGCCAGGACCCCGGCCAGCAGCTTCATTACCAGAAGGTTTCCAGCAATCGAGAACAAGCCGGTGGTCAGGTTGAATTTTAGGAACCGTGCGAGACCCCGGCCCTTTCTCCGATCCGCCCACGTGAGCCTCTCATGCCACAGGAAGTTGTGCACCACGGCCGCTTCTACCGCTAGAGCTGTCGCCGGCAGATAATCAAGGTGCAGGTCCGTTTTCAGAACCGTTAAGACCAAAAACTGCACTCCGATCCCGATCCAGCCAACGACATTGAATTTCAGCCAACGTGCACCCCGGGTGCGCCACTCTTCGCCGATCGTCTTTTCGCGAATCATGGAATCCTTTCTTCCATGTATAGGCGGTAGGTATTGCGGCCAGTGAAATAAACCAGCATCAAGCTCATGCCTATCATCCCGACTATCCCTCCAAGATCGAATAGGCGGTAGTGTCCTTTGAGAACAATGTGCCAGCGAAACAACGCCAGATTGCCGATGGCCAGCAGAATACGCAATTCCGTCGGCCCGAAATTCCAGAACGAAAGTTGAAACTGGCCCAGCGTGTAGGTCGCGAGGTAGGATTGCACGGACAGCAGCAGGAAGCCGATCAGCAGTCCGATGGCAATGTAGGGATGCATGTATCCCGACAGCGCGAGCCCTCCCATTAGGACAAGGGACCCTACACTATCCAGCATGTGATCCACATAAAACCCGTATCGTGGACGCTGTCGTTGCCGCACTCGCGCCAGCGTGCCGTCCATACTGTCGCCCAGCCAGTTCAAAGCCAGGAATCCGATGACCGCCAGCAGCCAGTCGCGGTCGCGTCGCGCGAGCGCATAGCTGACTCCAGCCATAAGTTGGGCGGCAAAGCCCAGGACGGTCAGGTGGTCGGAACTAATCCAAGCCGGGGTACTTTCCCCCAACCATAGCAATACTCGCTTTTCTATCGAGGTCAGAAAACTCTGTTGAACCCGGTTCGCGCTCCGAAATTCAGACTGGCGGACTTCGTTCAGAATCTTGGGGTTTGTCTGCTCACAGAAATCAATCAGTGGACTTGCCATTGCGCCCTCCTCGGCTGCTTCAGCAGTCAATCTCCTCCGAGAAAGGAGAAGCGGCAATACACTGCAGGTAAATTGGGGATCAACTGTAGGTCAACCGTTAAACCATTGTGGGTTTTAGAGATAGGTCTTCAAATGAAATGCAAATCACGGTAGCTGGAAGCGATTAGTTCTTCCCGGACGTCTCATCAATCGCAATTTTCAACTCATTCACAGCCCATTCGATCTGCTCTCTAGTGATTACCGCTGGAGGCGCAATCAACACATGGTCGCCAGAATCTCCGTCAACGCATCCCTGGATGGGATAGACGAGCAATCCGCGCTTTGACGAAGCCTGCGCAATTTTTCCCGCGAGATTTAATTCAGGTGGGAAAGGCCTCTTGGTGGTTTTGTCTGCGACGAACTCGACTCCCCACAACAATCCAATGCCTCGGACGTCGCCCACCACCTCCAAATTCCGCAGGCGTTCAAGTGCGATCCGCAAGGCGCTGGCTAACGAGTCGTCGCGGCCAGAATCGGCCGCTTGCACGAGCTTCTGTTTCTGTAGACATTGCAGTACCGCTCTCCCAGCCGCTAAAGAAACGGGATGCGCATTGTAAGTAAAGCCATGCAGGAAGGCTCCCGAGCCCCCGGCAACCGCATCTACAACTTTCTTCGTCGCGATGACCGCCCCCAACGGCGCATATCCGCTGGAAAGTCCTTTTGCCGCAACTAAGATATCCGGCGCAATGCCCCAATGCTCGCTGGCAAAGTTGCGCCCTGTACGCCCCATGCCGGTCATCACTTCGTCGGCAATCAGCAAGACACCATGCTTACGGCAAACCTCCGCGACGCTCTGTAGATATCCTGGCGGCGGCACGACAGCTCCGAGTGTGGCTCCGCTGACCGGCTCAAAGATGAATCCCGCCACTCCGCCGGAAGCTGCTTCAATCGCGTGCTCCAACTCTGCCGCGTATTCCTGTCCACAGTTCCGACAGCCATCCGTACAGTCATAATTGCAGCGATAGCAGTAGGGAGTCCCCACATGGGCAAATTCCCGCACCATGGGCAAATAGATTTCCCGCCGCCGCTTGTTTCCAGAAACTGCCAAAGCTCCAAGGGTTGATCCGTGATAACTCTGCGTCCGGCTCAGTATCTGATAGCGCTTTGCTTGTCCGATCTCTACCTGATATTGCCGGGCCAACTTGAGGGCAGTCTCTGTCGATTCAGAACCACTGGAAGTGAAGTACACCGCCCCTCCGCGAAAGTTCTCTCCGCCGAAATCCAGCAATTCCTGTGCATATTGTTCGGCCACTGGTGTCGTAAATTGACTGGTGTGAACGAACTCGAGTTGCCTCGCCTGCTCGATCATGGCTGCGGAAATCTCGGGCACGCCATGTCCAATGAAGTTCACCGCCGCCGATCCCGAGAAGTCGAGATACCGCTTGCCTTCCGCGTCCCACACATAAACCCCTTCACCGCGAACCGCCGATGGGAATGTTTTTCGGAAGGACCGCCGTAGAACAGGAGAGCGGAGAGAACGATCGGTAGGATTGGAATCAGCCACGTTCCGGATTATGCGGTGTGCCAACGAAGCTGTCAAAATTGCATTTTGGGAGAGGACTTCGCAGGGGACGATCGTACACCCCGGAAGTATTGCCATATCCGAGAATGATAACCGTAAGATTGCTTGTTCCTATCCGAGTTCGCACGCGAGAAACGCCTTCGGTTGCGTGTAGAATCGCCCCTGAATGACGAATTCCGCAGAGACTCCTGAATCGAAGCAGCCGAACAGCTTCTCGCAACGCGTGCTGCGTCAGTTCCAGCCCTCGCATCAGCACACCGCATTTTCCGCAACCCTCTTGATGATGTCCGCGATCATGCTCTCTCGCGTCATCGGTTACGTGCGCGAGGCGTATATTGCCTGGGCTTTCGGAGCCGGGGCCCTCACAGACGCCTACAACGCCGGTTTCACCATCCCGGATTGGTTGAACTACATACTCGCCGGCGGAACCGCCTCCATCACTTTCATTTCGATCTACACCCGGTTTCTCGCGGAGAAGAGGGAAGAAGACGCGCAGAAAACCTTTTCCGTCATTATCACGGTGATGACGAGCGTGCTGGGTATCGGTGTCATTCTCACCGAAATCTTCACCCCCCAGATCACCCGCTGGTGGTTCGACGGCTTCAGCCCGTCGCAATTGGCCCTTTGCGTCCATCTAACCCGGATCCTGTTGCCAGCCCAGATCTTCTTCTACGTCGGCGGCGTAGTTTCCGCAGTTCTGCTTTCGCGGCGGCTGTTTCTGATTCCCGCGCTCGGGCCCTTGGTCTATAACGCTTCCATCATCCTCGGAGGAGTATTATTCGCCCGTCCACTCGGAATTTCCGCGCTCGCGTATGGCGCAGTCGTAGGAATGTTTGTCGGGCCTTTCCTGATTAATGTCATTGCGGCGGCCCGGGTCGGTACCGGCTACAGCATCTCGTTTGACGTGCGCAACCCAGCTTTTCGTGAATGGGTGCGCATGTCAATTCCATTGATGCTCGGGGTTTCCCTGGTCTCGGCTGATGATTGGATCCTCCGCCATTTTGCCTCGGGTGGTGTCGGTGAGATCACGCGCCTGAATTACGCCAAGCGTCTGATGGCGGTGCCCATCGCGGTCCTGGGCCAAGCCACCAGTCAGGCCTCGCTGCCGTTCTTCGCCCATTTGTTTAGCGAGAAGAAAATGCAAGAGTTTGCCGAGACGGTCAACGCATCCATCTACAAGATCGTTGCCACCGCACTTCTCGCCACGGGATTCATGATGGCCGCCTCGTTGCCGTTGATCGACCTGGTTTATCGCCGCGGCCACTTAACTTTTGCCGACAGCCAGCAAATTGCGCTTTACTTTTTCTGGTTTTCCGCCTCCCTGATATTTTGGTCGGCGCAAGGTCTCTATGCACGCGCATTCTATGCCGCAGGAAACACACTCACTCCCATGGTGGCCAGCAGCATCGTGACCCTGGCATCGCTACCATTGTATGCCGCGCTTTTCCGCGCGTACTCAGTGGTCGGTCTCGTTATGGCTTCCAACCTGGGCATCGCGGCGAACTGCCTAGTTCTGGCCATACTTCTCCATCAACGCAAATTGGTGCCCGCCAGTGGCCTGCCTTGGGGAGAATTGGGGAAAGCTGGATTTACGGCGACACTGGCCGGTCTACTGAGCTATCAGGTGGCCCGCATGGTGCTAGTGAATAACAGCCGCTCTGCGGATCTCAAAGCGCTTGGCTTAATCACGGTCACCTGGGCCGCCGCAGTTGCCGCCGGATTGTGGATGACTCGATCCCAGTTGCCGCGAGATCTGCGCCGCCGCCAAACGAAAACAGCGGACGCCCTCAATACCTGAGATCGCCCGCCGTTTGAATCTTCAGATTCAGCCCGGTCGAAAAACTATGCCCGCGCCGCCGCCACTTCGGCCGTCGCCGCTGGTGTTTTAACTTCTTCGCCGTTCGGCTTCTGGCCAGCCTTGCGAATGTCAATGCCGCCCTTGAAGAACGCGCCATCTTCTATCGAGATACGGGCCGCTACCACATCGCCGGTCAACGAGCCGTCGCTGCGGATATCCACGCGGTCACTGGCAGTCAAGTTCCCCCGCACTTTCCCCAGCACAACGATTTCACGTGCATTGATATTGGCCGAGACCACACCATTGCGGCCCACCGTGACCCGGTTTCCCGCAAGGTTAATTGAGCCTTCCACGCGGCCATCAATATAAAGCGACTCGGAACCGGTCACCTCACCCTTGATAACCAGCGACTTACCAATCGTCGCTTGGTCTGCCGTGCTCGTGGCGGCCACAGGACGCGGCGCGGCTGGAGTTTCGCTCACCGCGGGAGCAGTCGGCGTCGAAAATGTCGGAGACGGACGCTCCGGCTCCCCCGGCCGGGATGGGGTCACAGGCTGATTTGTCGGCTTCCACATGTCGCAAGTTCCTTTCCTGAATGGGCTGAATAACGATGGACTATCAAAGGCCAACCCGCACTTGGGTGACCAAACCCCATTTTACTCCGCGAATTGTAATGTGAGCTGTGGAAATCCATGTTTTCATTAGTTTCCAAGATGACTTCCCTCCCAGGAACCACCTTTGCTCCCATCATCCATCGGATCAAGCTTACTCGGCCGGTGTAAATCTTCCACTTCCCGGCCCCCATCCACAATGCGCGGGGTAGTATGCTTTTGAAGACCATTTTGGATCATAAATTCCTCAATCAGGAAACAACGATGATTCTGACCTCGCACGCCTCGAAACCGCAACCTGGCGAATACGCTCCTTACTACGAACGCTATATTTCGCTGGTTTCCGATCACGACATCCTCGAAACCCTTGAGCAACAACGCCGCGACACCTTGCTACTCCTCTCCTGCCGCGACGAGGCCGATGGCAACTCCCGCTACGCTCCCGGCAAATGGAGCGCAAAGGAAGTCCTGGGGCACATCAATGATGCCGAACGCGTCTTCGCTTATCGCGCTTTGCGCATCTCGCGCAACGACCCCACGCCGATGGAAGGTTTCGAGCAGGACGACTATGTTCGCAACGCTCCCTTTCCGGCCATCCCCCTCGCTGACTTGATTGAAGATTTCATCGCCGTGCGCCGCGCCACAGTATCTTTGCTGCGCAATCTTGACGAGACCGCGTGGCAGCGCCGTGGCATCGCCAACAAGAGCGAAGTCAGCGTACGGGCGCTGGCTTGGATCATTGCCGGGCACGAACTGCATCATCGCGGAATCCTTGAAGAAAAATATTTCCCGAAGACTCGCGCCTGAATAGTTTTGCTGAAGCGCAGGATTTTGGGTGGCGCAGCGCTTAATCGCTCGATAAAGGTTTTTGCTCTTCATAACGCGCTTCAGCGCCTGAGTACCTGATTTGAAGCCATGGCGATTTCTCCAGACTCCGAACTGACATTGCGCGAACTGTTTCGCGGCAAGCGAGCCCACGTCGACCCGGTGGCCTGTGTTGAAGGCTTGACCCTCAAACTTGCCATCCAACACCTCGCCGGCTTTCCCCATTCCATCTGGCAGCTTGTCTTCCACATGAATTACTGGATGGGCTATGAGCTGAAAAGAATTCGTGGTGAACGTCCCGCTTATCCAACTCATGCCGACGGCAGTTGGCCGGCAGCGCCTGTTCCGGCGAACGAGACTGAATGGCAGCAGGCAACTGCGGATTTCCGCACCTTGGTCGAAGATCTATCCGCTCTGGCGGAAGGGCGCGATTTGGATCGCGCAGTCGACGTCATGCAACCCAGCCAGGAGCAACGTGCTTATTCCGTGCGCGATGTCCTCTGGCAGACCATGGTGCATAACAGCTATCACATCGGACAAATCGCCATGCTGCGCCGTATGCTGGGTGTATGGCCGCCGCGCGGTGGAGGCGACAACTGGTAGCTATAAAATTCTAGGGTCCCAAGCCAACGACCAAGGACGAACGACCAACGACGGTTCCCATGCTTTCCGATTCCGCCATCCTGAAAAAGATCGAGCGCCAGCCCAAGCGCACTGCGGGGTTCAAGCAACTGGTACGCGAACTCGGACTCCACGGGGAAGCCCGCCAGGAATTATCGAGCCGCCTGCAAAGTCTGGTTACCAGTCGCCAACTGGTTCAGGTCGATTCCAGCCACTACGCCATTCCGCAAGCGGCGGCGGCGGCGAATAAAAATCTGGTCGTCGGAAAACTAAGCATGCACCGCGACGGCTTCGGCTTCGTCACGCCCGATCCGACATCGCTTCATGCCAGTCTCAAAGCGCGTCTCGCAGGAGACATTTTCATTCCGCCGCCCGCCGTGGGCCTGGCCATGCACGGTGATCTGGTGCTGGTCGAAATGGGCGCCATCCGCCCCGATGGACGCGCCGAAGGTCGCATCCTCCGTTCCGTCACCCGCGCTCACACCACGATCGTCGGCATTTTTCATTACAGCCCGCGCCGCAACTACGTGACCCCCATCGATCAAAAGATCGCCCAGGAAATCATCATTCCGCCAGGGATGGAGTATCCCGAAGTGCAGGCCCCCGATGATGTGATCAAGAAAAAGACCAAGAAAAGTGTTCACCGTGTTCTCGGCGAAGAGGTCGCGCGACGGGCTGATTGGAAGGATCTCGAAGGCGTGGTCGTCGATGTCGAAATTACCGACTGGCCCACCGCCACCCAGAACCCCCGCGGACGCGTAGTCGAAATCCTCGGCTATGAAGATGACTTCGGTGTAGATGTCGAAGTCATCATCCGCAAATTTCATCTTCCTCACATCTTCCCGCCAGACGTCCTCGCGGAAGCTCAGAAAGCCGAGCCGATCATCCCAGCCAGCGAGGCCCACAAGCGCCGCGACTTCCGCGACATTCCCATCGTCACCATTGACGGCGAAACCGCCCGCGACTTCGATGATGCCGTCACTGTCCGTCAACTCGAAAATGGCAACTTCGAACTACAAGTGCATATTGCCGACGTCGCCCATTACGTCACCCCTGGCTCGGCCCTCGATCACGAAGCTCATCTGCGGGGTACGAGCGTCTACTTTCCCGACCGCGCCGTGCCCATGCTGCCGCTCGAACTCTCAACCGACATTTGCAGCTTGCGCCCCCAGGTCGAACGCTTGGTGATGTCCTGTGTCCTGGAGATTGATCCTCGCGGAGATATCGTCGGCTACGAATTGTGCGAAGGCATCATCCGCTCTGCAGAACGGATGACCTATACGGATGTAAGCGCTGTGCTCGACGGCGACGCGACCCTGCGTGAGCGCTATGCTCCGCTCGTCGGCACTTTCGAGCTAATGCGCGACCTCGCTTTGATCCTGAATCGCAAACGCAAGCGCCGTGGCTCCATCGACTTTGATCTGCCCGAGCCGGTCATCGAATTCGACGACCTGGGGCTGATGAAGAGCATCACCCGCTCGGAGCGCAACATCGCGCACCGTCTGATCGAAGAGTTCATGCTCTCCGCCAACGAGTGCGTGGCCGGATATCTGGAAAATAAACGCGTCGCGTCGCTTTATCGCATCCACGAAAAGCCCGACGCCAAGCGCGTCTACGACTTTGAAGTCATCGCCGCAACATTTGGGTATTCCCTGGGCGTGGGCCCGCTGCCCATTCAGCGTATGCAGTTCAAGTCCGACCGCCGCGCCAACTACGGGACGGGCAAGCGGACGAAAGAAATCGAAATCCCCAAAGAAGTTCACATCACGCCCCGCATGTATCAGAAACTGGCCGAGAAGATCGCCGGTACGCCGGAAGAGCGAATCGTTTCCTTCCTCATGCTGCGATCTCTAAAGCAGGCTCGTTATTCCGAGGAGAATGTGGGCCATTTCGCGCTGGCGGCGGCCAGCTATACCCATTTCACCTCGCCGATCCGCCGCTATCCCGACCTCATCATCCACCGCATCCTGAAGGAAGTTCTGCGCGACTCGCCCGAGTGTTGGGACGGTGATGTTCCCATCGGAGTCTTCTTAACGCCGTCCACCACCGTGGAAGAACGGCGCTTAAACGCTGCGTCCGAGTCCCCGACGAATGAGCACGCGCGTGCCGAAGGCAAACGCCACGCCGCAAACGCTCCATCTCCCTGGTCCAAACGCCGCGATCACGCCGCTCATCGCGAATCGCTTGAACCTGTCACCGGTCCCATCCCTCTCGAAGAACTTCACGATATCGCCGAAGAGTCCAGCCACTCGGAGCGCCGCGCCGACGAAGCCGAGCGCGGACTGATGGAATGGAAGAAGGTCAAGTTCATGCAGGACCGCGTCGGTGAAGATTTTGATGGGTTAATCATCAGCGTCACCAAGTTCGGTTTTTTCGTGGAACTCACTGACCTGTTTATCGAAGGCCTGGTTCCTCTAAACAGCCTCACCGACGATCGCTACACCTACCACGAAAACACTCGCGAAATCATTGGCTTCCGCAATCGCCGGATTTACAGCATGGGACAAAAAGTACGCGTGCTGGTCGATCGCATCGATCCCGTAGAAAAGAAAATCCAGTTCGCCGTCCTCGAACCAGAAAAGCCTCGTAAGCATTCCGGGAAGAAGAAGCTGACGTAGGGATAGCCGCCCGTTCGACTTCGCGCAGGGCAGGCTCTCGGCTGTCCCTGACCCGCAGGGTCAGCGTTCTAAGTTTGCAGCTCACCGAGGCGAACGAACGCCCCAACCTGACGGAACCCGCTCCGCTAGTGTAAAATTCTCCAGTCAACTCCACCCGCCTCCGGCTTACGCTGCTGCGGGTTTCCTTCCGTCGGGACGTGGCTCAGCCTGGTAGAGCACTCGCTTGGGGTGCGAGGGGTCGGCAGTTCAAATCTGCCCGTCCCGACCAAACTAACTTATATGCTGGATTTGCGCTGAGTCGATGGCGTAGGCTGGCGCCGCAGTAGCTCCTGCATCTTTTCGCGGTTCCGTCGTATCTTATGTTCACGCAGCAAGCGGCGCGCATAAGCCACCGCCGGCCAGGGATCATTCCAATGAAACGGGGTTCCGTCCGCGCCAAACCAGGGGCGCGTCCACGACCACAAACTCTCCCCTGGACCATCTTTGCGCTGCTCTCTCCAGGCCCGGATATCATTCACAAAGAAAACGCAACGCCGTCCTACCTCATATTCCTTCACCACCTGCACCGGCTGGCCCAATGCGTCTTGATAAGCCATCGAACAGACGTCCACCCCGCAGCGCGCCGCAAATTCTATGTACCACCAGGGCCGCGCATTGATCTCGAACAGTTTGAATTGCCCATCCCGCTCGTCGCGTTTGAATTCCGCGCTGAAAGTTCCCCGGTACTGCATCCGCCCCAGCAATCGCCGGAGCGATTCTTCCGCCGCCGCGACCTCGCTCATCGGCACGCTGACCATCAAGGTGCTGTTCCCCAGCTTGGGAGGGCTCATGCGCAGGCGTTGCCGCGCCAGTAATCCGCAGACCCGTCCGTTGCGGTCCACAAAGCCATCGAGAAAATACCCAGCCGTCGGAGGTCCCGGAATGAATTCCTGCAGCATGATGGGAAACTCCAGGTCCGCCATGAGCCTCAGAGCCTCATTCTGACTCTCCACCACAAAGCCTTTGACCCCATATTTGCTGGAAAAGTCGACCGACGAAAGCGGTTTCAAAATCGCGCCGCGGAATTCGGCAGGCGGCAGCGTAGCCAGCTCGGCCAGCGAGCCGATGAGATGGGTTCGCGGATGGGGCACTGCTTCCTCGTCCAGCAATTGGGCAAAGCGCCACTTGTCCACCAGCACTTCAATGCTGCAAGCCGTTGGCCCGCTGGAGGGAAATCTCTCTGCTAGTCCACTGGGAAGAGCCGCGACCGCAGTCAGCCAGTCATCGGAACACGGCATCAGGACCGCCCGTTCGATGGTTAGCTTCTCCAGTAACTCGGCCAGATTTTCCGGTGTGGGGTTGCGGACGGAGGGTAGCCTGCGGTACCAGCGCGAACGCCTCACGAAATCCGACGGTGGACAAACTGCGTAACTGGGTATCCCGGCTCGCGCCAGCAGGATCAGCACCGCTGCCACGGTCACCCCGCCACCCAGCACGATTACCGGCGTGGGACGCGCGGACAACGGTTGCGTCGGCTTCTCGGCGTTTGTGGTGGTCAACTTAGGATGCCCCGGGGGAGTAATTCTTGATGCGGAATCGGCTGCCATTTCCCCGGCACGCGCGCCTTCCGCAGAAAACGCAGCCCGAGTCTATCACCGGGAAACATCGCAAATGCAGGTTTCGTGAGGGAAAATTATTACTAAAGTTCCAAAATCAGTCTCGTTCTTTCGATGGCAAAACCAGCCACTTCAGCAGCATATTGACCACCGTCAACACAATTCCGCCCCAAAACGCAGCCGCAAAACTCGCAATGTGAAACCCCGGCACGAATTGTGACGCCAGTTCAATCATGGCTGCGTTGATGACAAACCAGAAAACTCCCAGGGTAAGAACAGTCAAAGGGAAGGTAACAACTTTCAGGACGGCTCCCAGCGTGGCATTGACCAGGCCGATCACGACGGCGGCGATCAACGCCGCCTCCGCACCGCTCACATAAAAGCCACGTATCAGTCGTGAGGTGATCCAGACCGCCAGCGCAGTGACGAACCAATGCAGCAGCATTCGTAACATTTTCAGGGGCTCCCCAAGACCGACTATAAAACAAAAGGCCCACGTAGGGATAGCCGCCCCCGCTGTCCCTGACCCGCAGGGTTAACGCCCCTTAGCAACGGCCTCGCCAGCGCAAACCTCGACCTTTGGAATATATTGTTAGGGCAGTCATATCCGAAATCATGCCTCAACTCACCTATCTCGAAGCCATCCGCCAGGGTATCTGGGAGGAAATGGAGCGCGACCCCACCGTTTTCTGTATTGGGGAAGACATCGGCATCTACGGCGGCGCATTCAAAGTCACCGACGGTTTCATCGATCGCTTCGGCGCCGAACGGGTCATCGATACTCCCATCGCCGAGTCCGCCATTGTTGGCGCAGCTTTCGGCGCCGCTCTTACCGGGATGCGCCCGGTCGCCGAATTCCAGTTCATGGACTTCATCGGCTGCGCCTTCAACCAGATCACCAACATGGTAGCCAAGACCCATTACCTGTGGGGTCCCCCTGCGCCGCTTGTCCTGCGCGGGCCCAGCGGTGGCGGGGTTCATGGCGGCCCCTTTCATTCCCAGAACAACGAAATGTATTTCGTCCACACTGCTGGTTTGAGAGTCGTATGTCCGGCGACAGCATACGATGCGAAAGGCTTGATCAAGGCTTCCATCCGCGACAACAACCCGGTCATTTTCTTCGAGCACAAGTATCTCTACCGCCGCATCAAAGAAGAAGTGCCGGCGGAAGATTACATCGTGCCTCTCGGCAAGGCACGGGTGGCTCGTGAAGGGCGCGATCTAAGCATCATTACTTATGCCGCCATGGTGCATGTGGCCCTGGAAGCGGCTGAGCTATTGGCAAAAGAGGGAATTGACGTGGAGATTGTGGACTTGCGCACACTTTCGCCGCTCGACCGCGACGCCATCGCCCAGACCGTGAAGAAGACCAACAAAGTAATTCTGCTGCATGAAGACGTGCGTACCGGCGGCATCGCCGGCGAACTCGCCGCCATTATCAACGAAGAAGCTTTCGACGATCTCGATGGCCCCATCGTTCGCATCACCGCGCTGGATACGCCCGTGCCCTTTTCGCCGCCGCAGGAAGAATATTTCCTGCCAAAAGTAAGCGATGTGGTGCGGGAAGCGCGCCGCCTGAAGGCGTATTGAAATCGAGAGTTGGGATTTTGAGCCCGCAGTAGGAGGGGAAATGCGCAATTTCGTTCTCGGGGTGGTGGTCGCACTTATCATTCTCGCCGTAGGTGGCTTGGCCCTGGCCATGTTCGGCTTCGTCCCCACCAACGCCGACGCGGTTCCCCCGCGCATTGAAATGCACATCGCCATGTCCGCCCTGGACGCCTCTGTGGATCGCCACGCGCCCCGTGCGAATAGTCCAATCTTGCCCACGGACGAAAACCTGATCGATGGCATGAAGATTTACACCATGAACTGCGCTCTCTGTCACGGCACGCTCGACCGGAAGCCCAGTCCGCTTGAAAAATCCTTTTATCCGCCACCACCGCAGTTCATCCTCGATCCATCGGATGATCCCGAATGGCACCTCTTCTATACCATCCGTACCGGAGTTCGCTATACCGCCATGCCAGCGTGGAACAAGGCCTTGAGCGAGCAGGACATGTGGAAGGTGACAGCATTTCTGTCGCACGTGGAAAAACTGCCGCCGGGTGTGCAGGATTATTGGAAGAAATCTTTCGGAGTCGGTCCTCAATCTTCAGGCCAAGAGAAATCAGAAAAACCTGAGCCGGCGGAAAAGCCAGAAGAGCACAAACACTGAGAGCTCGGCAGAGAACCGGGAGATGGCGAAAGAGTATGAAAATCACTAATAAGCACAAATTGAGCAAGAAGCATGACGACAAAGTTGCAGCTCGTCGTCGCGTCAGACGGCACGATTTTGACTCCGCCAATTCTAAAAACGGCAGGGGCAAACCTCAAGAAGCTCGCAAATGAAGAGCAAGATTCAAACTAGCTCACTATAGTTACTTGCTTCCTGCCAATCTCTTGCAACTCTTTATATATAATAGGGATTTGGATCTAGCCCGCTCTTTGCATCCGGGCCGCACGGAAGGGAATTATGCCGACTGATATTGTCATGCCCCAGATGGGCGAATCCATCGTCGAGGGAACCATCACCAAGTGGCTGAAGAAGCCCGGCGACAAAGTCCAGCGCGACGAACCGCTGTTTGAGATCTCCACCGACAAAGTAGACGCCGAAATCCCCGCGCCCGCTTCCGGCGTTTTGCAGGACATCAAGGTTTCCGAGGGCTCGACCGTCCAGGTCAACACAGTGGTTGGCACGATCGCCGCCGATGGCGAAGCCGCCGCTCCGGCGAAAAGCGCTGCTCAAGCACCCGACAAGAAAAAAGAAGCGTCAGCTGCGCCTAAACCCGAATCAATTGCTGCACCACAAGAATCCGCCGAAGAAGAAGGCGACGAGCACGCCCGTTCCTCACCGCTCGTACGAAAGATTGCCCGCGACAACAACATCAATCTCGCAAAAGTAACCGGCACCGGCCTCGGCGGACGCATCACCAAGCAGGACATCCAGGCATTCATCGACGGCAACCAAGCCGCTCCAGCGCCATCCCGTCCCGCTCCGGTAGCCGCAGCTTCATCCCCGGCGCCCAGGCCCGCTCCCGCAGCCATTCCCGGCGACCTCGTGCCCATGACCAACATGCGCAAGATCATCGCCCAGCGCATGATCGAATCGCGCCGTACCAGCGCCCACGTCCACTGCATGTACGAGGTGGATTTCACCCGCATCGTCAACATCCGCGCCAAAAACAAATCAGGCTTTGAACAGCGCAACGGTGCCCGCCTGACCTTCATGCCGTTCTTCGTGCGCGCAGCGATTATCGCCCTGCAACAATTCCCCATAATCAATGCATCACTGGAAGGCGAAAGCATCCGCTACCATCGCCATGTCAACGTCGGCATCGCGGTGGCCCTCGATTGGGGATTGATCGTTCCCGTCCTCAAAAACGCCGACGAACTCAACTTCCTCGGCATGCAACGCGGCATCACCGATCTCGGAGAGCGCGCTCGCAACAAAAAGCTGAAACCCGAAGAAGTCGAAGGCTCCACTTTCACAGTCACCAACCCCGGCCAGTTTGGCGCAGTATTTGGCTTGCCCATCATCAACCAGCCCAACGCTGCCATCATGGGAGTAGGCGGAATCACCAAGCAGCCGTTGGTTATCACCGACGACCAGGGCAGCGATTCCATCGCCATCCGCTCGGTCGTTCATCTGACGCTAGGCTACGATCATCGCCTGATCGACGGCGCAGTAGCCGATCAGTTCATGGCCTTAGTAAAGAAGACGCTGGAAGGCTGGAACGAAGAAGTCGGATAGAGTGGCCCGGCGGATTGGGAACGCGAACTCAGGGTTGAGATGGGGTTGCTGACAGCTGAGACCCGACAGCTGACGGCTTCTTCGCCCACACTGAAGCGTTCAAGCACTGCACCACCCCATCGATTACCAGGCTCAACCCAGCCTTGAACCCGGCCTCATCGACGATTTCCCGGCTCTCGATCGCGCCCGCCATGGACAAGGCAGTCTCCACAAACGAGATCGCCGCATTTTTCTTTTCGCTTCCCGGCCGGTTGCCAAACAAATTCTCAATTCCTGTAACCACTGCGGGAACAAACGCAATCCCCTGCAGAAGCTTGGATAGAAAATCCATCGCTGTTCTCCTATAAAAAATGTTAGGAGCCCCTGTCATCCTGAGCGAAGTGTCTGTTTCGCAAAGCGAAACAGACACGCAGTCGAAGGACCCCTACTTCATAACTGCAGCTTGTGCACTGAGACTCCTACTACCTCTGAAGGAAATCGAATTCGCATCTGGGATCACTACCTGAATCGATCGCGCAAGGCAATCGCCACGCTAATCGCGATCGTAATCGCCGCATTCAACAGTCGTTCATACACTCGTCTCTCAATGCTACTTTTCTCCAGCGCAACGATCCGATCTTCCGCCATCTTCATTCGTCCAGGCTGATAACTGCCAAACAGAATGTCCATCTTGGCCTCCAGTCGCACTAGCTTCGCAAGCACTTCGCGTTGAAAGTCGGAGTCCGTGACCCGCACCACCAGCGGTTGTTTCCCGGCTGCTGTATAGTGCGCCGGGCTGCTCGGGGACTCTTCTTCGGGCCGCGTCATAATGGATAATCCACATGGAGACTTCCCGAGTACCTGGAATACCTCGGTGGAACGGAAGCGTCATATTGCTGCAGGAAGTAAGTTTGCACTCGTCCCAGCCGCGGCACGGTGAACGCTTGCGAGCCAAATCGTCCCACCAGATTGCGATCGTTGTCCGGGCCCCATCCCGCGTCGCTCCACCGCACCTCGAATCCGCCGCCGCTCGGCGCTGTGACGCCGGCATCGATGCTGACGGTCGTCGAAGTCACTGCCGTGATCGCCGCTGCCGTCAAGTCCGCCAGAAAAATACTACCCACCTGCGTGTTGCTCACCGCCGGCACATTCAACGAAGTTGTGATCTTCGCAGCCTCAAGTTCAAATGAAATCGTGCTGGCTGCATCATTGGCAAACTTGATCTGGTAAAGACTGTGTTCGCCGTCCAGATCTTTCAAAGTGATTTCTACCTCTCTCACCGTGGCCTGAAAAATCGCTCCCCGCGACGGCGAGTTTACGCTGAGCCCGTCCCCCGGAAAAATGTCCTGCGCATCGCCGGGAAGGAAATCGCTCCATGTGTTGTATTCTCCCGTCCACGCAGCCATCACCCCGTCATCGAGGATGGCCAACGCCGCGTTTTCACAGTCCATCGCCGTGCGCGCCAGGGGTTCTTTTACATGCCGGACGGCACCATGTACTCCATCGTCGATTCCCCTCTGCTGCGCTGCGATGCTCGCAGGGTTCGTAACTCGCGCCAACGCTCGGCCCCGCCCGCGATAATGCACTTCGATCAGTTGGTTTGTGGCCGGCACATAGTTCGAGAAGAACGCCAGCTCGCTGCTGGTGACGTTGCACTCGGCGCCCCCTGAGAGCGTCCCGACCAGCCGAGTCACGTAGCTTTGTCCCGGCAGCGCGCTCCGCACCTCCGCGTCCACAGCCTGAATCAGCCGGCTAAAGGCAATCGCACATTGCAGGTTCGCCGCATTCACCAGTGCGTAATTGCAGAACTCGGGCGCGCTGGAAATCACGCCGTCGTATAACACTGTGGACGCCGCGATCTGCGTCGCGGGGTTGGCCGGATCGATCTCGTGGACTTCGAGCACCAATCTCACATTCGCAGCCATCCCAGCTCCGCCCCGCCCGCTTCCCGCCGGATGTTGCGACGAATGAAACACTTGTTGCCGGCGGTAGATTTCGAGTGCATACAAGCGAGTCGTAAAAACATAGTGATGTCCCGCCACTGTGGTCATCGCCGTTCCGCTGGCCGCGCCGTTCACCAGGGCCTGAATATTCGACTGCGCCCCGTTCGGCGAAATTTGAAATCCCGCCAGGCATCCACCAATCGAAATTGTTCCTGGATACAATCCCCCCAGAACTCCAGTTGATGCCGCGTTGAACGCCACATCCCCGTGTTGCAGGACCATGGCTCCGCCTAATTCGATTTGTTCTTCAAACTCCACAATGGTCGCGCCATCGATCCCAGCCCCTCCTGAGATTTGCAACTTGCCCACACTCACGGACACCACATTCGAAGGGTCGGTCACCTTCCACAGCGTCGGTTCCAGCGGCGAAGCTATGTACTCCTCATCGAAGAGTGTCGTGCCGGTTTTTGTGAATGGAGTTTGTGACAAGTAAAACTTTCCCGTGAGCCCATCGCCCACGTAGTAGTCAGAAACATAGGCCTGTGGCTCCATCTCTCCGATCACCGTCACATCGTTGATCGCCACATCCCCCGCTTGTAGATGCAACCCTTGCGGCGAAAACTTGGCGTCTGCTTCATCCAACACGTAGGCGGTTGCGCCCATAGGCGCAAAAATCAGCGTCCCATTCATCGCCCGATAGCTGCCGCGTGCCATCACGGCGATTTTCGCCGCTTGCTCCGACCACGTCTCCTGCGGATCGAGCAGGCATACCACGCGAGCGTTTCCACATCCTGCGCCGCGCTGGTATCGAAGGCGCCCGGCATCGCATCTTGAGTCAATTGCCGAAGCGCGTCTCCGGCGCTCCGCTCAACGAAAGGCGCAGTCGCTCCGCGAAGCCGCTTCAGATCCAGCAATGCCTCATCGCTCTGCGCAATCAGGTTGTAGCGATAAATTGGCCCGCGCTCTCCCCGTCCTAAATATTCAAAAGCAGGCGCCTTCATCAGATATCCGCGTGAACACGTCTTGCCCGTTGCTGCGTCCCAGCATCACACGCGCGCCGGCCACGGGCACAGCGAAATCCGGCCCACTCGACACCAGGCTGAACCGTAACTCGAGGCTCGTGATGTTCCCAGACGCGCGAATCGAAAGCCCGCGCATACGCCTTAAATTCTCCCGGCGGCACAATCACTTTCCCCGACTGCGACAGTGCCCGTTCGCGATTGCCTCGGCGCGAACCGCGCCGCAATCAAGGCCTCCTGCAACCCTCCCGATGCGCTCGTAACTGTGTATCCCGCGGCAATGTGCCACCGCTCGTGGTGAATTGCAGTGTCCCAGCCAGCCCGTTGCCCGCGCAGGTCCCGCCCGTCACCAGCACCGCCTCCGGCGTCCCCGTGCCCGAGATGTAAACGTAGTATTGCGGTTCTGATCCCGTAACCCCCGCCGCACACGCTGACAAGTTCACCGTCGCCGCCCCCGCCGAGCTCAGGTTCGCGGTCGGCGCCTGCGACCACCCGAAATCCGTCGCATACTTCACCGCCTGCATTCCCGCCGTCACTCCCCCACCCGCTGCGGGAGCATATTGGCCAAGCGACGAACTATAAGTCAGCACCTGGTTGGAAGTTGGCGCTGTCGTTGCCACCGGCACGCCCTGGATCGAGACCGCATTGCTGCTCGATCCGCATCCCCCCCAGGTCGAGTCTCCATGCAGGCACACCGTATTGTTCGCCGTCCCGCTCCCCAACTCGGACGTCGGCACCGCTCCCCCGGTCAAATCCGCCTTCGCCCCCAGACCCGTGTCCACATAGTGTTTGGTGGAACTCTGATTCGTCGCGACCGGATCCCCAGGCAGAGTCAACGGCCCCGTCATGGTGCCGCCCGCCAGCGGCACATACGATCCGCTCCCCACATTCCCCACTGCGGTGTCCACATACCCTTTGCTCGCCGCATCAGTCGTATGGACCGGCGCTGGCAGACTCGGCGATACCGAGAATTGCTTCACCCCACTAATCGTTTCCGTTCCCGCCAGATGCACCACCGCCGCGTCGTTCGCTTTCGCCGCCACCGCCGCATTCACATACTGCTGGGTTGCAAACTGCGACACCGTCCCCGTCCCGGGCGTCGTCCGCACCACCGCGATCGTCGTCGGTGATGTAGTTGGGACCACCCAGAATTCGGTTTTCGCTGTGCCATCGTTTAATTGATAGACGACGCTATAGAAAGTCCCAGCCGGAGTCGCTCCAACATTCGGGGCCAGTTGCACCGACAACACCCCGCCCGCGCCCAGGATCACGCTCTTGTTTCCGGCCGCCACCGCCTGCCCGCCCGCCGTGCTGAACTCCGGCCACGAAATCAGCAGCGTCCCTCCAGCGGGCGTCCCGTCCGCACGAAAAACTACATCGCTGATCGTCGTCAGCGTTGGCGATTGCGCAACCAACCCCGCCGATAGCAATACGATCGGCAGCAGCCAATAAAAAAGCCGCCCCATGGGGCGGCGCGCAGCGTCGTACATGATTCCTCCAAAACTACTTCAACTCAAAAAGGTTCTCTGTTGTAAAGGCTCCGGACGAAACTCTGATCCAGGCAGTAACTGATTTTGGGTGGAGCAGCGCATCCAGCGCTGCGTCAAAAGCATGTCCCCTCAGCACGCGCTTCAGCGCCCGAGGTACATACCAAGCCCCTAACGCCGAGCACCTAAAGCCTGCTTCGGTTGCATTTGCAGAAATCTCTGCACGCTCTTCACATACACATCGGCGAAATCCACCACCGGACGCCGGGTCTCGATCAACTCGATCGCCGCTTCCACCGTCCAGCCCAGCGATGTAAGCACTGCCAACGCCATCATCGGAGCTCGATGAATTCCCGCCGCGCAATGGATCAGCAGCTTGGTGCCGTCCCCATCCAACGCTTCCTGTGCGAACTCTACCCCCCGCTGGAAAACTTCAGGAGGCTTAGGCAGAAAATCATCATCAATCGCATTCCACAGCACTTGGATTCCGAACGGTTCCGCCAACGCAGTGTCGTCAAACTCCAGCTGCATGTCGATGATGTGCGTCACGCCTGCCTGCGACACCTTCGCCATGGTGTCCGCCGTCCAAATTCCGCCACCGACCGCGATCCTGCCGGTCACCCAAGTCATATCCATAATGAAGTCTCGTTTGATAATGCTCCGCATGGCGCGAAGACGTCTGCGCTTAGCGGCCACTGACTTCATTCTAAGGCATCGTTCCCCGAAGCGGCTGCGTCCGTTGCGGTATCTTTGGTAACGCGCCTTCCCATCTCGGACTCGACCCGCGGCGCATCTTCCGGAAATCCCAAACGGCGCAGCAGTGTCCGGGCCATCGAATCTTCTCCCGGCCCTTCTCCCGCTCCGCCCGCGGGATACAAGCCGATCATCTCAAACAAATACTTCAGCGCCAGATAATGGCCCTTTTCGACTTCCGCGATCGTGGTTTCCACCATTCCCACCGCTTCGTTCCCCACCAGATTCGTAATCTGCTCGCGGATGGCCCCCAGGTCCGCCGCTTTGCCGGCGCCCTTTGCTCCGGCAACTCGTTGCGCGGTTTTGCTTGTCGCTTTGGTTTTGCTTCTCTTCATGTTGTCCATCGACATCCGACGCACCGATAAAAAAAGCGCGCCCTGACGGCGCGCTGCCCTGGTCACTGCTTGAATTCGTATCTAAATTCAGCATAGCAACCCGCGTAGGGGAAATGAGCCATGCTCCGGCAAACTTTATTTCCCCTGTGCTGAATGACTTGCAATAGTTTCCCGTTGTCCCGCCACTTGACAGGGTTTTTTTGCCGGCGGGTTTGTTCCTGGCATCCGCGTCAGTAGGCCGCCCGCCAGGAAATTTTCGCTCAGTCGATCGAGCGCCTCGGGAAAGCGGCGGCCCACCGTGCGCCGCCCGCACTGCAGCAGCCGCGCCGCTTCTTCCTGCGTGTATTCCTGCAGCACGATGCGTCCAATTAGTTTTTTGTCGAACGCATCCAGCCGTTCCAGGCTGCGCTCCACGTCATGCACGAAGATCACCGCGTCTTCGAACGTGGATACACGGTAGGACGTCACCCGCGTGCGGAAGAACTCCCGCCCCAACAGCGACGGCAGCCGGCCCACCTCAATCGAAATCCGCAAGTAGCGCCGCAACATGCCCACGGTGCGGTCACGATACAGCCATAGGTCAGGATCGGCGGCAACTTCGCTGTCTCTCCCCGCCGCGACCGCAACGGCCACCGCAATCAAAGGCTTACGCGCACCCGCGTCCTTCACCAGCGCGATCACTGCGGCCGTCATGCCTTTCCTCCCCGTCCGCACAACACCATCAGGCGCGGCCTGGTGGGGACCGCATCGGTTTTATGGTTTCCCGGCATGCGTGGGCTGGTTTTCTTTTTCCGGGGCAGGGCGAAATCCGCCATCTCGATAGCGCAGCCGGCGCAATAGACTTCCTCTGACCCCGCAGGACGTACCCACAATCCGCCGCATCGTTCGCAATATTTCAGTTCCAATAGAATTGCCGCTTGCTCTTCGATTTCCATGATTGCCTCCAGATAGGTTTCAGCCGTCAGCCATCAGGAACACCATGTTTTTCCTGACGGCTGATGGCTGACGGCTAAAAGCAAAAGGCCCTGCGCCGATTGCTCGGTCACAGGGCCCGTTTTTGTTACGGAGTGCCTGAGTGAAACTATTTAGTTACGAGTGCTCTTTCGCCTTCCGCCGGTCCCCCTGCCGGATTGGCCCTAACCCGCCTGGCGGAAGTAGCCCTCCTCATAGCCGGACTTCAGCACGCGGCCATTCTGCACCACCACGCTGACCCGGCCCGTAAAGTGGAGCCGCCCTAAGAGCTGCTCCATCGAGGACGACAAAACCTCGGCGGAACGCACCTTGCGGCGGAATTCCACGAAGCTGGTCTCCTCGTTTTCGGATTGTCGATTGCTGTCCATCGTGTATTTCCTGGTGGGGAAGTTGAGTTATAACAAGGGGCTCATCGTATAGCTCCGCGGGTTCGCTCGTCAACGAATTTATATTTGCTTGCAGATGTTGTACTTGCATTGTGATTAGCGCAAAGTGATAGTAAGAAGCGGGCAGATTCGCTGTGGAAATCCCCGCATTTGTGGTCTTTTTCCTGTGCTGAAGGCAATTCCTTTCAGATGTTGTGCTTGATTTGTCAATAGCAAATCGCTATAGGCCGTTGTATACTCCCGCCATGAAATTCAAAGTCTTGCAGGACAATCTTCGCAAGACCCTGTGGGGACGCATCGAAGAAGGCGGCTTGACCGGCCTGCGGCTGGCCAAGGAGACAGGGTTCAAACAGGCGCACATCTCCAACTTCCTCAATCGCAAGCGCGGCCTCAGCATCGAGGGCATGGACAAAGTATTGAAAGTGCAGCGCCTTTCCGTCCTCGACCTGCTGGACCCCGGAGAAGTCAACAAGCGCGCCAGCATCCTGCCCCCCAGCGACGACGAATTTGAAAACGTGCTCCTGGTCAGCGACAAGATCGCCGCCACCGTGCCCCTGGTCATGAGCATGAGCGTGAAGGAGATCCTGAAATTCAAGAAGAGCTTCCTGCGCGGGCTCCGTTCCGAGACGGAAGGCGACCGCGACGGCTGGGAGCGTTTCGTGCTCATCAAGGCCGATGCCCGCGAAGGCTTGAGCATGTATCCCCGGCTGCTCCCCGGCGCCACCGTCCTGATTGACCGCCATTACAACTCGCTCAAGTCTTACCGCAAAGGCGAATCCAACATGTACGCCGTCAACAAGAATGGCGTGCTGACCATCAAGTACGTGGAACTGGCGGGCAAGCACCTGGTCCTGCGTCCCCACAACCAGACTTATCCCGTGGAAGTGATGGCCATGGAAGAAGGCAAGAAGGCACACGACTACCTAATCGGACGCGTCTGCTACGTGGGCATCGAAACTTAAACTACAAACCCTTCAGATCCGCCTGCAAGGCCGTCAGGTCAAAGCCATTCGGCGTTTTCTTGCTCTTGTCCAGATAGTCGTTGCTGAGGATGGCGTAAGCTTCGTCGCAGTAGGCTTCCCAGAATTGCCACGTCATGCGCAGCAGTTGTCCCCACGTCACCACCGTAAGTCCTCGCGGATCATAGGCAACCACCGGGACAGCATGCCCGCCCCAGGAACCGGGCGCGCCCGGCCCCGAGGTCCCCTGCGGCGGCACCGTCCAGATTTTTTGGCCTTGCGCGCTGATGGGCAGTTGCAATCCGATATAACAGCCTTCAAAAATGTAGACCGCGTCCATCACGTGGGTATGGTTCGCGGGCTCCAGAGACACAAAGGCGCCGATCTTGTGGCGGGCAATTCCGGTCTTGCGCCAATAGTTCAACACATCGAGTTCCACGGCGCCATTGTCGTTGGCGCCGGTCTTGGGGTTGTAGCCGGTGATGGCAGAATAAGCGGCCACGATCTGCTGGTCAGTGGGCGAGAACATCTTGGGCTGGGCGTTGGAGGTCCATTCCATGATGAGGTGCCCCGCGGCGGCGCAGGTGCAATCGCCGATCTTGTCGTTTTCCATCATCCCCCAGCTTGCCCCGACTTTTTGAGCGACGTCCACACTGGGTGGCGGAGCCGGAAGCGCCGCACCCACGTAGTTGGCCATCAGCAGGGTCCGCGGATCGTGCCGGACCGCCTGTTTCCCGAGTTTCATTTTGCTGGTTTGCATCACGGCAGTTCCTCCATAAGGTCTTCTCGGCCTCTGGCTGTGACACAGTCATGGGATTCGAACGGTCCCGGCAAAGATGGCGGGCCGCAGGAATCGCTCAGGGTTTTACCACAGGGTTCGGCCGGTACAGCAGAGAGGCGATCGGGAGAAGCGAGCCAATCTTAGATCGCAAGGCAAGGGGGCAAACCGGGGATGGAAAAGTTTTCCAAAAACCGAACAACGCAGCCGCGGTGAAAAGCGAAACGCCCGCGAACGCACTACCGCCCCGGCGCCGGGGGCAGCGCGTAGCGCGGGAACTTCCGAGGGAGAGACTTACGGCCGGCCAGGAGCCGGCCGGCCTAAATCCTACGCGGCGACCTGTTTTCTTACCCCAACCGGCAGGACCTGCCCGGCCACGATCAGAGCGCGCACGCCGGAAGCCAGGCAAATCACAAACAGCACAACGCTCACCTCAAACAGGTTGCGCTTGCTCAGGTGTAGCGCCAGGAATATCGGTCTGCCGATATTGAGGTGCTCCAATCCTCCCAAGAGCAGCGAAATCCAACCCAGGTAATACGTAACTCTGGCGACCAACTGCAGACGATCAAAGTGACTCATGACGTTACCCTCCCGAACCCTTAGAGAATTGGAACGGATCGTTGCGGCCCGTTCCCGAACCCAACCGACAAGACTTGCCAGCACAAGTTGCACAAGTCGAGGTGCATTTTACACCTCAAGTTCTGTTTGGGAAGCAAATTCCGGAGGCGCGAAAGGCGATTTTCCGCGGGAGGCTAAGGATCGCGGGCGAGGACGTCTTCGAGCAGGCTGGCAGCCCTTTCCAGGAGAACTAACTCTTTACCAGTCAATAGTTTGAGCTGGCTGGCGAGGGCCTGAATCCGGCGTTCCCGAGCCTCCTGCAGCAGGCGAGTGCCTTCCCCCGTGGCCCGAATACTCACCCGGCGGGCGTCTTTAAGGTCAGTGACGCGCTCGGCCAGGCCGCTGCGCCCCAGTCCGGTAACGATGCGGGTCATGGTGGGAGGCTTGACCTGCTCGGCCGCAGCTAGTTGGCCGAGGGACATGGGGCCGCCAAAAACCAGCACCGATAAAGCGGAGAGCCGTGCCGGCCCCTCGCCGCTGGCCGTGTCCTGCTTGCGCACCCGCCGCAGCAGATGGATGGAGACGGAATGCAAACGGTTGGCAACGTCCGCCACGTCAGGCCCCGGCGGATTCGCAGCCGGCCGATTTTTTTGCTTGCTTTCCCTCATGAAATATAGTTAGCTATGCTAATCAATTTAGCGTTGGAGGTAAAGGGAAATGAGCGCCGCCGCCGCAAACATCGGGATTACCCGCCTGGGACAAATTGCCATCAATGTCCACGACATCCATCGCGCCACTGCATTTTACCGGGACAAACTGGGGCTGCCCCTGTTATTTACCGCCGGCCAGTTGGCATTTTTCGACTGCGGCGGGGTGCGCCTGATGTTGACCCTGCCGGAGAAGCTGGAGTTCGACCATCCCAGCTCGATTCTCTACTTCCAGGTTCCAGACATTGCAGCCGCCCACCGCCAGATGCTGGCTTCCGGCGTGCATTTTGAAGACGAGCCCCATTTCATCGCCAAGATGCCCACCCACGACTTGTGGATGGGCTTCTTTCGGGATACGGAGAACAATCTGCTGGGTTTAATGAGCGAGGTGGCTAGGTAGCATTCAGCACTCAGCATTCAGCCCCTGATCTCGAGGGAGACCACCCCGATCCTATGTTGGCTGAATGCTGAGTGCTGACTGCTGAATGCTGATTTTGCCCCCTTGCGTAATCCTGCCTGCGAGGAGCAGAATGTGCCGGTTGAGGATTGTCTGGAGGAAACATGACTACACCAAATTTGGCCGCGACGATGCGGCAAGCTTCTAGCTGGTCGATCGTTTGGGGAGTTCTGCTGGTGATGTTCGGGGTGCTGGCCATCGGTTCTCCGTTCATCGCCGCCGTGACGGTCAGTATCTTCATCGCCTGGCTGATTATTTTTGGCGGGGTGGTGCATCTGGCGCTGGCGTTTCATGCTCATCGCGGCGCCGGGAGTTTGCTGGGCAAGTTGCTGGTGGGATTGGCCTACGTGGTCATCGGCGGCTACACCTTGATGCATCCGGTGCTGGGAGTGGCGACGTTGACCCTGCTGCTGGGTGCGCTGTTTATCATCGAGGGAGTGCTCAATGTGGTGATGTTTTTCCAGTTGCGTCCGGCGCGCGGATCGGGCTGGATGCTGCTGGACGGCGTGGTCACCCTGGCGTTGGCGGCAATGATCCTGGGCCACTGGCCCTCCAGTTCGCTGTGGGCGATTGGTACCCTGGTGGGCGTCAGCCTGATTTTCAGCGGAGTCACGCGAATCATGATGTCGCTGGCGGTGCGTAAGGGCGTCAGCTACATGGCGGAGAAGCCGGCGGACAAGGCGGCGTAGGCGGAAGTAGAAATCAAGGAATGGAAGCGGTGTCTCGAAACATTGGAAGTAAGGGATTTCTATGCGATTCGCGGTGTTGTTTGTCGTAATTTTCACCATACTCCAAGTTTCGGCCCAGCTGAAAGTAAAACAAAAGGTTGATCCAAGCTATCCGTTGCTTCCATGGCAAGCCAGGCTTCAAGGGGATGTAACGGTTAAAGTGGAACTTGGCGCGGACGGGAATGTAATGTCGGCAGTGGCGTCTGGCGGCTCTCCGCTGCTGCAACGCGCTGCCGAGGAGAATGCACGCCTCTGGATTTTTTCCGATGTAACTCGCAATGAGCAGACATTGACCATCACATATGCCTACCGAATTTTAGAGCCGACGAATGATAAACAATGGGGCACTCGCCTGCCTGTCAAATTCGATTTACCCAATAGAGTTGAGATTTCTGTCTATCGGCTCAGGATAAACGTCTAAGTTCTTGAGCTTTGGGAATCAAAACGAATTGCTCCCTTGGACTCCTGCGTTTTTAGCACTGCGGCCTCTCTGCTATCATCGTTGTTCCGCCGGATTTTATCTTGATATGGACGACGACTTCGAAGACGAAGAAATTCCTACGATGAGTCGGAGTTCCTCGGAGGCATACATGGAAGAAGGACCCAGCAGTTCGACACATTCCCGCCGCAACGAAGATATCGCACTCGATCTGATGAAGTTTGTTGCCATGACCACCGGCTATGGCCGCACTACGTCTTCCGGCGTGGGTTTCCAGGGCACGGGCGCGGCCTCGAAACCCGAAGAGTATGCCACGCATCTGCTTGAACTGTATGGAAAATGCCTGGCGACGGTGGGCGGAAAGAAGTAACATTTATCGGGATACGCATTCCGCTCATCCGGAAAGGAGCAGCGCGATGACTGACGCACCGAGCATCAAACGCGTAACCGGGTTTGCTCCCGTTGTCATGTCGTTGATCGCTTTGGCCGTCCTGGTCGAAGGTGTTTTCCAATTTGGACACAACCCGCCCGCAGACGAAGGCTGGCAGGCGCATATTTTTCAGATCATGATGGTCGCCCAGATCCCGATCATTCTGCTGTTTATCGTCAACAGCTGGCGGTCGTTGAAACAAAATCTGCCGGTGTTGGTCGCGCAGGTGTTCTTCTTTTTGCTGGCGCTGGGCGCCCTGCGCGTTTCCGGCTACTGAGATCTGTCATCCTGAGCGCAATGCGAATTGCGCAAAGCGCAGTTCGCGTGGAGTCGAAGGACCCCTATGCTCCGTATGGATCTCCGTGGAAGAGCGGCGCTTCAGCGCCGCGTAAGTCAAATGCGATCTTGAACGCGGGCCTGGAAGGCCCGCTCTTCCACGGTAGCGTCAATCGGATCCCATGACAGAGGCCGAGCGCCCAGAGCCTAAAACCCAGAGCCGATGTCAGGCGAAGCATCCACTGCGCTCAGGATGACAGATGGTTAGTGGATGGTTGAAGCGGTTCCCCCATTGCCTGTCGCGTAGTTGATTCCTAGCTGATCAAATAAGAAGCTGAAGAAGTCGGCGTCCTGTTCGATTTCTTCGTCGAGGGCGGTGCCGATGCCGTGTCCGGCACTTGCCGTAGTGCGCAGCAGGATGGGATGGCCGGAGGAATTTGCCGCCTGCAATCGCGCGATCATTTTGCGGGAGTTGAGCGGGTTGACCCGGTGGTCGTTGTCTCCGGTCAGAAACAGGATCGCGGGATAGGCGGTGCCGTCTTTCACATGATGGTAGGGCGAATAGGCATACAGAGCCTTGAACTGTTCGGGATCCTTCACGGTGCCGAATTCGGTGGTGTTGAAGGCGCCGTTGGGGTCAAGCTCGACCCGCAGCATGTCGTAGATCCCGACAAATGACACCACCGCGCGGAAAAGGTCGGGACGCTGGGTGAGCGCGGCGCCCATCAGCAGGCCGCCGTTGCTGCCTCCGAGAATCGCCAGGTGCGCGGGCGAAGTGTATTTGCGCTGGATGAGGTGCTCGGCGCTGGCGATGAAATCGTCAAACACGTTTTGTTTGTGAGTGAGATTGCCGGCGTGGTGCCATTCTTCGCCGTATTCGCCGCCGCCGCGCAGGTTGGCAATCACGTATACGCCGCCCTGGTCGAGCCAGGTGCGGCCGAAGGAGCCGAGAAAATTCGGCGTCAGGTTGACGCCGTAGCCGCCGTAGCCTTCGAGCAGAGTGGGATTGCTGCCGTCCAGCTTCAAACCTTTGCGGTGAATGATGTTGACGGGCACGCGGGTGCCGTCCTTGGAAACCGCAAATTCGCGGACGACTTCGGCGTCGTCGAACTTGACGGGGGAAGTCTCAAACATGGTGGTGCGCGCGGATTTCCCCGTGGTGGCGTCGAAGCGGTACCAGGCGGACGGTTCCACATAAGTCGCGATGCGAAAAAGAACGTTATCGCCATCAATATGAACGACCTGGCGCACGGCTGAGATGGGAGGCAGCGGCAAGGTGGCGAGAGCGTGTCCCTGGTGGTCGAAGAGGCGCACGCGGGAAGGGCCGCCAACTACATCGTGTACATAGAGGCGGGTGGGGGTGGGAACGATGCTGTCAATGGAGGCGCGGCCGTTTTCTTCGGAGTACGAGCCTGAACTTTCGGGGACGATGACTTGCGCTTTCGCGAGTTGCGGGTCGGCCAGCGGCAGGCGCAGGACCTTGCCCCGGGGGGAATCTTTGCGGGAGAGCAGGTAGAGAGCGTCGTCGCCCGCGGCCCCTAGTTCGACGGAAACGATGGCGTCGGCAAAGTGGGTGACCTGGGTCCAATGGCCGGAGGAATCCATGACGTAATGGGCGTACTCGCCACCGTCGCCGTTGGAAACCGCGGCCAGCAGCCACTTGCCGTCGTCGCTGGAACGCAATTGGATTTCCGCGATGCGGGGGAAATCCTTGCCGAGAACGTAGGTGTCATCGCTGCTGTTGGTGCCAAGTTTGTGAAAGTAAATCTGCTGGTAGAAGTTGGCGTCTTCCGCCGGACGTTCGTTGCCTTGCGGATAGCGGGTGTAGTAAAAGCCGGAGGAATCTTTGTTCCAGGCAAAGCTGCCGCCGGCGGTGCCGAAGTTGACGCGCGGAACGCGGTCGCTTAGATCTTTGCCGGTCGCGACGTCGAAGACATGGGCGGTTCCGTCTTCCGAACCGTTTTCGGAGAGCGAGGCGACTACCAGTTTGCCGTCCAAAGAGGGAGCGTAGAAGTCGATCGCAACCGAACCGTTGTTTCCGAGCGTATTGGGATCGATCACCACCTTTTCGCTGTCCAGGTCATCGGCGGAATGCAAGGCAATTAGAAACGGCTGCTGCTTGGGGGGCTGGTCCTTCATGGCGAAAAGAGTTCCGCCGGAGTAGTCGAGGCCGAAGTAGTGGCCGGAGCCGGCGCTGATGAGCTGTTGCAGGCGCTGCTTGAGCAATGGACGGGAGGGCAGGTGGTCGAGATATTCCCTGGTGCGGGCATTTTGCGCGGCGCTCCATTGCTTGACCTCGGGATTGTTGCCGTCTTCCAGCCAGCGATAGTCGTCGGTGACTTTCACGCCGTGGTAAATATCGGTGACGGGACGCTTTGGGGTGGGAGGTGGAGGGGGGATGGCCGGGCCTTGGGCGGCGGCGGCCAAAACGAGGAACAGGATTGCCGACGAGAAAGCGAGACGGCGTATACGAAGAATTCTCATGAAGGCTCTTTCAAATGGGATGTTGCTGCGCGGCCCAAAATTATACCTCGCTTTGAGGTGATCGGTGGCCACGAGGTAGAACTCGCGCCCTTCCCTGGGAGCGCCGCGCGGTCCGATTCGGGCGAGCTAAAGCTCGGGCCCAGATCCTTCGACTTCGCTCAGGGCAGGCTCCTGGCGTCCGGGCCTACGTGGTTTTGTGGCAGGGTGAACGAGAGATTTGTGCAAGGGGAACGGGAGGTTGTGGTAATGAAAAAGCCGCAGCATTCCGCTGCGGCTGTTTCGGGAAACAAAACCGTTCTAGTGGCGTTTTTTCTTTTTGGCGGCTTTTTTCTTGGCGGCTTTCTTGGCCGGCTTTTTCTTTGCTACTTTTTTCTTCGTCGCTTTCTTGGCGGGTTTCTTTTTGGCGGGCTTCTTTTTTGCCGGTTTTTTCTTGGCGGCTTTCTTGGGAGCTTTTTTCTTGGCCGGCTTCTTGGCTGCGGGTTTCTTGGCGGCCGGCTTGGGCGCAGGCGGCGCGGGTATGATCAGTTCAGCTTCGGCCACGATCACGGTGGGCACTTCGGCTTCTTCTTCCTCTTCTTCTTCCTCGAAATCCTCCTCCAGCGAATCGCTGTAGGCGCTGGGTTCACCGAATTCGTCGTTGTCGTCATCACGCATAAAGAGGGTCTCTTCGAAAATCATCGTTCCTCCTGGTTACCGGCCGCGCGCGGCGCCGGGACGCTGCGAAAATTGGCACTGCCTAAGAGTAAAAAGACTACCGAAAAACAATTTCTCCGAACGGGGCGCGATTATAGCACAGCAACTTGGATGCGAAAGCAAGGCAACGCGACGACATGTCGCGCGTTGTTTTGGCATATTACACCGCCCCGTACCCAGTGCATAGGGCGGAATGAAAAGTTTTATCGGATCAGCAAAATCATGCCCGGACGAAGATTGGCGACGTTGGCGTTGGCCCGCTTCAATGCCTCCACGGTGGTGTTATAGGCGCTGGCGATGGAGTAAAGCGTTTCCCCCGGCTTGACCGTGTGGCGGACCGGCGTCTTCTGGCTGGTGGTATGTAAGGTATTGCTGGTTTTGGACTTAGATGTGGAGGCGGTGTGTTGAATGGCGTGAATGTCGGGAGTGACGGGGAGATGGACAAATAAAACGCGGTGGCCGCCGAGGCTATTGCCTTTGAGATTGTTCCAGCGACGGACCATTTTTACAGAAACACCAAAGTTGTCAGCAACTGACTGGACGGTGTCGCCCTTACGGACTTTGTAGCGGGTAATGCGGCGCGCGTAAGTCTGATTGTCTTCGGAAGCGGCATGCTTGCCGGGAGCGACGGGAATGATCAGCTTGCTGTCGGCGGGCAGTTCGTCATGGACATTCGTACTCATGTCCAAATGATTGGCTTCGGCGATGGCCCGGGCGGTGGTGTGGTTGGCGCGCGCCACGGAGAACAGCGAGTCGCCGGGAGCGACCTTGTGATAGCGCCACCAGATCCGCATGTCCGGCGGGATGGCGGCAATCGTGGTCTTATACGCGTCGACGGTCCCGACCGGCAGATGCAGATCGAAGGCGTGACCCACCGGGGTGGAGTAGCGCAACAGGCTGGGATTGAGGTCCAATAGATCGGCTGGGGAAGCATCGATGCACTCGGCGACCAGGCGTAAGTCCACGGCATAGTTGATCTTGAGGGTGTCGTAGGGAACCGGCTGCTCGAGTTCCACTTTGTCGAGGCCGTACTGGGCTGGGTTCTTGTTCATGATCGTCATGGCGACGATGATGGGAACGTAGTTACGAGTTTCCTTGGGCAGGACGTTGCGCCGGTAGAGCTCCCAGAAATCGGCATAGCCGGTGCGTTTGACCGCGCTTTGGACGGTGCCGGGGCCGGAGTTGTAGGCGGCCATGGCCAGGTACCAGTCTCCGAACTGGGCGTAAAGGTCTTTCAGGTGGCGGGCGGCGGCGCGGGTGGATTTCTCGGGGTCCTGGCGATCATCCATCCAGCGGTCGTGTTCGAGGCCGTAACCCTTGGCGCGGCTGCCCATGAACTGCCAGATGCCGCGGGCCCCGGCGCGGGAAACTGCCAGAGGATGGAATCCAGACTCGGCCTGGGCCAGGAAAATCAGGTCCTGAGGTACGCCTTCTTCTTTCAGAACTCGTTGAATCATTTCCTGGTAGCGGCCGCTGCGAACCAACGCGTGCTCCAGGGTGCCGCGTCCTCGGGTGGAAAAATAAGTGATATAGCTGGCCACCGGATCGGTCAACATCAACGGCAGGTCCGAGGGCGTGGCTTTGACTTCGGCAGCGGCTTTGGCCTTGATGCCGGGATCGACCGGGACGTTGATCTCGTTGGTTTCATCAATCGGGGCCGGTTCGGACTTCTGCTCGGCAGCGCTTTCGACTTGTGGGGCCGCGGCTTTTTCCAGCTCGTCCACACTGGCGAGCAGGTGATCGAATTCCTGCTGCAGGCGCTCGTTGGTGCTGATGTCCAGACCGCTCTTCAAGAGCAGATCGAAAGCGTGGTCAAAATTGGCCTGCGCGGCTTCGGGATGTCCGGCTTTGTAGTTGTCCTGTCCCGCCTGATATTCCTTTTCGACTTGCGCGATGAGGTCGGCGACGGGATCGGGTTTCGGTGCGACGGGGACGGGAGGCGCGGCCGGTTTTGCTTCGGCGGCGGGTTGCGGCTGAGGTGGCGCTGCCACCTTGAGCGCTGGGGCGGTGGCGTGGCTTGCCGGCAAAAGGGAAGCGGGCCGCTGGGCCGTCTGGCACCCAACGCTCGCCAAAACCATGGCGGTCAACCCCGTGAGCAGCAGATAGAGTTTGCTAATCCGCATAGTTCTCTATAACTTACCGCGAGCCGCCCCGGTGCTCGATTCTGCGATGGAGGTTAAATGCTACTACCCCAGGTTTTGACGGGTCAACTTCCGTTAGGGTTTCCCGAAGTTACTTTAGGAACTGGCCGGGAATATTACTCCTGGGTGGTTTGGGAGGCAACTGGAGAATTGTAAAGGGGGAGAGGGGATCGTTGGCGAAATGGCCCGTTTACAACAGTTATCATTCCGCAAGAGCGTTCGGGTCGTGCGTTCTAAGCATGGAACGTCAAATCTAGTCACATATGACGTGGAAAGAAGCGTTTCGTGCAATCCCTCTTCCTGAGCTAGAGTTTCGCCTATGAAAACCGCGTGTGTTCTCGCCGTTCTAGTGCTTACCTTGAGCATTCTCAGCACCGCCCAGACTCAGACGCCGCGACCGCTCGACGGTGCTCTTGAACAAACAGAGCGAGTGGAAATCCTCTATTTCCCAGAACGGATTCTAGTTCGAGCGGCGCTCACTCCTGAAAGACTGGAGCAGCTTTATCGTTACAAGCTAGAGATCAGAGAGGTTCGTCAATCCTCGGAATGGAAATGGCTGCTTCAGCAACTACGACAAACATCGCTCACTCCGTCCGGGCGCGAATATGACCTTCGTACCGCCGTGCTTTTATTCGACAAGGACGGCCGGCGCATTGCATCGGTGTACTTCGACCAGTTCGGCGCAGGAGGCACCATAAACGGCAAATCGGGCATGATAAGTGGCGGTATCTATCGCTGGGCGAAGTCCTTGCTGAAGAGTGTCGCCGGATAGTTGTCGAAAAATCGCAATTACACCAGTTACGCTCATCTCGTCCGTCCTGTTTTGCTATCAATATCCTCCGTCCTGAGTTCAAGAAAGCTACGCTTATCGCCAGTCAGGTGATTATTCCTGGGCCCTCATAAATCCCTCGAAACTGATTTAGAATCCAGGGCGGATTGGATTCCTAATTATGAAAGCTATTCAAGTCAAACAAACCGGTGGGCCGGAAGCGTTGGAGCTGGTGGATCTGCCCGTTCCCGAAGCGAAAGCCAACGGCGCGGTGGTAAAGGTCGCGGCTGCGGGCGTGAATTACATTGACGTCCACTTGCGAGCGGGCATGTACAAGTCGCAGGGGGCGTTTGTGGTGGGCCAGGAGGGCGCGGGCGTGGTGACGGCAGTGGGGGAGGACGTGAAATCGCTCAAGGCCGGCGACCGCGTGGCGTGGAGCGGAGTGCTGGGATCGTACGCAGAATACGTGGCCGCGCCTGCCGATGCTTTGGTGCCGGTTCCCGATGGAGTGAGCGATCGCGACGCAGCCGCCGCGATGTTGCAAGGCATGACTGCGCACTATTTGTGTTATGACACTTATCCGCTGAAGCCCGGGGACACGGCTTTGGTGCATGCGGCTGCGGGCGGCGTGGGATTGCTGTTGGTGCAGATGGCGCATCATCTGGGAGCGCGGGTGATTGGCACGGTGTCCTCGGAAGAGAAGGCCAAGCTGGCGCGGGAGGCTGGCGCCGACGAGGTGATCCTCTACACGCAAACCGATTTTGAAGCTGAGACCAAACGGCTGACCGGCGGCAAGGGCGTGGACGTGGTATATGACAGCGTCGGCAAGGCGACGTTTGATAAGAGTCTGAATGTGCTGCGGCCGCGCGGCATGCTGGTGCATTATGGGTCGTCGAGCGGACCGGTGCCGCCGATTGATCCCAATGTGCTTTCGCAGAAGGGATCGCTTTTTCTGGCGAGGACGACCTTGGCCCACTTCACCGCCACGCGGACGGAATTGCTGGCGCGGTCGGGAGCAGTGTTTGGGATGATCGCCTCGGGGAAATTGAAGCTGCGGATTGCCCATACGTATCCGCTGGCGGAGGCGCCGCAGGCGCATCGCGATCTGGAAGCGCGGAAGACGACGGGGAAGTTGCTGCTGATTCCGTGAAGGGAGTTTCACCACGGAGACACAGAGGCACTGAGAAAAGCACAAGGTTTATCATCACGAATATTCCCAATCGTGATGAAGTCTACTGGTCTGTTGTGGAAGGGCGGCGCTTTCAGCGCCGCGTAGATCGTCGAGCCAACACAACGCGGCCCTGAAGGGCCGCTCCTCCACGGTGGTGCATACGGCGTCTCGGTGTACGCAGTCGCGGGCGGGGGCGCCCGCCCCACATTTTTTGCCCTTATTTCTTGCGGCGGTAGTTTCTCGCGTACTCCGGTGCCTGTTGTCCGGGGAGGAGGCGGGAGTCATCCACGGGCGGGCCAAAGATCGTGGTGAATGGAATCAGGCCTGCCCAGGTCGGGAACGCGTAGTCTTCTTCGTCGTCGACCACATCGCCTTCGCGCACTTTGGCGGAGAATTCGGTAATTGGCAGCCGCAGGATCATCGTCGCTTTGAGTTCTTTTTCGTTGGGCTGGCGGGAGTCGGCCCAGCGTCCGGGAATGATGTGGTCGGAGAGCTGGCGCAAGGCTTGCAGTTTTTCTTCCGGATCGCGCACTGCGGACGCCGTCCCGAGAACGACTACCGAACGGTAGTTCATGGAGTGATTAAAAATCGAGCGGGCGAGCACCAATCCATCGAGCAGGGTGACGGTCACGCATACGGGAATGCCTTGATCGAGATTACGCAGCATGCGACTAGCGGCGGAACCGTGAATGAAGAGATTGTCATCGATACGGCCGTAGCTCGTGGGAATGACAAAGGGCTGGCCGTCGGCGATAAAGCCGACGTGGCAGATGAAGCCTTCATCGAGAATTCTGTAGGCAACGCCACGATCATAAACGGCGCGTTGCGGTTCACGGACAAGGCGCGTCCGTGGAGTGGGAGTGTGAGAGTCCGACATGAAGGGTGAAACTCCGGCAATCGCCAAGGATGGAAAAGGAAAGTGTAGCAGGCGGACCATACTTAATACCCGGTCGATCGCCCGAATCTGTAGGAAAGGCTGATGCTGGCGTACCCACGAATCGCGGCACCCGCGCTAAGTTCACGGTTCAGGATCGCGGCTTACTGTAGACTCTTTTCCGGTGGTTCACACCAGAGCGGGGGTTTGGGATGAAACGTCCTCACTTTATGATAGTGACGGTACTCGGGTTGGCAGGCATGCTGCATATCTCCGGAGCTCAAACTACCGGCAGTAGTGTGGGCGATGGAACATTGCTGGTCGCCAATAAAGGCGCAAGTACCCTTGGGATAGTGGACCCGCAATCCGGCCAGCAGATTGCCACCGTCGCGGAAGGTGGAATCACTGGGCACGAGGTGGTGGCTTCTCCCGACGGACGCACAGCCTTTGTCCCCATTTACGGAAATTCCGGCGTGGGAAAACCGGGGACCGATGGGGCCAATATCGTGGTGATCGACATCGCTTCTCGAAAAGTGACTGGCAACATTGATTTTGGCCATGGGGTTCGGCCGCATTGCGCCGTGATCGGGCCTAAGGACGGATTGCTTTACGTCACGACTGAGCTTGAGCAGTCGATCAGCATTATCGATCCCAAGAGCCTGAAGGTCATTGGCGCCGTTCCCACCGGGCAGCCCGAGTCGCACATGCTCGCGATTGCTCCCGATGGGCGGCGAGGCTACACCGCCAACGTCGGTCCCGGCACCATTTCCGTGCTGGATATGGAGAAGCGAAAGACCATTGCCGTGGTCCCGGTTTCGCCGCACATTCAGCGCATCTCGGTTTCGGCGGACGGCGGCGAAGTTTTCACCAGCGACCAGATGAAGCCGGAGCTTGCCGTTCTCGACACCGCAACCAACAAAGTAAAGACGTGGATCCGGTTGCCGGGTACCGGCTACGGATCGGCTCCCACGCCCGACGGGCGCTGGCTGGTGATTGCGGTCCCGGGCGCGAACAAGGTCGCGGTCATCGATCTGCGTGAAATGAAGGTCGCGCACACGGTTGACGTTCCGGCGACTCCGCAGGAAGTTCTGGTGCGTCCCGATGGCCGCGTGGCTTACGTTTCGTGCGACGCCAGCCACAAGATTGCGGCGATTCGCATTGCGGATTGGACGGTGGAAAAATTGATCGATGCCGGTGATGGCGCCGACGGCCTGGCTTGGGCTGCCCGGAAATAGATGCCTGCCTCGAAACCACGAGACTGCCCGAACCAGTAGCCATCCCCATCATGGATCCTGTTGCCACATTCGGTAGTGATGCCCCTTCGAGAGATTCGCCGACGGTCCGAGTCGGGCATTTTCGCTGGGTCATCTGCGCGTTGCTTTTGTTCGGGACCACGAAGAACTATATGGACCGCCAAGTCCTTGGCGTTCTCAAGACCACACTGCAACATGATCTGGGATGGAACGAAATTGACTACAGCAATATCGTGTTTGCCTTCCAGACGTTCTATGCACTGGGCATGTTGGCCGTCGGGCGGCTGATTGATCATGTGGGCACGCGCGTGGGCTACGCCCTGGCGATGATTTTCTGGAGCCTGGCCTCCATGGGGCATGCCCTTGCCAGTTCGTTCACCGGTTTCGTGGTTGCCCGCTCCGCGCTGGGTTTCGGGGAGGCGGCAGTCTTTCCAGCCAGCATCAAGACGGTGGCGGAGTGGTTTCCCAAGAAAGAGCGGGCACTGGCTACGGGGATCTTCAATGCCGGGACCAATGCCGGCGCCATCGTCACGCCACTGACGGTCCCATGGATCACCGTCCATTGGGGATGGCGGTGGGCCTTTCTGATCACGGGAGCACTGGGGTTTGTCTGGCTCATTTTCTGGCTGCTGCTGTATCGCAAACCGGAAGAGCACCCGCGGGTCTCCCCGGCGGAGTTGGCCTACATTCGCAGCGATCCCGCGGAAGCGACGACGAAAATCAAATGGCTCAGCCTGCTGCCACTGCGCCAGACCTGGGCCTTCGTGATGGGCAGATTTATGATCGACCCCATCTGGTGGTTTTATCTATTTTGGGTGCCGGACTTTCTACAGCGCAGACATGGCCTGTCCCTGAGCCACATCGGCTTGCCGATTGTTGCGATCTATCTGATTGCCGATGTCGGCAGCGTGGGCGGCGGCTGGCTCTCCTCGTGGATGATTCATCGCGGCCGGAGTGTGAACACATCGCGAAAAACCGCCATGCTGCTTTGTGCGCTTTGCGTGGTCCCGATCATCTTCGCGTACCGCACCGAGAGTCTGTGGGATGCGGTTTTGCTGATCGGATTGGCGGCGGCGGGCCATCAAGGATTTTCCGCCAATCTCTATACCATTACCTCCGACATGTTTCCGGCCCGCGCGGTGGGTTCAGTGGTGGGGATCGGCGGGATGGCGGGGGCCGTTGGAGGGATGTTGATTGCGAAGGTCGTGGGCTACGCGCTGCAATGGACAGGCAGCTACATGATTCCTTTTTTCATTGCCGGCTTTGCCTATTTGCTGGCGCTGGCCACCATTCATATCCTGGCTCCCAAGCTGGAGCCGGTCAGTATTCGGTGAGACCCATCAAGAACCAGGTAGGGACAGACGCCCTTGTCTGTCCGCGGATCGAAGCTCCGGTCGTTATTGATTGACTCCGCTGGCCAGGAAGCCGCCGTCCACACTGAGGATGTGGCCGGTGAGAAAGCTGGCAGCATCGGAGGCGAGGAAAACGGCAGCGCCGCCAAGTTCGTCGAGCTTGCCGAATCGCTTCATGGGGGTGCGCAGCAAAAATTCACGACCGCGGTCCGTCCCGTCAAGCAATGCGGCGTTAAGGTCGGTACGGAACACTCCTGGAGCAATCGCATTCACGCAGACCCCCGCCGCGGCCCATTCAATCGCCAGGGATTTAGTCAGCGAAGCCACGGCCGCTTTGCTGGCACTGTAGGCAGCAACTTCGAACAGCGCCACAAACGAAGATAACGAAGCGATATTGATAATCCGGCCATATCCCCGCTCGATCATGTGACGGCCAAACACCTGGCAGGCGCGCAAGGTGCCAGTCAGGTTGGTGTCGAGAATCCCATTCCATTCAGCTTCCGGGACGGTAAGAGTCGGCGTGCGTTTGGTTCGGCCGGCGCAGTTCACCAGAATCTGTACGCTACCGAACTTCGTACACGCCGCTTCCAGGAGCCGGGTGAGACTGGCACTGTCGGAGACGTCGCAAGTTTGCGCCAGCGATCGGCGTCCCAAGGCTTGCACTTCGGCGGCTGCCGCGTTTACTTCCGCAATGCGCCGGCTGGATGGAACAATGTCGGCGCCTGCTTGCGCGAGCGCCCGTGTGAGCGCCAGCCCAATGCCGCTGGTGCCGCCGATCACAACCGCGGTCTTGCCTGTTAGATCGAGAAGGGCGTGACCCATGCTAGTCCCCGAGTTCTATTGAAATCGTACTGACCGCTGCAGTGTCAGGCTTTGTGAAGAGCCTCCCACCATGAACCTGAATTCGCCCCCAGGTAGTTCCCAGGCGTCCTTGTCCACGTCAAAGATGGAAAGATATTCGGAATCGATCCCGACCGTCACATCTTTACTCTCTCCTGCCGCCAATTTCACTTTGCTCCAGCCTACCAATCTTTTGGGAGGTTCGCCCGCGCCGGCAGGCAGTGCTGCATAGACCTCCGCAACTTCGGCCCCTGCCCGACTACCGGTGTTGGTCACGGTGAAGCTCACGTGGACATCCTTGCCTTGCGTGACCTTCAGATTGGAATAGCTGTAAGTGGTATAAGAGAGACCGTAGCCGAAGGGGAACAGGACGGTCTTGTGTTCCGCGTCGTACCACTTGTATCCGACCTTCAGCCCTTCGTCATAATTTGTCTGGAAAACCGGCAGCCCGCCGGCCATTTCTTCCCACGATTTGAAGTGTTTGATCTCCGTGGGTTTGGCAATGCTGGCATGCGGCAGGTCAGCATCGCTCTTGGGGAATGTGATGGGCAACTTTGCGCTGGGGTTGACGTCGCCGAAAATCAGATTGGCCAGCGCTTCCGCGCCCCGGCTGCCTGCGTACCAGGCTTCGAAAATGCCGCTCACCTGATCCACCCAGGGCATGATGACCGGGCTTCCGGTTTCGAGCACCACGATGGTATGCGGATTGGCCGCCGCCACCCGCGCGATCAAATCGTCCTGATGCAACGGCAGCGAGAGGTTATCGAGGTCCATGCCTTCACTTTCCCATTGATAGGCGAACACAATGGCGACGTCGGCGGATTTCGCCAAGGCCTCGGCTGAGGAGAGATCGGTGCCGGCATCGAACTGAACGTTCGCACCAGGCGCCTTGGCCCGGATGGCCTTCAGGGGCGAAGTAGGAAACCAGATCTGCGCTTGCCAGCTCGTCCTGCCCTTGCCCGGCGGCATGATGGCGTTCCCCCCGGGAGGATCCACTTGAGCAGAACCGCCGCCGGAGATCATTCCGACATCGGAGTGCGCACCGATCACGGCGATGGTGTGGACCTTCGCAGCGTCCAGGGGAAGCACAGAATTGTCGTTTTTCAGCAGCACGATGCTGCCTTCCGCAATCTTTTGCGTAATCTCGAAACCGCCCACTACGTCGACGACGCTTTTCATGGGAGGATCGTCGATTACGCCGGTGGCAAACATCGATCGCAGGATACGATGTACGTGATCGTCCACTTCCGCCATGGGGACTTTGCCGGATTCGACAGCCTTTTTGAGCAGCGGACCGAAGAAATAGTCCGTCGGTTCCTCGTGGTCCAGACCCGCTGCCGAAGCTTTCGCCGTGCTGTGTGTCCCTCCCCAGTCCGAAAGGACAAAGCCCTTGAAGTTCCAGTCTTTTTTCAGAACATCGGTGAGCAGATATTTATTCTCGCAGGCGTAATCCCCGTTCACCCGGTTGTAGGAACACATAACGGCAGCTGCATCGGAACCTCGCAGTCCAATCTCGAAGGCCAACAGGTCGCTTTCCCGCATCGAGCGCTTGTCAATATTTACGTTGACCGAGTTGCGTCCGCTTTCCTGATCATTGAGCGCATAGTGCTTGATGTCGCCGATGACGTGTTGCGCCTGCAGGCCCTTCATCGCCTGGCCCACCATGGTGCCCGCAAGGATCGGGTCCTCGCCGAGATATTCGAATGTCCGCCCGTTGCGCGGTTCGCGAGCGAGGTTCGTGCCCCCGCCCAATGACATGTTGTAGCCTTGGGCTCGCAACTCGCGCCCGATCAGCGCACCATATTCATACGCCGCCTCCGGGTCCCAACTCGCCGCGGCGGCCAGATCGTCTGGCATCGCCGTGGAGTAGCGGCCGTTCTCTCCGCTGCTTCTTACGCCGTACGCCGCGTCCGACATCTGGATGCCAGGAATCCCCAGCCGGGGAATTCCCACCACGTATCCCGCGCCGCCATTCGATCCCGTTGACAGCGGGCTGACCGGGCCTAGCCCATTCATGCCGGTGCCATGCAGCAGCGTGATTTTTTCGTCCAGCGTCATCTCCTTCAGAACCATGTCCGCGCGCTGATCGGGTGAGAGACTGGCGTCCATCCAGGGCTTGTTGCCCGCGGACTGCGTGTAAGCCCGCGGCAGAGCGAAGCTTAGGACCAGGACACAGAACATCACCAGACCGGTGCGGCGTATGCAGGCGTGCATCTCCATGATTTTCCTTTGCGGGCTCGAAGTGACAAACGGGATTAATGTTACTCGATTTTGTCCATCACGTCAGGCTCGGGATCTGAAAAACAATTTAAGATAGGTGAAGATCGGGAAATCGAAGGACCCTCTCTCATGCGCAAATCAATCGTTTCTTCCGCCGCTATCGCGCTCGCACTCGCGGCAGTCGTGCTTGCAGCAGCGTTTTTGAAAGTTGTCCATGCGGCCGGTGGATCTGGTTATCATCTCATCAAGACCGTTCCCGTTGGCGGTGAGGGCGGCTGGGATTATCTCACTCTCGATGGCGACGCCCGCCGGCTCTATATTTCGCGCGGCACCCATGTGGTCGTGGTGGACGCCGACACCTATGCGACGATCGGCGACATTCCCGATACCCAGGGCGTGCACGGCATCGCCGTCGCCCCGGAACTTGGCCGCGGCTTCACCAGCAATGGCCGCACCAACACCGTCACTGTCTTCGATCTGAAAACCCTGGCGACGCTGGCTACGGCCACAACGGGCGCTGGGCCCGACACTATCATCTATGACCCGGCATCGAAGCAGGTGTTCACTTTCAACGGCCACTCCGGAACCGCAACCGTCCTCGATGCTGCGAAGGCGGGTACGCGTGGAGTTTCAGGCTTGACCATCGATCTCGGCGGCCGGCCAGAGTTTGCCGTTGCTGACGGCCAAGGCCATGTTTACGACAATCTTGAAGATAAGAGTCTCGTGCTTCAGATCGACTCGCGCAGTCGTGAGATTCTGAATCGGTGGCCGCTGACGCCCTGCGAAAGTCCGGCTGGTATGGCGATCGATGCCCAACACCGGCGGCTGTTCGTCGGATGTCACAACAAGCTCATGGCCATCCTGGACGCCGACACCGGCAAAGTGGTTGCGACTGTTCCCATCGGCGAAGGCGTGGATGCCAATGGTTTTGATCCTGCGACCCAGCTAGCCTTCGCCTCGAACGGCGATGGGACGTTAACCGTGGTGCACGAAGATTCTCCCGACAAATACACCGTGGTAGAAAACGTGACTACAAAAAAGAGCGCCCGCACCATGGCGCTCGATGCCAAGACGCACAATATTTTCCTTGCTGCGGCCGACATGGAGCCCCTGGCCCCGGGGCAGCGCTGGCCGAGCATGAAGCCCGGGACTTTCGTTATTCTCGTTTTCGGCAAATAGTTAGCGTGCTCTGGTGCTTTCTCCGTCGAGAGTTGCGGCACATGAGGCCCTAAATCACCCGCGCCACTGCGGGAATCCGCCGGAGAGCCGCGACCGCACCCCAGCTCAGCGCCAGCGTCCCGAGAAATACCAGAGATCCCTTTGCAATCGCGGGAAGCTGAGACCTCAGCAGCGCATATTGCAGCCAGGTGACGAACGGGTAGTGGATCAAATACATTCCGTAGGCGTTGTTGTTCAGGCTGTCCCAGGCTTTCCGACGGGTCTTGGCAAATCGCAGGAAGAGGGCAATAAAAGCGAACGAGCTTGCCGCGCACGACACCACGAATGCGGAATCTGCGAACACTTCCCACATACGCACCGCGCTATGCGTGGTGATCGCGATCACAAAGATGACGATGGTGACCACGAAGATCACCAGCCCGGCGGGGACCCATCCAAACCAACGACGCGCCAGGTTGCCATCGGCGGCCAACAAGCCGCGCTCGATTCCGTACGCGCCGATGCCAACGCCGGCCACAAAATAGATCAGGTAATGAAGCAGGCGGCTGGTCTGGAAGGCGAAAGGACCGAAGCTAGCCCAGGCAAATCCATTAAAGATGAGTTCCATGGGGATATAAACAACCGCCGATGCCGCGATCAGCAACGCAAAGAAAGCGAATGGACGGCGGGCCGCGTTCGATGAGAGGCGGCCAATAGCATCACCCCACTTAGGCATCGTTGCGAACAGCAGCACTGCCACGCCATCGAACGCCAGCAAAAGCCAGATGAACCATGCCGGACCCGCCGGCCAGTTGCCCAGTGAGTGCCACTGCTGCCAAAAGCCTGCGATACCCGAGGTCGCGCCTGTCTGTAGAAATGAAGGATAGTACGCGATTGGCGCCACCAGCCCCGCCGCCACCATGAACGGCAAACCGAGCCTGAGCATGCGATCACGCAAAAAGCCCCAGCTCCCCTTGCGCTGCAGGCTCTTCCAGACGAACAGCCCGGAGAGCAGAAACATCAGCGACATGAAAAAGATGTCGTTGAATCCTACGAGCAGAGAGAATCCGCTCCAGTGCTGACTGTCAACAACCGGAAACGCCTGCCACAACCGTGGCTGGGTTGACAGGGATTGAGGCGGGGCAGGAGCGTAAGGGTGATAAGCGAGCACCGAGTGATGGGCCAACACCAACACCGTAACAAACGCGCGCAAATAGCCGACAGACACGTTGTATTGCGCGCCGGGCATTCTTGCAGGCGCTGCAGACTGCGGTTCGGACGCGAATGACACTCTTTCCATAGCACTCATGATTGCTTCTCCTTCTCGCAGCCTGATCGGTGGCCTCAGCGGACTTCTGACGCCGCTTTCAATACGATTCCCGGGGCGGCGCTCTTCCGCGCCCGGATCATCCGGTAGGCGCCCGCCAGCGCGATCAGAACGGTGACGCCTACAGCCCAGGGAAACATTTTCGCGGTCCACCAGTTGATCGCATGCGCGAACTGTGCCGTTTTTCCCGCAGGGACATTTGCGACGCTGATTGCCAGCACAATATTGGCTTTCGTCAGCCAGCAAAACAGCGCTCCACCGAAGCAATCAGTTGCCAGGCGAACACCGGCCCGGCTCCACGTCCAGTAAGGACGGAACACGTTGACGGCCGATGTCGCGGTGTTGACCGCTGCCGACAGCAGAAAGCCCCAGAACAGATATCGCCAGACCGGCGCCAGGGTGATGCTCACGCCATAAAAGTGGAGGGTGGTTTGGTACCAGGCCCCGCCGATCAGCCAAATACCGAACACCAGATTGCAAACAGTCTCAGTCAAGGAATTGGAAATTGGAATCCGGTTGGGGTCGCGAACCGGCGGCAACTTGCGCGGGTCCCAATTTTCCAGAAATTTGGACTTGGCCTGCACCCTCTCGAGAATCGCGAAGACAACGGTGATGCTTCCCACCATGAAAAACGCCATCGGCCAGAACGAAGTCCAGAACGATCCCAGCGCGGTTAGAAAGCTCTGGCCGGAATGGACAGCGCGAGAGACGGCAAGGCCAATCCACACCAGGATCCAGGGCACCAGATAGAACGCGATTACGACCTTCAGCACGAACGTATAGATGGGAAACAGTGCCGGCCCGATCAAGTTCTGCTGCGGCAAGTAGCGGTTCGCGACCAACACGGGACGTCCAAGGCGCTTCAATAAGTCTTCAATCTCAGAGGCGTTCAGCGGTCGTCCGAGTTCCGCTTCCTTGTCGTCGATTTGCGACCGAATGTCTTCCGACAATTCCGCGATGATGTCCTGCTTCTGATTCTTCGGCAGCCAGAATTTCACCGCCTGCAAATAGCGATCAAGAAGTTCCATAACACTCTCCTAAACCATTCCATTCAGTTGCTGCGCGTGCCCAGCCGCGCCGTACGAACCACGAATCAGGCGACGTAGATAAGGCCAGCAATACCAGGCATAAATCACAGCGCTAACCAGCAGGTAACCCCACAGCCAGCTCAAGACTCCCCACAGAATGCTGCCGTTGTAGACCAGCGCGAGATGGTTGTAGTGCGCCGGGTCTTTCGTCCCGTCAGCAACCACTACATAGGGATAGCTCTTGATCATGGGATACTGCAGTGCAAGCCCACCCGCGTTGACCAGAAAGCGCGCCACCGGAAGCAGCCAACTCCAGAGCGGGCGCCCCAAATTAATAGCGCGTTGCGCAAGTCCCACCGCCAGCAGAAGCAGGACCGGGAGGTAAAATCGGTGCCACGATGGTGCGAGCTGCAAATTTCCAGCAGCGGAACCAAGTAGCAATCCCGGAAAAACCGGCACCGCCGCCCACCACAGCGTGAACACGCCCCACACCGCAAGTCCCGAAACTGAATACCAGCGGGCGATCGGGATCAAAGGCGCCAATGCCGCCGGCGGGTAATACCATGGCTGCGGGAACCTTCGTCGCACCAGGTTCAGGATGGTGAAGATCAAAGTGACGACCGCGATCTGGATGATGACGATACGAAAAATCGCCCCCAAGCTAATGGGCTCATGAATGTAGAGCAGGACACCCACGCCGGTCCCCACCGCAGCCGTCAGATTCAGCGCAAGAATAATCAGATACATGGGGAACAATTCAGGGCCGATCAGTTCCCAGCCGATCGTCAAACTATTTCCACCTTGCCGGTAACGCCGCGCCACGATCATGGGATCGCCCTGCTCTTTGAAAATAGCCATCTGCTCGCGGTCGCTCAGCCGCCGCCCGAGTTCTTTCTCCCGCGATTCCATCTGCGAGCGCAGTTCTTCCGACAGCTCGGCAATGATGTCGTTCCGCTGTCCGCGGGGAAGGTAACGCTTGACGGCCTTCAGATAGCTATCGAGAAGTTCCATGACCCTACACCTCTTGAAGAATTCGTTTGAGCGATGCATTAATGCGTTCCCACTCTTCCAGCAACTGCTTGAGAATGATCTGCCCATCTGGGGACAAGCGATAAAAGCGTTTGTTGCGCTTCTCTTCTTCGCGCCATTCACTGACCAGAAGCCCCTGAGTCTCGAGCCTTCTCAGCAGCGGATACAACGTGCCTTCGTCAATGGCTAAACCGTCGTCGGCGAGGGCTTTCCGCAAGGTGTAGCCATAGCGTTCGACCCGGAGTTGGCCCAGCACGGCGACGATCAGGCAGCCCCGGCGCAGTTCCAGCTTCAGGTTCTCGAACAGATCCGCATTGGCTCCGTTACTGTTCACCATATAGTATGTGATACACACTGTATGATACACAGTATAGGTTGTCAAGTATTTTTTTTGCAGACGTAAAGTGCTGCATAATAACATCTTATGAAGATGTGAGGGAGCGCGCGGACTTAGGCCTCTGGCCCGAGCCCCGGGCAATGAGGCTGAGATTAGTGCACAGTAATGTTAAAGTTTGCCGCGGCGCTCACGCCAGTCACGGTGGCGCTTACCATTACCGGGCCCGTTGCCGGGGGCGTGGTGTAGATCACGCTGGCGATGCCAGTCTTAGCAGTGGTCACAGGATTCGCGGAGAAGCTTCCCCGGGCGCCGCCATCGCTAAAGCTTACAGGCACTCCCGTGATGAGGTTGCCATACTGATCGGTCACCTTCACTGCCAGAGCATTGGGAAGCGCGGTAGATGACGTTCCGGTTTGATTGTTCCCGGAAGTCGTCGTCACGTTTGCGGCCGGACCTGGCGTTACCGTCACAAAGATATTGAGAACAGGCAATCCTACAGAAGAGGCCTGGATGGTGACCTTTCCCGCCTTTGTCCCCGTGGTATAAGTCACGGCCGCCAATCCATTGCTGTCGGTGGTGACCTGACTTGCGGACAAGGTTCCGCCTTTGCCCCCGTCATTGAACGTCACCGCGACGCCGGGGATACCGTTACCATTTTGATCGCTGACCTTGGCAACCAGGGGCTTGGGAACGGTGGTGGCCACGGGCACAATCTGCCCGCTCCCGGCAGCCCGGATCATTTTGCTGGCGGCGGTTGGCGCAGCCGTTTCCGTGAATGCGGCCGGCGCATATCCAGTAGAGGAAGCGGTCACCGTGTAGGTTCCGGACTTGGCGGGCAGAGTGTAGATAGTTGAGACCATGCCTGCGCCATCCGAGATTCCCGACACGGTGGAAAACTGGCCTCCCTTGTTTCCATCGCTAAAGCTTACGGTAATGCCGGAAGCACCCTGGCCGGTCAGCGGACTTACGGTTTCAATACTTAACGGAATCGGAAGCGCCGTAGCGACTGCGGCCGTCTGGTTATTTCCTCCGCCAGGGGCTAGAACGGGCAATAGCCCGTAGGCCAGCAGGGCTTTCAGGGCCCCGATGAATAGTTTTCCGTCGGCCACAATCGGGGTGGCAAAATGGGCGGTCACCGGCAGCACATCTCTTCTTTGCGGGGCCATCGCGGTGGTCCACAGGACCTGCATGGTCGTTGGATCCATGGCCCAGAGAATGCCGCCGCTGCCTCCCCAGAGGATTGCGTTTGTGCTTCCATTCGCAGTCAGCAGGGGATGTCCGCCGGCCGCAAATGAATCCGACTGCACCGGTGGCGTGACCAGCTGCCCGTTGTTCAGGGGAAATGCCGAGACCACGTGGCCGCCGGTGAAGTACACGCTCCCGTTCCACACCAAAGGCGTTCCGGTTGCCTTGCCGGCAGCAGCGGGTAGCTCCTGGATGATCTGCGTGTCGCTCGTGGTACAACTCGCGCACAACTGGCCCATGTTGTCGCGATTGAGCAGATAAATTGTCCCCTCTTTTCCCACTCCGATCGCTTCATCGGCATAGGGGCCCGGCTGATCAGGAAGTACCAGCACGGCATTATTAAGATCCAAATCATTCTCGTACAGATAGGACCAGTTATACGGCGTGAACCAATCGGCAACCGCCAGGGTGTTGCCCGTCTGGCTCACCTTGAACACGCTAAGTCCCAAATCCTGTCCGGGCGTGCCCGGACCCGAAACCGGGCCCTCGCCAGTTTCCGCGTAGACATTTCCGGAACTATCGGCGGAGAGCCCCGCGCCCTTCTGCCAAATAGAAGCGAAGTACTCGCCTGCCTCAATGTCCAAGGTGCCCGTCTGTGCCAGCGTGGTGGCGTTATAAGACATGATCCAACCGGAATCGCCGCCGTTGCAGCTGGCCCCCCCGAACCCGATATAAATATTCCCGTTGACCAGCAGCAATCCGGGGCGATTCATCTGATGGGTGTCGACGAAGGTGTTGGTCACGCCGTTGAGGGTGTAGGTCGCGGTAATGGTGGCGGGTCCGCCCAACTTCTCCTGCCCGGTGGTGACGTCCAGAGCATGCAGCCGGTGAACCGCTTTCTTGTTTTCGTAAGTTTCCGCCACCAGGTAGATGGTATTGCTGGCAGGATCGATTACGGGAGTTGAAATGACACCCACGTTGGTCCAGTCGGTAGTGACCTGGCAGCCCTTGAACTTGTCAGGGACGGGAGTGGCTCCCGCCGGGCTATATGCGAGCAGGCTCGCGACCCACAGCGGAGGCAGGGTGGGATTATCTGCGTCGAAGGCATAAACGCTGTCCTCCATGGTCGCGACAAAGACGACGTTGTGTACCCCATTGCCCGGAATACTCAGCCCCGGAAGATAGAGCGGATGGCCTACGACCAATCCGTCCAGCGGCCGTGTGTACAGCTTCCCGAAGCCTCTGACGTTTACATTGGAAGGCGTCAACACGGTTTCGGTGGTGTTCACACTATTGCGGCCGTTGTTGTAGTGCCAAGTGACCACACTGGTCTGTGCGGGGAGGGTTGGGGGAAGCAGCAACCACGAAGTCGCCACGAGCGCAGCTGGAATCAGTAGAGCATTCTTCAGGCACCGACAGGCTGCACTAGCAAACCTTTTCCGGTTCGTCCCGCGAAATATACTTTGCGACATGGAAGCCAAGTTCAGTGTAGATCAAACTGAACCGGCGAGTACTTGTGGAAAACCAACTGAAAATGTGCGAATCCGCAAGGCAATGTGGCGGAATCGACAATCTCTCACCGGATGACTACTGTGCCGTCACCGTAACCGTGAAAACGGCGGACTTCAATCCATTGGTCGCAGCGTTTACATGCACGATGCCGGCTGAATTGGGAGTCGTGTAGATCGTACTGGCATGGCCGGAGGCGTCAGTGGTCGTAGAGGTCGCCCAGAAACTGCCACCCTTGCCACCATCACTGAAGGTCACGGCCACGCCGGAGAGCGGGTTGGAATGGGCGTCCGCCACGGTGATGACCAGCGGCTGGGGCAGCTGGGTGTTGACGGGTGCAGACTGCTTGCTGCCGGTGAATATTTTGATCACATAGGGCGGTCCGGCAACCGCGGATTCAGGAAAGACCGCCGACACGAAGCCAGGAGCCGTGCAGGTGATGGTCAGGTTTTTTATCTTTGCCGGTAAGGTATAGGTCGTGGCCACCATGCCTGAGTTGTCGCTGGCGGATTGCGAGCTGCTGAAGATTCCTCCGGCACCGGCATCCTTGCAGGTGACGGGCACCCCTGAGAGCGGCGATAGGCTGTAAGCGTCCGCCGCCCGCGTGCTCAGCGTGATGGGCAGAACTGATCTCACAGCCCCGGTTTGGTTGGCGCCCGCGGACGGGCTCAGTGTTGGGAGTAAGCCATAGACGGAAAGCTGCGTGGTGCTGCCGACATACACCTTGCCATTGACCACGGTGGGTGTAACGAACCGGGACGTCGTAGCCAGTTTGTCCCGCAGCTTGAGAGCCTGCGTCGAGTCATACAGCTCGGTGGAAATATTGGTGGCGTCAAATGCGTACAGAATCATAAAGGCGTGGTCGACTGCCCAGAGAATCCCGTTGCTATTGCCATTCGACGAAATCGAGAGCGCCGGACCGCGATCCGAAAAGAAGGCCGATGTCTGCGTGACCGGGGCACTAAGCAGCCCCCCATTGATGGAAAACATCTTTACGTAGTCTTTCTGTCCGGCGAGGTAAACGTTGCCATTCCAATAGGCCGCAGTGGTCTTGATCGAGGGCGTAATGCCCGGAAAGGATTGGACCACATCGTCGTAACCGGTGTTGTATTGTCCCAAACCGGTACGGTTCACCAGGTAAAGCGTGCCTTGCTTGCCGCCTGCGATGAGTTCGTGGTTATTCGTGCCTCCCTGGTCGGGGAGGATGAGAATCCCTCCGGAACCCAGGTCAAGGTCACTGCCGTCAAGGGTTGCCTGATTGAAAGGCGTGAAGTAATCATGAACGGTGAATCCGTTCTGCACTGAGTTCAACTGGAGAATGCTGTCTCCGAAATCGGTTCCGCCGCTGCTGAAATCAAAGGTTCCGTTCCCGGTGGAGACGTAGATATAACCGTCGCTGTCCACTGCGGGACCCGCCCCCGCTCCCCAAATCGCTCCCCCATCGCCTTGGGGCGTGGTGATAAAAATTCCCGCCCGCTGCAGGTTGGAAGCGTTATACGCCAGCAACCAGCCGTGATAGTTGTATGAGTCGCAACCATTGGAGCCGAAGCCTATGTAAACCGTCCCGTTAAGTAACAATAGCGCGGGACGTTGCATTTGGATCGAGGGTGTGAAGGTTACCAGTCCCTGGCTGGTTTGCACGGAAGCATTGATGGCCACCGGGCCGCCAAACTTTTCCGTTCCGCTGGTGATGTCCAGAGCGTGAAGGGTGAACGAGTACAGACCCTGGCCCATGGTTTTTGCGACCACGTACAGAGTGTTGGTAGAGGAATCGATGACCGGTGTTCCCATAATCCCAACCTCGGTATAGTTGGGCGTGCCGCAACCATAATTGTCGGAGTTCTCGGGCACCGACCTGCCAAAGCCCACCGACCACAGCGCAGTGGCATTGCTGCCCTGGCTATTGTCGGCGTCGAAAGCGTAAACGCTGTCGTGTTGCGTGGCCACGTACACAACATTGTGGACCGTGCCGTTGGCCAGTTGAACATTCGGAACATACAGCGGCTGCCCCACAATGGATCCGTCCACTCGCTGGAAAAACAGTTTGCCAAACTGCGTCGCGTTCACGTTCCCTGGAGTCAGGAAGGTCTCGCCAAGATTCTGTCCGGTACGTGCCACGTCGTTATGCTGGGTCAGCACGCTCACCTGGCTTTGCATGGGCGAAGCGAACGATAGGACAATCAGGATTGCCAACCCCGCGAGCGCATGAGCAATGATGGGATTCTGCAGCTTCATAGAAGGTTTCGCTGAATGACTGTTGTTGCTGGAAATTGTGAGGCGAATCGCCGGCATGAACATGGGCTCCTAAGCACCTATGGAGGAACACGGATTTGCCCAAGCTCGTTACCGCAAGAAATAGAGAGTGGGCAGAGATCGCAGGTTCTGTGGGGAGTCTGACCCGCGGAAAACCAAGTCGGAGTATGGCATTCCGAAGATGACGCGTCAACTCAAAAGCGGTGTCGAAGGCGGCATTTCGGGCTGGGATACTTGGCGTGGCCGGCGCGCGTCACCAGCGGTTACTAATCTTGCTGGCGGTAACCCCAATCCCTCATTTTGGTAATCGGTCTGAGGGCGCGATGGTTACCTGCTAGAGATCCTGCACTCTCTTCTGCAACTCGCGCGCGATCCACTCGGGATTGCTCCCAGCTGGAAATTGCACAGGCAAGCCAATCATCACCCGCACTTTTCCAGGGAGGGCGAACTTCTTTCCGGACTGTTTTACCTCGGATAGACCATCAATGCGCATCGGAACAACGGGTATTCCAAGATTATTGGCCAACAACCCTACACCTGCGCGAAATAGACGCAGCTTGCCATCCGTGGTGTGGTGCCCTTCCGGAAACACCAGGATGCTATAGCCGCGATCCACCGATTCGCCGGCATAAGCGAAGCTTTCGCGGAAACCTGCTTGGCGCGGCAGGGGAAACACATTCAGCAACGCCACGCCCAGCGCCCATTCCACGCGATCGAAAAACCTGGCCAGAACGTTCCGCTCCGGCGCGGGAGTTCGTAAAGCCTCCAGCGCCTCGCCTCCCGCCGCCGTTGCCAGTCTGTGGCGGAAACGCGCCGGCAAGGCTGTAAGTACGAACCCAACATCCACATCGTCAATGTGGTTGCAGACCACGAGCACCGGGCCGCGAATGTCGCGTAGATTTTCCCGGCCTGCGATGCGGGGCCATCCCAGAAAAAATATCGCCGGACGTAGCAACAAGTAATGGATGGCGTTCCGGATCCAGGTCACCGGCCAGCGCTGCACCCAGCGCGGATAATGATATTGCGCGCGCCGTGGGACCTTGCCTTGCAGCATGCGTTCCAAATCGCCCACCGTGTTCACGGCTGCAAATCGGGTCTCGCTGAGATCGAGTTGATAGCGGTCTTCCAGCGCGCTCAGCAGTTCCACCCGGTCCAGCGAGCTGAGATTCAGGTCGGATTCGAGACTGGAATTAGCGGAGAGCTCCGATGCCGTTCCTTTGACCCGGCGAATCAATTCCGCGAGCGCACTCGATGACCCCTGCAGCGGCTGCTTTTCCAACTGCGCCCGCACCGCCGCCAGAATCAGGGTGCGCCGCGGCTTTTGGGTGGAGGTTCGGGGAAAATCTTCTTCCGGCCAGACCACCCACTCTCGCATACGCTGGTACTCGGCCAGCGATTTGTTCGCTTCCTGCACAATTGCGTGCGGATCGTTATCGCCTTCCCGGAGAATCAGCACTGCACAAGGTTCGGCGTTTCCGTTGCGCGGTAAGCCGATCACAACGCAATCTTTCACCTGCGGCTGGAGGCGCAACACCGTCTCTAGATCTTCGGGATGAACGTTCATCCCGGCTGGCGTGACGATCACCTCTTTCTTGCGTCCTTTGAAATACAGGTTGCCTTCCGTATCCAGCTCGCCAATGTCGCCGGTTTTGTACCAGCCCTGTTCTCCGCCCATCGGCAGCAGCTCTTGGCCGCCCCAATATCCCGAAGCCACGCCGCCGCCACGCACCAGAATTTCGCCGTCGCTACTCAATTTGACTTCGCGTCCGGCCAGCACTTTCCCGATCGAACCCTTGCCGCGGCGAAAAGGATGATTGACGCTGATCAACGAAGTCGTCTCGGTAAGCCCGTAGCCTTGAATCACCGCGAACCCGAGCCGTCCCCAGAATTCTTCGGTGTCACCATCCAACGCGGCGCCGCCGGAGATGAATGCCCAGAACTTCAATCCGAATCGACGGTGCACCCGCCGGAAAATCCACCAGCGCCGCAGAAAATGCTTCCCCTCGGCCGCCCGGAACTCCCGTTGGAACTTCTCCAGCCGGTTTTCCTCGGCAAGATCGCGCTCCAGCTTTTCTTTCAACGATTGCAGCATGCGGGGCACCGCGACCAGCACCGATACGCGCTCCCGGTGAATGGTTGCGATCACTTCGGCCGGCTTCAGCGTGTCTTGAAAAATCACGGTCCCGCCCATCAACTGCGGCAGAAACATTCCCAGAAATTGCCCGAAGACATGGCTTAGCGGAAGCAGATTCAAGAACCGAATGGGATGCACGAAGCGTTCGTACTTCAGATACTTCAGGATTCCTTCTTCGAGCGGCGTGACGTTGGCCAAGACGTTGCCATGAGTGATGACCACGCCTTTGGGTTCGGCCGTCGTTCCCGAGGTAAAGACAATCTGCAGCGCGTCATCGGCTCCGGCGTCCCCTGGGAAGGGCGCGGACGAATGTCGCGCCAGCGTCGTCGACAAATCGTCGAAGAGCAGCGTTGGAATCGAAGGCTGCAGGTGGTCACGCGAGCATACCAGCAGCTTCGCGCCGACTTGGTGGGATACACGAAGGGCAAAATCAGGAGCGGCCACGTCATCCATTGGGACCACGATCACGCCGGCAAGCGCGCTGCCGAAAAACGCCGCCACCCACTCGGCGGAGTTGGGTCCCCAGAGAAGTATGCGATCACCTTTGCTGATCCCACGAGCCCGGCACTCGCGGGCGAATTGGAAGGACATCTCGGCAACTCGCCGATAGCTCCATCGCACGGTGCGGTAGCCGTGGTGCTGTACGTAGGCGTACTCCCTTCCTCTTCGCAGAAAGTTATCGAGATATTCGGCCACGGACTGGCGAGCCATAAGAAGCATGGTAGCGCCGAACCGCCTTTGCGCCACAGCTTGCCGCGGCTAGTGGCGGAAGTGCCTGACTGCAGTGAAGATCATGGCCAGACCGAGCCGGTCGGCGGCTTCGATGACCTCCTGGTCGCGCACAGACCCGCCGGGCTGAATGATCGCGGTCGCGCCAACTTTGGCGATTTCCTCGACTCCATCGGGGAACGGGAAGAACGCATCGGACGCCGCGACCGTACCCTTCAACGGCAGCACGGCTTTCATGGCGCCGATCTTGGCCGAATCCACGCGGCTCATCTGGCCGGCGCCCACGCCGACGGTTTGTCCGTCGCGGGCATAGAGGATGGCGTTGGACTTAACGTGCTTGCAGACTTTCCAGGCAAAGAGGAGGGCACGTTTTTCCTCCGGAGTTGGCGGGCGTTTGGTCACCACTTTCAAATCGCTTTCCGCCAGCGGGCGGATGTCGGCATCCTGCGCCAGAATTCCTCCGGAGACATTTTTCAGCACCCACTTCTGCGGAGCATTGGTGATCTCAACGAGTCGCAGATTTTTCTTGGCGGCGAACTTCGCTTTGGCTGCCTCGTCGAACGAAGGCGCTGCGATGACTTCCAGAAAGAGCTTGGCCATCTCTTCCGCCGCGTCGCCATCGATTGGACGATTCACGCCGACGACGCCGCCGAATGCGGACACCGGATCGCATTCCAGGGCCTTCTTATAGGCTTCGACCAGTGTCTTGGCCGTCGCCGTGCCACACGGATTGGTGTGCTTGATGATGGCGCATACCGGCTCATCGAATTCCTGGGCCAAGTCCCAGGCAGCCTGCAAATCCACAATGTTGTTATAGGAAAGTTCCTTGCCCTGGAGTTGCCGCGCGTTGGCTACGCCCGTGCCTGAGCCATCGGAGTACATGGCGGCTTTCTGGTGGGGGTTCTCGCCGTAGCGCAAATCCATGATCTTGGTGAAGGAAAACCGCAGGGTTTGTGGGAATCCGGTTTCGCCGTGAAATTCAAAGTGGCCGTTAGCGCTTACCCGCTCGAGTGTGGACGCGATGGCAGAATCGTAGGCTGCCGTGGTGGCAAAGGCTTTTTGCGCGAGTCGCCATTTGGTGGCGGGGGAGAGGCCGCCGCCGGACGCTGCCATTTCTTCCGCGATGGCATGGTAGTCCGCGGGTGATGTCACGACTGCCACATCCTGAAAATTTTTCGCGGCAGAGCGGATCATCGAGGGCCCGCCAATGTCGATATTTTCAATCAGCTCTTCGAAGTGCACCCCCGGCTTGGCCGCCGTTTTCTCAAATGCATAAAGATTGACCACCACCATGTCGATCGGCTGAATGCCATGCTCGGCGACCGCGTTGCGGTGTGCGGAATCCTCGCGCCGGTGCAGAATGCCGCCGTGCACTTTGGGATGCAGGGTCTTCACCCGGCCATCGAGCATTTCGGGAAAGCCGGTCAGTTCGGAGATGTCCTTTACGGCGATTCCGGAATCGCGCAGCAGCTTGGCTGTACCACCAGTCGAAATGAGTTCGACCCCCATGCCGGAAAGCTTCCTGGCGAACTCGACGAGGCCTGTTTTATCGGTGACGCTCAGGATGGCACGCTGAATCTTGGACATTAAGAAGCCTCAATTGAAGATCGGGATGATTACGCTTGGACAAAACGGCAAGACAAAGTTTATCAGCAAAAATGGTGCTTTGGATCGCTTGGGGGCTGAGTTGAAGGCGTATACTTCCTGCCGCGAGGCATTCCATATGCGCGGGCGCATCATTCTGATTCTCGCGGTTGTGATTTCCACGCAGTGGGTTTTGGCGGAGAAAGTCCCCTGGGCCAGCGACTCCGTGCTAGCAGCGATTACTGCTCGCGGCCGAATGCTGGAAGAGTATGATGTCGCGTCTTGGCACGCTACCGACGCCGTCATGGCATTGAACCCGGAGAAGGACAGCGCACAACATTACTTTGCAAGAAAGAGCGGCAACGCTTGGGTAGTTGTCTTCGGGCATCTCAATGCGGCTGGCGACAAATTCCTAATTCTCTATGAAGCAACCCAGGGATCGACCTCGGTAGAGTTCAAAGCCAGGAAGGTAGACCCGCCGGCCGAGGATACAGAATTCTATCTGGCCGCCGCGCGTTCCCTAGACAAAGCCTTACACGACTTCCAAGCTGAGAAGCGTCCTTACAATGCTTACGTTTTCCCCTCTGAGTCAAACCAGTTGTATGTGTATCTGCTGCCGGCGCAGACGAACGACGACATCTACCCACTTGGCGGCGATGCTCGTTATTTGTTTACTGCCGATGGAAATACCATGCTGGAAAAGCGGCAGATGCACAAGACGATCCTTGAAACCAAACATTCTGAGGCTTCCGGGAAGACCGTAGCTGGTTTCCACACCCACGTCCTGAGCGATATCCCCGAAGACAGTGACGTTTTCCATGTTTTGACCCAGAAACCGGCGATTCCGGAGTTTGTCAGATGCGGGAAACACACTTACACCGTGCTGGTCGACGGGACTATCGTACGCGCAAAGTGAAGAGCGATGCCTGCGCGTTAAACCTTTGCCTTAGCCTTCAACCTTACCTGCCCACCTTCCATCTCCACGGAATATTCCACGGCCTGGCAGCCATACTGCTTGCGGATCTGGTCGGTTTTTTTCTGCACAAAGGAAGAAAAGCTCTCCATGTTTCCGGAGACGGCTTCGCCTGCGTTCTTCTTGGCTTCGCTGAGAGCTTTGTAGAGCGTGGCAACTTTGTCCTGTTCGCTACGCGCGTCCGAGCATTCCACTCTTAGGGGCTCTTTAGCAACGGTGCTCGCGGCCTGAACAGTCGCAGGCGCCGTCGCGGCGGCTGCTCCTGCAGCGGCATGTCCCACGCCATAAGCTTTGTGTTCGGGTTCGTGTTCCTCGGGACGTACGCCCGAGACGGAGAGCAATGCATCTTGAGGCCGGCGATAGCCTTCCTCGCGGATACGGCCTTTCTTGCGCCAAAGGTCGCTGTAAACGGCATAACGCTGCGCCATTTCGTTGTAGCGGAAACGCTGGGAAAAGCTCATGCGGCCGCCATCCGAGAATTTGCGCAGCAGGCTCAACACTTTCCACTCGATGTCGGTAGGAGGCCGCTTGGTCGGGTTGCTGAAATAAACCTCGTACTCGATTTTCAGCCGCCGCAATTGCGACTCAAGCACGGTTAGTTCTTCGTCGATGGTCACCGAGAATTCTCCCAGCCCCAGTTTAAGAGGTCTTCGGTAATCAGGCGAGGTACCCGTTGGGCACGATGGGGATGGAACGAAAGTACCCAAGGCAGCCATCAGCTATCAGCCGTCAGCTTTCAGCAAAACCACGATTTGTGGCATTAAAACTTTCGGCAGTAGGAACAGGCTCAAAGGCCGCAAAACATTGGGTGGAAGAGATTTAGCTGAGAGCTGATGGCTGAGAGCTTCACTTCGCATTCGACGACATCTTCTTAACCATCGCCAGCACCAACTTGCGATCGCTATCGTTCAGGCTGACGGAGTAGCGGCGGATCTGGCTCAGGAAGCGGACTTCATCATCGGAAAGTTGTGGCAGCCCTTTGGAGCCGTTGCTGTGGCCGGGCTCGGAAAAGAACTGCGAAAGTGGAAGCTCCATGGCGCCGGCGATTTTCGAGAGCGTGTCGAGAGAAGGAATGGTATGTCCGTTCTCCACTCGGGACAAATAGCAGCGCAACAGTCCCGTGCGCTTTTCAATATCGCCCTGCGACATGCCTCTTTGCAACCTGTAGTCGCGAATCGTCTGGCCGATGTTTTGTGAAAAAGCTACCAATGAAATCTCCCGAGGTTGGACTGCATAGTAACCAGATTGGTACCGTCTGGCAAGAGAAAATTCATAGCATAAAAATTTCGTGCCGAGTAACGACGAGTAACGTGCTCACCTCGCGGATCGCAACCTGAGCTATCGATTTTTGGAACCAATCATTTAGCCCGGTTACCTCTTCAAAGTGTCCGCCAGAAAATTCACCGTACGCTTCCAGGCGTCAGCGGCATCGTCGGCTCGATAACCAGTCTTGTTGTTCGGATTTTCAAATGCGTGGCCAGCATCGGGATAGATGGTGATGTCCACGGTCTTGCCGAGCTTATCCAGTTCGACGCCGAATTTCTTGACGTCTTCCGGAGGGATGCCTTGATCTTGGGCGCCGAATAATCCGAGGATCGAAGCGTTAATTTTCTTCATCGCGTCGGGATCGGTGGCCAGGTGGCCGTAGTTAATGACGTCCGCTTTGAGCGCTGGTTCCTGCAAGGCGACATCGAGCGAATAGCCGCCGCCCATGCACCAGCCAATCGATCCCAGGCGGTCTTTATTCACATTTGGTTGCGCTTGCAGAAATACGATGGCAGCGTGCAAGTCACGTTTGGCGCGGTCTTCCGGGACGCCACGCATGATTTCGTGGGCCATGTCCGGCGTGGTCGCAACCTTGCCGCGATATAAATCGATGGCCAAAGTCACGTAGCCCTCGCTGGCCAATTTTGCGGCTTGATCTTTGATCCAATCATTCAATCCCCACCATTCGTGGATAACCACAATGCCAGGAAACGGGCCTTTGCCCTGAGGCGTATACAAGATCGCCCTCACGGTTTCATCGCCACTCTTGTAGGAGACGTCTTCGAAGAGAACAACTTGCATAGTATAGCCACCACTCTTGTAGAGGCTGTTCTTAGATATGCCCGCAAAGGATGGGATAACAAAAAGAAACACAAGCACAACTAGGAAAAGTTGTTTCATAACTTCATGCCTCGCAGTCACAACTCAATCTCCATATACAGCGCGCCCTCGATCGGATTCGGACGGTACGGGGCAATCTCACGGAAACCGAATCGGCGATACATGGCCACCGCATTCTTCATAATCGGTTCGACGGTGTCCAGGCGCATACGTGCATAACCGATCTGGCGCGCCTCGGCGATGACAGATTCAACTAAAGCCAAACCCACGCTTTTTCCACGAAATTGCGGACGCAAGTACAACCTCTTCATCTCGCAGATATTCTCTCCACTGTCCTGACCTTCGAATTTATGTAGAGCTACGCATCCGGCCAGTTGGCCCTCGTGAAATGCGAGCAGCAGCCGACCCTCGGGTGGCGCGTAGTCCCCTGGGAGTTCGGCGAGTTCTTTATCGAAGTTTTGAAAACAGAGACTGAAGCCGAGAGATTCGGCGTACTCAAGGAAAAGCTCCCGCGCCTGGGCAATCTGTGCGGGAGACTCCGCCGGCAGAATCGCCAGCCCCGGGATGGCCCGAGCTACCCCATGAGCATGCCGCCGTTCACATTCAGGACATGACCGGTAATATACGAAGCTTCGTCTGAAGCCAGGAACGCTACTGCACTGGCAACGTCTTCCGACGTACCAATGCGTGCCAACGGAATCATCTTCAGCGCATTTTGTTTGAAGTCGTCGCTAAGGCCCGAGGTCATGGCCGTTTCAATAAATCCCGGTGCAACCGCGTTGCAGGTAATGTTGCGTGAACCCACTTCACGCGCGATCGCCATGGTCAATCCAATCAGGCCGGCCTTCGAGGCGGCATAGTTGGCTTGTCCCGCCTGCCCCATCTGCCCGAAAATCGAAGTAATGTTGATAATGCGTCCCCAGCGCTGCTTAAGCATCGAACTCATCACCTGCTGAATGCAAAGATAGGCAGATGTGAGGTTGGTGTTGAGCACGGAATCCCAGTCGGCGCGCTTCATGCGCATCACCAGTTGATCGCGAGTGATGCCGGCATTGTTCACCAGGATGTCGATCTTGCCCAGTTGCCCAAGTGCGCTCTTGAATGTCGCTTTTACCTGTTCCTCATCGCCGACATCCAGAGCGAACGCCGAAGCTTTTCCGCCGCCGGCAGTGATCTCCCGCACCAGCTCATCCAGCTTTTCCTGATTTCGCGCCGCGACGGCCACAGTTGCGCCTGCTTCCGCCAGCTTCACTGCGCAGCTGCGGCCAATGCCCTGCGACGCGCCGGTGACCAGCGCCACCCGACCTGCGAGCGTCATGCGTTTCTCCTTGTCATGGAAGCGGAATTATAACTGGACAGCCATCGCAACCTACTTGGTCCCGTTGGGATACACCAGGATCTTGCTGGCCTCGCCGGTTTTCAGCCGGTCCATCGCTTTTGAGAAATCCTTCATCGCCATCCGGTCGGTGATCACCGGATGCAGATCGAGCTTGCCACTCTTGAGCAGCGCCGTCATTTGATACCAGGTCTGGTACATGCGGCGTCCGTTGATGCCCTGGACGGTGATGCCCTTGAAAATAATGTCTTCGGAGAAGTTGAGGGAGATTGGCTTGGAAGTCAGGCCGAGAAGGGAAATGCGTCCACCGCTGCGCACGATGTTGAAGGCTGTCCGAATCGCATCGGGATGTCCAGCCATTTCGAGTACGACATCGACGCCGAGGCCTTCGGTTTGCTTCATCACGACGGCGCGGGCATCTTCGTTGCTGGGATCGATGACGAAGTCCGCCTTCATTTCTTTCGCCAGTCGCCGCCTGTGTTCGTTCACTTCAATAGCGAAAACCTGTGTCGCTCCTACGGCGCGGGCGACGGCAATCGAGAACAGCCCGATAGGGCCGCACCCGGTGATGGCCACGGTCTTCGCCGCAATTTCTCCGGCCAGCACGGAGTGCACGGCGTTGCCAAGCGGATCGAGAATCGACGCGTATTCCTGCGGGATGGCGGGATCCAGCTTCCAGATATTCGATTCCGGAATGACGACGTACTCGGCGAATGCGCCGTTGGAATCGACGCCAATGATCTTCACGTTCTGGCAGATATGAGCCTCGCCGGTGCGGCACTGCACACACTTGCCACAGGCCACGTGCATCTCGGCGGAAACAAAGTCGCCTTCCTTGACGCTGGTGACCTCCGCGCCGTATGCGACGACTTCGCCGCAGAACTCATGCCCAGGAATAAGCGGCGGATGAATTCGCCTCTGGGCCCAGCGGTCCCAGTTGTAGATGTGCAGGTCGGTGCCGCAGATAGACGCAACTTTGACCTTGACCAGCACCTCGGCCGGGCCGAACTCGGGTACTTTAACTTCGCGAATCTCGGCTCCCGGTGCAGCTTCCGGCTTCACCACCGCCAGCATGGTCTTCGACATAGTCATGAGAGTGCTGAATCAAACTCGAAACTCTTAATTTTAGCACCGCATACGAGATACGATGCTCGCGTAGGGGCGGGTGCCCTCACCGCCCCGCGGGCGTCAGCCCGCACCGTCCCGGCGAGCTAAAGCTCGCGCGCAGACGAGCGGCGTCCGCGCCTACGCGAGCATGACCGGAGGCCGGCGTTTACAATTCGGGAATGCGGCAAGGGTCGATCGGTCAAGAATGGCTGGCAAGGCTCGTGGTCTTGGCGATCATGGTCTCGTCCGCCACATCGCAGACCAGACCTCAGAACTCTAATGCTCATCAGGAATTTACTCGCAGGCTGGTAGCCGCCGCCGTTGAGCGCACTCATCATTCGGTCCGCTATGTTTCTGCGTACGTCCGTATTCCTTATCCCAATGGCGACGTTCCCGCCGACACCGGAGTTTGCACCGACGAAATCATTCGTAGCTATCGTGCGGTGGGAGTCGATTTGCAAAAAGAAGTCCACGAGGACATGTTGAGGAACTTCTCGGTTTATCCCAACCAACGACGGTGGCGGCTGGCGCACACTGATTCCAACATCGACCATCGCAGGGTGCCAAACCTGATGGTGTTCTTTCAGCGCAAAGGTGAGACGCTGCTCATTACCACCCGCGCCGAAGATTACTCGCCGGGTGATCTCGTTACCTGGGATCTCGGCCGCGGAGTTCCGCATATTGGGATTGTTGTGGATCACAAACCGCTGCTGAGCAACCGCTTCATGGTTGTTCACAACATCGGCGATGGGCCAAAGATGGAAGACGTGCTCTTCGATTGGAAAATTACCGGGCACTATCGTTATTTTGGTCCGGGCGCTGGCCGCTCCTTAAACTGAACAAATCTTCGGGAGTCCGAAGCGCCGGTGCGCCTCCAATCGAACCTTTGCAACGCAGAATTGTGTTGACATCACGGACAATAGATCGCAATATCTTGTGGTGGTAACGTTGCTTCCACTAGAAATGGGCAACGGTTTTGGGATTTAGGCCCTGCTTTACGAATTGCAAGGGAAAAATAGTCCAGGAGGAATTTCATGCCAGCAAAGAAAAAGGCAGCGAAAAAGAAAAAGAAACATTAATCGCAAGCGAGGAACTTTCTCGCGAACTGAAGTTCTGTGGCCTCTCGAGAGAAGCACCTCTCGAGGGGTTTTTTGTTGCAGGTCAAATCTCATTACCGCCTCGAAGGCGCTATTTCGCAAAATTGGGTTGTCCCGGAAGCCGAGCAGTGGTAGAAACTCGAAGTAGGGATTAGTCTTCTCCCGCAACCAGCGCCGTTTCCCAAAATGCTGATGAGCCCCCGCAACCAAGCCACGGTCAAGTCCTCCAGAACAAGAACCAAGAGCAGCGACGTACTGGTTCCGGACAAACTCTATTTCCGTATCGGCGAGGTCTCGCGTCTGTGTCAGTTGCCGGCCTATGTGCTGCGCTTCTGGGAGACAGAGTTTCCTCAGCTCAAGCCGGTGAAGAGCAGCACCGGACAACGCATGTACCGCCGCAAGGACGTAGAGAACGTTCTGCACATCAAGCAGTTGCTGTACGAGGAAGGCTTCACCATTGCGGGTGCGCGCCAGCATCTGCGCGCGGAAGTGAAAACCGACAAGACCCAGGCCCCGCTGCCTTTTCCGGCGCCAACCGCGGCCAACATCAAACATATTCGCCAGGGCTTGCATGAAATTCTGACCATGCTCTCCGCTCGTCGCTAACGCCTTTGCTTTGTCTCCATGAAGCCGCTCAAATTCAAAGTGAAGATCGAAGGAAGAGAGGCGGGCGTGGTGGCGGCCATTACTCCGCCTTTCGACATGATCGAAATCTTTGGCACGCGCGCCCGCGTGCCGGTGCGCGGCACCATCAATGGTTTTCCGTTTCGCTCGTCGCTTATGCCCATGGATGGCTGCCACATGATGCCGGTGAACCAATCCTTGCGCGACGGCGCAGGTGTTAAGCCAGGCGACATCGTCACTGTAGTCATGGAGCGCGACCAGGCAGAACGCACCGTCGAAGCTCCGGCTGTGCTGAAAAAAGAACTCGCCAAAAGCAAAACTGCCCAGGCCAATTGGGACAAACTATCTTTTACCGCCAAGAAAGAAATCGCCTTGTCGATTACGGGCGCCAAGCAGGAAGAAACTCGAACCCGGCGCCTGGCCAAAGCCGTGGACATCCTTCGCACCGGAAAAAAATGGACCGGCTAGGCTCGCAAGCGGCGGACCACCTCTGCAATCTCATTTTCCTGAAATAAACGAATGGCGGCGATGCCGGCTGCGCCAGCATCCACGCAGGCGCGGGCATTCTCTACCGTGATACCGCCTAACGCCAGAACTGGGATTTTGTATTGACAGGCCTGACGCAACAGATCGATACCGGCAACAGAAACGTTGCCGAACTTTTTTTCGTTTTTCTTCTCAAATACCGGTCCAAACACGACGAGGTCCGCACCCTCATCCTTTGCTCGCTCGACTTCCGGCAGGGAATGGCAGGAAACCGCAATGACAGGAACCGCGCGCTCCCCGGCAGGGCCTTCGTCGGACCATGCGAGACGTACATCACCTGGCGAGATGTCGCCAGAGCGCAGATGGACGCCGTCCGCACCAGAAGAGATCGCAACATCGGCACGGGAATTGATCAGAAGACGCGCTTTCAGTTCCGGCTTCTGACCAACCACGCGAAGGGCCTCGCATGCCATGCTCTCTAATTCTTGAGTGGGAAGATCTTTCTCGCGCAACTGAATGAAATCGATGCCGCAAGCAGCCGCTTCCGCGATCTTGTCGAGCAAGAGATGCCGGCGCGTGGCTTCATCGCCGGGAAACTGCGTGCGATCGGTAATGTAGTAAAGAAGCAAACCGTCGGAATTCAGCGTCTATGGATTTGTTTTCGCGATCTCGGGAACCACTTCTCCCACCCGCTTTGGTCCCGCGTCGAGGTGGTGTTCGGTGAGTCCGTCGCGCAAAAATTCGAACCCCTCCTCCGGCGAATCTACGATCTTAAAGAGTTCGAGATCTCGCGCTGAGATCGTACCCGTATCCACCATGACCTGGAAATTGATCAAGCGGTTCCAATACTCACTGCCGTAAATGACGACAAGGATCTTCTTGGCGAGTTTTTGGGTTTGCGCCAAAGTGAGGATCTCGAACAATTCATCGAACGTCCCAAAACCGCCGGGGAAAATCACCAGCGCCTTGGAGAGATACGCAAACCAGAACTTGCGCATGAAAAAGTAATGGAACTCAAAATTCAGCGCCGGGGTGATGTAAGGATTGGGGCTCTGCTCGAAGGGCAGCTGGATGTTCAGGCCAACGGTCTTGGCACCAGCTTCCTTCGCGCCCAGGTTCGCGGCTTCCATGATTCCCGGGCCCCCACCGGTGGTGACCACGAAACGGCGTCGACGGGCGGGAATCTTGACCGACCATTCGCTTAGCAGAAACGCGAGACGGCGAGCATCTTCGTAGTAGCGAGACATATCCACCGCGGCCAACGCCTGCTTCTTTTGCCGCTCGTACTCTTCGGCGGAAATTTCCGGGTGGCTGCCGCCCAGTTCCGCCAGGCGCTTCTGCGCCTCAAAGCGGCTATGAAAACGCGCTGAACCGAAGAACACCACGGTGTCCTGAATCTGCTCGCGGCGGAAGCGGGCCAACGGTTCGCTGTATTCCGACAGCACGCGGAGAATTCGACCGTCGGGACTCTTGAGAAAGGGTTCGTTCTCGTACGCCAGCGGCGCGCGTTTGCTTTCGTCTTCACTCATCGGGGTGATCTTTCTTTCGGCGAGTATTTTTGGCGGCCCGCGCTCCAGCTTATGTCATTGCTTGACCGGCGGGAAGCCGCCCACTCGCAAGAGGATTACTTCATGGCCGCTTCTCCTCGTGGTAGTGGATGGCTTCCCAGAATCCAATCCAGACGTCCACGACTCCCAGCCCGGTACACAAGCCACGCACAAAACCGTAGCCAAGGATCTCCTGCAATCGCGGATAACCCATCAGCAAATGATTATCGGTCCACTCTGGTCTCCACGGCAGGATTACCAGGAGCATCCCCACAACCGCGCACATGAACACGAAGACCAGCACGGTGATTCTGTGCAACCAGCGTTCCGCGCGGGTATAGCTGGGTCTTTCCAGATGCTCGGCCGGGGAGGTTAATGCCGGCCTTGTGGCAAGAGGAGGAACTCCAGGCTGGGGAAGATTCGGCTCCGCCATTACGCTCCGCTCCGGCGGAACGAGCGCGGCGCAAAACTGCCGGATGTCAGAAGTCGATCATTGCCCATTCTGACTATTCTACGACTTCAGGGCCTTAATCCGCTCAGCGACATCGCGATAATCGATGTTGCTGCCGTAAACTTCCATGAAATTGCTCAAAGCGAGAGCTTTATTCCCCGAGGTTTCATAGGAAGACGCCAGTTCATAGTGCAGCGCGGTGCGGGTCTCTTGATCGATTTGTGGAAGCTTAAGGGCTTTTTCATACCAGCGGATCGCCGCTTCGGGCACGCCTTTATCCAGGAAGCATTGTGCCAGCCACGTATAAGTCTGCATGACTTGCGGGAAAGAATGCCCATGGTCCACGGCCTGGCAAACTTTTTGCAACTCGCCGATGGCTTCGTCAAGTAGGCCCATTTCGCGGAAGGCGACGCCCAGGTTGTAGTGCGTTTCCGGATCTTCGTCGGCGGAGGCAACGTCTTCTTCGAGCTCGTGTTTCAACTCGCCGAACATGTCAGCCAAATCCACTCCCGCGCCGGAATCGAATTTGGAAGCCTCCGAAGCTTTGTCTGCCTGGGGAACCAGAGGACGGATTGGCGTGGGCTGATAAGTGAATGTAGCTGGAGCTGCTGAAGCCGGCGCGGCCGCTGCCATTGCCGCTGGGGCCGCAGCAGGAACCTGAACCGGTGCGGGAGCTTTGGCGGCAATGCTGACTTTCGATTCTGCAACTACCGGTGCTGGTGCAGGCGGCGCCGGGGCCTCGGGGAGGAAACCATCTCCCAGAGAAGCTTCCAAATCGGCGACGAACTCGCCCAGCGCGCCGGCATTCTCGGTACTCGCGTGAGCTTCCACATATTCCACGGTCTCGGGCTCGGGCTGAATCTGTGGCTCCGGTGCTAATTCGGGCGCGGCACTGTGAGTCGCAGCAGCAGGCAGGAATTCGTCGCCCAGCGAAGATTCCAGATCGGCCACGAATTCATCCAGCACGGCGGGCTTCGGCTCCGGAACTGGTTCGGCTTCAACGCTAACTTCTGGCTCTGCAACTTCCGCTTCGGCTACAACTTCCGCGGGGGCGCTTACGGCTTCGACCACCGGGGCCTCTTCTACTCCGTGAGGAGCCGCGACGGGGACGGGAGCCGTGGCCGCTTCAATTTCCTGATGCAATTCGGCAAGCAGGTTCGAATCTGCATTCAGCAGGGAAAGCTTGGCCAATGCCGCACGTGCTTCGTCGGGCATTCCCTGCGCCAGATAAAATCGGACCTCTTCCACCGTCTCTGCAACGACCTGCGGATCGGCGGCCGCCGGCTTTGACGGACGGGCCTTAATGGGCGGTTCAACCGCCACCGGAGCTGCTTCGACAGGAACGGCGGGGGCTGCGGACTCATCGGAGAATTCGGATTCCCAATCGCCCGAAAGATCAATGGCTTCACCCGCGGCCGTCGGCTGCACTTCGAATTCAGCAGCTTCGTGCGCCGCAGCACCTGGCGATGACGCCTGGGCATGAAAGAAGAGTCCCGAGGTCCCGGCTGCCGCTGGTTTCTGCGGAGCGGCCGGTGGCGCCGCTACAACGGACGATGGAGCCATCACCGGCGCTGCAGCCACAGGCTCGTCGGCTTCTTCATGATGAACTGCATGAATGCCTGCAGCTTCGGGTACGGCGGTCTGAACAACCACCGATATTTCGCCAGCTTCTCCTGCCTCGCCGCCTACGGAAGCGCGCTCCTCATACTTACTCGCGAGTTCGGCATAGCGCGAGGCTTCGTCGGGATGTCCGGCATCGTGATAAATACTCTCCAGAGTACGGCAGCAGACCCCTGCTTCCGCAAAACGTCCCGCCCGGGTGTGCAGAGCGACCAGACGCTGGTTCAAGCGTAAGTCCCGGGAAGCTTTGGGTAGCGCAGAAAGCAACGGCCCCAGCGCTTTCGCTGGCATGTTGTAGGAGATGAATAACTCGGCATCGGTCAGAGCAGCGCGCACCGCCAGCGCCGTCTCGTCGTCATAACGCTGATCGATAAAAGGCGCTGTGGCTTCCAGTTCCTCCACCAGCACCGCGCCCTCTTCCGCCGTGATCAAGCGGGCCGCCGAAGTCCCGCCCAGCTTGGCCAGGACTTGCTGGTAATTCTGCGCGTGCAGGTGGTTCTGGGGCTCCAGTTGCGTGAGTTTCAAATAGTAATCGCGCGATTTTTCCAGTTCTCCGGATTGCACGTAGGCATGCGCAAGAAGCTCATAGATCTCGGTAAGGTGGGTGTTCTCGCCTGCTTTTTGGAACAACGCCAGCAGGGTTTCAAGCGCCGCCGGATTTTCCCGCACGTGCCCAATGATAGTATGCAGGCTTTCCAGAACCCTGCCCTCGTCGGCGGACAACAGCCGGTCGGAGTGTTCACTATAAATCTTGAGCGCTTCCTCAAATTGACCAGCGGAAACCAGCGCATCAGCGTAGGAGTGGATCGGGCCGGCATCGTTGTGAACGGAGAGTAATTTCCCGGCGAGGGTTCCGGCGTCCTGCAATCGTCCAGCCTGCAAGTAAGCCTGGAACAACCCGTGCATTCCTTCGGGATTGCTGTCGAGGTCGGCAACCTTCTCCAGATATTCAATGGCGCCAGCCGCATCTCCCGCATCAATGGCTGTCTTCCCTCGCATCAACAGCGCCTGGCTGTTGCCGGGATCCAGCGTGAGCATGCGCTGCAGGACATTTTCAGCGGCTTCCGTCTGTCCTTTATTACGCAGGCTCTCGGCGGCCGCGGCAAAAATTTGCCAGGCTTCCGTCTTCTTTCCCAGCCGCACGTACACCTCGGCCAGGCGCGTGCGCATGGGCACGTTCTCGGGATCCATCTCCAAAGTCTTCTGGAAAATGCGGACTGCCTGCTCGAGCTCTCCTGCCTTCAGAAACTCTTCCGCAACCTGCAAGTATTGTGCCCGGGCGTCGTTGAACAGGCCCTGCTGGGTATAGAGCTCAGCCAGCCGCAGCACGCTTTCGAGCGAAGGCCTGATCTTGCTCAGCTTCTTGTACATGGCGATGGCCTTCACCGTAAAACCCTGGGTGGCATAGGCATCGCCAACACTCTTGAAGCACTCTACAGCTTTGTCGTTTTCGCCAAGCCGGGCGTAGAGGTCGCCCACCGTGTTGGACACCGTGAGATCTTTGGGGTCCGCTTTGAGGACCTTCTCGTACTCAGCGATGGCATTCGGCAGCTTGCCCTGCTGGACGAACTTCTCGGCGGCGCTGAGAACTTTCTGTTTGTTGAAGCCAAAACCGAATGCCATAATAGTGCGGACTCCAGCTCCGGAAGTTCACTTCCTGCTTGGGAAGCTCACGGACAAGTGGACCATCCGATCGGCCATGTCTGTTCACACCTGCAGAGATGGTCCTTCGGACAAGGCTCATTGTACGGCTGGGCGCCGAGAATCGTATGGTTACTAAGGGTTACTAGAGGGGAGTGTACGACCGGGTAACCGCCAGCATCTTCGGCACCTCACCGGCAACCACGATGAATTCACGAGCGACAACCCCGCAGAAGACCCGGTACAGCGGCAATCCACTCGCAAAAGACGGTCCAAACCCCCTTCCCGAAGGTTCGAGCAGAACTCGTCGTTTTGGACGCAGCCGGACGCCTGAGTAACAGCCCAGCGTGAACCCATTTGACAAGAATCGCTCCCCAGACCCGATCTCAAGCGCAATCGAATCGGCTAAGTAGCAATGGATAAATACCCTTTCCCCGGACCCAAGCTCCGCGGGTCTTTAGTTACCCTGGTTTCACGGCGCTTTAACCGGGTCGAACGCTACAAAGGTTTACAATATGTCGAGCACCTACGAGCAGGGGTGTGGCATCCAATCGCTATGGTTTCGGGGGTTCGAAGGTTCCTGATGAAAAGTCCTTATACCTATCTTTTTGTGGTTCTGGCGGCGGCAACTGTGGCTGGGCAGCAGACTCCGGCTCCCGCTGACTCGAAACCCGCAGCTCAGCCTGCACTCCACACCGACCGGGCCGCTGCTTACTATCATTACGCCCTCGCGCACATGTACGAGGAGCAAGTGGCGGTTTACGGCCGCAGCGATTTGGCCACCAAGGCCATCGAGGAATATCGCGCTGCCATCGACGCCGATCCCACTTCCGAATACCTTACTGCCGGTCTGGCCGAGTTGTACGCCAAGACTGGACGGATTCGCGACGCGGTGGTCGAAGCGCAGGACATCATTAAGCGCGACCCGTCGAACCTGGCGGCGCACAAATTGTTGGGAAGCATTTACTTGCGCTCTCTCGGCGACGTCCAATCCGGACACGGTTCTGACAACATCCTCAAGCTGGCCACCGAGCAATACCAGCAAATCATCAAACTCGAGCCCGACAATGTGGATGATCATCTGCTTCTCGGCCGTTTGTATCGTCTGAACAACGATCTGCAGAAAGCCGAAGGCGAATTCAAAATCGCGGTCAAGCTGGACCCGACTTCGGAAGAAGCCGTTACCACGCTTGCCATTTTGTACAGCGAGGAAGGTGACACTACTCGCGCGGTGGAGACGCTAAGTTCGGTCCCCGATGCGGCCCGCTCCGCCAAAATGTATTCCGCCTTGGGTTACACCTACGAGCAGCAAAAGCAATACAAGAAGGCGATTGACTCCTACCGGCGCGCCATTCTGTTGGATCGCGACAATCTCGACGCCATCCGCGGCCTCGCGCAAAACCTGTTGAACGATGGCCAGACCGATGCTGCGCTCGAGCAATACAAAATCATTGCCGACGCCAATCCCGAGGATGCCGAAACCTACATCCGCATGGCCGAAATTTACCGCCGCAGCGGTAAGTTCGAGGAGGCCCTGGATGCCCTGAAGAAGGCCGCGTCCATGGTGCCGGACTCCATGGAAGTGCCCTACAACATTGCCGCCGTTTACCAGGCGCAGGGCCACTATGACGAAGCCATCCAGGTGCTGCAGGACCTGCTGAAGAAGACCGCTAAGGCAGACAACAACTATAGCCAGAGCGAGAAGAATAACCGGACCGTGTTCCTGGAGCGGTTGGGTACGGTTTATCGCGACAACAACAACGATCAGCTCGCCGTCGAAACCTTCCGCAAGATGCTGGCCATGGGTGACGAAAATGCCGAGCGCGGTTATCAGCAGATCATTGACACCTACCGCGAAGCCAAGCAGTGGTCGCAAGCCACTGACGCCGCGAAGGAAGCGGTGCAGAAGTTGCCCAAGGACCGCGGCCTGCAAATGGTGTATGCGTCGCAGTTGGCCGATTCTGGCCAGCCCGACGAGGCCCTCAAGCAGGTTCGTTCGCTGCTCAACGGTTCGCCCGATGATCGCGAAGTTTACATTTCGTTGAGCCAGATGAACGCCCGCCTGAAGCGCTGGCCCGAGGCCGAGGAGGCGTTGAACCAGGCAGAAAAGCTCTCCACCAAGCCCGAAGACAAACAATTTATTGATTTCCAACGCGGCGCGAACTTCGAACGCCAGAAGAAGTACGAGCCTGCGGAAGAGCAATTCCGCAAGGTTCTGGCCAGTGACCCTGGCAACGCCATGACCTTGAACTATCTTGGCTACATGCTCGCCGACCATGGGATGAAACTGGAAGAAGCTCTGGCTTTGATCAAGAAAGCCGTGGACATCGAGCCCGCAAACGGAGCCTACCTCGATTCGCTGGGCTGGGCTTATTTCAAGCTGGGCAAGTACGACCTGGCCGAGGACAACCTGACCAAAGCGGCTTCCCAGCGTATGGGGGGCGATCCCACGGTGCAGGACCACCTCGGGGACCTGTATCAGAAAACCGGACACCTGAAATTGGCCGCCGCCCATTGGGAGCGCGCCCTGCAAGAATGGAACAAGACCGTGGCCGCGGAAGTGGACACCGATGACGTAGCGAAAGTGCAGAAGAAGCTGGAATCCGCCAAAGTCAGGTTGGCAAAAGAAGACCCCGGAAAATAAGTAGATGAATGCAGCAATTCCCAAGTGCCGATGACCATGGACATCCGCATCCGGGAAGCTCGCGTTGATGAGGTTCCCGAAATCCTTCGTCACCGCCGCGGCATGTATGAAGACATGGGCTACACGGACGCGGATGCCCTTTCCGCCATGCTGTCCTCCTGCGAACCCTATCTAATCACCGCACTCCAGAATGGTTCTTTCCGCTGCTGGCTGGCATTGCAAGCCGAACGCGTCGTCGCAGGTGGAGCGGTTCTGATCAGCCCCTGGCCCAGCCATCCCTATGATCTTGAATGCCGCCGCGCTACGATTCTCAACGTTTATGTGGAACCGGATTTTCGCAGTAAAGGCATTGCCCGCCAACTGACGCAAACCATGATCGCCTGGTGCCGGGAGCAAGGCCTGGCTGCGGTCTATCTGCATGCCAGCAAGAACGGGCGTCCTCTATATGACTCCTTGGGTTTCGAGCCTACCAACGAGATGCGTCTTAAGCTCCGGGGACCCGGCACTTAGCAATTGGCATTTGGCTTATGCGGCTTTCGGAGATGCCTTAAAGGCCAAATGCTAATGGCTAATTGCCAAGTGCTGCTCCTGTTATTCTTGCCTCATGTTGGCCGACTACGCGGTGCGGGTGGAACAATCTCGCGGACGCCGTTATCCCGAGCCCGCGCATCCCTATCGCAACGATTTTCAACGCGACCGCGACCGCGTCATCCATGCCCGCGCCTTTCGCCGTCTGGAAGCCAAGACCCAGGTCTTCACCCGCCGTTATTCCGACCACTTTCGCAATCGCCTCACCCACACCATTGAAGTCGCGCAAATCGCCCGCACCATCGCCGCCCAACTCGGCCTGAACGTGGACCTGGTCGAAGCGCTGGCCCTGGTCCACGACGTGGGCCATCCTCCGTTTGGACATGCGGGTGAAAAAGCGCTCGACACCGCCATGCGCCGGCACGGATTTATTTTCGACCACAACCTGCATGCGCTGCGCATAGTGGAAGATTTCGAAATGCGCTACGCGGCCTTTCGCGGCCTCAACCTGACTTTCGAAGTACGCGAAGGCATCGTTAAACATTCGCACGATTATTCTTCCGTCCAGTTTCCCGAACTCGCCGAATATCTGCTCGACCAGCGTCCGCCACTCGAAGCCCAGCTCATTGACGTGGCCGACGAAATCGCCTACAACACGGCCGATCTCGATGACGGCTACGAAGCTCGGCTGCTCACGCTGGAGGAAATCCGCGCGGGAGTTCCGATTTTTGAACGTTTCTATCGCGAAGTCGAAGAAACCTATCCTGACGCCATCGAGAAATTAAAATTCAACGAAGCGCTCAAGAAAATGCTCAACCGGCTAGTGGGGGACTTGATCGAAAACACTGGGACGCAGATCAAGCGGGAAGGCATCAGGACATTGGAAGATGTGCGGGCCTACCCCGGGCGGTTGGTCACGTTGAGTCCCGAAGTCGAGCAGGAACGGCGTCAGGCCAAGGAATTCCTATACCGGGCTTTGTATAACAACGAAATCCTGGCCCCGGAAAAAGTGGACGCCGAGCGCGTGATTGGTGAGCTGTTTGAGTTCTGGATGGCCAAGCCAGAGAATCTGCCTTCCAGTTATCGCGAAAAAGCCAGGCAGGATCCGCTGCCGCGCGTGGTGTGTGACTACATCGCCGGCATGACCGACAACTATATTTACGAGCAGTACGAAAAGTATGGCGGCAACGTGAAGAAATGACTGATCCGGAGTAATATTTCGGGAACCTTCGGTCTGTTGGGAGCGTCATTATCAAAAAGCAGTGAGGTGATTGTGCCCGATTTTCGCGGCAAGATTTCCCGATCAACACTCGGCGCATTGCTGCTCCTTAGCTTTCTGTCTTCACAAACCGCATTTCCCCAAACTTCCGAGAAGAACGATCCTGATCGCCAGCGCGCGCTAGAGCTCTACGGACAGGGCAAAATGGTGGAAGCCATGCCTTTGCTTGAGAAGTTGGCGGCCGGCCATCCTAAAGACGTCGTCGTGATGGAGAGTTGGGGAGTTGCAACCCTCAATTATTCTCAAATCCTCACCGATCCGGAACTGAAAAAGAAAGCCCGCATCCGTGCGCGCTCGATTCTGCTCAAGGCCAAAGAACTGGGCGACAACAGCAATCTGCTGGAGACAATGCTAAGCGGGTTGCCCGAAGACGGTTCGGCGAGCGCCTTTTCCAATCGCAAGGAAGTCGATGACGTGATGCAGGCAGCCGAAGCGGATTTCAGTCGGGGCGACCTGGACAAAGCCCGCGAAGGTTACATCCACGCCCTGCTCCTCGACCCTAATCTGTACACCGCCGCCCTATTTATCGGCGACACTTACTTCAAGCAAAAGCAACCGGGGAGCGCGGGAGAATGGTTCGCCCGCGCCATTCAGATCGATCCCAACCGTGAAACTGCGTACCGGTACTGGGGCGATGCCTTGGTTGACCTGGGGAAGTTCGACGAAGCGCGGACAAAATTTATTAACGCTGTGATCGCCGAACCCTACAACAACAATCCGTGGATGGGTCTGGGACAATGGGCAGACCACAACCACGTGAAGCTGACTTATCTGCGATTGCAGGACAAGAGCAAGGTCACAATTGACGGAGGCAAGACGACCGTTACCCTCGACTCTGACATGCTTGCAAAAAAAGATAACGCGGTGATAGGGGCTTGGCTCGTTTACGGAACAAGGCGCGCGAAGTGGCAGACAGAAGAGTTCAAAAAACAGTTCCCCAACGAAGCTCAATATCGCCGCACTCTGAAGGAGGAAAGCGATTCGCTTCACACCATGGTCATTGTGATTTCTGAAGTGCAGAAATCAAAGAAGGACGGTGACAATTCTGATCTTGATCCTTCACTAACCATGCTGGTAAAGATCGATGAAGCAGGCTTGCTCGATCCGTTTGTTCTTCTCAATCGCGCGGACAACGGCATTGCCCAGGACTATCCCGATTATCGCGGCGCCAACCGAGACAGAATTTACCGCTACATGGACGAATTCGTGGTTCCCAAGACGCCCGAACCTTCCCCTTCACCGCAGTAAGAGAAAAACTGACGTCCACGCACTTTTTATACCAGCATCGCCAAAATTACCCTCCGCCAACAATTTCTACCTGCGTCGTTGCCTCGAAAGGTCTACAATGTTATTGGAAACTAACGAGTTAGCTTCCGGCCAAGTTTGGCATTGCAACTGTAATACAGGAGTACAGGTGCCAGCGTAACCAGCACCATTTTCTCAGGTTTTTTGGCCAACGTAGCGTCAGCGTTGGCTGGCACGCCCAGAGGGCTTGCTCCGATTTATCCCTAATTTAGGGGACGCGATACAAATCACGCATCACGCCCCGAAAGGCGTGCTGGAGCGGAGCCCCAAACGCTCCCCCATTTGGAGGAAGTCGAAATGAAGAATCGTGTAATCGTAGCGGTACTCGCAGCTCTCATTCTTGGATTACCAGCCTTCGCGCAGACCGCAACTGATCAAGCTGCGGCACCGGCCGCCTCGTCAACCAATGCCACCGGCAAGCAACCTTTGCAGCCCATGACCCATGAGGGTTTCTGGGGCAAAGTGAATCCGTTTGCCCGCAAGAAGTACGTACAACGCCAAGTCCAGCCCATTCAGGACCGCGTCAACGAACTCGATGAGCTCACCGCTTCCAACAGCAAGCAGATCAAGGACGTCGACGCCCGCGCCCAGGCTGGAATCCAAATGGCTTCCGCAAAGGCCAATGAAGCTGATCAGCATGCCATTGATGCCGGCAACAAGGCCCAGATGGCGCAGCAAACCGCCACGACCGCCAATACTCGCCTGACCACCGTCGAGCAGGTGGTCGGCAACATTGATCAATACAAGGCCTCCACGCAGACGGAAATCCGTTTCCGCGCCGGCCAGAGTGCATTGAGCGAGAACGCCAAGAGCGCTCTCGATGAGCTGGCTACGCCGCTGAAAGATCAGCGTGGTTACATCGTTGAAGTGCAGGGCTTCTCTTCGGGCCGCGGCCAGGCTGCGATCGCTACTTCGCAGAAGATGGCAGACTCGGTGGTTCGTTACCTCGTGCTGAACCATGACATTCCGGTTTACCGGATTTACGTGGTCGGCATGGGCAACGCTCCAGTTCCCACGGCAGACACCGAACCCAAGGCCAAGCGCACCAGCGGTGGCCGGGTGGAAATCAGCTTGCTGAAGAATGACCTCGAGCAGTTGGCGTCTTCATCGACCGCTCCCGCGAGCACCGATCAAGCGGCGCCTGCGAAATAAGTTAGGACTACGGGATACCCCGGAGCCCTCCCCCAGGAAAAGCCCCTTGCGCAAGCAAGGGGCTTTTTCGTGCGTAAGCTCTTTGACGAACTTGCCTAAAACGAGACCCTTCAAGCGGTAGACTGGCATCGCATATTGGAGGGTAAATATCGGAATGCCGATAACGAGGGCAAAGAGGGTTGTGGTTGCGCTATTTGGTGTGATGGTCGTGTTAGGAAACTCGACTTCGGCCTCTATCGCGCCTCCCGAATCCTTCGACAAGCCTATTCGAACGAGGCGTCGTGAACTTAGGGCGGTCTCCCTACCAACGCCGAACAGCCACGCCCGGATTCAGCTCTCCTGTTTTTACTATCCGGATATTATGGTCAAGGAACTGGATGACCGAGGGCTGAAAGGAGTGCGGTGGATCACGATCACATCTGTCACCAACCAAGACGCGACCCGCATGTCGTCTGGCGCATACTTCTACAGAACGATTTATGGCTAAGGAGTGGTGGAGTTTCGAAGGGGTCAAGGGATCGCTTTTGTTTTTGGAGGCAGCAGACGGCGATGACAACGGGGGGATGCCTTTCCGCATTCTCGATCTCAAGACCGGAAAGAAAATATTCGAAGATTCAGCTTGGTGGGATGGTCATCTGGAGTTCGCGCACACGGCAGATGAAACTGTGTCGCTGAGATATTTACGAGTTGTTGGCGGAGATTGCTCTATACCCAAGGATGGAATGAGCTGCTGGAGCAAGTTCAGAACACGGTATGGATTGGCGATTACAACCGTGCCGAAATGCACGGGCTATCGCCATGAAGGAGAAAAGGAATGGGTTGCGGGCGACGAGGGCGTCCCACCCGAAAGGATAGACACGCCCTCCACCATTACTTACCCGGTCGAGGTAGAGCTCTTCCCACGGCCATCGATTAGGGCTGTTCCCGGCCCAGTGAAGTGTGGTCCAGTCCAATAGTAGTGCTGATGTATCCCGACGGGTACTGTAAAGCGGGGCTTCGACGACCGATTCCTGATCCGCACCTCAAAGTCGGAGAAAATGCAGAGGTCCTTCGCTACGCTAAGAACGCTTGCTCAGGATGACAAGGGTTTCTGGGAAACTTGCTTTACGCTCCGCCCTTTTTCGCGACGACCGCCGCCAGCTTCCCCGCCTTTTCCCAGGGACGCTTCGGCTTCTCCGCCGGGGCCTTATCGCGATCCACAACCCGATCATACTGATACGACTCGCTTACCGTACCCAGCGATTCGTTGTACAGGCTGGGCAGTTGCAGCCCTTCTTTTAATTCTTCCGTAAATTGCTGCAGAGCTTTGAGATGGTCGGCGCTAGCTGGGATTTCATTTTTCGCAGTCTTCAGAAACTGCTGGTACCCGCGGTTCACCAGCTTGGAGATCTCGCTGCCAATCAGGTAGCCAGGATAGGCAAAAATCTTCACGCCATCATCGCCGTCTTTCTGGATGGCGGCGGAACAATGATATTTCTTCAGGAACACGCGGCCCTGGGTACCCGGCGCTTCGAGCAGATCAAACCCATGCTCGCGCAGCCAGCTCAGCACTTCTTCATAACTCCGTGGCTCCACTTTGGTTGCCATTTCGTGTGCGGTCCCCTTCGTTCTACTCTTGTTTAGATGCAGATTTCCGGAAAAGATGCTTTTTCGCTTGTTACTCTACTGATCCGCTCAACCTCTTTTATAATCGACTAGCAAGCGGCTCGCGCCGTATTTTGCCTGCAACCAACAGTACTATAGTCACTGCGGTACAGTCCCACGATCATGCCACACGATCCACGAAAAATCGCGGAAGTGTCTACTTCTCCTGCACATACGCCGAAAGAAAACAAACTCGGCGTACGCAGTCTTGATCGCATTGGCAACACTCCGCTGCTGCGCCTCGACCGCATCACACGCGATTTGCCCGGCATTCAAATCCTGGGCAAAGCCGAATGGCTCAATCCCGGAGGCTCGGTCAAAGACCGTGCCGCTTCCAACATCGTGGCCCAGGGTCGTGCCAGCGGAAAATTCGCTCACGGCAAAACTCTGCTCGACTCCACGAGCGGCAACACCGGCATCGCCTATGCCATGATCGCCGCCGCCGAAGGTTTTCCGGTCACGCTGTGCATGCCGGAAAACGTTTCCATCGAGCGCAAACACATTCTTCACGCGTACGGCGCAAATATCGTTTACACCGATCCCGCCGACGGCTCGGATGGCGCCATTCGCAAAGCTCGCGAACTTTTCTCGCAATCCCCGCAAAAATATTTCTATGCCGACCAGTATTCCAACGACGCCAACTGGCAGGCTCACTACCATGGCACAGCCAACGAAATCTGGCAACAGACGGAAGGACGTATCACCCATTTCGTTTCCATGATGGGCACCAGCGGCACCTTCATGGGCACGACACGTCGTCTCAAAGAACTGAATCCCAAGATTCGCTGCATCTCGCTGCAACCCGATTCGCCCTTTCATGGCATCGAAGGCGCGAAATTCATGGCCAGTTCCATCGTGCCTAAAATTTACGATCCCAAGCTGGCCGATGAAGACATCGGTATCTCGACCGAAGAGTCGTATGCCATGGCCATCCGGCTGGCCCGCGAAGAAGGTCTGCTGGTCGGGATCTCGGCGGCCGCGGCGGTTGTCGGATGCTTGCAAGTAGCGCGGACACTAAGACCGGGCGAGCCCGCAGTGTTCGTAACGATCCTTTGCGATTCTGGCGACAAATATCTGAGCGAAAGATTCTGGGAAGAATGATAGGAGTGCGATTTACCACAGAGATACAGAGGCACAGAGAAAATCAAATGCAGGTTAAGGCCAATGATTGAAGGATTTCAAGAATAGCCTTTTGCTTTTCTCCGTGTCTCTGTGCCTCCGTGGTGAAATGACTTCCAATGCTAAAAATAAAATCCAATGAGTACGAAGTGCTAAGAAAGCACGGCGAGGAAACCTACCCTCACGAATGCTGCGGTGTCCTCCTCGGCCAGATCGAAGACGACGGCACCCGTTCCGTCACCTCCGTCGCCCGAGCCGGCAACACGCGCACCGACTCTGCCCACAACCGCTACAACATCGATCCCAAAGATTTAATCCGCATCCAGCGCGAAGGCCGCGAGCGCGGAGAAGACATCATCGGCTTCTACCATTCCCATCCCGACCACCCTGCACAGTGGTCTCCCACCGACCTCGCCGAAGCCCACTGGTTCGGCTGTTCCTACGTCATCACCAGCGTGGAAAAAAGCACGGCCGTGTTGACCAATTCCTTCGAACTAACCGGCAGCGACGAGAACGATAAAAAATTGGTAGATGAGAAGATAGAAGTGGCTTGAGCCCGCTCGTCGATGCTCTGGGGCCTCCGCAACGCTGTCAAAGCGTCGAAGTGTCCGACCCACGACTCCCCCCACGCCGCACCAAATCCACGCGCACCGGAATCTCGTTCTTGACCGGCATCGTCAGCAGCGATGGTGGATCGATCGTGAAATCAGCGAGTGTCGCCGGAATTGTCCCTGTGATATGCGTCTCGCCGCCTTGCGTCACCACCTGGAAAGGAACCTGCTTGTACTGGGCAGTCTGGCCGGCGAACTGGATCTCCAGGTCGGCACGGATAGTCGCTGATGTAGAGTCCGCTTCGGGCAATCGTGTGCGCACCGTGACCATGGGGAATTCCGCGCCTTTCGTCACCTGAAGCATATGCAGGTCGCGGTTGCTATCGCCAGAATCGAAAGACTTCACCGGCACCGCAATCAGGAAATCGCATTGTCCTTCGTGACAAACTCCCTTGCCCTTGGCGGCATGGCTGACGCCCTCGGTCTGATGCAGCGGGTGTGACACGTGATAGGTGAGAGTGGATTGTCCGAGCACCCATTGACTGTCTGCCGCTGGGGCAAGCCGTGGAAGCGCGAGAACGAACAGTATCGCAAGGATTTTCGCATTCATAGAAACGCTCAGAATTTAACCGACACCGACAAAAGCGCAGCCCCAAACGCACCCGCCGTTATGATGGCCACCGGTCCGTGCGCGGAGGCGATGCCGTGGACCTTTTCCCCTTTACTCTTTTGATCGAACGCCATAATCCCCAGGATAGGCGTCAGGATCATTCCAGGGCCATGGATCCAGGCCATGGCTTTATGGAAACGGATCGGCCCGCGGGTTTCAGTTCCCGGCACTCTGGGCGCGCGGATCGCATAGTAAGCAGTAATGAAATACAAATCTCCCGTCAATCCGCCCAGAGCCGCATGCAGATCGCGTGAGGTGCTGCTGGTGTTCTTGCCTCCGGCATTGAGCGAAAGGGCAACCGTGGCAATCAACGGGATGGTGGTGATCAAGCCCATCCGTTGATGGATCTTCAGCATGTGCGTGCGTTTATCCAGTAATGCCTGCTCCTTCGCATTGGCTTGGGTTTGTTCGGGAGTAAACCCCAGGTCATCCAGCGAAGGTTCTGTCTTGCTGCTGGAGGGTGCGTTGGGCAGGTTTTCCGTGGGAGTCTGGGGCTGGGTTTGCGGGGCAGCCGGAGCGGAGGCTCCCGCGGTCTGCGCATGCAGTGGTTCAGAGATCAGCCAAGGCAGCGCTGCAATTCCTACCCCAAGGACGACCTTCGCCGCTGTCACTCGCATGGAGGCTTCTCCTCTTAAGTTGATCTGCTTGAGACGGTCTGCCCGGCACAAAGGTGGATATGCTGCTAGTGATGCTGGAAGAAATGCCCGGGATGCCCACCCCGTACGCCTGCATCTTACGCCCCTCCTATGGCATCATGTATACCCTATGCCCAAGATCCACATCCCAACGCCCTTACGGCAATACACCGGCAAACAGCCTGCCGTAGACGTGAAGGCGGGAACCATCGCCGACGCCCTCAACGACCTGGTCAGCCCAGCATCCCGACCTGCGCCGCCACCTCTATACCGACGACGGCAAACTGCGCGCTTTCGTCAACGTTTACCTGAACGACGAAGACGTCCGCTACATGCAGAAAGAAGCGACCCCGGTGAAGGACAGTGATACTATTTCCATAGTGCCTTCCATTGCGGGAGGCAGCGGTAACATTGACGAATCAGCGAATTTTAGGTTTTTCGAATTGAAGCCAGAATCCACAAACCGCGCCTGTTGTTGTCCCTCCTGTCGCTAGCATCTTCCGATTCGTCAATCCACAAATTATTCGATTTTCAATTTAAGAGGTTCCCATGGCCACCACAACCGAAGTTGAGAAGAACGCGAAACCCGAAGCCGTCACCCTGAGTAATGAAGAAATCCTGCGTTACTCGCGCCACCTGATCATGCCCGAGGTCGGCATGGAAGGTCAGTTGAAGATCAAAGCCGCGAAAGTTCTCTGCATCGGCGCAGGCGGACTCGGCTCCCCGCTGGCCCTTTATCTCGGCGCAGCCGGCGTGGGCACGCTCGGCATTGTGGACTTCGACGTGGTGGACTACACCAATCTCCAGCGCCAGATCATCCACTCCACCGCCGACGTGGGCCGCAAGAAACTCGACTCCGCCGCTGACAAGCTCAAGGCCATCAATCCGTTTCTGAATATCCGCAAGTTCGATACCAGGCTCTCCAGCGACAACGCCATCGAGCTGTTCAGAGAGTTCGACATCATTGCCGACGGCACCGACAATTTCCCCACCCGCTATCTGGTCAACGACGCCTGCGTAATCACCGGCAAGCCCAATGTTTACGGCTCGATTTTTCGCTTCGAAGGCCAAGCCAGTATTTTCGCCACTAAGGATGGCCCCTGCTATCGTTGCCTGTATCCGGAGCCGCCGCCGCCGGGATTGGTTCCATCTTGCGCCGAAGGCGGAGTGCTCGGCATCCTGCCGGGATTGGTAGGCGTGATCCAGGCCACCGAAGTCATCAAGCTAATCCTCGGCATCGGCGATCCGCTGATCGGACGCCTGCTTCTGATCGACGCGCTGGGCATGTGCTTTCCGCCAGCTCAAGCTGCGCAAAAATCCCGATTGCCCGGTCTGCGGCAAGAATCCCGCCATCACCGAGCTGATAGACTACGAACAATTTTGTGGAATTCGCGGCGAAGAGGCCCCGGTGGAAACGGTTGGTGGAGAAATGCAGGTCGAAGAACTCAAGCGTCGCCTCGATGCTGGCGAAGATATCTACGTACTCGACGTGCGTGAGCCGCACGAATATCAGATCGCCAATATCGGCGGGCATTTGATCCCACTCGGCGATCTGCCCAACCGGGTCAACGAACTCGACACCAGCCGCGAAATCGTGGCCCACTGCAAGATGGGTGGCCGCAGCGCCAAAGCCGTAACCTTCCTGCGCCAGGCGGGATTCAAGAAGGTCCACAACCTGGCGGGCGGCATTACCGCCTGGGCGGAGCGCATCAACCCCAAGATGCCCAAATATTGATCGCAAAAACTACGGTTTCAAGAAAAGCGGAACCGCGATGCGGTTCCGCTTCACTTTTCCAGCCAAATGAATAAAGGACAGCCGGAGCCCCCGACCTGTCCTATACGGCCCTCCCCTGTGATCAAGGCCACCTCCAGAGTAGTGGCCGGATGCTGCAACCGGATTGCGGTCGAATGAATTTTCCATGAAAATCATCTCACCTGGAAACGTCGTATCGGTACCCTCCAGCCCTGGGGAGGCATGCCATCAAGGCCCCCTCGGGGCCCGGTCTACTATGGCGTTGACAGTACGGGGTGCCCCCGTTAAAATTTGCCGCAAGACTCACCCACCCTGTATTTCGGCGCCTGTACCCAGCCTTGATCCGGAGAGACTTATAAAGGCGACTCTTGGCTTGGAGTTGGCTATGACCTTGGGGCGAGTTCGAGGGAATCCCAGCGAAGGATGGGCAGGATTCCGCTCCACGTTTGACGACAAGATTTGAAAATTCAGGAGGGCGCGATGGCTTACACGATGGATCAGAACAGGAAGAACAGAATGCCGTGGAATTCTCTCGTACTCATAGTCTTGACCTTGGCCTGGGCAAGTTTTGCGGCCGCCGATCAACATAATAAACCGAGCGCTCCCAGCCATTCGGCGCCTGCGCCCCACGCCGCCCCGCAACACGCGGCCGCGCCCCATGCCAATGCTCCGCAGCAGCACGGAGGCAACAACGCCTCGAGGCCTGGAGGAAACAACAGACCCAACGCTGGAAACAATAATCGGCCGGGAACCAACAACCGGCCGAACTCCAATGCCGGAACCAATCGGCCGGGAACCAACAATCGGCCAGGATCGAATGCCGGGAACAATCGGCCCGGAAGCAACAACCGTCCGGGATCAAACGCCGGCAATAATCGGCCCGGAAACAACAACCGGCCCGGAAACAATAACCGGCCCGGCAACAATGCCGGTAACAACCGTCCGGGCAACAATGGAAGGCCCGGCGGCAACAACGCGCGCGCCGGCAACCGCACTCCTCCGGGTAGGAACGTTTCTCTCCGAGGGGGTGGCCACGCCAGCATTCGTCCCAACGGACACATTCGCTCGGTTGACCGGAACGGTATGCATATCGAGCGTGGAGTCCGCGGGAATCGCAGGGTCGTGTCCGAACACAATGGCGCCCGCGTCGTCACTTATGGACGGCACGGCGGTTACGTGCAGCGGCCCTACGTCACGCGCGGCGGCCGTTCCTACTATTCGCGCACCTACTATGATCACGGTCATTACCGCAGCGTGGCCTATCGTGGCTACTACTACGGCGGGCACCCGTATTACGGCTACTATCCCGGCTACTACTATCAGCCCGCGTATTACGGATGGGCCTACAATCCTTGGGCGTCGCCGGTTGTCTGGGGTGTGGGAGTTGGAGGCTGGGGTTGGGGCGGGTCTCCCTGGTACGGCTACTACGGTGGATATTTCGCACCGTATCCCGTATATCCATCCGCGGCTTTCTGGCTCACCGACTACCTGATCTCGGCCAATCTGCAGGCTGCTTATGCGGCCCGGCAGGAAGCGCAGGCGAGACGCCTCTGGCAACGATGGTGGTGACCAGGGCGGTGGTGGTGGTGGCGATGCTGCTCCGGCCGCCAGCAACTCTGGCCCCGTGGCCCTTACTCCGGAGGTCAAACAAGCCATTGCCGAGGAAGTCAAGGCCCAGCTTGCCGCGGAGAAAGCCGAAGCCGCGCAGAATGGCGGCGGGTCGTCAGGCGGCGCAGCTCCGGCGTCCGCCAATGGAGAAGTGCCACCGGCGCTGGATCCCGCTCGGCGAACTTTCGTGGTCTCGAGCGACATTACTGTAGTCAACGGCGATGGCCAGGAATGCGCGCTTTCCCCAGGTGACGTCATCACTCGCCTCACCGATACTCCTGACCAGGACCAGAAGGTGAATGCCAGCGTCTCTGCCAGCAAGAAATCCGACTGCGCCTCCGGCGCACAGGTTGCCGTCCTGGTGGATGACTTGCAAGAAATGCACAACCACTTCCAGGAGCAGCTGGATAGCGGCATGAAGACGCTTGCTTCCAAGCAGGGAACCGGCGGTATCCCGAAATCTCCGGATACCAGCACCAAAGCCAGTGACGTCGCCCCTCCGCCACCAGACACCTCGGCAGAAAAGACCCTGGACGATCAGCAGAAGGCCGCGGACGATACCGAGGCGGATGTCAATAAAGAAGCAGCCGGCGGGGGGAACCAGTAAGGCAACTTCGCTTTCCGCGCAGGAGTGCGGAAGCGAATCGCGTACCAGCGGGAGCGCCACGGGAAATTGGGCGCTCCCGCTTTGAAAGATGATGGTTAAGCTCAAGGAGAAGTGCACCATGCGGCACAAGTTCGCTACAATCACGCCCATCGTTATTTTTCTCAGTGTCCTAATTGGCGCCACGATCGTTCCCGCGCCCGCGTCCGCACAGCAAGTTTCCCTGCTGGAACAACTTGAGGCGCAGTACAAAGCAGTCAAGATGGGATCCGACACCAGCGGATATTCCGTAGTAGACAAAGGAACTCTGCTGGCCATCCAAAAGGGCGGAATCCTGGGCGTGCCTTATTCCGACAAAACAGTTCTCCCCACGAAATATGAAGGGGGAACGGTGCACTCTCCCAATGGCTTGATGGTGGAAGGCCGGAAGAAGATTTTCGGGCACTTTTCGCAGACCCAATCCCAGGGGCAAACCACGGCGTTGCTCAAGGTGGGAGACAAGGTGTATCCGACCAAGATCGATGTCAGTGTGGAGAAAGACACCGTGACCATGGGGATCGTCGAGTGCGATACCTGTAACAAAACCGATCCGCCCACCTACAACAAGGCCCAGGTAGTCTTCCAGTTCCCCAAGGGATCGCTGGCCACCGCCAGCGCCGGATCGGTCGAAGACACCATCGGGCAGCTTCTTTCCATCAGCAGCGAAGACTCCCAGCAGGACCAGGGCGGACAAAATCAGGGTGGCGACCAGCAAGGTGGAGATCAACAAGGCGGCGGTCAGCAGCAGGGCGGCCAGGCGCAAGGCGGACAACAGGAAGCTCCCGCCGAGCCCCAGACCATCCAGTTGGGACAAACCACCGACGAAGTCGTCGCTGCCCTCGGCAAGCCGGAAAAGATCGTCAACCTCGGCCCCAAACAGATTTACGTTTACAAAGACCTCAAGGTAACTTTCTTGAAAGGCAAAGTCTCCGACGTGCAATAAACCGCAATCTTGACACGCGAGTTCCGAGCGAACCGCGAGGAACCCGCCCCTGGGGATCGAGCTTTTCGGGGTTGAAGCAGCTGGGTGCGAGCAGCACCTCAGTGCTGCGTTGGAATGCCGCCCTTCTCACCCTCCCGCTTCAGCGCCCCAGCCTGTCAGCCGACCACCTCCGAGTGACGATCGCTAACATACCCCGGACTGTGTTTGCATAATCACCGCTCAAGAGTAAGCCGAGATTCAACCCTTCCCTAAGCTTACTAGGCCCCTGTTCCACCTGTTTTTCGACGGCCCGACGGAGGAAGACTCATGTTCGCTAAACGCCTAGCCCTCTTGGGAATGATTGTTTCGTTCGTCGCATCTTCGAGCGCGCAATCAAACCCGGCTCCAGCACCTCCCGTAACATCCCCAGTGCCGGCCGCACGGGTGTTTATCACGGACAGCGAATCGTGGTCGATCGCCGGGGGCAGCGGAGGCGCAGGGGGTGCTTATGGGGGATCCATGGCCGGCGGCGCTCGCCCGCAAACCGCAGAAATTGTGAAGACGTTCGGGGAGCGCTGCCCGCAGGTGGTAACCAACAATAAACAGGACAAAGCAGACTATATCGCTTGTCCTTGACCACGAAGGCGGCAAAGGGATTCTGCCGCCATAAGAACAAAGTAGCCGTTTTCGAACCGAGTAAGTGGTCGATTCGATCGTTAGCAAATCCACTCTTTCGCTTGGCGGCTCAGTCTCAGAAGCTTGCGAAGCTATCACGAATGATTGGGCGGCCCATGGCGCGGAGATAAGAGCCGCAGCGGCCGCATCAGCACCGCAGAACAAAGAACCTGTCTCGCAAATGGCCGCGACCGGAACGCCCGCCCCGGCGGTCGGCCCGGCAAGGCTCTCAGTGTCCTCCATCCCTGATGGCGCTGATATTGAAATCGATGGCAGTTTTGTCGGTAATACCCCATCAGACGTCGCCGTCGCTGGCGGCGAGCACCTAGTCTCCGTAACAGAAAGCCGGTTTCAAAGACTGGCAAAAAACTCTCAAAGTGAGCGGCGGTAGTAGCATACGTCTGAACGCAGAGCTGGAAAAAGCGGCCAGCCAGTAGTCGTCACTCAGAACTCCATATGCGCCCGAAACGACGGCACCACCACCGGGCCGCGGTCGCGGTTGTAGCCCGGATTCTCAATGTGCTGTACTCCGGGCGCGAGATAAATGCCGCGCCACACGTGCACCGTGTAATAGGACTCCACGATGTTCTCGCGGCCATAGTTCAGCTTGCCATCGCCCAGCAGAAAGCCCAGCCCGCCATCGGCAAGATAAATCTGATGGTCCTTGCAGATGGCGTTGCTGACCATCGCCACTCCCGCCCGGTCCTGTTTGCGATGCCACCAGGCGCCGTTCGCTCCCAGTCCTCCCTCAATGATCTGATCATCTTCGGTGTAGGCAAACGACTCAGTCTTGCCGTTGTCCCATCCGAAGCGGCCGAAGGCTGTCAGATAGTGAGTAAGATTTTGCTCGGCGTTGACGCCAAATCCATATTTGCGCGTGATGTGCCAGGGATGGTCGGTGATGTCCGGCGCCACATGATTTTGTTCGGCCAGCGCGTTCTGCTCGCGATAGATCCCCATGTTGGCGTAATTGGTGTAGGCGAGCAGTCGGACTACCCCGGCTTTCTTCGGAATCAATCCGTGACGCAGCTCGTATTCAAAACTCTCCTCATGCACTTGCCAGGGCTTCCACACCAGATCAATGCCGTTGGCCACCTTGGGCATCAGCGTTTCGGCGAAGCGAAAGCCCCAGTTACGGTCCTCGTAATCGAATGTCGCGCCGACCGTGTAGCCGCGGGTGTCGGCGGCGTAGTCATAAGCCCCATTGTTATCGATGGTCCAGTTGGTGAATTGCAGATGCGTGTCCGAGCCCACGGAGTTGATGTCAAAAAAATCCGGCATGCTGAATTTCCCGAAGCGTACCTCCAGCCGCCGCCGCGGCAATTCGTCAAATAGCGAGAACGCAGTGCGTTGGTTCTCGACTTTGTCCCGGCTCAAGGCAAATACGTGGTGAATCATGCCCCGCGCCAGATAGGGCGATTTGCTCAGCGAAGGATTGCGCACGATATCGAGGTTGGTGTCACCCGCCAGCCCCAGACCTGTGCTGAGAGCGGCCCCGCCGGCTTCCTCAATGTCCACTAGAATTTCCGTGGAGTTATTGAGCCGCACCCCGGTGAAAAGAGTCAGCACCCGCGACGTAGCTTTTTCGTAATAAGGACTCAGGCTGTTCGTCCCGCTATAGTCGGCATGAAAGTCGGGATGAGTCTGGAAAATGAAATTCGCCTGCCCCGACACCCAGAAGCGCGTGTCCTTGAAGTGGGGAAACATTGTCTCCGTGGCCGCTTCCGGCGGGCTATCGAGCGTCGCAGTCGAAGGCGCGTCCGGTTCCTGCGCCAGAGCCGGTAGTGCGGCAACCAGAACCGCCAAGAGCGCGAGCAGGAGCCAGCGTGGGCTGGGATACACGAGTTGGGTCAGCGTTCTCACGGTATCAATGTCGAAACAAGTAAGCTTCTAACTCTAAACAATGTGAAGTTATGTGGGACCGGGTCTCTGACCCGGTCGCGGGGCGCAGCCCGCTGTACAGCCTATGCAGAATCAGTTAAGGGAATGTTACAGGGCTGGAACCGTAGGAGGAATTCTCCAGACAAAAAAATAAGGACAGCTCGGAGCCCCCCGAAGCCGTCCCTTATAAACCCTCCCGGTTAGAAGGGCGTTTACTGAACACAGAGTACCGGAGCGGTGTTGCAGCAGTGTTGCGAGAGTGTAAATTTCTGGTAAATAAAGATTTGGTCCGCTGCACACTCTGGGTGCCCCGTCCTTCCCGCGTTTTCTGCGGGAGGGCGGGGGAAACCATCACACCGCCTGCTTTAATTCTTTCTTGGGAACCTGATAAGTTCCCGGCGTTGTTCGACCGGAGATAGCCAGCCGATTCCAGGCATTGATCGTCGCCACGGCCAGCGTCAGGTCCGCAAGCTCCTTCTCGCTGAACTGCTTCCGCACCCGTTCATAGATCTCGTCCGGCACGTGCGTATCCGCGACTCGGGTCACGGCGTCGGTCCACGCCAGCGCGGCGCGTTCCCGGTCGGTGTAGTACGGACACTCTTGCCAGGCGTCCAGCGAATACAACCGCTGCTCGGTCTCGCCGATGGCGCGCAGATCTTTCCAATGCATGTCGAGACAATAAGCACAGCCATTGATCTGCGAAGCCCGCAGCTTGATCAAATGCAGCAGACCTTCTTCCAGTCCGCACTCGTGCAGGTATTTTTCCAGTCCCAGCATGGCGTGATAAGCCAGTGGAGCCACCTTGGCGTAATGAATGCGTTCTTCCATGGTTTCCTCCGTATGCATCTAATTTTACTCTGGAGGGCGCCCTGTCCAGGCTCCGCGGGGTTGGAGATTTTCTGGCGGCATCAGGAGCGATATACTTCGGACGTCTTGTAGAGCAGAATTGAGGGCACTATGAAAAAACTGGCGCTTGTCGGGTTGTTTTGTTTTGCGACCATGCTGTGGGCTGGAGTAAATCCCAATCCGGACGACTACAACATCAACATCCATGTCAGTTCCTCGCGCATGACCTTTCTCGATAACCGCATCGTCGGCCAGCAGGAGTTAAATGTAGTGATCGGTGGAAAGAAGTATGAACTGAGAGGCTCAGGCACCGTTAACGCACTATTTGCCCTGGGGGACTATAAAGCCAAGCTCGTCCAGGACTCGCACCGGACAGCCTACGATTCCGATCAAGTGTACGAGTTTCTGTTGCCCGACAAGAAAACCAGGAAGTTCCGGGTAATTTCGCAGACGGAATGATTTTGGACCTGAGCAGCGCAGGCCTTATTTTTCGAGGACCACAATCGTGTCGATAGGATCGCGTCCGTCTTTCGGCAGCCGCAGCACCATCCCACCCTGCAATGGCGAAAGCTCCAGCTTGGTGCCGTTGCCGAACAGATAGGCGCTGCGAATCCCCGGGACTTCAGGGATCGCCAGGTATTCATCTTTCCAATCCAGCACGTGAAGATAAATCTTGTCGTCCTTCTGCGTGGTCACGCCCCAGTTTCGCGGAGAGATGGGGCCGGCGCGGGTGCCGTAGATGGTGTCCCCGTTTTTCTCCAGCCACGCGCCCATGGCGTGCAGGCGCTCTACGAACTCGGGCTGCACCTGCCCGGTGGAAGAAGGGCCAATGTTCAGCAGGAAGTTTGCGTTCGCGCCCGCCGCCCGCACCAGGTAGTGAATGAGGTCCGGGATACTTTTGAAGTTCTTGTCGTTCTGGTTGTAGCCCCAGGCGCCGTTGATGGTCTCGCAGGTTTCGAGGGGAAGGGCGCCGATCTGCGCCTTGTTGAATCCCGCCGTGTTCGCTCCCGGCAAGTCCTTCTCGAACATCTGAAAGTCTTCACCCTCGAACGGCTGGTGATGATGATTGCTGCCCACCAGCGTCGCCGGCTGCAGCTTGTGGATAAGCGAGTAAGTCCGCTGCAGTTGCCAGTCGGCATCGGGCTTGTCCCACATGCCGTCAAACCAGATGCCGGCCACGTCGCCATATTGCGTCAGCAACTCGGTGAGTTGGGCGTCCATGAATTGCAGGTAGCGGTTGAAGTCGCCGCCCTCGGGACGCCCCGCCGCATGGCCGGTCATGCCGAGCGGCCAGAAGTCAGGATTGTGCCAGTCCAGCTGCGAATAATAAAAGAACAGCTTGATCCCCTGCTTGCGGCACTCCTCGGCCAACTGCTTGAGCGGATCTTTGCCGTACGGCGTGGCGTCCACGATGTTCCATTTGTTTTGCTTGGTCCCGAACATGGCGAAGCCATCATGATGCTTGCTGGTGATGGTGATGTACTTCATGCCCGCGCTTTTGGCCAGAGCGACGATCTCCGCCGCGTTGAACTGGGTTGGATTGAAGCGGGGAGCGAATTGCTCATATTGCGAGACGGGAATCTTCTGGATCTCCATGACCCACTCGCCTTCGGCCGGAACACTGTAGACGCCCCAGTGGATGAACATGCCGAAACGTGCGTCCTGAAACCATTGCCGGGACTTAAGGTTGGGATCCGAGGGAACGTAAGTTTGCGCAAAGAGGCCGCTGGTGATGAATAGAAAAACTAAAATTAGTGCGGGACAAAGTCCGGATGTTTTCTTCATGAGTGTCTTGCGTCCTCGGTTCGCAGCCACGAGTCAGCCTTAGACTTTATACCTTAATCGGATGTGCGGGGATTTTGACTTTGGAATCGCGTGAGAACGAAAAGCCCCGCTCTCTGCAAAAAAACCGGAAGGACGGGGCACCCTCTATTATGATTCTTCCATCAAGGGGCTGAAGACTACCCCGCAATCTCCCTCAGCGTCGCCAGCAATCTCTCCACTTCTTCACTTGTGTTGTAGTGCGCCAACCCAATGCGCAAAAAGCCGCCGTCTTTCTCCACATCCAGACGATCGGTCAGGTTGATGGCGTAATAGTTGCCATCCCAGGTGAAGAAGCCGCGTTCGCCCAGCTTGGTGGCGAGTTCGAGAGGGGTGTGTCCCTCGATTCGCAAGACGATCGTTGGGCAACGTTGATCAAAGCGTTTGGGATCGTTGATGCCGTAGAACTTCACTCCCGGAATCGCTAGCACTCCGGCGATAAGAGTCTCCAGCAGGCCGCGCTCGTGTTCATGGATCGCCGCGAATGCAGCTTCAATCGCCGCCCGGCGATTCGTGGCTGAGGGATCGGCACGTCGTCCGAGATCGGCAAGATAATCCACGCAAGCGGTGATGCCGGCGATGCATTCATGATTGTTCGTGCCCGATTCCCAGCGGCTCGGGATGGCTTCCGTGCACGCCCGAACTTTATACGGAGTGAAATGTTTCATGTGCTCGCGTTTTCCGTAGAGTACGCCCATGTGCGGGCCAAAGAATTTGTAAGTCGAACAGGCAAGGAAATCGCAGTCAAGCTGCGCGGACGTCTATCAATCCATGCGGCGCGTAGTGGACAGCATCAATAAAAGCCATCGCGCCCACCGCGTGCGCCAACTTTATAACTTCCTTCACATTATTAATTGTGCCCACTGCATTCGACGCATATCCCACCGCCACCAGCTTGGTGCGTGGAGTGATCTTGCGCGCCAGATCTTCCATGTCGAGCGTGCAGTCTTCTTCATGGATTTCTGCAACACGAATCGTTACGCCGCGTTCTTCCAGAGCTTTCCACGGAGCAAAGTTGGCGTCGTGATCGAGCAGCGTGAGCACGATTTCGTCGCCGGGGCCAAGCTCGCGCCCAATCGAGCGGCTGAGTGCAAATGTCAGCGTGGTCATGTTGGCGCCGAAGACCACTTCCTCGGGATCGCAATTCAGAAAATCCGACATCGCCGCACGAGCGCCATCAATCACGGCATTCGTGCGGCGGCTGGTGGCATAGGCCCCGTTGGTGTTGGAGTTCGAGTGCCGCAAATATTCGCTGATGGCATCGATGACGCGCTGCGGCACCTGCGTGCCGCCCGGCCCATCGAGAAACACCGCGGGCTGTCCATTCACCGTCTGCGCGAGAGAAGGGAATTGCGAACGGACCCAGGTGACGTCAAGAGCTGTGCTGATTTCGTCTTTGGCGATAAGCATCGGATTTATTCCCTACCACTTTATTGTCTACCCCATCGTGGTGGTGTGCTCAGGCTGGATCTTGTAAAGCACGCGCACCTCACTGGGCTGGCCGTAGGGATACTTGTCCACGCCCAAATATTTCTTGGCCAGTTTGTCAATGCTGGCGTCCGCGCCATGCTCGGTGATCTCCACCACGCGGCCGCGAATTTCCATGTAGCGATAGGGATTTTCCGGATCGACAATGGCCAGCGACACCCGCGGATCGCGCCGCACGTTCTTGTCCTTCTGCCGCCCTCTGGCCGAGTTAAAGATAATGTGGTCGCCGTCCAGATCCACCCAAACCGGCGTTACCTGTGGACGGCCGTCGGGCATCAACGTAGCCAGACTGGCGAAAGCTCGCTTACTGAACAGATCGCGATATTTTTCGGGGATAGCTTGCGACATGAATTCCTCCTGAACCACGTGATTATAGATGTTCGCGGGCATTCTGTGGTTTCGATCTTGTCAAATCCGAACGACCTGTCATCCTGAGCGCAGTCGGACGTTCACGAAGTGAGCGTCCGCAAGTCGAAGGACCCCTAGAGCAACACAAATCTGGCCAGCGTTCTAAGTTCGGGGTATTGCATTGGGCGTGGGGTGGCGCCTTCGGCGCGTGGTCTGGCTCCGCGCTCACCCCGGATTCTCCGTCTGGGGCTTTCACATTCCGCTCCTTCGGAGCTGGTTATCGACTCCCAATGATTCTCTCTATCCCAAAAGCCTTGTCTGTAGCCGTTTTCACCGCGATTTTCACACACGTTAAATTTCCCCACGGCACCGCGATTTTAAAGTTCACTGGAAATTCCCGGTTAAAACTCGCTTACTCATCTCCAAATGCACCAATTTCAGTTCACTGCCCTGTGGATGCCCTGCACTTGATTGAAAAACAAGCACATAGAAGCATCAATTTTTAATTGACTCTAAAAATAATCGGCGTAAAAACATACTCGTTCTTTGACACCTTCTAAAGTTTGTCCGGTTGGTGCGGCGTCCGGGGCTCAAGCGTAGTCACCCTTCACATCGCAAGATGGAAGCAAGGGAGGGCGAGCGAGGGTCTATAGCAAAGCGCTGGTCGAGGTGAACGAGAAGATCCGTTAAAGGCAAGATAAGAGTCCCGAGGCGTTAAGCTGGTTTTTCCGGTTGGCGGTAAGCCCGGAGCCCGAGCAACAGATCGCACGTTGTCAACCCGCAAGGGAGCAGCGCGGACAGGTCGGCAAGGGTCTAACGCGAGCTACTGGCCGAGACGAATGAGCATAACACCACCTCGGGACTCTTTATTTGTTGTCCCGCCTGGCGCAGCGTCGTCCTGCCGTTCCTGAACGGATCAGCTCTCCACGCCCTCCCCTTGTTCACGAGCGGATCATACTTAGGCACAGGACGGATGACGCTGAGGCCTTCGCTTTACTCTTCCCGCTGCAATCCTACGGCCCCTGGATCAATTTCAATCTGCCGTTGCTGACCAGCCGCGCCCGTGGCTGGCCCACCTTTGCGGTTTTGGCAAAGGTGGGGATTCATGCTGCCTGGGTCGAGGTTTTTATCTTTGCCTCGCCCCATTGATTGATTCGCACCGCGCCCTCTTCCCCGAAAGCATAACTCCGATAGCTGCTCCACGGCCACTGCTCCGGTTCCTGCACCAACCCTCGCACCACGGGATTGCGGTGCATGTAGCGTAGCTTCTCGATCCGCTTGCGCGCCGTCCATACGTTGAAATCATAACAGCGTCGCTGCCAGACATGCTCCGCCCCCACCGCAAATAATTCCTGCTGCCCAGCCACTCGGCGCTTACGCACGGATTTCAAGACGCGGCGCGAAAAGCCCTGTTTGATCGCCTGCATCACCCGCGACGGATCCCCTTTCTCCGGCTCACTGATCAGCAGATGAATGTGGTCGGGCATGGCGACATAGCCGACTACCACGAAGCGATATCGCTGGCGGACCTCCTCGAACACCGCCAGAAATAAATCGCGGCGCTGGGGGCTAGCCAGCCAGGGTTGCCGATGATAACAACTGCAAGTGATGAAATGCAGCTCGTTGGTTCCGTAATAACGCCGGGGATGGTTGGACACCATGCCAGCCTACTCGGGCGTGCGAAGAAAAAGCTGTGACATCCAACCTTTGGGATCCCACCTTTACAAAAATCGTAAAGGTGGGCCAGCCACCGCGCTGCCGCCATTTAATCCCTTCCCTCCGTTTACTACGATTGGTTCGGTGACTCTGGCGGCTTCGGTGGCGATCCAGAGTGGTTTGGGCTACGTCGGATCAACGACCAACGATCCGGATGCGCCTGCCACTCTGGCTGCCTTCGATTTCAGCCAGCCCACCAGCCCAAGATTGGTGGCATTCCGTCCTCAGATTGACGATGACATCGCGGTGGTCACGCCCTCGGGTAACAACCTTTTCTTCGCCGACAACGGTATCGAGGTACAGTATGACAATTCTCTTCCGCGTAACTCGATTGAGTTGTTCCCGCCGCCTGCCGCCCTCGTGCACTACTACTTGAATCCCGGTGTGCGCCAACCTTCGGGAGCCTATCTGCGATCGAAGCTGAACCGGAACTGGAAAGCGAGCATGCGGCAACGCCGATCCGGTCGGAAGATAATCGCTCCGCACTGTCTCGTCCGTTCACAGTGCCCGTGATTTAAAGCCCAAGAACAGGAGACCACCAGCTGTTTGGTCGGTTCAGAGTGTCGGGACTGCCTCACTCAAGCCAACGCCGGGCTTGAATGAGCGCCCCGCCAACAGTTTGTAGTTGCCTGGTCGCAACACGTAGCAAGGTAAAATGGCGTCGGGCTTCAGCACCACCTTGGGAGCGCCCGGTAGGAATCGAAGAACGTAGGTCGGCGGTGACGGTTTTCCTGACTCATCCACATTTTTTGCGTAGGAAAGACTATTTACGCTTTCATCGCATTTAGGATCCCGAACCGCCTGTAGCTCGTACCTCTTGGAATAATCAAAAAAACTGTCTGGCGGCGGGCCATCCGACTTGAAGAAAGCATACGCGACTTTTATTGGGTTAAGAGGCGCTTCACCCTTCTCGACTCCGAAGACGAACACTACGTACTGTGGGCCAAGTCCCGCCCCAAATGCAAATGTCTCCTTCCAAGCGAGAACGCGCCCTCGAACGCGAGTCGCCTCCTTAGCAGTCGTCTTGGACAATGGTATTCTCTGTGCCGGAACGTCGGAGATAAAAGCACTCATCAGTAGCGCGGCTATCGCGCACACAGCAATTGTCATTTTGCTCTGCTTGTTATTGGTTCGGCTTAACAAAGGTCACCCCCGTAACGCTAGATCCAGTTGCCGTCTCTTTCTCGCTAATTGCCTGAGGCGTTTTGCCACGAAGATCCTGCAGTGGAATGGGCGTGACATACTGCATGGTAATTCGCTCGGTACCGCTCCCATTTGAAATCGCTTGATCAGTGGTTTGGCCAAATAAGGAACCCGAGCGAATATCAACATGTCCGTTCGTCGGAAGAAGCAGACCAGGGAAGTCTTCTGCGGCTGCCTCATCGGCGGCAACCGGCCCCATTGACAGGCTGTAGTAGGCATCCATCGCCTCGTGGGCCAAAGCGTCGCCAGAATTCAGGCCCCCAGCATTGCTGGCTGCATCCAACTTCGACATGTTGCCAAGGTCGACACTATTCACGCCCTTGGGGGCTGGCCCACCCTTTCGCGAGAAGTATAGTGGAAAAAATGAGGGCTGCCCCACCCTTCGTTTTTTGAAGGGTGGGAGACCACAAATGCACACCGCTAGGGATTTTGTTTTGTGTGTCCCTAAGCTTCGATTTGGATCCGAAGAACTAGCTTGCAAGGTCGGTGGTGCGCACCCTTCAAAACCCGAAGGGTAGGGCAGCCCTCATTTTGGGGAAAGGGTGGGCCGGCCCCCAATCCTACGGTCCCTGGATCAATCTCAATCTGCCGTTGCTAACCAACCGCGCCCGATAGATGGTATTGGTCGCAGCCACCTCGGACACCACATCCGCGTTGACCTGGTAAGCGCCCCAGGGCAGGTTCTCTCCAAAGGGAATGGGGAAATCGATCGTCTGCGACTTCAGCGTGAAATGTTGATAGCCAATCGCAGTTGCGCGGCCGGTTTCATTCACCGCTAACACAATGAAGGTGAGGTCGAAATCCACGCCCGTCTGATTCGAAACTTTGATCCCGCCCTCGATTCTTTGGCCAACGATCTTGGGAGCAGGGTTCCACGCCACCAGCATGGGCGCGACCACCTGCAGGCTTAGCGGATAGTTGAGTTGCCGGGGTGGTTTGCCGCTATCGGTAATGGTCACGACGAAGGGAAAAGTGCCGGTGGCGGTAGGAGCGCCGCCGAGCAGGCCGTCTTCACTGAGCGATATCCCCGCCGGCAGTGAGCCGCTGGCCAATTTCCATTTCAGGGGGGTGATTCCGCCATCGGCCACCAGCTGAAAGCGGTATTGCTGCCGTAGGAATCCTTTATCCAGGGTCGAGGTTTTCACCGCCAGCGGCGGGCCTGTTGCCGCCGCTTGCTGAGCCGGCGAACTGAAAGCGCACAAAACCAGCAGGACTAAACCGGCACTGGCTCGAACAGCACGAATCATAGGCATCCTTTAGAAGCATTATAGGCCGGGCTGTTGGCTGGCATGCCGAACTAAAAACACAGGCACCGCCGAAGCAGTGCCTGATGAGGAATCGAACGCCAATCGGAAGCCGGTGAGCTACTGTGACTGCAGATTCATGGCTCCGTTGATTTGCACCCCGGGATCGTTCTCCAGAATATAGGCGTTCGAGCCCGAGACCAGATAGAAAACGATGTCCCCGTTCGCATAGGAGAGGTTATTGACGGTGGCCGTGGCCCGTCCATTGCCGCCCACCGTATATGTCCCGGATAGAGGCCCTGGGCTGGTCAGAAATCCCGAGCTGTTGATGTCTTCATTCCAGGTCAGGCTGCCGGAGCCGTTCCACTGGATCCAGCCGATCCGGTCGATGTAGGCTCCTTGTCCACCCTGCACGTTGAGGTCGTAACCGTCCATGAAGAATGCGTATTGTCCGTTCAGCGACGAGTTGGAAAACGTCCCCTGTTGCTGGTCGGCAGTGCCATCTTCGATTTTGCTGGGATCGCTGGAATCGCTGGTGGTTAGAAAGAATGCCCGCGAGGGATTCACCATCCAGAACACCTGCGCAACCGTGCTCGGAACCGCAGTGGTAGTGGTGACCACGCTTCGGCCGCTCGCGGAAACCGTCGTATAGGCGCCGCTGCTGATGGCAATATTGGCATAGGAAGTCCCATCCAGCACTGTGTCCAGGGTTCCAGTGAGGGCCCCGGCGTTCGCACTCAGGCTTCCCACCGAGTTCACCGCGCCGGGTCCCCCAGGACTATCGTTGGCGCGGCTGCCGAAGGCATAACTCTTGCCGGAAAGGGGATCGCTGCTGAAGGGCTGCCCCGTTTGTGCCTCTGCCCGGCCCAGGCCCACCACGTCAGAGTCGCTGGTAATGAAGCGGATATTGTTGGCATCCACCACGTAGTAGATGAAGTCTGTCGTGCCGGTGCTATCCACCAGCGTTGCCGTGCCGCTGCCCGCCGGACGCCCTCCGCTGCCGGGCGCGGTGAATAAAGATCCGCCGGCAAGCGCCAGAGGACTGGCCGTACCGCCTCCGTTGTTGATGACTCCATTGCGGTTGATGTCGTCACTGCCGGTAAGGCTGAGATCGGTTGCCAGGGTAAATTGCCCGACCGAATCGAAATCCTGCACGGCGCTCACGCTATGTTGCGTGAAAACGTAAGCGGTGGCTGTGGCTGGGAGAGTGGTGGAGGTCTGCTTCTCGGCCACTCCGGTGGAGTTGGCGTTGTCTTCTTCGATTAAATAGAGTTTGGACGAACTCACCAGCGAGATGTCCAGCGTAATACTGCCGCCGCCGGTGAAATTAAGGGTCAAGACTCCTCTGCCGTCCGTGCCCACGCCGTAAGTGCCGGTGGCAGTGTTGGTGGAAACGTCGCCGTTGCCTTCCTCAACGAAATCGTCGGTGGCGCTGGTGATGTGTCCACTGCCGTCGGCGGTAAAGATACCCGCCTCGCTATAAGGCACGGCAAGGCCCGAGCCGAAATCCCATCCCGTAATCTGATACACATAAGGGCCGTTGAGGCTCCCATTGGAAAAGTGCCCGGTGCCGATCAGGCCCCCGATTCCGTTTGTACCGCAACCTGCACAGAACACAAGTAAACCCAGAGCGAAGAGAAATAGCAGTTTTTTCATAACAGTGGGGCAGCGATGAACCGCCTGAACTCCTTAGAGAATTGAATCAGGACCGTAGTTGCCTGGGGCTCACCGATTGGAGCCTTCCAGAGTTTTCCCTGGTTCTTAACCCAGCCTGGCAGAGAAAGTTCCGCGCTTAAATATCTAGTTTTGTTCGGGGTGGAAGGCGACCTAGACTACGGATTGCAGGATTTCGCGAACCTTTCGGGAAAGGGCCTGTAAAGTGAATGGCTTCTGCAGAAAAGCGGTTCCCGCTTCGAGGGCCCCCTCGCGAATAATCGAATCTTCGGTATAGCCCGAAAGATAAAGGACTTTGAGGGCGGGATCTGCGCTCCAAAGCTGTTGTGACAATTCCTGGCCGCTCATTCCAGGCATCACCACGTCGGTAATCAAAATGTCGATGCGGCTGTCGTTCTGGGCCGCAACTCGCAGGGCTGCCTCACCGGTTTCGGCCTCCAGGACTTTGTACCCTCCCGCTTCCAGAGTCTCCCGTACCAACTGGCGAACCGAGGCTTCATCCTCGACCAGCAACACCGTCTCCGAACCGCCCACGGCTTGCGCCGAACGCAACGGGAGCACCGGCTCAAGCACATCTTCAACTTGCGGCAGATAGATGCGAAAAGTAGTGCCGCGCCCCTCTTCACTGTCGCAAAAAATGTAGCCGCCGCTCTGTTTCACAATGCCATAAACCGTCGATAGCCCCAGTCCCGTGCCCTTTCCTTTCTCTTTGGTGGTGAAGAACGGTTCAAAGATGCGGGATTGAGTTTCTTTGTCCATGCCGCAGCCGTTATCCGCCAGAGAGAGCAATACGTACTTGCCGGATTGAAGATAAGGATTTTCCCGTGGACTCTCGGGGCTGTCGCCCACGTTCTTGTTCGCGGTTTCTATGGCAATCCTGCCGCCCTTGGGCATGGCATCTTTGGCGTTCACCACCAGATTCATAAGGACTTGCTCCAGCTGTCCGGCATCGGCACGGATCCGGCCAAGATCCGCGGCAAGTTTTACATCCAGCGCGATGTTCTCTCCGATCAACGGACGGACCAGGCGCTTCATGTCCTCCACGATAAGGTTGACATCCACAACCCTGAGCTCCAGCATCTGCTTGCGGCTGAAGGCCAATAACTGCCGTGTGAGATTGCCGGCGCGATCGGCAGCTTGCTGGATCGCCTCGATCTTGGGATACAGGAAACTATCGCACTCCGTGTGTTCCCGTAGTATTTCGCTGTAGCCGCTAATCACCATTAAGAGATTATTGAAGTCGTGGGCCACGCCGCCGGCCAGACGTCCCACTGCTTCCATCTTCTGCGCCTGCCGGAACTGGTCTTCCAGGGCGCGTCGCTCTTCTTCCGCACGTTTCTGTTCCGAGATGTCGCGATAAAGGGCGTAGAAGGCCACCTGGATACCGTTCACCACGACCGGAGCGCCCGACATAAAGACGTCCACCAGAGTGCCGTCTTTGCGTTGCCGCTTGGTCTCCAGCGCTACTCTTTGACCACGCCCCAAAGCTTCGCCAAGAGAACGGGTTTCCGCCATCCGGTCGGAGGGAACGATCAGGGTATCGATGTCGCGGCCCAGAGCGTCTTCCGGGCGGAATCCAAACAGGCGGGTGAATTCCCCGTTGATCCGCATGATGCCATGCTGCGTATTCAGGACGCTGATGGCTTCAGGAGTGCATTCCACCAACTGCTCCAGATAGGCTTTTTGCACGTCCGGCAGGCCAAAGGTAAAGTCGGGCGAAGACGGCGCACCCGCTCCCCCGACCCGGGAAAACCGCGGAGTTCCGCGCCGGAGGGCTTCCTTCAAGAACTTGGCGCGTGCAAGGTCAGCGGAGCCCGCTGGCCGGGTGATCTTGTCACCCATCTAACCCCCTCCCGGTTCGATCCAGAGCGTAACAGGGATGTTAGCCCGGCAGGCGGTTGCTCTAAAGTTACGGAGGTAATTGCCGAGAGAATGTAAGTCCAGCAGAGGCAGCGACTTACTCTAGTCCGGCCATGGTTCCGCACAATTGGCGGATGGTTTCGTGCTGTTCCGCGCTACGCGCAAGAAATTCAAAACCGTGCCGCAGGCCCTGGTGGTAGCGCACGATCGCCCGGAGTTTGAAGGGACCGGAGGCGCCGGGCAGGGCGAGCTCCATGGAGACCACTTCGCCCGCTTGTATTTCTCCGGTCAGAGTTCCGCTGATGCCGTCCTGGCCAAACTCGGTGGAACGGCCCCAGAACGACACCGTTTTTCCTTCCCGGAACACATGCACAGAGATCCGGATGTCGAGCGGATAGCGAGGGAAACGCCGCGCAACATGTTTGGGCTTGGAGATGGTGTCACTCATCTGTCTGCATCCTCGCTGAAACCCGTGAAAGCCTCAAGGGTTCGCACCAGCCGAAATAATACGCGATTCGGGCCCTCCTCCGTCACCGAATGCAGGAACCTTTGACCGCCCGCACTCTTAGGATTTAAACAGGACCGCGCTCCCTGGTCTTAGGGTCTGAGATGAACGCATCGGGAAGATCGAGATCGTTTCCAACCCCGCTACAAATGCGCGGGAAAGAGACGGGCCAGAGAACGATGTTCTCTGGCCCGGTTGGTTTCTGGTTACCTCAACGGTCTTTCCCCGTGGAGGATCTATTTTTTGACGGCAGGAGCCGGCGCAAAGGCATCAGCAAAGGCCTGTGCGTTCGGGGTTCCTACGCCGGTTACGTTGTCCCAGCCCGGTTTCGTGTGCAGGGCGGTGGGGTCGGTGCACAGCGTCCCGTAGTAATAGCTGGGAGGTTCCGCTGAGCAATCGGTCCCGAACGAGATGACCAGCGCAGTGTACTGAAACGAGGGATAGTCCCAGATTGCGCTAACGAACTTACCCTTGGCGGAGCCGCCCAGGATCGCATTGGCGTTGTATTTGGTGGTGCCGTCCGAGTCCACGATGGATCCCTTGACGTTAGTTTTGGAGGCGACCGGAACCACGTCGGTAATGGCTCCTGCCGGCATGGAATAAACGTACTGCGCTGCCAAGCCGAGGGGCGCGCCCGCTTCCTGGTTGGCAATCGCCCACAGTGCGGAGAACATCGGGCAAGCCACGCTTGTTCCTCCCCACACCTGCCAAACCTTCTCGGGAACCTGGCCCGGAACACTGATCAGGATGGCGACTCCGGTAAACGGATCCGCCAGCCAGGAGATGTCCGGAACCTGGCGATACTTGCCGGGCAGTTTCTTTTGGTACGACGGTTTGGCGAAACCAGCCAGGCAGTTGAAGTTCTCATCCGCCGTAACACAGTTGCTGGGCCCACCACCCGCGCCGCCAATGAAGCCGAATGCCTCTTCAGCCGGCGGATCGGCAATGAAGCCATCCTCGGCCAGGAGGGTTTCGTTGTTTCCCCATCCGTCCTGCCATGCGATCGAGTTATCAGGATTCAGCGCCACGCCGACGCCGCCTACCGCAGTAGCCCAAGGAGAGTCCGCCGGAGCGCTCACCGTCGCGGGGATTCCGAAGAAGGTGAAGTCTCCGTCGTCTCCCGACGAGAAGTTGACCGAAATTCCCGAGACCGCCCCGATTTCGTTGATCAGGTTTTCGTTCAACAGATCGGCGGTATCGGTAAAGGCTTCGACCGAACCGTAGCTGCCGGAAAGGACATTGGCCAAACCATAAGTGATCGCCGTGAACTCGGCTTCGTCGGTGTCCTGAAAGCTGGCCGAGGGCGGAACGATGAGGTTGATGTTGGCGCCGGGCGCGACCGCATGGGCCCACTCGACGTCAATGTTGATCTCCACCTGGTCTGCCGACTCGCAAAGACTCGGTGTTGGAATGTAGGTGATGGCAAAGTTCGACGAAGTCAGCTGTGGCAGCCCGAACTGCGTCGAAAACGCATTGGCGTCGTCCTGAATGGTCAGCGAACCGCACCAGTCCATGATTCCGATGGTTTGGCCGCTGCCGTCAAAGCCTTCGGCATACAGGCCCGAAAGCCCATAAGCAGCCTGGATCGGCGGCGGAGTGTAGCCGCAACCCGCGCTGGTCAGGCTTTGCAGGTTCAGGTGATTGCCGGTGTAGGTTGCCACCGGTTGCGAGCCGTCGTTGTTGTTGGAAAACGTTTCCGTCTCGGTGCCGTCGAAGCAGTTGGACGAGAAGAAATCGTCGGCTGTCGCGGTGCCAGCCTGCTTGAGGCTGGTGGGCACGATTTTTTTGCCGATGGACGGAGGAGCGGTGGGCCGGGCTACCGCAGGATGTTCGTATTGGCCGGAATTCAGGCCGGCAATCGACCTGACCAGCGGCGCGGCCGCGCCGTCAACATAAGGGTCGGTATCGTTGGAACGGATGACCTTGCCGTGTACCTGGTAGTTGTTCAGTTGCACATGCAGTGCGGTCTCGACGTCGCCCACGGTCCCGCGGGCTCTCACGAAGAAATTGTTGGGGCCGGTTCTTACGGTCTTCAGGTTGTGCGCTTCCAGATACTGCCGGACCGTCTTTGCCTCGGCTGCGGTCGGTGCAAACTGTGCCGCAATCTGGGAGCTCTTCAGGAAATGACGGTAGTTGGGTGAGGTGGGATCGTAAAGCTGCTGCGCCAGTTTGTCGAGCCCGGCGCGGTTGTGAAGATTCAGCCAAACCGTGACCTCGATGACCTTCGACGGGTCCTCAGTCCCGAGGTTTTTGGCGGTGGAGACGTAAGCGGGAGTGCTGTGGGCAATGTACTTTCCGGCCGCCGCCGTGGCTGGCAGCGCCACGCTCGCGATCAGGGTCAAGAGTAAAGCCGCGATAGGCACGGCGGATAGCTTCCTTTTAGGAGAAGGGCGACTTTTGTCCATGGGAGTTTTTTCCTTTTTGATTTCGACGAATTTTGTTATTCGTGAAGTTGAAATGCTCCGTTCTCTGCACCGCGCCGGCGCATTTGGGGATCAAGGGAGATTCCGGACTGCGAGCCTCCGCAAACGGGAAAGCGAGCGAGGCAGGATTCTGAACTTAACTACAAATTGTGTCAAGATGAAATAGTTTGCACTGTCTGCTTGGAAAGCCGCTACGGTCGCGCCATGTCTGGGAATTGCAGAGCGGTCCTGGTCAAGGCGCGAGGCTCTTCTTCGAACCGCCCAACTTTCCTGCGGGTCCAAGGTGTAAAATCGTCTCGCAGGTCGCTGGCAAAGATTTGCAGAGATTCACAGGCCCAATTCGCCGAATCGTTATTCTTCATCCGTCATCTGACTTAAAGACAATCTCTGGAGGAACATTAAATGGCTCACGAACTCCCCCCGCTGCCGTATGACTATTCCGCTCTTGAACCCGTGATTGACGCGGCTACCATGAAGTTGCATCACGACATGCACCATGCCGCCTACGTAAAGAACCTGAACGCGGCGCTGGAAAAATATCCCAACCTGCAATCGAAGAGCGCCGAAGACCTGATCCGCGACTTGAACGCCATCCCGGAAGACATTCGCGGCCCGGTGCGCAACAACGGTGGCGGCCACGTCAACCACACCATGTTCTGGAAGATCATGAAACCTCAGGGTGGAGGCGATCCCACCGGCGCGATTGCGGAAGTCATCACCAAGACCTTCGGCAATTTCAAAGACTTCCAAACCAAATTCAACGAAGCGGGCGTAAAACAGTTCGGCAGCGGCTGGGTCTGGCTCGCCGCCAAGCCCGGCGGCGAAGTGCAGATCATGAGTACGCCCAATCAGGACAATCCCATTTCCCAGGGACTGTCGCCCATTTTCGGCAACGACGTTTGGGAACATGCCTACTATCTGAAGTACAACAATCGCCGCCCGGAATATCTCGCCGCCTGGTGGAACGCGGTGAACTGGGACGAGATCAACAAACGCTACGCTGCCGCAAAGTCCGGCAAGTAGCGAATTCACTTCCAATCTTGAGGTAACTCAAGTAACCAGGGGCGGGCGTCTTGCTCGTCCCTCTTCTATTTAGGCCTTCTTCCCGCATTCCAGGCCATCGGCCGCTCCTCACTCTTTACGTTTGTTAACCAGTCAGGCTCAATAATTCCGGAATTCCCCGGGGGTAACGTTGACAGGCTTCGTTTCCGTGCCACGATGGCACAGGATTCATTTAGGGAACAAACACTATCCCAACGGATTGTGGCCATAAATTGCCGTGAGAGTTCAGGGGGGACGGCACATTTTACTGGCGAATCCTACAGCCCGCCCGCCTAGATCAATTCCAAGGAGTTCGCATGTCATCGTTTCCAAAATCTTGCCATCTCGTGTTCGCGCTCTTGATTGCGCTGGCCATTCCAGCGCTCGCGGCGGACGGAATCAAACGAACTTCGCCACTCGCATACGATAAAGCTCATGAAATCACCGTCCGGGGGACCATTCAGAGAGTAGTCTCCCAACCCGCCGGGACCGAACACAAATCCATCACCCTGATCGTGGTCAATGGAGAATCCACTCGGGAAGTAGCACTGGGCTCGTTCTTGCCCAAGGATGTTGAAGATCTGATGGTGGAAAGAAAGCCGATCCAACTGATCGGTGCCATGCAGACCTTTAGAGGCCGGCAGACTCTCATGGTGCGCCGGATCATTCTCGATGGACGCACCGTCGAAGTCCGCAATGAGCACGGCTTCTTCCTTCGCCCCAATCAGAAACCCATGGAATCCCATCCCACTGCTGCGGCCACTGGTTCGGCAAAAGGAAATGCGCAGCCAGGAGACCAGCAATGACAATCAAGAAATCGCTTTCACTCATAATCTCGTTGGCCATGATTTCCATGCTGGCCGCCTGCTCCGGGTCAAGTTCCAGCACGCCTCCACCTCCGCCTCCGCCTCCGCCAGTATCGATTGCTATTCAAGGCGGAGTACCTACGTCACTGGGCTTAAGCACCAGCCAGTCGATCACCGCGACCGTGAGCAATGACTCCGCCAATGCCGGCGTCGACTGGACCGTCAGTTGCGGTTCCGGTGATTGCGGCTCCTTTACTCCTACTCATACCGCCAGCGGGACCGCGACCACGTATACCAGTCCGGCCACAATTCCCACCGGAGGCACGGTCACGATTACTGCGACTTCGACCACCGACAATACCAAGTCCGCCTCCATTACCATTTCCGTTGTCTTAACTTCGTACAATCAACTGCTGAATGGCACCTACGCGTTCGAACTCAGTGGTTCCATTTCGTCTTTTAATGTGTATCAACTGGGCGGAGTGCTCACGGCCGACGGTAATGGCAACATCACCGGCGGCGAACAGGTTTACCGCGATGGGGTCACCCTTGCCCCCGGCTCGATCCTAAGCGGGAGCTATAGTTTCGGCCCCGATGGACGCGGAACCATTACTCTCACGACTTCCACTTCTAACGTTGGTGTCGCCGGGGTTGAGACGCTTGGTGCGGTGGTCGTCTCCAGTTCCAAGGTGCTCATCACGGAGTTTGACGTCTCTGCGACCGCGCGTGGATCCTTGGACCTGCAAACCGCCGTCAATCCCTTGACCGGTGGCTATGCTTTCGTCATGGGCAGCAACTTCCCCACCGTATTCGGAGGGGTCATCAATGTGGATAACAACCCGGCAGCCGGAGATATTTCGGGGGCAGGGAGCGTTGCCGATTCCGACAGCTTCGGATTTATCCGGAGCGGCCCTGTCAGCGGCAGTGTGTCCGCCCCTGACTCCTTCGGAGAGGTCACGATCACCATCGATACCGCCTTCACCACCGGCATCACGATGAGCGGATTCATCGTCGACGATTCTCACATCAAACTGGTCGAGACTGACGATTACTCCGTCAGCGGAGGAGAAGCGGTCGCCCAGGGTTCATCCACGGGTACGTATGTTGATAACACCGCATTATCCGGCAATTTCATCTATGGCCTCTTCGGGCAATGCGATGAAGGAAACGGCGGGACGGCTCTCGCCGGGTCGTTAACCGCGGACGGTGCAGGCAATCTGAGTGGCTTGATCGATGTGAGCTTTGGTGCCGCCGATGTCGTCAGCGACACTGTCACCGGTAGTTATGCCATGGACGGAACCGGAACCGGGCGCGCCACCGCAACCACTCTCTTCAGCGACTCTAGCCCCGGCCCCAACCTCATCGTCTACCTTACCCAACCGAACTTGCCGCCACTCATGCTGGAGACTGACGACTTCTCGCTTGCCGAGGGTTCGGCCAGCCTTCAGGCCGCGGGCCCATATTCGTTCTCAGGAGCCTATGGTCTGAATTTCACTTCGCTCTCCGGTTCAGAATTGGATGGCACCGCCCAAATCGTCGCCGACGGAACCGGAACCTTTACCGGGACTGCGGATGTAAACACCACCTTCAACAACACGCCCAGCCCGGACCTCTCGCTTACTGCTGGATTTACTCCGGATCCGAGCGGGCGCTTCGACACCACGGTGTCTCTGGACGGCTCACCCTATAGCGCCGCATTCTATTTCATCGATTCCACTCAGGGCTTCCTGATTGAAAACGACAACCAGAGTGTGACCTTGGGCGACTTCTATGCCCAGGAGTCCATCGGCTCGGCCGGTCCGAACAAAAGGGCCGTTGGTAGAAGTGTCCCGGCGAAGAACAAGAAGAACAAGAAATAGCACCGCCTGGCATGAGACTGAACGGGGTGACGCAATTTATCGCGTCACCCTTTTTTTTCCCAAGCACACAGATCCCTGTGCACCTCAGCGCCGAACCGCTGGAGTTCGAAGCTCGAATCACTCTTTGGCTCAGCAAAAAACGCGCATAACGCTTCACTGGTTTTCTCCGTGCCTCCGTGTCCCCATGGTGAATCGCTGTGCGTGTCAGCTTCCCTATTTCTGCATTTCCTGTGCCCACCCTGTGGATAATTCGCCTGCCGAGCAGTACCGATTTCTCGGCACCTGCCCGGCATCGGTGAACGACCATGCTGCACGCATCGAATTCACGCGCGCTTCATGTAATCCTTGACCTGTTCGTATTTCGATAAATCTTCAACGCGAGATTTTCCGACTGCACCATTCTTATGGAATTGACCCGGCGACACTCTGCAGGTAGATTCATGTTCGCTTCGCAGCCAATTCCAGCCAGCAGCGAATCTGATTTCAGGAGATCCGGGAATTCAAAACTTAGATAGTCAAGAATTCAACCTTGCCTCCCCCAAGGGTGGATACCACGTGAGAAAAATATTTGCGGAATGGAAAACTTATCGCACGCGATTTTTGGTGCGTGCTCAACAACTGGATCGGGCCTACACATTCACCGACGCGCTCGGACGGGAACATCGAGGTCAAATCGGCGACTACCTGGTCGAGTCCTCCGACGGCACGCGGAGCATCACGCCGCGGGCAATTTTCGAAGACATCTATGTCGTCATGGACGCTGCAGAACAGCCCGGCAACAAGAAATTGCCGGCAGGCCGTAAATTGCCCGTTTCGTCCCTCAAACGCCGGTCCGTTTCCCGGACCGCCTCCGCTTGAAATGCTCGACAAGCCGCTGTGGAAAAAGGGGGTTAAACCCCCGCATCCGCACCGTTAATTGCTTGAGATACAATATATAGGGGTACCCTATTGACAGCCCCCACATACGGGCGTACTGTTTGACATCCCAAGGGATAAAACGACTCTGGAAACGGAGCCGGGTTTAAGTAAAAACAGGGCGGTCGTCGGCCAGAGGTGACCAGCAACCGTCCGATAAACGGGGTTCCCATCCCCCTAATTTAGTTCGATGGGTTTGGTCATCGGGCAGTACTCAGGGGTGGCAGGGGCCGTTCGCTTTTCCTGAGAGCTGATGGCTGAAAGTTGACGGCTTGGTTTTGCAGCGGTGGCCGTTTCCCGGTTCAGTATTTGAACATCCCCCCCGGGGAACGAGAGAACGGCAATAGTTTGACAATCAGGTTGTGGAAAAAGCCTCGCTCGATGGGGACGAAGTCCCTGTCCTTCGCGGCTGTAGTTGAGGAGCCCCTATGGAAGGTCTGACCCATCTGGTCGCCGAGTCGCTGGCCCGTAACGGCGTGGAAACCAGTCTGGACCATCGCCGCCTGCAGTGGTCCAAGTGGTTTCGCTGCGAGTCCAGTTTCAGCGTCCTGCTGGCGCCCAGCAAGCCGGGAGTCTTTGCCTTAGGAGAAGAGATCGTCGCTCCCGGCGAAACTGCCGCGACCAGCGGGAAGCGCATGTTAGCTCTGTTCCGGATCGCGGAAGCCGAAGACCTGGGCATGGCCCTGGGACGCCTGTTCCTTCCTGGCAATCCCGAGCGCGAAAAGCTTTCCGCCGGACACTGCTTCGTCCGCTATGCGGTTATAGAAGATGCAATCCAGCGCCAGGCCGCCTGCACCGCCCTGCGACAATGGATGGCAACTTCTTCCGAAGCCGCTGCCGGCGTTTCTGGCGAAGTCACGGCACACACGTTTCCTGCGGTGAGTTCGCAAGGATCTTCGGAAGCAGTCGAGGCAACAGCTATCGAAGAAACAGTGATTCAAGAGACAACGACGCAAGAGCCGGCGATCGCTGAGAAAAATCCAGCCGCGTAGCGGCGGCATTCATTAGCCCCGGACGTAAGTCCGGGGTAAGCAGCAAAAACGAGCAAGTCCCGTAGGGACGGCACCACGCAACAGAAGCAGGGAACTGCGGATTCGGGTCTTCGCAATTCCCTCTGATTTTAGAGACAATGTACTAACAAGCGGACCACAAGAATCCGCAGGAGATACAGAGTCAATGTCAGAAGTCACTATTAAAGGAGCCCCCTCCGCCACCGAGAAAACCGCTTCCCCAAGCGTAACCCCCGGAACCGTCGCCACCACAACCAAGAAAGCTCCCGGCCTGAGCTTCCACCGTTTTTTCACCAAGCCCGGGGTCTCGCCCTATGACGAGATCGAATGGGAACTTCGCCTCGCGCAAATCACCGACGCCAAAGGCAACATAATTTTCGAGCAGAAAGACGTCGAGACTCCCAAAGATTGGTCCATGACGGCGACCAACATCGTGGCCAGTAAATATCTGCACGGTACCATCGGGACGCCCGAGCGCGAATCCGGCGTTCGCGCGCTCATTACTCGTGTCGCCGAAACCATCCGCGACTGGGGAATGAAGCAAGGCTACTTCGCCACTCCCGAAGACGGCGCAACGTTCCACGACGAGCTCGCGCACATCCTGGTTCGCCAGTATGCGGCTTTCAATTCGCCCGTCTGGTTCAACGTAGGTTGCGACCGCATTGAGCCCAACTCCGACGCTCAGAACTGGCACTGGAATCCCGCCATCGGCCGCGTCGAATTCGGCGTCACCGGATACAGCACGCCGCAGTGTTCCGCCTGCTTCATCAATTCGGTAAAAGATTCGCTCGACTCGATCCTCACTCTAGCCAAGACCGAAGGCATGCTCTTCAAGTGGGGCAGCGGCACCGGCACCAATCTTTCCACGCTGCGTTCGTCCACCGAACAACTCAGTGGCGGAGGCACCGCCAGCGGTCCGCTCAGCTTCATGAAGGGCTTTGACGCCTTCGCCGGCGTCATCAAGTCGGGCGGCAAAACGCGCCGCGCCGCCAAGATGGTCATCCTCAACGTCGAGCACCCGGACATCATCGACTTCATCGAGTGCAAGAGCAAAGAAGAAGCCAAGGCCCACGCCCTGGTCGCCGCCGGATACGACGGGTCGTCTCCCGACTCGGAAGCCTATTCGTCGATCTTCTTCCAGAACGCCAACAACTCCGTCCGCGTCACCGACGACTTCATGTACGCCGTCATGAAGGACACCGACTTCTCCACCCGAGCCATCCGCGATGGCCGGCCGATGCAGACCTTCAAAGCCAAAGATCTGCTCTACAAAATTTCCGACGCCACCTGGCGCTGCGGCGATCCAGGCATGCAGTACGACACCACCGTCAACCGCTGGCACACCTCGAAGAACACCGACCGCATCAACGCCAGCAATCCGTGCTCGAATACATGTTCCTCGATGACTCAGCCTGCAACCTGGCCAGCATGAACCTGCTGAAGTTCGCTCCCAACGGCACGTTCGACGTCGAAGCCTATCGCCAGGCCGTCGATGTTCTCATCACCGCGCAGGAAATTCTGGTGGACAACGCCGGATACCCGACAGAAATGATCGGCCGCAACTCGCACGACTACGACCGCTGGGCCTCGGCTACGCAAACCTCGGCGCGCTGCTCATGGCCGCCGGTCTACCCTACGACTCCGACGGAGGCCGCGACTACGCCGCCTGCGTCACCGCCATCATGTGCGGACAGGCCTACTTGCAATCCTCAAAGATTGCCGAGCTTTGTCCTGCTCTCGTGCCCGCAACAGAACCAACAAAGAAAGGCCTGGACCAAACCAATCTAGGCGCGAACCTCATGCCCGGAGGCGCATGCCCCGGCTGGTACATCAATCGCGAGCCGTTCCTCGATGTCATCCGCATGCACCGGGCGTCAGTTAACAACATCAACAAAACGAATGTCCCAACCAGCCTGTTCGAAGCCAGCAAGCAATGCTGGGACGAAGCTCTCGCTCACGGCGAAAAGTTCGGCTATCGCAACGCCCAGGTCACAGTCCTCGCGCCGACCGGCACCATCGGCTTCATGATGGATTGCGACACCACCGGCATCGAGCCCGATCTGGCTCTGGTGAAATACAAAAAGCTGGTCGGCGGCGGCATGATCAAAATCGTCAACCAGACCGTCCCTGCAGCGCTCTTCAAGCTCTCGTACACGCACGAGCAGGCCGACGCCATCGTCAGCTACATCGACGCCACCGGCACCATCGAAGGCGCGCCCCACATGAAGGATGAGCACCTCGCCGTCTTCGATTGCTCCTTCAAGCCGTCCAAGGGCACGCGTTCCATCCATTACATGGGCCACCTGAAAATGATGGCCGCCGCGCAACCCTTCATCTCCGGCGCGATATCCAAGACCGTAAACCTGCCGAATAACGCCACCGTGGAAGACATCATGGAGGCCTACCTGCAGGCATGGAAACTGGGACTCAAAGCCGTGGCCGTCTATCGTGATGGATGCAAACAATCGCAACCCCTAAGCGCCGCCGGAAGCACCACTGCGCTTTCGAAAAAAGGTGACGCCGCCGCCAACCTGGCGGCGTCGCAACACGAAGAAGCCAATTTAAATGCCCCGCCGCGCGCCGTCCGCCATCGCCTGCCGGATGAACGCGCCTCAGTCACCCACAAATTCAACGTCGGCGGACACGAAGGCTACATCACCGTCGGACTCTATCCCAGCGGCGAACCCGGCGAGCTGTTCGTCACCATGGCCAAAGAAGGCAGCACCGTCTCCGGACTCATGGACAGCTTTGCCTGCGCCGTCTCGCTGTCACTGCAACACGGCGTGCCGCTGAAGCTGCTATGCGAGAAGTTCGCCCACACCCGCTTCGAACCCAGCGGCTGGAGCGGCACTCCCGAGATCGGATTCGCCAAGTCGATCATGGACTACATTTTCCGCTGGCTCCAACTGCGCTTCCTCACCGGCCAGCAACAACTCCTGTTCGACACCCTGCGCCCCAGAATCTCAGGCACGGTCCCGCCCACAAACGAAAGCATGACGGATGCCGGCACCAGTTCGTCGAGCTTCACGCCAACGACCAACGACCAACGGCCAACGACGGGTTCCGTTCACGCCACCGACGCCCTGGCCGGATTAATCGACCTGGGCGACGCCCCCACCTGCAGCTTCTGCGGCAGCATCATGACCAGAAACGGCAGTTGCTATCGATGCAGCAGTTGCGGCAGCACCAGCGGCTGCAGCTAGAGGTGGTTAGTAGGTAGAGGTTTAGAGACGTACTGTGAGGGGACACGGCACGCCGTGTCCCCTGTTCCTTTAGGTGGAGATCAAATGAGTTGTCGAACTGTTCCAAATTACGTCGTCGGCCTAGGGCTATTTCTCCTTGTTGCTTTCATGGCCACACCCGTCAAAGCCGCAATCAATATCAACACTGAGGCTGTCCAGAAGTCAGTGACATTTCTTTATGAGGCAGGCGGAGATGGGCTGATCAATACCTCAAAGCCGTTGGGCACTGGTTTCATTGTTAGTATTCCGCTACGCTCCGACCCAAATAGATCATACATAGTGCTGGTGACGGCCAGGCACATAGTCGATCCTCAATGGGCCCATTGCCAAAATCCCAACCCCTCTGCAATCTATGCCCGCTTCAACAAAAAGTCTTATGATCCCACGAGGGATCCTACTGGCGTCGCGGATCTGCTAATTCCGCTCCTTAGCGATGGCAAACCGATCTGGTTCGCGAGTCCTGACGAGGAGGTTGATGCGGCTGTCATACGATTAGATGGATCCAGATTGGATGCGTATGACTTTGAGAACGTGCCCGTCTGGGCGTTCCCTACAAATGAGGAGATTAAACAATTCGCGATTGGTGATTCCGTTCTTTCGGCGGGACTGATTCCAGGAGTATCAGGCAAAAAGCGCAACTATCCTTTTTTCAAATTCGGATCTATCTCCAGCATCCCGGGAGAAGCAGTTGAATCGAATTGTGGGCCTGGGAGTGCGCCACTTTCAGAAAAGGTTTGGTTCATAGCCGCAAACCTGGTTCCTGGAAACAGTGGATCACCGATCTTCTACGTTCCTGCAGGAGGTGGTGGTATTGTGCTGGGCCAATCCCGCGCGATGCTTCTTGGTATCCAGTCAAATTCGTTCTTGGGATGGGATGTAGCAGGAATGACCCCCACTCAATATATCTATGAAATTATAGAAAAAATTGGATTTCAAGATGCGGATCTACGCAGAGGCCCGCCGATCAGATAGAGACCAACCCAATCGGCCATTAAGACTGCCGTATGCGCCACCGTGGAAGAGCGGGCCTTCCAGGCCCGCGTTGTGAGGCAAGGACGATTCACGCGGCGCTGAAGCGCCGCTCTTCCACGGAGATCCATACGTCCATGGAACCCCACAAATCCCATTCTGGGGCGAAAATATATCCGACGTGACGAAGATCACTTCACATTCCCATCCGCCGCATTACGATGCAAGGATGGATTCGAATAGGACGTTTTTCATCACGACCGTCACATGGCAACGCCGTCCCATCTTCCGGGATGAATTCAAGGCAAAGCTACTGCTAGATGTTTTCTTTCACTACCGCCAACAAGGAAAATTTCTTCTGCATGAATTTGTCATCATGCCGGATCATCTTCATCTGTTGATCACGCCTGCTCCAAGCTTCTCTGTCGAACGCGCAGTTCAATTTATCAAGGGAGGCTACTCGTATCGGCTGGGAAAGACTTACAAGATACCGGTATGGCAACAGAGCTTTACCAACCATCGAGTTCGGGACGCAGAGGATTTCGCGAAACATCGCGTCTACATCCAATTCAACCCAGTTCGGGCAGGATTGGTGGAGCGGCCAGAAGATTATCCATATTCATCTCTGAAGTTCAGAGCACAGCTTGATGAGCTCTCATATGGACTCAATCCAGGGATGGAAGCTTCCGCTTAAGGGGAGCGGAAGGTGATAGCCCCGGACGGAAGTCCGGCGTAAGCGTGAAACCAGATCACGCGCCGCGCGACGCAACTGCCACTGTACGCCGTCCCGCGCGGACGAGAGTGTCCGCGCCACACGATTTTCATCCAACGCGAGATTTGTTATTCAATGTCGGAAGCTGGACTCTCTAGTATTGTAGGGTTCGCGATTTGGATCACAAAATCGGAGGACGGATCTTATGACTGACGGTAAAAGCCAACGCGAGTGGGACATGAGCGAGGAGCGCGCGTTTATTGAGAATCTTGTGGTGCAACGGTTTAATTTTTTCCTGCTTTTCTTTACGTTGATTGTAGCTGGAGCGGTCGGCGTAAAAAACGAAACAAATCTTAAGGCGGTCTTAATAGTCGGCGCAGCGGTGAGTTGCATGATCACTTACACTCTGATCATTGCAAACATGAAATTGAACCATATTCTCGATCGACTGGACTCCAAGCACCCGTTCAGAGTTATTGAGAAGGAAGTCGGTCTTAGTGGACGTAATTGGATTGGATATTGGATTCCCGTCATTTGCTCTTTCGTTTTGATAGCTGCATGTTTTTTGGCGCTCTGCGGTCATGTCGCTGTTTCCTGCTAGGACGGATGTCACGATCAGGTGTTGCTCGATGGGTCGGGTACCCCATTCTCGCGCACTTTGGACCAGGCGCCCCGCGCGGCGCAACTGCCACTGCACGCCGTCCCACGAACGAGGGCGTCCGCGCCACATCATCCAAACGAAGCTGATGCCGCCTTCCCATTACTTCTGTGCAAAACTATCTTGACTTTGCCCTTGCGTTCTCTCCGCCATGAGCGTTACCATAAAAATGTTCCCAGCGGCCATGCTCTCTAGCAGGCCTTTCGCGCCCCCTGGCTCCAGGCGCGCCAAACGGACAAAAGATCATTCACCAGTGAGTTCCAGCCGCATTGGTTTTTTTACGCGCGTCTTTACATGTGCGATGCGAAGCACTACCCGGAGAGCGGTCAGTACCAGGCAACAAAATCCAGTCCCCTTTCGGCGGACTTAACGCAGGCTTGTAAAACGAGAACAACCATATGAATGTTGGACCTGGACCCAGAGGTCCCTCCGGAGGCGGAGGGAGAAGCAGGCGGAGACGGGGACGCCGTCCCCCCAATCGTGGCGGCCAGCCCGGCGGCGGTGGTGGCGGTGGCGGACGCGATCGTCAGCAAACCGGCGGCGGCATCTACAGCGCGCCCATGGACCACAGTTATCGCGCCGCGCTGAACGGCAATGGCGCTCGCCCCGGACGTCAGCGTCCCGGCTTTGCCGCGGCCTACGCTCCCGTCGATCCCGACCCGCTGCCGCAGCAGGCGGAAGACGCAGCCTCCAGAATCTTCGCCTTCGTCGACGATCTGTTTTTCCAGGCCAAAATTCAGGAGACGGCGCGCAAGCTCAACGTGAAAGTCGAGTTTGTGAAATCCGAAAAAGACCTACTCGACCGGGTGAAGGAGAATGGCGAAGAGACGCCGTCGCTCATCATCTTCGACATGAACAACGTCAACGCCAAGCCTCTGACCCTGATCCCCAAACTCAAGAGCAAGATGAAGAAAGCTTCGATCATCGGGTTCCTCTCGCACGTGCAGGGAGACCTGAAGCAGAAAGCGCACGAAGTGGGATGCGACATGGTGCTGCCACGCTCGGCGTTTCTCCCAGAACCTGCCACAACTCCTGCGCCGCCACGGCGCCCCCGAAGAGGAAGCGACGCAGTAGCTGGAAATAATAGCCTGGAGATAATAATCGACGCTGGAGTATCAAGCGTTCGTTTTGGGCGAGTTTGCCGCCCAGATGTCCGTTGGTGTGTCTTCACTCCGAATCATCGCGACAGAGCCCTGCAATCGCCGGGAAACGGCATTTCAGGAAACGGATCGTGCGCTTCCTCACACTGAAATATCCGTAATATCCCCAAGTTATTGAAAACCGCTGCAAGTTGTTGATGTCGTTTTCCTAGCCTGGAGGCCAGGTTAAATCCCGTCCGCCGATGAGGTGCACGTGCAGATGGAAAACGGATTGTCCCGATTTGGGACCGACGTTGAGCACGGTGCGATACCCTTCCTCGATGCCCCGCTCGCGCGCAATGTGGGCGGCGGCGAGGTGACAGCGCCCCACGATCTCAGCTTCTTCCGTCGTGGCTTCCTTCAGCCCGCGAATATGTTTCTTGGGAACGATGAGCACATGGGTCGGGCCCTGGGGATTGAGATCTTCAAACGCGAAGGTGTGCTCGTCTTCGTAAACTTTCTTGGCGGGAATCTCGCCGGCGACAATGCGGCAAAATAGACAATCGGTCATGGGATATCCAGGAAAAACGTGCTGATGCAAATATACGGCGTGGCTGAGGCGTTGGTCGAGTCTGTGATTAGATTAGCGGCAGAATCTTTGCAAATCTGGTGGTGGAGGCGCGGGTGTCACATCGAACTCGCCCGGCCAACCCGTACAGCCGTGGGCAGTTACATTGCGGTTCGCTGTTTGCTCCACCTGGCGGGCTTTGGTCTTTGCCTGTTCTACCTGGTTGCTGCCAAGATCAGCCTCAAGAGCTTGCAGGTCGTTGGATGCCGACTGATTGCCGGCGTCGGAACTGGCGAGCAACCAGACGTAGGCTTCAAATTTGTCCTCGCGCACGCCCTGTCCCCGTTGTAGAAGCAGACCGAGTTGCTGCTGAGCCTGCGGCAAGCCTTGCTCAGCGGACTTGCGGAACCATTCCGCCGCTTTCGCATAATCGTTGCGCTCGAGTTCGATCATCCCCAAAAGACATTCGGAGAATGCATTGCCGTGCGCGGCGGACTTCAGCAACCAGCTGCTAGCCTCGTTCAAATCGCGTGGCGGAAACGCGCCCGCATAAATCAATTGTCCAAGACGCCATTGCGCCAACGAATCGTCCTGCTGCGCTGCTTTTTTGTACCAATCCGCGGCTTGACCTGGTTCTGCAGGGGTGGTGATGCCGGTTTCGTAGAAATATCCCAGCACGTCCTGCGCGGGGGCGTATCCCAGTTCGGCGGAGCGATGGAAATATTCCAGGGCGTTGGCGGAGCTTCGCGTCGCGCTGCCGCCGGTCAGGGCGTTCATTCCCTGATCAAATAATTTTGGAGCGTCCTGTCCTAAGGTGGCAGTTTGTGCAGCAACGGGCAGGGATGTAAGTACTGCAGCGAAAAGAATAACAGCGACCGGCAAGCGCATATGGACCTCCTGCAAGCTCAATGTTCGCTGGTTGCTGGAAGTTGGTCAAAACACAATGGGAGGGGGCCGTTCGTGAGCCTGCGGCCTAGTCCAGCCTGACTAGAAAGATTGAACCTTGGTCGGTACGGGTGTCGCGGGCGACTTCTTCGGCGCGCTTGCGGTCGTCGTTCTGGACCCGCACCCGCACCCACCAGTCGCCGGCGGGACTATTGAAGCTCAGCACCTTGGCACTGTGATAACGGTGGGTGAGGTGATCGGCCAAATCCCGGGCTGCATCCTCTTCGCCAAACGCTCCGATCTGAACTGCCCAGCGCCCGCCGGTATCGAGCGGGGCGGGGGTTTGCAGGACCTCCATGCGGACGGTCGCGACGCCGGGTCCCCAGACGTCGATTTTTTTGGCGGCAGCCAGCGAGAGGTCGAGAATGCGTCCTTCGATGAAGGGTCCGCGATCGGTGATGCGCACCACGGCGGAGTTGCCGGTCTTCACATTCGTGACTCGCACAATCGAACCCAGGGGAAGGGTGCGATGCGCCGCGGTCATGGCGTTCATGTTGTAGACCTCGCCATTCGATCCCCGGCGATTGTGGTAGGGCGCGCCATACCAGCTGGCGCGTCCGGTCTCGACCGCCAGCGGCTTGGCGTTCATGGGGACGCGGACCGCTTCGTTGTCCTCCGTATTTCCGGAAGGCTGCGACGCTTCTGATTCTGCTTCGGGCGCCGGCTGCGGAGTCCGGGGTCTGCTCGCGGTAATGGCCGGCGGAGGCGGCACTTTTGCAGTTTGCGGCTTATGCGAGCAACTGCTCAGCAGGAGAGCGAGAAGAAAAAACGTGGCGATGCGCACGGAAAAGCGGGTGGAACGACTTTGCGCCGGGTGCAGGGATCGAAGCATCATTTCCTGGGGGCGTGCTTTTCCATGTAGTCGGCCAGATCGGCCAGCTTGGTAGCGGCCACGCGCAGCGCTTTGGTGGAATGCTGGCGAACGGCGGGCACGACTTCGTCGTTGAGGTACTTGATCAGTTCGGCGGATTCTTTTTCCAAACGCTCGGCGGTTTCGCCTACGGTCTTGCTGGCGCGAGCAGCGGCCTCTTCCACCTTGCGATTAAAGTCGTCCATGACTTGATTATTTCCTGCTCCGAGCCTGGGGTCAACCGAGGTGCATCAGCTTAAACACCGCCGTTGGTCATTCGTCGTTGGTCGTTGGCTAAAACCAATCGGCTGCCCGCGATACAATCGCGCGGTGCACGCTGCCATGAAATCCGTTCCATTGACCGAAGATGCAAGAGCCAAGCACTCGTTCCGCCCTAGATTACTGGCGTGGTATGACCAGCACGGGCGCGATTTGCCGTGGCGGCGGGACCATGATCCCTACCGGGTGTGGGTGTCGGAGATCATGTTGCAGCAGACGCGGGTGGCGGCGGTGATTGAACACTACAAGGGATTCTTGCGGCGTTTTCCGACCATCAGAAAGTTGGCAGCGGCGCGGGAAGCCACAGTGCTGGCGGCGTGGAGCGGGTTGGGTTATTACCGGCGGGCGCGCATGCTGCATGCGGCGGCAAGAGTGGTGGTGAAACAACATAAGGGGAAGTTTCCTGCCAACGCGAAAGACTTGCGGGTGCTTCCCGGAGTCGGCCGTTACACGGCGGCGGCCATTGCCAGCATTGCGTATAGCGAGCCGGTCGCAGTGGTGGATGGCAATGTGGAACGCGTGCTCGGCCGTCTGCTCGGAAAGCGGCTTGCGGAGGAAGACTCGTGGCGGACCGCCGAAGACTTGCTGGATCGAAAGAGACCTGGCGATTTCAATCAGGCCATGATGGAGCTGGGGGCGACGATCTGCGTGCCCCGGCAGCCGATGTGCCTGATGTGTCCGGTGAATCCGTGGTGTGCGACGCGCGGAGAGCTGGAAAAACTGGAGAAACCCACTCGGCAGACGAAAAAAGAAATTCATTACGCGCTTGATTGCCGCAACGGTTCGGTGTTTCTGGTGCAGCGTGCGAAAAATGCGTCGCTGATGCAGGGGATGTGGGAGCTGCCGGAGATGGCGGTGGGCAGGGCAGGAAAGCGGATTCCTCATGAGCCGAAGCTCATTCGGAATGACAAGAGGGCTGGGAGGAATGAAAAAGGTGACCGGGGCGTTTTGATCTTGCGGCACTCGATTACGGTGACGGACTACACGGTGCGGGTGCAGCAGACGGCGGCGCCAGATGGAAGTGCGGGGAGGTGGATCGCCAAGAATCGAGTCCAGAGCTTGCCGCTAACTGGGTTGGCGCGGAAGATTCTGCGGGCGGCGAAGATTATCTAGAGCGAACTCACCACGGAGACACAGAGGCACGGAGAAAAAGCAGGAGACGAGCTGCTTTTCAAACAACGTGGAAAGCTTCTTCGACTTCGCTCAGGGCAGACTAAGGCGGCTATCCCTACGCAAGCTCCTGAGGCGGCCGGTATCCTAAGTTCATCTAGAATAGACAGAGGCCGAACGGCATGGATTGGGTCCGCAACATTTTCGGAGGGAGCAACATGGCTGCACTTACGTCGGGAACGAAAGCACCGGATTTCACCCTGCCAACCATCGATGGCGGGAAGTTCTCGCTGCGGGAAGAGCTGGCGCGCGGGCCGGTGGTGATGGCGTTCTTCAAGGTTTCCTGTCCGGTGTGTCAGTACGCTTTTCCTTTTCTGCAGAGAATCTTTAAGGCTTATGCGAGCAAGAATGTCACCATCGTTGGAGTCTCGCAGAACGGGAATCAAGATACGGCAGCGTTTCTGCAGAAATTCGGTGTGACGTTTCCGGTGCTGTTGGAAGACATCAACAAATATGCCGTCTCGAATGCCTACGGGTTGACCAATGTGCCTACGATTTTCTGGATTGGGCAGGATGGCGAAGTCGAAATTTCCAGCGTGGGCTGGGTCAAGAGAGAAATCGAAGAGATCAACGCCAGGGCGGCTGCGTCGTCGAGCCAGACCGCCAGGCCGGTGTTCGAGCCTAGCGAGAAAGTGCCGGAATCGCGGGCTGGTTGAGGGTCGAAAAACTAGCCCGCGGTCGCGGGCCAAGCAAAAATCGAGCAGCTAAAACCCGCAGCGTTTGTTTTCAAGACGCTTGGGGTGCCGTGGAAGAGCGGCGCCTTCAGCGCCGCGTAAATCGTCCTTGCTTCACAACGCGGGCCTGGAAGGCCCGCTCTTCTACGGCGGCTCACACGGTGTTCTTAGTGCGAAAAGCGAGTGGAAATCAATTCGCGAAGATGATCGTTGGGAAAGGAACACCGAGAAGTCAGGGCCAAACGGGCGATAGTCAGTAGAACTTCTGGTCACCCTGGGCGGGAATTCATGGGTTGCGGCCATGCCCCTTCCCGTACAATTAGAAAATTCTCAGTACACATTTGCATTTATCAGGAGCCTTGCAGCATGCGAAAGAGCATGATCGTGCTTTTCGGAGTTCTTGTGGTTAGCAGTCTGGTGGCGCAGTCTCACAAACGGGATCAGGAGGCCGCGGCGCACCTTCCCGGCCCGGCGATTGCGGCTTTGGAGGGCATCAATCCCGAGCATATCCGTTGGCACGTACGGTTTCTCTCGCATGATTTGCTGGAAGGGCGCGGGACGGGCCAGCGCGGCGGCGATATTGCCGCCGAATATATTGCGACCCAATTTGCACTCTATGGCCTAAAGCCGGCAGGAGACAACGGGACTTACCTCCAAAAAGTCCCAATGGTCGGCATCACGCCCGATGCGGCGACGACTTTTTCTTTCGTGTCGGCGAACGGCACTTCGACCGATCTCAAGCCGCTCGACCAGTACGTTGCCGACGATCAAACCCAGCGGCCGGAATCGAAAGTAGACGCCGACATTGTGTACGTTGGCTACGGCATCGAAGCGCCGGAATACAAGTGGGACGATTACAAAGGAGTGGATGTAAAAGGGAAAGTGCTGCTCATGCTGGTGAATGAGCCGCCGTCGGATGACGTGAAATTTTTCAAGGGACGGGCGCTGACCTACTACGGACGCTGGACTTACAAGTACGAAGAAGCGGCGCGCAAGGGCGCAGTGGGCGTGATTCTGATTCACAAGACGGATATGGCGAGCTATCCCTGGGAAGTGGTGCGGAATTCGAATTCCGGAGAGAAGTCGTATTTGAAACTGGATGGATCGCCGAAATTGAAAGTCGCTTCCTGGGTGCAGCTCGACGTGGCGCGGCAGCTCGTGGCCGGTGCGGGCATGGATCTCGATCACATGATCGCCGATGCGCGCTCGCGTGACTTCCATCCCGTGAGCCTGCCGGTGAAGTTGAAGGCCCAGATGGTGAGCAAGGTGCGTCCGTTTGAATCGAATAATGTGCTGGGGTTGCTGCCGGGCTCGGATGCGAAATTGAAAGATCAAGCCGTGATGTACACCGCGCACTACGATCATTTGGGGGTTCGTCCCGATATGCCCGGTGACAACATTTATAACGGCGCGGAAGACAACGCCACCGGCTGCGGCATTGTTCTGGAACTGGCGCGCGTGTTTTCCCAGGCTGCGGAAAAGCCCCGGCGATCGATCTTGTTTGCGTCGGTTACAGCCGAAGAACAGGGCTTGCTGGGGTCGGAATATTTAGGCAAGCATCCACCGATTGCAGCGGGAAAAATCGCACTGGATCTTAACTTCGATGACATTCCGCCGATCGGCTCGCCGCAGGAAGTGGAAGTTTCGGGAGCGGAGCGGACCACGTTTTATCCCACGGTAGAAGCCCTGGCGAAGGAATTTCGATTGGCGATTCGTCCCGATGCGCAACCCGAGGCCGGCCACTATTATCGCTCTGACCACTTCAGCCTGGCGCGAGTGGGGATTCCATCCTTCTCGGTGAATTCTGGAATGAAATATAAAGGCCACGATGAAGCCTGGGGCATGGAGCAGGCGGAAGACTACACCACCAAGCACTATCACCAGCCGAGCGATGAGTATCACGCCGATATGGACTTCACTGCGGATGCGGTGATGGCGCGCTTCGGATTTGCGCTGGGTTGGGAGGCGGCGACGCAGCCCAATTTGGTGGGATGGCAGAAGGGCGATGAGTTTGAGGCGGCGCGGGTGAAGAGCGGGGATTGAGCGGGGATTGAGCGGGGAAGATTGTAGGGGTCCTTCGACTGCGCGGCTGCTTCGCTTCGCGAAACAGTTACTCCGCTCAGGATGACATGGGTTTTAAGGTTGGACTGACGATTAGTTTTGGTTGAGTTACTTTTTGCACGTCTTCTGGAGTTAGGCCCGGTGCGATTTCTTCGAGTACTAAACCCTGCGGCGTGACCTGGATTACCGCCATCTCGGTGACGATCATGTGCACGACCTTCACTCCCGTCAGCGGCAGGGTGCACTTCTTCAGGATTTTCGGCTGATTGTCTTTGTTGGTGTGCTCCATGGCCACGATCACGCGGCGGGCGCTGGCCACCAGGTCCATTGCGCCGCCCATGCCTTTGACCATTTTGCCGGGGATCATCCAGTTGGCCAGGTTTCCTTGTTCGTCCACTTCCATGGCGCCGAGCACGCTGAGATCGATGTGGCCGCCGCGGATCATGGCAAAAGAATCGGCGCTGGAAAAATATGCGGTGCCCGCCATTTCGCTGACGGTTTCTTTGCCGGCGTTGATGAGATCGCAGTCTTCTTCGCCTTCGATGGGGTAGGGGCCGATGCCGAGCATACCGTTTTCAGATTGCAGAATGACGTCCATGCCGGCGGGGACGTGGTTGGCGACCAGCGTGGGCATGCCGATGCCGAGGTTCACGTAGAAACCGTCGCGCAGTTCCTGGGCAATGCGGCGAACGATGCGGTCGCGCTTGTCGAGGTCTTTGCCGGGTTTGGGAGTGGTGGACATGGTCTCAGGTCTTGGGTCTCGGACTGCCGGACTTCTCGTCCGGCGGACAGCCAATGCGGCTCTCCCTACGTGGCTTAACTTGCTTTACGGACTGTTCTTCTTTCGATTACTTTTTCGAACGTCTCTCCTTGAAAGATTCGTTTCACGTACACGCTCGGGGTGTGGATCAAGTCGGGTTCCAGTTCGCCGACTTCGACCAGATGCTCGACTTCCGCAATCGTTATTTTCGCGGCGGTGGCCATCATGGGATTAAAATTCCGCGCCGTCTTGCGATACACCAGGTTGCCCCACTTGTCGCCCTTCCACGCTTTGACCAAGGCGAAGTCGGCTTTCAGCGCGTGTTCCATGACGTAGGGGCGTCCATCGAATTCGCGGGTTTCTTTGCCCTCGGCGACGAGGGTACCGAATCCCGCCGGGGTATAAAACGCCGGGATGCCTGCACCACCGGCGCGAATGCGTTCGGAAAAAGTTCCCTGCGGGATGAGATCGAGTTTGATGGTGCCTTGCAGGACCATCTGCTCAAGCAAACGGTTTTCGCCGACATAAGTACCGATGTGGTAGCGAATTTGTCCGGCGGCGAGCAGAAGCCCCATGCCGAGTCCGTCGACGCCGACGTTGTTGCTGATGGTGTTCAGGTCCTTGACGCCTTTGCGGGCGAGGGCGCGGATAAGATTTTCCGGCATGCCGCACAGGCCAAAGCCGCCGACCATGATGGTGGCGCCGTCGAAAACATCTTTGACGGCTTCATCGGCGTTGGCGACAACTTTATTCATCGATAAGGATTCTAGAACAATTTCACCACGGAGACACGGAGGCACGGAGAAAATCCAAGGCAAATTCTTTAATGTTTTTTCTTCTCTGTGTCTCCGTGCCTCTGTGGTGAAAGGTTTTGCTGGGTGATCTTTCTTAAATGATGGGCGCGTTCGAATTCCAGGGCCAGTTCGCGGGTATCCAAGTTTTCGCGGATGTGGGCGAGGCGCTGCTCCAGTTTGTGCAAAGCCGTCTGAATACTTTTTTTATTGGTGAGTGCGATGTCGCGCCACATCGAGTAGGGACTAGCGGAAATTCTGGTCATCTCGCGCAGGGCGCGTCCGCCGGCTTCGAGCAGCGGCGCGTCTTCGCCATATTCATCGACTAACGCGGCAGCTAGCGCGGTGGAAATCAGTTGTGGCAAGTGGCTGATCCAAGCGCAGAGTTGATCGTGGGCTTCGGCGTCGAGGCTGGCAACGCGCGCGCCTAGCTTTTCCACCCACGCGATAAATTCTCCACTCAGGCCTTCGTGAAGATTCTGTCCGGCGACGGGAGTGAAAAACCATGCCGCACCCTGGAATAAATCGGGATCGGCGAAATCCACTCCCGCTTGTTCTTTGCCCGCCATGGGATGTCCGGCGAGAAAACGGCGGCCGACATTTTTGCCGAAAACTTTCTTTGCCTTTTCCAGCACTTCGCCCTTGGTGCTGCCCACATCGGTGAGCAACGTTTTCGGTGGCATGGCCGCGCCCAGACGCTCGATCAGTTCGATGATGCCGCCGACCGGCGTGGCCAGCACGATGACCTGACTGCCGCGAGCAGCGTCCGCGGGATGGACATGACCTTCATCAATCGCACCTTTGGCACGCGCGCGTTCCAGCACCGGAGCACGATCGCAGCCGATGATCCGGCCGGTGAAATGGTGCTTCTTCAGGGCCAAACCCAGCGAGCCGCCGATCAGGCCAGTGCCGACGATGGTGATTTGTCTGATGGGCATGCAGGGAAACGTTTACCACGGAGACACAGAGACACGGAGAAAAAACTAAATAATCATAAGATCAAATGCGGGTTAAAGATTTTCTCTGTGTCTCTGTGTCTCTGTGGTGAAAAAGATTTACGCGATCGTACGCCCCACGGCTGGTGCGATCATGCGCAGCTCATCCATTAATTTGGCGAATTGCGCTGGATAGAGGGATTGCGCGCCGTCGGAAAAAGCCTTGTCTGGATCGTGATGCACTTCCATGAGCAACACATCGGCGCCTGCGGCGACCGAAGCCCGGGCCATGGGTGGCACCTGGTCCCGCAATCCGGTGCCGTGCGAAGGATCCGACGCCATGGGCAAGTGCGAAAGCTTGTGGACCACCGGGATGGCCGAGACGTCGAGCGTGTTGCGCGTGTAGGTTTCGAAAGTGCGGATGCCGCGCTCGCACAGAATGACTTCGTAATTTCCGCCCGACATAATGTATTCAGCGGAGAGCAAAAGCTCTTCAATGGTGGCGGCGATGCCGCGCTTGAGCAGCACCGGTTTCTTGACTTTGCCGAGTTCGCGCAGGAGATTAAAGTTCTGCATGTTGCGCGCGCCTACCTGAAAAATATCAATGTAGGGAAGCATGACGTCGATCTGCGAAATCTCCATCACTTCGCTAATGACCAGCAATTTGAACTTGTCGCCGGCCTCGCGCAAGAGTTTGAGGCCCTCGAGGCCCATGCCTTGAAACGAATAGGGTGAGCTGCGAGGTTTAAACGCGCCGCCGCGAAGGGCGCGAGCGCCGGCTTTGGCAATTAATTCGGCGACGGTGAAAAGCTGTTCGCGGGATTCCACGGAGCACGGCCCCGCCATGATGATGACTTCCTTGCCGCCAACTTTCAGGCCGTTGGGAAATTCGATGACCGTGCCTTCGGGACGGAAGCTGCGCCCTGCCAGCTTATAAGGGGCGCTGATGCGGTGGACTTTCTCGACGCCGGAGAGGACTTCGAGATTGCGGGTATCGAAATCAATGCGCGCGCCGACCGCCGCGAGAATGGTCTGGCGCTCGCCAGTGGTGCGATGGACGGCAAATCCCATGCGGACGAGGTGTTCGACCACGTCCTGGATCTGCTCATCACTCGCCGTATCTTGCATGGCAACAATCATAAAAGCCGTCAGCCCTCAGCTGTCAGCCCTCAGCTTGCCCGTCAAAACTTATACGGATTGCTGATGGCTGAAAAATCTAGTCGTTTACTTTTGAATCTACTTCCGTGCCGCCGGTGCCTTCTGTCGCCTGGGGCGCGATTTCTTCGCGCTGGATTTGGCGCATCACGTCCATGATGCGTTCGTAAATCCGCAGCAGATCGCGGTCCGGCAACGGGCCCGGGGTTCATCTTTGTTGCATGGTCAAATACTGCGCGTTCGCGGTCCGGCTCGTAAATCGGCATGCCGGCGGTGCGTTTTAATTTGCCAATCTCATGGGCTGCCTGCGCCCGCTGGCTGATTAAATTCACCAGTTGGCGATCCAAGTCGTCGATTTTCTTACGCCAGTCGGAAATGTCCATGGGAATCAGTCGTTGGTCGTTCGTCCTTGGTCGTTGGCTTCTTGCCTCCCTGCACAAATTGTTTTGGCCAACGACTAACGGCCAACGACCAACGACCCTATAAATTGTGCCACAGACTCCGCTTCCTTGCCGGGATTCCGCTCAATGGTCTCGACGATTTTGCTTCCGATCACGGCTCCATCGGCGAATTTCCCGACGGCGGCGAACTGCTCTGGAGTGGAGATGCCGAAGCCTACCGCGATGGGTAGCTTGGTGAATTTGCGCAGGCGGCGGACCAATTTTTCCGCTTCTTCGGGTGGTTGCTGACGTGTTCCCGTGACGCCGGTGCGAGAAACTGCGTAAAGGAATCCAGTGGAGCACTTGGCGATCTGTTTGAGACGTTCGTCGGGGCTGGTGGGCGCTGCTAGAAAGACGGTCGCAAGATCGTGCTGCCGCATCAGGCGCAGGTATTCACCTGACTCTTCGACGGGAAGATCGGTGACCAACGCGCCATCAATGCCGGCGTGGCGCGCAACCTTACAGAATTTTTCCAGGCCCATGCGTAGGATCGGATTCAGGTAGGAAAAGATAATCAGCCCGGTTGACTGGGCGTGAACGCGAATTTCTGCCGCCAGCTGCAAGACTTGCGCGAGCGTCGTGCCGTTCTTGAGTGCGCGTTCGCTGGCCCGCTGGATCACGGGGCCGTCGGCGACCGGCTCGCTGAAGGGAACGCCAAGTTCAATGATGTCGGCCCCAGCCTTGATCGCGGCGAGGATGACTTCGCGCGTGGTGGCGAGATCGGGGTCGCCGCAGGTTACGTAGGCGACGAGGGATGGTTTGTTTATGAAGGCAAGAGGCATAGGGAAATGGAATCAATCCAGCTGCAAGTTTTCCCTCAGAATCCCGATATCTTTATCGCCGCGGCCAGAGATGTTCACGATCACGATCTCTGACTTCTTCATTTTTGGGGCGCGCTTGATCACTTCCGCGACGGCATGCGCGGATTCGAGTGCTGGAATAATCCCTTCGGTGCGAGCGAGCAGGGTGCAGGCTTCGAGCGCTTCGGCATCGGAAGCGGGGACGTATTCGGCGCGGCCGGTGTCCTTCATCCAGGCGTGTTCTGGGCCGATCGACGGATAATCGAGTCCGGCGGAAACGGAATGCGTGAGGGCGATTTGTCCGGCTGCGTCTTGCAGGACGTACGAGTACGTGCCCTGCAGTACTCCTGGTGATCCCCCGCGAAAGCGCGCGGCATGTTCACCTAATCTCTCGCTGCGTCCGCCGGCTTCGACGCCAATCAACTTTACTTTTTTGTCTTTGAGGAATTGATGGAAAATGCCGATGGCGTTCGATCCGCCGCCCACGCAGGCGATGATTGCGTTGGGCAGCTTGCCTTCGGCTTTGAGAATCTGGGCGCGGGCTTCGATGCCGATCACTTTGTGAAAATCGCGCACCATAGTCGGATAGGGATGCGCGCCGAGCACGCTGCCCAGAAGATAATGCGTGGTGCGGACGTTGGTCACCCAGTCGCGCATGGCTTCGTTGATGGCGTCTTTCAAAGTGCGTGAGCCGGACTCGACACCGCGCACCTCCGCGCCCAGCAAACGCATGCGAAAGACGTTCAATTCCTGACGACGCATGTCTTCGGTGCCCATGTAGACGACGCACTCGAATCCGAGCAGCGCACAGACTGTGGCGGTGGCGACGCCGTGCTGTCCCGCTCCGGTCTCCGCGATGATGCGGCGCTTGCCCATGCGTTCGGCGAGCAAGGCTTGTCCCAGGCAGTTGTTGATTTTGTGGGCGCCGGTATGCAACAAGTCTTCGCGCTTGAGATAAATTTTCGCGCCGCCCAACTTTTTGGTCAGACTGCGGGCAAAGAACAATGGGGTGGGACGTCCGGCGTAGGTGTGCAGTAATTCGCTGAGGCGGCGCTGAAATTTCTTGTCCCGCTTGGCCTTCTCGTAAGCCTGCTCCAATTCTTCGAGCGCGGCCATGAGCGTTTCGGGGACATAGCGGCCGCCGTAAACGCCGAAGCGTCCGGCCACAGGCTTGGCCGACACTGGTTTCTTCTTCGCGATGGTTGCGGTTGCCATTGGCTTAGACAATTTTCTCAGATTGCCGAACTGCGTTGATAAATGCCCGGACTTTTTCGGGATCTTTCTTGCCGGGGGACGCCTCGACGCCAGAGACCACGTCCACGCCCCACGGCTTTAGTATACGGATTGCTTCGGTCACGTTGCTGGGAGTGAGGCCGCCGGCGACGACCACTTTGAACATCGTGCTCAGGCCGGCAATAGCATCGGCGTTTTTGTGCCAGTCGAATTGGGTTCCCGTCCCGCCCGGCCGCTGGGCGTTGCCCGAATCGACGAATACGGCGTCCACATATTCTCGTTCTTTGGGAAGAACGTCCGACCGCCGCTGTTCATCGAGCAATAGCGACGCCGGAACCGCCAGAAAAAGCTTGACCGCCGATTTCGAGCTTATCGACAGCCTGCCATTGGCCGGGGCATGCAGCTGCACTGCGGTCAGGCCGCAACTTTGGGCAACCGCAGCGCACAGCGCCAGGGTCTCGCTCACGAATACGCCTACCTTTTCGACCGTATCCGGCAGATGGGCGACGATCTGACGCACGGTTTCGGGATCAACATTGCGGGGACTCTTTTCGTAGAAGACGAACCCCAGAGCGTCGGCGCCGGCATCGACGGCGGTCAGCGCGTCTTCGAGATTCGTGGTGCCGCAGATCTTGATCCAGGTCATAGAAAGAAGCTTTCAGCCGTCAGCTATCAGCCGTCAGAAAATCTGGTTGCCGGCGGTTCGCAAGTCTGGGTTCGCAAGCGACGATCGTTACTTCGATGCGGTTGTCGGAACTGCGTCGGTCAACAACTTCTGTAGCGCTTCCCCTGGCGATTCGGCTTTCATCAAGGATTCGCCGATTAGAAAAGCCTGATATCCGGCAGTGCGCAGGCGGGCGATGTCAGCTCCGGTGTGGATGCCGCTCTCCGCGACCCGCACGACATTCTTCGGGATCATTTCTCCTAAACGCAATGCAGTCTGCAAATCCACTTTAAAAGTGCGGAGGTCGCGGCTGTTCACGCCAATCAGATCGCAACCGGCGTCGAGGGCGCGGCGCAACTCGTCTTCATCGTGGACTTCGCACAGAACATCGAGACCGTGATTCTGAGCTGCGCGAGCCAGCGAGGTTAGTTCTGTTGGTGACAGCGCTGCGACGATCAGAAGGATCGCGTCCGCGGAATTGGCCCGGGCTTCGAGCATCTGGAATTCGTCCACCATGAAGTCTTTGCGCAGACAAGGGATCCGAGTGGACGACGATGCGAGTTGCAAATTTCCCAGCGATCCCTGAAAGAATTCCTCATCGGTCAGGACTGAAAGAGCGGTAGCGCCAGCCTTTTCTAGTTCTTGGGCAAGATTCTCGACATCGAAACTGCCTCGAATGAGTCCCCGCGAAGGCGAAGCCTTTTTAAGTTCAGCAATGATGGCAACGCCATTCCGGCTTTTTGTATCCAATGTCTGGCGGAAACCACGAGGAGTATGGGCCTGGGCCCGGCGCCTGAGGTCCGGCAAATCGGCGGTGCGCTGGGTTACCGCAACTTTCCGGCGGGTAGCGGCGACAATCTGATCGAGGCTGGTAGGCATGGCGAATGCCAAGGATTATACGGGATGGAATAGAATTGATGCCCCTCGGGCGACGGAGGTCCCCGACGGTTAGCTCACTTTCGGCCTGAATGTGCACCTGGTTGGGTTGAATCTGCATTGATTTGCACACGCGGCATCGCATTTCATTCATTCGGCGCGGCAAGTCTTTTAAATTCAGCGCGAATATTAATTGTTACTTTGGTAACGAAAGTGCATAGTTGAACCCGGAGCTCTGTGCAGTTCTGACGTTGCAAGTCTACGGCCTTGAAAGAATGAGGCCTCAAAGTTCAAATGGTTTTTACGTAGGAGTGAGGGATTCTATGAGACGAATGGTGTTGTTGGCTTTACTGATGCTCGCGTTACCGATAGCCGCATTCGCGGATAGCAGCCTGATTTTTCATAACCTTGGAGGCTCGCTGTCGGTGAGTAGCAGTGGCGTAACGCTTACCAAGTCCAAGCTGACTGAGATCGACGGACTAGGCGGTGGAGGTTCAATCGTCGGAAGCGGCGCCCACCCCACACTAGGCAGTCTGAGCTTTAGCACGGGCGCTGAGATAAGCTCGAATTTCAATTCCTCAACCGGTGTGACCACCACGGTATTTGCCGGCGGTGGAACTTTCACCGTGACTGGCAACGGCCAGAATGGCGTACCTAAGGGAGTGATCTTCCAGGGTACGTTCAGCGGAAACGTTACGGTTGCCTCTTCACCCCGCACCTCAACCGGTCCCCGTTCCTTCATGTTAACCGGAGCCGTTACCGGAACTTACAACGGGGTGACCATCACTGGCCAGGTAGTCCAGTTGCGGATGGGCGGCAGCAAAGTCGGCGGTACGACCTCATTTGCGAGTTCGGTTCCTGAGCCGGGTACGCTCGGACTGTTCGGCACCGGCCTGGTGGGCGTCGCTGGACTGATGCGTCGCAAAAAGAAAGTCTGATAATCGTTCCGAAGCCAATTCGTCTTACATAGTCCCCGCCAAAAGCGGGGACTTTTTATTTGGTATCAAGGACGGCTTAGCGGCTTCCGATCCTCGATTTTGCTTGCGGGATAGGGACTTGCTCGACGATTTCGATGCCAAATCCTTCCAGGGCAACGACTCTCCGCGGATGATTGGTGAGCAGGCGGATGCGGCGCAGATTCAAATCCGAGAGGATCTGCGCGCCAATGCCGATTTCGCGCTGCGTCTTGCGCTCGCTTTCCGGCGGGATTGGCAAACTGCGATCACGATGAAAGATGAGCGCATGTCGCTCGCCCAGGCGTTCGACGCTAAATCCCCTGGAATTCTGATGAAGATAGATGAGCGCGCCGCGGCCCTCCTGGGCGATGGCCGCCATCGAACCTTCGATGGTGGCGTGGCAGTCGCAGCCAGTGGATCCGAACACGTCACCGAGAACACAATGCGAATGCATGCGGACGAGCACCGGTTCAGTGCTACTTTCGATATCGCCGCGCACCAGGGCAACATGGGACTCGCCGCCATCCACTTCGCTTTCATAGGCGATCAGGCGGAATTCGCCGTGGTTGGTAGCGATGAGCGCTTCCCCTACCCGATGCACATAGCGCTCATTCTGCATGCGGTAGCGAATCAGGTCAGCGACGGTCAGCATTTTCATGCCGTGGAGTTGACAGAACTCAATGAGATCGGGGACGCGGGCCATGGTGCCGTCGTCCTTCATGATTTCGCAGATGATGCCTGCCGGAACTAACCCCGCCATGCGGGCGAGATCGACGGAAGCCTCGGTCTGACCAGCGCGTACCAGCACTCCACCCTTGCGGGCGCGCAGCGGGAACACATGCCCCGGTCGAGCCAGATCGGAGGGCCGGGTCGCGGGATCAATGGCAACCTGGATGGTGCGGGCTCGATCGTAAGTCGAAATTCCCGTGGTCACGCCGTCGCGGGCGTCGATGGCTTCGCAAAAAGCGGTGCCGTAGTTTGAGGTATTTTCGGCGGTCATGGGGCCGATGCGGAGGTGGTCCAGGCGTTCTTCGGTCAGGGCGAGGCAGACCAAGCCGCGTCCGAACTTGGCCATGAAATTAATGGCTTCAGGAGTGACTTTTTCGGCGGCCAGAGTGAGGTCGCCTTCGTTCTCCCGGTCTTCATCGTCGACGACGACAATCATGTGTCCGGCGCGGATTTCTTCGATCGCGGTGGGCACGTCGGTGAATGGCGAAGGCGATGCCATGATCGTGATTGTAGCAAAGGGAGGGGGTTTGGCCGGGGGATACGGTGTTTAAAGCATGAACCACGAAGGACACGAAGTCTCACGAAGGAAAGCGTCAGAAAGCCTTACTTCGTGAAAATTCGTGTCCTTGGTGGTTGAAAAAGAGACCCTTTAAGTACCGAAAACCTTGGTGCCATCGAAGGGACTCGAACCCCCACACCCTTGCGAGTACATGGACCTGAACCATGCGCGTCTGCCAATTCCGCCACGATGGCAATCTATTGGGTCAATCCTTGCGGATGACCGATCAGGAGAGAACGACAAGCAATATTCTACAGCGGTAAGGCTGGCTGTCAAACTTGTCGCTTCTTCTAGGCTTCCAGCTTGGCGGTCATGGTGATGTCGGCTTTGAGCAGTTTGGAAACCGGGCATCCGCTCTTGGCGTTCTGTGCGGCTTTTTCGAATGCGGCCGCGTCGGCGCCGGGAACGTGTGCCACTACGTCGAGATGCACTTTGGTGATGGCGAAGCCGGAGTCGAGCTTTTCCAGGGTGAGTGTGGCTGTGGTCTCAATGCTGGAGGCGGTGAGATTGGCCGCGCCCAGTTGTCCCGAAAGCGCCATAGAGAAGCAGCCGGCATGGGCCGCGGCAATCAGTTCTTCGGGATTGGTGCCGGGAGTTCCTTCAAACCGTGTAGCGAAAGAGTAGGGAGTATTGGATAACACGCCGCTGGCGGAGGAAACCACGCCTTTGCCGTCTTTGAGTCCGCCTTTCCAAACTGCGCTGGCCTTGCGTTCCATTCGTGTCTCTCCTGATTGAATTCGTAATCTTTGCTCTCTGCCATTGTAGATGAGGAGGAGGACTGGTGTCAGGTCTTGGAGCGGCTGTCCCTTCACGATGGTAGAATGGTAGACTAGAATGGTAGAATATCTACCTATATGAGCCTGAACATCAAGAACAAAGACGCCCACAAACTCGCCCAGAAATTGGCCCGGATTACCGGAGAGAGCATGACCGAAGCGGTCACCGAAGCGGTCCGCGAACGCCTTAAGAGTGTGCAGGACAAACAGGCCGGCAAGCTCTCTGATCGACTGCTCGAAATCGGACGGGACTGCTCGACGCGCCTGAAGGAGCCGTTTCGCTCGGGGGACCATGGCGACCTTCTCTATGACGAGAAAGGGCTGCCCAAATGATTCTGGATACTTCGGCCGTAATCGCCATTCTCCGCTTTGAAGCGGAAGCGCCCGAGTTTGCCAGAATCATCGAGCGCGCCTCGCAGTGTCGCATCTCGGGGGTAAGTTATGTGGAAGCCGGAGCGGTGATCGATGGCAGCAGAGATCCGATTGCCAGCCGTCGTTTTGATGAATTGATCGAGGCAGCGCAAATTGTGATTGAGCCGGTCACCGAAGCGCAGGCTCGCGTGGCGCGCCAGGCCTATCGCGACTTCGGCAAAACCAGCGGCCACCCCGCTAAACTAAATTTTGGAGATTGCTTCTCCTATGCGCTGGCGAAAGCCAAAGGAGAGCCGCTGTTGTTTAAAGGGGATGACTTCGGGCGGACCGATGTGAAAGTGGCGCGGGGATGAGCAGATACAGAAAAATAGAGAGGGACCGCCCCAAGATGGGCAGACAGAAAGAACAGATGCGCATATACAAGTTCAAGGATTTGACTGATGAGCGGACACATTCACATTTTCTCCAGATAGTTCTGAAGAACTGGATCTGGTGTGCGAGCCCCGATTCCCTGAACGACGAAAATGAATTCCGGTTCGGACTAGACTGCGAACCTTCGCGACGTACCCATCAGCTTCTCTCTCAAGTTGTCGCTCAAAATAGAACTACCAGTTTCCTTCCGCCGGATCTGTCAACGTCTCTAGCGTTGGGAAACGATAGGCTCAGGGATATCACGTCGCCAATCGTTGCTGACATCATCGAGAAATGCAGAAAGGGCATAGGCATCACTCAGTTTTGCGATGACAAAGGCGGATGACCGTCTGTGGAAAGAATATGGTGGTGAAGGGAACGGAGCCTGCGTTGAAATCAATGTCCCGGACAAACTTGTCGGTCTCAACTACCACCGGGTGCAATATGTTTCGGAGAAAGTATTTCATATAGATGGTTTTCTGGAAGCAGCGCTGTTCCCTGACAGGGCCTTCCAGAACTATCGGGACATATTGTTGACCAAAACCGAGGATTGGGAATATGAAAAAGAAATGCGGTTCGTGGCCAAGCAGCAAAATGTGAACCTGGTTCTTGATGGGTACATCAGCGAGATCACATTTGGCCCCAAGGTTTCAGCGGAAACTTGGGCGCAACTCACTGCACAAATTGCCAAGCATTGCCGCGCGAACAAGATGAAGATTTCGCCGGAGGGTTTCCACGGACGTTGAAAGCTAGTTCTTTGAACTCTCGTCTGATTGCTGCTTGGAAACAAAACCCCGAGCGCGATGCATTTGGGTCTCCCACCCTTCAAAAGCCGAAGGGTGGGGCAGCCTCACTTGTGTGTGGTCCGTACCGCTCTGATCTCCTCCCGTCCCTCCCGATCGTCCTGACGGCCCTACAATATTCCCGCCCCTCATTCGTCTACAACCTTAGAGATCGATCAAGATGAGCGGCGCAGCGAGTCTGGAGCGGATGGCACTCGAAGCGGACCAGCGGATATCCGAAGTGGTCGAGCAGGAGCAGTCCCGGCTGCGCAACTTTATTCGCCGGCGGGTGCCCGATCCGCGCGACGCTGAGGACATTCTGCAGGACGTCTTCTACGAACTGGTAGAAGCCAATCGCCTGCTGATGCCGATCGAGCACGTCACCGGCTGGCTGTTCAGCGTGGCGCGCAATCGCATCACCGATCTCTTTCGCAAGAAGAAGCCGGAAAGCTTCAGCGACGTGGCGGTTGAAGACGACGACGGCGAGCGGTTGCGCTTCGAAGACCTGTTGCCTTCGCCCGACGCGGGGCCCGAAGCGCTTTATGTCCGCAGCTTGCTGCTCGAGGAACTCGAGACCGCGGTTGGCGAACTTCCGGCAGAGCAACGCGAGGTTTTTGTGGCGCACGAGTTGGAAGGGCGCAGCTTCAAGGAGATCGCCGCCCAGACTGGCGTCGGCGTGAACACGCTGCTCTCGCGCAAGCGCTATGCGGTGCTGCATTTGCGCGAGCGGTTGCAGAGCGTTTATGACGAATTTACGAAAACGTGAATTCCGAGAGTTGACTTCAGGAAAGCAGGAGGGACTCAATATGGGCAGATGGAAATGGATTTTCCTGGCTCCGCTGGCGATTGTGGCGATGGCGCTTTTTGCCTTTCTCGGCGGCGAACTGGTGATGCATCTGTGGAATTGGCTGCTGCCATCGCTCTTCGGCTGGCGCACGCTCACCTTCTGGCAGGCGCTTGGCATCCTGGCGCTGTGCCGCATCCTCTTTGGCGGATTCGGACACCACCACCGCCACGGCCGCTCCAAATTCCGCCGTCATATGGGTGAAGGCATGGACGAACGCTGCGGGAAGATGACGCCGGAGGAGCGGGAGCGGTTCCGCCAGGCCATGCGCGAGCGTTGGGGCTTCGGCCCCTCCGCCAGCGAGAGCAAAGGGCAATAGAGCTATTGCGGCTTCAGGCCGGGCAGGACCACGGCGAAGATTTTGTCCACCAGCTCGAGCGTGAGCGGGCCGTTGTGGACCATCAATCGCAAGTAGAGCGGGCCATAGAGAATGTCGAGGATAGTGTCAGGGTCAATGTCGGCGCGAATTTCGCCGGCTTTCATGCTTCGCCGGATAAGCTCGCGGGCCTCGCGCCGGCGCGGTTCCACCCAGTGGGCGCGGAAGGCTTCGATGATTTCCGGGTCCGATTGTCCCGCACCAATGACGGCGGCGATGACTTTACCGAGCGGACTGTTAAAGATCGGCACCCATCGTTCCATCTGCTCGCGGAAGGCCTTTTCCGCAGGCCCGGCAGGGGGATAACGAAGTTCTGCTTCGACCACCGAAACAAACGCATCTATAACCAAAGCCGCTTTGTTGGGCCACCAGCGATACACCGTTGCCTTGCCGACCCCGGCGTGAGCCGCAATCGATTCGATGGAGAGATCGCTGAAGCCTACTTCCTTCAGCATCTCTAAAGTGCTCTGCAGGATGGCTTTACGGGCCTCTTCGCTACGGGGACGCCCGGGAGTGCGAGTAGCGGCCGAGGGCTCTAGCGCAGGTTTGGACATTGCGGGTATACTCTAGCATAATTTAAATCCGATACGGATCGTATTTCATCTATGCAGCAAGAGCAATTACTCAAACCCATCCTCCCTTGGGTTTCTTACTGTCTGTTGTGTTTGACCCGGAGTTGACGGAATAGACCATGTGGATTGTTGCCTTAGCATTACGCAGGCCTTACACGTTCGTCGTGATGGCGCTGCTGATTCTGATACTCAGCCCGATCGTCCTGCTGCGCACTCCAACCGATATTTTTCCGGACATCAACATTCCCGTGGTCAGCATTGTGTGGCAATACAACGGCTTGTCACCGCAGGACATGTCGGACCGAATCACCACTACCACGGAGCGGGCGTTGACCACGCTGGTGGATAACATCGAGCACATCGAGTCGCAGTCGTTGAACGGGATCGCTGTGGTCAAGGTGTTTTTCCGTCCGAATGCGAACATTCAAACCGCGCTGGCCCAGATCATCGCCATTTCCCAGACGCAGCTCAAACAATTGCCGGCGGGAACCACGCCGCCGCTGGTCATTCAGTACACCGCGTCCAGCGTGCCCATCGTACAGATTGGCCTGAGCAGCAAGACGCTTCCGGAGCAGCAACTGTTCGATCTGGGGACCCAGTTCATTCGCACCCAGCTCATCACCGTGCAGGGCGCGGCCATTCCGTATCCGTATGGAGGCAAACAGAGGCAAATCCAGGTGGATCTCGATACGCCCGCGTTGCAGGCCAAGAACCTTACGCCCCTGGATGTGGTGAATGCGATCAGCGCGCAAAATCTTATTCTGCCTTCGGGGACGGCGAAGTTCGGACCGCTCGAATACCAGGTGGAGTTAAATTCCAGTCCGCAAACGGTGGCCGAACTGAACGATCTGCCGGTAAAGACCCAGAATGGGGCGACCATTTACGTGCGAGACGTGGCCCATGTCCGCGATGGCTTCCCGCCCCAGACCAACATCGTGCGGCAGGATGGAACGCGAGGGGCCTTGCTCAGCGTTCTGAAAAACGGCGGCGCCTCGACCATCACCATCGTCAAGAACATCAAGGACATGTTGCCCGGATTGCAATCCACCCTGCCGCCGGAACTGAACATGAAATTGCTGTTCGATCAGTCCCTGTTCGTGCGAGCTTCGATCAATGGAGTGGTCAAGGAGGGGCTGACGGCGGCTTGCCTGACCGGGGCCATGATCCTGCTGTTCCTGGGAAACTGGCGCACCACTCTTATCATTGCCGTTTCCATTCCGCTTTCCATCCTGGTCTCGATCATTACGCTGAGCGCGTTGGGCGAGACTTTCAACATCATGACCCTGGGCGGGTTGGCACTGGCGGTGGGAATTCTCGTGGACGATGCGACGGTGGAGATCGAAAACATTGAGCGGAATCTGGGAATGCAGAAAGAACTCAAGACCGCGATTCTGGACGGCGCGCAGCAAATCGCAGTGCCGGCTTTTGTTTCCACGCTGGCCATCTGCATCGTGTTTGTGCCCATGTTCTTTCTGACCGGGGTGGCGCGCTATTTATTTGTGCCGCTGGCCGAAGCCGTCGTGTTCGCCATGCTTGCGTCTTATCTGCTTTCGCGGACCATCATTCCCACCCTGGTCATGTATCTGCTGCGCGGGCATGAGTTTGATACCCACAAGCCGCCGACGACTTTCCTGGGACGTTTTCAGAAGGGCTTCGAAAGGAAGTTCGAGCAACTGCGCGAATCCTATCGCGGCGCCATTGAAGGGGCGATGGAACACCGCCGCTTGTTTGTAACGGTTTTTCTGGGATTCTGCGTGGCTTCCGCGGGACTGGTATTTTTCCTGGGCCGCGACTTCTTCCCTCAAGTGGACGCCGGCCAGATGAGACTGCATGTGCGGGCGCGTCCCGGCCTGCGAATCGAAGAAACAGCGCGGCTGGTGGACCAGATCGAGCAGGAGCTTCGTCGTGAGATTCCGCAGAAAGATCTCGGCATTGTTCTGGACAACATAGGGCTGCCCTATAGCGGCATCAATACTTCGTACAGTAACTCGGGAACAATCGGCACGTCAGACGCGGAAATCCTGGTGAACCTGACCGAAGATCACCATCCGACGGAAACCTACGTCCACAAGTTGAGAGAGAACCTGCCGCGGCAATTTCCGGGAGTGGAATTTTTCTTTCAACCGGCGGACATCGTCAGCCAGATTCTGAATTTCGGATTGCCCGCTCCCATTGATGTGCAACTGATTGGCAACAACTACACGCAGAATTACGCACTGGCGCAGCAGATTGCCGGGCAGTTGCGGCATGTTCCGGGCGCGGTGGATGTCCACGTACAGCAATTGATGAACAATCCTGCGCTGTCTTTGACGGTGGACCGCACCCGCGCCCAACAAGTCGGACTCACGCAGCGCGATGTTGCCAGCAACCTGCTGGTTTCTCTGAGCGGCAGTTTTCAGACCTCGCCGACTTTCTGGTTGAATCCCAAAAACGGAGTCAGCTACGTCGTGGCGGTAATGACGCCGCAGTACAAGTTGAATTCGCTGCAGGCGCTGATGAACACGCCGATTGCCAGCCCCACGGCGACCTCGCCGCAAGTGCTGGCCAACCTGGCCACGGTCACGCCCATCACCACACCGGCGGTGGTGACGCATTACAACGTAGCGCCCACAGTGGATGTTTACGCCAGCGTGGACGGGCGCGATTTGGGAGGAGTTGCCGACGATACCGAAAAGAAATTGGCCGCCTTCCGGAAACAGTTGCCCCGCGGTACACGACTGGTGGTGCGCGGCCAGGTGCAGACCATGGAATCATCTTTTCTGGGACTGTCCATTGGGCTGGTGATGTCGATCGTGCTGGTGTATCTGCTGATCGTGGTGAATTTTCAGTCCTGGCTGGATCCGTTCATCATCATCACTGCGCTACCGGGTGCGCTGGCGGGAATCCTGTGGATGCTGTTTCTCACCCACACCACGTTAAGTGTGCCGGCGTTGACCGGCGCCGTGATGTGCATGGGGGTGGCCACGGCGAACAGTATTCTGATGATCTCCTTCGCCCGCGAACGCATGGATGAGGGCATGCATCCCATTCAGGCGGCGATTGAAGCCGGCCACACCCGCATGCGGCCGGTGATCATGACCGCGCTGGCGATGATTATAGGAATGTTGCCGATGGCTTTTGGCTTTGGAGAAGGGGGAGAACAGAACGCTCCCCTGGGCCGAGCGGTGATCGGCGGGCTGGTCTTTGCCACCGTGGCTACGCTGTTCTTTGTTCCGGTAGTGTTCAGCATTTTCCATGGACGACGCATCAAACGTGAATCTTTGCGAGCTTAAACTTCGTCATAAGCGGTAAGCGGTTCGACGGATTGGGATGGGTGGGATATGGACCAATTGGTTGCAAAACAGAATGAAGTCCCGGAACCCGGGCGCGACGAGAAGAAGCATGGCGGCTATATCCTGATCACCGTGCTGGCGGTGCTTTTTATACTGGGCGCAGCCATCGGATTGACCGTGCGTTTCAGCGAGAGCCGGGCGCTGGCCAAGGAAACCGAGTCGCTGGCGGTGCCGAGCGTGGCTATCGTCCACCCCGGCCTGGAGGCGCCGCAGCAGGAACTGGTGTTGCCATCCAGCTTGCAGGCCTTCACCGAATCGCCGATTTACGCTCGCACCAGCGGCTATGTGGCCAAGTGGTACAAGGACATCGGCAGCCGGGTGGACAAAGGACAACTGCTGGCCGACATCGAGACCCCGGAAGTGGACCAGGAGCTGATGCAAGCCGCCGCCGCCCGCGATCAGGCTGAGGCCCAGGTGGACATCGCCAAGAGCTCGGCCGACCGTTGGGTAAATCTGCAGAAGCAGGATGCGGTGGCGCAGCAGGAAACCGACGAGCGAACGAATACCTACGTGCAGGGGAAGGCGAATCTGGCGTCGTCGACTGCCAACGTGCGCCGGCTGCAGCAACTGGAGTCTTTCAAGCACGTGTATGCGCCTTTTTCCGGAATCATCACCAAGCGCAACATCGACATTGGCGCGCTCATCAATGCGGGCAACGGGGGCACGAACCAGGAATTGTTCGTGGTGGCAAAGATTGACCCCATTCGCGTCTACGTCAACGTGCCGGAAATTTATGCGCCTCTGGTGCATAGTGGCGTTCATGCCACCATTGAATTGGCGTCGTTGGCGGGGCAGCACTTTTCCGGCAGCGTAGTGCGTTCGGCCAATGCTATCGATCCTACGACTCGAACCTTGTACACCGAAATTGATGTGCCCAATCCCAAGGGAGCCTTGCTTCCCGGAGCATTCGCGCAGGTGCACTTCGCCTTGAATGTGCAGACTCGCAGCCTTTCACTGCCTGTGAACGCGCTGCTGTTCCGCGCGGAGGGGACGCGCGCTGCGGTGGTCGGCGCGGATGGGAAGATCCATCTGTCGCCGGTGATCATTGGCCGGGATTATGGAACTTCGGTGGAGATTGTGGGAGGAGGGCTAACCGCGAACGATTCTGTGGTTCTCAATCCCAGCGATTCGCTCGAAGAGGGCCAGCAGGTGCAAGTGGCGAAGCCACAGGACGGGACTTCATGAAGTCCCGCTATTATGCGCTCGCCTTGCTGCTGGCCAGCGCGGCCGCACATGCCGGAGAAGCGAAATACAAAAAGCCCGACGTGACGATTCCGGCGAATTGGCAGACTCCCGCGCCCTGGCATGAAGCGAGCCCACTGGATTCCATTCCCAAAGGCTCGTGGTGGACGCTGTTTGGCGATGCCGAGCTGAATCGGTACGAAGAACGAGCCATGGCCAGCAATCAAACGCTAAAGGCGGCGGTGTCGCGTCTGTCGGAGGCTCGCGCGTCGGCCCGGGTCACGGCGTCCGGCCTCTACCCTGAGCTGGATGCAGGGCCGTCGGCCTCGCGGCAGCGGATTTCCGGCAATCGTCCAAATTTGGGTTCACCGATCCCGACTAGGGCCGATACCGAGAACACATTTACGATTCCGTTCACCCTGAATTACGAAGTGGATCTTTTCGGAAAGGTTCGTCGCAGCGTAGAAGCGGCCAATGAATCGCTGCAGGCCACGGCCGCGGACCTGGAAAATATCCGCCTGCTGGTGAGCTCCGATCTGGCTGCGGATTACTTCCAACTCCGCGAACTTGACGGCGAGATCGGGGTGGTGCGCAAGGCCATTGATTTTCAGCAGAAGGGATTGGACCTGGTGAACAAGCGGCACAGCGGCGGCGCCGTCTCCGGCCTCGATGTGGCGCAGCAGCAAACCGTTTTGGATTCCTCGATTACGCAGGTTTACCTGCTGCAACAGCAACGCGCCCAATATGAACATGCGATTGCAGTACTGCAGGGACTGCCGGCTTCCCAGTTCCAGGCACCCGTCCGTGCGCTGGAGGCAGAGCCGCCAGCCATCCCGCTGGAGTTGCCCTCGGAGTTATTGCAGCGGCGTCCCGATATCGCGACCGCGGAGCGGATCGTGGCGGCGGCCAATTCACAAATTGGCGTGGCCCGGGCCGCATTTTATCCCAGCATTCCGCTGGTGGGCGGTGGTGGTGTGGAGAGCCGCAACATTACAACTCTGTTTAATGCGCCCAGTGCACTGTGGTCCATTGGATTCACCGCACTGGAGCCGATTTTTGCCGGCGGCCGCCTGCACGCGCAGCTGGAACGGGCGCGCGCCTCGTATGACGAGAACGTGGCCAATTACCGGGAATCGGCTCTGGTTGGGTTCCAACAGGTTGAGGATGCGCTCTCCGGACTAAACGCGCTGCAGTCAGCCTCGCAATCCCAGCAACGGGCGGTGGACGACGCGGAGCGTTCGCTGAGTCTGGCGAACACGCGTTACACCGGAGGGCTGGTTACTTATCTGGATGTGATTACCGCCGAGGAACTGGCTTTGACCAATGAGCGCCTAGCCACACAAATCCTGGGTCAACGCCTGGTGACGTCGGTGTATCTGGTGAAGGCGCTCGGTGGAGGGTGGGACAGCTCAAGCATTGCCGCAGTGGGAGTCAAGCCCAACCTTAAGCAGGCGCTCCAGCAATAAACGGAAACGTTCCGACGAAAAAAGAGGAGCCATTCGGCTCCTCTTTTTTTGTTGACCCCAAAAGCGTTCGTTAGAATCCCGGCTTCAACGAATATCCGATGGAGATCGCGAACCGGTTGGCATTGAAGGACGAGAATTCGTTGTTATTGTGAATGGCATAGAAGTGGGCTTCGGGACGAACAAAGAAGCTGTGCCAGGCGTAAATGCGAAGGCCTGCGCCGACGTGCCCCGTCAGGTGACTGCTGCTGACGTAATCCGTGCAGCCGACGAAGGTGCAGTTGGGTATCCCGTAGAAGCGAAGGTCTTCTCCGCCGAACCCAGCCATCAGCTCAGCCTGTACCTTCTTGCCAAGCTTTGGCGCCCAGATGCCATTGAAATCGTAGAGGATGGGACGATAGGGAAGACTGTCGGCGTACAGGTTCTGGCTGGCTCTCCAGGAAACTTCACCCTGAATCCCGATGGTGAAATGGTGCAGGAACAGGACATCACCACTAATGCTGGGAAATAATCCACCGCGTTGCGACACGACATTATCACCCGCGATGGCCACCGCGCCGGAGGGCGCGGTCATGGTGCCGAAGCCAAGAGCTGCATCCAATTGTTGCGCGTGGACCATCGGCGCCATAGCGGACAATACGGCGAACGCCAAAAGCAAGCTTAGTTTTCTCAAAGGACTTCTCCGTTCTATCGAGCTGGGGCCCAGGTCAATTTCCCTGGCGATGCGAAACTCCCCAACCCTAAAATTATAGCTTCTATGATGCAAAAACCCTGACGATGGGAACCAACTTTGCATATCACGAAGGGCGACCGAACCGGGACCGTTAAGTTCCTGACAACATTGGATTAACCCGAGGCGTGGGGAAAAGTTGCGTGCTGCTTTCTGAGCCCCTCACTTAGCCAACTGATTGAATTTCGAGTGGATGGAGATTCGAGTCTGCCTTCCGACTTCAATTCGGAGTGGAAACGGGCGCTGTCAGCAACTCCGGCGGATCGAAGAAGCATTGGTGCCAGAAAGCGGCAGTGGAAAGCGTGCCCGCCTTCCACTGTTGCAGAGCCGGGAGAGTTGCGGCCACCATCCCCCCATCTTCGGAGTCGAAAATGAGCACGATTCCCTGCGAGGTGGAAGCGGCTGAGGCATACTCTTTCGAAAACAGCGCTTGGGCATATTCCAGTTTGGCCTGGGGACCGGGATTGGCTGCGTTCTCAGCCGCTTTCTGTACGGTTACCACATCCACCGTCTTCCCGCGCAGGGGCTCCCAATCCCCGGGGAAGGGGGCGAACTGCTGGCTGCTTACCCGGAATGGCTCGGCTTCGGCAGAACCGCTTCCGGCAGCAGGCTTCGCGGCGGCCGAGTCGCCAGGCATTTCCAGGCTGGAGCGCCGGATCCATCCTCGCGACAGCCCGGAAATCCGGATGTGGACCCAATCGGGATTGATATCGAGGATTTCGAATTCATCTCCCGCTGTGGCCGCGAATAAAGACTTGGCATCGGCACTGGGACCGTCCAGCACCGGCGTGCCGGTTTTCTTTACGGCCGCCAGATTGTCGGGATGGGATTGGTTGTTCAGGATTTCTTCCAGATTCCTGGCTTCGGCCGCCAGTTCCTGCTCGTGTTTCTCGGCCGCCTCGGTTTGTGTCCGCAAGGTTGCGGGCTGACCCAGGCCAGATGGCGGGGTGCGGCCTCTCCCGGACAAAGCCGAATCTGGAATCCTTGGCAGGGGTGCCGAGATGGTCGGCGTCGCGGAATCCGCTTTGGCCGGCGGATGAGTCGCGGTTGTGGTGGCCGGAGCATCGGCGGCGGCCGGCGACTTCCTGCCGAGCAACTCCTGCAGTTGATCGAGCAGATCGCCTTCCAGGCGTCCGTTCGAAAGCAAGACCTGGTAGCCGGAGCGGGAAGAAACGGGATCGGCATACCAGGCGGTGACCTTGGCGTTCACCCGCACCAGCGAGCCTCCGGAAGGTGTGGGGCTGACCGCGACGCTGCATTGGTAATAGCCGCGTTGAAAGCGGTCCAGGGCGCGGGCGTCGGGAACTACGAAGCCCTCCAGGACGGGAAGTCGGCCGGCGACGGCTGCTTGCAGTTGCTTGAGAGCTTTCTCTACCGCGGTCCGGGATTGGGGGAAGCTGCGTTCCCGGGAGGCGCTTTGGATCTGCGCGGAACCGCCCGCTGCAATTATAGTTATAAGCAATAGAAAGAATGCACTCCGACGTGGTCTTCGAGTAGAGATCGGGGTCGCGGGCCGGGGCGTCATGGCAGGAGGTCCACGTCGCCGCGAAAGAGCCAACCGTGCTGCCCGTCTTGCGTTTCAATCCCATACCAGTAGGGAGTTGTAACCAAAATGACGACCTCAGAACCGGCGGCCAGCGACTGCAGATTGCTGGCGGTGTGGAAAGGCGCGGACTTCAGCGGAGCGCCGGGAGCCTTGACCACTCTTTCGACCTGACGGCGGAGTTCCTGCACGTGCTGCTCAAGAGTTTGCGCGGAGGACTGAGCCAGGGCCAGGCGGGAAGAATCATCGTCGCCCGGCGCACGTTCTAGCACGCGTTTGGCCAGGTCCTGCTGGCGTTTCTCGTCACTCGCGACGGCCTGCTTTTTCTGCAACTCGAAGGCATCGATGTGATCCTTGATGTCCTTGTACTCGGCGGACTCGACGCTGCCGTTGGAGGGGTGAACGGTGGGGTGAAACTCCTCAACAAATACGGCGTCAATTTGCAGACTGGTGAGGGCCGAATCCTTGGCCAGCACCACATAGCGCACGGCGACCGTCCCCTGGTCTCGACTGTCCTTGAAGTTCGCCGGGGCGAGCGCCTGGGTACGTATCTTGTAGAAGACCTTGCCCGGGCCCGTCCATTTCGGAAACAGAGGAGAAGACTCAGCGGAGACGGCGTTCTCGATGTATTGGTCTTTGTTGTACTCTTTGCTGCCCTGGATGATCCCGTCGTTCACAACCTGCTCGATCGCATCAAGGAGTTCGTCTTCCGAAATTGAGAGATCAACCGCGAAACCCGCACCGTAAGTTTCCCGGGGGCGCTTTTCGCTTCCGAGCAATGGCGTCGTAGCAAGAGTCGTTATGGCGAGACCCAAGGCTAGAACAAAGGCGGTTGCGCAAAACGACAACCTGGGTCTTCCAAAATCAGACTGGGTTGACAAACCCTCCACGACCGCTAGAGAACACTCACGAGATGGGAGTGGAATACGGATTCGCATGTTCCCAGGGCTGCAAAACGCACGCCAGCGACAAATTGATTTTTGAATCTGGCCCTATTACTCTCTCTCCCTGAGGAGAGGCTGTCAACTCCGGCGGCAGCGTGTTAGCGGAGCCCGGGTTTCGCAATGCGGGAAATTTACCGCGGAGAAATTACAAACTTTTGACAATGCTTCCGAGCCCTGGAGTGATACGTTGAAGCCCCGCAGATGGCCGATGAGTTCGATCAACCCAAGCCCGCACCTGAGAAAGCTGCCATTCAAGCCGGCTTTGCCGCCGGCGCCTCGCAAGCGTCCCAGGGACCGGTCCGCCAAGCAGCAGGCGCTGATCGCGGCGGCCCGAAAATTGTTTGCGAACCAGGGATACGAAGCCACGACCACGCGTGAAATCGCCGCCGCAGCGGGCTGTGCCGAAGGTTTGATTCACCGCTACTTCAAGGGCAAAGCTGGATTATTGTCCGCCATTATTGAATCTCGGATATCCAAGGAAGTCATGGATCTGCACCACGATCTGCAACCGGCCCCCACCCTGGAACAGGAATTTCTGCAGTTGGTGGACTGGGAAGTGGATCGCTTGTGGGAAGACCAGGATTTTCTGCGCGTGGCTATCCCTCGGGCAATTCTGGATCCTGCAGTAAGGAAAGTCATGCATCACGCGGTCGTGTCACGCCGCGGACAGGCCATGCTGAAGCGCCTGAAACACTTTAAGGAATGCCAGCAACTTCCTGCCGAGACCATCGAAGCCCTGACGCAATCGGTGGCCGTGCTGGGCATCACGTTCGGATTTATGCGGCCCATTGTGCTGGGCCAAGACCATGGTCAGGCCAAGAGAATTGCGGCCAGTTTGGCCAAACTGATCCTTGGCGGTTTGTGAAGTGTAATCTGCGATCATCTTCGAACCTCGAATCCAATCCATCAATTTTTCCGATTTTCACTTGACAGAGTTTTGTCCGTAGTGATATCCAAGTGCGTAGTCACGCACTTAGTAGGAAAGCATTATGGGGTGCCACGGCGATTCAGTCGCCGGATATTGGCGCCTCGGCGTGGCGTCGCGTCTCGAACAGCGGTATCCGGAGGCAAGATGACCTCATTCCGCAGTTTCTTGAGTTGGTTGCTGCTTGCGTTTTTCCTTTTGGGCGCCTTGCCAAGTGCCCACGCTCTGCCGGCGTTTGCCAGGAAATATGGATTGCGCTGCTCGGCCTGTCACGAAGCTTGGCCGATGCTCAACTACTTCGGACAGAAGTTCAAAGATAACGGCTATCAGTTGATGAACGACCGGGACGCTCCGATCTGGCAGAACCCGTCGTACTGGCCGATCACTTTGCGCATTACGCCCTACTGGCATCGAGAGAGCAGCAACAAAGTGTCGGTCGATACGCCGGCCGGGCCCAATGCCGGCTTGACAAAACTGACCTTTAGCGGCTTCGACCTCAGCGGCCTCGATATCCTCACCGGCGGCACTCTGGACAAGAACATTTCATTCCTGCTGGTGCCCTCGTCAGACGAGACGGGCGCCTTCCATTTCGAATCGGTGAACGCAAGGCTCGACAACCTGTTCGGGAGTCCCTGGCTGAACGTCAAGTTGGGAAAGTTCGAGCTCGACAACATCGTTTCGGAAAAACGCGTGATCACGCTCTCGAGCTACGGCGGCAGTTTCAACATCTACCATTTCATTCCGGCCCTTGACGGGAATATCTTCGGGCAAATCGGAGACAACCAGCTAGGTGTGGAGTGGATGGGACATTCGGTAAACGACCGCACTCGCGTCTCCGCGGCCCTGCTTAGTACCACGGACGGCAACGTTGATCTGCCGTATGGCAGCAACGCTTACAGCGGATTCTTTGCCGCCAGCCAGGCATTCGAGGTGGGAAAGCTGGGGACAGACCGAATCGGCGCCTACGCCATGATTGGGCAGGCCCCGACGACCTATCTCACGTCCAGCGGTGTGCCCATCCCGAGTTCGGGCATCGGCAACAAATCGTTCAGTCGCGAGGGCTTTATCGGGCTGTTTTATTTCAACAAGCTTGACTTCCAGGTTGTGACGCAACACGGCCAGGACAATGCCTGGTTCGGAGCCTGTTATGGCGACATCATCGATGGCGCTACTCCATGCTCCAACAACAACACTACCGGAACGGTGCTCCCAGTCGGAGCCAAAGGACCCAGCTGGAACGGTGCTTTTGTGGAAACCCATTATGTGTACAGCCCTCAGCTGATTTTCATCCAACGCTCGGAGTGGGTGCGCATGTCGCAACAGGGGATCGCGAGCGTGCAGGCCGGGAATCCGTCCAATTTCGGGAACATCGATAATTATCTGATTGGATATCGCTATATGCCGATCATGACCAGTCGGGCGGGCTTTGCCTGGCACAACGAATATTCATGGATCCGTTATCGAGGGCTAGCGCCGGATGGCTCGGACCTCACCAGCAGCAGTCTAATGCTGGGGTTTGATTTTGCCTTCTAAGAGAGGGATAGCGATGCGAACACACTTCACCTGCTGCGCGTTGTTTGTGAGCTTGGTTGTGGTTTCCATGCTGTCTGCCGTGGCCAATGCTCAAGAGACCAAGTACGCCGAGGACCAGCGACTGGGAACGGCCGAGGCTCAGGCTGGAGGATTGACCGGCCACGCCGCGGACGCCAAAGGCACCTACCGGAGGTATTGTGTGGGCTGCCACGGCGAAATTGGCGACGGCAACGGCGAGAATGCTCCTTATCTCGATCCCAAACCACGCAATTTTACGCTGGCGCAGTTCAAGTGCCGGTCGACACCGACGGGGACTTTGCCGACGGATGAAGACCTCTTCAACAGCATCTGGCGCGGCTTCGAGAACTCGAACATGCCTTCGTGGAATCCGCTTTCGGCACAGGATCGAGTGGATCTGGTCGCGTATGTGAAACACTTTTCGCCTAAGTGGACGACGGAAAAGCCGGGAACGCCGATTGTCATTCCTTCGGAGCCGGAGGTAACCGCGGACCGGGTGAAGGGCGGCCAGGTATTATTCCAGAAGCTGGAATGCTGGAAGTGCCACGGCGTCGAGGGAAGAGCTAACGGGCCATCGGCCGACACCCTCACCGACGATCAAAACCGGCCCATTCTGCCCTTTAACTTCATCCAGTCAAGCCGATTCAAGTGTGGATCGAGCGACGCCGATCTTTACAAGATATTTATGACTGGATTGGATGGCACTCCCATGCCGTCGTTCGCGGACAATGTGAAGCCGGAAGAAGCGTGGGAGCTGGTGTTCTATCTGCGCACCCTGCAACCCAAGAATGACTTTAACGCTAAAGAGAGGGCCATCGCCAAGCAGTTGGGCCTGAAGCCCATCGATCCCAATGTGCCGCTGCCAGCGCCACCCGCTGCGGCTGCGCCGTCGGGTCAGCCATAAAAATATCTGGTCAGGAGAACGTTCAAATGAAGGCTCAGCATAGACGCAAATTGGCCGCAGGTTCAGCCGCCGCCGTGCTCGTGGTTCTGGGCATCGCGATCCTCGGGCAGCGGGTCGATGCGGCTCCACCATCAGGGGCAAGCATCAGCGGAATGGTTAAGCTTGACGGCACGGCGCCGCATCAAAGGCCGATCGACATGTCGAAAGAACCGAGTTGCGCCGCCGTTCACAAAGACAAGCCAATTACCACGGAGAACGTGGTGGTAGGGTCAGGCGGCGGTCTTGCCAATGTTGTGATCTACGTGACGCAAGGTCTGAGTGGCAACGAAGCGGCGTCGTCAGCGCCCGTGAGTATTACGCAGAAGGGCTGCCAATACATCCCGCATGTGGTGGTGCTGGATGCCGCCCAGCACATGAAAGTCATCAACGACGATCAGACCTCGCACAACATTCACCCCCAGCCGACGAAAAACCAGGAGTGGAACAAATCGCAGCCCCCGGGGTCGCCGCCATTCGACGTGACCTGGGCCAATGAAGAGATTGCGATTCCGGTGAAATGCAATATTCATCCTTGGATGCACGGCTACATTGCGGTGGTGAAAGGTCCGTTCGGCGTCAGCGATGAGAACGGTTCGTTTAGCTTGAACTTGCCTCCCGGCAGCTACACGCTAACGGCATGGCAGGAGACTTACGGAGCTCAAACTCAGGCTGTGACCGTCGCCGCCGGTAAGCCGGCCACGGCGAACTTCACATTCAAGGCCAAGTAACGGTCAGCGGAATCAAAGAACTAAGGTTGGGTAAGTGAAGGATCGAGCGGCAACGAAACGGACGGCCGTCCCTGGACAAACTGTGGCGGCCGTTCTTTCATTCCGGCGATCTACAATAGCGGCGGATAAACCGGGCAAAGGCGAGGCGTCATGGCGAAATTCTTTGCGGTGACAATCATTGTGATCGCGATTCTTTCCGCGGTTCCCATCCTGCGGCATACCTGGGCCGCGCCTGAGGACATCTCCACGCATGGTCATCTGATTGATGAGCAGATGTCAGAAACCATGGTGGAGGCAGGGCTTTCTTTTTTGGCGGCGCAGTTCCTGCTGGCGATTTTTGTGTGGCAGTTCTCCAATCGCGGACCGGAATCAAAAATCAAGAATTTCCCCGGCGGCGCTAAGGTTCTGGTGATTGCGGCCGTGCTGGTGGTGGGCGTGGAAGTTCTGGCCCTCGGAATTTTCGGAGTCAAGGCGTGGGCGGACGTATATTTGATCGCACCATCGGCCAGCGCGATGCCCATCCAGGTTCAGGCCGGGCAGTTCGCCTTCTATTTCCGCTATCCCGGTCCCGATGGCATATTGGGCCCGATTCACCCGGAGCTGATCAATGAGGGGAACCAGAATTTCTATGGGCTGGATCCCGAGCATGACCGGGCGTCGAAGGACGACATCGTGACCGCGGAGATGGCGATTCCGGTGAACAAGGAAATTCATCTGCTCATGCACAGCAAGGATGTTGGGCACTCGTTTTTTGTACGGGAGTTGCGGGTGCAGCAGGATTTTGTTCCTGGCCTGGATGTTTCCCTGCACTTCACGGCCACCAAGATTGGCCACTACGAAATCGTTTGCACACAGCTTTGCGGCCTGGGACATTACAACATGAAGGCATACCTCGACGTTCTGTCCCAGGAAGATTTCGATAACTGGTTAAAGAAGGAAGCAGCAATGCAGTAGTGCTTCAGCCGCAATGGCACGCGGCCTGAAGACCCCGTTCTGAGGTGAGCATAATGCACGACGCATCCGCGCAAGCGGCGCAACACCACGCTCCTCCGACCAGTTTCATTCGCAAGCACGTTTTCAGCCTGGATCACAAGGTGATCGGCAAGCAGTACTACGCGCTGGCCCTACTGGCCGCGCTCTGCGGGATGGCGCTGTCCTGGGCGATGCGCATCCACCTGGGTTGGACCAGCGCCGCTATTCCTGGCCTGCAATTGCTTTCCAAGAACGGGGCTCCAGGCGGGGTCATGACGCCGGAGTTCTACCTGCAACTGATGACCATGCACGGCACCATCATGGTGTTTTTTGTGCTGACCACCGCGCCTTTCGCGGCTTTCGGTAATTTTTTCCTGCCGATCCAGGTGGGCGCCGAGGACATGCCGTTTCCCCGGTTCAACATGATGTCGTTCTGGGTGACATTCGTGGCCTTCGTAGTACTGATGGCATCGTTCATCATTCCGGATGGACCGACCCTGGGAGGCTGGACGCAATATGCGCCGCTCAATTCGGTGGGTGCAGTCGCGGGCCCCGGGCAGGGTCTCGGTGTAGTCCTTTGGATGCTTTCGATCGCTCTGTTTTGTGTGGGCCAGTTGTTGGGATCCTTGAACTTCATTACCACCACGCTGGATCTCCGGGTGAAGGGAATGAGCCTGATGCGTCTGCCCATGACTGCGTGGGCGTGGTTCATTACCTCGTGCATGGGGTTAACCGCATTTGCAGTCTTGATGCCGGCGTGCATCCTGGTGATTCTGGATCACGTGGCCGGAACCAGCTTCTTTGTCAACTCGAACGAGGTCATCAACGACCAACTGCAGCCGCACTCGGGCGGCTCGACTCTGCTTTGGCAGCATTTGTTCTGGTTCTTCGGGCATCCCGAGGTCTACATCGCCATCGTGCCTGGCGTCGGCATCGTTTCCCATATTCTGATCACCAACATGCGCAAGCAGATGCTCAGCCAAAGGGTGCTCATTTATTGCATGGGCGCGCTGGGCATCCTCAGCTACATGGTTTATGGGCACCACATGTTTGTTAGCGGGATGAATCCGTATTCCTCGCTGGCCTTCTCTTTTCCCACACTAGTCATCACCATACCGGCCACCATCGTGGTTTTGATCTGGGTATTCAGTTTGTATGGATCGAGGCTGCGCATCAACTCAGCCTCGCTGTTTGCGCTGGGTTTCATTTCGATGTTTGTGGCCGGCGGAGTCAGCGGCTTTTTCCTGGCCCAGCCCTCCATTGACATCATGCTGCATGCGACTTACTTCGTGGTCGGACATTTTCACATGGTGATGGGCGTGGCGGCCATGTTCGGCATCTTTGCGGGAACCTACTTCTGGTTTCCCAAGATGGCCGGCAGAATGATGAATGAGACGTTAGGGAAAATCCACTTCTGGCTCAGCTTCGTGGGCGCCTATTGCATTTTTATGCCATTCCATTACCTGGGAATTGCCGGCAATATTCGCCGCTACTCGTCGTTCCCAGATGACTTCATGCAGCCACTGATCGTGGTACACAAGTGGATCACCGTGGCCGCCCTGATTACGGGTGGGGCCCAGCTTATTTTCCTGTACAACCTGATTCACAGCCGCTTCTGGGGCAAGCCGGCGCCGGATAATCCCTGGGAAGCCACGTCGCTGGAGTGGAGTACGGCGACCCCGCCGCCGTGGGACAATTTCGGTGGCAAGCATCCCGTGGTTTACCACGATCCCTATCAATACGGCGTGCAGAGTTCGGTGGGTGACTACGTGATGCAGGCTTCGCCGGAACAAGTGAAGACGGAGCACGACGAAAAGTAACCCGCGTGGTATTAAGCTTTAAGGGAAACGCAGTTATGGCAACTACTGTACATGAATCGCCGCGAGTCGAACCGCGCCGTGCACCAGACCAAGGACAAGGCGGTTGGCGGAACCTGGTTCCTATGGAAGGCGACCCGCGTGTGTTGCAGGAATACTCGCCGCCTCCGGCTTCGACTGGCATCTGGGTGGTGCTCTTTGCCATCACCATGATGTTTGCGGCGTTCACCAGCGCGCTCATCGTGCGCAAAGGTTCGTCGTATGACTGGCGGGGCTTCACGCTGCCGTCGATCCTCTACTGGAACACGCTGGTACTCGTCGCCAGCAGCGTTACTCTGGAAGTCTCACGTCGCCGCATTGCTACGTTCATGGGCGGGCTGAAGAGCCAGGTGCAGAGCCCGGCGCGCTGGCTGTACATCACTTTATGTCTCGGCCTGCTTTTTGTGCTGGGGCAATACACAGCGTGGTCGCGGTTGCGGGCCGAGGGCCTTTATATGGCCACCAATCCCAGCAGTTCGTTTTTCTACCTGCTGACGGCGGTGCACGCGCTGCATGTGCTGGGAGGGCTGACCGGGCTGATTTACGTAATCGGGAAGCTAAACAAGTCGGTTCTGCGACGCAGCACGCTGGATGCGACCGCCCGTTATTGGCATTTCATGGGCATTCTCTGGATCTACCTGCTTCTGCTGCTGTGGCTGAAACTGTAATCGACTCGACGATTAGGAGGCGCCGTGAGCCAAGCGGATTTGACCATGGGAGGACACTCGACCGGTTTGACGGTTGGGCCGGCGTTCTCGATTCCTACAAAAAAGCTGGCGATGTGGTTGTTCATCATCGCTGACACCATGACCTTTGCGGCGTGCCTGGTGGTCTATGGATTCCTGCGACACGGAACTCCCAACTGGCCGCGGCCATTCCACAGCATCACCAACGTCGCGCTTATGACGTTTATTCTCTTGACCAGCAGTTTCACCATGCTGCTTGGACTGCGGTCCGCGCGCGCGGGTGACAAAGCCGGGGCCTTCCGGTGGACCATGATTACCGCCGCTGCGGGCATTCTTTTCGCCTTGCTGCACGTGCGGGAATGGCTGGGACTGATTGGCGAAGGCATGACCCTGTTTAAGAATCCCTGGGGAACGGGGCTGTTCGGGGCATCGTTCTTCAGCATTACCGGATTGCACCTCACTCACGTAACCTGCGGCGTAATCGCTTTGCTGGTGGTGGGTGTACGTTATCGAGGGGGCCGCTACAACGCCGATGACATCGAGATTCTGGGTCTGTACTGGCACTTCGTGGACCTGGTCTGGATGTTCGTGGTGCCCTTGGTCTACCTGATGAATCTCTCTCACTAAATGAACCAATTTCGGAGTCGCACATGATGACGACGGCAACGGAACACAAGAGCGGTGGAATCGGGAAAGACCTGACCGTATATCTTTGTCTTTTGGCCCTGGCAGGTTTGCAATTTATCATTGCCTACCAGAACATTGACGCGGCGCAGATGTTCGTTCGCATGTTGATCGTGGCGGTGGTCGAGGCGGGCCTGGCCGTCCTGTTTTTTATGCATCTTTGGACGGAAAAGCGCGGATTTCTGGTGTTCGTGCTCATGTTCACGATTTTCGTCCTGCTGGTGATGCAATTTGGCTGGACCGACAGTACGCGAATGGTGGTCGGGGCGCCGTTTTCAAAATGACGTCTGCACCCGCGTAGGAAGAATTCAAAATGAAGAGATTCGAGAGACCGTATCTGCTGATTGCAATGGCGCTGGTTGGGCTGGCCGCGCTGACCGCCCCTCCCGCGGCCTTCTCGCAGAGCTGCGCGCTCTGTTATACGCAGGCCGCATCGGCCGGGGCGCGGATGATTGAGGCGCTGCGCAGCGGGATTTTGGTGCTGATTGTCCCTCCCACGCTAATGTCGGTGGGCATGGTTTTTGTCGTTCGCCACAAACAGAATCAGTTCAGAAACGAAGAAGAAGATGGGCCGGGCGAATCGGAGCAGATCGAGTAAGCAGGGCAGAGTCTCACGCGTGTAGCGACGGTCTGGAAGCTCCGAGCCTTCGCGGTTGCTGGCCCCTTACAACGCGGCGGCGACGCCTTGGGGAGCGTGCTGGAAGCAACCGAGCACTACCACCAATCGAGTCATTTGCTCGTAACTGTCCGCGATATCGGCTGCGGAAACCCGGACTCCCGGAAGCAGCAATCCCAAGTAAAGCATAGCCATCGCCTGGAAGGCATAAAGCCGGAGTCGGATGGCCGTCTCCACCAGCTTTTCGCCGGCTTCGGCCATGGACGGATCGGGGCTATGCCGGGCGGCGTCCCCGAGTTGCATCAGGATCGAGCCATTGCGGGCCGCGCCGGCGACATACTCGATGGCCGCCAGCATACGCTGACGCTGTACCTTCCGAAATTCCATTCCCGGCAAATGAGTACGTAAGTATTGCTCCTCGCCCCGGTCCACAAGATTGCGGAAAGCCTCAACGTCGACCGAGCGCAACTGTTCGGTCAATCTCACGACGTCGGTAGCCGGTCGAATTCGCCCCTTGGCCAGGACCAGCAGGCCCGCCAGCGCCAGCAAGCCAAACGACACAAGGATGAGAGTCATAGTCATTTGTGGATCAGCCTCTGAAGTTCCTCGTTCCAGGATTCCAGATCATGCGCCGGCAAACCTGTTGAATTGTACTGCGGCGGCCGCTCCGACGCTATGAAATAGAACAGCCAGATGAGAACACAGAGATGGTAGGTTGCCATGGAGAGGAAGTTGAGAAAACTGTTTCCGGACGGGCCGACATACAGCCGGGCTGCGGAGATTGCCAGTTCGGTACTGGCAAGGATGCCCATACCCAAGGCAACCCCAAATGTTTGCGAGCGCCATGACAACTTAAAATAATGCGAGAACAAAAACAGAAACAATATGAGCCCGCATTGCAGCACACTTACACTTCGATCAAACGCGCGAACTTTGAGAAGAAGGGGACTACTGCCGCGGAAGGCGCCTAAGACCAGTGCGACAGCGATGAGCAGAAACACGAGGCCAGCCCAATAAAACAATCTTTTTCCGCGATTATTCAGGGAGGGATAGTTGCGAAAGAGGTGGTCGAGCACCTCGTGTACCACTCCGAAACGGAGAGCCGCGCTAAGGGCAATCCCAAGCGAGTACACGCCCAAGTAGAGGGCATTGAACCCAAATAACTTGGCAGTGCTGAAAAGTAGGACAAACTGTAGAACTTCAACCACCGTGTAGCCGAAAAACATCGGGAATTCACGAGTCCATCCCCGATGAACCATGAACCACAGAAGCACAAGCTGCAGGACATGGGGCGCAATCCAGAGGTAGTACTGGAAGTAATACCAAAGGATTTGTGGCGTAATCATGGGCTACCGCCCCAAAACATATCCTGTTTCGCGGTAGCCCACAAGAATATCTTGCCGCAAGAGATCCGTCGGCCCTTGGGAAGCTACTTTATGACTAGATTTCCGGTGGGTTTTTTGGGCATGCCGCCGCCGGGATCAGGGTTGCCATCTGCAAAAACCGAAGCGGGTACGGACGCCAGGAAAAGCACTACAGCGAACCACAATAAAGTCTTTTTCACGGGTGAGCTCCTAGTTGGAATGGGACTTACACCGTGATAGTCTGCTGTGAGCGGCGCAACCGCACAAATTACCTAGGTAATTTCAGGTTCCTGAAAACGTAACAAGGAAAATGACGCTAAAATCGGCTTTCGAAGACTTACGCGAGACCACGCTGCAGGCGATTACTGGTTGCCTGCGCAAGCTGGACTATGTCTCCGGGTTGCGCAATCGAAGGGAAGATTACGCCCATTGGGGGCTAGGACGGGTTCATGGCGATCCGCAGGCCCATAAGGCCCTGACCCAGGCACACCGGTCGCTGGTGTCGCAGGTACTTTCGACTCCCATCCGGGAGCTGGTGGAAGATGCCGAGTTATCGAGTAAAACTGCGGGAGTGCCGCCGGCAACCTATGTCGAACGGCTTCGTAAGCGGGGAGAGGGTCTACTGCCGAGCTCGCCGGGGGCTGGATCGGCGCGCCACCTTAATTCAGTGCTGTACGCTCTTTCGGGGCTGGTGAAGGTTCGCCGAAAACCGAACGCCATTCGCCGAGCCTCATAGCCGCCCCCACGACCTGCCCGAGGACTTCCGCCTGCTGGGGATACTTCAGCACCCGGGCGGCGACCGGCGACAAGGGATGGGGTTGCAGAATCAGATCTTCCCGGGTCAAAGTACACCAGCAACAAGTATGGCCCGCCCGCGTTTCCACGAAGTAGATGGGCCGCTCATATTCCGATCTCCAGCCACCCTCCATGACTTTGTTCTTCGATTCATCAACCTGCACAAAGCTTCCGGGAGGCAGGATCGGATACATGGTCAAATCTTCCGTCCCGATATAACCATAGGTGAAATTGCAATTGGCGAACTGCTCCAGATAGGCCAAAGGAACGTGGCCCCACTGCTCCACCATGCGTCCAAAGTTCGCGGAGCGCTTGGGATCGAAACTGGGATCGATGCGCACCGGCATCTCTATTGCGGAAATGCTGTCCAGGGCTTCGCTGAAGTGGGACTTGGTGGGCAGTGACACATCCAGATCGGATGCCATGAGGTTTAAGTCCACACCAAACCAGGACAACAGCTCCCTGATGTCGCGGCGATAAATCACCGCCAGCGAATAAAGGCGATAAACACTCGGGACCACTCCCTTGGTTTCCAGATCAGAGAGACGGCTGGGGGGAATTGCAAACTCGTCGTTGCCGTGTCTCTCCGCGATCCGGGCACTCGCGCTTTCAACATCTCGCATGGTGAGCCCGAGTTGTTCGCGTAACACGCGAAGGTTTTGTCCGCCCAGGTACATTCGGCCCCCCTCGAGACCTACCCAAGTAACTGCAATAATAGCAACTTACGCCGTCAAGATGTACAGTCGCACACTATTTTTTCAAAAATCCATAGAATTCGGAGACTCAGATGCCAAAACGCGGGACTTGGAGAAACGAGTTTGCGGCGACGTTTCTGTTCCAAATTCGTAACTAAAACGAAATTCCTCTGCAGGTCACGCCCCATGGATTAGGTTTGTTTCACGCCTTCCCCCCATTTTGATATTGAGCGAAATAGAAAAGCCACGGGCACGGTTCACACCGTGCCCGTTCCACTAAGCCTGAGAATATACACTCTCAAATATAACCGGCCTTAGCTGGCGGCTTCGACGGCTTCCACCAAAGGCATGCTCACCAGATGTTCACTGAGGAACCAGCCCTGCAATTCATTGGTGCGCAGAACATCACTCACTGCTAGATCGTTGGTGCCGGCGTCGCCAAGTTTGTTGGCGCGCTCGGCTAGTTCGCGGCATTGCCCGATGATGATCTGGTGGGCGTCCAGCAAGCGGGAGATTTGTACGGGGACTTCTTCGCGGCCGCGCGGCGGACGCTGAATCCTGGTGGTTTCGGCGACGTCGGGGGCCATGGCGATGCTCAATCCGCCGAGTAATTGAATGCGCTCAGCGATCGTATCCACCAGTTCCGACTGCTCGCCAAAATGCTTGTCAAAGAGCAGATGAAGTTGGTAGAAGGTGGGCCCGGCAACCTGCCAATGCGATTTTTTGTAGAGATCGCGAAGAGTCATGGTGTCGGCCAGTAACTGGTTCAGATGCTCGGTCATTTCCAGACGGACGGGTTCTTCCAGGTCAAGGGGCAGGGCATGAGTCACGGTCCCGTATTGCTGGATTTCACTGGCATGCTGATGAATGCGAGGCTGGGCGTTGATTCTTGAGTTGTGGTTGCCAAATTTGGGATTTTTCGCCATCGAGATTCTCCTTGATCTTCCAACCTAAGTGTTAAATTGTACGCTTTTGGGCCGATATGCGTGATACCAACAGCCCGGATAAAGCCCAGCCTCAATGAATCCAACAGAACTGAGCGGTCCAGATCCGACGAACGTTGGATGATTCACAGCGACCGATCGGTTCCCTCAAACGTGGGAATTCCAATTCCGAGTGGGGCCCTTTTTCACGTTCCGCTCGTCTTTTACCGGAACCCGTGTCCCAGGGGGCCTCTATTCGCATTCTCGCCAAGCAAAAATCCGGATTATTGACTATCATTAAAGGTTCCCATTTATAAGCCGGAGACATAAAGACGTGGCAGAGAGCTATACCGCAGATCCTCGTACCGCCGAGATCCATAGCAATGGATCGGAAGTGCTCGAAACCCGGGAGTGGCTGGATTCTCTCGATTACGTATTGGCCAAGAGCGGCCCGGAGCGGGCGGGCAGATTGCTGCAACAGCTTGCGCTGCACGCGCGACGCGCGGCGGGAGTGAACCTTCCGTTTACCGCAACCACCCCTTACGTGAACACGATTCCTTCCAGCCAGCAGCCGGCATTCCCCGGCAGCCAGGCGATGGAACGCCGGATCAAGAGCCTGGTGCGCTGGAATGCGCTGGCCATGGTGATCCGCGCCAATAAATTGCAGGATGGCATTGGTGGACATATTTCAACTTTTGCGTCTGCAGCCACCTTGTACGAAGTGGCCTTCAATCATTTTCTGCGGGCAAAGACCGAAGACGGCGACCGCGACATCGTGTATTTCCAGGGGCACGCGGCCCCGGGAATGTATGCCCGCGCTTTTCTGGAAGGACGACTGTCTGCGGAAAAACTGGCAAACTTCCGCCGCGAGATGAAGGAAGGCGGCGGGCTTTCTTCGTATCCCCACCCCTGGCTGATGCCGGATTTCTGGGAATTTCCCACTGTTTCGATGGGTCTGGGGCCGATTCAGGCGATCTACCATGCGCGATTTATTCGTTATCTGGAGAATCGCGGCCTGAAGAAAACCACCGGAGGAAAAGTCTGGGCGTTCCTGGGCGACGGGGAAACCGACGAGCCTGAATCTCTGGGCTCGATCTCACTGGCTTCCCGAGAAAAGCTCGACAATCTGATTTTTGTCATCAACTGCAATTTGCAGCGGCTTGACGGGCCGGTGCGCGGCAACGGCAAAATTATTCAAGAACTCGAAGCTAATTTTCGTGGCGCCGGTTGGAATGTGATCAAAGTCATCTGGGGTAGCGATTGGGATGGCGTGATCCAGGACGACCGCGATGGTCTGCTGGTCAAGCGGATGGGCGAAGTCACCGATGGCCAGTATCAGAAATACTTTGTCGAGAGCGGCGCATATTTCCGGCAGAATTTCTTTGGCACCGATCCCCGGTTGCTGAAGATGATCGAGCATTTTTCCGACGAACAGCTTTCGCGCATCCGGCTGGGTGGACACGATCCGCTCAAAGTGCATGCGGCTTACAAGGCTGCGGTGGAACACAAAGGCGCTCCCACCGTGATTCTTGCCAAGACAATTAAGGGCTACGGATTAGGAGAAGCTGGCGAAGGCAAGAACATCACCCACCAGCAAAAGAAGCTCAACGACGACGATTTGCGTTTGTTCCGTTCGCGCTTCGGAATTCCGATTGCCGATGAGGAACTACATGACGCGCCTTTCTATCGTCCTCCCGATGACAGCCCGGAAATCAAGTACATGCAGGAGCGGCGTGTGCAGCTGGGTGGCTATTTGCCGGAACGCAAAGTGCGTTCCAAGCCGATCGCCCCGGTAGCGGAAACGCATTTCGAGGAGTTCTACAAAGGCACCGATGGCCGCGAGGTCTCAACGACCATGGTCTTTGTGCGCCTGCTGTCGAAGTTGTTGCGTGATCCGGAGATCGGAAAATTGATTGTGCCGATTATCCCAGATGAGGCCCGCACTTTTGGCATGGAAGCATTGTTCCGCCAGGTCGGAATTTATTCCAGCGTCGGCCAGCTGTACGAGCCGGTCGATATGGACACGCTTCTCTATTACAAGGAAGCGAAAGATGGGCAGATTCTCGAAGAGGGCATCACCGAGGCCGGCTCCATCAGCTCGTTTATCGCCGCCGGCACTGCGTATGCCAATCACGGGATCAACACGATCCCGTTTTTTATTTACTACTCCATGTTCGGGCTGCAACGCATCGGCGATTTGATCTGGGCCGCTGCCGACATGCGTACCCGCGGCTTCCTAGTTGGCGGTACGGCTGGAAGAACCACGCTGGCCGGCGAAGGCTTGCAGCATCAGGACGGTCACAGTCACGTGCTGGCGTTGTCCGTCCCCAATCTTCTAGCCTACGATCCGGCGTTTGCTTACGAGATCGGCGTAATCATTCAGGATGGCATCAAGCGAATGTATGTGGACCAGGAATCGGTTTTCTATTACCTGACCGTGACCAACGAGCCCCTGCCCATGCCGCCCATGCCCGAAGGGAAAGATGTTCGCGACGGTATCCTGAAGGGTCTTTACCGCTACAAATCCTCGGCAAAGAAAGACACCAGGCTGCGGGCCCAGCTGTTTGGCAGTGGCACCATCATGTACGAGGTGCTCAAGGCGCAGCAGATTCTGGAAGAGAAATACGGTGTGGCCGCCGACGTGTGGAGCGTGACCAGTTATAAGGAACTGTATCGCGATGGCAACGATTGCGAGCGTTGGAACATGCTGCATCCCGGGGAGACTCCAAAGGTGCCGTTTGTCACCCAGTCGCTGGAAGGTGCCCCCGGCGTGTTCGTGGCCGCATCGGACTACATGAAGGTACTGCCGGAATCGATTGCGCAATGGGTGCCGCGTCCATTGGTAGCTTTGGGTACGGATGGCTTTGGACGCAGTGAGAACCGCGAGTCACTGCGCGACTTCTTCGAAGTGGACGCAAAGCATATTGTTCTTGCCACATTGAATGCTCTGGTTCGCGATAAGCAGCTGGACCGAAAAGTCCTGCCGGCCGCAATCAAGGACCTCGGAATCAACCCCGAGAAACCGAATCCGGCCAACACCTAACGAACACCGCGCGAAATAGAGCGAAATTTCAGGGAGAAAAAGTTCAGTGACAGAATTCAAGCTACCGGAACTCGGCGAAAACATTTCCCAGGGTGACCTCGTACGTCTCATGATTTCGCCGGGCGCCAGTGTTACTGAAGGCCAGCCGGTGATGGAACTCGAAACCGATAAGGCGGTGGTCGAAGTGCCGTCCTCGGTGAGCGGGACCATCCAAGAGATCCGGGTGAAAGAGGGCGAGAAGGTCAAAGTCGGGCAGGTGATCTTCACTTTCGAAAATGGCGCGGGCGCAAAGGCAAAGCCTGCAGAACCCGCGGCTCCGAAAGTGGAGAGTCCGGTGGCGGCAGTTCCTCCGCCGCAGGACGTCCCAAGGCCGCAAGTCCAGCCGCCCGCACCAATAGTGGATCGGCGGGCTGGCCCGGTGCCTACTGAATTCAAGCTGCCCGAGCTGGGAGAAAATATTACGCAAGGCGATCTGGTGCGGCTCATGGTTGCGCCGGGCACCAAAGTTTCTGAAGGCCAACCCGTCATGGAACTGGAAACCGACAAAGCGGTCATCGAGGTACCTTCGTCGGTGAACGGCATTGTTAAAGACATCAAGGTCAAAGAAGGCGAAAAGATCAAAGTTGGACAGGTTGTTTTTACGTTGGAAGGCGGAGCATCGTCCCAGCCCGGGCCGCAGAAACATGCTCCCGTAGAACACGCCTCCGAACAGCACGACGCGCGACTCTCGTTCCAGGCGGCCGTGCAGGCGGAAGGCAAGACCGTCGAACAAGTGATCCCTCCGGATCAGCCGCAAACGGTTCCGCCCAGCTTCACCATGCCCGCGCAACTGGACAAAGTCGCAGGGGCCGACCAGCGGGAGCCCGTGCCCGCAGCGCCATTCGTGCGACGCTTGGCGCGGGAAATCGGTGTGGATGTCCATGAGGTGAAGGGAAGCGGTCCAGGCGGACGCATCAGTGAAGACGATGTGAAGGCCCACGCCAAAGGAATGCTTGTTGCCGCGGCGGCGGCCGCGCAAGCGCCGCGGGGCACACACTTCGCGCAACCGTTACTTCCCGATTTCACCAAGTGGGGGAAGGTCGAGCGCGTGTCCATGCGTGGGGTGCGGCGCAAGACCGCCCAACATCTGTGGGAAGCGTGGACCACTATTCCGCACGTCACCCAGCAGGACAAGGCCGACATCACCGAACTTGAGCAGCTGCGCGCCAAGTTTGCTCCTCGCGCCCAGGAAGCCGGCGGCAAGATGACGGTCACTGCTATCGCATTGAAAGTGTGCGCCTCGGCGCTGAAAGTATTTCCACAGTTTAATGCCAGCATTGACCTGGAAAAAGAAGAGATTGTTTACAAGCAGTACATCAACATTGGTGTCGCGGTGGACACCGATCGCGGGTTGCTGGTGCCGGTGATGAAGGACGTCGACAAGAAAAATATTGTCGAGTTGGCGGCGGAATTGACTCAGGCCTCGAAGAAAGCCCGCGACAAGAAGCTGACGCCCGCGGACATGGAAGGCGGCACTTTTACCATCACCAATCTGGGTGGAATTGGAGGCACGGGATTTTCGCCGATTGTGAATTATCCCGAGGTTGCAATTCTCGGTCTCTCGCGTTCCAGCATGGAGCCGGTATGGATCAACGGAAAATTTGAAGCGCGGCAAGTGCTGCCGCTATCACTGTCCTACGACCATCGCTTGATTGACGGAGCCGATGCGGCACGTTTTCTGCGCTGGATCGCGGAAGCCTTCGAGCAACCGTTCCTGCTGTCAGTCCAGGGGTGAGGTGGCGGCATCTAATAGCTGGGAAAATTCTCAACCACAGAGGGCACTGAGTTACACAGAGGAAGATCGGGACTTGAAAATTTCTATGTCTGATAATTCAAACTTGCGCATTGCGGTAGTGGGTGGCGGGCCAGGCGGTTATGCCGCTGCGTTTTTGGCCGCCGACCTCGGAATGAACGTTACCCTGATCGACCCGGAAGTGAACCCGGGTGGAGTTTGCCTTTACCGTGGTTGCATCCCGTCGAAGGCATTGTTGCATGTGGCCAAGCTGATCGACGAATCGCGCCACGCCAAGAATTGGGGAATCGAATTCGGCGAACCGAAGATCGATCTGGCGCGCCTGCGCTCGTTCAAGGAAGGTGTTGTCAGCAAACTCACAGGAGGGCTGGGTCAGCTCTCGAAGCAGAGGAAAGTCCAGTACGTCCAGGGCAAAGCGGCTTTTCAGAAGTCGAATACGCTGCGTATAGCGAAAGCAGATGGCACGGAAACTTCGCTCACCTTCGATCGCGTGATTATTGCCACCGGCTCGCGTCCGGCGGTGGTCCCCAGCCTTAAACTGGACTCCCCGCGCATGGTGGATTCCACCGGTGCGTTGGATTTAAAGGATATCCCCGGCACATTGCTGGTTGTCGGCGGAGGCTACATCGGCCTGGAGCTGGGCTCGGTGTATGCGGCACTGGGCTCAGAGGTGACGGTCGTGGAAATGACGGCGGGATTGCTTCCCGGCGCGGACCGCGATCTGGTCCTTCCGCTGTACAAACGCATCGAGAAAAGTTTCGCCGCGATTCTATTGAACACGACGGTTACGGCGGTCAAAGAAGATGCCAAGGGACTGCGGGTGAGTTTCGATGGCCCGGAAGTCAAACAACGCGATCAGGTATTCGACAAAGTTCTGGTTTCCGTCGGGCGCAAGCCGAACTCGGAAATTCCCGGACTGGATAAAACTCAAGTGCAACTCGGGCAGCGCGGATTTATCCAGGTGAACAAGCAGCTGCAGACGCACGATCCAGCGATCTATGCGATTGGCGACGTGGTGGGCGAACCCATGCTGGCGCATAAAGCGTCGCATGAGGGCCGAACTGCGGTTGAAGCCATCGCCGGACACAAAGTCGCTTTCGAGCCCAACGCCATTCCTGCCGTCGTATTTACCGATCCCGAAATTGCATGGTGCGGGCTCACCGAAACGCAGGCGCAGAAGGATGGGCGCGAAATTAAAGTGGCTAAATTCCCATGGGCGGCTTCGGGCAGAGCCATGACGATCGACCGCACGGAAGGGTTGACCAAGATTATCTTCGACCCCAAGAGTGAGATGGTGTTGGGTGTAGGTATTGTTGGCGCCGGCGCCGGGGAACTTATTGCAGAAGGCGTCCTGGCGATCGAAATGGCGGCCACGGCGACGGACCTCGCGCTTACCATCCATCCCCATCCGACGCTGTCGGAAACTCTCATGGAGGCAGCGGAAGTTTTCTTCGGCACCGCTACGGACATCTATCGGCCGAAGAAGGCGTAAGGGCAGCAACGGCTTCCAGTTTTTTTTGTCATCCCGAGCGGAGTGAGTCCGCTCGGTACGCGTGGGAACTTCGCTTCGCGAACTTCCCACTCCGCTCAGGATGACAAGTCTGAAGGATTTAGTCTGCTTGCCAACGCTCCCGTCTGCGACCTTCGATACAATGAACTGTTATCCCAAGCATCGGATTCAGGGCATTTTGCGTCTCATGCCCTGGAGAAAGTTCATGCTTCTTTTTCTGAAACGAACAATTGTTTATTGCTGCCTTGCCATCTGCGCCACGGCATGGGGGCAGACTCTGCCCTCGCCACTGGGCAAAGCGCCGGCGGCTGCCGCCGGTGTCGACTCGCTTGGGCGTGACACGCCCTCGGGCACTCTGTTTGGCTTCCTGCAGGCAGCACAATCTGGCGACCACGCAATCGCGGCACAATATTTGCAGATGTCGGCCGCAAGGCGCCAGACTGAAGGCGCGGATCTCGCGTCCAAGCTAAACGTAGTGGTGAATAGCGCCTTTGTGGGAAGCCTCAAGAAGATCAGCAACGATCCCGCGGGAACGCCCCAGGATGGTGTCCCAGCCGACCAGCAGAATATTGGCGTTCTCTCTGCCGGCGATGTCGAAACCAACCTATTGCTGGTACATGTGACAGGGCCGACAGGGCGAATCTGGCTAGTTTCCAGCGAAACCCTGGCTAAGGTTCCCGAACTGTATGACCAGGTGCAGGTTTCTCAAGTGGAACGCCACCTTCCGGACATTCTGGTAAAACACCAGTTCCTGGGCCTGGCGATTTGGTATTGGCTCGCTCTGTTGCTGGCTATTCCGTGCGCTGCCTTGCTGGGATGGGGGATGGTTCAAATTCTATGGCTTCCCCGGTATTTCTGGGTTCACTACCGTAAGCACCCCCTTGTTATCGACTGGAGAACCATTTCGAAGCCGCTGTGGTTGCTGCTGAGCACGATGATCCATCGCATTTTCGTCGGCTATCTCCGCATCCCGCTTTTGCCCCGACATTACTACTTTGTGTTAGCGGGAGTGGTGGTCATCATCGGCTTTAGCTGGCTGCTGCTGCAGGTCATGCAGCAACTGATGCGGCGCGGAAGGCAACGCGCCATTCTTTCGGGGCGCATGGGCACCAGTTCCCTCATGCTGCTGGGGCAGCGCATTCTTAAAGCAGCGATTGTGCTGATCGCCATTTTCGCCATTCTCGGTGCGCTCGGCTTCAACATGACCACGGCGTTGGCCGGCCTGGGAATCGGCGGAATTGCCGTTGCCTTTGCCGCGCAAAAGACCCTGGAGAATCTGTTAGGGGGCATTTCGCTGCTCGGCGATGAGGTGATCCGGGTCGGCGATGTTTGCCGGTTCGGCGATCGCGTCGGCACGGTCGAAGACATCAGCCTGCGTTCCACGCGTATCCGCACGCCCGAAAGGACAGAACTGTCGATCCCCAATGGTTCGCTGGCCACCATGAACGTGGAAAACCTAACGCGGCGGGACAAGATCCTCTTCAATACCCAGCTGAAGCTGCATTGGGAGACTACGGCCGACCAGTTACGCTATGTGCTGGCGCAAATCCGCCGCCTTTTTTACGAGCACGCGAAAGTGGAAACCAATTCCGCGCGGGACCGGCTGATTGGGTTTAGCGATGGCGCGATCACGGTCGAAATATTCTGTTACGTGCTGACCCTGGATAGCAATGAAGCGCTGGCCATCCAGGAAGATCTGTTACTGCGGATCATGGATATTGTCGCGGGTTCCGGGACCGCTTTTGCCTCCCCGCCACATGCCGTCTATCAAGGCCGCGAATCGAGACCCGATAAGGAGAAGGTAGCTACAGTTCATGAGGAAGTGCAGAAGTGGAGAGATGCGGGCAAGATGCCATTCCCGGATTTTGCGCCAGAAGACATCTCCAAGTTCCGCGATTCCTTGCCATATCCACCACCAGATTCGGCGCTGGGAGGCAAATGAACATTTGGCTTGAAGCTACGCCGGGACGATGGTCATCTAATGTTGTGAGCGAAGGTTATGATCCGGGCTTGGCCAGATGAATCGCCAAACGCCGGTTAGGAGTTTTCATGCGTGAAGTCATCATCGCTTCTTCCGTTCGCACGCCCGTGGGACGCGCCATTAAAGGCACGCTCCGCGCCACCCGACCCGATGAACTCGCGGCCGTCGCTATCAAAGGCGCGCTCGAGCGCGTGCCGCAGGTTGATCCCAGGGAGATCGAGGACGTGATCCTCGGCTGCGCTACCCCCGAGGCCGAGCAAGGGATGAACGTGGCCCGCATTGCATCGCTGCGTGCCGGGCTGCCGGTCGAGGTCTCGGCGCTTACCATCAATCGCTTTTGCTCTTCGGGACTGCAGGCGATTGCCATGGCGGCAGAGCGCATCATGAGCGGCGGCGCGGAGATCATCGTTGCGGGCGGAACAGAGTCCATGTCGATGATCCCCATGGGAGGACACAAAATTTCTCCTAACCCGTGGCTGGTGGACCATTATCCCGATGCATATCTCAACATGGGCCTTACTGCCGAACGGTTGGCTCAACGCTTCGGGATTACCCGTCAGGCTGCCGATGAATTTTCTCTACGCAGCCATCAGAAGGCGCTGGCCGCCATTCAAACTGGCAAATTCGACGACGAAACCGTCGCCGTGCCGGTGAGTTTCACTACACCAAACGGATCGAAGCCCAAGCGGCAAGAGATCATTTTCAAAGTAGACGAAGGCCCGCGAGCCGATACCTCACTGGAAGCCCTCGCCGCGCTCAGGCCCGCTTTTCATCTAAAGGGCTCGGTGACAGCAGGAAATTCCTCGCAAACTTCCGACGGCGCCGCCGCCGCGGTGGTCATGTCCGCCGAGCGCGCCAAAGCTCTCGGGATCAAGCCGCTGGTGCGTTATCTGGCCTTCGCCACGGCGGGATACAAGCCAGAAGAAATGGGACTTGGCCCGGTGTTTGCGATTCCCAAAGCTCTGAAGATGGCTGGGCTCAAACTCTCCGATATTGATGTGATCGAACTGAACGAAGCCTTCGCCGCGCAATCGTTGGCGGTGATCCAGGAAGCTGGACTTGATCTCGAGAGAGTCAATCCCAATGGCGGAGCGATTGCACTCGGTCATCCTCTCGGCTGCACCGGAGCGAAGCTGACGGCAACGATCATTCGGGAGATGAAGCGGCGAGGATCACGCTACGGGATGGTGACCATGTGCGTTGGCGGGGGAATGGGGGCGGCTGGAATATTTGAAAACTTGAATTAACCGCCGAGTACGCAGATGGCGCCGAGAAAACAGGCACAAAACCCGTAAAATGACCTTGATTTAGCTACTATTGTTATATCCCCTTCCGAACTAGAATTGAGTTTGCTCTGCGTACTCGGTGATCTCTGCGGTTATAAGAGAGGTTCTATGGCCACAACAGCTACTCTCAGTACCAAAATCTCCGGTGGCAGCTTTCTGCTCGAAGAACGTAAACCCGGCGAAGTCTTCACCCCGGAAGATTTCACCGAGCAGCACTTGCTCATCGGGCAAACGACGGAAGAGTTTAGTGTCAACGAGATTATCCCCAACATTGAGAAGATCGAGCATAAGGACTTTTCCGTTTCCCGCGACTTGCTGAAAAAAGCAGGCGACCTCGGTCTGAGCGGCGTCGAGGTCCCGGAGGCCTACGGCGGCCTCGAAATGGACAAGGTCACCGCCGCCGTCATCGCCGACCACATCGCGAAATACGCCGGCTTTGCTACCACCTGGGGCGCGCACAGCGGCATTGGCATGCTTCCCCTCGTTTATTTCGGCACCGAAGAACAAAAGAAAAAATATTTACCGCGGCTGGCCGCAGGAGAGATTGTCGGTGCGTATTGTCTCTCGGAAGCTTCGTCTGGATCTGACGCGCTGAATTGCCGCACTAAGGCTGTGCTTTCGTCTGACGGCAAGCATTACGTTCTCAACGGCGAGAAGATGTGGATTACCAACGCCGGCTTCGCCGACCTGTACACCGTTTTCGCGAAAGTGGACGGCGAAAAGTTTACGGCATTTCTCATCGAACGCACTTTTCCCGGACTTTCCATCGGCGGGGAAGAACACAAGATGGGCATTCGCGGATCGTCCACTTGTCCGGTCATCCTCAACGACTGCAAAGTGCCGGCTGAAAATGTATTGGGGGAAATCGGCAAGGGGCACATCATCGCGTTCAACATCCTCAACGTTGGCCGCTTCAAGCTGGGAGCGATGTGCGTCGGCGGGGGCCGTGTTTCACTCGAAAACGCCATTGCCTATGCTAAACAGCGCAAGGCGTTCAACAAAACCATCTCGGATTTCGGATTGGTTCGCGAGAAGCTGGCCAACATGGCCGTAGGCATTTATGTCGGCGAGTCTTTGGTTTATCGAACCGTGGGCATGATGGACGTGGCGCTTGCGGAACTCGACAAGTCCGGCCCCGATGCAGCCAAAGCGACGCTCAAAGCTATCGAGGAATATGCAGTCGAGTGTTCGATCATCAAGGTCTGGGGCTCGGAGATGATCGACTATGTGGTCGATGAGACCATGCAAATTTACGGCGGCTATGGCTTCGTTGAAGAATATCCCGCTGAGCGTGCGTATCGTGATGCCCGCATCAACCGCATCTTCGAGGGCACCAATGAAATTAACCGGCTGATTATTACTGGATTTCTGCTGAAGCGGGCGATGTCCGGTCAGTTGCCGCTGATGCCCGCCATCAAGAAACTGATGGATGAAGTTTTGTCCGGGCCATCCCTCAGCGACGACCTCGAAGGCCCGCTCGCTGAAGAACGCAAACTTGTCACTCAAGCCAAGAAGCTTGGCTTGTTCGTTGCCGGAGCCGCCACGCAGAAATACATGCAAGCGATTCAGGACCAGCAAGAAGTCATGGGAGCGATCGCTGACATCGTGATCGAGACCTATGCCATGGAATCCGCTGCGCTGCGCGCGCAAAAGATTGCCGAGACGAAAGGCGAAAGTGCGGCAGCGCTTCCCATCGCCATGACGCGCGTCTACATGTCGCAAGCGATGGAGAAGGTGGAAGCGGCAGCCAAAAAAATAATCGCTGCCGTCGCCGATGGCGACATGCTAAGAACCCAACTTGCCATCCTGCGGCGCCTGGCCAAGCACGAGCCGTTCAACACCATCGAACTCCGCCAGCAGATCGCGCAGAAAATGATTGAGCGGGGCAAGTACGCGATTTCTTAGTCTGTACTGCGCAGCCGATCTCGACTGTAGTACGATTCCGCCATGCCTGCATCCCCGTTGTCACGGCGGTCTTTCCTGGCTTTGTCGGCAATGCTGCCCTGGGCTTTTTCTGCCCGCGCTTCGACATCGTTTCCGGTTGGTCTTGAGTTATATTCCGTTCGCAATTCGCTGAAACAGGATCCCGAGGGTACGGTCCGCGCCGTGGCCCAGATGGGATATCAATGCGTGGAATTCTACGCGCCTTATTTCGACTGGGCCGAAGCTCAGACGAAGCAGATGAGAAAGCTGATGGACGACCTCGGCATTCACTGCTTCTCGACCCACAATAACGAATCGTATTTGAGCGCGGCGAATATTTCGCGAGTCAGTGACATGAACTCGATCCTGGGCTGCAAGTATGTTGTGCAGTCCAGCACATCCCCGAAGGTCCATTTGGACGAATGGAAAACGGTGGCTGACGCGCTGAACATTGTTGCTGACAAGCTTGCACCGGCAGGGTTAAAGGCTGGGTACCATAATCATCAGCCGGAATTCACTCCTATCGAGGGACGGCGGCCAATCGAAATACTTGCAGCGAATACGAAATCTTCGATCATGCTGCAACTCGATGTGGGCACGTGTATCGAAGCCGGATCGGACCCGGTGGCATGGATTCGGGCCAATCCCGGGCGCATCCGATCACTGCACTGCAAGGACTGGTCGCCCGACAAAGACAAGGGATACACCGTTTTATTCGGCGAAGGCGTTGCCGATTGGAAAAACATTTTCGCCGCGGCCGAAGGCGGAGGCGGAGTCGAATATTACCTGGTGGAGCAGGAAGGCAGCCGCTTATCTGAACTCGACACTGCGCGTACATGCCTGCAAACATTTCGTAGTAAGCATTCAGGTTAGAAATCATCGTCCAATCTTGGAGCCAATGTGAACCTGATAGGACTTCTCCGTACTGCCGCCTTCTCAATTGCGTTGGCTATGTCTCTCTCCGCCCAGTCGAACCCCGCAGTGCCGCAGGACTCAGCAACTTTCGACCCTGACGGGACCGCACACGTCACTCGCGTGATTCCGATGCCGTCGACCATTAGTCCGGAAGCGCAAAAGTGGCTGGCGGAGATCACACAATATAAATCCGGTCCAGAAACACTCGCTGAACGGCGTGAACACACCGATGCCTGGCGCAAGAAGGACTCTGCCGAAGCGCGGAAGCTTTATCCGGTCAACATCGAGGAAACCACGACTGCCGGGGTTCGCACCGACATCATCACGCCGCTCTCCACGCCGGAAGCCAATCGCAATCGTGTGCTCATCAATCTGCACGGTGGCGGATTCAATTCTGACTCGGGATCTCTCATCGAAGGCATCCCCATCTCGAATCTAGCGAAGATCAAGGTGGTCTCGGTGTATTATCGGCTCGCTCCGGAGAATCCTTTTCCCGCTGCGGTCGACGATGTGGTCGCGGTCTACAAAGAACTACTCAAAATCTACAAGCCGCACAATATTGGAATTTACGGCACGTCGGCGGGAGCGATCCTGACCGCCGAAGTTGCTGTGCGGCTAAAGCAGTTACAACTGCCGCTCCCTGGAGCGTCTAGGGATTTTTTCCGGGCTTGCAGACTATAGCCACCCCAGCGATTCCCGGCAGATTTACACGCTCAATGGACTTCCTGGGACGCTGGAGCCGAGTGATCCAACTAAGCCCCGTGAAGACGCGTATGTCGGCAAGACCGACCCCAAGGACCCGCTGCTCTCGCCGATTCTTGCGGATTTGCATGGCATGCCCCCGAGTCTGCTGGTCACGAGCACGCGTGATCTCCTCTTGAGCGACACCGCCACGTTTCACCGCGCTCTTCTCCGCGCCGGGGACGACGCTCAGTTGGTAGTGTTCGAGGCTCTGCCACATGCTTTCTGGTATCACTTTCACCTTCCCGAAACTACTGAAGCTCTTGAATTGATGGCTAGGTTTTTCGATGAGAAGCTGGGACGGTAGTGCCAGCTGGTTTTCGGATAGGGAACGTCAATTAGCTCCGGAAGAGTGGCTGCCCAATAGCGCTTGAATACTTTCCGGACCCCGCTGTCACGAACAGCGTTAAGGAAATGCAACCGTTCGACGGTTGATTACGCAAGCGTATCCGAGCTTTGGCTTTCCTTGAGGAGCGCCAATCAATGAACACCGGATACGGTAGGATCTACGACTATGCGCGATGGTGTTTACAGACAGCCTAAGACGAAAGACGTAAATACCGATCGCCCCAACCCCATAGCGGTGGGGCTAATTGAAGCCTTCCACTGAACCAACGTGTATCTGAAGACCTCTATCGTTGGCTTTCGATGGAATCATTCCAAGGCTTTGAGAATCTGTTTCGCTATCATCTTTCCGATGAGGAATATCAGACATGCTTTGCCGCTTTTCTGCGGAAGAAGGTTCAATTTACAGGATCTCCACGTCTTTAAATGGCTCCTGGAACCGGCTACTATCGCAATTACCTGTTATTTAGCCAAGCCCACGTGGCCCGCTGTTCCCGCCGTCACTTTTCCTCCGGCACCAACTGGTAACTGACAAATGCCACCTGTTTGCTATCGGGCGACCATGAAGGAACATTGATTGTGCCCTGGCCCCCGAAGAGCGTGGCCAGTATTCCGATCTTTTTGTCGCTCAAGGACATCACGCGGAGCAGCACGTCTTTGTTTTCGGGATGGCCGGTGACACTCTTGTCATAGGTGAGGAAGACCATCCACTTCCCATCAGGCGAAATGTGCGGGAACCAGTTGTTGTAGTCGTCGGCAAACACCTGCTCCTGCTCGCTTCCATCGGGACGCATGCGCCAAATCTGCATGTGACCGGTACGCTCGGAGTTGAAGTAGATGTATTTTCCATCGGGAGAATATTCGGGCCCGTCGTCGAGACCCTTGGCGGTGGTGAGGCGCGTTTCTTCTATGCGAGAAGAGGTCCCTTCACTTGCCGATCCCCCATCCGCAGGAAGTGTATAGATATCAAAATCGCCGTTGCGCTGGCCGACGAAGGCCAGCGTCTTTCCATCCGGAGACCAGCCGTGCCAGTAGGAAGGTGAGTTTTGCGTAATGCGCCGAGGCGCGCCTCCGCCGATGGGCACGAGATAGACAAGCGAGTCGTGTTTGTCTTGTGAGTTGTCGCTGATCGCGAGCTGGGTGCCGTCGGGCGAGATGCCGTGATCGTTATTGCAGCGAGTGGCGAAGCCAGTATCGACGATTTCAGGTTTTCCGCCGGTCACGGGCAGGCGCTCGATGTGGCCATCACGATTGAAGAGAAACGATTGGCCGTCGCGTGTCCAGTTGGGAGCTTCAAAACGTCCCGAAGCACTATAAACCACCTGCCGGTCGGTGGACGAGATGGCAACTTTCTCCAGCGTGCTATAAAGCGTCGGAGGGCTAGTCGAGACCGGTTCTGTGTTCAGGTCGACGTTCGAAAACACGGCCTTCTCGCTCACATCTTTATTGTGGGAGCAGACACCGATACCCACGTAGAACGATCCCTGCAGTGGGATCCGCAGCCAGCCACCAGCCATGTGAAGCGCTTCTCCGTCGCCTGCGAGCGACATGTAAACATAGTCGCCGCGCTTGACCAGGCGGAGGCGCTTGGGTGCAGAAATGTTCGACTGGATCTCGTGGGTGATGTTGCCTTTCTCGCTGCGAAACTGAAGGGCAGTCATTCCGATGCCATGCAGCGCGATATCGGCGTACGGAGAATCCGCGTCCAGGTTCTGGCGGAACATCAGGACCGCTTTGCGATGCTCATTGCCGCCCGCTCCCAGGAAGCTGATGTCGGCCGTGAGCACTGCATCGCCGGAAATCTTCTTCCAAACAAACTGGAAGGCGTCCGAGCCGAACCACATGTTCTCGCCGCTGCCGGTGATGGTGTAGGCCTTCTTGGAGGCGTCATACTCCACGGAGCCGGGGTGAAGGACGGTGCCAACGTCACCATGACTTTCAAATATTCCAATGGCGGCGTTGTCCTCGGCCCTAGACTGGTTGGGTACGACAGCAAGTAGGAAGATGCCTGCCAACAACATTACCCACGAGATTCCTTTTCTCGTCACGGAATGGGCCTCCTTGCAACTAGAACAATGGAAAGGTAGAGCGGCAACCCAGGATTGTCAATTGCAGTTTCCCATCTGACACGGTGCCTGACTTTGTTTTTCTTTGCGGCCTTTGCAGCCTTTCTTCGCGATCCTTGCAGTAAAAGGCCTTTAACCGCAAAGCCCGCCAAGGATTCGCAAAGTACGCAAAGAAAGTCGTCTGACAAACTCAGCGGCATCACATCTCTTGTCATGGTTGTGTTAATGCTTTCGTATCCGCAGGCTCTCTGATACAAATAGCGAGGACAATAGTCCAACCACCAAAATGAAAACGATTACAACCACGTTGCTTGCATTTATGACGCTGTTAATTCCTGCCTTCCTGTCTGCGCAGGAAAGCAGTTCTCCATCCAACAATCTCGCCCTTACCCCGCCCATGGGCTGGAACTCATGGAACAAGTTTGGCTGCAACGTCAGTGAAGACATGATCAAGGGAATGGCTGATGGGATGGTGAAATCGGGCATGAAAGATGCTGGATACCAATATGTCGTCATCGACGACTGTTGGCAGGTGAGCCGGGACAAAGACGGCAACATCATCGCCGATCCACAGCATTTTCCCTCCGGCATCAAGGCGCTGGCGGATTATGTCCACTCACTCGGCCTGAAGTTCGGAATTTATTCCGATGCTGGCTCGAAGACGTGCGCGGGCCGGCCAGCCGGCCTCGGCCATGAATATCAGGATGCTCGCCAATACGCTGCCTGGGGCGTCGATTACCTGAAATACGACTGGTGCAACACCACCACGCAAGACGCCAAAGCATCGTATGCCAATATTCGCCACGCCCTGGATGCGAGCGGGCGGCCGATCGTGTTGAGCATTTGCGAATGGGGCACGGCCAAGCCCTGGCTTTGGGGCAGAGAAGTCGGCGGCAATCTCTGGCGCTCTACCGGCGACATCCAGGACAGGTGGGGCGGCAGCATGAAATGGCCGGATGGGAATTGCTGCTCGAACGGAATGACCGCCATTGTTGATCAGCAAGTTGGGCTGGACTCCTTCGCCGGGCCGGGCCACTGGAACGATCCCGACATGCTTGAGGTCGGCAACGGCGGCATGACTACCATTGAGTACCGTTCACACTTCAGTCTGTGGGCCATGTTGGCTGCGCCCCTGATCGCGGGCAACGATTTGCGCAACATGACGCCTGAAATCCAGGAAATTCTGACCAACAAAGAAGTGATTGCGGTCGATCAGGACCCGCTGGGCAGCGAAGGTAAGCCGGTGAGAAAAGATGGTGACCTGGAAGTATTGGCGCGGCCTCTACAAGGCGGCAATCGGGCCGTGATTCTCTTCAACCGCGGCAGTGCCGAGCAGGAGATCACCGTCAACTGGCAAGAGCTGGGCTATCCCGATCACTTGAGCGCGGCGGTCCGCGACCTGTGGCAACACAAAGACCTGGGAAAATTCACTGGCAAGTTTTCTGCGACAGTCCCGTCGCACGCTGTTGTGATGATTACGGTGAAACCCTAAGGGATCGAACACTCACTACAGAGGCGCAGAGAAAACAAAGACTCGATAATTGTCTTGTTTCTTCTGTGTCTCTGTGACTCCGTGGTGAAATCGGTCAGGATTTCTTCTTCAGCTCTTCCATCACGCTCTGGATCAGTTCTTTCGCGTCGGTAAGGTTTTTCATCACCATCTGGATGTCCAGGACCGGCTTTCCCGGCCAGCGCTGGCTCTGGCAGTAGACGCCATGCTGTCCCACCAGCGCCATGGCGTCGGTAATCATGTCCATGGTGACGGCCAGTCGTCCCCGCGGCACCCCCATCATGGTTTCATAATGGTCGAGTTCTTCATTCTTGTCATCGAATACTGGCATGAGTTGATTGTACTGTTCACCTCGGGTGGTGCATAATTGCCGGGGTTTGCTATCTGGAGCCCTGCTGAGTCAAAGCGTTTAGCAATTTCTTAACAATAGGAGAAATCATGCAGAAACGAGTTTTAGGTGCGACCGTTCTCATTCTCGCGATCGTCGTGCTGAGCACGGCGGCTTTTGCTCAGGAAGACAAGAGCCAGCGCCCTAGTCCTCCAGCGCAGGCCCAATGTAAATTGCCGGATGGCAAAACCATCACGGTTGATTACTCAAGCCCGCGCGCCAAAGGGCGAAAGATCTTTGGTGGCCTGGTTCCTTTCGGGCAAGTATGGCGGGCCGGAGCCAATGAGGCCACAACCTTTGTCACCGACACCGATGTGAATGTGGGTGGGAAAGATGTCCCAGCCGGCAGTTACACACTCTTCACCGTTCCGGCTGAGAGCAAGTGGACGCTCATCGTCAACAAGAAGACGGGCGAGTGGGGCGTTCCCTATAAGTACGAGGCCGATGAGCTTGCGCGCGTGCCCATGCAAGTTTCCAAAACGCCATCCACAATTGAGAATTTCACGATTGCCCTTGATCAAGACAAAGGCTGCGAACTTAGTATGAGCTGGGAAAATACCAAGGCTTGGGTGATGATTGTCGGAAAGTAGACTGCGCCCGGCGAGGGCGAACCAGCCTATTGCGTGAGAAGTCGATCTGCAAATTGCCGGGCTTGATCGATATTTTGGGTGAGTTGTTTGGCTTTTTCAGTGGCCGCCCGGGCATCGTCTCGGCGGCCGCTTTGTTCGAGGGCGCCAGCTAAGAGCAGGTAGCCTACGTCGCTCGGCTGCAGGGCGACCAGTTGGGAAAATGTAGCGACAGCTTGCTGCGGACTTCCGGTTCTCCGCGCCAGAAGTCCCACTCCGAGCAGCGCATTCAGGTTCTCGGGGTCCGCCTGCAGAGCGGCTTCGTAGTTTTCCTGGCCGCGAGCGTAATCTCGGAGTTTGCAATATGCCGAAGCCAGATTGCCCAGAGCTTTTGAGCGCAGCCTGCGATCCATGGGATTCCGCAGCGCAATCTGGTATCGCTCAATCGCTTGCTGCAACTCGCCCTGCCCCTGTTCGTAGGTGGCGATATCGATGTTGGCGACCGGGTCGAGAGGGGTCATCAGCAAAGCCGCTTGAAAGTGCGGGATGGCTTCTTCGATGCGGTTCTCGCGAATCAAGGCGTCCCCAAGATTGTCCTGGGTAAGGGAATTTGCGGGTGTGACCGCTACAACTCTCGACCACAAAGCGACGTCGCTCTGCCAGTAACCGATTTGTTGATGTGCGACGGCGGCAAGTACCAGTAACCCTGCAACCGCGGGAATTGCGGTCCAGCGAATCGGGACAGAGTATTGCTCGGCCCAATCCGCCACGCTCCAACAAACCATTACGAATAATCCGATGAACGGAAGATAAGCATAGCGGTCCGCCATGGCCTGGTCGCCGACTTGTACCAGTCCGATCATGGGGACCAGAGTTCCCAGGAACCACAGCCATCCCACGATCAGGTACCGTCGCTGTCTTGCCTTGAAGACGACGGCCGTGACGATTCCAAGAAAAAAGGCCGCGGCTACCACCTGCCACGTCCTAAGAGAACCCAGCGGATGCGGATAGAGCACGCACAGGTTTACGGGCCAAAATGCCTTTCCAACATAGCGCACGTAAGCAACCACAGCGTTTTCCAGACGGATGGAAAGCGAAACGTCCGCCAGCGAATAGACTGCGCGGCCCGCACTCTGCGCCTTCATGGTAATAATCGCACTACCTGCGGAGATGGCCAGCAACGGCAACTTTTCCAAAACAAGCCATGAGAATGAACGTACAGGCAGAGCCCCCGTTCGATCCCCAGAGATGATCGGGCCGCATCCCATGCGCCCCAGCGGCCAGTAATCCCACAACAGCAGAACTAAAGGGAGGGTAATAATTTGTGGCTTGGCCATCAGACCCAAAATAAATAACCCTGCGACTACCGCATAGCGGCCGCTTCCCGCCTTGCGCGCGTACCATCCGTAGGCGCCCAAGGCGAGCAGGAAAAACAGCATGCTCAACACATTTTTTCGTTCCGAAACCCAGGCCACCGATTCCACGTTGATGGGATGCAGGGCAAAAAGCGCAGCCACCATCAAGCTTCGCCAGGTAAAACCGGTTGCTCGTTGCAATAGCAGAAAGAGCAGAACTGCGTTCATCGCATGCAGCAGCACATTCGTGTAGTGATGTCCGGCAGGGTTCAGGCCAAAGAGTTGGCAATCCAGCGCGTGCGAAAGCCAGGTTAGCGGATGCCAGTTGTATTCCTCAATCGAACGGAAAGACCAAGTGATCGTGTTCCAGTTGAGGCCCGCGCGCACGTGCAAATTTTCCGTGATGTAGTGATTGTCATCGAAATTAACGAAAGGATAATGACTTACGGGGTTGTATAGCGCGAGCGTGGCCACCACCAGAAGCAGGCAGAGAACGACGCTCCGCCTTTCTGGGGAAGTAAAAAAGCTGGCACTTGCCGGCGAAACTTCGAGTTTCTTCTCTTCTTTTTTCACGGTGACAACGTGAGTTGACGGCTCTAAGTGTCGTCATTATAAGACGTCAATTTTCGCAGCCGATGTCGAATCGGGTTCCGTTGGATGCTGAACGAATGGGCAATCCTGCGACGGAATCTTTATTGGGTGAGCAGGCCGTCTGCGATTTGCTGAGCTTGGGCAAAGTTTTCAGCCAATCGTTTAGCTTCTGCAGTGGCGGCTTGCGCTTCATCCCGGCGGCCGTCTTGTTCCAGAGCACGAGCCAATAGAAGATAGATGACATCGGAAGGTTGAATCGCATTTGCTTTAGAGTACGCCATGATCGCAGTGCTGAAGTCTTTGGACCTGTACGCCGCCAGCCCGAGTCCCATCCACGCGCGAATAATTCGCGGACGAAGCGCCACCGCCGCCGTAAAGCTTTCCCTGGCGTGGTCGTAGTCTCCCAACCGACTATAAATCGCGCCTAGATTGGTGAACGCCGACGCCCGGAGGCGGTCGTCCTGGGTCAACTCGATCGTCTTCCTAAATTGCTGGACGGCCGCCGGCAAATCGTTGCGCTGCATCTCATAGAAAGCAATATTCAGATTGCTGATGGGATCGGCAGGATGAATCGCCGCTGCCGCTCGAAAATGTGGCTGGGCTTCTTCTAGTTGGCCCTCCGCCAAAAGTGCCCCGCCAAGATTGTCTTCGGCGATGAAGTTATTGCTCGTGACCTGCAGCGCATGCGACCACAAAGTCACGTTATCGCCCCAATAGTTGATCTGGCGATGCGCAACTAGTGCCAGCGCCAACAAAACTAAAATGCTGATTCCGGCCAGTACTTTGGAGGGAAAATGCCGCTGTTGCCCCCAATCCGCCGCGCCCCAGCAAGCCATGATGAACAGGCCGATGAAGGGGAGGTATGCATATCGATCAGCCATCGCCTGGCTGCCAACTTGTACCAGGCCGATCATGGGGACGAGCGTCCCCAGAAACCAAAGCCAGCCCACCAGGGAATAACGTCGTTGCCTGGCGACGACAACCAGCCCGGAGATCACCAGCAAAAAAAGAATTGAGACAGGCACCTGCCATGATTTCAATGAATCTGCGGGGTGGGGATAAATCGGCGAAAGGTGCATCGGCCAAAATGCTTTTTCGCAATATCGTGCGTAGGAAACAACTGCGTTCTCTAGCCGGACGCTAAGCGGATATTTCACCAGCGTGCTGATTGCATTGCCCGCTTTCTGTGCTCTTATTGTGATCACAGCGCTAGCTGCGGAAAGTGCGAAGAGTGGCAGCTTCTCCCTGACCAGCCAGGAGAATTCCTTTTCCCGTCGCAAAGGCCAGTAGTCCCATAACAACAAAACGAACGGCAGCGTGATCACCTGCGGTTTCGACATCAGCCCGCAGGCAAACAAGAACACGACAAGAAGATACGCACCGATTCGAGGCTTAATCGCATACCAGCGATAGGCTCCCAACGCGAGCAGAAAGAACAGCATGCTGAGCAGATTCTTGCGTTCCGCAACCCACGCCACGGATTCAACATTGATGGGATGAACCGCAAACAACGCAGCCACCATGCAACTGCGCCAGACCGAGCCGGTTGACCGCCTAAGAACGATGAACAGCAGCAGTACGTTCAGGGCGTGCAGCAGAACATTCGTGTAGTGGTGCCCGGCCGGATTCAAGCCGAATAACTGACAATCCAGTGCGTGTGAGAGCCAGGTCAGCGGATGCCAATTGGCCTCGTCGTAAGTAGTGAACGCCCAGCGGATGGTTTCCCAATGCAGGCCGGCTTTGATATGGGCGTTATCGCCGACGTAGCGGTCGTCATCGTAATTGACAAAGGGATGATGGCTTACCGGGTTGTACAACGCGAGGGTGGCGACTACGAGAAGAAGGCCAAGAATGAGGGTCTGCCTTTGAGGAGAAAGGGACAGGCCGGCGCTTTTCTCGTTTGTCTCAGGGATAGTCAACAGATGGATTTAATCACACCGAGCAGAGCCCCTGATATCACCAGAGAGGCACGTAGGAACACGGACTACACTGCGGGCTTCCAGCGCAGCACGGGCTTCCGCGCCGCTGCAACTTCGTCCAGGCGCGAGACGCGAGTGTTGTGGGGCGCATCCAGCACCATCTGTGGATCTTCTTCCACCTCTTCCGCAATGGATTTCATGGATTCGATGAAGAGATCCATTTCTTCCCTGGACTCACTTTCCGTCGGCTCGATCATCAGCGCCCCCGGCACGATCAATGGAAATGCCGTGGTGTAAGGATGAAATCCATAGTCGATGAGCCGCTTGGCCAGATCCATGGTCTTCACACCCTTCTTTGCTTGCAGCTTATCGCTGAAGACGACCTCGTGCATGGAAGGCGTGGAATACGGCAGATCGTAAACGCCTTCCAATCCTTTACGAATGTAGTTAGCATTGAGCACGGCGTCTTCCGTAGTTTGGCGCAAGCCGTCGGGGCCATTGGCCAGAATGTAAGCCAGCGCACGCACGAACATGCCAAAGTTTCCATAAAACGCGCGCACTCTGCCCACCGTCTGTGGTCGGTTGTACTCGAAAGCCAAAGTGCCGTCTGACTTGGTAATCACAACGGGGGTAGGCAAAAATGGTTCCAGGATCTTCTTGATCGCTACCGGACCCGACCCTGGGCCGCCGCCGCCGTGCGGAGTGGAGAAAGTTTTGTGCAGGTTCAGATGCATCAAATCCACGCCGAAGTCGCCGGGACGGACTTTGCCGACCAGCGCGTTCATGTTGGCGCCGTCCATGTAAAGCAGGCCACCTTTGGCGTGCATGATGTCGGCAATCTTGTGGATCTCCTGCTCGAACACTCCCAGCGTGTTGGGATTCGTTAGCATCAAGGCGGCGACGTCTTCATTCATCTGAGCTTCGAGAGCGGCAACATCCACCATTCCCGCGGCATTCGATTTCAGGTTTTCCACCGCATAGCCGACCGTCGCCGCCGTCGCGGGGTTGGTGCCATGGGCGGAGTCTGGAATCAGGATTTTCTTGCGTGGCGATCCTTTGGAGTCATGATAGGCGCGGACCATCAGCAGGCCAGTCAATTCCCCGTGGGCGCCGGCGGCCGGCTGGAGCGTGATCGCGTCCATACCGGTGATTTCGAGCAGACAATCACTCAGCGACTTCATGATGCGCATAGCGCCTTGCGAAATCTTTTCTGGCTGATAAGGATGCGCATTGGCCAAGCCATCCAGCCGGGCCACGACCTCATTCACTCGCGGGTTGTATTTCATAGTGCAAGAACCGAGCGGATACATGCCGAGATCAATGGCGTAGTTCCAGGTGGAGAGGCGCGTGAAGTGGCGAATAATTTCGATTTCGCTCACCTCGGGCAAATTCCCCAGGTCTTTTCTTTCCGATGATCCTAAGAGCGAACCTGCATCCACTTCAGGCACATCAAGCGGCGGCAATTTCCACGCGGCCTTTCCCGCAGACGACTTCTCGAAGATCAATCCTTCGTTCTGGCTGATGTGGCGAGTGGCTTTGCGGGTCATGTGCTTCATCGCGCCACCTCTTCCACTTCCTCTTTCGCCGACTTCACGGATCCCTCACTCTCGGCGACCAGCCCTACGGCAGTGTCGATCGCGGTACGGGTGGTCATTTCCGTGCAACACCACAACGATGCATTCCCCAGTTCTGGATAAAACTTCTTGAGCGGAAGTCCGCCGACAATTTTGTGGCCAAGGATCCGGCTGTTGACGGCGTAAGGATCTTCGCTGGTTTCGACGACAAACTCGTTGAACCGCGGCGCACCAGAGAACAGCACTTTCGCATGCTTACCGAATTGCTGGGCGGCGTAAGCGGTTTTGGCAAGATTCTGTTTCGCCAGTTCACGCAGGCCGACCTTGCCGTAAATTGTCATGAAGATGTTCACCATCAAGGCCACCAGAGCCTGGTTGGTGCAAATATTGGAAGTCGCCTTCTCGCGCCGTATGTGCTGTTCCCTGGTTGCTAGTGTGAGGACGAAGCCGCGTTTGCCATTGCGATCGTTAGTCTGGCCCACGAGCCGGCCAGGCATCTGGCGCACGAACTTTTCCCGAGTTGCGATTACGCCGCAATAAGGGCCACCGAATCCCAGGGGCACGCCGAAAGATTGAGCCTCCATGGCGATGACGTCGGCCTGTCGCGGTGGCTCAACAATTCCAAGCGAAACCGCTTCTGCGATTGAAACCACCAGCATCGCGCCGTTCTTGTGGGCAATCTCCGCAATCGCGTCAACATCTTCAATCGTCCCGAAAAAATTCGGCGACTGGATCAGGACGCAGGCTGTATCCGGAGTGATGGATTTTTCCAACGCCTTCAGATCGAGCCGCGCGTTTTCTGCAAACGGAATTGTGGTAAGCGGCAATCCCTGATGATGCGCGTAGGTTGCCAGCACTTCGCGATATTCCGGATGCACGCTGCGTGCGATCACGACCGCACGGCGCCCGGTGAGGCGGACGGCCATCATGACGGCCTCGGCAGCGGCGGTTGAACCGTCGTACATGGAAGCATTGGCCACTTCCATGCCGGTCAGTTCGCAAATCATGGTTTGAAATTCAAATATGGACTGCAGCGTACCCTGCGAAACTTCGGCCTGATAAGGAGTGTAGGCAGTCAGGAATTCGCCACGCGAAATGAGCGAGTCGATGATGACCGGACGATAGTGATAGTAAGCCCCGGCGCCAAGAAATGTAGCGTGTCCATCGCCGTTCTCGCGGGAACGCTCGCGAAACCAGTCCACGATTTCGGACTCGGCCATCTGACGCGGAACCTTGAGGTCGCGCTCCAGACGGTATTCCGCAGGAATGGGTGCGAACAAATCATCAATGGAACGCGCGCCAATCGACTTGAGCATGGCTTCGCGGTCGGCGTTCGATTTAGGCAAATAGCGCATAAGGAACTAATTGGATGTAATCTATAGAGCGAAGATTCAGTGGCCGCCTTCTTCGGCCACAAACTTCTCATAGTCGGCGGCGGAAAGCAGCGAGTTCAACTCGCTCGGATCTTTCAACGTAATTTTCACCAGCCAGGCGCTATGGGCGTCCTGGTTGATCTTTTCCGGCGCGGTGGCGAGTTCGCCGTTGATCTCGGTGACGGTGCCGGACGCAGGCGCGAACAAGTCAGAAACCGCTTTCACCGATTCGACGCTGCCAAATGTTTTACCGACGGTGATCTCAGCGCCAAATTTGGGCAGTTCGACGAAAACGATATCGCCCAGCGAGCCCTGCGCATAGCTGGTGATGCCGATGGTCGCACTCTTGCCATCGGATTTGATCCACTCGTGTTCTTTGGTGTACTTGAAATCAGTTGGATAGGCCATGCAGCTCTTAGCTCCTATGCTTTTAACTCAGAAATCCTCTGTGTTCCCCTGTGTCCTCTGTAGTTAACTCTTTTTCGGACGCTTGTAAAACGGCGTTGGCACCACCTGCGCACTCACACCTTGGCCGCGGATCTCCACCTTCACGGTCGATCCCACATTCGCAAATTCCGGTGGCACGTACGCCAACGCAATATTCTTTTTCAGAAACGGAGCCGGTGATCCGCTGGTGACGTAGCCAATCTCCCGGCCACCGTCGTCAAGCACCTTATATCCGTCGCGAGCAATGCCACGCTCGACGATTTCCAGTCCAATCAGCGTTCGTTTCAGGCCCGCTGCTTTCGCCTTCTCCAGCGCCGCATGGCCGATGAAGTCTGATTTTTCCATTTTGCAGAAGCGGTCGAGCCCAGATTCCCACACGTTAATCGTATCCGAAATTTCGTGACCGTAGAGCGAAAGGCTGGATTCCAGACGCAAAGTATTGCGCGCTCCCAGTCCGCAGGGCACCACGCCGAATTCCTTGCCTGCCTCGAGAACTTCGTTCCACACCTTCGCACTGGTTACCTCGTCGGCGGGAATATAGATCTCGAATCCATCTTCGCCCGTATAGCCGGTGCGGGCGATCAAAATGTCTTTCAAACCGCAGACCGTTCCCCTCGTGACCCAATAGAACTTGACCGCCGAAAGATTCGCGTCAGTAAGCTTCTGCAACAGATTGACGCCTTTCGGCCCCTGAATCGCGATCTGGGTAAAGTTGTCGGAAAGGTCCTCCACCTTGCAGTCAAACTGGCGAGTATGGTCGCGAACCCAGTTAAAATCCTTCTCGCGAGTTCCGGCATTGATGACCAGCAAATAATCGTCCCCGCCGAGGCGATGCACGATCACGTCGTCGACGAACGTTCCTTCTGGATACAGCAACGCCGAATATTGCGCCTGGCCGATGGCGAGACGGGAAGCATCGTTCATCGAAATATGCCGGACAGCAGCCAGCGCACCGGGGCCGGCGAGGAGAATGTCGCCCATGTGGCTGACGTCAAAGATGCCCACGCCGTTGCGCACTGCGTTGTGCTCTGCAATAATTCCGCCAACCGAAGGATATTCAACCGGCATTTCCCAACCATTGAATTCGACCATCCTGGCCCCCATCTGGCGATGGACGGCATAAAGCGCAGTCTTGCGGACAGTCGGTGCGGTCGCCTCAACAGCGGGCAATGAATACCTCAATCAAAAACATGTTCGGGAAATGGTGAGACTTATTAAAACTAACATGCGGATGGTATGAGGTTCAACATCGGATGGTCGCAGCCCACTGGTCTCGAGTCTCCAGTGGTTAGCACTGATTTCCAACCTCCTAAAACCAGTCCCCTGAGACCTTTCTACCCAGGTTACTAAGGGCACTTTCACGGTTCCTGTCGGTCGCGGTACAGTTCGCCCATGGCTACATCCACCCCAAAGAAGTACCGCTGCATGCAGTGTGAGATGACGGAAGAGCGCTGCGATTGTGAAAAATACTGCTGTCTCTGCCAATCGCTGATGGAAGTCCGCCTGTGCGAGGACAGCTTGTACTATTGCCTGCCCTGCCGCGAAGCCTGCGACTATAAGGTGTCAGACTCGACTTCAGCCTCCAATTTCTAGCTACAGCCCAGCCTGCATCATGACGATCCACGTAGGCGCGGACGCCCCGTCTGGGCTCGAGCTTTAGCTCGAGAGGATCGGAGGGCTAAAGCCCTCGGGACAGGTGAGGGTACCCGTCCCTACGCGAGCCCATCCTAAATCACCACTGCTTCTCTATATTCTCCAAAGACCGTCCGCAGCGCATCGGAGATTTCGCCCACCGTCCCGTAGGCATCCACAGCAGCGACGATGTGCGGCATCAAGTTCGCACCGGAGCGGGCAGCCTCTTCGAGGCTTTTTAAGGATCCCTGCCAGAGTTTCTGATCGCGGCGCTGCCGGAGAGCTCGGAGCCGCTCAACTTGCTTACGTTCCAGCGACTCATCGATGCGCAAAGTCGGAATGGGTTTTTCTTCGTCCACCGTAAAGCGATTTACCCCGACCACAATCGCTTCCTCGCCATCGACTCTCTGCTGATACTCATAAGCGGCGTTCTGGATTTCCTGCTGCACGTAGCCGCGCTCCAGGGCTTTGATCATGCCGCCCAGAGCCTCAATCTTGTCTAGATATTCCTGCGCCCGTTTTTCGATTTCATTGGTCAGCGATTCGATGTAATAAGAACCGGCCAAAGGATCAACCGTTTGCGGAGTGCCCGATTCAAAAGCGACAATCTGCTGCGTGCGCAAGGCAATGCGCGCGGCTTGTTCCGTAGGCAGTGCCAGAGCTTCGTCGTATCCGTTGGTATGCAACGACTGCGTCCCGCCGAGAACCGCCGCCATAGCCTGAATCGCGGTGCGGACAATATTATTTTCCGGTTGTTGAGCGGTCAGCGTCGATCCTGCGGTTTGAGTATGGAAACGTAGCATCCAGGAACGCGGGTTCTTGGCCCTGAAATGCTCGCGCATGATGTGTGCCCACATCCGCCGGGCGGCGCGAAATTTCGCCACTTCCTCCAGAAAATTATTGTGCGCGTTGAAAAAGAACGAAAGCCGTGGGGCAAAATTGTCTACGTCGAGTCCGGCATCCATCGCGGCCTGTACGTAGGCAATGCCGTTGGCTAAAGTGAAAGCCACTTCCTGCACCGCCGTCGAGCCGGCCTCCCGCATGTGATAGCCGGATATCGAAATCGTGTTCCACTCGGGCACGTTCTCATTCGCCCAGGCAAACAAATCGGTAATGATGCGCATCGCCTGCTGCGGCGGATAAATATACGTGCCGCGCGAAATGTATTCCTTGAGCACATCGTTCTGTACGGTGCCGGAAAGCTTGCGAATATCGGCCCCCTGGCGGCGGGCGACCGCAACATACAGCGCCAGCAGAATGGCCGCGGTCGCATTGATGGTCATCGACGTAGAAATCCTGGTTAGCTCGATGCCATCGAACAGCCGCTGCATATCTTCGATCGAGTCAATCGCGACGCCAACCTTACCCACTTCCCCCATCGCGAGCGGATTGTCGGAATCCAGACCGATCTGCGTCGGCAGATCAAACGCGACCGAAAGCCCAGTCGTGCCATTCGCCAGCAGGTATTTGTAGCGTTTATTGGATTCCTCGGCGTCGCCCATGCCGGCGTACTGGCGCATGGTCCACAGGCGTCCCCGGTACATGGTTGCCTGCACGCCGCGAGTGTAGGGGAAGTCGCCGGGGTAGCCGACCTCGGCTTCCGGGTTCGACTCTTCTAAATCCTTGGCCGTATAGAGCGCTCGAATCGGAATACTGGACGAGGTCTGCGGATCGGCGGGCGTGTCGGTCTTGGAAGTCCTTCGTGTCACTTCGTGTCCTTAGTGGTTCAAGCTTTTAGCTCTTACGCCACACCCGCCAAAAAGAGCTCAAGCCGAACCATCCAAACATCAGAGTGAAAATAATTGCGACCCACACATGACCAGAGCTCGTCTGACCGGCCCGATACTTTATATACTCGCGCACGATCGCCGAAGCTCCGAACACCGCCAAGCACAGGAAAATAAAGCCGGTAACTTCCAGCCAAAGCTGGTGTAGCACCCGCCCAAAATGGCTCGCGGTGGCCCGCAGTCCACTCAGGAAGGCGTTACCGGTGCGTGTGCGCCCAGCCTGCTTGGCGGCTGCCCGCGCCAGAGTGCCAATCTTGCGCGCTCCCGAGAGATTCATCATGGGCATCGATTTTAACAGTGTTCGGGTTTACAATAATCGCGCGTGGAGGAAATGGCCTTTGAACCATCCTCCCGCCGGTTCGCATCTAACGGACCGTAGGACTGACGATACGCACGGAGAGCCCGCATACCAAGGGGGGTACGTGGACCAGCAATTAAAGCAGTTGATGAAGGAATTAGGCGAGGCCATCAACGAGTCCCTGGCCGACTCCGAGCAGATCGCCGAAGTCGTTTCCAGAATCAAGGACGGAGGATACGACATTTTCCTGGTGCTCGAAGCCACCATCGGGGTCAGCAAGCCCGGAGAAAAGTCGACCGATAAGACTTCCCTCGTGACCACCCTGACCAGCAATCCCCAATTCAAGATCAGCGATCAGGACCTGAAATTCCTCAAGTCTCTGCGCATTAAAATCGAGGACGACGCCGCATAATTCAGCGCTGCAAGCAGGCCTGGTATTCTCTCCGCAGTTCTTCCAGCCGAAGCGCCTCTCTCTGATATCTGGCGCCAAGATCCAGGCATTCCTGGTTACTTGCATTTTGTGAACAGGCGGACTGGCGTGTGTTCCCTATCGTTTGCAAGTCCATTTCTTCCTGCTGGACCTGTGCAGCGAGTGCGCCGCAACTATTCTGCGTGTGCGTTGCTGAATTGGCCCCGCAGGGCTCTCCAGCATTGTTTATATTCGGTGATCCGCCAATACAATCGGTGTTGTAAGTCGTACTTGGGGGATTGCTCGCACACGCGCCTTTGTTATTGAGGGAATATCCGGGCGGGCACACCTTGCAGGAACCGTGTATGCACTTCAGCTTGTCTTCGTCCGCCTGGACCAGCTTTTCTTCGCCTTTGCACGGCTTGCCGGGTTTGCATTTCGGCTTGTTGTCCCCCTCCTTCTTTGCCGGCCGGTTCGAATGCCATTTCCAAGGTAGCCAACCTCTCTTAACATGCTCCGGGCGCGCTTGGGAATTCCCGGCGACGGGTTTGCCCTTGATGTTGAAGTCCCGGCTTTGAATGCCGTTGCTCCGGCCCCTACCGTCGTTGACATTACGCGCTTCATTCCCACCATGCTGGGTTGCGGACGATCGACTGCCCACGCTGGAGCCCCGGGAAGTCGCCGAGTTCGAAGAATGGTTTGAGGAGCCGATGTCTCTTGCGCCACTGCCTCCGCTGGAAGCATGAGAACTTGCGCCACTCGACGAACTGGAAGAGCTGGAAGCGCTAGAGCTGCTGCCTCCCGAAGAATGAGAACTCGAACTGGCCGATGAACTGGCCAATGAACTGGCTGATGAACTGGCTGACGAACTGGAACTACTGCTGCTCCCGCCGCTGCTGGCGGAAGATCCATGTTGTGAGTACAGCATCAAGGGGAAAAGCAGTGTGGTCGATAGAACCGCGAGTGTGGACCTCATAAAGCGCCTCCTCAGCGAAGGGCCGGGCATCCAGGTCTACCTGTATTCGGATGCAGCATATACTCGCGCAGTCAGAAACCCCAGTAAATACGGGTAAATAATTGTAAAAAATTGAGTCTGATCGACGATGAGATCGACAAAGATCAAAGATGAAGATACGTGCAAATCGGTGGAACTGGCATGCACAGTTGCTACTGCAAAGGTTTGCCTGCGCTCACGCAGCTAGCCGCCTTACCATCCACGGAGTACCGTATCGCTCCAGTTTCATCGCTGCAGAAGGCGCGGGCACCAAATCCGGCTTCGGCCGGCACCGCAGATAGCCAGTATTTGGAAACTGGAAACCCGTTGCATCCCGAAATCGCGAATGTGTAACCAACACTTCGGCCGCTAGCCAGACGCGGACTCACCAGCATGGCGTGCTGCTCATCCGGTTGACTGCCGCTGCCCATGCCGCCCAAGTCAGACAGAGTACAAGTGAAGCCGTGCTGCGGATACGTCGCTGCATACGTGACTTCGGCCTTGTTCAGTGTTCGCAATGCCGAAGTGGTTGCCGTCTCGTTTGCGCCAGCCATCGTGACTGTGGTTGTCACGGGTCCGTTCAGGGATGTCTGCGCGGTGATCGAAGGCTTCACCGCTGTGGTCATCGCTTTCAGGAACTCCGGGTTGGACAGTGAAAGGCCCACCGTGAGTGCAACTTCCTCAAGCCGCCACACCCCGGTTTCTTGCTTCATGATAAAAGTCAGCTTGGGAGTCACGCCCGCCGCCTGCGGTTCTCCGTTCTTATAGGCATGGAAGGAAACTTCAATGTTGTCTTCATCGCCTCGTAAGTCATCGCGATCGAGGGTGACTTCGAACTTGCCATGGGTGCGGGTATCGTCGACGATGAGCAGAGTCGGCCCGGCCTCGAAGGTCTGCACCTCCGTTCCGGTGGCCTTCATTTGGCCGGTCAAGAGAGCAATCCCCTGGAGCATTGAGGCGCCGGAACCGGGCGCCGCCTGCTTGAATGCGGAAAGTGTAGCTTCGGGAAGATGCTTCTCCAGGCCTCCCGGAGTCTTGCCAAAGAACATTTCGATCAGAGCTTGCCGGGCGCTCTGAGGCGCTGGCTGGGCCGTCAGCGACAGTGCACCACATAAGATCAAAAATGCCGCAAATTTTGCGCGTAGCATGGCTTTGCCTCCAACAAGTCCCCATGATGCCAGCGGGACAATAACCGCGCTAGTTACCATGGATTAGGATTGGCTGATTTGCTCCGGATCATGAGGTCGGATGTGACCTCTTCGACGTTCAAGCGTCCAAGTACCATGACCGGAGAATCCGCAGCGATGTGCGTCACCAGGGTCGCCAGGCTCAGAGACCACTCTTATGGAGAATGACCCTTCAGCCGTACCGCGTTCGATGACCTTCGCCCCGGTGGCTTCAGCCTGGCATACCGTCCTGGTACTTGCCCTGCTGGGAGCCTGGGCGCTCAGGAGCGCGCTGCGTGCGGATCACATGCGCTCCATCCTGAATCCTGATCGCATTTCCATGTACGAACGCACCATGCTATTCGAATGGCTGATGCTGGGGCTGGTGCTCGTAGGTGTGTGGCTGAGCGGTTCATCGCTCCTCACCGTTCTGGGTGACCACTGGCGCTCCGCCCGCCAGTTCTTCCGCGATGCAGGAATCGGAGTGTTGTTCCTGATCGCGTCGATCGTGATCACTTCAATCGCCGGTTCTCATGGCGGCGCCGGCGACAAGGCCACGCAATACCTGCTTCCCCAGACCCACATTGAGATGGTGCTCTGGATCGCGCTTTCCATTTCCGCCGGGATCTGCGAGGAAGCCCTCTTTCGCGGCTACTTGCAAAGGCAATTCATGGCGCTGACCAGGAGCGTCCCCGCCGGCATCGCCCTTTCTGCGCTAGCATTTGGCGCGGCCCACTCCTACCAGGGCCTGCTGCGGGCCTCGATGATTGCAGTTCTAGGCGCGATGGGAGGCATGCTGGCGTACTGGTGCCGCAGCGTGCGTCCCGGAATGATTGCGCATACTTTGCAGGACGTGCTTGGCGGATTCGTCAGGCACTAGCCGAGGCTGTATCACGGATCAATTGACAAGCGCTGTCCGCAGGGCGATTGGCGCTATTGCAGCGACTTCGATCGAACCACGCCGCCCACATTTGGAGCTTTGGTGTTGTTGCCGGAACCTCGAACAAGCCGGAGGCGTGCGGTTCCCCAGTGCTCAATGAGTGTCCATTGAAGTGTGCCTGAAGGATTTCGATAATGGGTGTAAATGGACGTTTTCTTGGGTGTTCGACTAGGTGGATGCAGTTGTAAAATTTGGTGGACCTGGTCGGGATCGAACCGACGACCTCTTCCATGCCATGGAAGCGCGCTCCCAGCTGCGCCACAGGCCCAATTTGTTGGATGGGAACCGCTTGCTGTGATGATCAATTCTCGCTTACATAGGTTAGATAGTCAAACTTGCGCCCGCAGATTGTGCTCTCACGGCGCACCATCCATTTTGCGAAAACCGTCATAATTAGTATGCTGAATGGAATTGAGGGCGAGCCCCAACTATGAATCGAAATTCCGTCGGCATCCGGCAATGTTTTTTTCTCCTCCCACTGCTACTGACGGTGGCGGCTTCACCCCAGGCTTCGTCTCCCAATCAATCGGCGGCATCGGCGCCCGTCTCTTATTCTTCGGTCAGTCAGCTGAATCAACTGTTGACGCAACTGGAACAAGTCTCGCAAACCACGCAAGTGGACCTGGCCGGAACCCGCATCGACCGCTGGAAAACCGACTCCGCAACCAAGCGCCAGACGCAGGCGAATGTCGAATCCCTCCAACGTAATTTAAGATCAGCATTGCCCGAGATCATTGGGCAGATGCGAAACTCTCCCGAGAATCTGGCCGCCAGTTTCAAACTCTACCGCAATCTCGATGCCCTCTACGATGTGCTTAGTTCTGTGGTCGAAGCCGCCGGCGCTTTCGGTTCGAAGGATGAATTCCAGTCCCTCGACAACGACTTCAACACCATCGAAACCGCGCGCCGTTCCCTGGCGGAGCGAATGCAAGGCTTGGCTGAATCCAAGGAAGTGGAAATGACCCAGTTGCGCAACCAGCTCCACAATGCGCAGACGGCGGTTACCGCGCCGCCGAAAAAAGTGATCGTCGACGATACTGAGCCGGTGAAGAAGCCCGCCCAAAAGCCCTCAATCAAGAAAAAGCCTGTCGCCAAGACCACAACTCCGGCAGCCGTCAAGCCGCCCGGCGTCGCCGCTCCGGGCACAACTCCGGCCACAAAACCCCAATCTTCGCCCCAGTAATCTGCTGTCCTTTCTGGGGACTTTCGTAACTCCATGAAAATAAAAGTTGTACGGCCCTGGAACTCTAGGTGGCCCGGCGGGGTCTATGTCTAACTGTGGGGAAAGCTCGACCATCTCGTTTTTGGCTGCGCATACGATCTGGAAATCCTATAATGGGGGTGACGCCGTGACGACCATGGCGGGAGCAACCAGTTTGGCGGATTTGGCAAGCGCGATTGGGATTCGGACGCAGGAAGCGGCAATCATCGCCGAGCTCAAGGCCGGATCCGAGGAAGCTTACGCCTGGCTGATCGGCGAGTTCCACCAGCCCATCTACAGCTTGGTCTATCGCATGGCCAGCGATCCCGCCGACGCCGCCGACGCCACCCAGGAAGTCTTCCTCAAAGTGTTCCGCGGCATGAAACATTTCCACGGCGAGTCCAGCTTGAAGACTTGGATCTATCGCATCGCCATCCATGAGGCGTCGAATCGGCGGCGCTGGTGGTTTCGGCACAAAGCCAAAGAAACCTCCATCGAGCCGACTGAAACCGGTTCCATGTCGGAGATGGCACTTTGCCTCAAGGACATGCTGGTCGACCCCTCCGACACACCCTTCGAATGTCTGGCCCACGAGGAAGTACGGGCCCGGGTGGAAGAAGAATTACGCAAGGTCCCCGAGCCTTATCGGACAACCGTCGTGCTCCGTGATCTGGAAGAAATGTCCTATGAGGAAATTGCGGAGATCACGCAAGTCTCTCTGGGGACGGTAAAGTCGCGGTTGACTCGCGGACGGGAAGCCCTCAGGCAGCGTCTGGTCAAATATGTCCGCGAAGTTGGGCCCGAACTTGGATTAAGAGCGCCGCAAGAGCGCAAACTAAAAGTTGAAATTCGTCCCCGGGGTTCTTCCGATGGCAGGGAAGTTGAGGTGATGCCATGAAGTGTATCCAGGCCACATCCCTGTTCTCGCCTTATTTGGATGGCGCGGTCACCGGGAAACAAATGCATATGATTCGCCAGCACCTGGAAGATTGCGGCGACTGCCGGCGGGAGTATGACGCACTGCAGCGGACCCAGCAATTGCTCGCAACCGTGGGCCGGAGGAAAGCGCCTGCCGATTTGTCGCTGAAGCTTCGTCTGGCCATTTCCCATGAAATTCGGCGGGCGCAGCATCCTTACCTCGGCGCCTTGGGTGTGCGCCTGCAGAACGTGGCAGAAGCGTTCATGGTCCCCGCCACAGCTGGTTTGGCGGTAGCCGTGTTGATTTTCGGCATGTTCATGGGCTTTTCCGCCCTGCCCTTGCAGGCGGGCAATCCCGATGTCCCATTGATCGTTTACACTGCGCCCCAATTGCAGCCATCGGCCTACGGAACCTCGCTGACTTCCATCAATGAGGATTCCCTGGTCATCGAAGCCTACGTGGGCCCCAACGGCCGAGTGCAGGATTATCGTGTCCTGTCCGATCGCCGCGAAGCCAAGGATTTGTCCCCGCAGGTAAAGAGCATGCTGATCGACTTCATGACCTTCACCACATTCCGCCCGGCAACCTCTATGGGCCGCCCCACCTCGGGCAGAGCCGTGCTGTCATTCTCGAACATCAGCGTAAAGGGTTAGCCGCCGCTAAAAACACTCACGTAGCGACAGCCGCCTCGGCTGCCCGTGTTCACCAGGTTTCGGTTGGAACAGCGGTTGGGTGCCGCGTCTTTAGGGTGGAGCAGCGCTTCCAGCGCTGCGTCAAAGATTTTTGACTTGATCACGCGGTCTTGACGCCTAGGCGAGTGCTTTCCCTAGCCCCGCCGCTTCGGCTTCATCCAACCGAAAACAGACCCTCTAACCGCTCGCCGCGCCGTGTGCCTCAACAACCCCCGAGCCCGATCAACTCGAATCGCATTACTATCCCCGACGCTCACTTCCACAAGCGTGACCGCATCGCCGCCGATCGCCGCCCTTAGTTCGTTCTCACCCTCTTTATCGAAATATAGATAATCCGCTCGCATCGCCTGCGCCAGAAGCGCAAGGTCGGGGGTAAGCAATTCCGTGGCGTGAGCGGTTCCGAAACGCGAAAACTGCTGCAGCCGAATTTGCCCCAGGACGCCATCGTTAAACACAATCACCGTCAACGGAATCCGTTCACGCACCGCTGTCGCAATCTCCATGGCGCTGATGTGCAGCCCGCCGTCGCCGATCAGCGCCACCACCGACTTGCCAGGCTGTGCAAGCTTCGCGCCGATGGCCGAAGGCAGCCCGAATCCCATGGACTGAAAATCAGACGGTGTGATCAAACCGCGCGGCGCGTGTGCGCGGAAGTGCCGTCCCGCGAGCACCTGATGCAATCCGGAATCCGTGACCACGCAGGAATCCGCGGGCAGCACTCTTCGCAGCATGGCGAAAAAGCCCGCCGGGTTGGCCGGACTGACTCCATGAATATTTGGCTCGGGTTCGTTGCCATACTCGGCCCCAGATTTCCCATAAAGCGCGAATTCCTCCGGGCCCCAGCCAGACTTCCGCGACCTCAGAACATCGGCCGAGCCCAGGACTGCACGCAGAAACGCGGGCGCGTCCGCTTGAATCGCAACCTTTGTGGGGTAATTTGCGTTCAGCACTTCACTCGACGCATCCACGTGAATAAGTTTTTCCTGCGGTAACCGCAGCCGAAAGCCATAAGTTCCGTTCTGCGAAAATTTGCAGCCGATAGCGAGAATCAAGTCACTGCGATCAAGCAGCGAATTAAGCGAATCCGTTGCCGGATCGGCATAAACAAACGTCAGCGACAGCGGATGATTCTCCGGGACCACGCCTCGCGCCGAGCGGGTCGCAATCACCGGAGCCTGCAGCAGTTCCGCCAGTTCGAGAAGTTGCTGTGCGCCTTCGTTCGCACCTTGCCCGACAAAGAGCACCGGTCGCTGTGACGCCAGCAATAAATGGATCACCTGTTCGACCAGCGCCGGATCAGGCTGCCTGGGCGCGGAAACTGGAACGGCTCCTTCGCCCGAGTCTTCCGCTTCTCCCGAGATTGCCCGCGAGTCAATGTGCAGCATGACAGGGCCCGGTTCCGCGGCTGTGGCCGCTGCAAACGCCTCCCGCACGCCGGAGACAATGTCGCCCGCCCGCTCCACCTCGACAATGCGTCTGACCAGTGGCCCGAGAATGGTTCGCTGATCAATCGATTGCCGGTTGAATTTCTTTCCCGTAACGTCGGACGGTTTGCTGGCGATATAGAGAATCGCCGATGAATCCAGTGACGCTTCCGCAATTGCAGCCACGGTATAAGCAAATCCGGGGCCGGGAATCGTCGTCAGCACTCCGACTTTGCCGGACGCCCGGTAATACCCATTGGCCATGAACGCGGCGGCCAACTCATGGTTGGCAAGAATTGTACGCAGGGACGACTGGCGCAGCGTCTCGAAGAGCTCCACGTTCTGCGACCCCGGCAACCCGAAAACATGCTTGACGCCGAGACTTTCCAGCGTGGAACAAAGCAGTCTTCCGCCAGACGCTTTTTTCATAGGAGCAGCCGGTGTTTCCCCGAGGTGACGAAATTATATGCAACATCGTCTGGGCATTGGCAAAATTCGGCAGGCGCAAGGCTCCGCGAAGAAATATCAGGCGCGGGCTTTATCGATCATTTCTTCCCAGATGCCTTTGGACTTGAGGATGAGCTCTACAACTTCGCGGATTGCGCCTCGTCCGGCAACCGCCTTGGTGGTGAAGTGGGCTGCTTTCTTGACTTCGGCCATCGCATCCCCCACAGCCACGGCGAGCCCGGCGCGCCGCATCACGGTAAGATCCGGCAGGTCATCGCCCACGAATGCCACCGCAGATTCGGGAACCCCAGTCTTCTTCAGAATTTCTTCATAAGCCGGAATTTTCACCGGCTGCTTCATATAAATGAACTCCATTTTCATTTCATGGGCCCGCCGCAGCAGTGCCGCGCTCTCGCGTCCTGTAATGCAGCCGGTGCGAATCCCGGCAGTGTGCGCCAGGGTGAGACCCTGCCCGTCATGGGCGTCGAAAGTCTTGATCTCCAGTGCGCTGCCGTCGGGTTGGGACAGCAGCGTGACCCCGCCGTCGGTCATGGTGCCGTCCACATCCATAAGCAGGACTTGAATTCGCGCCGCGCGCTTTTTCAGAGCGGCAGAAATCTTGCGTGATCCATCCAAGCATGCCTCCGTCGGAAAAGGATGAACTGGAAGTCTAACAAGAAACGAGGATTTCGATTCTGCGGTTAAGCTGGCGACGGTCCACGCTAAGGCAGAGAATGACGTCGCGGGTGCCTAGAAACCGGCGGCTGCGTCCACCACGGTCTGGTTCAATACCACGATTTTATCGATATTGGTCATCTTCAATACTTGTTCCACATGCTCGGCGGCGCCCGCTACCCGCAACTCTCCTCCCGCATCCTTGAGCCGGCCAGCGGACATCACAATGATCCCGATCCCCGTGCTGTCGATATGCGACACTCCGGTCAGGTCGAAGATGACCTTTTTCTTGTTCTCGCGCAGCAGGCTTTCAATCGCCCATTCCAGGTGCTGGCAGTCCCGGCCAATGGTGATTCGTCCCAGGATTTCCAGAACAACGATGTCCGGTTGCAAGTGCTTGGTTTGAATCTCCAGCATAGGGCTCCTTTCATATCCTCGGAACGCTCTTGGGTAGACATCGTGCCGGAATCTGGTCGATCTGATGAAAAGGGCCGGTTCGATGTGCGCGACCATCTTAGGAGGCACATGCGGGCAAGTCAATGCGGGGCAGGCAAATCAGCCATCGAGAAGCCGGGAACCGGCTGGAGAAGAATTGGAGGCGCGGGTGAGAATCGAACTCACGCGTAAAGGTTTTGCAGACCTCTCCCTTACCACTTGGGTACCGCGCCTCAGACCCTAAATTATCGTGCTACGCGAAAAAAGTCCATCTAATCGCTCGGGTTTCCCCGAAGACGGGAAAGGCCGGGGAAAGCCCTCCGGACGGACTTTTATGGATATTTGGAGCGGGAGACGGGGGTCGAACCCGCGACATCGACCTTGGCAAGGTCGCGCTCTACCACTGAGCTACTCCCGCTCGGTAGAAGTGATTATAAACAAGCCGTGCTGGTGGGGCAATGAACCCAAGGTATCGAGTCTAAACCGCTGTTCAATGCCCGGTCCACTGTGGATCCTGCTCCGGGGCCACAATTTCCCCGTCGCGCATGTGAATAATGCGGTCTCCGTAAGCCGCGGCCTCGGGATTGTGCGTGATCATGAGCACAGTCTGCCCCAGGTCGCGGTTGGAATGGCGCAACATATTCAAAACAATCTCGGAATTCTTGGAGTCCAGATTGCCGGTGGGCTCGTCGGCCAGCACAATAGCCGGCTTATTGATCAGCGCCCGCGCCAGCGCCACTCGTTGCTGCTCGCCGCCGGAAAGTTCAGATGGCCGGTGGGGAAGCCGCTTCTCCAGTCCCAGCAGACCGACGATCTTGTTGAAATAAACTTCGTCCCGGTTTCCGTTGACCCCGGCAATGTCCAGCGCGATATCAATGTTCGAGCGCGCGCTGAGCGTGGGCAGCAGGTTGAATTTCTGGAAGACAAACCCAATCTTGCGTTTGCGCATGCGAGTGCGCTCGGCGTCGGAAAGTTTGGCAAAGTCGTCGCCGTCAACCACCACGTGGCCGGAGTCTGCCCGGGTCAATCCCCCGAGAAGATAAAACAAAGTGGACTTGCCGCTTCCCGAAGGCCCCACCACGCTGACAAACTCGCCCTTCTGCACGCTAAAGGAAATGCCGCGCAGCGCGGGGACTTCGATCTTGCCCACGTGATAGGTTTTGCGGAGTTCTACGGCTTCGATGAAGGCAGCCATCTAAAGTACTGATCTTACACGAAGCCCGCGACTGAAGAATCTGGTTCTATCCATAAAATGGGGCGGAGTTCCCTCAGGACTTCGTTTTCTTCGAAGGTTTCGACTTGCCAGAACTATTGCGTGCTACGGCTTGGCGAACCAGAGCTTTAAAAGCGGACTCGTCAACTCGTTCTCCTTCGTGAATGTCGATCGCACGCCGTACGTTTCCTTCGAGACTCGAGTTGAAGAGGCGGGCCGGATCCTTCAGATGCGCGCCCTTGGCGAAGGTAAGCTTCACGACCTTCTTGTAGGATTCGCCCGTGCAGAGGATGCCGTCGTGCGACCACACCGGAGTGCCCATCCACTTCCATTCCTCGACGACGTCCGGGTCTGCCGCTTTGATGAGCTTGCGCATTCTGCTGAGGGTTTCCCCGCGCCAGTCCCCGAGTTCGGCGATTCTTTTCGAGATCAGTTCCGAGGCCGGCGGACCCTGGCTCACGCCCGACTTTTTCATGTTCTCATCCTGGAAGTAAAGTGCGGCGCTCGCAATCCGCGCGCTCTTCAGGCCGCTCCGGCTGATACCGCTGCGACTGCCGGGACGGTGGAAGTTTGCAGGCGCACGGCCGCCCGTTTCGGACCCCGTTTGCGCACCAGCAGGATGCGAATCCGTTCCAGCAGTTCCACGGGAGCATACATGCCCTTGGGAAGAAAAACGTCGGCCCGGGTGTCGCGACTATAGAACTTCACTTTGCTGGAGAGCAGGATGGCGGGCGTCTCCGGCGAGTAGCCTTTGATTTCCTCGATCAGCTTGCCGCCATCGATGCCGGGCATGATCAGATCGGTGAGCACCAGGTCCACGCCGCCTTGCTTGAAGCGTTCCAGCGCCTGTGCGCCGCTGCTGCAGGGGAGCACGCGGTAACCGCGGGTTTCCAGCATGATTTTTCGGATGGAGAGCGACTGTTCGTTGTCGTCAACGCAGAGGATAGTTCGTTTGGGCTTCATTGTTCTTTCCGCATGGGTCTGCCTCAACATCAACCGGGAGGACTCCCCAAAATTCTTTGTCGTGAATTCTCTGCTAATGGAGATCTGTCAGAGCGAAGTGAATCCTACGCGCGCCACGCGACCCTGTAAAGTGTCGCCGATGTTAATGGGCTCGTTCGTCGCTTGAAAAAAATATCGGCTTGTGCACCCCGCTGTTTTTCGGGGAATTCGAACTCATGCTCGTCAGAAAAAAACTTCTCCGCGCAACACCTCGACAACATTTCCACCGACTCGCACATTGACTATCTGGTCATCCTTGCGCGAGGCGCGGACAAAAATCCGGCTGGGCCGCAACATCTCGATGCCTTGTTCGATCAAAACCTGCTCGTCAGACTTGGCGACGCCGTGTTTCACCATCCAGGCGGCAGTGCATCCCGCCGCCGACCCGGTGGCGGGGTCCTCGCTGCCGTAGAACTTCATGCGCGCATGCAGGCGCGCCGCGGAGTCAACCGTCTCGCGGGTGACAAAATAAAAAAACTTGCTGCCGGAGCGCGAAAGATATTCGGCAGAGCTTTTTGTGTCGACCTGCAGCCTGCGCGCAACTTCCAGGCCACGCAGCGGCACGATGGTGAAGGGAACCCCCGTGGAAACCGTTTGAACGGGAAGCGACGGGTCGATGTCTCCATCCAGCAGTCCGGATGCCCGCACCACGGCTTCGCGGTCGTGGATCTCGCCAAACTTGGGGTCCACTTGCGTCATCTCCCCGAACACCGGCTGTCCCGCGGTCTCAGTAAATTGCACAGGCACTCGGCCCACATTCAATTCCAGCGCGACGTCCTTCGCGCCGGATGAGCCTCGCAGCACAAACGCCGTCCCCAGCGTGGGATGGCCGGCGAACGGCAACTCTTCCTGCACCGTAAAGATGCGGACGCGCGTCCCGCGCTCGCGTTCGATGGCGGGATCGCGCGGCAGGATGAACGTAGTCTCCGACAGATTCATCTCCCGGGCGATGGTTTGCATCTGCTGATCGCTCAGCGCGCGGCCGTCCGCAAAGACGGCCAGGGAATTGCCCTCGAAAGGCTTTGACGTAAAAACATCTACTTGCGAGAACGGAAGATGGAGAGATGCGGTAGGCATGGTCTAAACATTCTATCTCCTGTTTCACTCTCGGGAAGGTCAGTCATCCCGAGATCCGAGGGATCTGCACCGGATCTTCGGAATCACCTCCCCGGTCTGATAGATGGGGCCCAATTGACTGCCTTTCGGCTTCCGCGTATGCTTTCTCCCATGCGCCTTTGCTCCATGCCGTGCCCCGTGTGCTGTTGTACACGGACGCCGGTGTGTGGGTAGCGCAGACAGGTTTCTGACACCCACCCGGCGATCATCGGGTGGGTTTCGTTTTTGACCGCGACTCCCCCGATGGAAAAGGTTGAGGCGGGTTCTGACGCGCTCCCGGCGATCCGGGAAAATTGAATTCACGAGGACAGAAATTTATGAGTACTGAAACCGCTGCATCCAGCGTCCCGCGCATCAACGACGTCGCTCCAGATTTTACCGCCGACACCACCCAGGGTACGATCCACTTTCACGAATGGATCGGCGACGGTTGGGCGATCTTATTTTCACACCCCAAAGACTTTACTCCGGTGTGCACCACCGAACTCGGCGCCATGGCGAAGCTCGAGCCCGAATTTACCAAGCGCAATACCAAGCTGATCGGATTGAGCGTGGACCCGGTGAGCAATCACAGCAAGTGGGCTGTCGACATTGAAGAGACGCAGGGCGCCAAGGTGAACTACCCCATGATCGGCGACACCGAGCTCAAGGTCGCGCAGCTCTACGGCATGCTTCCGGCCTCGAGCGGCAGTACCTCCGAGGGCCGTACCGCTGCCGACAATGCCACCGTGCGCACTGTCTTCATCGTCGGCCCGGACAAAAAGATCAAGCTCCAGTTGAGCTATCCCATGACCACCGGCCGTAACTTTGACGAAATCCTACGCGTGCTCGACTCGCTGCAGCTCACGGCCAAGCACAAAGTTGCCACCCCTGCGAACTGGAAGGAGCGGTGACGACGTCATCATTCTGGGATCAGTCTCGAACGAGGAAGCGCAACAGAAGTATCCCGGCGGGTGGAAGACCCCCAAGCCCTATCTGCGGATCGTACCCCAGCCGAAATAAGAGAAACGTTCCCCGGGGAACACAAGTGCGATTTGCACAAATGTTCCCCGGGGAACATTTTGTGCTGGCGGGAATGTACGTACAAAGCCCGTATCGTTTTGAAAAGAAACGGAAGTCCCAAAACGGGAATATCCGAGGAGACCCACGGTCCTGCTTCGCCCGACCCGAGTCCCCGGCGCCCGGCTACGAACCGGCTTCCAGCAGCTTCAACGAATAGGGCTTCAGTTCTTCCGGATGGTCGCGGAGGTGGGCGAGCAGTTTTCGCTTTTTCTCCTTGCCACGATCGCCATCGAGGTGTTCATCGAGTTCGAGGCTTAGGCCGAATGGCCTGCGTGATTGCACGCGGAAATAGATGGCAGCCCACATTTTCTTCACGGCGGACAGGGAGATGCCGAGCTGCTCAGACAAATCCTGGTCGGTTCCGCCCCGCAACGCAGCCGACAGCAGCCGCTGCTCGCTGCGCGTGAGTCCAATCATTGGATTGCGATGTGCCAATAGAAGGCTGACCCATGTACCGGGCTGCTGTGCCGCCAGTTCTTTGGTGACCTCCAGTAGGTGCGGCTGCAGTACAGCCGTTTCCGCCGGCTGATCCAAAGTCCGGAAGTGAACCGTGTCCCCATCGCGGAGACACCACGCCCCGCTATTCACCGCAATGGCGATTTCCGCAGGAAGAGACGCTTGCGTCTGAAGCCGCTTGATGTTGAAACCTCGGTATGCGTCGAAGAAGAGGGTCTGGCTGCCTTGCAGCAGTTCCGGAAGATTATCGAAGTTGGCGCGAGGAGCGGTTGGCCAGACCAGGATGTTCACGCCTCCGGTTGAGTTCGCATATCGCACCTCTGTGTCAGTTAACAGCGGAGCTGAACCGTGAAGGAATCGGTCTACCAGTGCGGGTCCGATCCACTTGAGGGGTGGCGTAGCCAACTCGGTTGCAAAGTCATCGGAAACAAAACCGGCGATGTGCGAGCCGATCAGCGGAGTGGCGGCTCCTGGAACGCTCTCTTCACTCACGAGGCTGAAGAGAGCATCCGAGTCTAGAAATCGCCGCCACATGTCTCCAAACTGAGCAATGGATGACCCGTATCTTGGTCCGAGAACCGGATGGTCGGCGATGAACTGTACGCAGGGTGCAATGTCATCGGGGCGAGCCGGACGATAGCGAATCATACGGTACCTACACGCGAAGATGGTCTTTTAGGCCACTTGTTTATATCACTCAAAGGAGTATTGTCCATCACAATTGGGGCGTTCATCTCCTTCGGTTCTGGATGCAACATCTTAGCTTGGGTCCGCATTGCTGTGTCTAGACCGCAAACTTGATGGCCATTTCGACCAGGCATTTTTTGTGCTGGACGGAAAAGGAAATGACCGCACCCATCAGGAGACCCTATGAAATCCTTGTGTTTACGCTTTGCGATGAGTCTGTTGTTGACGATCCTCGTAGGCTGCGGGCGCGGTAGCAGCAACGGCGGAGAAAACGGGGGCCCCCCTCCACTGACGGGCTCGGCTGGGAGCTGGCATTTCGATGTGTCTAGCAGTTCGTTTACCATCGATGCCGCCCTTACCTTGTCGTCGAACTCAATTGTAGGGATAGCGCATTTCCAGTCTTATAGTGCTTCGACCCCTTGCCCTTCGTTCTTCGATGACTTACCCCTTTCCGGGACGATCGACGGCCAGGGCCACGTTTCGATGAAGTCTTCGGCGGTAAAGGGTGTGGTGATGACCCTCGATGGAGTGCTCGCGTCCGACCATGCCTCTCTTTCGAATGGAAATTACAATTTCGCCGGAGGGTGTATGGATGGACAAGCGGGGCCACTGACGGGAGTGATGGTGAAACCGCTCACTGGACTGTATACCGGAACCATGCAGTTGTCCGGGAATACCGTCAACATTTCTGCGCCGCTTACCCAAGCCGTTACGTCAGATAAGGATGGTTTCTTTACGCTCTCCGGCACGATTACGGTTTCGAATGGCTGTGACGAGACGTTCACGCTACTTGGGGCTTCGGTGGTCGGGGGTGTTGTTCATCTGTACTCCAGCACGGGCGCCGGCCTTGACGGTCTCACTGGAGTGATCGATTCGGAGGCCCAGCAGATTGAACTGGATGACTATCTTTATTCAGACGATTGTATCGCGGGCGCGCACGGCCTGGTCACGCGCCAATAAGCGACAAGCAACTGCGGCGTAGTTGTGGGAACCATAACGAGAGGAGAACATTGTGCGGCCAAGATCAATGGTTTTTACACTCTTTCTGTTGATGGGAATTGGAGCGGCAAGCCAGTACGCTCAGGCAGCGAACCTAACCGTGAATTGCGATAAGAAAGGGGCGATTCACAAGGCCGTGAAACTGCTGGCGAGTACCAATCCACAGGGGCCGAATACGATATCTGTTGCCGGAAGTTGCAGAGAGAACATCTTGATCCGGAGCATGGATCGACTAACGCTGATTACCAAGAATGGCGCTGCGATCACGGATCGTTCCAAGGGAAGCTTAGCGGTGGTGAATATTGAGGACTCGCACAGCGTGACGGTGCAGGGATTTACGATCAATGGCGGAGGCGGGGGCGTGAATTGCGGCTCCGCAAGTGTCTGCTACCTGACGGGCAACACGATTCAGGATGGTGCAGGAATTGGTGTAGAGGTAGGCAATAGTTCCCGCGCCTTTCTGGAAAGCAATGTCATTCAGAACAATGGGTTCCGCGGTTCAACGGTGAGCGATGGTTCGCAGATGTTCAGCAGCAATGACGTCTTCCAAGGGAATGGGCAAGCCGTAGTCGCCTCTTTCGGGGCTTACTTCGAAGCGTCCAATTCCAGCTTTCTCAACAACGCTGTGGGGATAGAGGCGCCCTCGGCCACCGTGCGACTCAGGGGCGGCACGATCAGTGGGAGCACCGGGAATGGCATGACACTGCTCGGCGGTAGCTCAGCAATTTTTCAGGGGCCGACCATCACCGGCAATGGAGGAGTCGGTGTCCACCTGGAAGACGGCTCTTTCGCGGGGTTCCTCGGGGCCAACATAACCGGTAACCTGAGTGGTCTGGACGTAGAATGCGCTCCGCAAGCTCCCATCACTCGCTTTGTCGACAGAACCGGCGGCATTACGAACTGCGTTGAGGCTGCCAGCAATTCGAAGCTAAAAGCCGTGGAATAAATTGCCCAGCCTGGCACGACACCAGCCGCCCGATGTCTGGGCGGTTTTTTCGTGGTGTGCTGCAATCGTCCCGGGTCTCCCAAACCCCGCAAGATATGGGGCGCCCGGCGAGAGCCCCAAGAACAACGTCAAAGGCCGCGGACAGGAGTGTCCGCGCCACACACAAGTCGGGCCTAGCTCTTTGCTCGCAAGTATTGATCCGGCCACTTCTGCTCTTTGAAATGTACCTCGGACGCAGCATGCAAGGGGAAGTAAGGATCGCGCAGCGATTCGCGGGCGAGCAACACCAGGTCAGCCTCGCCGTTGCGGACGACTTGATCGGCCTGGACGGCGTTTGTGATCATGCCAACCGCGGCGGTGGGAATATTGGCGTCCAGCCGAATGCGGGTCGCGAATGGCACCTGATATCCCGCGCCCACGGGAATCTTGGCGTTGGGCGCGAGACCTCCCGAGGAACAGTCGATCAGATCAACGCCCAGGGGCTTGAGCACGCGGGCGAGTTCCACGCTGTCGTCGATGGTCCATCCGCCGTCGGCCCAGTCGGTGGTGGACAGGCGCACGAACAGGGGCAGCGCGTCCGGCCAGACTTTGCGGACGGCGTTGACGACCTCAGTCAGGAATCGAATGCGGTTGGGGAAACTGCCGCCATATTCGTCGGTGCGATGATTGCTCAGCGGCGAGAGGAAAGTATTGATCAGGTATCCGTGGGCGGCGTGAATTTCAAGCACTTTGGCGCCGGCCTGCAGGACGCGCCGGGCGGCCTCACCGAAAGCCTGAACAATGGATGCGATCTCACTGGTGGTCAGCGCGCGCGGTGTTTGATATCCGGTATCGAAGGGCAGCGCACTGGGAGCAAAGATCGGAGTCCAGCCACCGGACGCAGGATCGACGGGCTTGCCACCCTTCCAGGGAATGTCCGTGCTGGCTTTGCGTCCAGCATGAGCGAGCTGCATTCCCGGCACGCCGCCCTGCTGTTCAATAAAACGAAAGATGCGCGATAGCATCTCCACGTGTTCATCTTTATAGATACCGAGATCGCCCGCGGTGATCCGACCGGTCGGAGTGACGGCGCTGGCTTCGGTCATGACCAGCCCGGCGCCGCCGACGGCACGGCTTCCGAGATGCACCAGGTGCCAGTCGTTGGCGAACCCGTCGGTTGAGCAGTATTCGCACATCGGCGAGATGCCGATACGATTCTTGAGAGTGACGCCGCGAAAAGTTAACGGCTCGAACAAATGAGACATGAGCATTGGATTCTGCGAGACGTTGATTGGTCGCGGCAATCTGGCGGAAAATCTTCAATCTGGTGATTCACGCGGCTTCTGCATTCCCGTTTCGCGGTAAACTCATTCACCGAAATGTTGCACTGTGGGCGACGTTCTGACCAGGAGAAAGTATGAAGCGGACCGTCTTTGTAGGGTGGTGCATGGCGTTGTGGAGCATCGTGTTTGCGGCAACGCTGGCGTCGGCAGCGACGCCGATCCCGGTGCTGCTGGTGGATGGACAGGCTGGCGGGACTTATCACAATTGGCGGCTGACGACGCAGGTCCTGAAAAAAGAACTGGAAGAGACTGGACTTTTTCAGGTTACGGTGGCGACCTCTCCGGAATTCGGCGGCGACTTCAACAACTTCAAGCCCAAGTTTGGCGACTACAAAGTCATCGTGTGGAACTACGATGCGCCCGACTGGCCGGCAGACCTGCGGACACAAGTGGAAGATTTCGTGAACAATGGCGGAGGGCTGGTGGTGGTGCATGGCGCGGACAACGCCTTCCCCGATTGGCGGGGCTATAACCTGATGACGGGAGTCGGGGGCTGGAGAAATCGCTCGAAGAAATCGGGGCCGTATTGGTACTTCAAGGACGGCAAGCTGGTGTCGGACACGTCGCCTGGCCCGGCCGGTTCGCATGGAGCGCGGCTGCCGTTTCAGGTGGTGAGCCGGGAACCGGAGCATCCCATTATGAAAGGCTTGCCGGCGGCCTGGATGCATGCCGCCGACGAGCTTTACGCCACGCTGCGTGGGCCCGGCGAGAATATGACGGTGCTGGCGACCGCTCATTCCGATCCGGCGAATAAAGGCACCGATCGCGACGAGCCCATGCTTATGGCGGTGAAATATGGAAAGGGCAGAGTCTTTCATACAACGCTGGGACATGATGTGGCGGCGTTGAGCTGTGTGGGATTCATGACCACGTATCAGCGTGGAGCGGAGTGGGCCGCGACCGGGAAAGTCACGCAGAAAGTTCCGTTGAGTTTTCCTACGGCGGAGACGGTGAGTTTTCGCGTGGACATCGCCAGGATGGATCCCGCTTTTGTGGCGAATGCCCCGACCGCGGCCCCACCGGCGCCGGCGGCGAGTGGGAATCCAGTCTCGAATTCAATCCAGAAAGAGGCGGCTGTGACGAAACATGCAAGCGGACCGTTTGAAGTGAAGTTGAATCCTCAGACGCCGGATGGCACGTTCGAAAACGCCGCCACCGGCAGGATGACGATCGATAAACAGTTCCATGGCGATCTCGAAGCTACCAGCAAGGGCCAGATGCTGACCGCTATGACTGAGGTCAAAGGCTCGGCGGGGTATGTGGCGATCGAGCGGGTCACCGGAACGCTGCAGGGCCGCAGTGGGAGCTTTGCATTGCAGCACACCGGCACCATGAGCCGTGGGGTCCCACAATTGAGTGTCACGGTCGTACCGGATTCTGGTACTGGTCAACTGGTTGGTCTGGCTGGCAAGATGACGATCAACATCGTGGATGGGAAGCATTCCTACGACTTCGAGTACACGCTGCCCGAAGCGCAATAACGGAGAGCAAACCTGAATTTTGACAATGGAGATGAAGTGATGCCCGATACCCCCAGAAAAGAAATCACGCGCCGTGGGTTTATTACCCGAGTTGGCCAAGGTCTGGCTGTGGCCAATGTGGCAACAATCCTTTTTAAAGACGCAGCGGCCCAGCAACCGCGGCTGATGGTGCCTGATCCGCCAGGGCGGAAACTGGGATGGGCCATCGTGGGCCTGGGTTCGCTTTCCATCAACCAGATCCTGCCGGCTTTCGCCAAGTGCGAAAAATCGAAAGTGGTGGCGTTCGTGAGCGGGCATCCCGACAAGGCCAACAAGCTGGCGCTGCGTTACGGCGTGAATCCGAAGAATATTTACAACTACGAGAACTACGATTCCATCCGGGACAATCCGGAAGTTGACATCATCTATATTGTGCTGCCCAACAGCATGCACGCCGAATACACCATTCGCGGACTCGAGGCTGGCAAGCATGTGCTGTCGGAAAAGCCCATGGCCAATACTCCTGCGGAATGTCAGGCGATGATCGATGCGGGGCGCAAGGCGGACCGCAAACTGATGGTGGCCTACCGCTGCCGTTACGAGCCGTTTAATCAGGAGATGATCCGCATGGCGCGCTCACAGGAATTGGGGACGATCAAGGTGATCGAGTCGGACCATGGTTTCAACATGGGCGACCCGACGCAATGGCGATTGAACAAAGCCATGGCCGGTGGCGGCTCGCTGATGGACATCGGCATCTACAGTTTGCAGGCGGCGCGCTATGTTTCGGGCGAGGAACCGATCGAGGTCAACGCGATGTCGTATTCCACTCCCGGCGACGTGCGCTTCAAGGAAGTGGAAGAGGCGACGAACTTCCAGCTACGCTTTCCCAGCGGCATCATGGCGAACTGTAGTTCGAGCTACGGATATTCAGGGCAGAATCGCATCCGGGCGGTAACGACGCAAGGCTGGATTGAGCTAGAACCGGCCACCAGCTACACCGGTCAGCGCATGCGGGTGCACCGCTGGAACATGACGGAAGAACTGGATATTTCGCCGCGCGACCACTTTGCGCTCGAGATGGACCACATGTCCGACTGCGTGATGCAGAACAAAACTCCGCTCACTCCCGGGGAAGAAGGATTGCGCGATTTGAAAATCATGATGGCGATCTATGAGGCGGCAGCGACGGGGAAGACGGTGAAATTGTAGGTCAGGCGGATCCGAACGTATCGAAAGATGGAAACCTGACGGCGGGCACCGTCATCTATAACAGTACGAGGGACTAGAAAATGGCGTCTGCAAATTTTGCTGGGGAAGTTTCACTGGGCGGGGAGCTCACCGTGCATCGTCTCGGGTTCGGGGCAATGCGGATTACCGGGCCTGGGGTCTGGGGGCCTCCGAAAGATCGGAAAGGCGCGCTGGCTGTGTTGCGGCGGGCGGTGGAACTGGGCGTCAACTTTATCGATACCGCCGACTCGTACGGGCCGTACGTGAGTGAAGAGCTGATCGCGGAGGCGTTGTTTCCTTATCCGAAAGATCTGGTGATTGCCACCAAAGGCGGATGGGAGCGTCCCGGGGCAAACCAGTGGACGCACAATTCGACACCTCCGCATCTTCGCAAAGCGGTGGAGGGCAGTCTCAAGCGGCTGCGGCTGGATCGGATCGACGTTTACCAGCTACACACGCCGGATCCGGTTGTGTCGTTCGAGGCGTCGGTCGAGGCCCTGGCGGAACTCAAGGACGAAGGGAAGATACGGCTGGTGGCGTTGTCGAACGTCACCCAGGAACACATTGAGCGGGCGCGTAAGATTGTGCCCATCGTTTCGGTACAGAACCGCTATAGTTTCGCGGACCGGGAGTGGGACTACGTGGTGGACTATTGCGAGCGCAACGGAATTGCCTTCATTCCCTGGTTCCCGCTGGGGGCTGGTAAATTGGCCGGCGAAATTCTGGACCGGGTCGCGAAAGCGCATCAGAGATCCTCCCATCAGGTGGCGCTGGCGTGGCTGTTGCAGCGCTCGCCAATCATGCTGCCCATTCCGGGAACTTCTTCAGTCGAACATCTCGAGGAGAACATGGCGGCAGGTTCGTTGCGGCTCACCAAGAAGGAATACGAAGAGCTTCTCAACGTTCCGCGCCTGGTGGCCACCCGATGAGGGCAGTTGAGCTTCCCAGGGAAAAATCGCTAAGAGCGCATTAAAATCGGCTTTCCAGGCCGTTCTTTCCTGCATCCATACCATCAGTGGTGTCTAAGCTCTCAGGAGTGCTGTGTGTGAGCTGGTTTCAGGACAAGTATCGTCTCTTCTGGAGAAGTGCGTCTGCCCGGTTAGCTCGTCGCAGCAAGATCAGATGAGGATGCTCGTTCTGGCGATGGCGATGCTGTGCGGTGGAGCCTTGCCGCGATTACCTGCCCAAGAGGCTGGCCTCGAAGAGAAGTCCAGCAGCATTCACGGAACCGTTGTGAACAGCGTGACCCAGGAACCCATAGGGCGGGCGCTGGTCTCTTCTCCCGACAACCGCTTGGCCACCATGACCGACGATCAAGGGCGATTTGAGTTTGTGCTGGCCAGGCCGGAGCCAAGCCAGCAAAAGTCCGTCCAATCCGGCGGGTCGCTGAACGAAGGCACTTCCGGACCGGTGCAAGATGCCGGGAATTCTCAAGTCATCCAATTGACCGCGCGGAAACCAGGATTTCTTGATGACGAGCCCCGCGCACAAAGATCGGTTTCGGTGCCGCAGGGACAGAATGACGTTACGCTCTCGCTGACTCCGGAATCTCTTATTATCGGGCGGGTGGTTGTCCCCGACGAGGCCGATCAGATCCTGGTTGATGTCTATCGCCGGCAGGTGCAGGAGGGTCGGGCGCAATGGGCGCCGATGGGCAGCGCGTTGGCAAAATCGAATGGAGAATTTCGCTTCGCTGGGCTGCGGGCTGGGAAATACAAGTTGTTGACTCACGAGCTGCTGGACCGCGATCCTTTAACCTTCGATCCCAACGGGCAGATGTATGGTTATCCGCCGGTCTATTTTCCTTCCGACCTGGCTTCCGAAGGAGCGATTGATCTGGCGACTGGCGGCACTTTCCAGGCGAGCCTCACTCCGGTGCGGCAGCCGTATTATCAGGTAAGAGTGCCGGTTCCGAATGTTGCGCCGGGAATGCCGACGCAAGTGGTTGTATCCCAGCAAGGACACCACGGGCCGGGCTTTTCTCTGGGCTACAACCAGCAGGAGCAGAGAATCGAAGGCCTTCTGCCGGATGGGAGCTACACCATCGAGGCCCGCACCTACGGGACACCCGCAACCGCTGGGTCAGTGAACCTCACGGTCAAAGGCGGCGCCACGCCGGGGCCGGTCATGGTTCTGACGCCGGGCAGCCCGGTGGCGGTGAACGTAAAAGAAGAATTCACATCCCCGGAGGATAGCGCGGGTGGAGGCGCACACATTATTGATTCGGGTACGAACGGAGGACGTAACTTCAGGCTGAAAGGGCCGAGGAGCTATCTGAATCTCACGCTGTGGCCGGCGGACGACTTTAGTTTAGAGAACGTGGTCGGACTGGCTCCGCCGTCCGGCCCCGGAGACGAATCTCTGGTGATCGCCGACGTGCAACCCGGACGCTACTGGGTGCAGATCAATTCCTCGCGCGGTTTCCCGGCGGCCATCACTTCTGGGGGGAACGATCTGCTGCATCACCCGCTGGTCGTGGGATGGGGAGGCACGGTCTCTCCCATCGAGATCACGATGCGCGATGATTGGGCGCAGATCGAGACCAAGCTCGACCGAGCAGAAGGATCGAGTTCTCGCACTCCGGCTATTCCGGGAGTAGGGTCGGCCACCGAAACCGCGCCCCCAACCTGGGTTTGCCTGGTTCCAATGCCGGACAGCAGCGGACAGTTCCAGCAGACCTGGATCTCGCCAGCGGGCGAGTCGGGAGATCGGCAGATTGCGCCAGGTGAGTACCGCGTACTAGCCTTCGATCATCAGCAACAGGAACTGGAGTACCGCAACCCGGAAGCCATGCGGGCCTATGACGGAAAAGGTGTGGTCGTCCACCTGGTTCCAGGACAGAAAGAGCGAGTCACAGTGCCGTTGCTTTCCACGGGAGAATCGCAATGAGCGTGAGGCGGGCGGGCCTCTATTTAGGTTTGGTGTTGCTGTGCGGCTGTGTGTTTGCATGGGCGCAAAATTCTGGGCCCACGCAAGTGCTAGCGGGTGGAGGACAATTTCGCATCGCCGGCACGGTGGTCAACGCCATCAGCGGGGCGCCCCTTCCGCAAGCTCGGGTTTCGCTCTATGACGTCAAGAGCCCGAACGCGGTGACTTCGATGGTGACGTCCGAAGCGGGACACTTTGAATTCAACCAGCTCAAAGCCGGGAAATATTCGTTGCAAGGAGCGCGCCGCGGATTTATCGCCGCGGCTTACGATCAGCATGAGCAATATTCGACCGCCATCGTGACCGGCGGAGGCGTGGAAACAGAAAATCTCACGCTGCGGCTAAACCCGGCTGCGGTGTTGTCCGGCAGAGTGGTGGACGAGTCGGGAGAGCCGGTGCGCAAAGCGACGGTGGCTCTCTACCGCGAGGACCACAGCCTGGGGGTGAGCCGGGTGGTGCAAGCTAACGGCACTACCACCGACGACCTGGGAGCCTACGAATTTGCGCGGCTGGCGCCGGGAAACTACTTCGTATCGGCGAATGCAACGCCATGGTACGCCGTCCATCCTCCTTCGGCGGCGACCGAAGGCGCAGGAAATTCTCCGCTTGCGGTGGACCGCAATCTGGATGTCGCCTATTCGACCACGTACTACCCCGATGCCACCGACGCGGACGAAGCGGTCCCCATCCCGCTCAAGGGCGGGGACCGATTGCAGATTGAAATTCGCCTCAGCCCGGTGGCTGCGCTGCATTTGCGGTTCCATGTTGCCGACGATGGCGAGCACGGATTTACGATGCCCATGCTGCAGAAAAGGTCATTCGATAGTGAGCAGCCTGAGCCCAGCACCATGCAAATCGTCTCTCCCGGCGTGTACGAACTGGTTGGCGTGCCGGCCGGACGATACAGCATTCGCGCCGCCGGAGCGAACGGCGAAATGCAGCAAAAAGATGACGTGGATCTGACCGAAGACGGGCAGGAACTGGACGCCGCCGGCGGCGGCGTGGCCGGTAGCATCACGGCGTCCGTCCAGGTTCTGGGGCAGAAAGAGCTTCCGGCAGATCTGCATCTTGGACTGTCGGACCGCCGCCATCGTGTTGTTGCCAATCAGAGCCCCGATCAGAAAGGCGATGTCCACTTCGAGAACGTCACGCCCGGGCAATACGCGATCCTCGCCTGGGGCTCAAGCAAGGCTTATGGTGTGGTTGGAATCTCGGCCCAGGGCGCGGGGATTTCCGGGAAGGCGCTGAACGTGACTGCCGGCACTTCTCTCGAAGTATCAGTCTCGCTGGCGACGGGCACGGCCAATGTTGAGGGATTGGCCACGCGCGACGGGAAGGGAACGCCAGGGGCCATGGTGGTGCTGGTCCCGGAGGATCCCGAAGCCAATCGCGGCCTCTTTCGCCGCGACCAGAGCGATCTGGATGGTACGTTCAGCCTGCGGAACGTTATTCCCGGCTCCTATACCATCATCGCTATTGAAAACGGTTGGGATTTGGATTGGTCGCAGCCCGCCGTGCTGATGCAGTATGCGAAGCACGGGCAAAGCCTGAAAGTCAGAGCAGACGCCCACGGCTCGATGAAGGTGCCGGAGGCGGTGGAGATTCAGGCGAAGTGAAGAGCGGAGAATTTTAAGGGGATTGCCTATTTCTCGCCCAACATCAGACTTCGCAGGGCGCGATTGATCCGGGTCTGGTAGCCACGGCCTTGTCTTTTGAACCAGTCGAGGATGTCGGCGTCCAGTCGCAGGGTGACTGGCTTCTTGATGGGTTTGTAGAGGTTTTCGATTTCGGCGATCCGGTCACGCGAGCGGCTCGGCTCTCCGGCGGACGCCCGCAGGCGGGCAATCTTCCGGCTCACCGGCTTGGGGCGGCCACTGCGGCGTTTGGTAACTCTCGTGCGTCGTTTCATTTACAAATATATGGATACAACTGTATTTACGTTTTGGCTAGTACAAAATGCTCACCGGAAAGGTTACAACGATTTTCCGGGCCCGCTTTCTGGGGTGATGCACTACAACCATGTCTTTCATGTTTAAATCTAAAGGTAAGTTCAGATTGGTGCCAGATCGTAAGTGCGCGACCCAGGGGAGAGGCATGAAGAGTCTTCTGATGATGGGATGGCTGTTGCTGTTGACGGGCTGTGGCGGCGGCTCCAGCACCACCACCCCGACGCCGACCTCCGCGTACCCTCAGGTCGCGGGCGCCTGGGAGATCACGGCCAAATCCGGGCAACAGCCGGGCTACTCGACATTGATTGAGAGCAATCTGCAACAAACCTCTTCGTCCAGCACCAGCACGATTACCGCCACCGGCGCTGACCAGATTGCGTTGATCGGGCAGCATCCCACGGGAGGGTTCTACGTCGGCGGACTTTGTCCGGGCGCTACGGCTGACGATCTGTCAGCCACGCTGTCTCCCACTGGTACTTTGTCGCTTACGCTGACGGAAGGCGCTGCGGTTTACGTACTCACTGGAACGGTAAACACCAGCGGGACATCCATGTCGGGGACCTACGCATTTTCAAGCGGCAGTTGCCCGGACAGCGGGACGTTCACCGGCACACCGGTTCCAGCGCTGGCAGGCACCTACGCAGGAACTGTAAGTTTCAACGGGAACCAGGACAATGCCACCGCCACCCTGACCGAGGGAGTGCCAAGCAGTTTTGACGTCGACCTGACTCTCACCGGCGCGGACAGCGCCACGGCCACATTAACCGGGTTCGTGGTGGGAAACCTGTTTTCCGTGCAAGGAACTCTCGGCGGCCAGGACGTCAGCTACTACGGTTACTACGCCTTCAACGAGAAGGCGGTGTACCTGGTGGACGCCACCAGCGGTGCCTCGATTGGAACGCTGTTCGTTCAATAGTCTGCCCGATCCGAATTCTGGAAGCGCATGGGTTCCGGTGAATCTCCCGGTCTTCAAAACCGGCGGGCGGCGGGTAACCTCGTCGTCGGTGGGTTCGACTCCCACTCGCTTCCGCCAATCTTTTCAATCCGCTGGTGGCTGCCCCACCCTTCGTTTTTTGAAGGGTGGGACTCCACGACTCTAGCCCGCCTGGGGTTTTCACCGTGCAATTGAGAAACGGGCAGGTCATCCGTCACATCGACGGCACGGGCGATAGGTCTACAATCCGCGGGGCTGGCCCACTCTTTGCCCCAAAATAAATTGAGGGCTGCCCCACCCTTGGCTTTTCAAGGGTGGGCACCACAAATGCATCGTAGTGGGGATTTTGTCTCTATACTCATCGGGAAAGTCGGATCACCTGCGCTCACTCTAAGGATGGATTTGAGGATCAATGGAACTAGCTTTTGGCGTCCGTGGAATCCCACCCTTCAAAAACCGAAGGGTGGGGCAGCCCTCATTTTTTCCGTGGCTGGTCCACCTTTACGTTTTTTGTAAAGGTGGGAACGGCGAGGTCGGCGGTCAGGGCTTTTCTATGGAGTGGTGATCGGAGTCATGCTTTCAGGGAAGAGGTGAGCCAAGATGAAAATCCCGACCCAGGGCAGCATGAATTCCCACCTTTGCAAAACCGCAAAGGTGGGCCAGCCACGGGCCTCCTTACAACCGTATTAACCGATGGAAACGTGAAAAAGGGAGCCACTATGGCATCAATCGAAGGAATCGCCACCAGTTCGTTTAAGCGGGAAATATTTAAGGATGCAGGCTCGGTTGTAGAAACTACTGTCAAAATAATCGACCTAGTATCTGCGCCGCCAGCCCCACCGAGTCCTTCCACCCCTCCGCCTCCGCCAACACCATAAAGGGCAGGTACTCCTATGACGAAATCGCTTGCAATACATACAAGACTCTTGATCGCGTTCTTTGTCAGCGCTCCTGCTCTGCTGGGTGTGTACTGGCTTGTCCAGGACGGTTCGCGAAGAACAGCCCTCGCTCTATTCGCTGCCTTGTTCCTCGTTGACGCTCTGGTTCTGAAGCCCAGAAGGAGAACGTCGGCGCTCGCTCAAGACGCAAAAGTTGGCGTGTCCCCCAGAGCGGTTTGGGTTGTGGGAGCGAGCTGCTTCATAGGATCACTCGTGTTGCTGTCGAGCGGCATCAGAACGCGCGAGACGTGGGAGGTTGTGCTCGCCTGCTTCGGGATGCTGGCAAGCGGGTCGGGCGTCTCTCTTTCTAGACGTTAGTCCTGGAATCTAGATCAGGGGGCTGGCCCACCTTTACGTTTTTTGTAAAGGTGGGAACTGGGGGCTGGCCCACCCTTTCCCCCAAGAAAATGAGGGCTGCCCCACCCTTGGCTTTTCAAGGGTGGGCACCACAAATGCATCGTAGTGGGGATTTTGTCTCTATACTCATCGGGAAAGTCGGATCACCTGCGCTCACTCTAAGGATGGATTTGAGGATCAATGGAACTAGCTTTTGGCGTCCGTGGAATCCCACCCTTCAAAAACCGAAGGGTGGGGCAGCCCTCATTTTTTCCGTTATACTTCCCGCGAAAGGGTGGGCCAGCCCCCAAACACAGAAATAGCAGGAATCCGCGCCGACCCACGGGAATCTTCTAATCCTTCGATGTTTTGGAACCGCGATCCAGACCCTTGGGTTGTCCTGATTTCCCCGATCGTGAATATAAATTCAGGCACCCGCCCCGGCTGTTTGTTTACGATGCGGCGGATCAAGGCGTGGTGGACATTCTCCCAAGGATAGATACAATACCTTTTCCAAACTTAGCGAGGGTGAGCTGCGTGATCGTTGGTGTTGCCAAAGAGAGTTATCCGGGAGAACGAAGGGTCGCGCTGGTGCCGGCCGTGGTTCCTGCCCTGACGAAAGCTGGTTTTGAAGTTGTGGTCGAGGCAGGTGCAGGGCTGGAGGCAGGGTACCCGGACGCCCAATATGTGGAGAAAGGCGCCAAGCTCGTGCCCGACCGTGCGGCGGTTTTCGGGGCGGCGGACATCGTTGTCCAGGTGCTCTGCTACGGGGCCAATGATGTAAATGGCAAGGCGGACCTTCCGCTCTTGCGCCGGGAACAAGTTCTAATCGGATTTTTGCGGCCGCTCGGCGCGATCGACACAGTCCAGCAGATTGCAGACACGGGAGTAACTTCCTTCTCGGTCGAACTGGTTCCACGAACCACGCGCGCCCAGAGCATGGACGCGCTCTCGTCGATGGCTACAATTTCTGGATACAAGGCAGTGTTGATTGCGGCCGAGACGCTTCCCAGGATTTTCCCCATGCTGACGACTGCCGCAGGAACCATCACGCCCAGCCGTGTCTTGATCATGGGTGTAGGAGTCGCTGGCCTGCAGGCCATTGCGACGGCACGGCGGCTGGGTGCGGTGGTCTCGGCCTACGATCTGCGGCCGGCGGTGAAGGAGCAGGTGCTCAGTCTGGGAGGACGTTTCGTCGAGCTTCCGCTGGAAGCCAAAGATGCCCAGGATGCCCGCGGGTATGGCACGGCGCAAGACGAGACGTTCTATGCTCGCCAGCGCGAGCTTTTGGGCAAGGTGGTGGGCGAGAGCGATGTGGTCATCACCACGGCGGTGGTTCCGGGCAAGAAAGCTCCAGTGCTGGTGACGGCGGAGATGGTGAAGGGAATGGCTCCGGGCTCCGTCATCTTCGACTTGGCCGCAGAGCGGGGAGGGAATTGCGAATTGACCCGACCGGGCGAGACCGTGGTCGAACATGGAGTCACGATCATTGGCCCCATTAATCTGGCCAGCAGCGTGCCTTATCACGCCAGCCAGATGTACTCCAAAAACATCAGTGCGCTTCTCTTGTATCTGGTGAAAGACGGGAAGCTGCAACTTAATCTGCAGGACGAAATCACGCGCGAGACGTTGCTGACGCGGGGTGGAGAAGTGGTCCACGGGCGGGTGCGGGAGTTCTTCTCCCTGCCGGCGCTGGTGTCGAAGTAGGTCAGGTTCTGGGGGAGGATGCATGGGTTCAACCTTAATCGACGGGCTTTTCGTTTTCATGCTGGCGGCGTTCATCGGCTTCGAAGTGATTCGCCGGGTTTCGCCACTGTTGCACACGCCTCTGATGTCGCTGACCAACGCTCTCGATGCCATCGCCGTTGTGGGTGCAATTGTTTTAGTGGGCAGGCATGAGAGCAAGCTGGCTTTTATTCTCGGCTTCCTGGCAGTGGTTGCTGCTACCAGCAATATCGTGGGTGGTTTCTTGATCACGGATCGCATGCTCAAGATGTTTAAGTCCAGCCGTCCGACCAAACCATGACCAGCCAGAACATCATCGAAGTTATTTACCTGGTCGCCAGCGCTCTGTTCATCCTTTCATTGAAGTGGATGAGTTCGCCGACCACCGCCCGCCATGGAGTTTGGGCGGGCGAGATCGGCATGTTGCTGGCTATCGGCGGCACGCTGCTGAGCCGGGGCATTATTGACTACAAGTGGATTGCCGTGGCGCTGGTGCTGGGGAGTGGCATCGGCATTCCTCTTGGAATGGTGCAAATGACGGCTGTGCCGCAGCGGACGGCGTTGAGTCACGCCTTCGGCGCCTTTTGCGTCACCGTCGTGGGCACGGCAGAGTTTTATTTGGGCACTCCGAAGGTTCCGCCATTCAAGATGGGAGTGCTTTCCCTGGAAGTTATCCTCGGAGGCCTTACGTTTACCGGCAGCCTGATGGCGGCGGGGAAACTCCAGGAGATCCTGCCGCAACGCCCGCTGACCTATAAGGGGCAAAACCTTGTCAATTTCCTGTTGTTTGCCGGGGCGGTGGGAATCGCGGTTTCTCTAATTCTGCATCCGGAAATGACGCACCTGTTTCCGTTCATGATCGCGATTGCTCTGGCTTTCGGCGTCCTGCTGGTGATTCCAATTGGCGGGGCCGACATGCCGACGGTGATTTCCTTGCTGAATGCCTACGCCGGACTTTCCGCCGCGGCTATGGGTTTTGTTCTCGATAACAAGCTTTTAATTATTGCTGGCGCGCTGGATGGTTCTTCGGGGCTCATCCTTTCGATCATCATGTCGAAGGCCATGAACCGCTCGTTCACGAATGTCTTATTCGGAGCGTTCGGCCAGGTGCAGGCCTCCGCCGCAGGTGCACAAGAAGCCAAAACGGTGCGTAGCGCCACGGCCGAGGAAGCGGCGGGAATTCTGGCCGCGGCAAATAAGGTTGTGGTGGTCCCTGGATACGGCATGGCAGTCGCACAGGCGCAACACAAAGTGCGCGAACTTTATGACGCTCTCAGCAAGCGGGGAGTGGATGTAAGGTTTGCCATTCATCCAGTTGCGGGACGTATGCCTGGACACATGAACGTGCTGCTGGCCGAAGCAGATATTCCTTACGACCGGCTGATCGAAATGGACGAGATCAATGGGGACTTTCCGCAGACCGATGTGGCTCTGGTGATTGGCGCCAATGATGTCACCAATCCTGCCGCGCGCAGCGATGCGTCGAGCCCAATTTATGGCATGCCCATTCTCGACGTCGACAAAGCCCACACCGTGATGGTGATCAAACGCAGCATGAATCCGGGCTTCGCCGGGATTGATAATCCTCTTTATTACCTGGACAACACATTGATGCTCTTCGGAGACGCCAAGGCGTTCGTGAATAGCATTGTTCATGAGTTGACTGGCGGTCACAGCTAGATTCCTTGCTGCGCGCGCCCGGCGCGGCTTCCGTGCTAGAATTCCGGCTCTTGAGCAACTGCTTCAGTTGCAATCCCAGGAGGCCCTCCCTTGAAGACTTTCACCGAACGCCTTTCGACTGTTCTCGCTTTAACGGCTTTCACGTTGCTGCTATTCGGAGGCAGTGTTCAAAAAGCCTACGCCGATGACAACGCCGACACCGTGGCGGGCAAATATTGCACCGACAACGGCGGCGTGGTTGAGGCCCGCTATCCTTACTTCGGAACCAACTTCTCGAACCCGCTGCAGTTGGCCGGGGTGCGCCATTTCTGCGAGTTCACCGCCAAGGGCGACGGGTCCCGCATCCACATCTTGTTGAGCACGCTTTACGCAACCAAGCCCACGCTGGCGGCGCTGGCTTATTATGCCAAGGTGCCACTCCAATCTCCCGGTAATGGGGCAAATCCGGCTTCGTTCTATTGCACTCAGCTTGGCGGTTCCGATCAGTTTGGTGGCACCAATCTGGGCGGCGGCGGTTGGGTGCAGTGGGGAGCCATCGATGAGTCGCTGGAGGCCTGCATCTTTCCCGATATGTCGTCGATCGATTCGTGGGGATTGGCCTACCACTCCGTCGGCATCGTTCGCGGGAAAAATCTGGGCAGGGTCCTGCGCTATCACGTTCATGAAAAGAAATAGAGCATCGCATGAAGGGCACGGCTTCTCCGCCGTGCCCCGGTGCGGATCGTGAAGGGCTGCTCCTCCGGAGCTGACGTTTCCTACAGTCCGCAGATCTCTCCGGTTTTTTCCATTTCCACTCGGTGACTCGGTGATCCAGTAGTACCTATCTAGCAAACATAAAGATTGCAAAGACTTTGCTAAGGTGGACGTTGCAGTCTCAAATGTAGACGAGCGCGGGCGGGGTGTGGTCTGTCCGCGAGAAATTGGGCCCATGATCGTCACAAATGCGTATGTTCGTTCCTCCTCCGTCGTCTCCCGCCTGATTGCCGGAGAGACTCTCGTCGTGCCCGTGCGTGGCAAGGTCGGCGATCTGGCTTCCATCTACAGTTTTAACGACGTGGGAACCGCCATCTGGGAAGCTCTGGCCAAGCCCACCACAGTGGACACGTTAATAGACCTGATCGAGGGCGAATACCAGGTGGGCCGTATGCAGGCTATGCAGGACGTTGAGCAGTTTCTGCAGGACATGCGTTCAGCTGAGCTGGTGATGGCTGTTGAGGTTCATGGTGCGGATGTAGGCCATCGAACAGAACTCGGGAAGACCGCGTGAGAAGCTGCAAGCGCACAATTCGTTTGATGTGCGCGGAGACGGTTGAAGAATGAGCACAGCCACCTATACCGATTTCAGCAGCGCGATCCATCAGCACTATGCGGGCAAGCGCACTCCGCTCGAAGTCGCTATTGAGGTGACGCGGCGTTGTCCCCTGGAGTGCCAGCACTGTTACAACAACCTCGACATGGCGGACATGGAAGCGCGCAACCGTGAGCTTTCGAAAGAAGAATATTTCAAGCTGCTCGATGATCTTTCGGGCATGGGTGTGCTGTGGCTCCTGTTTACCGGAGGCGAGATCTTTGCCCGCAAGGATTTCCTGGAAATCTATACCCACGCGAAGAAGAAGGGTTTCCTGATAACCCTGTTCACCAATGGCACGGTGATCACCGAGAAGATTGCCGACTACTTGCGCGATTGGCCCCCGTTCGCAGTCGAAATCACGCTTTACGGCCGTACCAAAGAGACCTACGAAGCGCTGACGGCGATTCCTGGCAGCTATGAGCGTTGCATTCGCGGAATCAAGCTCCTGCGGGACCGCGGACTGCCGCTCAAACTGAAAACGGTCGGGACCACCATCAACAAACATGAGGTCCTTTCCATGAAGGCATTCGTGGAAGAGGAACTGTGTCTGGATTTCAAGACCGATTCGCTGCTGAGTCCGCGCATCGATTGCTCGCAGAGTCCGCTGGCGGTGCGGCTGTCGCCGGAAGAGGTCGTTGCTCTCGACATGCATTTGCCCAAAGTCGCGGCCGAGCATAGCCAGAACCTCGCACGAGAAATGCAGGCCCCCGAACCTCAAGGAAATGGGGCGACTGTGTACTCCTGTGGAGGAGGAGTGAAGGCTTTCGCTATCGATCCCTATGGTCACATGAGCATCTGCGTGCTTTCTCATCAGGAGACCTATGACATCCGTTCGGGAAGCGTGAAAGAGGGATGGGACCAATTCCTGCTGAAGGTCAGGCAACGCAAACGCACGCAGATTTCGAAATGCGCGAACTGCCGCATTCACTCGGTGTGTAGCATGTGTCCCGCGAATGGTGAGTTGGAAAGCGGGAACGCGGAGTCTCCCGTAGATTTTCTCTGCGAAGTCGCACACTTGCGGGCGATGGCCCTGGGCTTCGAAGTTCCGGAGCATGGAGAGTGTGATTTTTGCGCCGATGGGCGGCACTATCCAGAGGTGAAGGAATCAGCCCGCAGAATCGTGGCCAAAGAAATCAATGTGGGGGAATGGAAGAGCCCGCAGGTGCTTCTTCCCATTCTGAGCAATGGGGCGGTGTCTTCGAATACAGGTTGCGGAGGATGCGGGAGCCACTCGTATCAGTGAGCGGGAGAGAACTCAAACCATGAGCGAAGAACCCAAAGATAAAGAAAAGAAGACCTACGAACCGCCAAAACTTACGGTGATCAGTCTCCGTCCCGGCGAGGCCGTGCTCGGACACTGTAAGTCCATGAATACCAGTGGGCCAGTTCCAACCTGCTCGTCTCTTGGCGGCTGCATGATTGTTGGTTCTTGAAAAGGAATGTTTGCTGAACAATCACAACCCGCAATGAGCGAACAACCCGCGGGGATGCATCGCTGCTGCATCCGGATCGCGGACGTGTCGATTGGTCTGAGTGGAAGTTCGGCGCAGGACATCTGCTTGCCGTCCGACCTCGACGCGTTCAGGGTCGAGTCGGCCGAATGCGACATCGAAATCAGCATCGCCTGGGTGGAACAGCTGCAGAGGCCCCTGGGCAAGAAGCTTTTTGATTCAGGTTCATTGTGGACCATGTATGCACGCGATTACGGGTACATCATCGATTTTGAAACACCAGCGTTGGGGGCCCGACCCTATAAGAGGTTGTGTGCCAACCGAAGTTTCTCCGAGGCGCAATTGTTTCTGAGCCGTGAGTGCCTCGGCGAACTGGATCCAATGCACCCGCTGCAGTATCCGCTGGACGAATTGCTGGTCACCAACTGGCTGGCCCGGGGAAAGGGTGTAGAAGTTCACGGCTGCGGGTTAGCCGATCGTGGAACCGGAGGGCACTTGTTCGTTGGCCACTCGGGCGCGGGGAAGAGCACAACCACCATGCTTTGGAAGTCGATCCGCGATGCACGAATTCTGAGCGACGATCGAATCGTCCTGCGGGAACGGGGAAATGAATTGTGGATGCATGGAACCCCCTGGCATGGCGAGGCGGGGTTCGCGGCTGCGGAAAAAATGCAGATCAACCGCATTTTCGTGCTTGAACACGGAGACAAGAACGAAATCGCGCCGCTTTCTCCAACCGAGGCGGTGGGAGAATTGTTCGCGCGTTCGTTTCCTCCGTTTCATGGACATCGGCCGCTGGAATCGACGCTCGCTTATCTTCATCACATCACCGAATCGGTCCCCTGCTATCGCTATCGCTTTCTCCCCGATGGCAGTGCGGTCGAGACGATCCTGGACTTTCATGGCTGACCGTATGGTTGAGGACACGCCCCATTCTGAGCTCTTCGGCTCCATGAGTCAGGCGGTTCTGGGTGCAGGATTGGGACTTCGATTTCAGGCCCGCGGCCGCAGCATGCTACCAACCATTCGGGACGGCGAGGTCTTGCACGTGCAGCCTGTGGTCATAAACGAATTGAGAAAAGGTGACATCGTCCTGTTCGCGAGTGGAAGGAATTACACGGCCCACCGCCTGGTATTCAGGGACCGCTCAAATGATGTCTTCATGACCAGGGGAGACGCAGGGACGGAGATGGATGGCATCGTGCGGGGGCGGGAGATTCTAGGGAAAGTGATCGCGAAAGAAGAAAACCACAACGGACGAGTTCATATCGTCCCCCTTGACGGAACGCAAGCCCGCGCACGGTCTTTGGCGGCGCAGACGCGAAGCCTGGCTTCCCGAACACTGCGTTGGGTGCTGGGCCAGCGAAACACGGCAGCGCTGCGAAGTCTTATTTCCCGCCAAGTCCGGCCGAGCAAGTTGTGGATCCTGCCACTGCTGGCAGTCTTAGCGAGCCCCTCGGTTTTGTTCGGACAAGTGGCGGTTGACGCGACCACCTTCGCCGGAGCACGACTGACCAACGCCGCCCCGACGCTCACCTTTAACCACGTCACTACCGCAACCGGCACCAATCTCGTGCTGGTGGTCGGAGTTTCAATCAACGTCGTGAACAACACGAACGCTACCGTCAATACGGTGACGTACAACGGACTCGCCTTGACCTCCGCGGGGTCTCTCACCGACGCCGCCAAGACCCGAAGAGTGGAAATTTGGTATCGCATTGCTCCGACCACGGGAACCCACGCCGTAGTGGTCACTTTGAATTTTCCTGGAGGTGGCGGAACTCTGGGCGTGTATGCGGGAGCGACTACATTTACTGGTGCCGATCAAACTTCACCCATACGATCTTTTGCTTCGGCTTCCGCCGCCGCCAGCAACATTGCTTCGGTCAATGTTCCCAGTGCAGTCAACGACATGGTGATCGATACTCTCGCCATCGAGGGTGACCGGACGGTGGCCAACCCGGCTGGCTTTGGCGCCACCCAAGTGCCCCAGTGGAATGCGGAGTCATCCGGAGGGAACAGCCCCAACACGGATGTCTACGCTACGGGTTCCACGCGAACAGGAGCGGCCAGTGTTCCACTTTCCGAAACTTTTAACGGGAACTCAAACTGGGCGGTGGCCGCTGTTTCCGTCCGTCCGTTGCAAGCCGACCTGGCGGTGAGTGTTACCGGCTCGTCCGCTCTCTATCCTGCGAATTTCACCTACACAATCACAGTCACCAACAACGGACCTACGTCAACCAGCGCGACGCTCACCGATACATTGCCGGGCGGACTGACTCTGGTGACTTCGACCCCAAGCCAGGGCTCTTGTAGCGGAGTCACAACGATCACTTGTGCTTTGGGAACGATAGCTCCCAATGCAACCGCAACCGTTACGTTGACGGTGAGCCCCGGTGGAACTGGAGGATATCCAGATACCGCCAGCGTTGCAGGCACGGTTGCCGACCTCAACAATGCCAACAACTCCGCCACCGGTGTCGGTTTCTCACAGGCGTTCACCTGTACAACTCCGACCTCGACCAACGCTCCAACCGCATTGACTGGGATCATTAATACCTATTATCCCGGCACTGCGAGCGTTACCACGGGGGCGACGTCTCTTACGCTTGGCACCGCCACGGGCGCCACTACCCCGATCGCAATTGGCGATCTTCTGCTCGTGATCCAGATGCAGAACGCCAACATCAATTCCACAAATACTTCCAGCTACGGTGACGGAGCCACCGGATCTGGTGCTACCAATCTCAACAGCACGGGCTTTTACGAATTCGCCATCGCTACCAGCGCCCTCGGGCTGGCTGGTGGCACAGTCAATATTTCAGGGGCCGGCCCGGGGGGCGGCATTCTGTACAGCTATACCACCTCAGCCGCTACTGCGACCCAGGGGCAATTCACCTTTCAGGTGGTTCGAGTGCCACACTATGCGGCTGCGACGCTGGGGGCGGGCCTGACCGCAACGGCTTGGAACGGCTCCACCGGCGGCGTAGTGAGTCTCGATCTCGAAGGCGCCCTGGCTTTGGGCGGCGGCAAAGTCACGGTCGACGGACTGGGCTTCCGCGGCGGGGCCGGTCTGGCGCTGACGGGGGGGGCCGGCGCAAATACTGATTACCGTCTAGCTTCGCCGACAACTTATACCGGTGTGAAGGAAGCCGGCGCACATGGATCCAAGGGCGAGGGCACGGCCGGCACGCCGTTCTGGGTGGAATCGGGGAATACCTATTTGAGCACCACGATCGATGGCTATCCCAACGGCAGCATGGCGCGCGGGGCGCCAGCCGATGCCGGTGGTGGAGGCACGGATGCTAATCCGCAAGCTGCCTCTCCCAACGGGAATGATGAAAACGCCGGCGGCGGGGGCGGTGGAAACGGCGGCACCGGCGGCACCGGGGGAAATGCGTGGCAGGCCAATCTGAGTTCGGGTGGCCTCGGGGGCACGGCCTTTCCAGCAACCATCACACGCATCACACTAGGTGGTGGCGGTGGGGCGGGATCACGAAATAATGACACTGCCACAGACACTCCAGTCCCCACCGCAGCGCAGATCGCTCAGTCGAGCAGCGGTGCAGCTGGCGGAGGGATCGTCATCATTCGAGTGGGAAGCTTGACCGGTACCGGCACGATTTCCGCCAACGGTGCAGCCGCCTACAACAACACACTGAACGACGCTGGTGGCGGTGGCGGCGCAGGCGGGAGCATTATTATTCTTTCTTCCGGTGGTGGTGAGGGCGGCCTCACTCTTACGGCAAATGGTGGCCGCGGTGGAGACGCCTGGGATACCCAGGCATTCACTCTCGCGAACCGGCACGGCCCCGGAGGCGGTGGAGCCGGCGGTGTCATCCTGGTTTCGGGAACACCGGCCAGCCTCAGCGTCACTGGTGGGGCCAACGGAGTCACCGAGAATCCCGGAGTTCCTTACGGCGCCACCGCCGGCACATCGGGAATCAGCGCGACCAATGTGCCGCTTGGATCGTCTCCGGGGCCGAATTCGGCGGCAGTTCCCTGTACCGATGTTTCGATTACCAAGAGTGCTTCGCCAAACCCGGTTCGGCAGGGCCAGACGCTTACTTACACGCTGGTCGTGACCAATAACGGGCCAACCGTGGCTACCGGCGTGGTGGTCAACGATCCGCTGCCCACTACGGACGTCACCTATGTGTCAGCCACGACGACCCAGGGAAGCTGCTCGTACGCCGCGCCCACAGTGACTTGCACGATCGGCACCATGAATGTTGGTGTATCGGCGACCATCACCATCAAAGTGACGGCCATCACTCCCTCCCAGGCGGTGAATACCGCGCAGGTGTCGGAGGCCCAGGCCGACGCTTTGTTCGCCAACAATTTCGCGACCCAGAGTGAATTGATCGAAACTCCCACCGGAGTGAAACTCGAATCGTTCACCGCCGCCGCTATCCGCGGAGGTTCGTTGTTGTCCTGGAAGACCGGCGGCGAGCTGCGAAATCTTGGCTTCAATGTGTATCGCGAAATAAATGGCCAACGGGTCCGGTTGAATCCATCATTGATTGCCGGGTCCGCCCTAATGATGCGGCATGCTCTGGAGCAGCACGGCGCCAAGACTTACGCCTGGATGGATCGTTCTCCCGGCGCAATTTCCAGCCTCTATTGGCTTGAGGATGTGGACCTGAACGGGGCGGGGACATTCCACGGCCCCATCTCGCCGAGGAGTGATCCTACTGGGCAAAGTGCAGCGCGAGCCTTAATGATCGGGGAGTTGAACACTCAAGACTCTCTCCAGGGGAGCTCGCCAGCAAGCGAGGTTCTCGAAGCGGTTGCACCAGTCTCCGGCAGCACTTCCCAACAGCAGCAGACGCAATTCCAACTTGCCGCGCAGCCGGCAGTCAAGATTCTTCTGCGACATGAGGGATGGTACAAAGTTACTCAACCGCAACTGATCGCTGCGGGGATAAGCGCATCCGTCGATCCCAGCCTGCTCAGGCTTTTTGCGGAAGGAGTTGAACAGCCGATTCGTATCAATGGCGCGGGCGCCGGTCCCGGTGGGTTCGGACCGCAAGCCACGATCGAATTTTACGGCACCGGAATTGATACTTTCTATTCGGACAGGCGGGTCTATTGGCTGGTCTCCGGAAATCAAGCCGGCTTGCGAATCGCCCAGCAAGGCTACAGTGGTGGCGGGCCACAGCCGCAAAGCTTCTTGCGTACGGTCTTATTGAACCAGCGCACCACCTATTTTGCGGCTCTACTGAAAGAAAACACCGACAATTTCTTTGGCGCGCTGGTTTCCACCACCGCAGTGGACCAGGTGCTGAACACCGCGAACTTAGCGTCTGCGATAACTGGGAATGCCAGTTTGCGCGTGGTCCTACAAGGCGTCACCGAAGCGCAGCCCCACGATGTGACCATCGTCCTGAATGGCTCAACCTTGGGTGAGCTGACCTTCACCGGCCAGAATGAGGGCAGCATCACCTTTTCCGTGCCTGCCGGCGTTTTGCGTCAAGGTTCAAACACGGTGACTCTGGCCGCGCAGAATGGCGAGAACGATCTTAGCCTGGTGGATTACATTACGCTCACTTATCCCCACACCTACACGGCAGAATCAGATTATCTAAAGTTCACAGCCGAGCCCGGCGATCATGTAGTGATCGACGGTTTCCATCAGCCTCCCAGTCGGCTAGTGGACATCACCAATCCCGTGCAGCCCATTGAGCTTGCGGTTCAAGTCTCGGGGGACAAGGGGAAGTACATTCTGGAGGGCAAGGTCCCCTGGCTAGTTTCTGGCAGGCACACCCTGCTGGCGTTGGCCGATAAACGGATCGCAGTCCCTTTGAGCGTGATGCGCAACAACCCTTCCAATTGGCATAGTCCGCAGTCGGGGAGCGAAGTTGTGATGATTTCCTATCCTGAATTCGCGGGCCAATTGGATCCTTTGCTCCGTTTACACCGGGCCGAAGGCAGGACCGTGGCGATCGTCAACGTGAACGACCTCTATGACGAGTTCAACTTTGGAGAACGGAGCCCGTATGCCATCCGGAACTTCCTGCAGACTGCCACCACTCACTGGACGACTGCGCCCAAATATCTCTTATTAATGGGAGACGCCTCGCTGGATCCGCGGAACTATCTGGGTCTTGGATCTTTCGATTTCGTGCCTACCAAGGCCATCGTCACCCGGGAACTGAAAACCGCTTCCGACGATTGGTTCTCGGACTTTAGCAATACCGGCTTTGCGCAGATCGCCACCGGCCGGTTGCCGGTGCGGACAGCGGACGACGCCAGTACCGTGGTCGGAAAAATCGTGGGTTACGCCCACGCCTCGCCGGGTGGTTGGACCAATCAGACCCTGATGGTGGCGGACCGCGACGACACCATCAATTTCACCAAGGAAGCGAAGGCGGCCCAGAGCCAGTTGCCACCTTCGATGAATGTGCACGACATCTTCGCCGGCGACCTGGACGCGGGCTCCGTGAGGCAACAAATTGTTTGGGGCATCAATAGTGGTGATCTGTTAGTCAACTACACCGGGCATGGTTCCGTGGAGGTCTGGGCCGGTGATGATCTATTCGACAATGCGGCGGCATCTTCTCTGACCAATGGTTCGCGCCTCCCGGTATTTCTCATCATGAATTGTCTCAACGGGTTCTTCCAGGATGTTTACACCGAAAGTCTGGCGGAGTCCTTGCTCCTGGCCAAGAGTGGCGGGGCCGTGGCTGTCTGGGCATCTTCCGGACTCAACCAGGCTGACCCGCAGGCCCAGATGGACAAAGTAATGGTCCAGTCGCTCTTCACCCAACCCACGCCAGCCCTGGGAGATGCGGTTCATCAAGCCAAGTCAGGTATTGCCGATCCAGACGTGCGCCGGACGTACATCTTGTTTGGCGATCCCCTGATGCGGCTAAAGTGGCCGGCAAGCGCCAACAATCAGCAATAAGCAGAACTTCGAAAATTCCCCCAGTCATCTCGAAGATCCGGTGTTCTTCGGCCGGGCGAGAGCCTGCCCTGAGCGATGTCGAAGAGATCCCACTTTCTATGTCCGGAAGAAATCTGTAGAATGCCTTAGAATAACGATTTTCCAACAGCAGCACCTTTTGGACCGATCAGAATTTTCGAAGTCGTGTAGCGAAAAAAGAGATCATGGAAGAATTCCCGGGAGGTTTCATGAAGCAGCAGCGGCTGTCGAAGTGCGTGATTTTTCTCTTGCTCCTTCTGGTCTGCGTGTCCTGCGCATGGGCGGGCGACTCCATTCCGAAAGCGGCCTGGAAAAGAGGCATTGGGGTTCCTCTGGAGAATGCCGGCGGGAAAAAGCCCGCCCTTACAGACATGATTGACGACGGCTACTGGCAAGGCGCGCCGGTCGGCGGTTTCGGCGCGGGAACGTTTTCTCGCACCTATCGCGGCGACTTCGCGCGCTGGCACATTAAAACTGGCGCTCACAAATATGAAACCGTCTGGGCCAACCAATTCGCCATGTATCAAAAGTCCGAAGGCTCTCCGGATGGTTTCGCGCAGGTTCTCACGGCCGGACACCCGGACGGTAAACAACTAAGCAGTTGGAAGTGGGATTATCCGGCGGGTGCGGGCGACTATTATTCTCTTTATCCGAAATCCTGGTACGACTATCGCTCCGACAAGTTTCCCGCCCACGTAACGCTCGAACAGTTCTCTCCCATTCTTCCCGACAATTATCGGGAGAGCAGTTATCCGGTCGCGGTGTATCGCTGGCACGCCGAAAATCCCACCGACAAGCCGGTGACCGTTTCGGTTTTGCTTTCGTGGAGCAATATGCTGGGCTGGTTTCGCGATTTTGCTCCCACCATGAAGAACAGCCTCGACTACGGAAATATCAATCGCATGGTTAGCGAAGACGAGGGCGTGGCCACCCGTATGAAGGGGATTGTTTTCGACCGCGTTCATCCGGATGGAGTCAAAGACGAGTGGGACGGTCAGATGGTGGTGGCGTCGCTTGAATCCCCCGGCGTCGAGATCTCTTACCAGACCACATTTTCTCCCGAGTCGTCCGGAGATGAAGTCTGGACGCCTTTCGCCAAGGACGGCCGGCTTGCCAACAGCGACCAGGCATGGGCCAGCAGCGGCGAGCACCTTGCCGGCGCCATTTCTGTACGGTTTACCTTGAAGCCAGGTGAGAAGAAGGTCATACCCATGGTGATTGCATGGGATCTCCCCATCGTGGAATTTGGTTCGGGACGAAGATGGTATCGCCACTACACCGATTTCTACGGGACTTCCGGCAGCAATGCCTGGCAGATCGCGAAAGATGGTCTGCTGAATGCCGCGCGATGGAGCGATGCCATCGACGCCTGGCAGGCTCCCTACGTCAATGATGAAAGCAAGCCGTTGTGGTATCGCGGCATGCTGTTCAACGAACTCTACATTCTTGCCGATGGCGGTTCTTTCTGGGGCCGCCCGGTCGGTTCCGATTCCAAGACTCCCTACAGTTTCGCTTTTATGGAGTGCTTTGACTATCCTTTTTACGGCACGCTCGACGTGCGTTTTTACGGTTCCATGCCGTTGGTGAAATTCTGGCCCGACATTGATAAGCAGGAACTCCGGCAGTTCGCCGACACCGTTCCCCAGGATCTAACCGACAAATACCTGTGGCTATGGAAAACAGAACAAACAGGCTCTCTGCATTTTCGTGAGCGCAAGGCCAAGGGAGCGGTGCCTCACGATCTGGGAGTTCCTCAGGAAGATCCCTTCATTCAGGTGAACGCCTTTAGCTGGCAGAACACCAACGATTGGAAGGACCTGAACAGCAAATTCGTCTTGATGGTGTATCGCGATTACGTATTTACCGGCAAGACCGATCGGGCATTCCTGCGCTACACCTGGCCGGCGGTACAGGAAGCGCTCGAACATTTGCGGCAGTATGATCGCGTCGGCGACGGGCTTCCGCAAAATGACGACTATCCTGACCAGACCTACGACGTCTGGATTGTCCATGGCGAAAGTGCGTATTGTGGTGGCTTGTGGCTGGCGGCATTGCGCGCGGCCGAAGAAATAGCAACTACTCTTGGAGACACCGCTTCCGCAACCAAATATCACGAATGGTTCGTTAAGGGACAATCCACCTATATCTCGAAGCTGTGGAACGGAGACTATTTCCGTTACGACACCATGAGTGAATATCGCAACGACATCCAGGCCGACCAGCTAGCCGGCCAGTGGTACGCCAATATGACCGGCCTTGGCGACCTGGTGCCGCGTGACATGCAGGTAAAGTCCTTAAAGAAAATTTATGACTTCAACGTGATGAAGTTCGCCAAAGGTGAAATGGGCGCGGTCAACGGCATGGCCCCCGACGGCAGCATCATCACCACCAACGAACAGGTTCAGGAAGTCTGGACCGGCACCACATTCGGCGTAGCTGCGCTCATGCTGAGCGATGGATTAAAAGATGAGGGCTATCGCACCGCCTGGGGCATTTACCACACCACCTACGAAACCAAGGGTTACTGGTTCCGCACTCCCGAGGCTTGGGAGAAAACGGGGTACTATCGCGCATCCATGTACATGCGCCCCGCGGCAATCTGGGCCATGGAGATGACGGCACCGCCAAAATGAAAACCCGGAATAGGCGGTCAGCAACACAAAACTGACCGTGGACAACGCTCGGGAAGGGCCCGGCTTCTAGCCGGGCCGCCAAGCCTTCACAATATCGCACGCGCTTCAGCTCCTGAGGTCGCGTGAGCCCCTGGAACTTTTGTCAATCGCAGGCATCTACTCACCATCCAGCTCTGCGCGTAAACTGCGAGATAAAAGATAAAGATGAAATGAGGCATGAGATGAAAATTCTGCCGCTCCTGGGCTTGGCTGCAGCATTGTTTACGGGATCGTTGACGTTTGCCGCCGACACCCCTTCCGCGCCAATCCTCGTTGAACTATTTACGTCCGAGGGATGTTCCAGTTGCCCTCCCGCCGACCTCTTGCTGCAACAACTCGACAAGTCCCACTCCGTGCCCGGCGCGCAGATGATCGTGCTCAGCGAACACGTCGACTACTGGGACCACCTCGGCTGGAAGGATCCCTATTCGTCCCCCTTGGCCACGGATCGGCAGGCTGCCTACGCGACCCACTTTGGGTTGGCCAGTTCTTACACTCCTCAAATGGTGGCGGATGGGGCTACTGAGTTCGTGGGCAATAATTCACGTTTAGCAGCACAAGCTATCGAGAAAGCCAGCCACCTGCAGAAGGTTCCAGTCCGCATTTCCTCCATCTCAGCGGACGCTCACGGCAAGCTGCGCGCTTATGTGGAAGCTGACGCGCTCCCGCAGTCTGCCAAAATCTCAACCGCGGACGTTTATCTGGTGGTCACGCTGCACCACGCTGATTCGCAAGTCCAGCGAGGTGAGAACGAGGGCCGCCATCTCACTCACGTTGCGGTCGTGCAGAGCATGACCAAAATTGGCACTGCTGACAAGAACCATAGCTTTGCAAAGCAGGCCGAGGTCCCGATCAATCCCCGCACGGATCTGTCGAATGTAAGAGTGATTGTATTTTTGCAGCAGCATGGTCCGGGGCTCGTGCTCGGCGCGGCGATGAGTACGGTGCCCGGGACCGCGCAGTCTGCTTCCCGATAAGCGCCGCATTGTCCGCGGGTCACACTCTTTTCGAATCGCGAATTTACACCCACTCCTGCCTCTGTTAAAGTTTGCCCTCCGGCGCCCTGCGCCCGTTGGGAGGACCCTTGCGCATCGATCTGTTCCGCATGGAACGAACGCAGTGCCTGTACGAACATCAAGTGGAATTCAATCTCTCAGAGAGCGGCGTTCTTCCCCTGCGAGTCGACGAATTGGTGGAAGGCTCCGAAGCAGCCGCCAAGTTTCTTTCTATCGGGCTGAAGTACCCAGAATCAGATGGCTCCCAGGAACTTCGCGAAAACATCGCACAGTGGTATGGCGCCACGCCCGAGCACGTACTGGTCACCAATGGAGGCTCGGAAGCCAACTTCACTGCGCTTTGGGGGTTGCTCGAGAAAGGCGACCACGCCGCCATCATGCTCCCCAATTATTTGCAGGCCTGGGGACTCTCCCGAGCCTACGCCGCCAAAACAAATTCATTTCACCTGGTCGAACGACGCGAGAGCGGGAAGCTGCGCTGGGCGCTTGATGTGGAAGGTCTTCGCCGTGCGGTAAGCAAGAAGACCAAATTAATTGTCGTCACTAACCCCAACAATCCCACCGGCGCGGTCCTGAATGAAGAGGAAATGTCCGAAATCATTCGCGTCGCGCGCAAAGCCAACGCCTGGTTATTGGTAGATGAAATTTATCGTGGCGCAGAAGTCACCGGTCCGCTCTCTCCAACCTTCTGGGGACGCTATGACAAAGTGATCATCACCTCCGGACTCTCGAAAGCCTTCGGTCTACCCGGCCTGCGCATCGGATGGATCGTTGCTCCGCCAAAAACCATCGCCAGGCTTTGTTCCTATCGCGACTACACGACGCTGACTCCAACCATGCTTTCCGACCGTCTCGCTCGCATCGTGATGGAGCCGGCCCGCAGAGAAAAGATCCTCGATCGCACCCGCGCCATCATTCGCCGCAACCTGCCAAGACTCGAATCGTGGATACATTCCCACGACGACCTCTTCACTTACATTCCGCCCATGGCCGGCGCCATCACTTATTTCAAGTACAAGCTGCCGATTACGTCGACAAAATTATTCGACAAATTGCGCGAAGAACGCTCCGTGCTGATCACTCCGGGAGACCACTTCGGTGGTGGACGCTTCATCCGCGTGGGATTCGGCTACGACGTGGGCTACACCTTGCGTGGCCTGGCGCGCGTAGACCTTACCTTGGCGGAACTGCAGAAGAAATATCGCAAGGCTGCATAAGAAATCGTGCGGATGACCAACGCCCACGTAGGGGCGGGTGCCTCACCTGCCCCGCGGGCAAAGCCCGCGATTTTGCTTGGCGGGGCGCTTCGGTAAAACTTTGTTTCCTCCACGCCCTTTTAGTGCCCGAGGTATATCACGGCGAGCTAAAGCTTGCGCGCAGACGAGGGCGTCCGCGCCTGCGTGATTCATGAACTAGATTGCAATCTTCTCCCCGCGCCCTGTCGCTTTGGCCCGCTCCATCACCCCTGACGCAGCCGCCACATCCTGCACTCCGACGCCCGTCAAATCGCAGACAATGATTTCATCCTCTGAAGCCCGTCCCGGCTTGATCCCTGCCGTCACCTCGCCAAGTTCGGTGACTTGCTCTTGTGTAATCACTCCAGCCTCGACCGCATGATGAATCTCTCCTAGACGCAAACATTGCGGCAAACTGTCGGCCACGATTCTGTCCGCCCCTGCCAACACTCCCACATCGAGTTCCTGTTTATCCGGGCCATCGGAACCCACAGCAATAATCGTGACGCCAGGCTTCAACCACTCCGCTTGAACCAGCGGCTTACGGGCTGCAGTCACGGTAATGACAACGTCCGCTCCTTCCACCGCTTGCTGGACTGATTCTGACACCGCAAAATTGCAGGCGGGAATTCCTGGATGCTTTCCCAGATCGTCGGCACAGGCCCGCGCCTTCACCGCATCGCGCCCCCACACACGCACTTCCCGGAATTTTCGAACCAGCGCCAGCATTTCCACCTGGCGTCTCGCTTGGCCGCCGCATCCAATCACCGCAACCGTTCCTGCATCTTTTCGCGCCAAATGTTTCGCAGCCACGGCTCCTGCCGCTCCGGTGCGTATGTCCGTAATGAATCCGTTGTCCATAAGAAAACCGGCCGGCGCGCCGGTCTTGGCGTCAAAGGCTACGACCATTCCGTTGTACGGGGAAAGTCCGAGCGCAGGGTTGTCCCAGAATCCTGAAATGATTTTGATTGCGTAGTACGGCCCCCCGCGAAGGTGCCCGGCTTTCATGTGAATTTCGCCGTGGTTTTCAGCCACGTCAATCGCGATGACGGCGGGAAGTTGTGCTTGTCCGGTGGAATAAGCGGTGAAGGCCCGCTCCACGGCTTCGAGGCAGGCAGCAGGACCGAGCAGGGCGCGAATGTCAGCTTCGCGCAGAATCAGAACGTCGCGGCTCATGCCGGAAAGATTATCACTCGGCCGCGGGTGCAGGATGCTTGCCGCTGGCACGTTCACGCCATCCCTCGATAATGAGGTACAGAACCGGGATGAAGAAAAGGTTGAGGACCGTGGACATGATCATGCCGCCGAACACCGTGGTCCCCACCGAGTGTCTCCCCGCTTCGCCCGCGCCCGAGGCCAGCACCAGCGGCACCACGCCCAGGATGAACGCCAGCGAAGTCATCAGAATGGGACGAAAACGAATGCGGGCCGCTTCAATCGCCGCTTCCACCAGCGGCATGCCGCGCTCGCGCAACTGCTCGGCAAACTCCACGATCAAGATTGCGTTCTTGCTCGACAATCCCACCAGCATCACCAGGCCAATCTGGCAGTACACGTCATTCTGCAGACCACGTAATGACTGCGCGCTGAGCGCCCCCAGCAAAGCCATGGGTACGGCCAGCAACACAATAAAGGGAAGAACGAAACTCTCATACTGCGCGGAGAGCGTCAGGTACACAACCAGCACGCCCAGGCCGAACAGAATGACCGTCGTGCTGCCCGAGGCCAGCTCCTCTAGCGAAAGCCCCGTCCATTCGTGGCTGAAGCCCTGCGGCAGATTCTTCTTGCCCAGGTCTTCCATGGCAGTGATCGCCTGCCCGGAACTAAACCCCGGCGCCGGAGAGCCGTCAATTTCCGCCGACCGGAACAAATTGTAATGGCTGATGACCTGCGGAGACGAGGTCTGCGAGATCGTCACCAGGTTGTCCAGAGGCACCATCGAACCGGTGTCTGAACGCACGTAATACTGCTTCATATTGCTGGCCGCTGCACGGAACTGCTGGTCGGCTTGCACATACACGCGATAGGACCGGTTGTTGAAGTCGAAATCATTGATGTAGGCAGACCCCATGTACACGCCCAGCGTGTCCGTAATCTGACTCAGCGGGACGTGCAGGCTCTTGGCCTTTTCGCGGTCAATGGTCACCACGAATTGGGGATCGTTGGCGGTATAACTTGTGTACAAGCCCGCCAGATCTTTTTCTTTGCGCGTGTTGCCCGCGCGAACCATGGCATTCGTGGTATCGGCGAGTTCCTGCAGGGTGTGTCCGCCCTGGTCCTGCACTTCATACGCAAAACCGCCAAACGTCCCGAGTCCCTGCACTGCTGGAGGCTCAAAGGCCAGGACCAGTGCGCCCTGGATCCCAAACAGCCTTCCGCGGACTTTATTCACCAGTGCGGTCGCGGAATGCGCGTCGCCCTTGCGCTTTTCGTAGGGTTTCAAGGGCACGAAAACCAGTCCCAGATTTGAGGAACTTCCGGAAAAACTGAATCCGCTGAGCGCAAATGTCCCTTCGACTTCGGGATAGTCGCTCATGATCTTGGTGATTTGCGCTGAAATCCCTGACGTGTATTCCAGAGAAGCTCCGGCGGGAGCTTGCACTATGATGATGAAGTAACCTTGGTCTTCGGTGGGCACAAAGCCAGTCGGCACACGCTTCAAAATCACGTAAGTCAGGCCCAGCCCAACCAGAAACAGCGCAACTGCGACCCAACGATACCGCAGAAACCCGCGCAGCGCCCTGCGGTATCCATTGGTGATTGCGCCAATGGTTTTGTCCACGCCGCGGAAGAACCAGCCCTTTTCTCCATGCTCGCGTCCCAGCAGAATGGCAGACAGCGCCGGCGTCAAGGTCAGTGCATTAAACGCGGAGATGGAAATCGAAAACGCGATGGTCAAAGCGAACTGGCGGAAAAGAATTCCTGTCGTCCCTGGAAAGAACGCCACCGGAACGAACACGGCCACCAGTACCAGAGAAGTTGCAATCACGGCGCCTGCTACTTCTTTCATCGCCACCGACGCAGCCTTATGCGCGTCCGTTTCGCCTTCTTGAATGTGGCGTTCAATGTTCTCGATGACCACAATGGCGTCATCCACCACCAGCCCGGTGGCCAAGGTGATGCCAAACAGCGTCAATGTATTGATGGAGAACCCAAGCAACTTCACAAACGCAAACGTGCCGATCAACGACACCGGGATGGTCACGGCCGGAATGAGGGTGCTGCGCCAATCTTCCAGGAAAATAAAAATTACAAGAATCACCAGGACGATAGCCGTTCCCAGGGTGAACAGAACGTCCCGAATCGATTCCCCGACCGCATCGGTGGTATCAAAAGCATTCTCGAACACCATGCCGGGAGGAAAGTTCTTGGAAAGCCGGGCCATCTCCGCAAGAGCCAGCCGGTCCACTTCAAGTGCGTTTGCGCTGGAGAGCTGAGTAACGGCGAGCCCGACAGAGTTATGGCCGTTGAAGGTGACGTCCGAGCTGTAGTCTTCAGCTCCCAGCTCGGCCCGGCCCACATCTTTCAGCCGCACCAGCGTGCCGTCGGCGCTGGTTTTCAAAATAATGTTTTCGAACTGGCTCGGCTCACTCAGCCGCCCGATCGCCCGCACGCTGATCTGGAACGCCTGCCCCACCTTGATCGGAGGCTGCCCCACTTGTCCCGCCGCCACTTCCACGTTCTGTTCCGCGAGCGCATTTACCACGTCCGTGGCCGTCAGCGCCCGGCTCGCCATACGCACCGGATCCAGCCACAGCCGCATGGAATACTTACGTTCGCCGAAGATGATGACGTCCGCAACCCCAGGGATGCGCTTCAGCGAGTCCTTCACATAAACGTCCAGATAGTTACTGATGAACAACGGACTGTAACGGCCATCCGGAGAGTAGACCGCAGCGCCGAACACAAAATTACTCGCCGCCTTGGTGATGGTAATGCCCGTGGCCTTTACTGCGTTTGGCAACCGTCCTTGCGCCGTGTTCACTCGGTTCTGAACGTCCACCGCAGCCAGATCGGGATCGCGAGTAATATCGAACGTCGCGACGATCGTGCTCGAACCATTATTGGCGCTGCTGGAGGTGATGTACTTCATTCCCGGCGCGCCATTGATCTGCTGTTCCAGAGGAATGGTGACCGCCGACTCAACCGTCTGCGCGCTGGCGCCGATATAGAAGCTGGTGACTGAAACCTGGGGCGGGGCCAGATTAGGGAATTGCGCAATGGGCAGCGTGGGAATGCTCACCGCTCCCGCCAGAATAATAAGCAGGGCGCAGACTGTGGCAAAAACCGGTCTTCGTATGAAGAAATCAACAAACATGAGTGATTATGATTCGAATTTCAGGTTGCAAGTTCGAGTTGCGAAAAGCTCGACACTACCCCAGCGGTACCACTGGCATGCCATCCACCAGGAATTGCGTTCCGGTGACGATCACCTTATCGCCGGCTTTGACTCCATCCAGCACTACGTAATCGTTGCCCAACGTGTCGCCCACGCTCAACGGCTTCTGATGTGCCACCAGCTTGCCGTTCACGTCTTCCGCGACGAACGCAAAGTACTGCCCGCCGATACGTGAGACCGCCAGCACCGGCACCACCGGTCCCTGATGCATTCCCCAAACCACGCGGGCGCGGATAAATTGATCGGTCCGCAGCCGGTTGCTATGATTGGCAATTGTCGCCTTCACTAGCACGCCCTGCGTCGTGTTATCTACCTCCGGCGAAATGAAGCTGACGTGGCTGTCGGCGATGACTTTCCCCGCGCTGTCCACAATCTGTACCGGCAAATTCATTTTGAGGTCGGCCGAGCGTTCGATGGGAATGTAAATGTAAGCTTCCAGGCTTCCTGGTTTGTCGACCGTGGTGAGCATGGTGGAAGTTATGACCCGATCGCCCACGCGTACCGGAATATCGCCCACCACGCCTGCCCAAGGGGCGACTACCTTGTAATAGTGGAGCTGCACCTGCTGTTCCTGCACCTGCGCATCGAGAGAATGCAGTTGCGCATCGGCGGCATCCCGCGCGGATTTCGCCTGGTCTAGATCCTGTTTGCTCACAACCCCGGCGTCGGCCAGGCCTTTGGTGCGCTCATACTGCTGCTGGGCCCATACCAGATTTGCCTCTTGGGCGGCGCGATTGTGTTCCTGACTGTTTACGGTCGCCTGTTGTTTGCGGGGATCAATCTCCAACAGCGCGGTGCCCGCCGTGACGTGATCTCCCGAATGCACATAAATCTTTGTGATTCGCCCTTCGACCTCCGGCATGATTACCGCCGAGTCCCGCGATTTCAGCGTAGCCACATACTCCGTGGTGTCGCTCACTGGCACCGCGTGGGCCACCTCGATCTTCACTGGGAGGCCCTGTCCACCAGCCTGTTCCCCTTTGGCAGCACTTCCGCTACAAGCCACGCCCAGCGCGGACAACAGGAGCGCCGCCCCAAGCATAATCTTCCCTGCCGATGCCTTGGGCAGTTCCGTGGACCATTCCGGTATGACAGTCGTTTTGATCATCCTTGGTAACCTAGACATCCCGCTTTTCGCCTACCAGTTCTTGATTTGACCCGAGTCTCGAAGTCCAGCTTCCAGACTTAGATTGCAGGGAAGGGGTCCTCGACTCAAAAAGACAGGAAATTTTGTTCCTGTGGGGCTTCCATTTTTCATATCGCCGGACCCGAAATCGCCTCCTCTGCTACATTAGTTCACGCCATGAAACCCGCTCGCAGCTTCGCCAGCGACAATAATGCCGGGGTGCATCCCCAGGTTCTGCGGGCTCTGGCCGCCGCCAACCGTGGCCACACGGTCGGATACGGCGACGATCGCTACACCGAGTCGACCGTCCGCAAATTCCAGCAGCACTTTGGGCGGGGCATCGATGTTTTCTTCGTGTTCAATGGTACTGCGGCCAATTGCCTGAGTCTGAAAGCTCTTACCAGCTCCTATGAGGCCGTGGTCTGTGCCGAAGCCGCCCACATCTACACCGACGAATGCGGCGCCCCTGAAAAGTTCACTGGCTGCAAGCTCATTCCCGTCCCGACGATCAACGGCAAGCTTACCGTCGAAGCCGTCAGCCACGCTTATCACGGGATTGGCGATCAGCATCACGTCCAGCCGAAGGTGATCTCGATCACCCAGGCTACGGAAGTTGGAACAGTGTACACGCCCGACGAAGTCAAAGCCCTCGCCCGCTTCGCACATGATCGCAATATGTTCCTGCACATGGACGGCGCCCGCATCGCCAACGCCGCCGCCAGCCTGGGCTTGACCCTGCGCCAATGTACCCGCGACCTGGGCGTGGACGTCCTCTCCTTCGGCGGAACAAAGAATGGCCTAATGGGCGCGGAAGCGGTGGTTTTCTTCCTCCAGAAAAGCGCCGACAAAAAACTCAGCGCCGATTTTCTTTATCTGCGCAAGCAGGGAATGCAACTCTCTTCCAAAATGCGCTTCATCTCTGTCCAGTTTGAGACGCTTCTCTCCAACGATCTCTGGTTCAAAAGCGCCCGCCACGCCAATCGCATGGCCAAGCGGCTGGAAGAAGAACTGGAAAAAATTCCCCAGGTAAAGATGGCTTATCCCGTGCAGGCCAACGGCGTGTTCGCCCGCATTCCACGTCACGCCATCGCCAAAATCAAAAAGCGATATTTCTTCTACGTATGGGACGAAACGCAGTCCATGGTGCGCTGGATGTGTTCCTTCGACACCACCGATCAAGATGTAAAGCAGTTCGCCAGGTTCGTAGCCGAATCGGTGAATGGCTAAGCCTGCATTTTCCTAAATTGTCATCTCTGAGCAAGCGTTCTTCGCGTCGCGAAGGATCTGCTTTTTCGAGCCCGTGAACAGTTCACGACTCATTCAGCAGGTCTTCCAGCTTCGGTTTGTATTTCTTCGATGTCTCCAGTTTCTTCTTCCGGTCCGGCACCACCCGCGCCACCGGCAGCGCCCCAATCCGGTCCCGGGACATCTCCTTCACCGCCTGCACCGCGCTAAACCGCTTAACTTTTTTCTTCCTGGACGCCATACCTAACATCTTGCCATAGCTCGAATGCCATAAAACTGTAATAATTAGGTCAGGCCAACGACGAACGACTAACGGCCACCGACGGAATTTATGGAAGAACGCGAATTTTTCGACGAACGCCCCGAAAAGAAAATGGCGAACCTGAACTGTCCCCACTGCAGTCAGTCCGCCGAATATGAAGTCACCTGGATCGTGCGCAACAAGAAAAAACAGTTGTCCGGCCGCGCCGACGAGCGCGACCGCGCCCGCTTCGCCAAAGCCCGTTCCTACATGCTGCGCAAGGACGACATGATGGCCTGCAAAAACGTCCGCTGCCGCAAACGCTTCGAAATCTCCAGCCTGCAGTCGGTCGTCTTTACCGAGTAGCCGATCGCATCATATTCATCCTCAGCGGAATATATATCTATCATCCGGCCAGCAACTTTCCCGGATGCGAAGCTCTCGTTTCATTTAAAGTATCCGGGTTGATCGGCAGCGTGCGTTGATCATTGCAACGTCCGGGCAGCTGCCGTGAGGATTCGAATTCTTTTAGCTGGGTTATGGGGGGACAGTGAAGAATCAACTTCAGTCTCACAGCTTCTTGGAGAACTCGGTTTCACGCCGCCAGTTCCTCGGGCAAACTGCCGCCGCAGCGATCGGTTTCACCATTGTTCCACGCCACGTTTTGGGCGGCGCAGGCTACGTTGCGCCCAGCGACAAGGTCAATATCGCTTTTATCGGAGTTGGCGCCCAGGGCTTGCGCGTCATGCTTCACTTCTTGAAGGAACCCGATGTGCAGGGTATCGCCGTCTGCGACGTCACTAAGTCCGCCGCCAATTACCCACAGTGGGACACCCACGAGTTCTGTAATTCCGTTCGCAAGCTGCTCGGCGTCGATAGTGGCTGGGATTGGCTCAGCCCTGACCAGCCCCTGCAGTTGAGCCATTCTTTGGCAGTCACCAGCGGCGTGGCCGGCCGCGAACCATGTCAGAAGATCGTGGACGCTTACTACGCCACCCAGCAGCGCTCCGGCCAGTATCGCGGCTGTTCCGCCTACATCGACTTCCGTGAGCTGCTGGAAAAGGAGAAAGACCTGGACGCCGTGGTCGTGTGTACCACCGACAACCTGCATGCCAGCGTATCGGCAGCAGCGATGAAGAAAGGCAAGCATGTCTTTTGTCAGAAGCCTTTGACACACACCATCTACGAGGCGCGGCGCATTGCCGAAATCGCAAAAGAGACCGGCGTCGCAACCCAAATTGCGGTCGCCAACCAGGCATCCGAAGCCACCCGCCAGCTCTGTGAATGGATCTGGGATGGCGCCATTGGCCCAGTGCGCGAGGTCATGAACTGGTCGAGCCGTCCTTTCTGGCCCCAGGGCCTCGAACGACCCAAGGAAACCGAGCCCATCCCCGAAGGTTTGGATTGGGACCGATGGCTGGGCCCGGCGCCGGAGCGGCCGTTCAACCACGCTTACCTGCCTTTTGTGTGGCGTGGCTGGAGCGATTTCGGCTGCGGCGCTCTGGGCGACATGGGGTCATACAGTTTCGACACCATTTTTCGCGTTTTAAAGTTGGACGCGCCGGTCAGTGTGGAAGCCAGCTCCAGCGATCGTTACAAAGAAACGTATCCCTTGGCGTCAATCATTCGCTATAACTTCCCGGCCCGCGGCGACATGCCTCCCGTAAAATTCACCTGGTACGACGGTGGTCTGAAGCCGGCTCGCCCCGACGAACTCGAAGAAAACCGCGCCATGAAGGCAGAAGGCGAAGAAGAAGACGAAGGCATGCTGTTTGTCGGAGACCACGGCAAAATTCTCTGCACCTTCAATGGCGGCAATCCAAAACTTATTCCCCAATCCAGAATGGACAGCTATAAACAACCGCCGAAAACCCTACCTAGATCGCCCGGCAACGAACGGGAATGGCTCGACGCCTGCAAAGGCGGCAAAGTAAAGCCGGGCGGAAATTTTGAATTCGAAGGGGTCGTTACCGAGTCCTTACTCCTGGGAAATGTCGCATCTCGCATGGGACAAAAACTGGGGTGGGACCGCTCCAAATTGAGCGTTAACTCGGATATTGCGCAGACGTATGTTGCTCCGGAACGACGAAGTGGATGGGAACTCTAACGGTCAGTTATGGAGGCAGCAATGTCTGCGATTTCAAGAAGAGAGTTTTTGAAGAGTGCAGCAGCGTGCACAGCCGCGGCTGGATTTCTTTCTACAAGTGCGCCGGAGCTGGTCGCCAATCCGCTGGGCATGCCCATTGGATGTCAGACCTGGCCGGTCAGGGACATGATCGCCAAAGATTTTCCGGGCACGATCAAGCAACTCTCCCAAGCCGGATTTCAGACCATTGAACTGTGCTCGCCCGTGGGCTACAACGACTCGGGATTCGCCGGACTCGCCAAGTACAAGGGCCCCGAGCTCCGCAAGATTTTGAGCGACGCCGGCGTCAGTTGCATCAGTTCTCACTTCGGCATCGCTGAACTCCGGGAGAATCAGGAGCGCGCCATTTCCTGGGCCAAAGACGTCGGCCTTTCGCAGATGTTGGTGCCGAGCCTCGACGGGCCCGAGAATCCGGCGATGGACGATGTGAAGCGGGCCGCCGACGAGTACAACAAAATGGGTGAGCGCGCGGCCAAAGCTGGCATCCAGCAAGGTCTTCACAATGAGGGTTTTGAGCTCTCGATGGTGGACGGCAAGCGTACCTACGACGTATTGCTGGGCCTGCTCGATCCCAAGCTGGTCAAGTTCCAGTTCCAGGTTTCCACCATCAGCCGCGGCTACGACGCCGCCGAATATTTCACGAAATATCCCGGTCGCTTTATTTCCATGCACGTGCAGGGCTGGTCAGCCGAATCGAAGAAAATCATGCCGGTGGGGCAGGACACTCTGGACTGGAAGAAAATCTTTACCGCGGCGAAAACGGGTGGCATCAAGAATTACTTCGTCGAAATGAACCTCGACATGATGAAAGCCAGCGTACCCTACCTGCGCAATCTTCAGGTGTAACGAGCCTTGCGCGCAAACCGCCACCTGAGGTAGTGGGGTCAACTTTGAAATATTCATTCAAGTTATCCCGAAGTCCCGGCGTCTTTCAACCGGGCGAGAGCCTGCCCTGAGCGAAGTCGAAGGGGATCTCGCATATCAGAGGAAAAGCCAGAAGCTGATGGCTGAAAGCTGACGGCTGATAGCTGATAGCTGAGTGCTGATTTATACTCAAACCGCATGAAGATTCTGGTCTGCATCAAACAGGTCCCGCAAAAAGACGCGCCGCTCAAGCTCAATGACACCGGCACCTGGATCCGCGAAGACGTTTCCTACGAAGTAAACGAGCCCGACGCCTTCGCCCTCGAAGAAGCCCTGCGCCAAAAAGAAAAGCACGGTGGAGAGGTGGTCGTCATCACTTCCGGCCCGGCACGCGCCCAGCAGGTTCTGCGCGAAGCCTTGGCCAAAGGCGCAGACCGCGCCATTCATCTCGAAGACAATGCCTTCGTCGGCCTCGACGCCTTCAACACTGCCAAAGCATTCGCTGCCGCCATCAAAGATGAGCAATTCGATTTAATTTTCACCGGCCTGCAATCCGACGATTACGGCTACGCGCAAACCGGCGTCATTCTTGCAGAACTATTGGGATGGCCACACGCCACCATCATCATGCAGATCGAAAAAACGGATTCTGGAATCAAAGTCAAACGTGAACTCGAAGCGGGTTTCTTTCAATTTGTTGACATGCCGCTCCCGGCTTTGCTCACCATCCAATCCGGTATCAACAAGCTGCGCTATGCCACGCTGATCGGCATCAAGCAGGCCAAAAACAAGCCGATGAAAAAAATTACGCTGGCGGACGTGCAATCCGCCATCGGCGCAAACTTGCAAAAGATCGAACGCCTGTACGTGCCGCAAAAAACAAAGAACACAGAATTCATCGAAGGATCGCCGGCAGAAATCGCCAAAAAGCTGGTAGACAAATTACGCAACGAAGTCCGTGTTCTATAGACGATGCGGGACATTGGTTTGACCGTGGAAGAGCGGCGCTTTAGCGCCGCGTTAGAAATGCCTCTGACTTACGCAGCGCTGAAAGCGCCGCTCTTCCACGGAGCCTTAACGCTGCAAACTCGCCGTATGGATCGAACGCTGAGAAGCTTATGCCTGACACCATTCTCGTCATCGTCGAACAACGCGAAGCCAAACTAAACCGCGTCTCCTGGGAAACCCTCACCGCAGGCCAGTCTCTGGCCGCCGAAACCGGATGGACGCTTGAAGCCGCCGTCGTAGGTGCAGGCACTACCAGCCTGGCCAACGAAGTCGCCACTAAAAAAATAGCGAAAGCATACGCCGTCGAGTCCCCCAAACTAGAGCCCTATACTCCTGACGCCTTCGCCGCCGCTCTCAACCAGTTCATCACTGCAAAGCAGCCCAAGCTCGTACTGATGCCGCACACCTATCAGGTGCGCGACTTCATCCCCAAACTCGCGACCGCTCTGGGACGCACCGCCATCACCGATTGCATCGGCTACAAAAAAGAAGGCGACAAACTGGTCTTTACCCGCCAGATGTTTCAAGGCAAGCTCGCTGCGGACGTCAGCTTCACCAGTGACGCTCCCTGGTTCGTAACTTTCCAGAACGGCGCATTCCGCGGCGACAAAGTTGAAGCGGGCGCGAGTGCTGCCCCTGTCGAGACCATCGCGGTTGAGATCGCCGACAACATCATCCGCAACAAGCCGCAGGAAATTTTCAAAGAGACCAAACAGGCTGTCGATCTCACGCAAGCAGAAATCATCGTTTCCGTCGGCCGCGGAATCAAAGAACAAAAAAATATCGAGATCGCAAAACAATTAGCCGACGCCCTAGGCGGAGAGCTCGCCGCCTCGCGCCCTATCTGCGACTCCGGCTGGCTCCCCATGGACCGCCAGATCGGATCCTCGGGCCAAACCGTCGCCCCCAAACTTTATCTAGCTCTCGGCATCAGCGGCGCAATCCAGCACATCGTCGGCATGAAAGGCGCCAAGACGATTATTGCCGTAAACAAAGATTCTGAAGCCCCGATTTTCGAAATTGCTGACTATGCCGTGGTAGGGAATCTCTTCGACATCGTCCCGCCCCTGATTGAAGAAGTGAAGAAAGCAAAAGCGGGAGCCTAGTTGTGCCCTTGGGTACATCCCCACAAGTAACCAATTTTCTGGTACTCATATTAGGGGCGAGCTTCTAAAATAGGAAGTATGGACATGATTCTGACGGCCGTCTATGAGCAGGTTGCGAAGAGTGAAGGTGACGGCTATGTCGCCTATGTAGAAGAATTGCCAGGCGCCATCTCCGAGGGCGACACACTCGAAGAAGCACGCGAAAACCTCCGTGACGCTGTCGAACTTCTTCTGGAAGCCAACCGCGAATTAAGCGGCAAGCGTATCCCTGGTAAAAAGATTACTAGAGAGAAGATCACGGTTTCAGTTGCTTAGCGACCTGCAATAGCCTGCATCTAGATTCCATCCGAGACCAGTCTCGTCAATGTAGTTCGAAGGTCCGCCGCGCAGCTTCTCCACTGAGTAGGCCTCCGATTAAATACCAACTCACAGATCCGCTCTTATGGGCAGAAATCACCCGCATTCGCACTTGATTCCGAATGTCTTATTTAATTCATTGACAACTTATACAAAATGTCTTACTGTTCAAAAGTCATGGCAATTGATTACGTCAAGATATTTGGAGATCTCGTTCTGCACTATAGCGATTTGGTTAGTCAGCGCAAGAAAATCGAGGTCGAGCTTGCGAGACTCGCGCAAACGATTGAATCGACGTTCAAACTGCTGACACCTGCACAGCAGGGGAAAGTGGCTCAGCATGTCAATAAGTCACAGTGGCAATTCAAAGGGCTCAAACAGGGCGTCTTGACCGCTCTCAAAGCACGCAGCGGCGAATGGCTTACGCCGCCTGAAGTCCGAGATTATTTAATGACTATCGGCTTTAACTTTGGAACGGCTAGTGCGAATGGGCTCGCTTCGATAGGAACCACCCTGAAAAGACTGGTTCCCGAAGAGGTTGAAGCTAAACCGCTCGCTGGTGGTCAGATTGCTTACCGCATTCGAGGTTACGATGCCTTGAGCGTGATAAATGCCGAAACGCAGGAACTCTTGCGTAAAGACAGCGAGAAGAGATCCCAATGAAGCGCGTTGATCTAATTCGGCATCTCGAGGCGAATGGCTGCGTTCTCGTTCGCGAAGGATCAAGACACAGCGTCTACTACAACTCTGCTGCACAGCGAACCAGTACCGTGCCACGGCATCGCGAAGTGAAGAACCCAACTGCGGTTCGTATTTGCAAACAACTTGCCGTGCCTGATCCTCTTCGCTGAAATGTCTTGAAACATTTATCATGATCCGTGTTCATCTGTGTGAATCCGTGGCCAACGAATTTGTTGCTTGAGTGCTGAATGCTAGTTTTTCGTAAACCCATTGCCGGTGTAGAACGGCCTGTCATGCCGGCTGATGTTGTCATTGTCGGCGGTGGTCCTGCTGGCATGGCGTGTGCACTGCGCCTCGCGCAGTTGATCGATGAGCACAATGCTAAGAATCCCACGGCCCAACTTAGCAAAGAAAATATTTATGTTTTAGAAAAAGCCCGCGAAGTTGGCCAGCACTGCCTCTCCGGTGCGTTGCTTGATCCGCGATCCATGCGCGAGTTGCTTCCGGGATTTGAAAAAGAAGCGCCCATCGAAGCTGAAGTCGGCGAAGAAGCCGTCTACTTTCTGACGAAGAAAAATAAATTCAAGTTCCCCATCACCCCGCCGCCGTTGCGCGATCACGGCAACTATGTCATCTCACTGAATCGTTTCGTGAAATGGCTGGGAAGCAAGGTGGAAGAGACAGGCATCACCATCTTCACCGGATTCGCCGGGTCGGAGCTGTTGTTCGACGGCAACCGCGTCACCGGCGTCCGCACCGACGACAAGGGCGTGGACAAAAACAATCAGCCCAAATCAAACTTCGAACCGGGCTACGATCTCAACGCCAAGGTCGTGATCCTCGCCGAAGGCACGCGCGGGTCGTTGACAAAGCAGCTCATTGCGAAATTCGATCTCACGAAGAATTCCAACCCGCAAACCTACGGCATCGGCGTAAAAGAGCTCTGGGAAGTTCCGTCGGGACGCATCGCCAGGGGCCGGGTCATCTACACCATGGGCTGGCCGCTGACCACGAAAGAATATGGCGGCGCCTGGATTTACGGCGGCAAGGACAACGTGGTCTCGCTCGGATTCGTCACCGGCCTCGACTATCCCGACCCGCGCATCGACCCGCAGCACGTGTTGCAGGAATTCAAGAAGCATCCCTTCGTCACTGACCTGCTCTCAGGCGGCAAGATGATTCGCTACGGCGCGAAGTCGCTGCCCTACGGCGGCTGGTGGGCGCTTCCGCCACTGGCAGGCGATGGCTGGATGATCCTGGGAGACTCCGCCGGCTTCCTCAACTCAGCGCGCTTGAAAGGCATTCACCTCGCGATCAAGAGCGGCATGCTCGCCGCCGAAACTGCTTTCGAGGCCTTAAAAAAAGACGATGCCTCCGCCACCACGCTCAGCCAGTATCAGGAGCGAGTAGAAAATAGCTGGATCAAAGACGAGCTCTGGAAGGTCCGCAACTTCCATCAGGGATTCGAGCACGGCATGCTGGCAGGAATGTTCCACGCCGGCCTGCAAGAAGTCACCGGCGGACGCGGCCTGCACGCCCGCTATCGCAACACGCCTGGCTACGAACATCTGGAGACGCTACGCTACCTGCAATCAGGAACGGCGGCGACGAAGCCCACATCATCGGCCCAGCCAAGGGCGATGGCAAGCTCACCTTCGATAAGCTCACTGATCTTTATCACTCGGGCACGAAGCATGAAGAGGACCAGCCTTCGCATCTCATCATTCACGACACCAACGTCTGCAACACGCGCTGCGTGAAAGAGTTTGGCAACCCCTGCCAGAATTTTTGTCCCGCGAATGTTTATGAGATGGTCGAAGACGCCACGCAGCCTAACGGCAAGCGCATCAGCCTGAACGCGGCGAACTGTGTGCACTGCAAGACCTGCGACATCGCCGACCCGTACCAGATCATCACCTGGGTGCCTCCCGAGGGCGGCGGCGGGCCAAATTACGACGGGATGTGATCCTGCAAAACTGAGATGTGTTCCCCGGGGAACATTCGCGCAAAGTGTTCCCCGGGGAACACCTGTGCAAAGTGCCAGGGGGAATAAATAGTTAGGGCAGGATTCCTGGAACGGGAAAGCACGTGCGTCTCAACCCGACGCAAACAGAAGATTCCTCGCTCGCCCTCGGCTTCGCCTCCGGACGGCTCGGAATGACAAGGGTTTTAAAGAATCGCTAATCTTTGCGACTATCCTTGCTCTAAGTTATGCTGTCTCCCCGAGGAAACCATGCCAATGAAATTCTCTCGTCGCGTCGTGCAAGTTGGATCGATCCTGTTGTTAGCGTTCTCTGCCCTGGCCCAGCAACCCGCACCGCAGGCACCGCCGCCCATTCCGGCGTCTCGCTTGAGACGCTCATAATCCTGGTGAGGAAACTTCGAGTCTATCGGAAGCCCGACAGGATCTCCGGCAGAGTCCTTCCCAGGCAACTTAATCGCGTACTCTACTCGCTCGCTTGAGTCGGGATTCGTCCGTACATTCATTGAATATTGATCAGGTGTGAGTATCTGCTCCAACAATGTGCCCACTTGCACCTCGCCCCAGTTTCCTCGTGCCCTAATGTTCATGAGAACCTTTTTCAGATCACCCACCCCCGAGGCCAACGTCCTCATTTCTCCGAGTCCAGCGTGGACCTGCTCTAGACGCTCGCTGACGATTCGAAAACTTTCCCCCAGACGCTGCTCCAGGGTCGAGTGCAGCTCTTCATCTACCGTCTTTCGTATCTCCTCTAGCTTTAGGTTGTTGTCGCTTTGTATAGCAGACAATCTGGCCTCTATGGTGCTCTTCAAAACCTCTGCCGCTTCCGTGGTTCTTCTCGACAACATATCGATTGCCTGCGTTAGATTCGTTGTCGCTCGAAGAGGAAGACGAATTCTTTCAGTTGGGGGATCAAGTCTGTGGCGATAAGACCGTGTGGTTAGCCCTTGAGGATTATGCCAAGAAGACACGCGGCGTTATTTCGCGTGATGTGAACAATCGTTTCAGGAGGAAACATGCGTTTCGCGCCATTTCGCTGCATTTCCCTATTCATGTCCATCTTTTTCATGGGCCTTGCTGCCCTGGCCCAGACGCCCGCCGCGCCGCCGCCACCGCCCATCCCATCCACTGGCTTCGCTGGCCTTGACCAGTACCGGGCGTCGCGGATCGCGGTTTTCTATAACGACTACGGACAATTGGGCCGTTATCGCGGCGCGAACGGCGCTTTGCTGGCCATGCCCGCACAGGAAAACCGCGTGGTGTTTTATGGCGATTCGATTACCGATATCTGGAAGCTCGACCAATATTTTCCCGACAAGCCGTACGTCAACCGCGGCATTGGCGGACAGACCACGCCGCAGATGCTGGTGCGCTTTCGTCAGGATGTGATTGACCTGCATCCCAAAGTGGTGGTCTTTCTGGCGGGCACTAACGACATTGCCGGCAACACCGGGCCGATGCTGAACGAGGACATCGAGGCCAATCTTTCCAGCATGGCGGAGCTGGCGCGGGTGCACGGCATCCGCGTGGTTTTTGCTTCGGTCTTGCCGGTTCACAATTACACCGATCGATCAAAAGACTTTTTTGCCCAGCGTCCGATGGAACGAATTCTGGAACTGAACAAGTGGCTGAAAGATTATTGCGCGGCGAATGGCCTGGTTTATCTCGATTACTTCTCCGCACTGGTAGATGACAAAGGTCTGCTGAAAAAAGAGCTGGCCGACGATGGCCTGCATCCCAATGCGGCGGGATTCAAGATCATGGCGCCGCTGGCGGAAGCGGCGATTGCGAAGGCGATGGCGGGGAAGCCATAGTTGGATCATCTTGCGGTTGCTAGCATCCAAGAAAGCAGTTAGCAATTAGCACTTGGCATTTGGCCATTTTCAGCTCGTGCCGGCGTTGGGCAAGACCTAGAGGGGCCAAGTGCTAACTGCCAAGTGCTAAAGGCTGTGACTCTCACCGACAAATTCGGGCGCCCCATTACTGATCTCCGGATTTCGATCACGGACCGGTGCAACTACAAGTGTGTCTATTGCCGGACGGGGAATGAAGGGGCGCTGTATGGCGATCTGCCGTTTGCGGATTATTTGCGGATGGCGCGAGTGCTGGTCGGATTGGGGATCAAGAAGATTCGCATCACGGGCGGCGAGCCGCTGCTGCGTGGTGGAGTGGTTGAGTTTGTTCGGGAGTTGGCGAAGCTGAATGCAACCGGCGACGAATCACTCGACATCGCCCTCACCACCAACGGTCATCTTCTCGCGGACATGGCGCAGTCACTCAAGGATGCCGGGCTGAACCGCGTGACCGTCAGCATGGACGCCGTCGATCCCGACCGCTTTGCCCGCATCACCCGCGTGCCCAACGGGTATGACAATGTGCTGGCGGGCATTCGTGCGTCTCGCCGCGCCGGATTGTGGCCGGTGAAGGTGAATTGCGTGCTGATGCGCGGCTTCAACGAAGATCAAATTATTCCTTTCGGCATGTTTGCGCGCGAGGAAGGCGTGGTGGTGCGCTTCATTGAATTCATGCCGCTCGAAGAAGGACGCACCTGGGCGCCCGATACCGTGGTCACTCTGGACGAAATTGTGAAACGCATGGCGGAATACCGGCCGCTGGTGGAGATTCCTCATGCGCGTTCGGAGACGGCGCGGCGCTATCGTTTCGAAGATGGTATAGGAGAGATTGGGATTATTGCGCCAGTGTCGCATCCTTTTTGCGGACACTGCAGCCGGATTCGGATTACGTCCGACGGGAAGATTCGGACCTGCTTATTTTCTGTCTGGGACCATGACCTGCATGGGCAGATGCAGCGCGGTGCGTCCGACGAAGAGTTGGGGGAGTTCATCCGCGGTGTGGTTCAGAAGAAAGAAGAGCGGCATCATATCGGCGAGCCGGACTTTGTGCCGGCATCGCGGACGATGGTGCATATCGGGGGATAGGAGCTAGCTGTCAGCCGTCGGCTTTCAGCTAAGGCGATTCACCGCCGAGATCGCAGAGAACGCTGAGGCATAAAGACGTGGAAATGGTCGGCCTTACCGTGGAAGAGCGGGCCTTCCAGGCCCGCGTTATGAAATAAGACCGATTTTACGCGGCGCTGAAGCGCCGCTCTTCCACGGTTGTCCATACGGCATTTCACAATGCCCATGAGATAAGATCAGCGTTGTGAAGATCGTTGCAATATTGGTCGGTTGGTCCCTGATCGTGTCAGTTTGCGTCGGAAGCGCGAGTGCTCAATCTCGATCTGCCGGAAATTCCTACCTCGGTTTTGACAGCAACAACTATCCCGGCGATGCGAATTTGAAGGCGCTGCGGCAGACTTTTTCCTATGCGGGCTATTGGCTCAACAATCCTCCCGGCGAGAAGACCAACACCTGGATCGGACACCGCGCCTCCGTCGAATCATCGGGGCTCGGATTTCTGGTGCTCTTCAATGGAAGGTTCTTTAAAGAACTAAAAGCTGTTCCGCGCGCGACCGCGTTGGGGAAATCTGATGCGCAGGCTGCCGTGGCCGCGGCCAAGCGCGAAGGCTTTCCTGCGGGGACGATTATTTTTCTTGATCAGGAGCAGGGCGGGCGGATGCTGCCGGAGCAGAAAGCTTACATTTATGCCTGGGTGGACGGAGTAAATGCGGGTGGATTTGGCGCGGGGATTTATTGTTCCGGCATGGCGGCTGCGGATGATGGCGGCGTGGTTACAGCGGAAGACATTCGTAAAAACGCCGCCGGGAGAAAGATTACGTATTGGGTGACGAATGATGCGTGCCCGCCTTCGCCGGGATGCGCGTTTCCGCGAAAGTCCCCTAGTCCGGCGGACAGCGGGATTTCTTTTGCTGAGGTTTGGCAGTTTGCGCAGTCGCCGGAGAGACGCGAGGTGGCGGGGGGATGTCCGAAGAATTATGACCCAGACGGGAGTTGCTATGCGCCTGGGGTGGATCGGAAACTGCGGTTTGATGTGGATGTGAATGCGGCGTCGAGTGGGGACCCGTCGCGGGGAAGATAGCTATCAGCTGTCAGCCAAGTCAACCGCCGAGATCGCGGAGGAAACCAAGGCTTCTGTGAGGGTTTGTGCGGACCACCGTGGAAGAGCGGCGCTTTCAGCGCCGCGTAAACCGTTCTTACTCGCAACGCGGGCCTGAAAGGCCCGCTCTTCCACGCTGAGTGATGCAGCTTCCTAACGGGACAGGAGTGTCCGCGCCACACATTCACAGAAGAGTTGCAATTGGCACTGCTTACAGTGCACAATGTTGCTGGATATTCGGTTACTGGCAGGGTTACTTCGGTCGCGAAAAAAGGCGACTCTTTCTGCTGTGACTGGGCATCCAACTAGTTGTAAGAGGTAAGTGGCTTCAACAACCCCGCCGGTTGGGCGCGGTTTTCGGGAGATCGAAAACGGCGTAGTGAATCGGCTGGAGCCGCTGCGAGGCTTTCAACATCCCCGTTCCCAGTTCGAGTGACCTGAGCAGTAAGAGGCCGCCCGCGCTTTGGAGCTGAAAGCGTGAAAATATGGCTACGGCTACACCAGTTTGCAGTTTGGAAAATTATCTCGTCCTGCCGGACAACACCATGGACGAGCGCATTGCCGCTGCCCGCGAGGCTTTGGGGCGGGAGTGCGTCATTCTGGGGCATCACTATCAGCGCGATGAAGTGATTCGCTTTGCCGACTATCGTGGCGATTCGTACCGGCTGGCCCAGGAAGCTGCTCATGCCGGCGGCAAATACATTGTGTTCTGCGGCGTGCATTTCATGGCCGAGAGCGCCGATGTGCTGAGTCATCCGGGACAGGTCACGATTCTGCCCGACCTCAATGCCGGATGCTCGATGGCCGACATGGCTGAAATTACCCAGGTGGAAAATTGCTGGGAACAACTGGTCGCCGCTGGCCTGACCAACGATGCCGGTGATGGCATCACGCCGATTACGTATATGAATTCCACCGCGGCGATAAAAGCGTTTTGTGGAGAACGTGAAGGCGTGGTTTGCACGTCATCCAATGCGCCGGGAGCGTTCAAGTGGGGATTTGCCAAAACTCCCAAACTTCTTTTTCTTCCTGATCAGCATCTGGGCCGCAACACCGGATATGCCATGGGCATTCCGCTGAATGAGATGGTGGTGTGGGATCCGTATTTGATTAATGGCGGATTGACTCCGGAAAGACTGCGCACGGCAAGAGTGATTCTGTGGAAAGGACACTGCTCGGTGCACCAGCGTTTTCTGCCGGAGCATGTGGATAACGTTCGCGCCAAATATCCGGGGATTCGTGTGATTGTGCATCCCGAATGCCGCTGGGAAGTTTGCCAGAAGGCGGATGGCATTGGCTCGACCGAGGGCTTGCTGAAGATGATTCGCCAAGCGCCTGAAGGCACGATGTTTGCCGTGGGCACGGAAATTCATCTGGTGAACCGCATGGGCAAGGAGTTTGCGGCGGAAGGCAAGAAAGTGATCACGCTCAACGACTCCGGCTGCCTGTGCACGACCATGTATCGCATCTCTCCCCAGCATTTGTGCTGGGTGCTGGAGAATCTGGTGGACGGCAACGTGGTCAATCAGATCAAGGTGAAAGAAGATGTGAAGCAGTGGGCGAAGGTGGCGTTGGATCGGATGCTGGAGATAGGGTGAGGGCCGTCGTTGGCTGTTGGCCCTTGGCCGTGGCAAAAACGTCGTTGATAATCTTGCGAACCGTTGCTGATCTCGACGTTCTTCGCTTAGACTTGCTTGGAATGTTGCAGTTGGAGGTTCCTAATCTTGCGATTCTTCCGGCAAGACCTTCAAGCTAACGCGTGTGCTTTTCGATGTCTCCTCCTTTCAGTGCTGTTTCCGCTGACAACTACGTTTGCGTTCGGTGCCGGAGTGCCGAATTCTCCCGAAGGCTTTAGTGAGCAGTATCAGGAGGTCTTTAAGGCGTGGCAAGAGGGAGATTCGCAGAAACTGAAATCATCGCTCGACGGATTTGCAATTCCATCAGGCTGGTTTATTGAAGCTTTCGGATCGGATCAGGGCGAGATGCTGGCAAGCCAGTACGCGGACGAATTCGCGGATTTCGAGACCCATGTCGCTCGCAATTTCTTGATGTACAAGAACCTGGCAGCAACCCACTATGGCGCTAAGCAGCGGAACCTATCTGTGGAAACGAATCTGAAGCCAAGCACCTACGCGCCGACACCAGCTCCCAATCCGCCGCCGCTGTCGCTCACACCTCTTCCCGAGGTGGAGCGGTTCGAAACCGGGACCTTTGTTTTGATCCATCAAAAGAAGCAGCGCATATCTGCCTGGATGGACTCTTTCTTCTATGTCGACGGCGAGTTCCGTTACCTGGGACGCGGCAATTACGCTTTCTGGGACAATGTCAGGATTCGGCGTGCAGATCCTTGTGCTAAGCCGGGGGAACAGACTGGCGGGAAACTGGTCAAGAGAGTCGAGCCGATCTATCCACAAGAGACTGAACATTCACACGCGGGCGAGTCTGTGGGAGCGGTGCTCACGGTCGGCAAGGACGGATTGGTGACCAAAGTGGATATTCTGAGGGGTGATCCGGCCTTGGTCGATGCGGCTGAGCAGGCCTTCCTCCAGTGGCAGTACACTCCTTTCATGAACTGTGGGCAGCCGGTGGAAATGAGTTCAGCGGAGCATGTAAAACTGCCGCCCAGCCAAACGCCTCCGCAATGAAGTAAACTAACTGCATACCTCCATGTCTGACCGAACCTTCACTCTCGAAGAAGCCCAATCTCTCCTGCCTGTCCTCGAGTCGCTGCTGCGCACTTCGATCGACGGCAAGAAACTTATCGAATCGGTGGACACCGAGCTGCAGGAAACGGCCCATCGCGTGTTTTTGAATGGCGGCATGTTCCTGAACATTGTCCACCTGGCCCGGCGTAAGGCCGAGCGGGAGAAGACCATCCTGCGAGTGCGGGATGCTATGGCGGAAATCGATGCCATCGGAGTGCAGGTCAAGGACCTCGACATCGGACTGCTGGATTTCCCCTGCACAGTGGACGGCAAGATCGTGCTGCTCTGCTGGAAGCTGGGCGAGCAGGGAATCACCCACTGGCACGGCACCGAGGAAGGCTTCGCCGGACGCAAGCCGATCGATGAGCGCATCAGTAAGGCCAAGAAAGCGAATTAGATAAACCAGCTTCTAGCTACTAGCTTCTAGCCACAAGGGGTTAGCTAAGAGCTAGAAGCTAGTAGCTGGTTTGTGATTTTTCCTGCAAGACCCGGCCCTCTAATCCGTTCTTCCCCCAGGCGCAGTGTGTCAGCGGCGAGTATCACGGAGGTTCGTACCTTGGTCCTCCGGGGATGGGGTTCTCTGCTACAATTCTGCTTGCGCCGCGTAGGGCAGAGCCGGTTAAGGGCTTGTCCATAGGGGTTTTTCGATGTCTAAGAACAAGCGGAAAGTTCAACTGCTGGCTGCGTTTACGACTCTTTTCCTGCTCGCTTTCGCGGTAGGCTGCAAGGGCTTTTTCGTCAATCCTACGCTGACCGGGGTTCAAGTTGGCCCGACGGCGACTATTCAACAAAACAAGACTGTCCAGGAAAGCGCCACCGGAACCTACGATGACGGCACCACCAAGACTCTCGGCACCGGATTAGTTTGGAGCATCGCGGACGCTTCCGGCACGGGCGTGGCCACGATTACGGACGGCGGGTTGGTGATGGGCACAGCCCCAGGGACTGCGACTGTGACTGGGTCGGAGGGGCCGCTGAGCGGAACCGCTACAATCACTGTAACTCTGGCAAATCTGACTTCGATTCAAATTACGCCAAAGACGGCGACCATCAATTCTGGCGCGACTCAGCAATATGTGGCGATGGCGAACGGCGGGTCAACCATTATTACCGATTCGGTGACCTGGGCGGTGAATGCCGGGAGTGTTGCCGGAGTGAGCATCGATACGGGTGGCGGATTGGTTACGACCACATCAGGGGATGACGGCACCGTCACCGTCACAGCTACAGACCCGAGCACTGGTATTGTGTCCAATACGGCCACTCTGACTATCAGTCACTAGCACGGGAGCACCCCCGCGGCCCACCCACTGCGCTATAGTGTTAGTAACCCCGTGAAATCTGCTCGGCAATCCTTTTTCGGCTATTGGCTGGTGCTCGCGCTGGCGGCGACGCTGCTTTTCGCAGGCTGTAATCGCGGCAGCCGGGTGCGGGAAATCGCCTACGTTTCGGCCCCGCTAGTGGCCCTGCGCGATCAGGTATCCGCGGTTTACAACAAGACCGGGATGGTCAAGAACGGTGACCGCCTGGAAGTACTGGATCGCGACCGGCGCTATGTGAAAGTGCGTACCGCCAGCGGCGTCGAAGGCTGGATGGAGCAGCGCTATCTCACCACCCAGCAGGTCTATGACGGATTCCAGAAACTAGTCCAGCAGGCACAGAACGAGCCGGTACAGGCCACCGCGACCACGCGCAACGACACCAATCTTCACCTCGAACCGGGACGCGAGACTGACCATCTCTACCAACTCAATTCGGGATCGAAGGTTTCCGTTCTGAGGCGCTCGATCGCGGACAAGAACGCCCTGCCGGTCCCCAAGCCGGCGTCCCCTCCGAAGACGTCTCCTGCCAAAGATCGCGCGTCCAAAAAAGCCGCTGCCGCTTCGCCTCCTGTAATTCCACCTCCGGTAGTTCAGCCGCAGAAAACCGCGGAGCCGATCCTCGAAGACTGGTGGCTGGTGCGCGACGCGCAAGGACATGTCGGCTGGGTGCTGGGGCGCATGATCGATCTCGACGTGCCGCTGGAGATTGCCCAATACGCCGAGGGCCAGCGCCTGATCGCCTTCTTTGTCCTCGACGAAGTGGCCGACGCCGACAAGAAAGTCCCGCAATATCTGGTGCTGTTTTCCGAACCCAAAGACGGTTCGCCGTTCGACTACGACCAGATTCGCGTGTTTACCTGGAATGTGCGGAAACATCGCTATGAGACGGCCTATCGTGAACACAAATTGAATGGCGTGTTGCCCGTCTCGGTTTCCCATGAAGACTTCGGCAAAGAAGGGAATCTTCCAGTCTTCGTTTTGCATGTAAAAGACGACGACGGCAACGTGACCGAACGCAAATACAAGCTGAACACCCCGATCGTGCGCCGGGTGCTTGCGCCGGGGGAAGTGAAAGCAGCGCCGGTGGCGACCAGGAAACGGCGTCATCTCTAAAACAAGTCGTGTCATCCTGAGCGAAGCGAAGGACCTATGGATTTGTGTGCGCTGTTCATGTGGCCAGAGTTTGTGGAGAGCGCAAAATGCATAGATCCGTTCGTTCGCAAAGAACGCTCGCTCAGGATGACATTGAGTTGGGGTGGTGTCTGTGACGGATGAACATGTTTTACGAATAAAATTCCGCCATACTCTCCACCACCCACTTCTGCTCGCTTTCGGTGAGCTCGGGGAACATGGGTAGCGCCAGCACATCTTTCGAAGCTCGCTCCGACACCGGCAGGTCTCCCTCGCGATATCCCAAATAAGCGAAACAGGGTTGCAGGTGCAGCGGAATCGGATAGTAAACTTCCGTCCCAATCTTGCGATCGGTCAGGAACTGGCGTAAGTCGTCGCGGCGTTTTGCCCGGACCACGTATTGATGAAACACGTGATGGGCGTGCGGAGAAATCTGCAGCGGACAAAGCGGTGAATCGGATTTCGCCGACCACAAGCCGGTTTGGGTGAGCAGATGATCGTAGGTCGCCGCCCGTTCCCGGCGCTGCTGGTTCCACTCTTCGATGTGCGGTAATTTCACCCGCAAGATGGCGGCCTGGATGGCGTCCATGCGGGCATTCCAGCCGAATTCTGTATGAAGATAACGCTGCGGACTGCCGTGAGTTCGCAGGCGGCGCATGTGTTCAGCGAATTCCGGATCGCGGGTGGTCACCAGGCCGGCGTCGCCGCAAGCGCTCAAGTTCTTGGTGGGATAGAAACTGAAAGCCGCGGCCACGCCCAGCGATCCCGCTTTCTTATTGCGCCATGCCGCGCCGATGGCCTGGGCGGCGTCTTCGACGATGGGCAACCGAAATTCATCGGCAATGCGCTGCAGCGCGTCCATGTCTGCACATTGGCCATAGAGATGGACCGGCAGCACAGCCCGTACCTTGTACGATCCGCCGGTCCGGAGTTTAGCCTCCACTTGCGCCATATCGAGATTCAGCGTGTGGGGATCGACATCCACCAGCACCGGCCTCGCGCCGGCACGCACAATGGCACTGGCCGAAGCAAAGAAACTGAAAGCGGTGGTGAGGACCGCATCACCCGGCTGCACTCCCGCCGCAACTAACGCCAGCCACAGCGCATCGGTCCCCGACGCGCAACCCACAGCGGCCGCCGCGCCAGTGAAAGCGGCAATCTCACGCTCCAGCCCCTCAACCTCGGGGCCGAGGATGAACTGCTGCGAGGCACAAACCCGTTCCACCGCGGCCAGCACCTGCTCCCGAATCGCTTCATACTGGCGATGCAGGTCGAGCAAAGGGACGGCGTCGAACTTCTTTACCGGAGTGCCTGGCGATTTCGCAGTGGAGGATCGAGTCACGGAAAGGCGATTCTACCAGCAGGCGTCAGTGGCCGATTGCTTTCCTGGGCGCCGCCAACTTCATTGTCGGAAGGGGTGGCGGCACCACCCCGCCATCAAGCGCTTCGCGCCAGCCGACCATCGATCTCCGTAGATACGCCAGATCGAGGCCGCCGAATTCTTCGGGATAGCCTGCCAGATTGCGCAGGGCGCGTTCGAGTAGCGAACGCGCTCCCCGGGTATTGCCGCGGGAGAAATGGTGAAAAGCCACGGCCGTCTGGATCAGCCCCTGCAGGTACTTTCTTTCCGGCTCGGGAGCGTCCCGCCATACGTCTTCCAGGGCTTCGTGGGACTCGAAAAAGACTGCCTGGTTAAAGAGCTCAATTCCGCGAACAAATTGCCTCGAATCCATGGACTTCATCTTGGCATAGTCCGGCGACAGAGTGGACGATGACGTGGTAAAAAGAATTTATACTGAATTTCATAGTACGTAAACCGTGAGGTTTATACGGTTTTCAATAGATCACTCTATACATTTGTGTACAAACATCCGTTGTCTTGATGTGTAAGTATAAGATAAATATAGCCAATATGTGGTTGACACTTTTGGAATTAGAGTTGCCTTAGACAGTGGAGAGTTATCCTGTCTTATTGTAAGTAGACAGTGTGTTGATCTTGCTCCAGGTCCGACCCTTTCGCTTGAATAGCACTATTTCAGTTTTTTAGGAGAGAACGTTATGAATCGACCCGTCTCTGGCTTAAAGGTTCTTGCATTTACCTTTGCCTTGTTGAGCTTGCTGACCCTGGTAACCGGCGTGGCCTTCGGCCAAGCCGTTAGCGGCAACCTGGTGGGTACTGTGCTTGATTCGTCTGGCGCCGCTGTTGCGAACGTCGATGTGCAGGCCACAAATATCGCCACCGGTGTGTCTGCAACCACCAAGACGGGGGGCACGGGTGAATACCGCTTCGGCAACCTGGAAGCCGGCAACTATAAGCTGACGGTAAAAGCCAGCGGATTCCGGACGGTCACCGAGCAAGTGCCGGTGGATCTTAACAAGACCGGTACGGTGAACTTCACCTTGGCGCCCGGCTCGGCGAGTGAGACAGTCGAAGTGTCCGGCGCGCCGCCGATTATCGATACCACGACTTCACAGTTGGAAACTACGTACGAGTTGAAGCAGTTGCAGGATCTGCCTTCGGCTGCGAACGGAGTCGAGGGCGTACTCAATCTCTCGCTATTGCAGTCAGGCGTTGCCAGCAGCGGCGGTCTAGGCGCTGGCACTGGCCCATCGGTTGGCGGTCAACGCCCGCGTGACAACAACTTCACCATTGAAGGCGTCGACAACAACGACAAGACGGTGACGGGTCCGCTTGTGTACGTCCCGAACGACGCGGTGGCAAACTTTACGCTCTTGCAGAACCAGTTCAGCCCTGAATTTGGCCACTCCAACGGCGGTCAGTTCAACACGGTTGTACAAAGCGGCACCAACTCCTTCCACGGCGTTGCTTATGAGTATTTCCAAAACCGAAACCTCGATGCGATTGATCAGGGCGTCGTAAATCAGAATCCGGGACAGTCGAGCTATACGAACCCGCGTTTCGACGACAACCGGTTCGGTGGTGAAGTGGGTGGGCCAATCATCAAGAACAAATTGTTTTTCTTCGCCAACTATGAGTATTGGCCCATTGGCCAGGCCGCGATCCTGGCATCTCCGGCATTTGCGCCGACGGCAAACGGCTATAGCCAGCTGGATGCCGTGCTAGCCGGCAGCGGAGCTTCGACAGCAAACGTTGACGCCCTCAAGCTGTGGGCTGTGGCGCCAGCCAATGATCAGGGCACAATTCCGGTTTGCACGACCAATTCGCCCCTCATCGGTTGCCCTGCCACCGCAAATATCGACATCGGCACGGTTCCAATTATTGCTCCGAACTACAACAACACCGAAGCCCTGACCACGGCCATCGATTACAACATCAGTGACCGAGATCAACTCCGCGGGCGCTACATTTACAACAAAAACTCTTTTGTTGATTTTTCCGCGAATCTTCCTGCTTTTTACACTACTCTGATCATTCCCTACCACCTGATCAACATCAGCGAATTCCACACCTTTTCGCCTTCGCTGAGCAATGAGTTCCGGGTTGGTTATCACCGTACGGGAAACAACTATACGGTTCCTGATAAGGGAACATTTCTGTCAAATCTCGACTCGTTCCCGAACATCACGCTCGACGATTTGAACGGCATTGATGTCGGGCCCGATCCGAATGCCCCGCAATACGCCGAACAGAACCTGTACCAGGCGGTGGACAACGTCACCCTGATCAAGGGGGCGCATACTCTGAAGTTCGGCATTGAAGGGCGCAAATACATTGCCCCGCAAAAGTTCATTCAGCGCGCCCGCGGCGATTATGAATGGGCAGCAACCAGCGATTTCGCTTACGACTATGTCCCCGATTTTGCTGAGCGTAGCTTTGGTAGCCTGGGTTATGACGGCAACCAGAAGGCCATTTACTGGTATGTGAATGACATCTGGAAAATTCGATCGAACCTCAGCCTGAACCTGGGAGTGCGCTATGAGTGGACCCAGATTCCGCATGGCTGGACGTTGCAATCCTTGAACGATATTTCCAGTGTGCCCGGCCTGATCAGCTTCGCCGCTCCGGTAGCGCCGAAGAAGGACTTCATGCCGCGTCTCGGATTTGCCTACTCGCCAGGTAGCAGCGGCAACACGTCGATTCGCGGGGGCTTTGGCATGGGTTATGACGTGCTATACGACAATATCGGTTCGCTGTCGAATCCGCCTCAAATCGGGTCTACAACTGACTGCCCCAATCCTTCCGATCCGAACTGCTTCCCGACAAACTTCCTGGCGCAGGGCGGGATTCTTCCGCAATCGAGCAGTGGGATCACGACCTATGACCAGGCGACGGCTCGCTCACTCACCTCCGCCTACCTTCCGCCGAATGTGCAATATCCTTACGCTTTATCGTGGAATCTGGGCGTCCAACATGTTTTCAAATCTAACTACACAGCAGATGTCCGCTATGTGGGAACCCATTCGGTTCACCTCAATGTGCAGAATCGGGTCAACGTCCAAGATATTGTGACGCCAAGTCAGTATCTCCCAACATATTTCAGCACCAGCGACTATTCGCAAGCCAGTCTTGATGCCTTGCCGTTTTCGCTGACTCAACTTAGCGCCGAATCGAACATCCTTCCGGCGTTTGCAGCTGCCGGTTTGACCAACCCGATTGTTGGTTTTGTGCCATGGGGCGATTCCAACTATAACGGGCTGCAGACCCAGTTGAACCGTCGCTTTGCCAACGGACTGCAATTCCAGGCGGCATGGACGTGGAGTCATACCATTGACAACGCCACTGCCGACTTCTTTTCGACCGTCATTTCCCCACGGCGTCCTCAGGACTTCCGGGACTTGGCGGCAGAGCGTGGCAATTCGCTGTTGGATCATGATCACCGGCTGACGATCCAGGCGATCTACGAGGTACCGTGGTATGCCCATAGCTCCAGCTGGCTGGCTCGCAATTTATTGGGTAACTATGAAATTGCACCGGTTTACACCTATGAGACCGGACAGTGGGGCACAGTTCAGAGCGGAATCGACGCCAATCTGAATGGAGACAACGCTGGAGACCGTCCCGTCATTAACCCGGCGGGTGACAAGCACCTCGGCACTGGGGTGACTGCGCTAACCGCCGCGACCGGCCCGAATGCGGGTCAGATCGTCGCCTACGTCGCCAATAATCCCAATGCGTACTATGTAGTTGCCGCAAAGGGAGCGTTGTCCGATGGATCGCGCGGTTCTTTTGAGACCCCGCCGATTAACAATTGGGATATTACAGTGGCTAAGCACTTTGCTTTGACCGAGCGATACCGGTTGGACTTTCAACTGCAGATGTTTAATGCCCTTAATCATCCGCAACCCGTTACCGGTAGCCCGAACACGATTTTCCCAACCAGTGACACCGGTCAACGCAACTATTTGATTCCAAACCAATCCAGCTTCCAGGACGCGAAAGGCACATTCTTGAGCAATGCGCGTTTCCTACAGTTGGCATTGAAGTTCAGCTTCTAGTCTGGATTCAAAACGACAAAAACTTAAGGAGGCTCAACATGAGCCTCCTTAAGTTTTTGGCATCAGCGAAAAAGGACCGGTCAAGAGACCTTCAGCGGTACGGTGACGGCTCCGTCCTTGCCGCTGACCTTGTCATGCACCTGGAACTTGATTACGTAGTCGCCCGGCTGCAGTTCGAGAGAGTTGTTAAGGGACAGCCCCTTCCTGTGGACTTGATCCGCTTCAGCCTGGAGCAGTTGCTTAGCGGCGCCGAACTTGAGGGTCTGTTTACTGGCGCCGCTCGGGCTCATGGCGCGCACGGTGATTTCGAGGTTGAGTTCATTGTTCCCCGCCGTCAAAATACCCGCTTCGGGCGAGAACGTAACCGCGAAACCCAATTTTTTCTTGGGTCCGGAGTCTGACGATGCGTTCCAGCTCACAGTAAAAGGAATGCCGCTCGATTCGATTGCCGAGGCTGCCGGTACGGCAGCAGCCTCTGTTTGCTCCTGATTACTCACATTGCGGAAGAATCCCGTTGGAGCTAGAACCCGCGCACCCGATCGCTTCACCGTGACTTTCACGTTACACCAGTTCGACTTACAGCCTTCGGTAGGGATTTCTTCGGCCACGCTATAGGCGGCACGGTTCTGCTCGGGCAGGTCCGCCAACAGTTTGAAGGAGTCGCCGACCAGATGCACTTCCCGGCCGCCGGTCAATGCAGCGAGAGCAACCATCGTATTTTGTGTCTCAAAATCAAAATCGGTCTCCGAAGAGCCTCTGGCGGCGACTGGAACCAGGCTAATCTCAGACTGCAAGAGGCTGGCTAACGCAGACTCCCAAACCGGCCGCATGCGTTTGAGTTCATCGGCGGAAATCACATCCCGGCCTTCGTAGGTATTCACGCCCATTCCGCCCGCGCTGGCTACCCCAGCTGGGCTGACCATCATTCCGGTTTTCTTGTCCACTCCGAATGGCAGGAGGTGCGTGACCCAGATCAGCGACTTGCGGCCCGGGATGGTGGCAGTCGCCGTGGCGATACTGTGAAATGCTGCAAAAATGGCGTCGGGATTTACTCGAATGCTCTCCGTGACCGATGTGTAATTGGCGGTTGTGCCCTTCAGGAAATCTGCAAGACGCTGTGTTTCGGCAGTTACCTCGGGCGAAGCATCTCCGGAAGGCTGATGGTGGTGGAAGATTGCGTCAGCTCTATCCAGGGCTGAAGTTAGCACCGCAGAACTGGTGGTGTACTCGTGGATCGGATGCAAAAGCCCCTGCTGATCCAGAAGCAATAACGACACCGGGGCGTTCCGGCCAGCCAATGAGCCCATGTATTTTGCAATATAAGGCCGGATATCGCGCTCTTCCGGCCAGCGCGAATGGATGGTGTCAAGCACGATCACGATCAACCCCCGATAATCAGCGCCAGGGTTGGACGCATTGGCTGGGGTGGCTGAATTGTTCTGCACTTGCCCGTCCTGGCTTTTCCCATCGATCTCTACCGCAAAGTCGTTGCTGGTGAGGTCGTGGATGGCTGCGCCGTGATCGTCGGTTACAACCACTGAGAGCCGCAATTTGCCTGCGCTCGGCGGGCTGGGCGTTTGGGTGAAAGCAACGGTGCAGGCCAGGGTCAAAATTGCGAATAGGAGAGTGCAGATTTTCATGATTTTCCTCCAGTAGGCGGAGCATAGCACCGGCGGTTTGCGTCCGCAATCTTCCTATCTTCCGCACTATCTCCCGAACATGGGGTAGTGGCTGGCGGCGGCCATGAAGAACAGCATGGGGAGCGAAAGGAAGGCGTTGATGCGGGAGCAGAGGAACGCCATCCGGGCCATGGGTTTTGCTTTTTCGGGCATCGGAGTCCCGTTGGCCGCGCTTTCTTTCGTCCACAGAATCAGTCGTTTTTGGATGCGCCAGATCACACCCCAGACGTTGAGTAGCATCACCCAGCCGAGTCCACCGCCGATCCCGATGGCGAGCAGGCGGTTGCTCTCCCAGCCGTGATTATTGAGCGCTAGGAACAGCCAGGCGGCGGCGATTACCACCAGAGCAACGAGCACCGCCAATACGGGGCCTTTGTCCAGAATTCCCTTTCCGGGAATCAGCAGGGCGTAGAGGATTCCCCAAACGGCTGTCCAGATGAGGAAGAAGCTGCCCATGGCCATGCCCGAGGTGGCACCGCCGTTATGGGCATCCGAGGCAACGATGCTTCCCCAGTAGGCGAGGCCGGCCAGCACGGTGACCACAGCGGCCATGCGGAACCACCACAGCGCTCGCGACATCAGGGCGGGCACGACCTTGCCCCTGGTGGCACTGTCGATTTCCTTCATAAAGGGAACACTCACCAGATTGAAGAAATATAAAAGGCCAAGCCAGGTGATGCCGGCCAGCAGGTGGACCCAGCGGAGCAGCATCAGAAGGTTGGTCTGAGCGTCGTTGGGAAACGTCAACTGGGGCAGGAGGGCGCCGGGGGTAAGAAAGAGTGCCGCGAAATCGTGCCAGGCCATGCGATCTTCTCCAGAGGGGTAGGCTTTGTGAAAGGGAAGTTACAAAACGCGTTCCAACCCCGCAAAGTGTACGGATTTTATAACAATGCTCCGCCGGAGGTTGAAAAGTAGAGGTTTACGCCGTATTGTACGGAGATTGCCAAGTGGTGTGAGGGTTCGGAGAGTGGAAGGGGAGATCTGCAATGGAAAACAAACCGGCACAGAATATTCAAGACACTTTTCTCAACACCGCCCGCAAAGAGAGGACCAACATTACGATTTATCTCCTGAGCGGTGTCAAGTTGACGGGCCGCATTCGATCCTTCGACAAGTATTCCGTGGTGCTGGAGAGCAATAACCAGGAGCAACTGATCTTCAAGCACGCGATCTCAACCGTGGCCATGGGTCGGAGCGCTCATAGCCCAATGGAGAGGCCGGCGGTGGCACCGTCGTCCGCGACGACGCCGGCCGCGGACTTGACCCCGGTGCCGGCATCGGGCACTGACGGGTAGACCTGAAAGATTGCCAGCTTTGCGGTAGACTTTTCTTCTTGAGCAGTTCAAAAGCTAAAACTTCCCGGAAGGCCAACGTCCCGCGGGCCTCCAAGGGTCCAGCCCCAGGGGGCGTTCCCAAAGAGCGGGCGTTCCTGGTTGGCCTGGATTACCGCATCCGATCGCGAACGGCAACGGGCGCAAAGAACACAAGGGGTTCGCTCACCAGCGGCGCGCAAGTCGCCCGCGACAGCGCGGCCGCTTCCAGTCCTGTTTCTAAGGCGCCGAAGATTCCAGAGTTCAGCGCGGAAGAATCATTGGAAGAATTACGCGCGCTCGCGAGCAGCGCGGGCGCGGAAATTGCAGGAGAATTCCTGCAACGCCGCGACCGTCCCGATCCCGCGACATTGATTGGTCGAGGCAAGCTGGAAGAAATTGCCGGCGCGGCTGCCTCGGTTTCCGCCGATCTCATTCTGTTCGACCATGATCTGACCGCTTCCCAGCAGCGCAATATCGAGAAAATCGTCGATACGCGGGTGATTGACCGCACCCAGCTCATCCTGGACATTTTTGCTAGGCACGCGCGGACCCGGGAGGGCCAGTTGCAGGTGGAGTTGGCGCAGCTCGAATATATGCTGCCACGGCTGGCGGGACGCGGAATTGAGATGTCGCAGCTCGGCGGCGGCATCGGTACCCGCGGCCCTGGTGAAACACAACTTGAGACGGACAAGCGCAAGATTTACCGGCGGGTCCGGCATGTAAAAGAACAAATCGAAAATGTGCGGCGGGTCCGGACGCAGCAGCGGCAGCGCCGAGAGGCTATCCCGGTGGCGACGGTGGCGCTGGTCGGCTACACCAACGCGGGCAAGTCGACGCTGTTCAATGTGTTGACCAAAGCGGCGGTACTGGAATCGCCACGAATGTTCGCCACCCTAGATCCCACGATTCGCACCGTGGCGCTGCCTTCCAAGCGTAGTGTTCTGCTGTCGGATACTGTGGGATTTATCCGGAATTTGCCGCACACGCTGGTCACGGCTTTTCGCGCGACTCTGGAAGAAGTGCAGCGGGCGGCTTTGATACTGCAAGTTTCCGACGCCAGCAGCCCGCTTTCGGTGGAGCAGGACGCGCAAGTGGACCGGGTGCTGAAGGAACTTGAAGTGGACGGCAAGCCGCGCTTGCATGTGATGAACAAGATTGACTTGCTGTCTCCTGCGCAACGGGATGCGTTGCGGAATGACGCAAACGCGGTCTACGTCTCTGCGGCCAAGGGAATTGGAATCGGCACGCTGCTGGACCGTATCGACGAAGTACTCTCCGCGGATGCGCTGAGCCGGATACGGGTGCGCGTGCCGCAGCAAGAGGGGAAAATACTCTCGATGCTGGAAGCGAGATCGCGGATCTATTCGCGTCAGTACAAGGACGGATTGGTGGAGTTGGAAGTGGAAGCGCCGGCGTCGGTGGTGCGAAGAGTGAGGGAGTGGGTGGTGACGTAGGTTGGTGGAAGAGCGACCGGCCAACGACCCCAGTTTAAATGGGCCGGCAACCAAGAAGCGGTGACATTCCTTGGCTATCGGCCCATTCGATCCGGATTGGATCGGAGGTGATATTCTTATGCTAGACCCACTAAGGCAGAAGTCAAGGATTGTTTGGAGAATTTTGGCGGGCCTGGGATTGGAATTTGGACAGTGCCCGGATTCACCAAGACCCGGCGGTAAAAATCAGCGGAAAACAGGCCTGAAATCACCATGTCCCCGGTTGACACTAAGCCTCCTAAAATGCTAATTTTATTGGTTTTGTAAGCCTCTTTCGCGCAAACTAACCATCAAGCACAAAAATGGACGAGACGCTCAGACAAGTAGGCGAATTACTGCTCGGAAGCATTCCGACCATCATTTTGCTGCTGGTGTTGTACGGCCTTTATACGGTGCTGGTGCATAGGCCTTTGGGCAAAGTGCTGGCGGAGCGGCGTAGTAAGACGGAAGGTGCCATCGAACAGGCGCGGGCCGATATTGCTACTGCGGAGGCGCGGACGGCTGAATACGAGCACCGTGTACGGGAAGCCCGAGTGGCAATTTTCAAGAGCCAGGAAGCCAGGCGGCAACAAGCGTTACAAGTTCGGGTAGCGGCCGTGGCTGAGGCACGCGCCAAGGCGCAAGCTCAGGTGGAACAGGCACGATCTGCGATCGAACAAGACAAGCAGGTGGCGCAGGATGGCTTACAAGCGGAAAGCGGAAAGCTCGCTCTCGAGATCATTCGCGCCGTCCTGGAACCGGCTGCGGCGGGCGGGGGCCGATGAAAAGAGATCGTTACCACCCCTATATTCCCCAGCTTAAGGGCGCAATTCTGTTTGCAACATTGCTTTTTGTTCTCGCGGCGCCCGTTCTGAAAGGGCAGACGGCGAGTGAGCAGGCGGGAAACGCGACGACGGCGCAACCGCAGCCCGAGAATTCGGACGGCAACTCTGGCTCACTTTCCAGGCAGCTCACAAAAGAGGAAGAGGAAGCAGCGGACCAGGGAGACGATCAGAGTCAATTCAAGCATTCGTCCTCGGTGAAGTTCGTGGCAAAACTTACCGGGATGAGCCTTGATCACGCTTATTGGCTGTGCGTGGTTTTGAACTTCGCAGTGATTGCCGGGTTCATCTTTTGGGCGGCGAAGAAGAATTTGCCAGGCGTGTTCCGCAATCGCACGGCCAACATCCAGAAGGCCATGCAGGAGGCCCGCAAGGCAAGCCAAGAGGCGAACCAACGGCTGGCAGACATTGAATCGCGGCTGGCGCGCCTCGATACCGAGATTCAGACCATGCGCGTGACCGCTGAGAACGAAGCTGCGGTGGAAGAATTGCGGATCAAGACCGCAACCAAGGAAGAGGCGCTCCGTATCGTGGAATCAGCGGAACAGGAAATTGCGGCGGCAACCAAAGCGGCACGCCGCGAGTTAACCGCATATGCCGCCGATTTAGCGGTCACGCTTGCGACCCAGCAGATCCGTGTGGATTCTCCGACCGATCAAGCTCTGGTCCGCAGCTTTGCCCGGGAACTTGCAGACAACGGCGGCGGGCCGGGAAAGGGCCGGCAATAGATTATGGCGGCTTCGGTCACCAATACCTACGCGCGAGCCCTAGCCGACGTAGTTTTCGATCTGCATCTGGATGCCGCGAAAACTTTGCTGGAAGCGCAATCCGTCGCCGAGTGGGTTGCCGGTAGCAAAGAGCTTCGTGCGGTTTGGGAGACCCCTTCAATCCCGGCGGGACAAAAACGGGCGGTGCTGGATGCAATTGTGGCCCGCGAAGGGACATCTCGTCCGCTGCGGAATTTTCTGGCGGTGCTGATCGATCACCAACGCATTCCATTCCTGGCACCAATCGTGAAGCAGTTTGAGAAGGATCTTGACAGCCGGCTGGGATTCGTGGAAGCGGAAATCACCAGCGCTCGCGATCTGGACGAGCCCGAGCGGGGCGCGCTTGAATCGCAAGTCGAGAAATTGACCGACAAGAAAGTTAAGGCGACGTATTCGCGGGATGCATCGTTGCTGGGGGGCGCCGTGGTGAAGGTCGGCAGCACGATCTACGATGGCTCGGTGAAGGGAAGCCTGGAGAGATTAAAGAAAGCACTCAGTAACTAGCACTTAGCATTTAGTCAAGATACGTGTGTGAAGTTCCGCTGAAACTGAAGGGCTAAGTGCTAATTGCTAAATGCCCTGTCGAAAACTAGGAAATAGAAATTAATTTTATGGCACAAATAAAAGCAAACGAGATCACACAGCTGATCCGGCAGCAGATCGAGAATTACGAATCCAAGATTGCCGTCGATGAAGTGGGGACGGTCGTCACCCTGGGCGATGGTATCGCCAGAGTCTACGGACTGGACAAAGTCATGTCCGGAGAACTGCTCTCTTTTCCTCACGACCTAGCCGGCATTGCCATGAACCTGGAAGAAGACCAGGTCGGCGTGGTGCTGCTTGGCGACTACACGGAAATTAAAGAAGGCGACGAAGTAAAACGGACCGGGCGCATCATGAGCGTGCCCGTGGGCGATGCCATGATCGGCCGCGTGGTCAACTCGCTGGGGCAGCCGATCGATGGCAAAGGTCCGATCGCTACCGACAAATTTATTGCGCTGGAACGTCTGGCGCCGGGCGTGATTGACAGGCAACCGGTGCGTGAGCCGATGGCGACCGGGTTGAAGGCGATCGACAGCATGATTCCGATTGGCCGCGGGCAGCGCGAGTTGATCATTGGCGACCGTCAGACGGGCAAGACCGCGGTCGCGATCGACACTATCATCAACAACAAAGGCAACGATCTGATCTGCATTTACAACGCGATCGGTCAGAAGCGTTCTTCGATTGCGCAGGTGGTGAAGATCCTGACTGATGCTGGCGCCATGGATTACACCATCGTGGTGGCGGCGTCCGCGTCCGAGCCGGCGCCCATGCAGTACATTTCGCCTTATGCGGCGTGCGCGATGGGCGAATTCTTCCGCGATAGCAAGCGGCATGCGCTGGTCATCTACGACGATCTCTCGAAGCACGCGGCGTCTTACCGCGAAATTTCGTTGTTGTTGCGGCGTCCGCCGGGGCGTGAAGCGTATCCCGGAGACGTTTTCTATTTACATTCCCGTTTGCTGGAACGTGCTTCCAAATTGAGTGACAAGATGGGCGGCGGATCATTGACCGCGCTGCCCGTCATTGAAACGCAGGCGGGCGACGTTTCGGCGTACATCCCAACCAACGTGATTTCGATCACGGACGGCCAGATTTATCTGGAGACCGATTTGTTCAATCAGGGCGTGCGTCCGGCGGTGAACGTGGGGCTTTCGGTGAGCCGCGTCGGTGGGAGCGCACAGATCAAAGCCATGCGGCAGGTTGCGGGCAGTCTGAAATTGGAACTAGCGCAGTACCGCGAGCTGGCGGCATTCGCACAATTCGGCAGCGATCTCGATAAGGCCACACAGGCGCAGCTGAATCGTGGACAGCGGCTGGTGGAAGTCCTCAAGCAAAAGCAGTTTTCTCCGCTGCCGTTTTCCAAGCAGATTCTGATTATCTTCGCGGGTACCAGCGGTGCTTTCGACGATATGCCGGTGGATCAGGTGCGCGATTTTGAAGCCGCGCTCTACAAGTACGTGGACGCAAGTCATCCGGCTTTGCTGCGCACCATCATGGAGAAGAAGGTTCTCGACGACGCGCTGAAAGCGGAGATGAGTAAAGTCATTAAAGAAGCGAAAGAAACGTTTGTGGCGGAGCGGCAGGCAGTAGCAGCGAAGTAGCACTCAGCATGCAGCACTCGGCATTCAGCCAGTTTGGGCTGTTGCCGGGCGACTCTTCAAGAGCGCCGGGCTGAGTGCTGACGGCTGAGTGCTGAGTGCTGGATAAATATGGCAAGCATTCTCGACATACGACGACGCATCCGCAGCGTGATCAACACGCGGCAGATCACCAAAGCCATGAAAATGGTTTCGGCGGCCCGGCTGCGCCGCGCGCAAGAGCGGGCACTGGCGGCGCGTCCGTATGCGCAGATGTTGACCAACGTGCTGAAGTCGCTGGTTTCGCGGGTGGAAATTTACGATCCGCAGACCGGAGAGCCCCGGCATCCGTTACTGGTGCAGCGTCCCGAGAAGAATGTTCTGCTGATTGTGGTGACCGGCGATAAAGGTCTGGCGGGCGCTTTCAATACCAATATCCTGAAAGCGGCCACGCGATTTCTGGAGTCGAAGGCCGGGAAGAACATCGAGATCGAGGCCATCGGACGCAAAGGGCGGGATTTTCTACGCCGCCACTATCCGACGGCCGAGCCCAGAGCCGCGGAATCCACGGGAGCCCCACGCATCACGATCGTGGGAGAGCAAATTGGGGTACTGAATAAAGTTGAGTATTCCGCGGTTTCCGAATTGGTGGGTCGAGTGATCGACCGCTACGCCAAAGCTGAAATCGATTCGATCTACCTGGTCTACAACGAATTCAAGTCGGTCATCGCTCAAAGGCTGATCGTCGAACAAGTATTGCCCATTGAGCAGATCGGCGAGCCTGGTGTTCGGCAGGCTGAGGCCATGAGCGAAAAGGAAAAGCAGAGGGCAGTGGAAGCGGCGAAGGAGGCCGGAATTGGGGTCCGTCCGCTCGACACCAAAGACATCGATGCCGAGGCGGCGAAGTTTGCCACCGAGCCAGTGGATTACATTTATGAACAGCCGCCGGAGGTCTTGTTCCGGTCGCTGCTGCCGAAATATATTGGCGTGCAGATTTTTCGCGGTCTGCTGGAATCGGTGGCGGCCGAGCACGCGGCCCGCATGACCGCCATGGACTCGGCTACCAACAACGCGACGGACATGATTGATTCGCTGACGCTGGTGATGAACCGGGCGCGGCAGGCGAAGATTACCAAAGAAATTATTGAAATTGTGAGTGGGGCAGCGGCAGCGCAGTAAGAAAGCATTCAGCACTCAGCACTCGGCCTCTGAAGTTTTTGAGGAGTTGCGAATCAAAGACCAGGGGCTGAATGCTGATTGCTGAAATTCGAGAGCTAATAATTTATGCCAGAAAACATTGGACGCGTAGTGCAAATCTCCGGGCCGGCAGTGGACGTGCAATTTGTCGAGGCCACCATGCCGCCTATTTACCAGGCGCTGCGGGTGGTGAGCGACGGCTTCACTGTGCCCATGCCCATCAACGTTATTCTCGAAGTGCAGCAGCACCTCGGCGAGGGCCGCGTCCGCTGTGTCGCCATGGAGGCGACCGAAGGCATGGTGCGTGGCATGAAGGCCATCGACCAGGGCGGCCCGATTTCCGTGCCCGTGGGCCGCGGCACGCTGGGACGGGTGATGAACGTAATCGGCGAACCGGTTGATCAACTGGGGCCGATCCAGTTTACCGAGCGGCACCCGATTCATCGTCCGGCCCCGTTGTTTGAAGATCAAGCCACCACGGCGGAGATGTTTGAAACCGGCGTCAAAGTAGTGGATCTCATCCAGCCGTTCTTAAAGGGCGGCAAGATCGGATTGTTCGGTGGCGCCGGCGTCGGCAAAACGGTTTTTATTCAGGAACTGATCAATAACGTCGCGAAACAGCACGGCGGATTTTCCGTATTCGCCGGAGTCGGCGAGCGCACGCGTGAGGGCAACGATCTTTGGCTGGAAATGTCGGAGTCTGGTGTGATCAAGCCGGGCGATCCGGAGCACTCCAAGGCCGCGCTCATTTATGGGCAGATGACTGAGCCGCCAGGCGCGCGTCTGCGAGTCGCATTGACCGGACTCACCGTCGCCGAATATTTCCGCGATGTTGAAGGCGCCGATACGCTGCTCTTCATCGACAACATTTTCCGCTTCACTCAGGCGGGCTCGGAAGTGTCCGCGCTGCTGGGTCGCATGCCCAGCGCCGTCGGCTACCAGCCGAACCTTGCAACGGAGATGGGCGAACTGCAGGAACGGATCACGTCGACCAAGAAAGGTTCGGTAACTTCGGTGCAGGCAATTTATGTGCCGGCCGACGATTTGACGGATCCGGCTCCGGCCACGACGTTTGCCCACCTGGATGCGACGACCGTGCTTTCGCGCGCATTGACGGAGATTGGAATTTATCCGGCAGTGGATCCGCTGGCTTCCACTTCGCGCATTCTGGATCCACGCATTGTGGGCCAGGAACATTACGACGTAGCGCAGGCAGTGAAGAAGACGCTGCAGAGCTACAAAGACTTACAGGATATTATTGCGATTCTCGGTATCGACGAGTTGAGCGAAGACCAGAAATTAACCGTGCAGCGGGCACGCAAGATCCAGCGGTTCTTGTCGCAACCGTTCTTTGTAGCGGAACAGTTCACGGGTGCGCCGGGACGATACGTGAAGATCGCTGACACAGTGAAGGGCTTCAAGGAAATTAATGACGGCAAATACGATGACATCCCGGAACAGGCCTTCTATATGAAGGGCACGATTGATGAAGTGCTGGAAGCGGCGGAGAAATTGAAGGCGGCGGCATAGAGCTGTCAGCCATCAGCCATCAGCTTTCAGCCAAAGCCTCGCTTCGTTCTTCCATAGATGGAAGCAGGCATTTTGCATCTGGTAATGATAAATCAGGGTTTAGCAGATGGCTGAGAGCTGACGGCTGAGGGCTGTTCTTATGGCAGACACTTTCCAACTCGAGATCGTCACGCCCGACAAAATGATCGTGCGGGACACGGCGGAAGAGGCCCAAATTCCTGGTAGCGATGGATTTCTGGGTGTGCTGCCGGGCCATGCGCCGCTGATTACGGAGCTCTCGGCCGGAGAGCTTAGCTATCGCAAGGGTGCGAATACTTATCGTTTTGCGGTGGCATGGGGATTTGCCGAGGTGTTGCCGGACCGGGTGACGATCCTTGCGGAAACTGCGGAGCGCGCCGAAGAGATTGATATCAAGCGGGCGCAGGCTGACAAAAAGCGGGCCGAACAGGGACTGGCCGATGGCAAGAGCGAAGAAGACTTTATCAAAGCTGAGGGCGAGCTGAAGTATGCGGACAACCGCCTGGAAGTAGCAAACCGGAAAGTCTAGGCCATGGATTCCCGGTCTGGCGCATTTGCATGCTTTTCCCCCTCCCAATAACAAATCCTGATGACCCACATAAATAGTTTCGATTTCCGTGGCTCCCCCCACGCGGGTACAGTGAATTGGCAAGCACGCTTGGGCGCGTCCAGGTAAGGTGTAGCCAGGCCCGGAACGCACGTCAGATTTCCCCCTTTATTCGCCAGGCACCGAGTCGGGAGCAACAGGGATGAGCACGGCGTCCTCGATCAACAGCGAATTGCGGGACCTCTACAGCGAACAATCCACGCGCATCCAGCAGGAATTCAACGCCACCGGCGATGGGAAAACTGCGGTTGCCCAGCGCGCGGCGCTGGTGGAAGACATTGCTCTTCGACTGTGGAAAGAGCTTGTCTCCCCGGAAGCGAACGGCCCGGAGAACTTTGCGCTGGTTGCCATTGGCGGATTCGGGAGGCGCTGGCTGTTTCCCCACTCCGACATTGATGTCCTGTTTCTCCACGCCGATCAGGCCACGGAGGAGAAATTCAGAGATCAAGTTCGACAGTTCTCGCAAGAGATCTGGGACCTGCGCGTAAAGTTGAGTCCCGCCACCCGCACGCTTGCCGAGTGCGAGCACTTCGATTCCAACAATGTTGAGTTCACCATCTCGCTGCTGGATTGCCGCTATCTGGCCGGCGATCGGGAATTATTCGCGCGGCTGCATGACAAGCTGATTCCCAAGCTGATCCTGCAGGAAAACCAGTCGATTGTGCAGCGGCTGGCGGAAGTCACGCGCGCCCGGCACGCCAAGTATGGCAACACGGTTTTTCATCTGGAGCCGAATGTTAAGGAAAGCCCAGGCGGCCTGCGGGACTACAACGTGGCGTGTTGGCTGGCGCTGATTTCCTCTATGGACAAGCTGCGCGACTGGCCGGATCCGAAGTCGCTGCTGCCGGTTTCGGTGCGCAAGCAATTTGAGCCGGCGCTGGAGTTTTTGATGTCGGTGCGCTGCTTTCTTCATTATCGCCAGGGGCGCGACGACAATATGCTGCTTTGGGAGACGCAGGATGAGGCCGCGGCCCGGAGAATTGGGGTTTCCGAAGTTGAGGTGATGACGGCTGCCGACTGGATGCGAATTTACTTCGGCCATGCCCGTTCGGTGTACCGCGCGTCGATGCAATTGCTGGAAGAAATCCCGGCGGCGCGGTCTTCGCTCTACAAGCATTTCCAGAATTGGCGATCGCGCGTTTCCAATGCGGATTTCTCAGTGGTGGACGGCTTGATTTTTCTGCAGCAGCCCTCCGCACTGCAGGATCCGGAGCTCTTATTGCGGATGTTCGACTTCATGGCCCATCATGGCTTGAAGTTAAGCACGACCACCGAATACCGCATCGAGCAGGTGCTGCCCGCGTTGGCGGCGACTCCTCCCAAGGGCGCGGAACTTTGGCGCTATCTGCAAGTGATTCTTATCGAACCGCACGCCGCCGACGCGTTGCGCGCTATGCATTCGCTGCGATTGCTTGCCCTGCTTTTGCCGGAGTTTAAGCTGATTGACGCTTTGGTGGTCCGCGACTTCTACCACCGCTTTACGGTAGATGAGCACTCTTTTATTGCGATCGAGAGTCTGCACAACGCGCACCAGTCACAATCGGAATGGGACCAGCGCTACGGGCGCATCCTCGACGAGTTGGAGCGGCCGGAATTGCTTTACCTGGCTTTGCTGCTGCATGACGTCGGCAAGGGCGTTCCCGGAAGAAATCATGTGGTCACCAGCCTGGAGATCGCAGAACAGGCGATGGACCGCCTGGACCTGGATCCACAAGACCGCGATACGGTGCGATTTCTGATCGGCTGCCATCTGGAGATGTCGGCGACCTTGCGGCGCGACATCTTCGATCCTGCGACCATTCATACTTTTGCGGAGAAAGTGGGCACGCCGGAACGCCTGAAAATGCTTTGCCTGCTGACCTATGCCGATATCAAAGCGGTCAATCCTGAAGCGCTGACTCCGTGGAAAGCGGAGAATGTTTGGCAACTCTATATCGCCACAGCGAACCATCTGAACCGCAGCGCGGACCAGCGGCTGCACTCGGATGCGGATGACGAGAACATCGTCCGTTTGCAGACCCTCGCCCCGGTTGCGGGCAAGAAGATCAAGACTTTTCTGGAAGGACTCCCCAAGCGATATCTGCGGGCGCATGCGGCGGAAGAAGTGTTGCGTCATTTTGCAATGGCGGAGAAACTACAGTCTGAGCCCGTCCAGTTGGATCTTAAACGTGGCCGCCACTGGTTCGAACTTACGCTGGTCACCAACGACCGGCCCTTTCTGTTCGCCACGCTGGCTGGAGTGTTGGCAGCCTGGGGAATGAATATCGTGAAGGCTGACGCATTTTCCAACCAGGCCGGAATCGTGGTGGACACGTTTTTCTTTACCGATCGCTTTCGTACGCTGGAGCTGAATCTGCCGGAGTGGGAGCGTTTCCAGCGGAGCATTGCCGACGTGGTGCTTGGCGAGGCCGACTTGGATCGTCTATTACGCGATCGTCTCCGCTCGGAAAAAGGCAGCGCGGCCAAAGTGAAAGTGGATACGCGGGTTGAGTTTGACGACGAAAGCTCATCGCATAGCACGTTGGTGCAGGTCATCGCGCAAGACCGGCTAGGACTTTTGCACAGCATCAGCTCGCGGTTCTCTCATCAGAAATGCAACATCGACATTGCGTTGATCGATACCGAAGGACAGATGGCGATCGATGTGTTCTATCTCACTTCGGCTGGCGCCAAGCTTACTCCCGCGCAGCAGAAAGAGTTGAAAGCCGATTTGCTGGAAGAATTGAAAGCCGCCTGATTTGCTGATGCCTGCTTCCTGCCTTGGGCACAAGACGTCCTGCTCCTGATATTCTGGATGTACTGAGTAAGGAGCATCGCATTATTGCCGCCCATTCTTAACGCACAAGGTCTTTCGAAGACTTACGGTACCGCCCCGCTCTTCCAAAATATTTCCTTCACCATCTCGGAAGGCGATCGCATCGGATTGATTGGCCCGAACGGGGCTGGGAAATCCACCCTGCTCGAAATACTGGCGGGCAATGTCGACCCAGACACTGGCGAGGTGGCCGCGCGCAAGCGCGCCAAGCTTAGCTACGTGCTACAGGATTCGCAGTTTGCTTCCGGTGAAACGGTAAGGTCAGTCCTCAAGCGCGCACTGGAGGCGGTCGGTGTGCATGAAGATGATCACGGATCGCGGACCGCTGAAACCTTGGGGCGCGCGGGTTTCGAGGATTTGGACGTCGAAGCGGCAGCGCTATCCGGGGGCTGGCGAAAGCGTCTGGCGATTGTGGAAGCGCTGGTGCAAAATCCCGATGTCCTGTTGCTCGACGAACCTACCAATCACCTGGATCTTGCCGGAATTGTCTGGCTCGAAAATCTCCTTCGAAGTTCTTCGTTCGCGTGTGTGGTGGTCAGTCACGACCGCTATTTTCTGGAAAACGTCGCCACCGAAGTGGCGGAACTGAACCGTACGTATCCCGATGGCTTGCTGCGAGTGAAAGGGAACTACAGCAAATTTCTGGAAAAGAAAGAAGAATATCTCGCAGCCCAGGCCAAGCATCAGGACGCTCTCCAGAATCGCGTGCATACCGAGATCGAATGGCTGCGGCGCGGTCCGAAGGCGCGGGCCACCAAAGCGAAAGCGCGAATCCAGAAAGCCAATGAATTGATCGGCGAGCTGGCCGACCTGAATTCCAGAAGCCGGACTGCGACGGCCAAGCTTGATTTTTCAGCCACCGACCGCCAGACCAAGCGTCTGCTGGAGTTGGAGGAAGTGAGTTTTGAGATCGGCGGCCGCAAACTTTTCGACAAGTTGGATTTCGTTGTGACCGCCGGAATGCGAGTGGGACTGGTGGGGCCAAACGGAAGCGGCAAAACCACCCTGCTCCGGCTGATGCGCGGCGAGGTGGTTCCGGATAGCGGAATCGTCCGCACTGCGCCAAACTTGCGAATTGTTTATTTCGATCAAAAGCGCCAACTGAATCCTGAGCTCACCTTGCGGCGCGCTCTCGCGCCGGACAGCGATTCGGTGATCTATCAGGACCAGGTGGTCCATGTGGCGTCGTGGGCGGCAAGATTTCTATTTACGGGTGAACAACTCAATCAGCCAGTTAGCAAGCTCTCTGGAGGCGAACGCGCCCGTGTGTTGTTAGCGCAACTGATGCTGCAACCCGCTGACGTTCTGCTGCTGGATGAACCGACCAACGATCTCGATATTCCTACGCTTGAAGTGTTGGAAGAAACCCTACTCGAATATCGTGGGGCGCTAGTGCTGGTCACCCATGATCGCTACTTGTTGGACCGGGTCTCGACCATCGTTCTCGGCCTTGACGGCCAGGGCCAGGTGGAAGATTTCGCCGATTACTCGCAGTGGGAATTGTGGCAGGACGAGCGCAGGCAATCCGCGAAAGTCATGCCGCACGCCGCGAGCCGCGCGCAAGCCAAAGACGCGGCGACACCAGCGGCAGCAAAAAAGAAGCTTTCTTATCTCGAGGCCCGCGAGTTTGCCACCATCGAAGAACGTGTTGCCGAAGCCGAGCGGATACTGCAAGCTAAGCGCGACGCCCTGGAAGATCCTGCCATCGCGAGCGACGCCGAGCGTCTGTTGAATGCCCACGCTGAGATGGAAGTCGCCCAGAAAGCCGCCGACAAACTCTATTCGCGCTGGGCGGAACTGGCCGAGAAGTAGAGTTACTCGCGTACCCTCCGGAAGCAATAAAATCGCGGCTGGCATGATATTCTTAATGCAGTAGCTGCGTACCGTTTCAGCGGAATTCCCCCGCAGTTTTCAAAGAAATCATGCTCTCAGTTTCCAATGTTTCCATGCGCTACGGCGCCAAAATACTATTTGAAGAAGTCTCCACCGCGTTCACGCCGGGGAAGCGATACGGTCTGACCGGGCCGAACGGCGCCGGGAAATCCACGCTCATGAAGATTCTGTCGGGCGAACTGGAGCCGCAGAAGGGCACGGTGGTGCGTCCGCGAAAGCTGGGAGTGCTGAGCCAGGACCAGTTCGCCTTCGACGCCTACAGCGTGCTGAACACCGTGATCATGGGCAACAAACGGCTCTGGGCCGCGCTGCAAGAGCGGGACGCAATTTACGAAAAGCCGGAAATGACCGACGAAGACGGCATGAAGCTGGGTGAGCTGGAAGGCATTGTCGGCGAAGAGGACGGCTACACCGCCGACACCGATGCGGCGATCCTGCTTCAGGGATTGGACATTCCCGACGATTTGCACCAGCGGACCATGGGCGAATTGCAGGGTGGACAAAAAGTCCGCGTGCTACTGGCACAGGCGCTGTTCGGACATCCGCAAGCGCTGCTGCTCGACGAGCCCACCAACCATTTGGATTTGGATTCGATCCACTGGCTGCAAGGGTTCATGAATCAATACGATGGCGTTGTCATCGTAATCTCGCACGACCGCCATTTTCTCAACAGCGTTTGCACTCACATTGCGGACATCGACTACGAAACCATCATCACCTACACCGGCACCTACGACGACATGGTGGTGGCGAAGACGCAGGTGCGGTCGCAGATCGAATCGCAGAACGCGCAACGCGAAAAGAAAATCTCGCAGTTAAACGAATTCATTGCGCGGTTCGCGGCGGGCACACGATCCAGCCAAGTGCAATCACGCCGCAAGGAAGTGGAGCGGCTGCAGGTGACGGAGTTGGCGCGGTCGAACATCGCGCGTCCGTTTATCAAGTTTGAGATGAAGCGGCCTTCTGGAAAACATATTCTGGAACTGGAACACGTAGCCAAATCCTATGACGACAAACCGGTTGTTAAGAATTTCACGGCCAGCGTGATCAGGGGTGAAAAAATCGCGCTCATGGGACGAAACGGCGCCGGGAAGACGACCCTGCTCAATGCTCTTCTAGCTAATTCGCCTACCGTGCCGGATGCCGAGCTGCGCAAGACCAGCGGCTATGACGGGAAGTTCATCGACGGCGGAAAAGTAATTTGGGGCCATGAGGCGCTGGTGGGATATTTCCCGCAAGACCATCGCAGTCTCATCGAGAAGGGCACAACGGCGCTGGAGTGGCTGCATCAATGGGACCCGTCAGCATCGAATGAAGAACTGCGCGGGTTGCTGGGCATGATGCTGTTTGCCCGCGAAGAAGCCGCCAAATCAACCAACGTTCTTTCCGGCGGAGAAGCCGCGCGGCTGCTGTTTTGCAAGCTGATGCTGCAAAAGCCGAACGTCCTGGTGCTGGACGAACCCACCAACCACCTGGATTTGGAATCGATCAATGCGTTGAATATTGCGCTGCAGCGTTATCAGGGAACGGTGCTTCTATGCACACACGACCACGATCTGATCGATGAAGTGGCCACCAGGATCTGGCATTTCGAGCCCGACCACAAGCTGACGGATTTCAAAGGTGTGTACGAAGAGTACCAGGCAGTGACGGCCTAGGAGCGTAACTGCGCCAGCTGTTTCTTCACGTCTGCCGCGTCGCTGTAATTGGGATTGATCTTGAGCACTCGCTCCAGGTGCTGGCGCGCCAGTCCCGGCTGATCCGCTTTTTCGTACGCCAGGCCCAGGTGATAATGCAGGGTCGCGCTCTCCGGCTCCTTGGCTTTATCGTTGAGCTTGATGGCTTCCTGAAAAAGATCAATCGCCGATTTGTAGGCCCGCTTTTGGTACAAAACCCATCCCAGGGTGTCGGCGGCATTGGCTGAATCCGGCATGCCGCGCCGCGCCGTCTGCGCCAGTGACAGGGCCACATCCACGTTGCCGCCGGTTTGCAGCATCACGTAGGCAAGGTTATTGGAAGCCAGCGGGTTTTCCGGGCTGATTTCCAAAGCTTTCTGATAAGCCTGCTTGGCGTCGTTCCAATCCTGCTTGGATTCGTACAGTTCCCCCAGCAAAATGGAGAAGATGGGCTCGTGCGGGTTGTCTCTCTGCGAGTTCTGGTAGGTAGCGATGGCGGCATCAAACGAGCCTTCGGCGATCAGCACCTGGCCCAGTTTGTTGAGGGCGTCTGAATTGTTCTTGTCGAGTTGCGCGGCTTTCTTCAGCGCAGCTTCGGCCCCCGGCAGGTCTTTCTTGCTGTTGAATAGCACGGTGCCCAGCAGGTCGTAGAAGGCGCTGCTGTTGGGCACCTTTGCGATCTGCGTATTGGCGGCGGCGACCGCTTTATCGGGCTGCTGCTGGGCGAGATAAGCGTTCATCATGCCGCCCAGGGCATCTCCGGAACTGGGATCACGATCCAGCGCCTGCTGATAGGATTTTTCCGCATCGCCATACTTTTGTTGAGCCAGCTGCAGATTGCCCATCTGCTTATATCCGATCGAGCTTTCCGGGGCCACGCTGATGGCTTTCTGAATGTCGTCCTGCGCCTTGCCAAATTGTTTCCGGTTGATATTGGCGATCGAACGCAAGGCATAGCCGTCCGGCGAGCCGGGCTTGAGGGTGATGATTTGCGTCGCGGCCTGGTCTAGGGCGGTCATGTCGTTGTTGCGCAGCGCCAGCGTGGCCAGGGCGCCGTGCGCCTCCACCAGTTCCGGGTTCACCCGTACTGCGCTTTGCCATTCACTCTGCGCGTGAGACAGATCGCCCATCTGATCGTAAGCCACGCCCAGATGGTAGTGGGCGACTGCGTTGTCGGGATCGTTCCGGATTACGGTTTGCAGAGTTTGGACGGCTTCCACTGCGCGGTTTTGCCGGATCTGGATCTGCCCGCGAAAGATTAAGGCATCGTCATCACTGGGAGATCCTTTCAAAAATTCATCATCCAACTTCTGCGCCTCGTCCAGGCGGTCCTTCAGGATCAGCAGCTGAATGTAGTTCTTCTTGACTTGCGGATCTTTGGGATGTTCGGCAAACAACGAAGAGTATTCCGCAATGGCTTTGTCGTAATTGCCGGTGGCAAAGTAAAAATCGCCCAGCATGCGATAACCCACGGAGTCGTCAGGAAAGTCCGGTTTCGACTGCACCAGCAATTGTTCCGCGTCAGCCGGCTTGCCCTCCGCCATGAAAAGGCGGGCGAGTTCGGCGCGGGGTTCGGGATTCTTGGGATCGGCGGCAATGGCGCTACGGAATTGCTTTTCCGCCTCCGCGAACCGATTGCGCGATTGGTAGAAGTTACCCAAGGCCAACTGCGCGCTCAGAGAGTTGGGACTGAGGGCAACCGCTTTCTTGAAGCTGGCCTCAGCGGCATCCGGCTGGTTGATCCGCATCTGCAAGAGACCCAGGTTCAGGTGGGACTCCCAGCGATTGGGATCGAGCGCGATGGCCTGCTGCATCTGCAGAACGGCCCCGTTGTAATCGGCTTCGGCGCTCAGCAGATTGGCGGCCGCTTCGTGGCCCTGGGGATTGTTGGGGTCCTTTTGCAGCAACAGGTCAATGTGCTCCTGGGCTTTTTTGGGTTCGCCATTGGAAATCAGCAGGTTGGCAATATCAATGTGGGCCTGGTAGTTGGCGGGTTGAAGTTCGAGAGTGCGGCTGAATTCCTGGTAGGCATGGAGCCCGTCCATGAGTTTGAGGTCGGTCTTGGCGAGTTGATAGTGGGCCTCGGCAAAGCGGGGGTCGATCTGCACCGCGTTGCCGAACTGTATGGCCGCTTCCCGGTACTTGCCTTTCTCAAAATAGCGTTGGCCACTCTCGAAGTATTTTTGCTTGCGCACGTTGGGATCACGGGAACATCCGGCAAGAGAAATGGCGATCGCAAGGAAAACCAAGGCCCGGCGCAATATGGAAAGATGCCGCATGAAAATCTCCCGAGGCGGATATGAAGGACACGCCTGATGAAACACTGCCAGTCGTTACTCCACTCAAGGTTACTGCAATTAGGGCGTCACGGGAAGTTACCCGCGTCACTCCGGGCTGGCTAGCGGGGAACGTACTGGTCGATCAGGGGGACAATTTCGCCGGCAAACGAAAACAAGCGCTGCTGCGCCGCGTCCTCGGTCTCGTTCGGCTGCAGGGCGGTCAGAATGCGAAACAGGGAACCATCACTACGATGCATGCGGATGGAGTCCGCTACCAGATAGTACTTGGCGGCGTATTCGCTGGCCACGGCGCGATCATGGGCCCAATACCAATAGATCACCAGCTGGCGCTCATCCCCTTTGGTGATAACGGCGCGGCTGGCGGAAAAGGGCGCGTGGCCGGGCACGGATATGATGGTTCTGGAGCGATCTTCCCACGCCCAGCCATTTCCCGGGAGGCAATGTTTGGGCGAGTGGATGGTGTCCCCAGCCATCTGGGTGGGGAAATATTGGATATAGAGATTCACATCGGGATTCTGGTCTGCCTGGTCGCGATAATCCCGCAGAAGAAACTGTCCCGGCCCAAGAATGTCGAGCACGTCCCGCGGGATTTCGATGTCCGATCCTAGCGAACTTCCCAAGTGATAAGGAAAAGACTGAAGAGGTTCGCTCGCTTCCACAACCTCGTAATTACGGGCATGTAACAGGAGAGCCGTGCCCGACAACAGGGCGGCTGCAACCGCGAATCTGACAAGCAGATTCGACGCGGCAGTCCTCGATTGCGGCCGTGTGACCGCAGGAGTGGCCGTGGCAGTAAGAACACCCCGCCGGCCGATTCGCAGCAATTGATGCAGAAGGAAAAGCAGGGTGAGCGAAACCAAAAAAATCAACCATCCCTGAAACTCATGAAAAAAGCCATTGGCTTTATCCGCGTCCCAGTATTGGACCAGCAGTCCGGTGCCCACGATGCGCAGGCCGTTGGCAAAAATCGCGATGGGAATCGATGCCAAGGCTAACACGATGCGGATGGAGATGCGCGTCTCCATCAAATATCCGTAAATGATGGCCAGAGTGGTCAGGGAAAGAAGCGATCGAATGCCGCTGCAGGCCTCGGCCACGTCAAGCGGCATCGCCGGCAGATTCAGGATGTTTCCCTCCCGCAGCACCGGAACGCCGAGGAGCCTTAACACGCTGGCTGCAAATTGGGAGGCCAGTAGCTGTAGCGGGAAAGTGATTTGGCTGAAAATGATGGCTGGGATGGGTACCATGAGGACCAGGAACGCCCAGGGGAATAGGATGGCGCGGAAATATCGCCAGCCGTAAAAACCCACCACCAGGCCGGCGATGACCAGCAGCAGGGAGATCCGCGAAAGGAACAACTCCGCTCCCAGCACTCCCACCACCAGCACAGCGAGTCCCACGGATAGGATCGCCAATCCCCATGACGAAGGAGCCCGGGGTATCCTGGCCAGCTTGGCCCGATCCTGCCAGAGCACGTAGAGCGAGAAGATGGGGACGAAAAATCCGTGGGAGAAGTTAGGATCCCCCGCCCACTGCTTGACCAGATGGAAAAGAATCGCCGAATAGAGCCAGCCCAGCAGCAATATCAGCGCGGCGGCTTGCCACCACCCCTCGCGGTTTACGGTTCGCGGGAAGCCCTGCCCCAGGGGAGCAGCCGTTTCTGTGGTGAGACCCACGGTCACCTCGACATCAGGGCAAAGGATATTCCAAGTGTTTCCCCGGCGCAATCGGAGAGGGACCGGAGGGCGAGCCCTGCACTTCCGCTTAGGATCTCCAATGGCGCCAGAGCGTTAGGGAGGGAAGTTACCCTTTTCTCCTAAAGTAATCTCCACGGGATTACCATAATCTGGGAAAAACTTTTCCCTTTTGTGCGACTCCAACTAGAATAGGGAACTTGGCCATCTGCTCCAGGAGCGATCGATTTATTTCGTATATTATTGAAAAATAAGCTGGTTTTGTCGCTGTTACGAGCCTGCCCCCGGGTGTCTTATCTGGCAGCCACCGTGCTCTACAATAGTCTTCGGGACTTGCCCGCGCCGTGACATCCCCCAAAGCTGAGCGAGCTTCATCTATGGAACCAACTCTTCTACTTAAAAGCGAGTCTATGGGTACGAGCCCCGAGGCGGAGACTGGGTTGGTGTTCCTGGAGGGCGTGAGTCCCAGCATGATGGCCCTGGAGGTCGTCATCCGGGAACTGGCACAGAGCACGGTACCGGTCCTGCTTTTGGGAGAGCCGGGGGCGGGAAAGCGGACGATTGCCCGTCGTATTCATGAGACTTCAAGCCGGCGGGGCGAAGAGTTTCGCCTAGTCCGGAGTGCCGAGATGAAGCCGGAAGACTTCGACGGCGAAGGAAGAGATACTCAGTGGGGCCAGGGCACGGTGTACCTGGAAGAAATCGGCGACCTGGATCCGGCCATCCAGAACAAGCTGATCGAAAAGCTATCCGCAACCGAAGCCGACAAGAAAAGAGAAAATGGGAATTCGTTTTTGCGGCCGCGGTTGATCTGTGGCAGTGCACGCGATCTGGAGTCGGAGGTACGGCTGCAACGATTTAGGGAAGACCTCTATTACAGGATAAGTGGGGTGTGTTTGCGATTACCGCCCCTTCGTCAGCGCAAAGAGGACATTCCCTACTTCATGAACTTTTTCCTGGCGAAATATGCTCATGATTTCCGCCGTCCGGTGCCGAATTTGAGCCCGCAAACGCAACAGCTGTTTAACGAGTATGGCTGGCCGGGAAACATTCGCGAGTTGGCGGACGCCGCCAAGGCCATTGTTGCCCTGGGAGACGAAGCGGTGGCCATGGGCGGCCTGCGAACTCTGCTGACCAAGTCCGATCGCTCCGGCAATGGAGAGCGGGTCTCGTTGAAGCAAGCGGCCCGCGCCGCGTCGCGCGAGGCGGAGAAGGAATTGATTTTGAAAGTGCTCACTCGCACCCGTTGGAACCGGCGGCGGGCGGCGCAAGAGCTGCAGATCAGTTACAAGGCATTGTTGTACAAGCTCAAGCAGATCGGTTGCGGTGAGTATGGAGTGTCGTAGCCGCCAGCAAGAAGAGCGAGGAGAAAGAGCAAGTATGAAGCGAACCATCGCAATAGTATTGCTGTTCTGCACGGCGATTCTGCCGGGCTGGGCGCAGGACTCCGCAAAAGACGGTGCTGCGGGCGCGCCGGCTGCCGCCGATTCAACTTATCGGATCGGCCCCGACGACACCTTGCATGTGAGCGTCTGGAAGGAACCTGACTTGACCGCCACTCTCCCGGTGCGCGCCGACGGCATGATCTCTCTGCCTTTGCTGAATGACGTAAAGGCGGCCGGGCTGACTCCCATGGAATTGCGTGCCGACATCACCGAGAAATTGAAGAAATATCTCGCCGATCCCCGCGTTACGGTCGTGGTTACGGCCATGAACAGCCAGCGGGTTTATGTGATTGGCGAGGTGCTGCATACCGGCTCCATGAACCTGCTGCCCGGTATGACGGTGCTACAGGCGTTGGCCACTGCGGGTTTCACACAATTTGCCAATACCAAGGGTATTTATGTGTTGCGCACGGAAAACGGCAAGCAGCAGAAGATGCCAATCAATTACAAGCAGTTAATCAAAGGCGAAGCCATGGGACAAAACATTGTTCTGAAACCTGGAGACACAATTGTCGTCCCGTAAACACATTATGAAAAAACAGTATTCCATTTACGTAGTGTTACTTGTAGCCATATCGCTGGCTGCCGGGGCACAGACCAGTGGCGATCCGCAAGCTACCAGCCAACAGCCGGCCGATACGGGACAGCAGTCCACGGCTCCGGCTCCGGCGCTTGGGCCGGACAGCGTGTCGCAGACTATTGAGAATCCGCCGCTTTCCAGCCTTGACCAGCCGGCCCTGGAGCCCGGTCTGTCGTCACGAAGCTTTCTTCTCCCAGGCGTCCACGTTCTTGATACCGCCGATACCGATCTTTCGGGTGACCTGGTGGGCAAAGACCCCGTCCGTTCAGTGACGCGAGCGCTGGGCAGCCTGCAGCTGCAAAAGTTATGGAAAAACTACGATCTTAGTATCGACTACGCGGGGGGAGCGGCGATCTACGAGAATTTCTCCCGAACCGCGGCACAAATCCACGCTCTCAATCTGGACCAACGAATTCGCTGGCGCACTGGACAAATCAGTTTCCGCGATTCATTTAGCTATTTGCCGGAGGGGACCTTCGGCTATGGCGCCTTCGGAGGCGCAGGAGGTTACGATCTCGGCGGCTTTGGCAATGTCGGAGGGCTAGAGGATGTGGGCGGTGGGACTTTCTTTAGTGCGGGCCAGTATGGTTCCCTGGGACAAGATCCCCGCGTCACCAATACGGCGTTGGTTGAGCTGACTGAGCTGTTGAACCCGCGTTCATCGGTCACGGTGACCGGATCATACGGACTCACCGATTTCACCAGCAACCAACCGCCTTGCACGCCTACGTCAGCGTTGTGTTGCCCGCCGGTGGGAGACTGCGTGTCGCCTACTGATTGCCAGCCCTTGTCCAGTTGCTGTCTACCCCCAACCCAAACCGATGTGCTGAACGCGCCGGGATGCCTGATCAACAGTCACCAGTTTGCGGCCCAGGTTGGGTACAACTACCAGTTGAACCGCCGCGACCAGATCGCGTTCGTGTATGGATATCAGGACTTCAGTTATCCGGTGACTTCGCTGGGATCGTTCACCACGAATCACGTTCATATTCTTTATGGCCACCGGATTTCCGGCCGCATGGACTTGCAGCTGGGCGGTGGTCCGCAGGTCACGGAGATTAGACAAACCGGGGCCGCCAGTATTCGTCAGATTACGGGCACCGGCCGGGTTTCCCTGCGCTACCGCTTTCCCCGGACCACGTTGAGCGCCTCCTATGATCGCTTGAGCACGAACGGCTCTGGCTTCTTTGGGGGAGCGACCACGAACATCGCCCGGCTGTCGATTGCGCATCCCCTGAACCGATTGTTAACCATCACCGGGGACGTGGGGTACACGCACAATACTCGTCTGTTGCCCAGTTTTACCCCCGGAGCGCCCAACTCTTTTCAAAACGAATATGCGGGTTTCGGCCTGCGCCGGCTCTTCGGGCGATATATGGACGGGTATCTTACGTACCAATTCAGCGATTTAAGTTTCGATGTGCCGGTTTGCAGTCCCACGGATTCGAGTGAATGCGGCCGGACCTCGCAGCGGCACACGGTAATCATCGGGCTGGATTGGCATCCTCGCCCGATCCGGATCGACTAATTTGGCGGGCCCATCCCTAACAGGGTGGCCAGAACGGGAATACAGCAATGATTGAAAATCGCGAATTAACGGTAGACGATTATCTGGCGATACTGCGCCGCCGGATCAAGGTGATCCTGATACCGGCGCTGCTGGCGCCGATTGCCGGGTTCCTGGTCTCCTACGCTTTCGCGCCCAAATATACCTCGACCTCGCTGGTGCAAGTCTCGGGGCAGCAAGTACCGGGCGACTATGTGAAGCCGGTGGTTACCGAAGACCTGGCCCCCCGCATTACCAGCCTGCAGCAGCAGGTGCTCAGCCGCGCCGAGTTGCAGCCCATGATCGAACGTCTGGGCCTGGCCCCGAAGGGCAAGAACGTCGACGATTTGATCGACAAAATCAATCAGAGCGTTTCGGTCCTGCTGGTGCAGTCAGTGACGCCGGGCAAAGCCAAGAAGCCGGGAGACACCAGCGAAGCGCCCGGATTTAACGTGAGTGTCACCTGGGACAATCCAAAAACAGCCAAGCTGATCTGCGACGAAATCACGTCCATGATCACTTCGGACAACCTGCGGCTGCGCGGCGATGTGGCGCGCAGCACCACCGATTTCCTTTCGCGCCAGCTCGACGCCGCCAAAAGCGATCTCAACGATCAGGACCGCAAACTCGCCGACTTCAAGCGATTGCACATGGGCCAGTTGCCGGGCGATGAAGACAACAACATGAAGCTGCTGCAGGGCCTGAATTCGCAACTGGATGCGAATACCCAAACCCTGAACCGAGCGGAGCAGGACAAGTCTTATACCGAATCCATGCTGGCGCAACAGTTAGCGGCGTGGCGGTCAACCCAGAATTCGACCAATCCGCAGAGTCTCCAGCAGCAGTTGGCGGCGTTGCAGGCCCAGCTTCTCGCCTTGCAGGCGCGATACACCGACGACTATCCGGACGTCATCAAGACCAAGAGCGATATTGCGCAGACCCAGCGCCGGCTGAGCGAAATGGACAAAGCGGCGGCTGGCAGCACCGACACCTCGGAAAAGGCGGGGCTTTCGGAACCGCCAGAGATCCAGCAACTGCGAGTGCAGATTCATCAATATGGAGAGGCCATCGCGCAGGCAACACGCGATCAGAAGCGGCTGCAAGAGAGTATTCAGACTTACCAGAGCCGGGTGAACCTGAGTCCCACAGTCGAGGAACAATACAAGCAATTGACCCGGGACTACGATACCGCACAGAAGTTCTACGACGATCTGCTGGCCAAGAAGAGCCAGTCGGAAATGCAGACGGACATGGAACGCCGGCAACAGGGTGAGCAGATGACCCAGCTCAACGCCGCCAGCCTGCCGGACTCTCCCAGTTTCCCGGTGCGCTGGCTGTTCGCCGCGGGTGGACTGGGCGGTGGACTCGCTCTTGGGTTGGTGGTGGTGCTGTGGCTGGAAATGCGCGACAAGTCGATTCGCAGCGAGCAGGATGTGATGGCGGCCCTGGATTTGCCGACTCTGGTCTCGGTGCCGTGGATCGGGGCGGACGCCGGCGATCGTGCTAGTGACGGGCGATTGCATCTCCGTCCCCGAAGCAAGACTCACCAGAAGAAGGAAATCGTCGAGGTCTAGTCTCTAATGTACAAAGAATTTTTTGGCTTGAAGGCCAACCCGTTCAACGTAAATCCCGATCCGCGATATCTGTTTCTGACGCGGCATACGGAGGAAGCTTTGGCGTGCCTTACCTACGGCATCCAGAGTCGCAAGGGGTTCGTGCTGCTAACGGGTGAAGTGGGAACGGGCAAGACCACGCTGGTGAACAAGCTGCTGGAGTGGCTGCGCTTGCAGCAGGTGGCGACGGCTTTTGTTTTCAACTCGCGGATGAACGTGCCTCAGTTTCTGGATTACATGATGACCGATTTCGGCATACCCTGCGACTCGAAATCGAAAAGCCAGATTCTGCTGCGGCTTTACAACTGGCTGCTCGACCGCTATCGCGCCGGAGAAACCGCAGTGCTGATTGTGGACGAGGCCCAGAACCTTTCGGACGAGCTGTTGGAAGAAATCCGGCTGATGACCAATCTGGAGACGTTCACCGAAAAGCTGTTGCAGATTGTCCTGGTCGGGCAACCCGAGCTGGAACACCGCTTGAAGCAGGCGAATTTGAGGCAGCTCAGGCAAAGGCTGACATTGCGGGCCAAAACCCACGTGCTTTCGGCCGAAGAAGCCAAAGCCTATGTGGCGCAGAGGCTGCGGATTGCTGGCTCCAACGGGCAGCAGATTTTCGATCCCGATGCCCTGGCGGCGATCCATCTTTACTCCGGCGGAATCCCGCGGGTAGTGAATTTGCTTTGCGAGCACTGCCTGGTGAGCGCATTTGTCGACCAACAAAGGGTAGTGACGCGAAGTGTTGTCGAAGGCGTGGCCCGCGACTTTGATCTGGGCGACAGTCCGATGGCCATCGCGGAGACGGAAATGGTTCCGGCGGCATCGGGAGAGAAATTCGATCTGGTGGATGCTTTGAAAACTCTTGCCAATCTGGCTGACCGGCTGCGCGAGTCAGAACACGGCCTTCCCAAGGAAAGGAAATTATGAGCCGAATTCATGAAGCACTGAAGAAAGCCGAGTTGGAGAGGGCGGCGGCGCAGCAGTCCGGTGCAACCGAGTTTACCGAGGGCAGTGTCAACTCCGAGTATGCGCCGCAGGGGATGCCGGGCACGCCTGCCTCGATGTCTGCCGGGCCGTCTTTCGGGGGTGCTTTTAGTTTCGAAGCCCTGCTGGCGCGCTGCCCGCAGGGACTGTGGCATCCCGATCCGAAGACCATGTTGTTCTTCAACGGTGATGAGCAGGCTTATGGAACCGAAGAATTTCGGACGCTGCGGTCGCGACTGTACCAACTCCGCGAAAAGCAGGGACTGCGCAAGCTGTTGATCTCGAGCTCGCTGCCCAAAGAGGGGAAGTCGTTCGTGGCGGCGAATCTGGCGCAGGTCATCGTGCGTCAGCAGGGGAGGCGGGTGTTGTTGATCGATGCCGACCTGCGCGGTCCGCAGCTCCACCACAACTTTGGCACTACATCGACTCCCGGGCTGGCGGAATACCTGCGCGGCGAGAGCGACGAGTTCGGGGTCATGCAACGCGGCCCCATGGAGAACTTGTTCTTTATTCCCTCCGGGAAGGCGATGACCAATCCAGGAGAACTGGTGGCCAACGGGCGTCTGAAGTTCCTATTGGGCCGGGTGGAACCGCTGTTTGACTGGATCATCATTGATTCGCCGCCGGCGGTGCCGGTTTCCGATGCGGCATTGCTGGCCAATTACTGCGATGGGGTCCTGATGGTGGTGCGTTCCAATGCCACGCCATTCGACATTGCGCGCAAGGCCCGGCAGGAATTTAACGGCACCAACCTGGTTGGGGTGGTGCTGAACGGAATCGAAGCGGGATCATCGCCGTATACCGACTATTACTATGCCGCGTACGGACGGCCTGATGTTAAGGCGGAAGCCTAGAGCGAACCTTGATACGCCTGTTCAATGTCTATTACCCGGTCCGCACGCTGGTGCTCCTGGCGGGCGAGGCCCTTATTGTCTGGACCTCCTTCCTGCTGGGCACGGTGGTTCGCCATCCGGATGAAGCGTACATCCTGCTCAGCGACCAGAAGGGTTTTTACAAGATTTCCATAGTGACCCTTCTGGTGTTGGCGTTTTCCCACATGTTCGACTTGTACAATCCTTCGCAATTCAGCGAGGACAAGAAGGGCGAACTGTACTTCCGGCTTTTGATGGTGCCGGGATTCCTGGCGTTGCTGCTGGCCTTGATCGCGTGGAAGTTTCCCCACATCATGCCGGGCGAGTATTCCGCGTTGGCGGGCGTCATGATCCTGACGGTGGCGCTATTGGGCTGGCGCACGGCGTACGCATGGTTGTCGCAGCAGTCGTTCCTGCGCGAGCGCGTTTACGTCCTGGGGACGGATGAGCGGGCTCGGCGGCTGGTCCAGGGCCTGCGCACGCGCTCCGAACTGGGCATTGACGTGGTGGGCTGGAGCGGAAATGTGGAGGGTGAAGTAACCCGTGAAAGCATGGCGGCACACCTGACCGAGCTGGCCAAAGAAGAATCCGTTCATCGAGTCATTGTGGCAATGCAGGACCGCCGCGAGGCCATGCCGATGCCGGAACTGCTGCAGCTCCGCTTGCGGGGAGTCCACATCGAAGAGGCCACCTCGTGGTTGGAAAAGATTTCCGGCAGAATCGAAGTGGAACAGCTTTACCCCAGTTGGATCATCTTCGCCAAAGGTTTCCGGTTTAGCGCTCCTTTCCGCCTGGTGAGGCGGGTGTTGAATTTCACGGTCGCCTTGATTGGTCTGATCTTCGCCTTGCCAATTCTTCCCTTTGTCATTCTGGCCGTGAAACTGGACTCGCCCGGACCAATCCTCTATCGGCAGAAGCGCGTGGGCCGACGGGGAGCGATTTTTTACTGCTACAAGTTCCGTACTATGCGCAAGGACGCGGAAGCCGACACCGGGCCCACCTGGGCGGACGATCAAGACCCGCGCATCACCCGGGGTGGGAAATTTCTGCGGTCAGCCCGGCTCGATGAAATTCCACAGTTGTGGTGCGTGTTGAAGGGCGACATGGCCTTTGTGGGGCCGCGTCCGGAGCGCCCCGAATTCGTGGAATGGCTCACCCGGGAATTGCCCTACTATGGAGTCCGCCATATGGTGCGGCCAGGAATCACTGGGTGGGCGCAGGTCCGCTACAAATACGGGAACACGATCGAAGACGCCAAAGAGAAACTGCAGTACGACCTGTTCTATATCAAGAACGCCTCGATCGGCCTGGATATCCTGATCATGTTCCAGACCATCAAGATCGTGTTGTTGGGCCGGGGCGCACAATGAAAATCGCCTTCTGGAGCGCGGCGGCAGTGATCGCCTACGCCTATCTGGGCTATGCCGGGTGGTTGTGGTTGCGCAGCCGCTGGTTTCCGAAGCCCGTTAAGTCGGCGCCATTCACACCGTTTATCTCCATCGTCATGGTGGTCCGGAACGAGGCCGGGGTACTGGATGCCAAACTGCGCAATCTGCTGGCGTTGGACTATCCGCATGATCGACGAGAGATTGTGATCGCCTCAGATGGCTCGAGCGATGGCACCAACGAAATTCTAGCGGGCTACGCTCAGCAAGAGAACGTGCAGGTGATTCTGAATTCCGAGGCGCGCGGGAAAGCGGACGGAATCAACGACGCAGTCGGGAGAACACGAGGAGAGATCATAGTTTTTAACGATGCGCGCCAGCAGATTGAGCCGCACGCCGTCCGTTTGCTGGTGGAGAACTTTGCCGATCCTGCGGTGGGCTGCGCCAGCGGGGAATTGATGCTGGGAGATCCCGATTCCGGCGAAGCCGTCAAAGGCATGGGCTTGTATTGGAGAATTGAAAAGAAGGTCCGCGAGTGGGAGTCAGCGTCGGGTTCAGTGGTGGGAGCGACTGGGGCGCTCTACGCCGTGCGGCGGAATCTGCTGGTTCCGGTGCCGCCGGAGACCATTCTCGACGACGTCTACATTCCGATGCAGGTGGCGCGCCAGGGATCGAGAGTAGTGTTTGATCCGCGGGCCCGTGCCTGGGACTTGCCAGATCTAGGAACTGGCCGTGAGTTCGCGCGAAAAGTGAGAACACTGAGCGGGAATTATCAGTTGTTGCAGCTGGCTCCCTGGCTCTTGAGGAAGCAAAATCCTCTGCGTTTCCAATTCGTGAGCCACAAACTGCTCAGGCTGCTGGCGCCTCTTGCGCTGGCCATCGCGCTGGCGACGTCGTTCTTTCTCCGTGAACCGGTTTACCGCGTCGCTCTGGGACTGCAACTGACTTTCTATGCTTTGGGTGTGCTGGCTATGACCCAACTGGCGCGGGGCCCGCTGGCCCGCCTGGCGGATCCGGCATTTACTTTCGTGGTGTTGAACACCGCGGCGGTGGTGGCGTTTGCCAACTTTGTGACCCGGCGCAGGGCGGTGTGGATTCGATGAGAATCCTTTGGGTCAAAGCGAACAAGCTGTTCCCGGTTTCGAGCGGCGGCGATATCCGTTCGTATAACATCGCGCGGCAACTCGCGGCTCGCCATGAGCTCACATTTCTCTCTTACTACGACGGGCCACCCGACCGCGCGTACGAACAAGATGTGAAGCAGCATCTTCCGGGAGCCGTCTGCGTGTGTACCGGGAAGGATGCGAATTCAAGCCTGGCGCGCGCCCTGGACTATCTTTCTCATTTGACGAATCCCGCGCCCTACGCGGTGAGCCGGTTTGCCTCTTTCCGGGTGCAGGAGCAGTTAAGCGCCTGGTTCCAGGAGCGGCGCTTCGATGTAGCGGTTTGCGATTTTCTCGACGCCGCGGTGAACTTTCCCCGAGATCTGAGTATTCCCACCGTCCTGTTTCAGCACAATGTGGAGAGCGAGATTTGGCGGCGGCATGCTGTGGCAACGTCGAATCCCATCCGGCGGCTCTTGTACAACAGAGAGTTCGCCAGGATGCTTCGCTACGAAGCATCGATCGTGGGGAGATATCCGCATGTCATTGCGGTTTCCGAGCACGACAAATCGTTGATGACGAACTGGGTGGACGCGTCGCGAATTACCGTGGTCCCCACCGGCGTAGACCTGGAACAGTACAGGCCCGGGGAATCGGCTTCGCCAATCGGACCGCAGGTGATGTTTGTCGGTGCCATGGACTGGGAACCCAATATTGATGCCATGGAATATTTCTGCGGAGAAATCTGGCCGCTGGTGCAAGCGAGAGTGCCGGGCGCGACGTTCCGAATCGTAGGGAGAAACCCCGATCGGCGAGTGCAGAAACTGGCATCGCAGAGCGTTGCAATCACGGGGACCGTTCCGTCGGTGGTGGACCACCTGCGGGAAGCAGCCGTGGTGGTGGTCCCGCTTCGTATTGGCGGCGGTACGCGCCTTAAGATCTATGAAGCCATGGCCATGGGCAAGGCGGTGGTCTCGACATCGATTGGAGCCGAGGGCCTGGAGGTTCATCACGGCCGCGATATTATGCTGGCGGGCAACGCCGAGAATTTCGCTGAAGCCGTCGTAATGTTCTTGCGGGACCGCGAACTGCGCAGCCGGTACGAGCGTGCTGCCGCGGAACTTGCGGCCCAGTTTGGCTGGCCCGCCATCGGAGAGAAATTCGGGCACGTTTTGGAAGCGGCGGCCGGCGTACATGTGTCCGCTCCCAAACAGTGCGTGCAGGTTTAAGGATTGAGGATCGCTTGCCAGTAATGGACGAGAACATTTCGCAGACCAGTCCGGAGGCCAAGAAAGGGGCCTTGAGCGGAGCTTTCTTCTGGTTGAGCGCATTCTATGCCGTCTACTGCCTGCGCCCGGAGGACTGGGTCCCCGGTCTGAACTATGTTCCCATGGCCAAGATCACCGGCATTCTGGCCATCCTCGGGTTGCTCTCCAGTTTGGGAAAGACCAAGCGCGGCTTCAAGGACATGCCCAGAGAAGCTGCTTATCTGCTGATCATGATGGCGCTGCTTGCAGTTGGGGCTTTGTTTTCTCCGATATCGAGAATGCACGCGCTGCTGGCCACCATGGAATTCAGCAAGGTGTACATCGCGTGGGTGTTGACCTTCTTATTGATCACTACGATTCCACGACTCGAGCGCATTATTTTTATTCAGGCGGCTTCGGTCGCCGTCATCTGCGCGATTGCCATTGTGAAAGGCCACAACATCCCCCGCCTGGATGGTGTACTTGGTGGCATCTACGGAAACCCCAATGACCTTGCGTTCGCCATCGTTCTGTCACTCCCTTTCTCGCTGGCTTTGCTGGTAAGGGCCAAAGGCATGCTGCGCAAAGGCGCCTGGCTATTCTCCATGCTCATTATGGTCACGGCGCTGTTTCTCACCGCCTCCCGTGCCGGGTTCATCACGCTGGTAATTTCCGGCGCAGTCTGCCTGTGGCACTTCGGCTTCAAGGGGAAGCGTCCGCAATTGATCGTGGGAGCGGTGATGATTGGCGGCCTGGTCCTGCTACTGGCGGGTGGGCGGCTGAAAGACCGGTTCTTTGCCATTTCCGGGGATGTGGTGACCCAGGTGGACCAGAGTGCATACGGTTCCTACGAGGAACGCCGGTTCCTGATCATGCGGAGTTTGGAGGGCATTGAACATTACCCAGTGCTAGGGATCGGAGTACACGGGTTCCCTCCCTATTCCACGAAATGGAAGGAAGTGCACAACTCCTACCTGGAAATCGCGGTCGAGGGCGGCATTCCGGTACTGATCCTCTACCTCATGTTCTTTGCCCGCGGTTTCAAGAACCTGAAGAAACTGCGGCGCATGCGAGATCTGGATAGTGAAACTGTCCTGCTGACGGGAGCGCTGCACAGCTCACTCATCGGATTCTTGGTGGGCGCGTTCTTCGCCCCGGAAGCGTATCAATTCTTCCCTTATTTTGCGGTCGCTTACACGTCCGTTATTTTTGCCATTGTGAGGGAACGCGAACCGGCAGAGGTTCCCGGGGCGAATTCCCGGAACCAGTCCCAATATCGTACGGAGATCTATGCCAACCACGGTCGATCAAGTGCACTCACCCCTGTCCGCTGAATTGCTGGTGCTACTGCGCTGCACAGCATGCCGGGCGCAACTCCAAGAGCAGGAGGATGGCTACGGCTGTCCATCCTGCGGACGTAAATTTCCGGCGGTCCGTGGCGTCCTGCGCTTTGTGGACGCGCACAGCTATGCCGACAGCTTTGGATATCAGTGGCACAAATTCGACCGGACCCAGCTCGACCAGGGCGGACGAACTCTCACTGACCGGGATTTTCGACGCAAGACCGGCCTCAAGCCGGAGGACCTGGAAGGCAAACTGGTGCTGGATGTGGGTTGCGGCATGGGCAGGTTTGCCGAAGTGGCCACGCGGTGGGGCGCCCGCGTGGTGGGCATTGATCTGAGTGCTGCTGCGGAAGTGGCAGCGCGCAATCTGTCGGACCGCGAATTCGTTGCTTTGCAGGCTGACGTTTTCGCGCTGCCCTTCGCGACCGAAAGCTTCGACTTCATTTACAGCATGGGTGTGCTGCACCATACGCCGGATTGCGAAAAGGCTTTTAAGACGTTGCCGCAATATCTGAAACCGGGCGGAGGCATCGCGATCTGGCTTTATAGCGGCTACAACAAGTGGTACCGCTTCAGCGATATTTACCGCAAATTCACCCACCGCATGTCGGCCCCGGTGCTGCTGGGAATCCTGCGCGTGGCGGTGCCATTTTTCTACTGGCTCGACCGCGGCCTTCGAGCGATTCCACTGGTGGGGCGTCCAGTAGCGGGGCTTATTCATCACGTGTTTCCGGTGAACCGGCATCCCAATGCAGAGATGCGAGTTCTGGATACGTTCGATTGGTATTCCCCGAAGTATCAGTCGAAGCACACCTACGAACAGGTGTTCCGATGGTTTGAGGATTGTGGAATCGAAGATTTGACGGTGGGCGAGCTATCCATCGGAGTTCGCGGCCGCAAGCCGGCGGACTCCGACAGCCGTCCTGAGAAATACTGATTCGAGTCGTGCGGCATGAGCTTGAGCAAGAAACTTTCTTACGGCGCGCGCTGGCTGCCCGGCTATGCCTGGCAAAGACTCACCCGGCGTGTGCCCGCTGGGCCCGTTCATTTAATCATCGCGCTGGCTGACCACTTTGAGCCGGCCATCGTGCCGGAAGATGGACGCGCTCGGGCTCCGTACGATGAACAGCGACGACGGATGGAGCGCTGGTGCCGGGAATATCCCAAGCTCGTCGATCCGTGGCGTGACAGCGACGGCCATCCCTTCAAGCACACTTATTTTTATCCCGCAGAGCAATATGACAAAGGGCACCTCGAACGCCTGGCGGAACACTGTCACGCGGGCTGGGGCGAAATCGAGATCCACTTGCATCACGGAACCAAGGGTCCAGACACGGTCGAGAACACGCGCCGCCAACTGGTGGAATTCCGCGACACGCTGGCACGCGAGCATGGATGCCTTTCCTATCTGGATGGTTCCGGATCTCCGCAATATGCATTCGTTCACGGCAACTTTGCTTTGGCGAATTCGAACCAGGGCCGGGGATGCGGCGTCGATTCCGAGATGCAGGTGCTCGCGGAGACTGGTTGCTACGCCGATATGACCATGCCGGCTGCGGCTTTCCACGTTGCCCAAACCCGCAAGACGAACTCGCTTTATGAATGCGGACTTCCGCTCGATCAAAGAGCCCCACATCGCGAAGGGCGCGACCTCGAACGTGGCCGCGCGCCTCAAATTTTCCCGCTGCTGGTGCAGGGCCCGCTCATGCTGGACTTCGCATCTCCAGGACGCAGGATTGCCGTAGAAAATGGCGCTCTGACCGGGCCCAATCCTCCCAGCTTGCGCAGATTGAAGCTTTGGAAGCAGGCCGGGATATCCGTGCAAGGCCAGCCTGACTGGTTGTTCGTCAAACTGCATTGTCACAGTATGGATCCCACTCAGGAGGCAGCTGTGCTGGGCGAACCGGTGCGAAAATTTCTCCGGGAATTGGTCGAGGGAGCGCAGCAAAGAAGCGAAGTGCTGCACTTTGTGTCGGCCCGCGAAATGGTGAACATGATTCTGGCGGCTTGCGACGGACGGGAAGGTAACCCGGGAGGCTACCGGGAGTATCGTTTGCAACGGAGCTTTGTGCCTTCTTCCGCCGCGGCTCACGCCGAATCGTTGCCGGTTACGGTAAAGGGCTGAGGGACAAGAGATAAGACCATGTGTGGAATCGCGGGAATTGTCGGTGGCACGCCAGGATCGGTCGATACCCAGACCATCCATCGCATGTGCCAGGCCATCGTGCATCGCGGTCCTGACGATGAAGGCATTTTCGTCAAAGACGGCGTGGGACTGGGCATGCGCCGCCTCAGCGTGATCGATTTGTCCGGCGGGCACCAGCCCGTTTTCAATGAAGATCGGACCGTATGGCTGGTCTACAACGGCGAAATTTACAACTTTCTGGAGCTTCGCAAAGAGCTCGAAAAACGAGGCCACCGTTTTTACACAAATTCGGATACCGAAGTCATCGTCCACCTCTATGAAGACCTGGGTGCGGATTGTGTCAAGAAATTGCGCGGCATGTTCGCCTTGGCGCTTTATGACGAGCGCAATGATCGTTTGCTCCTAGCCCGCGACCGCCTGGGTAAGAAGCCACTGCATTATGCGTTGAGTCATGGGCGTCTTCTGTTTGGATCGGAAATCAAGACCATTCTTGCCGTCGAACCGGAGCTGGCGAAAGTCAATTCAGACGCTCTGCTGCAATATTTCTATTTTGGATATATTCCCGATCCGGCCACGGCCTTCACTCCGATTCAAAAGCTGCCGCCTGGCCACGTTCTGGAGTTCGAAGCCGGAAAGATTACAGTCCGGAAATATTGGGATCTCCCGGAATACGGGACCTATTCGCCTGCCGGCGAAGAAGAATGTTTGGAAGAGTTGGAGCATCGGTTGGCGGAAGCGGTGCGTATCCGCTTGATTGCCGACGTTCCACTCGGTGCCATGCTAAGCGGAGGTACGGATTCTTCGACGGTCGTCGCGCTGATGGCGCGCGCCAGCTCCAGACCGGTCAAGACTTTTTCCATCGGATTTCGTCACGCCGATTTCGACGAAGCCCCCTACGCTCGCATGGTCGCGGAAAAATTCGGCACCGAGCACTACGAATTAATTCTGGAACCGAACGTAGTGGAGACGATCGAAACCCTCACTCGCTCGCTGGAGGAACCGTTCGGAGATTCCTCCATGCTGCCAACCTATTACGTTTCCTGTCTTGCCCGGAAACACGTAACGGTGGCCTTGTCCGGCGATGGCGGCGATGAAGCGTTCGCGGGGTACGAACGCTACCGCATTCATTTGCAGGACCGTTCCCACGAATGGATCCCACAGTGGGCGGGGCGACTGTATCGCCAGGGAATTCATCCTTTCATTCCGTACAAAGTCCCCGGCCGCAGTCTCGCCTACAGCATTTCGTTGCCGTGGCAAGAGCGTTACACCGAAGGAGTTTCCTTCCAGCCTTTTCAACGCGAGATGGCCCTGCTCTCGGAAGACTTCGTTGGTTCTGCGCAGCCGCTTAAATTGTTTCGCGAATATCTTGACCACGCTCCCGCCCATGATCCCCTGAGCCGCGTGCTCTATCTGGACAGCAAGACTTATCTGCCCGGCGATATCCTGACCAAGGTCGACCGCATGAGCATGCTGACTTCTCTCGAGGCGCGAGTTCCAATGCTGGACCACATTTTTCTGGAGTGGGTGACGTCGCTGACGCCGGAATGGAAGATGCGCAATGGAATCCAGAAATATATTTTGCGGAAGCTGGCCGAACGTGTCGGAGTTCCGAAGGAAGTTTTATATCGCCCCAAGCAGGGTTTTGCGTTACCTCTTGGCCACTGGATGAGAAACGAGTTGAAAGATCTGGTACTCAGCGTAATGCTCGATCCGGTGACCTTGCAGCGCGGATATTTTAGTCCTGCCGGGGTCCGTCGTTTGCTGGACGAACACTTCCAGGGACGGCGCGACCACTCTGCGCGTATCTGGCGCTTATTTATGTTCGAGCTCTGGCACCGGAATTTTCTTGAGTCCTTTCAATCCAGGGGGTTCGCCCAACCCGATCATGCGGCTACGGGCGTCTGAATCGGATGAGTGCCCATCAAGCGACTGGCGTGGAAGAGTCCCCGATTCCAGGGTCTACAGTTACCCCGTCCGGCCCCGCGGCCGATCCGGCGGAACTGCCTGGTGTTTTCCTGATGACGGACAGTTTCAACACTGGCGGCAGCGAACGCCAGTTTGCGGCCCTTGCCAAAGCTCTCGATCCTGCTTCATTTCGACTTCAACTGGGTTGCATTCAGAAAAAGGGCGCTTTTCTGGATGGCCTCGGTGACGTGCCGGAGTTCCCGCTTAACGGCAGCGTTTATCGCCTGCAATCGATGCAAACCCGCTGGCGCTTAGCTCGACATCTGCGGCGCAACCACACTGCCATTGCCCATGCTTTCGATTTCTACACCAACCTCACGTTGATTCCATCTGCCCGTCTGGCCCGCGTTCCAGTTGTGATCGGCAGCCAGCGCCAGCTCGGCGATCTCCTCAGTGCAACGAAATTTCGCGCGCAGATGGCGATGTTTCGCTGGTGCGACATGGTGATCTGCAACTCGCACGCGGCGGCCGATCGGTTGATTTATGAGGGCCTGCCCGCAAGCAAGATCGCCGTGATCGGCAACGGTCTGCCCCCTTCCGCTTTTGGCGAAGCCACCCCCGCCTTGCCGCGCCGTCCGGGACTACTCCGCGTCGGCATGATTGCGCGCATGAACACGCCGGCCAAGAACCACGCGCTTCTACTCCGCGCCGCAGCCAGACTACGCGGCAAATTTGCCGATCTGGAGTTTGTGCTGGTCGGAGATGGTCCGCTGCGTCCGGAACTGGAGAGCGAAGCCGAAAAGTTGGGAATTCGCGATCACGTCTTATTTCTCGGCGATCGCCAGGACATTCCTGCGGTCCTGGCTTCGTTGGATCTTTCTGCATTGCCCTCGTCGTCTGAGAGCTTGTCGAACGCCATCATCGAATCGATGGCGGCCGGCGTACCGGTCATCGCCAGCAAGGTAGGCGGCAATCCCGAGCTGATCACGGAATCCCTCGGAAGCCTGGTGCCACCAAACGACGAACAAGCATTGTCGGTCGCCATCGAGCGCATCTTGCGGGACGCGCCGCTGCGCAACGGTTTAGGCCGCAATGCCAAACAATTCGCCCAGGCCAACTTTACGATTGATCACATGCGCCGTCAGCACCAACAACTCTACATGGAACTGCTGGAGAAGAAACGCTGGCGTCAGAACTCGGTAGCCTTTAGACCACCTCTCGGAAAGAAGCCTGCTCCACTGAGAATCGCCATCGTGGCGGCTTCGTTGCGCTACGTCGGTGGCCAATCGGTGCAGGCGGAATTGCTCTTGAAGAATTGGCGAAACGATCTTGAGGTCCAGGCCCAGCTCATTCCCATCGATCCTGCGCTTCCGACTGGTCTTGGTTGGATCGAACGCGTACCCGTGCTGCGGACGGTCATTCGTGAGCCCATCTACTTAGTTTCACTGTGGCGCGGTTTGAAAGAGGTCGACATCGCCCATATTTTCTCGGCTTCCTATTGGTCATTCCTGGTTGCGCCCACCCCGGCGTGGCTGATTGCCCGCCTGCGCGGAAAGAAAATATTGATTCATTATCACAGCGGCGAAGCCCGCGATCACCTGCGCCGATTTCGCATCGCGCGTCCCGTTCTTAGAAAAGCCGATCGGCTCGTGGTTCCTTCCGGATTTCTCGTCGATGTCTTCCGCGAATTCGGACTCAAAGCGGAAGTCGTGCCGAATATCGTGGACCTGTCCCAGTTTTCGTTTCGAGTTCGCAATCCACTACGCCCTCACCTGGTGTGTACGCGCGGATTTCATACCTACTACAGCATCGACGTCGTCGTCCGGGCATTTGCTGAAGTTCAAAGAGCATTCCCCGATGCGCGGCTTGATCTTGTTGGCGGCGGCCCCTCGGAATCAGAGATTCGCGAACTGGTAAAAGAATTGAAATTGTCCGGGATAAACTTCTGCGGAGTGGCAGCTCACCAGGAAATCGGTCGTTTCTACGATCACGCGGACATCTTCATCAATGCTTCACGCCTCGACAATATGCCGGTTTCGATCCTGGAAGCTTTTGCCTCGGGTACGCCGGTAGTCAGCACCGCGCCCGAAGGGATGCGCTATCTCGTGGATCACGAACGCACGGGATTGCTCTCAGACGTTGGAGAACCACAGGCCCTGGCACAAAACGTGGTTCGCCTGCTGCGCGATCCGGATCTCGCTTCGCGCCTGGCTTCGAATGCCCATGCGGACTCCCGCCGTTACTCCTGGACGGCTGTGCGTGAACAGTGGCTGAAAGTCTATCAATCATTAGTGTCGGAAACCGGCGAAGAATCGCGGGCGCGAGTTGCCGTCCCGTGAAAGCGCGTGCCACACGATGGTTCCTCCGGTTTGTGCTGGCAGCCGTTGTCTTAGTGCTCTGCCTGTTGCGCTGGGGCGGTCAATTGCTGATTTCCGCCGATCCGCTTCCTGCCCATGTGGATGCCGCGGTTGTGCTGCAAGGATCGATACTTGGCGAAAAAGCCAGGCTCGCCGGAGCCATGAGCTTGTTGCAGCAAGGTATTCCGAGTCGCGTTCTCCTCAGCGTTCCGAAGGAATCGTACTGGGGTGCGTCGATCCCGCCCATGGCCCGTGGCTATCTCGAAAAAAACTACGGCAGCGATGCCGCCAGCCGCGTGGATTTCTGTGAAACCGGGGCTGACGTAAATTCCACGGAGCAGGAAGCCCGAGCACTCGACGGCTGTATTCGTGAGCGCGGCTGGCAGTCCGTTGCAGTAATCACTTCCGACTATCACACGCGTCGCGCAGGAACGATTTGGAGAAGGATGCTTAAGCGAGAGAATTCGTCACTACGCCTTTGGGTCCACGGAGTGAATGACCCGGAATTTCAGCCGCAAGGATGGTGGCGGAAGAGAGTTTACGCCAAAACCTGGCTTCTCGAACTCAGCAAGCTGATTTGGACGGAACTTTTCGGGTGGACGGAAACCGGGAAGTAGTTCTTGCCTATCGGGACGCCAGCGCAGCTTCGGCTTCTCTTTCGAACTCGTGCGAATCGCCTTCCAGGCAGACGCGATGCCATAATTCCAGATTCAGCAGCCGCCAGATGCGATCGTAGTGGTCGCGATAGTTCGCGCGATGCTCCCTGAACAGGCGCTCAACAGCGTCGCGCTTGAACAGCCCGCGTTGCAGGCTGCGTGGTTCGAGCAGCGTGTTCTCGATCGTGTCTAACTGTGGGCCGGCGAGCCATCCACTCCAGGGCGTCGGGAATCCCAGCTTGGGACGATAAAGAATCGAGTGGGGCAACAAATCCTCCACCGCTTTCTTGAGAATATTCTTGCCGGTTAGTCCGCGCAGTTGATGACGCCGCGGAATGCTGGTGGCGAATTCTACCAGAACATGATCAAGGAACGGCACCCGGCTCTCAATGGATGTTGCCATGCTCATTTGGTCCTGCTTCATGAGCAGTTCCACCAGGTAAGTCTTGATGTCGGTGTAGAGCAACCGTTGCAGCGTGTCGCCGGACGAGTGTTCCCAATAATCGAGAACGTGCCGATAAGCCGCGCCCTCAGCGAGCTCTGTGGCGAAATCATTCGTCAGCAATTCCTTCTGGTCTTTTGCATTGAACGCGGAAAAGAAATTGTCGAAGTAGAATGACGCCCAATCGTCGCCGTCCAACGCCAGAAAGGTATGCGAAAGCTTGCGGCGGGCGGTGGCGCCGATCAACTTAGAATTCGAGATTGTATTGCGAAGTCCACGCCGCAGCATGCCCGGGACCACGCTCCGGTAAACGCTGTCAAAGGATGAATTCTTCAGCGTAAAGGCGTAGCGCGAGTATCCGGCCAGGGTTTCGTCGGCGCCTTCGCCGGTCAAAACCACTTTCACTCGCTCGCGTGCCAGCCGCGACACAAAATACAAAGCGACGCTGGAGGGCCAAGCGATCGGCTCGTCTTCATGCCAGATCAGCTTGGGAAGAGAATCAAAGAAATCCTGCCGGCCGACCAGAACTTCATGATGCTGCGAATTGATGTGTTTGGCAACCGTCCGCGCATAGGGCAATTCACTGTAGGCATGTTCCTGGTATCCGACAGAAAAGGTCTCCACGGGCTCTTTGCGAATCTTGGTCATCAGCGCGGCAACTGCGCTGGAATCGACGCCGCCACTCAGGAAAACACCGAGTGGAACATCGCTCATCAGGTGGCTGCTGACCGACTGCTCCAGCATGTCGCGATAAGTCTTGACGTAATAATCTTCGGAACGGCGGGCGTGGTCTTCTCCCGGACGAAGGTCCCAATAAGGTTGAATTCGCAGCGTTCCGTCTTCGTCCAGTTCCAGCGTGTGGCCAGGCATCAGCTTGCGAATGCCCTCATAGAACGTTTCGTCGCCCGAGAGATATCCGAACGCAAGATACTCGGGCAATCCGGCACGGTGAAATTCCGCGCGGACGCCGGGATGTGCCAGGATGACTTTGATTTCCGAACCAAACAGAAACGACTCGGGAGTGGCACGGTAGTAAAGCGGCTTGATGCCCAGCCGATCCCTGGCGATAAACAGGGACCGCTTGCGTGTGTCCCAGATGGCAAAAGCGAACATCCCCCGCAAATGCTGAACGCAGTCGCGTCCGTACTCTTCATAAAGATGGACGATGGTTTCGGTATCACAATGCGTGCGGTAACGATGGCCGCGTGCGATCAATTGTTCGCGCAAGGCCGCGTGGTTGTAGATTTCGCCGTTATAAACAATCCAGATGCTGCCGTCTTCGTTGCTGATGGGCTGATGTCCAGCCGCGACATCGATAATGCTCAAACGGCGCATCCCGAGGCCAACTCGGCCCTGGGTGTACACGCCTTCATCGTCGGGGCCGCGATGTACCATGGCGGCACACATCTGCCGCAGAGTGGCTTCCTCCACCCGCGCGTCCCGCTTCGATTCGACGACTCCAGCAATTCCACACATGCGGTTTTCCTAAATGACTTCTTCCATCTCGAATCTGCAATCAGAATACAGAATCGCGGAATTCCAGTACGACTTCGGAAAAGGCTTTGATCGCTGCATCTTCGGAACAGAACGTCTGCCGCGCCCCCGCCTGTTTTGTCCATTCCAATCGTTCCACTCTTTGCGGATAAGCGAAAGTGGATTTTTCGTTAAGCTTGGCGAAGCTTCCACCGCACAAAATAAAGTGGATTACCCGGCCATTCTCGAGACCGCAATAAATGAAACGGGCGTCACTTGCCCACGGACCCAAAGTCCAGGGCTGTTCTCCGCTCGCGAAAATCATCACATGCGATTTGCCCAATCCATCATAGCGGTAGGCGCTTGCGCCGCCGGAGTTTTCTGGCGTACTGATCGTGAGGAAAGCTCCGGGCTCGTCGGAGGGACGCAGCAGAGGCACGAGCAGGCTGGCGTGTTCGGCGGGAAGCTGAATTCGAGCGCTCGAAACCGCCACCGCTGCCGGTTCTTTGCATCCATAAGCGGGGGATACGAAACCAGATTTCACTTCCGAATTCCAGCCGGAATCTTGCATCGGCAGCAGCGCCAGCCGGGTATCATCATGCGAAGACCGCTTCGGCCGCGCAATGAACGTCTGTTTAGTTTTGACAATCTCCAAATCGGGGGCGAAATGCCAAGAGGTCTCAAGTTGATGCGCTTCCCGGCCCTCGAGGACATCCCGCACCAGCCAAAATCCACCGTGCAGATGAAACACGAATCGCCGGTGAAGAACGGGATCAGGCAAACGCGAGTAGCCGTCATGGTTCCCGGCAAATAGAGTGAAGGTTTTCCCCTCCGTCCAGCAATCGGTCTGCACAGTTGGAAGGGAACTCCAGGCAAACGGCCCTTCAGGCACGGCCTGGTCAACTCCATCGACTAGCAGCGTGTTGTGCGCGCCCGTGCCGCGAAACTGGTCACGCTCGTCCCCCATGTAGCAGAACGTACCGGGATCGATCAACCATCGGCGCCCGTTGACCGAAACTCGCACGCTGAGCGCATCTGCGTGACCATGCCCGCTGTGTCCGGTGCCCTGCGGGCCGGCATCGACTACCAGTTGCTGGGCACTCATCGAAGAACTCGCCAGCACGTAGATGCCACCCGCCACGAAAGCAGCCGACTTGAGCTCGCGACGAGCGACTTCATTGCCTTTTTCGAGAAACGAAACCGCGCCTTCGCCGAAAAGCCAAATCGATTCTTCGGTCAGCTTCGCTGCCGGTTTCAGATCGTTCCGTTGAAACATCACCGCCCCAACCGCCAAGGGATCCGTCAAATGTTCGGCCCGGTTGCGACGCGGATTGAACACTCGGCCGCCATCGTCATCTCCAAAGCCGTCGGGCGGGCCGGTCTGTGAAACTGCCTGGAGAACGTCGAGCATCTTCTCCAATGTTTGATCCAGGCTTGCGGGAATTTTCATGTCGTTACGCGCGGCCAGCAGGCGTGCATGCAGAAAGAAATCCAACGCGTACACATGATAGTAGAGCGATTGCTCGAAGTAGACTCCGTCGGATCGCACCTGGCGGTCCGCTTCCTGCAACACAATACGCCAGCCGTCATTGCGCCAGCGTTCAGCAGATTCAAGTTGCGGACAAAGCGTGCCAATGAAGAACAGCGCCACCGCTTCCCCGAGCAGGTGCGTATTCGGAGAGAAATAAGTGGACAGATATTTCTCGATGTACTGTCCATTTAAGTTCAGGGCACGAAGCAAGTCGGCCGCAAAGCTCTGGGGAACAGCAGGACAATTCGCGATCAGCGCCCGCACCCACAACCAGGAGAGACTACGGAACCCCACCTCAAGACTGCTTCCCCAATTGATCCCGATGGGATGCGGATTCGCAACCTGCCAGGCGTACCACTGCTTAGTCAATTCGGTGACGTATTTTTCCTGTCCTGTCAGACACCACGCTTTGGCGAGAGTGACCAAATGCTGATGCCGGTTCAATTCCCAGATAACCTTGTGATCTCCGACTTCATCGAAGTCGAGGAAACGAATCTTGAACCAGGGTTTGAGTGGCGCCCGCTTGCCATGGACGGCATCGAGGTGCCAATCAATTTCAGCGCCGTAATCGAGATTGTCGTACCCGAGCAGACGAAAGCGGTGCTGGCAAATTTCGTCGGCTTCGTGAATGATCGATTCGACCGCAGAGGGTAGATGTTCTCGCAACAAATCAGCCCGGCTTGCGACTTCGTCTTCCGAAAAGAACAAAACTGGGTGTGTGGTGGCTTCGATGGGCCGGAGATCTATGGTTGAACCGTTTCGGACGCCGGTGCGGTAGAGCGCCAAATCCACGCGCTTGCTGACCTCCTGCTGTACCCGGGTGTGCAACTCGTCCCATCCCATCTGGGTGAGCCGAGTCACGGTTTTGCGCCAATTTGGAGCCACGGTTTCGATCATATCCTGAGTGCGCGTAGCCGCCTCACAGAGGCCCTTTCCAGGCCGGTTGAGGCGCATCAACCATCAGAGCAGGGCAAGTGCCAACCGGAAAAACGGCAACCGGCGGAACACCTTGTAAACACATTGTTATCAGTATTTTAAGCGGTAGCGATCGGAAACGGGGCTGGGTCGCCTTTTGAGACGGTGCTGACTTCCCTTAAGTGGAAAAACTTTGCACTTCGGCAGGCTAGGAAGGTGCTAACGCCATGTTTCTAAAACCTTAACCTGTTATGGATAGAGATGGTTAGGCATCGGAAAGTCCAGTGAGTCTATCTGGAGGATAAATTGCCCCTGTTCTAATAGACTTCCATCCCAATTGCTCGAAATCTGAACCGGGATGCTTTAATATCAATAGTTTAGACAGATAAGCGAGGTCCTTGAAAGGTGCCATTCTGGAAACTGTAGCTCAAAGCGTTGGATCTCGAATGCGGTGCCGGATCGTCAATCCCGAAGCCGTGGACTGGAAGCGGCTCGACCGGTTTGAAGACCGAACTGTCTTTCAGACCCGGGAGTGGCTCCAGTTTGTAAGCGAAGCCCAGGATGCCGCGCCGGTTATTGCCGAACTTCATGACGGCAACGAGATCGTCGGCTATTTTTCCGGGTTGACCTTTACTCGCTTTGGAGTGAAAGTGCTTGGCAGTTCTTTCCCCGGTTGGACGACTCCCTATATCGGTTTCAATCTTGTGCCCGGAGGTTCCCGTTCAGCCGCGCTCGCCGCGGTGGAAGAAATGGCCTGGGAAGAACTCAACTGCCTGCACATGGAAGTCTCAGATCCGTATTTCACGACGGAAGACGGGCTGGCCCTGGGATTCACACCCAGCTTTTACATTTCGTATCGCACCGATCTGCGTAAATCCGAGGAAGAGCTTTTCAACGGCATGGACAGCTCCTGCCGCCGTTGTGTGCGCAAAGCGGAAAAGAGTGGCGTGGTTATCGAAGAAGCCCATGACCTGGCTTTCGCGGGCGAATATTACGAGCAATTGAAAGATGTTTTCGCCAAGCAAGACCTGGTTCCTACTTACGGTCTCGATCGAGTGCAATCTCTGGTGAAGCATATGGAGCCCACGGGCCGGGTTTTGTTGTTGCGGGCTCGCGATCCCGAAGGGAAGTGCATCGCCAGCGGAATTTTTCCGGGCTACAACAGAATTGCCGAGTTCTGGGGCAATGCCAGTTTCCGCACCAGCCAGGTCCTGCGCCCGAATGAATTGATCCACTGGTACGCCATGCGTTACTGGAAGCAGCGCGGGGTGCAGGTTTACGATTGGGGCGGGGAAGGCACCTACAAGGAAAAATACGGATGCGTGCCGCACAGCGTTCCATGGTTCACGAAATCTCGTTATCAGTTCGTTTCGAAATTGCGCGACGAAGCCAAGAAAATGTTTGAGCGGAAACAGAAATTCATGGGCTGGCTGCAGGCCACCAGGAGCGTGTCTACCGGCGGTTAAGCTCTGCGGTGAATGGGACCCACTATGATGATCCTTAGAAGAGCATTTCGACATCTTTCGCGCGTAAGCGATGTGCTGTTCCGCCGCACCTTGCTCGAACGCGAGATCACCATTTTTCCCGACGACGTATTTCTCACTTCTTATCCGCGCTCCGGCAACACCTGGAGCCGTTTTCTGATCGGTAATCTGATTTATCAGGACCAGCCGGTGAATTTTCTCAATGTTGAGCGGCTGGTGCCGGATATGTATAAGACGGCCGACTGGTCGCTGCGCCGCCTGCCCCGGCCTCGCCTGCTAAAAAGCCACGAATGTTTCGATCCCCGATACAAGAAAGTGATCTATGTGGTTCGCGATCCGCGGGACGTCGCGGTATCGAATTATCACTGGGAATTGAAACTTCGGTCGGTGCGGGAAGGCTATCCCATCGAAGAGTTCGTGCCGCGCTGGATGGAGCCGCAATTCTGGCTGCGCATTGGTTCCTGGGCGGACCATGTGCAGAGCTGGCTGAGCACGCGCCAGGGCAATAAGGATTTCCTCTTGCTCCGCTATGAAGATCTGAAGCAGGACCCGCAGCGAGAGTTGACGCGGGTGGCCCACTTCCTGGGCATTGCAGCCACGACCGAGAGATTGAATCGAGCCGTGGAGTTAAGCTCCGCCGAGCACATGCGCAAGCTCGAAAGCACCCAAGGTGCGAAGTGGGTCGCTACTACCCATACTCGCCAGGACAAACCTTTTGTCCGCAATGCCACCATGGGCAATTGGCGGTCGGTGCTGCCTGAGCAAACGGTGGCCTACCTCGAGGGGCGTTGGGGACATCTCATGCAGGATCTGGGATACGAACTGGCCACGCAGAACGTGAAACCCACCGTCGAATCGGCCTACGCAGAAAAGTAAGATTCTTGCCCGACTGAACTTGAGAGAGTTTCTTTGCGAACTTAGCGGCCACGCAAAGGACGCAAAGTAGAAGTCATTAGAAGTTGCGGGGCAGTCCGTCGCCATCTGCGCGCGTGAAGTGCATGCGGGACTTACTCTCCTCAAAGGGCTCAAGCAGCGCAGCCAGTTTCTTGGAAGCCGCAAAAATAAAATTCGATGGCGCCTTCATAAATCCTGAATGTTCGAGCGCGCGGCACCAAAGCGCGTGGCTCTGATTAGAGACAATTAGGTCCATCCCTCGCTGTCTGAGGGCGGCCGCCGCCGCTTGCACCACCGGCAGCGCGTCATCCGGGGAAGCCCAGCAATCCACGATGGACCCGACCCTCATATCGCCATATTTTGCGTCCTGACGCCGCTCTCCCACCACAGCCCAGCCGATGTCTTTGCCGTTGCGGCTGATTCGCAAGCGGGTGAAGTGCTTGTCGCTGGCCGGATAAAGGGTTTGCAGCGTTTTGGAATCGCGCACCGCCGTTAACATGTAGTTCGTTTTCGCTTGCTTCCACAGCGGATCCACCCAGTCAGAGAATTCCTCAACTTCCTGGACCTTGAATGCTGCGATTCGAGGGCTTCGCAAGCGCTTGAGACCCTGAAACGCCTTCGTAGCGGCCCATCCCGTTCCAGTGATTGCTCCCAGATTCGCCAACAACCGGCGTCCTGGTGAATCGCGTAGGGTCTGCATCTGCCGCAAGAAGCGATAGGGATTCACCACACTGAAATAAAACGGAACCAGGCAATGACTCCAGCCCAGCCGGACCAACATTTTTGGCAGCGGCCGGTCATAGCCGCCCATGCCCAGGCAATAGAGCAGCGGCGCCCGGTTCATGGCGTCTTTGAGCAGCAGGCTTCCTACGGTGGCGCAGGATTTATTTACGATGCCTTCCGAAAGGGGATGGTGATAATAACCAAGCGGGCGAACATTGCCATCGTGGAAATAGAAGTTCTGATGCTTGAGAGCATAACCGCCCAGGGCGGTCCCACCATCCAGCGCAACAAAGTATTCCTGATAAAGATTGCCGCCCGCGGCTTTCGGCAACCAGCGCGGCTCGGCGTAGCGATAGAAAACGAACTCCGCGTCGGCGCCACCCGCTTTCAGGCGAGCATTGAATTGATCGACCGCCGGCTGGTGCTCTTCGCGATAGGGCTGAATGACGATGGACATGGCAGGCGTTTCGTGGCGAATGGCATGGCTCAGAGAATGCTCAGCCCGTGGTCGTTTGTAGTTTGCTCTCGACCAGTTTGATAATTTCTCCGATGTTGCGCATCTGCTCCATTTCCTCAGGCGATAGTTGGAAGCCGAATTTCTCTTCGAGCGCGAGGACCAAATTAAGATGCTGGGTGGAATCCCAGCTCTCGATGTTCTCCGGTGAGGACTCGGCGGTAATGCGGTCCGGTGGAATGGCAAAGAGATCCGATGCGATACCGCGGACCTGCTCAGAAGTTGTCGCTGTCAATTGTGTCCTCCGTCAATTTTGTTCAACTTGATCCACTCCGGCCACGCGATCGGATGCTGCTTTAAATCAAGCTCCCATAAAGAACCCTGGCCGTTCTGCGTGTGTAGCTGAAATCCATGCTGCGAATAGAATTCCTTTGCCGGCGTGTTCTTCTTAGTCGGCAAAAACCACCCCGACAGACGCTGACGGCCGCGGGCCGCCGCCGATTGCGCCAGATACGACAATAGCGCTGTCTCCACCGTCCTGCCGATCACGCGGCAGCTCAGGAGAAATGCGTCAATCTCGCAAGCGTCTTTTTCGTCGCGAGTAATGGCGACGCCCACCAGTCCATGATCTCCAAAGCGGTCGCGCACCCGAATCGAAAGCACTTGCCACTCCGGCCGGGCCGCCATCTCCGCAATCTGCGGCTCGGAATAACGGCGTGTGGTCAGATTAAACTGGTTTGTCTTTTGCGTAAGCTGCGCAATTCGCGCCAAGGTCTCCGGTAAAACCGGCGCGATCTCCGCCTCCTGTTCCAGATACCGGAAGAAGTCTTCCTTGCTTTGGAAATTATGCTGCGCCTGCGAGCGTTCACGGTCGGCGACGTAAAACGAAGTACGCTGCTGGTCTTCCGCCGATAATGTCAGCCGTTCGAACGCAGGGCACTCGCGCAGCGCTGAGGCGTAGTCCGCTGGATCATCCGGCATGTCGATGACCGCGACCTCGGGCAGCGCGGCCCGGACCTGTTCCCGCTCCACGGGATTATCATCCATGAAGGCCAGAGAGTCGATGCCGATATTCAACTCTGCGGCAATCTCGCGCAGGTTTTGCGATTTGTCATTCCAGTTAATCCGCATGGCCGCGAAATTCTTTGGACGCAGCAACATGCCGGGATGACTCTCCAGGGCCTCCATCGCATCCTCAGGATTGTTCTTGCTGCAAATCGCCAGCAGGATCCCTCGTCGCGCTAGATCCAACATCACCCGCTGTAACGCCTGATAAGCCGCGCCGGGATATTCCGCGCTCAGCTTGATGCCCTGCATTCCATCCTCGCCAATCACGCCTCCCCACAGGGTGTTGTCGAGGTCCACCACCAGCGCCTTGGCAATTTTTCCGGTGAGTGGCGCCAGAAAACGCATCCATTCCCGCGACAACTGGATCAGTTGGTCGGCGGCAATCGGCATTCGCGCCGTGAGCCATTTCCGTTCATCACGCCAGCGCAAACGGCCTTGGCGTGCAACCAGGCCATCGTAGTCCAGTAAATACACTCCGTGATGTTCGCTGACGATGCGATGGATTTCGCGATTGATTTGCTGAATCGCGGTCGACTGGCTGGATTCCAACTGGGCGTCGAGCACGCCTGAACTCGGCCTTGCGGGCTGCTCAAGGTTGTGCACAATCAGCGCCGCCTGGCTGCGTTCACGGAAAGCCCGCATCCATTGATGGAAACTGTTCGCGACCCGTTTTACCGTCTCGCGCACAATCTCCGGATCCAGGTCCGCGTACTCCTGCCACAAATCCGGAGCCAGATCGGCGGTGCGCACCGCGAGAATTACGCCATCGGGAGCGAAGCGATAGAGAGAGCTTTCTTGATCGAGGATTGCCTGCGCATACGCGTTAAAGTCGCCGAGTTGGACCGTGAGATCGATTCCGTTTACGAGGGCCGCAGCTCGCAGCAACGGAATCGCCGGCTCCACCGTGAACGACCGCAGAATCGCGAGACGGTAAGGCAGCAGCGGAATCTGATCGCGCAGTTTCTCATACCGTGAAACCACGAAGGCAGCCGTTCCTGTCCCACTTTCTTTGCGCCACAGTTCAGCCAGGCGCCGGGCCGCAAGGTTCGCTGATCCGGCAGCAATGAAGTCGTCGGCTTCCTTGCGCAAGTCCAAAACTTTGCTCTCGGGCGTCATGCTCCAGCGCGCTCCAGGTATTCGATTAGTAGTTTGCTCCTGGTATAGACCCAGGCGATCCGCCGCCCTCCGAAGGCCATGGCCGGCATCGGGGCGCGCGTAATGAGCCCGCCTTTAGAGCGGCTAAGTTCCAGTTGTTTTTCCAGATCCGGCACCTCATAACACAAGTGATGCAGCCCTCCGCCCTTTTTCAGGAAGGGGATCACGGGTGATTTCTCTCCCGCAGGCTCAATCAGTTCGAACAGGGGGTCCGCAGCTGATTTGCTGCGAAGAAACGCTACCCGCACCGCCTGATTGGGATCATGCGTGATCACTCCATCCCAATCCGCCTCCAGTGATTCCGCAAATCCCTGCACGGAATTCTGGATGGAAGCTACGACAAAGCCCACATGGTGAAATGTGCCTTGCGGGGTCCAGGAAAGGGCAATCGATGCCACGGGAAATGTCATTCCGGCAGCATTCTCCCCACGAGCGTCCTGTTCGCATTTCCTGTCATTTCAGCTCGATCACAAAAACGTCAGTGCGGAATTTCTTGCCGTTCGGCGTTTCACCCAGCTTGTCTTCCCAGTCCGAGGTGAACATAAAAAAGCGTCCATCGGGAGACACGTTGCCTCGCGGCGTCGACCAGAAGCCGTTCTTGGCCGTGCTGAAGGTATGGGCGAACCGCCACACCTTGGAATCTTTGCCGTCGGTCTCCACACAGAGAATCTCGTTCTCCCACGGCCCATCCACAGCTAGAGGTGTTCCCGGCGTGTCGGGATTTGCCGGCCGGTAGGTGGAAAGACAAATGGGATTGCTGTCGTCTGCGTTGGCATTGTTCCAGGAAAAATGCTGGTCATACCAATATCCGCTGGTGCGTCCTAATCCTGGGATAAGTTGTTTCGAATCTTCCAAATGGTTCAGTGGCCGGATGAGTAGATCCAGAGGATGGCTCTGTCCCGAAGGACCCAGCAAATGCGAATACCCCAGGGCCCGATGTCCGGAACATTCAGACGGGCAAACCACAACGTTCATGGTGTCCACTTCCCAGATTACCCAGTGATGATGGGGCGAGGGATTTGCCCGGGCCACGTACACATACTTTCCCGACTTCGACATGCGTACGTTGTGGATGGTGAATCGATCTGGGATGGAAACGGTTCCCTTGGGTCCCCATTTCCCCCCGATCTCGCCGGTGTTGGTGTTGTACCAACGGCATCCTAGCTGGCGATCATAGATGTAAACGATGTAGTTTTCACCCTGTTTCGGGCCCACCCCGGTCTCCATCCGATTGTCATCCGCGCTCACCGTTATCGAATGCCCGATGTCGTCGGCTTCCAGCTTTACGCAACTGGTGATGTCGTGCAGAATGGTGACCTTATCGTTGGACACATCGAACTGCTGAAATGCTGTGCTGCGGGGACCGAAGCCGTACATTATGTTGGGCTGGGTATAGGCGAATTGCGGCTCTCCGCCCCAGGCCGTTCCCAGGCCGTGGTTCTGGCGCGCCGTCATGGTCGCCGGATCAAAGTCGTAGAGTAAGTATCCGCCGCCACTGGTTTCTACATAGAACCTGGTGCTGGTCGAATTCCAGGAATTCTGTTCCGCCGAGGATGGTGTCATCAACGAACCGCCTCCGCGTTTGGGGTCGGTCTTTTCATCGGTGACGCGAAGAATGCGCGTGCCAAAATTCGGGTCAATCACGAAGGACCCTGCCGGACCCACTTTCGGCGGAGTGGCCGGATAAGGCTCAACTTTGCGGTCCGTACGCGCACAATAATTCGGCGGCCCGCAGGTCTTGTCGGCGGGGGCGGGTGCTTTGGCGTCGGCGGCTACCGCGGAGGCGACAGCCAGCAATAGACACAGGCAGAGCGTTGTGGTCGCAGGTTGAAATCTCATTGCACTCCTAAGCTCACGCCCCCAAATATCCCATTGCCAGACAGTCAATTAGCTACACGAAAGATGCCATACCCCGACCGCCAATTAGCTTGTAAATCATAGAAGGGCAAAGAGATGCGCTTCGCGAAGTTGCAAATACTTGCACATCCTGTCCACCCGATGGCAACCTTCTCATGTCTACACGCGATGCTATACTGACCTTCCGCTCACAGACAAGCTCATGTTCGGACCAATCGGGGGCAAATCTGAACGGTAAGCCAGCCATGGAACGTAGCAAATCTCCTGTCTTCGTGATGGGATGTCATCGCTCCGGAACCAACCTTCTATACGACACCTTACTCTCTGCGGGGGGTTTTGCTGTTTATCGGGGATTCCTTCCGGTTTACAAAATCCTGATGCCGCGGTTCGGTAAGTTCGATCAGCTGGAAAATCGAAAAAGAATGATGGAAACCTGGCTTCGCAGCAAAGGCTTCCGGAGATCAGGTCTCGATGCCCGGGAACTAACCGAAAAGATTCTGGCGGAATGCAAAACCGGCGGAGACTTCATGCGCATCATGATGGACGAAGTGGCCCGCCAGCAGAAGTCTCAACGCTGGGCCGTCTATGATCCCGACAACGTCCTGCATGTCATGAGAATCAAGAAGGACATTCCGGACGCTCTTTTCGTACACATCATTCGCGACGGGCGGGACATCGCGCTCTCGCTCAATAAGATGGACGGCTTCAAACCTTTTCCCTGGGACCGGAAATCGAGAAGCATTCGAGAGACCGCCGTCTATTGGGAGTGGATGGTGCGCACCGGACAGCGTTACGGACGCCAGATTCCCGGAGACTACATAGAAATTCGTTACGAAGAACTCGTCTCCAATCCCCGCCACACTCTTGCGGCTTTGGGCCAGTTTCTCGAGCATGATCTCGACTACGATCGCATTCAGAATGCCGGCCTGGGACGGCTGAGCGAATCGAACTCGTCTTTCCGAGAGGAGGGGCCGGAGCAAAACGCCACCCCGGTCAATCGCTGGAAGGAGAGATTGCCGCTAGAAGAAGTGGCTGCCCTGGAGGGCCTGGTCGGGCCCTGCCTGCAAGAGCTGGGATACGCCCTGACGATCCCGGAACCAGAGCGCAAGCCGAGCCTTCGAGGAAAGTTCCTGCACGCGGTCTATCCGGCGCTTCTAAGTTCCAAGCTGTGGCTGAAAATCAATACTCCCATCGGCAGGTTCTCCAATCTCTCGGCGTTGGAGCTGGCGGATTCAACCGCCTCTGAAGAAGTGCTTGTGGGCAAGGATTGAGACTTGAATAGTTGAACTTCGCTTTGGCGTGCAGCCGCCGGGTTTCAGGTAAGAAATGGATGTTTGAGATTGGCCATAAAGCAGCCGTCACCGTCGAGCAAGCTCAGACGCAAACTGGGGACGCTCCGCAGAAGCTTGCGGGGATCGTAATAAAAAATGGGCAAGGTCTGGCGCAGCCGGAAGCCCATCTTCTCTAACGACTCTTCCACCGGGGTGGTGGAGAATCCCGCAACGATTTCACAGGTTTCCGGTATTTCCGCCGCCGCCCGCGCGGCCAGAATGCAGGCTGCATTCCAGCTGTCCGCATCCTCGACGTTCAGACGAAGGTCTGCAATTCTGGTCTGCCCCGCAACCTCGCTGAGCACAAAGTAACCGCGCAACTCGTCCTTACGGAAAACCAGAAATGCCGCAAATCTTGCAGCCGGGCAGCCTAAGATATGGTTCAACCCCGCAACCGTTCGCAGCGAAGTAAAGGTCTTCCCGGCTCGGGTGATTCAACACCGGCTCGACCGAAGCATCGAAACGATCGATCCTCAAAGCGCGCCAGCCTACTGGAGCAGACGGCAACGCAGGCAAACTCCAGATAGTATTCCTCACCAGTCGCACCGGCCTTTTCCAGCCGGTCTCGGAAGCGGTTCGAAACTGCAACCAGGGCCGCACCACTTTGGCCTGTAGTTTCAGGTCGCCGCATTGCTGGTAGCCAAGTTTCGGCAGAATGCTCTGGGTCTCATCCGAGCCGCCGATGGTCAGAAGCACATCGGCCAGGCCAGCGAGCTTTCTGAGCAGCAGAACCCCCGTCCCAGCAGCCGCACGGCTGGCGGCCCAATCAATCAAATGGATCACACTTAGTTCGCGATTTTCCCCGGCAAAACGCAGCGGCCAAATCCCGCCGTGGCCGACCATGGCTTCATCCTTCTTGACCACATAGCTGCGGGGCGCGCTCCAGTCCGGATGCGGCGAAAAATATTTCCAGCGCAGCACCTCGGGAAGAAAGGAATTCACCTCGTTGCTCGCCGGGAAAGTGGACTTCAAAAGCTCTGCCAGGGCAGTCTGTTCCGAGGGCAGGGTTGCCATGAATTGCGAGCTCATATTTGAATGGGACCGCAGAATCAACTACGTGACAGAATCTCACGATTCATGCCGGGTACTCTTCTTTAGGTGTTGGCGGCAAAGATTCGCAGAGCGACAACTTTCGGCTGAGGACTCAAACTTTCTCCAGCCGGCTTTCTTCGCTCTCCTGCGGAGCCTGCGACAGGGTGTAACCCAGAGACTGCATGATCGGGCCCCAGTCTTTTTCGATCCGCGCCACGGACTTCTCCGAAAGCGCAGTCTTCCATCCCCCCGCCTGCGCGCTGCGGACGAAAGGCTTGTCCTGACGGGTCTGCTTCAGCTGCGCATAACCTTTGGCTTCTTGCTTCTCCAGTTCACGCATGCGTTCCGGAGAACTTAATTTCACCGCCTGCTCCAGCTTTTCGGGCGAGGTGGCAACATTTTGGAATCCGGCTTTTTGCAGAAAGCGGGCGATCTTCAAGAGTTCCCGCTGCGGATCGTCCTTCATGTCCTCATAGCGTATCAGCAAGAAAGTGTCTCTGCCCTCGCGCATTCTGATCCAGCTCATCACGTTGTCCGCCCACGATCCCCACCAGGGATCGAATTCCGCCGCCATAAAACGGGGAATGAAGTCGTCCATGGCATAGGTGTCCGGAATATTCCGCGCCTTCACATTGTGATGATAAAACGAAACCGCTACGTCCCGCGGATCGCGCACAATGCAAATCACTCGCGGGTAGTTCGGGTGGAAGGCTTCATGGCTCTTCAAGAGGCGAGGGCGGGGAAGTTTCCGCAATACATGATCGGGATTGAAATAAATCTCGGCGACCCGGGATTCAATATTGGTAAACGTCGCTGGATCGTCCGGATGCAGGAGATTGCCCAGCAGAAAACGAGTCCAGGTGTTTCCAGATCGCGGATAAGAAACCAGGTAGACGTCATCCGGAAAGATCGTCGCTCCCCGGCGCGCCATCTGGCGCCCGGTGAGTACCCGTTTGGCTTCCGCCAATGCTCGTAAGACTCGGCCCATAGCTTGTCCGTAATACCGAGTCTCAGGAATCCAGTTGGAATCGGCGACCCGTTAACCACTGTAAAGCATCGTACCCTCAGCGTCGTCCTTGCCACAATATGCAGGCAAGGATCAAGGCGGAACCAGCATTTTACCGCTTTAACACGGGTGTTACCATTTACCTTCACGGGAAGAATGTTAATTTTTTATGAAGAGGCTTGCACTTCAAGCGATGCGCGGTTGCGGCGTGTTTTCCATGGCACGCGCAATGTCCTCAGGAAAAGCCCGCATCCTGATGTACCACAACTTTTCCGGTCCAGGAGGTACGACCCCGGGGGCGCTTAGCTCAGAGGCCACTCGTGCCCAGTTCGATTACTTGCGCCGCCACTATCGCGTGGTTCCATTGCTTCACATCGCCGACCAGTTAGCTTCAGGGAAAAGTTTGGACAGCCGCACCGTGGCCCTCACCATCGACGATGGCAGGCGCGATTTCTACCAGTTCATGTTCCCGCTGCTTAAAGAATATAAATTCCCGGCAACCTTCTTTGCGGTGAGTTCCTTTATTCGCGGCGAAGACTGGATTTGGACCGACAAAGTCCTCTGGCTGAGCGAACAGCCCAATCCACCGGCTACGTTAATACCCGGAAAGCTCGACCAAGTTTTTCGCTCTCTGAACCGGATGCGGCCGGAGGCGCGCAACGCACAAATTCAAACTATGGCCGCCAGTGCGGGAATCTCCATCCCTCAACAAGCTCCCGCAAAATATGCGCCCTGCTCGTGGAACGAGCTACGTGAAATGGCCGATTCCGGGCTGGTCGACATCGGTTCGCACACGGTCACCCATCCCATCCTCTCCAGCATCAGCGATCAAGAGTCCTGGTTGGAACTTACTGAGTCTCGCCGTCAGATTGAAGAAGGTACTGGAAGAAAAGTTGGCTCTTTCTGCTTTCCCAACGGCATGCCCGAAGATTTTCGGGCGACGCAAGTCCAACAAATCGCCGATGCGGGATACACATGCAGTGTAGTTGCAAGCTTCGGATTGGTTGGCCAGGGTGCAGACAAATTTCGTTTGCCCAGAATTGGCATGGGCAGCAAATCGGAGCCGATTGAGTTCGCCAAATTTCTCGATGGAGTCGCATACTACCAGCGGAAACTCAAAGCGTCGCTACGCCCGCACAGCTCCATGTCATCCTGAGCGCTGTGTCTGTTTCGCGAATCGAAGCAGACACGGGGTCGTAGGACCCCTACGATCTCCACGGCGGCTGGGCGATTGTAGGGGTGCTTCGACTCCCTCGTCGTTCACTTTGTGAACGACTCACTCGCTCAGCATGACATTGGATTCCAGAAAGATTAATTCAGCTGAAATACCAGTAGGTCGGTGCGGCAGCTATTGGTTTCCCGGTGCGCGGCGTCCCTGGTGTGATCGCAGGTGTCCTGGTTACGCCCGTTGCCAAATCCCCTGTCGAGGTTGTTCATTTCGTAATCCGAGGAACAGAGGGCGTAGTGACCCAGATGGGAGATGTCGCAGCGTGAACTCCCCCAGAAACCGCCGTATCCGCTGTTCCAGTGTTTGTTGAAGCGGACGGTCCGTTGCGATCCATCCCAGCTGATCCCGGTCAGCTCACCTTCCCAAACCTGCCTGACGCTGGCGCTGTGTTTGGTTTGCCAGGCCGCCAGATACATGTTCTTTGCGCCAGGCTCGGCGTTGGCGTGCGAAAGATGTTCATCCGCGTGCCATTGTTCCAGGGCCGCGCGGCTGTCCATATTAGGTTGGGCCACAACCGATCCGATCGGTTGACTCTGCATATCGTACGATGTTTGTTTCTGATAGTCCCAGAAGCACACGCCGTAATCGCAGGCCCAGTGAGAAATGCACTTGTTGCAGGTGCCGTCCACTTTGTTGGTGCCCAGCGTCCAGAACATTTTGCGGTTCAATCCAGTGTGGTGGACCGCCAGCACTCCGAAGCTGCCGCTGCGGTCAATCTGGGCATTATGGATCCCGCCCGGTCGCGTGGCCTTGATGCCGTCCGCCCATGCGATGTCCACCGGGTTTTTCAGTCCTGTGTTCCAACCCAAGCTCACTTGCCAGGTTTGGGTGTTCAGCCATTGGCAGCCCTTGGCGGCGTTCCAAACCACGAAGTAAACATCGGCGTCCTGCTGGGGTCCGATCGCGGCAATCTCTGTATTGTCGTCCGAACTGAGCGCGTGATCGTGTACAGTCCAGTGATTGGCGGCGATTTGCCCATCCAGACAATTGGGACTGTCCGGATCAAAAGATCCCTGGCCGCCATTAAAGTTCGGGTCGGCGGCGATGCTCCAGTTCCTGGTATCAATCACAAAGCGATAGAACTGATTGTGGTAATAGTTGTAAAAAACCCCGTTGTCGGCCTGGGTGTAACCAAAATCGGCTCCTCCCCCGTGACCATATCCGTTGAAACACCCCTTGAATGCGGCTTGGAAAGCGGTGGAGTCGAACTGGAAAAGGCACAACTGCTGGGTTTCATTGTGAGCCAGAAAAAGCGATTCATCGTAAGACCACGGATTTTTTTCCGCGGACGAGCTGGTGTTGAAGCTCTCTCCGTGGAACATGTTTCCGTCGGTGACGCGCAGGATGGGATTTCCGTAGGCCGGATCGACGGCAACTTTGCCAGCCCCGCTGTGTCCGCCGTAATAGTTGGGATTATTGCCAAGCTGGGGCGGGTGGTCGGCGCGGATCACCGCCGTGTCGGTGCGTGAGCACGAATAGGCTGGCGGACCGCAGGCCCCCGAAGACCTCCCGGTCGCGGCATTCGTAACGCTGCTGGAGTCTTGGGCTGAGACCGCTGGCACCGCACTGGGAACAAGTAAAAAGCCGCAAATAAGAATCACTAGACTGATTAAAAATGAGGAACTCTTAGATTTCAGGACGGAGCGGCGACAAGCGAAGGAGCGGATTACCATGTTGACCTCGAAACAGACTTGGGGGACGCAATCGTCCGGGTCTTTCTTCTAATGGGACTCTAGCCGAGGGGGTGGGGATCTTCGAGATAACGATGGTTCCTGTCCCAAAAGTCACTGGGAAGTACATCCTTTTGATCGGACCTTGGATGGGGGGAAAACGGACCCTATTTCGTAGACTTTGAAGCCGGCAAAACCTGGATGGTTCCCATCATTCCGCCGTCTTCGTGCTGAAGAATATGGCAGTGGTAGGGGAAGGTGCCCACGATATTCGGATCACGGAAGTCCATCCGCAACGTCACGCTGGGATATTGCGGGCTGCTGCCATCCCAGAACCCTACGCTGATGGTGTCGCGAAGGTTGGGTTCGTCGACCGCGGCGCCGTTTCGCTCCAGCACGATGAAATGAGTTTGATGAATGTGAAACGTATGCAGTTCCTGACTGCGATTTTCGATGGTCCAATCCTCGACATCCCCCTGGTGGACCTGGATGTTCGGAGCGGTGGATGCGGGATCATAAGCCGCCGGGTCGTGGCCCTCTTCCGTGATGTAGAAGATTGTGGAAGCGCTGGGATGCTTCGGGTCTTGTATCTTTTCCGAGAAATAGAGCTTGCGCCGGCGCACAGGTTTTGCGCCTACCAGTGAAGGCGGGCCGTGAGAAATCAGGGGCGACGAAGCAAGCGGTAACTTCGAAGCGGGATCGGTGGCGTCCGCGGACGCGACAATCGTGGCCAGTGGTCGTGGCGGGGTATTGTCGTCATCGTCGGGGATGCTGGGGCTGGATCTGGCTCCGGCGGGAGGAAGCGAATCCTCGTCGTCCACGAAGGGGACAGTTTCCACGCCCAGCGTTACCAGGGTGGCTTGGACGCCTTCCGGCGGCCCGTTCACGATGAACTCGGCTCGCCCTCCGGCAGGAATCGGAATGTCGGTTTGCCAGAGGATGCGGTCGCGTCCACCTCCATTGCCGTAGCCCACAGGGACACCATCAAGGGCGACGACTCCCAGTTTTTGCTCGCTGCGCCCGAAACGCAGTTGCAGGTCGAGAGACGTGTCGGCGGAAGCGTTCAACACCCGCCAGAATTGCCTCTGCGATGGCCTCATTCGGATAACCGCTTTTGGATAGTTGGGATAAGGCACGGGCACAAAGTTGATGGAGAGGTCTTTCGAAGGCCTTTCCGGGATGGACGTGCCTTCGTCCCCGTTGGTTTTGCCCACGAGGCTCGCCACTCTCTGGTCGCGAACGACGAGAACTTGTTCCGGCAAGCCCGCCACCAGCGGGTTCGCGCGTTCGATCCCTTCCACGATCAGCGCCCCGGAAGCGCCGCCCAGCACCTGCGCTTCGCTGAATCCGTGGGGATGGGGATGGTACCAATACAGCCCCGGCGGCTGGTTTCGAGGAATGCGTACGCGATAGGTGAAAGCTGGATCGGAAGGTTGGATTCGCGTGTTGAGCGCATCATCCTGATGGCAAAGCGGTGGAAGATAGAGGCCGTGAAAATGCAGATTGGTCGTGTCTGCCTTCATCATTCCCGACCCGCATGTTGACTTCATACCGCCATGCGTAGACATGGGGCTGGAGGGAAGCGACAGTTCGTTTTTCAAGCTAAGAACTAGAAGATCCCCAGGGTGGACTCGCAGAGTCGGCGCCTGGCTGCCGTCCGCGTTCACATAGCAGTAGCGCATCTCGCCATCGGCCGCGAGAAAATTTCGCATGGAAAGGTCAACTCTCAGCTCACCCTTACGGCTGTGCAGGTCTTCCGGCGCCGGTACCATGCTGCCAGTTGGAACTCGCGGGCAGACTTCACTTGTCTTTTCGGATAGCGTGGCTCTTGAAGGTACTTCTTGTCCTCGTGGAACGGATTGACTCCAGGCATTGACCTGGGCAGCGACGAGCAATGCCAGCAACCCGACCCGGCGAAACCCGGGAATCTTTCGGATTCGCGCCGGGTTGAGCGCGGCTTTTCTTGGAAGCACGAAACGAATCAACCCCCACCAAGGCACGAAAGCATCGTACCCGAGTGAGGGATGGAGAGTGGATTGCTGAGTTTTGTACTTCAAATTTCCAGGCTAGTAGGTGCCTGGCACCAAAATCAAGGAGTCGATCCCCGCGACTACCGGATTCAGGGTCACCTTGTCCCAGGGAATGTTATAAACGACCAGCCGATGTAATCCGGATCCCACGTAGAGATTGCCCTTGCCGTCCGATACGATTCCGTCCGGGACCGCGACTGCGATCGATTTGTTAAGCAATGTCCCATCCTGCAGCAGGGTGAAGCCCGAGAGATCGGTAGGGATCTCGAAGAACCCGCTTTCCTTGGCTCCGGTGGTTGGGTCGGCGCCGCAGTGACTTACCCAAAGATTCTGCGAGTACGAGTCGTAGACCATCCCGTCGCCGCCATTCACCTTGTAGTGCGCCTCCAGGACCAAAGTTTTCAAAATGGCTCCCGTGTTGGGATCGAGTTGAACCACCGTGTTGTGGTTGGCCACCACGAACAGATGACCCTGGGGATCGTAGGCCATTCCGTCCACGCTGCCCAATTTCTTGGCCAGCACCGTGGAGGATCCGGATACGAAGCTGTAGCGGAGGATGGTGCCGATAGAATACTCGGCGATCAGCATGCTGGTGGTGCTGCCGGGATCAAACAGCAGATCGCGCGGGCTCTTCAATCCGCTCAGCAGGATGGTGTTGGTTTTTCCGACCGGATCGAACAACGCCATGGTCCCCTGCGGCGACATGGTGTAGATGAGTTGCCCTTGCGCGTTGAGCAGGACACTGTCGGGTTTTCCCGGGGTCGTAAAGAGGTTGGTAATTTTGCCGGAAGGCAGAGTCACCAGGTCGAGCTGCATTCCGCTCTCGCTGGTCGCGTACAGCTGTTGGGCAGCCGCGCCCGCCACCAGCACAAACGAAATCCCCACGCTCAACAAGCCTGTCTGTAGAAACCGTTTCATCACCATTCCCCCTCGCCGGATTACTCGTAAACCCATCTTACTGGGACTCTGCACTCTCAAAAAAGAGCAGTAATATTAAAATCTGCCACCAGGATTAATGCACTTCAGGTTCCACCAGATTCGGTCTCATACGCGTCTGCTCCTCCGAGGCACGAAACGAACTTTGCTGTTCGCCATAAAGCCCATCAATACAGTGAGTTAGAGACGCGAGTTAAGGGCCCGGTAGCTTGGCAAAGTTGGAGCCGGGCACCGCTCCGCAAGTGTGCAACAAATTGCGCAGCGGGCCACGAATCTATTCTTCTCCGAGCCAGCTGCGTACTTTCTTCTCGAGCGCGGGAGGCAGCCGGCGCAGAGTCTCACGACCCAGGTCCCGCACCGCGTCTCTGACGTCGTGTTTCCGCAACCACGAGTGGTCGAACCGATATCGGACGATGGGCACTACCGTTCCTCCGAACCGGACCAGGAATTGGTGTGATCCTCCGAGAGAATGGCGGCGCAGTCCCTGGCTGCAGGCCCACTCGATGCCTCGCCACTGCAACAGTTCATTGGGCTTCAAATGCATGAATTCGTCGAGCGAACTGTTCGCGGCGGATTCGAACAACCCTCCCGGGCAAAGCCGGAAAATATTAATCGCCACCACCTTTCCCGCGAGGCGTGCGAGAAACAGCCGCCGATTATTGGTAAGTTGCGCCGCCCGCTCAAAGACCTCGAAGGTGAACGCCGATCCGTGGAGCTCTTTGCGGTCCGTCTCCCGCCAGGCTTTGTAGACTTCGTAAGCTTCGGCAATATCCTGCGGCGTGGTCGCCAGTTGCACTTCAATGCCATTCTTTTCGGCGAAGCGGATATTTCTTCGGCGATCTTTCGAGAACTGCTTGAACACCGCGTCCGCTCCCTGGCTTAAATCGAGCACTACGTTTCCCGGCAATTGGCGCCGCCGGAATCCGCGCTTGGCGAATACCGGAAGTTCAAGCGAGGGCCAGGTGAAAACCGTGATCAGTTCGGCGGGGCCGGCTTCGCTCAACAGACCTTCCATCAAAGTCCGCTGCGTGGCCTCGACGTCGCCGGTTGGATCCACGCAAATCTGAGGACGCGACGGCAGCCCGCAATGCACCTGATTGCCCTCATGCAGGCCAGTCAGAACTCCCGTGACCGCCTCGCCCTCCATTGCCAGAACGGCAAAAGGCCGGCGGCCAGTGAAGTAAGGTTCCAGAAAATATTCCGGAGTATCGTAATGCGAAGGGAATTCCACGCGCGCCAGGCAGGCGCGCCAGGACCGCTCCAAGTCGGCAGCCGGAAATTCGTGCAGAATTTTGAAATTCATTTCCATATTCTCGGCAACGCCTGCTGTGTCCAAACGAATTTCAGTTTCCATCGTAGCCAAAGGCAATTGAAATCCTCAGTCAAGTATGGGCTGGCCAGTGGTTGGCTTTGGTTTCCGCATCCTCTTCGCAATCTGCAAAAAACTCATCGCGCGTTCGCGGTGCAGCAGCAACACCGCACCCACATAGACGATTGCCCCAGCCGCGATTTCAAACACAAGCCGCAGTAGCAGCGGTTCGCTGAGCGGCAGTTTCCACTTCAGCAACGTAACTGCCAGCGCCATCGCAATCGCACCATCCAAACCCGGACGCACCGCCTTGAAATATTCCCAGGGACTCATCTCGATGGTCTTGAAAGTCTTCCAATAAAGCGGGGCCGTAGCCAGCGGATACGCCATCCATCCAATTGCCACTCCGGCAATTCCCCAATGGCTGCCCAGATAAAACGATACCGGCATGATCACCAAGGCGGACAATTCCACCCACATCACGAAGCGCGCATTGCCCACGGCGGTGAGCAACTTTGGCAACAGAGCTTCAATCGAGCGAAATGCGGTGTAAAGGCAAAGCACCTGCAGCGGAATAATCATGCTTTCCCACTTGCGGCCCAGCGCGAAGGGAACCAGTTCCCGCGCCACCAACGCGACTCCGATCGTCGCCGGGAAAGTTGCCAGGGCCAGCGCCTCCGTAAGCGTGTGCAAATAGCGGCGCAAGGCGGCGGGTTCTTTCTGTACTTTCGCGAGATAGCTGGGAATGATCGTGGTCACCAGCGACACCACTTTTTCCAACGGCATGTTGGCCAGCGTCCAGGCCATGCCGTAAAAACCCAGCGAAGCCTGACCCAGCACCCGTCCCACGGTGACGTTATCCAGAGTGTTGTAGGATGACCAGGCAAAAACCGAAACCAACACGTGCCAGCTGAAGAGCAGTGGACGTTTCACCGCGGCAAAGTTGGGCCACGCAAAGCGCTGGCGGCATGCGGCCAGGATCAACCCGCTGCGCAGGGCAACGGACAACAAATTACCCGCGACCAATGCCCAATAGCCATAGCCCAGAAGCGCCAGGACCACGGTCGTAATGGCGGCAACGATGTCGCGAATGGCATTGAACCAGGAAAGCGGCTTGAACCGCAGTTCCTTGCTCATGACGCCCTCTGGCACGCTGCGCAGTGCGAGAGGAATAAGCGTCAAACAGCTCACTACGATGACCGGCACCAGCCGGGGAGTCTTGAAAAACATCGCCACCGGCCACGCGCATGCGCACGCCACCAGAAACGCGGCCACTCCCAGCATCAAGGCCACGGAGTGCAGTTGTGCAATCTCCTCCTCGGTCAGGTCACGCAGGGTCATGATCGTGACCGGGATACCGAACTCCCCGGCCAGGCGCAGAAAGGAATAAAACGCGCCGGACATCGCCACCAATCCGAAATCGGACGGCGCGAGTACCCGCACCACCACCAGCAGCGAAGCCCACGAAACCACCTGCGCGCCCCAGTCGGTAACCGCTCTCAACGCCAGATTTCCCGAGAGCGAGCCCGATGGTTTCGCCGGAGACGGCGCCAGTGGGGTCGTCGCCACTGTGGCTCCTTCGGGATTGATGGCGATGGTTTCCTGCTTATTCAAACCAACTCCTAGCGTGTTTCGCGATTCGACGCCGTGCTATGGCGAAGCGCCGCGGCGCGAACTCGATCGTAAAACGAGTTGCCAAATGTACGTCTCGCGATGTGGCGAAGACTGTCGCGCATGGCAAGCTGCCACAATCCCCGTCCGTGGCACCACTCCATAAAAGTTTCCATGCTCGTATCGCGCATCACTGCCACACGGGCGAGCGTGAAAGGATCGGAAGATGGCGAATTGGCATGCGCCTGGCTGGTGGTCACCGAGCGATATCCGGCTTCGCGGGCCACGCGTTTCACCCTTTGATCGTAACGCCCGCCGGGACAGGAAAAATGTTCGACCGGCTGTCCAAGAATCTGTTCCAGCTGTGCCTTGGCCCCGGCGACTTCCTCATGCAAGTGCGAATCGTCGAGGTCGGGCAGATAGGCATGAGTCATGGAGTGACTGCCAATCTCAAAACCCAGGCCGCCAACTCGCACACCTGCTGGGCGGACAAATATCCACGCGTCACCAACAAATCCCGACGTGACGTAGAACGTTGCGCCGAACCCAAATTCCTTCAAGATGGGCGCGGCCACTAACAGATCGGTTTCGCAGCCGTCATCAAATGTAATCGTCACACTAGGCTTTGCCGGATAGGCCAACGCTTCACTGACACTCACCCCCTGTAGATTCGCATCTTTCAGCGATTGCATTTGTGCCCGGAAGTCTGCGGCAGTCAGGATGTAGCGCACGTAGCCCGGCTCCGGCTGGCACAGCGGCCGGCCTGGGGTTTCCAGTTCGTGATACATCAGGTAAACGATCTCGGACTCCATTCCACGAACCTGTGCAACTGGACTGGGGGTTCTCAATTTCAAGTGTAATCTCACCTAGCGGCGAGGGGCGGGTTGAAGATGATCGCTCAGTAACGAAACCAGTTCTTGGCGCAGGTTTGGCCCGCACGCGATCAATCCGGTAAGCAAAGGATCTCTACGATTGCAGCGCAGGGGAGTGTTCTCCAGAGTCTGCACGTGGCCTCCCGCGCTCATCACTAGCGCGGCCCCGGCGGCCACATCCCACTCGTTCTTCGGAGTCAGAGTGAAGGTCACATCCGCCAGCCCGGCCGAGACCAGGGCAAGTTTGTAAGCCACCGACCCCATCGCCTTGACGTTGAGCGCCGTGCCCTTGAAGGCGTCCCATTCCCCGCGCTTCACTTCGCTGCGGCTGGCCAGCACCAGGGCGCCTTCCAGCTTTGTCCGCTGACTAGGCGAAGCCGGCTTGCCGTTGTAAGTCACTCCGGTATCGAGCGAGCCGATGAAAGTCTCGTTCGTCGCCGGATTACAAATGCCACCGGCGACGGGTATTCCATTTTCCACCATAGCAATCGAGACGCAGAATTCCGGAATCCCCTGTACGAATTCGCGGGTCCCATCCAGCGGATCTACTACCCACACTCGGCTCTTCTCCAGACGCGATAAATCGTCGGCGGTCTCCTCGGAAAGCCAACCCTCGCCCTCGCGCAGCAGGTTATTGCGCAGCACCGCATCAACCGCATGATCGGCGGCCGTCACCGGATCGTCTCCCGACTTATATTTCGCTTCAATCGCGCCAGGTGTGAAGCCCGCCAGCACGGTGCGGGCAGCTTCCAATGCGTTTTGAATTCGCTGCAGAGTTTCCGAATTTGAATAAGGGCCCATAATTTTATGAGTTAACGATTCTCCAGGTATTTCTATTAGCCGATTACGCCCATAGCATTCTTGCACCCGTGGCCAACAGCACTGCACAAAGAATTCGCCGCAGCCACAACACTGGAAACCGGGTACTCAAGTACGATCCCAGAATTCCTCCCGGAATCGAGCCAATCACTAAACAGCCTACCAGCCGCGGATCCACGTTCCCCAGCCGATAGTGCAGCAGGCTGGTAAAGCCGGTGAGAATGACGGCATGAACGATGTCCGTGCCCACCATGACGCGCGGCGTGTAGCTGTAAAACAAAAGCAAAAGCATCATGATGATGCTGCCAGATCCCACGCTGGTCATTCCCACCAGAAAACCACCCACCAGTCCGATGGCGATCATGGCCGCGAAAGATTTGGCGGTGGGCGGCCGGTGCGCAACGTGGTCTTCAATTCTTCGCTGCAACAACAGCAGGATGGGAATGCAAATCAGTAGCAATCCCACTGCGGTTTTGATGAAGTCGTTCACTCCTGCGCCGTAAACGCTGCGCAGGTGAGTCAGGACCCTTACTCCGAGATAGGATCCCGGAATACTTCCCGCCGCCAGCGCCATCACCACTTTGCGGCGGACCGTCCCCTTGCTCAAATGCACCCAACTGGAACCGATCTTAGTCACAAAGTTGAAAACCGCGTCCGAACCCACCGCCATAATGGGCGGTACGCGCAGAACGAATATGAGGAGCGGCAGCAATAGAACCCCGCCCCCCAATCCGGTCATGCCGATCAGAGTGCCCACCACAAACCCAATGACGATTTTTAGAGTCACCAGTTCCATGTTTTTCCGAGACCTGACCTCAAGGAACTGCCCTTAGGCTCGGGCTCCGGCCGCTTCTCCGTTTACGCCAATGAATCCCTGCCGCTCCAGGTGCAGGATAATCTCCTGGGCTGCTTCCTCGGCGCTCAATTCTCCCGTATCGATGACCACATCCGCATCCGTCGGCACTTCGTACGGGTCCGAGATCCCGGTGAATTCTTTCAGGATGCCAGCCCGCGCCTTGGCGTACAGCCCCTTGCGATCGCGCTGTTCGCAGGTTTCTACCGTGGTCGCGATGTGCACCAGAATGAATCCGCCGTGCGATTCGATGGTTTGCCGCACGTGCTTGCGGGTCGCATCGTAGGGAGCGATGGGAGCGCAAATCGCGATCCCGCCGTTCTTCGTGATCTCCGAAGCCACGTATCCAATGCGCCGGATGTTGATGTCGCGGTGCTCCTTGGAGAATCCCAGTTCCGAGGAAAGATTCTTGCGGACCAGGTCGCCGTCGAGCAGTGTGACCGGCCGCCCGCCCACTTCCAGAAACTTCGTGATCAGAACGTTGGCAATGGTCGATTTTCCGGAACCGGAAAGCCCGGTAAAGAAAATCGTCAGCCCCTGTTTGTGCCGTGGCGGAAAGCTGCGGCGCAGTTCTTTCACCACTTCCGGATAGGTGAACCAGCTGGGAATTTCGCGTCCTTCGTTCAAGCGGTCGCGCAAGTCGGTGCCGGAAAGATTCAGCACCCGAGCGCCCGCCGGAACTTCGTTGTCGGGCACGTACTGGTCCTGCTCTTCCAGATACACCATCATGCTGAAGGGCACCATGGTGACGCCAATCTCGGCCTCGTGCTTCTTGAACACTTCCTGCGCTTCATAGGGTCCATAAAACGGCTTGCCGTCGGAATCTTTTCCTGGCCCCGCGTGGTCACGGCCCACAATGAAGTGAGTGACGCCGTAATTCTTGCGAATCAAAGCGTGCCAGATGGCCTCGCGTGGTCCACCCATGCGCATGGCCAGCGGCAGCAGGCCCAGCTTTGCCGTTCCCGCCGGATACTTCGATAACAGCAACTGGTAGCAACGGACGCGCGTGAAATAATCCACGTCTCCCGGCTTGGTCATGCCGACGGACGGCTGGATCAGAAGATTCGCTTCCACCAATTTCGCGGCGCGGAAGGTGAGCTCCACGTGTGCGCGATGCATGGGGTTGCGCGTCTGGAAGGCAACGACTTTGCGCCATCCCAGACGGGCGAACTCGGCGCGCTGCTCCGCCGGGGTGAGACGCAGATCCTTAAAGTCGTAGTGGGACGGCAATTGCGTGCCTTCAAGGCGGCCCCCGACGTACCACGGATTCGCTTTGCTGAGCAGATAGTCAACCCCGGGATGAACCTTGCTGGTCGTCCCGAATACCGATTTCGCTTCCGCTTCACGATCCGGCTGCCAGATTTCTTCCACGTTCAGCACCGCGAGCATGACGCCTTCGGGATCGCGCAGCGCAACTTTGCTCCCGGTCTTCAACGTCTGAGCAAAAGCTTCGGTGACATCGAGTGTGATCGGCATCGGCCACAGGACGCCGTTGGCCAGCTTCATGTTTTTACATACGCCCTCATAGTCGGCTTTGGTCATGAAGCCGCGTAGCGGGGAAAAGCCGCCGTTGAGAAGAAGTTCGAGATCGCACAGTTGCCGGGCTGTCAGGTCCCACGAAGGAAACTCGCGCGACTGGGCTTTCAGTTCGTTAATGCGTTGCGGTTGTGCGATCAGATCGATCAGTTCGCCGCCGTGGGGCGGAATCAAGTGGCTTGCTGTATTCGTCAAAACGTTGGACCTCCCGGTCACTGACACGGATTTACAGTGGACTGCTGTGCTGCTGGAAAATTTTCAGGCTGGATCTCAAACCTGGTTTGCGGAGTGGCAGCTGCCTACCCGTTAAGGTTACTACGCCAGAATTAAAGATCAAACCAGGCCAGACCTGTAGCTGAAACCTCATCACCCTGCTTGAACTGCAATTAGAATACCGTCCCCGGCTGCAGATCATTCGTTAAATGAATGTAAATAAAGGGGGTTTCAGGGGGGCAACGGAACGCAATTCCGGCCCGCTCGAAGTATGCAAATCTTTTCATCCCTGCCTTGGGCATCTTCCCTCAGATGGCGGAACGGTCTGGCAAGTTGCAGAACGAAAAACCATGACCGCCCGCCTGGCGGAGCGCGATTTCTCCGGCTCCGTGTCCTCAATCCACAGCCGGGAAAATGCTGAAAACAATATTCATCCCGTGCGGTTCCAGATCAAATTCCTGCAGGCATTTCCGGCCCACAATGTCATACAGAGAGATGTGGGTCGGCTTCACGCTCATCCCCTCGTGAAAAATGTTTTTCACCCAAAGAACATTTTCCTGCAAGTTGGTTTTTCGGACGCGAGTAAAGCCCACCCAGATTTTCCCTTCATCCAGCGGCAACAGACCGCGGCACCAGCCCAGCAGAGATTTCTGCCCGTCGATGGATTTCAAGTCCACCACCTCGTCCACCTTTAGCATTCGCCGGTTGGCGATCACCACTCTTCCATCCACCGTCGTGAAGTAGATTCGATCTCCACTCACCAGCCCGTCATGCGGTGTCTGCACCGCGATGTCGATGCGCTTTCCGGAGCCGCCGAGTGCAATGGCATCGCGCTGGCGAAAGCGTGTCACCCAAACTTCGCCATCCAGCTCAAAAATAAAATTGGGATGCGATTTGTGCGGCTTGGTGCTGTCCACTTTGCGGTAGTCGGTTTCCTGCGAAAACCTCGACCACAGCGCTTCCCCCAGTACGTCCCATTGTTCCAGCACTTTTCCTTCGGGGGTGAACTTGACCACCATATCCAACCCGGTGCTGGCCACCAGCAGATTTCCGTCCGCGGACGGCGTCACATGATGCACATCATTGAAGCAAGGCAGTGAGATGTAGCCAATGCGCTCGAATCCCGGAAGCTTGAAAATCAGCACCTCGGTCGAAGTGCAGGCATAGAGCGTATCTCCGACAAGAGTGCCGGCCTTAAAGACATTGGAGGAATTTTCGTTCGCCCGCGCCTCCGCCGGACTTTGATATTCCACACAGGTGCGCACTTCGCCGGTTTTGGTATCGAGTCGGAGCATGAGAGCGGTTTCGTACAGATTCCACTCTTCCTCACTCTTCACCAGCAGTTTCCGCTGCCGGGCCCCCAACACGTATAAACCGGCCATGTAAGTTTTATTCTCTCCGGACTCGATTATCGCAAACTCGGTGCGCGCCGCCCCTCATGGGAACAAGGATACAAACCTTGCAGCCCAGCAAAACTAGTCCCGGCCAGCGATCCTCGGCAAAATAAAGTCGAGAAGTCTGCTAACTTCGCCCTTCCCATCGGGTTACATCAAGTAGGAAAGCCTTGCCGGGGCGGCCCGCCTGACACCGGTTTGAAGGTACAATATGGCAGGGCACGTGCTCGTTTTGAGGCTGGCGGCCATCTGCCGCTGGATGTGTTCGGAGGACAGTTCGCCCATGAAGCATATCTATTTCGCACTCCTCGTCGTTTCGTTAAGTTCGGTGGCCCTGGCGCAGAACAAGAACGCTCAGGACCCCACCTTGCATCCCCATCATGCCAACGCCATCAAGCCAATTTTGAAAGCGCCGCCCGCCCGTCGCGATCCGGGAGCGGCCGTTCACAAAGCCGGCGGCCCGGTTCCCGCAGCCCGCGCCAACACCACGGATGCACAACTGAACGCGTTGGAACGTCAACAGGCCACCGCGCACAACCCCAAACCCGTACCCAAGGCCGCAGGCGCGGCGATGGCTGCCAAGGCCAACAACCCTGGCCCCGGCAACAAGCCCATGAACTTTACCTACAAGGCGCCCAACGCCAACAACGCCGTGGTGGGTGGTACCGCGAACGGCAGGAAAGTGCACTAAGACGAACCGGCCGAATTGCCGGCTCGAGAAACTCCCTCGGACGACCCAACGGGCTCGGATACGGTAGAACTCTGCGCCGCTACTACCGGCTCTTTAATCGAGTATTTCAGCAAACACCACAAAGCCCGCACCCCGTCTTTCCAGCCGATCTTCTTACCTTCTTCGTAGGTGCGGCCCCAGTAACTGATGCCGACTTCGTAAATCCGCAAATGCCGCTTGGCGATTTTCACCGTGATCTCGGGCTCGAACCCGAAACGGTTTTCTTCAATCGGAATGGACTGAATAATCTCCCGCCGGAAAACCTTGTAGCAGGTTTCCATGTCGCTGAGATTGACATTGGTGAGCGCATTGGAGAGCAGGGTCAGCCCCCAGTTTCCCACCGAGTGCCAGAAATAAAGCACGCGATGCGGTCCGCTGCCCAGAAAGCGCGAGCCGTACACCACATCGGCTTTGCCCTGAATCAGGGGCCCAAGCAAGGCAGGGTAGTCCGCAGGGTCGTACTCGAGATCCGCATCCTGAATGATGACGAAGTCTCCCGTGGCTTCCTGGATGCCGCGCCGCAAAGCCGCGCCCTTGCCCATGTTTTGCGGCTGCAAGAACATCCGCAATTGCGGATATTGGGTCTGCAGCTCACCCAGAATTTCTCTCGACCCGTCGCGCGAGCCGTCGTCCACGCAAATCAACTCGAGTTCCAATGGGACGGCGAGAACCCGCTCCACCACGGCGCGCAGGGTATGGCGTTCGTTATACACAGGCATGACGACGGACAGTTTCATGTTTTCCACGGGACGCAGCCAGTCTAAAGGAAGTTCGTGGTTTTGCACCGCATTCCCTTTGCTACTACGTAATCCTTTTGGGTCTGTAAAGAATCTGCGGTAAATAGTCAAAAAGTGTAATAACTTCCGAGTATCGCGGCGGCAAGTGAAATTTTGACCTGAGCTGTCCGGTTTAAGATGCGTCCGGGGTCGGACCTGACGAGTCAGAGCATCGGCAATCCAACTGCTGCCGAAGTTTCGGCATCTCCGATGGAGGCTCGGCAGAAAGCTGCCTTCCCGTCCTCCTCGAACTGCGGTTACGCATCCCGAGACCTTCCTTCAACCTCCTTATTTTCCAGTAGTTTGTTGCACATCTAGTCAACCCCGCGGGGCGTGTCGGCCATGCCAAGCGTGTTTGCCTTCAGCGATAAGACTGCACGTTTGACGGTGGCGTCCACACCATCCCGAACCATCGACAGCTGTGGAAATCTTATTTTGATAAAAAGCTGTGCAAACCGGCTGGACTTGGCAGTTAGGATGCTATGGATTTTTGGAGAACCACCAGAATCAGTAATTCCTTCGCTAGCTGCGAGACCCTCCAAAGGGGTCTCCTGTGGCCTGCTTTAATCACAAAAATTGCCTGCCTTGCGGGCGTTGCGATTGATTCGTTGGCGTTGGATCGGATGGGGGAAATCGCATGAAGGACGAGTTTGTCCGGCTGGCTCCGCGTGAGCAGCAGATTGCCGAGCTTCTGCTTCAGGGTTGCGATAACGAAGAAATCGGCAAGCAGCTGAACATTGCGAGGCGTACCGTCAAAGCACATTTCAACCGCCTTTTTTTGCGCTTTGGCATCCAGGATGGGGTGAAGCGGGTAAAACTGGCAACACTTTTATATCGGAGGCAGCTATGTTCAGAGGCGAACGCTATGGAAAACGGGGCCCCAGCGAACGAGAGCAGCAAGTCATTGAACTCGTCGCCCAGGGACTCAAAAACCGCGACGTCGCACGTGCCATCGGAACCACCGAGCACGTCGTCAAAAACTACCTTCGGGCCATCTACGACAAGCTCGGGCTCTGGAACCGGGTCGAACTTGCCCTCTGGTACGAAGCCCGCCGTCACCAAGCCGCGGCTAACGCCTGACGCTCTCGAACGCTGGGAACGCAGCATTCTCGATCTCGATCCCGGAGCCGTCCGCGGCCGTCACATCGCCGAAGGCTGAGCGGGATTAAAAATTCGAAATCGCTGTTGTTGTAAGAAAAGACCTCCGCGAAAACGGAGGTCTTTTTCTATGCCGGGTTTTCTCGGCGTGTTTTGCGATCTCTGGTGAAAATTCCTAATCACAGGCTTTCCGCGCGGCCGGCTCGAACTGGTCCAATTGTGCGCTCTTTTGCGTCTCGTACCTTCCGCCCGCGGTCTTCCCATAAAGATCCGCACCCGGACAGTAGTAAAGCGCGGTATGCATATCCACCCAGACCTGGCGGTCGGGATTGCCCAAATAAACCGGCGTGGGCGGCGCTTCCGCCAAACCCAGGTCCACCATCAGTTTCTCAAAAGCGGTGAGCTGCGGGGCCGCGGGATTCACATGCGCGGCGGGCGCCGGCTGGGTAAATAAACTGATGAGCACGCCGAGAAACAGTAGTGCCGCCGCCCCCAGATAAATATTGGCGCGATGCCGCCGCCATTGTTCGCTGAGCCAGAGCCGGGCCGCACTGTGACCCTGTACCGTTTCCAGCCATTGCCGCGCATGCGCTGCCGACGTCCACGGCGATGCCTTGACCAAAGCCGAACTCGCCTCTGCCGCCTCGTCTCCGCCCAGTGGATTACGGATGACCAGCGCCGCTTCCTCTTCTTCTTGTTCTTCTACTTGTTCCTGGGCTGGAGCTTCTGCTTCCATTTCCGCGGTTACATCCTGCGCGTCGAACTCCACCACCGGGTCCAGATTCCATTCCAAGTCCGCGGTATCCGCCGCCGGGGCGGCGATCGGATCTGCCTCGACCACGGGATCGGCCACCGCCACCGGTTCGATCACCGCAGCCGGCTCAGGGAGCAACTCGGTTCCATCGCTGAACTGGGCCACAATTTCTTCCAGCGAAACCGGTAGTCGGGGAACCGGTTTTTCTTCCCGGGAAATTTTCTGGTAAGGCACCGGCGCAATGGCTTCTTCTCTCACCGCAGGCGGCTTCGGCGAAATCGATTTCGCAGCAACCGGCTTTGGAGGAACAGGTAACGGAGGCTTAACCACCGGCGCCACCGGTCCGGCGGCAATCTCGTAAGGTTGTTTTCCGTTCGGACGGTAGTCGGTCTCGCGTTTTACTTCCGCCTGTCCCGCTGCCTGCTGCATGTACCACAGAGAAGCCCACTTGCTCTGCAGATGGCCGTTGTCCCCGCCGGGCTTGGAGCGCGTCATGCCGCACTTGCCGCAGAATGCTTCGTCCCCTAGAAATTCTTTTCCGCAACCGCGGCAAAGGCGGCCTTCCGTGGTGGGAGGTCGCGATGTCGCCCGCGAATTCTTCATTGGCGGCGCCGCAGCAGCCATCCCCGGCTCTGCACCCGCCGGTCTGGGATTTGCAGTCGCCGTTTTGCGGGCAAGTTTTTTCGCCGCAGCATGAAGCTCTTTTGGCGCCGCGGTTTTACCCAGCTCGGCGGTCGGTTCCCCCGCCAGACGTTCCAGTTGGGGTTTGATCTTGTCCAGGATCTCCAGCATGGCGTCGCGCTCGGCCGCGAGCGCCTCTTGCTTATCCAACTCGTCGGCCCGAGCCAGGGCTTCGGTGACCAGCGCGGCCATCAACTCGCAGGCGCGAACATCGTCCTCGCTGAAGGCTTCGGCCTCGGCAAAGCGCAGCTCCACCACTCCTGTGACTTGCCCTTCGCGATGGATCGGCACCACAATCAGCGAACGCACCGCGTTATCGCGTTTGGGTTCGGAAGGCCGCTGCGGCCCGGTGGCGAGGTTAGGGCAGCGCAATATTTTTCCAGTCTGCAGGCAGGCCGCGGAAAGACTGGAATTGAGCAGCACCTGGGCTCCGGTCTCGCTGGCCGCGCTACCCACGCCCGCCAGATAAACCAGCTGATCGTTTTGCAGAATCGCAATCGCCGCCCCGCTGGATTGCGTCACTCTCTGCAGCCGGGTCGCGATCAACGCCGCCGCACCCTGCAAATCCAGATTGCCGGTCATCACCAGTTTTTGGGTTTCTACAATCTCGGTGAGAATTTCCGCGGAATCTCCCTTCGATTCCTTGGCCAGAATGCGGTCGTTGTGTTCCTGAATCACGTGGGCAGCGGAGAGCAGCTGCTGGAACGAGCCTTCGTCCAGCATTGGCTTGCGCGGCGGACTAGTGAGATCTTGCTTCAAGTCGGCTGGCCCCCGCTAAAAGGCGGTGACAGTGATACCAGATCGCCCTATTGTAGTGCAATTCCTTATCCAAAGCGCACGCCCAAAGTGCCTGATCCAAAGGGCTTGCGCTAAGATGCGGCATTCCGTCAAGCCGCTGCTCGATATTGCCTAAGAGCTTTATTTTATTGGGTTTGCCACGAGATCGCGCAGAAGAGATCGCCGTGTTCGCGTGAGACCATCTTCAACCCCGCCGGAATCTTCCCTGGTCCAGGCCTTCGCGGATGCGCCGCGCCAGGACGCGGGCATCGGACACATCGTCACAGATTTCGTGGTCGGGTGCCCCTTCGAACATGGCATAGAAATTCCGGTAGGCGCGATAGTCCGAAATCGAGCCCTCGGTGCGGTCAGCGGCCCGCGTTTCGCACACCGCGAGGCTCGGCCTTAAGACGACAAAGTCCAAGGGAATCTCTTTCAGGATTTTGCGGGCTGTGTCCCGAAAATCCAGCGGGAAGGAAAAGTCCAGCAGCACTTCGTATCCACCCCGCGCCAGGGGCACTGCGGCTGCCGTGAGCGAGCGCATAAGCAGTCGAAAGCGCTCTCTCCGCGGCTCCGCGCCCGGCTTGGCGAACCAGGGCCAGCACTCATCGCCTTCGAGATAGCAGAGAGGCCCGGGCGATATTTCGATCAACTCCCGCGCCACCGTGGTCTTTCCCGCGCCGATGGGTCCAGAAAGTATCACCACCGCCATTGCAGCCCTCCGTGGCTCTTGATTTTTAGGACAGCATTTTAGGACACTGCGCGGCGGAATGGTAGCCGAAGCCACAGCCTCTGCGGTTCGTCCCACTCATGCTAGAACCGGGATTGAAAGTGCACCCTGGTTCCGTTCTGGGACATGCCATCCCAGAACCGGCTACTCCGGATATGCCCTTACGATCCGAGTCGCCTGAGAGTGCGGCAGGCAAAGGGGTTCGTCCCTTGGTGTGCAGGCCCGGTCTTTGGCGGACGACTTGCATCTCTCCTCGGCGAGAGGACGCGATGAACAATCTCGACGACATCAAGATCACGCCGCGCGATGCTCAAGTTCTGAAATTGCTGGTGCAAGGTTGCAGCAACAAAGAAATCGCCGCGCAACTGAAAATCAGCCCGCGCACCGTCAAGCAGCATTTGCGCACGCTGTTTCTGCGGGCCGGCATTCGGGATGGCCGCAAGCGGGTGAAGCTGGCGACCGCCATGTTCCAGAAGGAGCAGATGGAATCATGCCTCCGTGCGACCGGCTAACCGAAAAAGAAACCCAGGTCGCGGTCATGGTCTGGCAAGGCCTCACCAACCGCGACATCGGGCTCGCCATCGGCACCACTGAACAAGTGGTGAAGAATTATCTTCGCACCACCTTCGATAAGCTGGGAGTCTGGAGCCGTCTGGAGTTGGCGCTTTACGTGGCCGGTCACGGTGGTCTCAAGTGGCGGGCGAACTGCGTTCCCTTTCCCGCAGCCTCATCGGTACCATCATTGGTGGTTAACGCGGCGGCAGTTCCTTGGCCGGAACCCGAATGATGCTTTTGAGAAACCTGCCCAATCGTTCGTTGTCCGCCGGCGAAACTTCCGTGAATTTGATGCCAATGCCAAACCCGGGCGTGCTGGTGACCACCTCTCCCTGCGCCCACAATTTGGTTTGCTCCACCCAGATGCCTAGCTTGACCTTTTCCGTTTTTCGCAGCGGGATCGCCATTTCAATAAAGCAACCGCCCATGCCCAGGTCGGTGGTCTTTCCCCAAATGGGTGCGCCCTGCAGCGGGTGAAGTTCTACTGACGTCGAAACCTTGAGCCGCGGATGCTTGCGGCGGTCCGGGCCCGCCCGCACCTGTTGCCGGAATTCATCCATCTGGCTGGTGGGCAGAGGAAAATCCCATAAGGCTTTTTCCGGAGACAGGCTAAGCAGTCCAATCTGGCCGGCTTTCGGCGTGCCGACTTCGCCCACCCACTTCACCCGAAAGCGAACTTTGTTGGCGCCGTAGGTCAGGCCGATCACTTCTTCCGGCGCGATTGCAGATTGCACTCCGCGCAGCGCGACCCCCTGCCGGCTGACGTTCACCGTGAACGCCTTGTCGGAGAAAATCTTGCCGTTGCGGTCGGTGCCAAAAATGCGCACCGGCACTTCAACGTCTTTGCGAGGCTCGCAACGTTTGCCCGTGTTCAACAGTGTCCCGCGCTCCACCGGGAAGGAGTCTTAGGATGACAAGGATGCTATGCAGGTTACTCCAAGTGGAGGAATCCGCTCAAGAGATGAACCCACATCCGGGACCTCGATGCGGAATCCCTCAGATCGAGTCAAAAAGGGAATAACGCTGCAAATGGTTGCAGTGGGAGCGGCCCAACCCTGATCACTCTACCTTGAACGCCCACTCTGGCAAGGGTTTAGCCGCGATATTACTGGAGGTTACGGCATTCCAATTGCTCCAGGAAATGTGCGACCCTAGATCGCTCCGGGCAGGTGAGCGGGCGTCCTGCAATCTCGCACGGCTTGGTGTATAGTTTCCATTTTTCCCAGGGATGAAGAGGTTAGGTATGGCTTACAAGGAATTCTTTTGGATGGCGTGCGATTCCACGGAACAGCTGCGCGCCGAATACGGCCCGTTTCACACTCGCACCGAAGCCGAAAAGGAAGCGCGGAAACTGGGCTTTGGCTTCCTGCTGCGCTATGAACACGTCATCGGCGACAACGACGATATCCAGGAAGTTCGCTGTATTTTCATTGAGCTGCCCGCCGCTCCCGTCCCTATCCGGGTGCAGCGCAAACTCCATACCCGCTGCGCCACTTGCGGGGAATCGGCGATTCACGACGAAGCCTGGCGGGCGGAAGTCTGGGCCGACATTCACGAATTTGAGCACTCCCGCCATCTGGTGCGGCTGTTCGAGCAAACCCGCAGCGAAGGCCTGAAGGAAATCGGCGACTGGCGCGACACCTGCGCCTGATTTCGTAATTCGCCCTGATTACCAACGTAACCACGGTTAGACAATTCCTGCCTCCCACTGCACGTTCATGCGGCAAAATTAACTGGGCCAGTGTTCGCGGACCCCGGTGTGTCCGCAGATCGGAGGGGAAATGTCACAGTCCGGAGAAGATCGCGCCGTGCCGCCCTCCATGTTGGCGCGTGCGGATGAGATTCAAAGGCAGATTCAGGAGATTTCCGGCCGCGACCTGCAGCTTTGGTCGATCGGCATTCTGGTCATCCTCGTCCTTACCTCGGGCATCATGGCCCTGCTCTTGCCCAACGTGATTTGGGCGCAGCGCGTGATTCGCGTCGAACACGCCTATTTGCCGCAGCTTTTTTTCGGGCTGATTTCGCTGGTCCTGCTTTTCAACATCTATCTCCTGACCCAGAAAGTCACGCTGAACGCCACCCGCCGCGCCCTGATTGGCGAACTGGTGCTGAATGAGCGTCTGGAGAGCCTTTCCCTGGTGGATCCGTTGACCCAGTTGTTGAACCGCCGGGCCCTGAATGAACTGATTCCGCGGGAGATCGCCCGCGCCAACCGCCTGGGCGGCAGTCTCACCTTCATGACCATCGACATTGACGGATTCCGCGCCATCAATTCCAAGTACGGAAACATGGAAGGGAACCAGGTGCTGGTGGATTTTTCCCGCATCCTGAAAAACATTTTCCGCGGCGGGGACATGGCGTTTCGCCACGGAGGAGACGAATTCCTGATTGTGATGCCGGACACCAGCGAGCCCGACGCCGATTCACCGGTGCAGCGCTTGTTGTCGGCGGTGAAAGAATGGAACTCGGGCAGCCATAAGCCCTACGAGATCGCCTTTACCTGGGGACTCGCGCCGTACGTCACGGGCAGCGATTTCGAGGATGTGTTGCGGGCCGTCGACCGCAAGATGTATCAGAAGAAGCACAATCTGGTGCCGGTGTTTTAAATTCCATCTGATTCTAAAGACATTTCAAGTCACGCGGGCGCGGACGCCATCGTCCGCGCAGCTCGTCGAGGACGCAGGCTAAGGCCTGCGGGGCAGGTGGGGCACCCGCCCCTACGTGGGTTTGCTATAGCTGAAAGATAATAATCGCGTACAAGACGATTCTAGCCTCCGTGGACCGGAAGGTGGGGCATTCTCTGTCCCCAACCACTGAACGAGCTTGGGGAGCTTCCCAGGCGTCTCTGTGGGCATTCTAGGGGAGCCCTGGATCGGCATTTGGGGCGACTGTTTTGGGATTCGCCGACGAATTATCAATAACTTGCAGATAAGTTTAGGAAAACAATAGGCTAAAACAGCATTATGCGGCGAGGGCAGCCACTTGTCTCTTCACTTCACCCAGCCCTTGGAGCGAAGAAAAACCATGACGATCGCAATTAGGAGACACACTACATAGAAATAGAATTTCTTAGTTGCCCACCGCGCTAGCGGTCCTTGCTGAGGCTTGTGAAAGGTTGGCGACACTCCAAGAGTTTACACTTGGGCACGCTCTATGTTAACTACCATAAATCCTACGAGCCAAAATTACCTCGTCAAGAGACTGGCTGCGGCCTGGTCCAGCAGCCAGATGAGTTTGCCATCGGTGGGGCAAACTTGCTGCGCGGGTAATCCGCTTGCAGGATTTTCCAGAACTTCATGAAGAATTGGGGCTTTGTCCACGCCACTGACCAGAAACATGACGCAAGCGGAATGATTCAAAACCGGGTAGGTAAAGGTGATGCGGAACGTCTTAAATTTCTCCACCCAGTTGGCAATCACCAGCCGGGATTGTTCTTCGAGGCCGGCGGAGCCGGGGAAAAGAGAAGCCGTATGCCCATCCGGGCCCAGGCCGAGCAGAGTCAAATCAAAGCGGGGGAACTCGCCGGGGTGCAGGGCGAAAAATTTGGCGATGGTCTGCCCATACTCGCGTGCCGCGGCGTCTGCGTTTTTTTCTTCGGCGCGAACCCGGAAGATGTTGGCTGCCGGTACCGGAACCTTGGACAGCATGGCTTCGTTGGCCATGCGGTAATTGCTTTCCGGATCGTCGGGCGGCACGTGCCGTTCGTCGCTCCAGAAGAAAAAAATCTTGTCCCAGGGAATGGCAGGGATGGAACCACTGGCCAACAAACTGAACATGCTCTTGGGAGTGGAACCGCCGGAAAGCGCGACGGTGAACTTTCCGTTTGTCCGCACCGCCTGATTGGCTAAGGTCACAAATTCGAGGGCTGCGGCCTGGAACAAGTCCGTGGCCGTGTTCACGATGCGGATTTCAGGCTGGGCGCCGGTCATCGTGATTCCTAGGTTGCGGGAGCGACCGCGCGGCGGGCAGCGCCCAGCAAAGCCAGTTTGTCGTTGGTAATGATGTGCACAGGCACAGACTCCATCAAGGGCCGCATCCGTCCTTTGTCCAGAAATGCCTGCATGAACAACGGCCCGGTCAATTTCGACAATATCTTGGGAGCGATGCCACCGGCGACGTAGAGTCCTCCTGTGGCTTTGGTCTTGAGCGTCAAATTGCCAGCCTCGGCGCCGTAGACGGAAACGAACAGGTCGAGGGCTTGCTGGCTCAATGCGTCCTTGCCGGCGAGTCCGGCGCGGGAGATGGCCGCCGCCGGGTCGTCGCTGGCCATTTCATCCAGCAGCCACTGTTGTTCCGATCCGCGCCGGGAGTCCCGCAGGAAGGTATAGACATTGACCAGGCCGGGGCCGGAGAGGATCCTTTCCGCGCTGACGTGACCGAAGCGCTTTTGCAGGTAGCAGAACAGCTCGACTTCCAGATCATTGTGGGGACCGAAATCGGCGTGGCCGCCTTCGGTGGCAAAAATATGGTGGTGCGCGCCGTCCCAATATAATCCCGCCTCGCCCAGACCGGTGCCGGCGGCGATCACGGCTTGATTGCCGATAGCGGGAGCTTTGATCTGATTGAGCGTGACCACGTCTTTGGGGGCCAGCGCGGCAATTCCCCACGCTGTGGCCTCGAGATCGTTGATGAGCAGTGTCGTGTCGAGCTTGAGCTCTTCGGCCAAACGCTGAGACTCGACAATCCAGGGCAGATTGGAGGTTTCCACTTTGCCGTCGCGCACCGGGCCGGCCACGCCGAAGCAGGCGGTATTGGGATGGACGTTGGAGGAGGCCACAAATTCGCTGACGATTTTGTCCAGCCCGGAGTAATCACGGCTGGGGAAAATGGACGCGGCAATCAGATTGAAGTGTCCATTGAGGACATCAAAGAACGCCAGCCTTGCATTGGTGCCGCCGATGTCGCCTGCCAGAATCATTTCTCGAAATTCCTCCAATGTCGTCCGTCGCGTTCCAGCAGTTCGTCGGCATCTTTCGGACCCCAGCTCCCGGCAGCATAGTTGGGAAAATAGCGCGGGGGTAGGGCTTTCCAGACATCAAGCACGGGGCTGACCACGCACCAGCCGGCTTCGACCATGTCGGCGCGTTGGAACAACGTTTGATCGCCAATCATGCAATCGTGTAGCAGGCGTTCGTAGCCGGTGCTGGGCTGGGTGCCGAAATAGTCGGCGTAATTGAAGTTCATGTCCACCGATCCCAGATGCATGACGGCGCCCGGCATTTTGGCGGCGAAACGCAAGGAGATGCCCTCCTCGGGCTGGATGTGCAGCACCAGTTGGTTGGGCATGAGGGTTTCCACCGCGGTGTCGCGGAACAGGACAAAAGGCGCGCGCCGGAACTGAATGACGATGTGGGTGTTCTGGGCGGGCAGACATTTGCCGGTGCGCAGATAGAAGGGAACCCCGGCCCAGCGCCAGTTGTCGATGGCCAGCTTCATGGCCACAAAAGTTTCGGTCTTGGAATCCGGTGGGACGTCGCTTTCGCCGCGGTATCCGGGAACGTGCTTGCCGGCCACCGTGCCTTCGCCGTATTGCCCGCGCACCGTCTCAGTGAGGACCTCTTCCGCCGCAAAAGGCTGAATGGCGTGCAGAATCTTTGCCTGCTCATCGCGCACCGCATTGGCTCCGAACGAAATGGGCGGCTCCATGGCAGTGAGGCTGATGAGCTGCATGATGTGGTTGGGCACCATATCGCGCAAAGCGCCGGCCTGGTCGTAGTAACTGCCGCGCGACTCCACGCCCACGGTCTCGGCCACGGAGATTTGTACGTGATCGATATAGCGGCGGTTCCAGATGGGTTCGAAGATTCCGTTGGCGAAGCGGAACGCCAAAATATTCTGGACCGTTTCCTTGCCTAGATAATGGTCGATGCGGTAGATCTGTTTCTCGTCGGCCACCTTGAGCAAATGTGCGTTCAGCGCGCGGGCGGATTCGAGGTCGCGTCCGAAAGGCTTTTCGACAATCACGCGCCGCCAGTGATTGTTGTCTTCTTCCATGAGTCCGTTCGCAGCGATCTGTTCGACGATGGGGGCAAAGTAATCGGAAGCGGTGGCCAGATAAAAGAAAAAATTGTTGTGCGTGGAATGATCGGTGTTGACCTTGGCCAGAAAATCCTTCAACCGCGGATACAGGGTCTTGTCGTTGAATTCGCCGGTCATGTAATAAAGCCGGCGGGTGAACCATTCCCAGATGTCGGGATCGACTTCGGAGCCGGCGAATTGCTTGATGTCCTGCGAGACTTTGTTGCGGAAGTCCTCGGTGGACATGGCTCCGCGGGCGATGCCCACAATGGCGAACTCGCGGGACAGCAACTCGGCTTTGGCCAGGTTGTAAAGCGCGGGAATGAGCTTGCGGCGGGTCAAATCGCCGGCAGCGCCGAAAATGACCATGACACACGGGTCGGCGGGCCTTCCCGGGCGTCGCGGCGTGGTAGGAGTGATGTCTGCGTCGGCCATTGACTCTTCGTCCTAATCTTCAAGCATGTTGGAAACGGTAGTCGATGATACAGCAGCAGTTTCTACGCTGTCTTTTTGTCCGCCGTAAGTTCAATATGACCGCCAAATTTCTGCCGCATGGCGGACAGCATTTTCTCCGCGAAAGTATGTTCCTGACGCGAACGGAAACGGACAAACAAAGCGGCGGAAAGAACGTCCACAGGAACCGCTTCGTCGATGGCAGCTTGAATGGTCCAGCGGCCTTCGCCGGAATCCTGCACGAACCCGGTGTATTCGGAGAGCGTGGGATTTTCCGCGAGCGCCATGGCGGTGAGATCGAGAAGCCATGAACTGACCACGCTGCCTCGCCGCCACACCTCGGCGATGTCGGCAAGATTCAGGTCGTAACGGTGTTCTTCGGGAACTTCCTTGCTGGTGGCATTCTTGAAAATGTCGAAGCCCTCGGCGTAGGCCTGCATGATGCCGTATTCGATGCCGTTGTGCACCATCTTTACGAAGTGGCCGGCGCCGGAAGGGCCGCAGTAGATGTAGCCGTCTTCGGCGGTGCCGGGAAGTTTTTCGCGGCCGGGGGTGCGGGGAATGTCGCCGCGTCCGGGAGCGAGAGTCTTGAAGATGGGATCGAGCAACTGCACGGCTTCTTTAGGGCCGCCAATCATCATGCAGTAGCCGCGGTCGAGACCCCAAACGCCGCCGCTGGTGCCGACGTCGACGTAGTGGATGCCTTTGTCTTTGAGTTGCTGGGAGCGGCGGACGTCGTCTTTGAAGTAGGAATTGCCGCCGTCGATGAGGATGTCGCCTGCCTGGAACTTTTGGGCGAGGGCTTGCACGGTTTTTTCGGTGGGGTCGCCGGCGGGGACCATGAGCCAGGCCACGCGAGGCTTGCCGAGCTTGCTGACAAAGTCGTCGAGCGAAGTGGAGGCGATTGAACCTTCGCCGGCCATCTTTTTTACGTTGTCGGCGCTCAAGTCTGTGACTACAACTTCGTGACCACCGCGCATGAGGCGGCGCGTCATGTTGGCACCCATTTTTCCCAGACCGACCATGCCGATACGCATACTGGCTCCTTCTTCAATATTAAATCGTTTTTATAGTTCCCGGTGGAAAATTCCTTGTGGGGGTGCGGAGTGCCCTCAGGCGCTAAAGCGCGGGATGAAATACCATGCCTTAACGCAGCGCTTAAGCGCTGCTCCACCCAAAATCGGTTTCACCCAAGATTGCTTGCAACCAACATCGCTTGCGGCCAACTCGCTTCCAGACAACATCGCCTCCAACCAACTAGCTTCCAATCGACGTCAGATCCACCCAGAATCGGGCCCACCCGAAAATCAGAGTTTGCCCGGCGGCTAGCTTAGCGCTTCACGGAAGGCTGCCGCCAGCCTGGCGAGACCGGCATTCAAATCTTTGCCAGGATGGACGCGTAGCGTGCGGCGGTTGCGGTCGGCCAGATTGGTTTTCACCGAAGCCGCGAGCACGTCGGGCAACTGGTAGGTCAACGTACTCACTTGGAAGGTCCTTGTGCCTGGGAATTTTTTTCCACTGCAGCCAGAAGCTTGTCGAAGGCATCGGAGAATTGCTTCACGCCGTCGTTGGTGAGCTTGTCGGTGACTTCGTTGATGGAGATGCCGAGCTGGGCGGCGGCGGCCATGGTTTGTTTGGCGGCGTCGACGTTTTCGGTCAGGCTGGCGCGGGGACGGCCGTGATCGCGGAACGCGTCAAAGGTGGCGGGAGGAATGGTATTGACCGTATCCTGCCCGATGAGTTCTTCGACGTACATGACATCGCGATAAGCGGGATTCTTGGTGCTGGTGCTGGCCCAAAGGACACGCTGAGTCTGCCCCCCCTTGGCTGCCAGCTTCTTCCAGCGGTCCGTGCCGAAAATCGACAGGTAGCTTTGATAGGCAAGTTTGCCATTCGCGATGGCGACTTTGCCTTGAATACTGGTCAACTGTGATTTTTCCGCTTCATCTTTCGGAGTTTTGAGACGGGTCGCGATAATGGAATCGACTGCGGAATCGATGCGGCTGATGAAGAAGCTGGCCACGCTGGCGATTTTGCTCACGTCGCCTCCGCCGGCGGCGAATTTTTCCAGGCCGGCAATGTAGGCTTCGGCAACTCTCTCGTAAACATCCTGGGCGAAGAGCAAGGTGACATTGATGTTGATGCCTTCGCTGATCAACTGCTGGAAGGCGGGAATGCCTTCGGAGGTGCCGGGGACTTTGATCATGACATTGTCGCGGCCTACCGCTTTCCACAGTCGGCGCGCTTCTTCGAGCGTGCCTTGGGTGTTGCGGGCAAGATAGGGAGAAACTTCAAGGCTGACATAGCCGTCGCGGCGTTTGGAGCTGTCGTAGACGGGTCGCAGGGCTTCAGCGGCGTCCTGAATGTCGCGAATGGCGAGGATTTCGAATTTGCCGGTGGCATTCAAGTCGGTGCGCGATTGCAGAGACTTCAGCACGTCGTTGTAGAGGGTGCTATCGGCAATGGCCTTCTCGAAGATGGCCGGGTTCGAAGTCATCCCGCGCAGGCCGTCTTCGGCGATCAGACGTTTGAGTTCGCCACTGGTGAACAAGTCGCGGCGAATGTAGTCGAGCCACACGGATTGACCGTAGTTCAAAAGATCTTTCAGTGGGTTGGTGGCTTTGGCAGTTTCAAGCACTCCAGTTGGATTCATGATGTTGTACTCCTTGAATTTCTTTATTTCGCTTCTGCGATGGCTTGGCGGGCCGTCGCAACCACATTTTCCGTGGTGAACCCGAATTTCTTTTGCAAATCTTTGATTGGCGCGGAGGCGCCGAAGCGCCGCATGCCGATAATTTTTCCCCATGGCCCGACGTATTGCGACCAGCCGAAGATGGAGGCCTGTTCGACGGCAACGCGCGCCTTTACCGATGGTGGCAGAACCTGGTTGCGATACGATTCGTCCTGCTTGTCGAACAGTTGCCAGCAAGGCAGGCTCACGACCCGGGATTTCACTCCGGCAGCGGTAAGCTGTTCGTAGGCTGCGACGCAGAGGGAAACTTCGCTGCCCGTGCCCATGAGAATCACTTCGGGCTTGCCATCGGCAGCGTCGGTGAGAATGTATCCGCCTTTGGCGACGCCCGAGGCAGAGCCATATTTCGTGCGATCGAACGTCGGCACCGCCTGGCGGGTCAGGACCATGGCTGCCGGTTCGTGCTTCAACTGCATCACGACTCTATAGGCTTCGACGACTTCATTGGCGTCGGCGGGGCGCATGACGATTAAATCGGGCACTGCCCGCAGACCTGCCAATTGCTCGATGGGCTGGTGAGTGGGGCCGTCTTCTCCCAATCCAATTGAATCGTGGGTGAACACGTAGATGGTGGGAATTTCCATCAGCGCTGCCAGGCGGATCGACGGGCGCATGTAGTCGCTGAAGTTGAAAAACGTGCCGCCGAAGGGGCGGACTTTGGAAATTGCCATGCCATTCAGGGCCGCAGCCATGGCATGCTCGCGCACTCCGAAATGAAAATTGCGTCCGGCGTAGGTGCCGGGCTGAAAGTTTCCCGCGCCGTCGAATTTCAGAGTGGTGCGGTCGGAGCCGGAGAGATCAGCGGAGCCGCCAATCATCCAGGGAATATTTTCCGCGAACGCGTTTAGCACTTTGCCGCCGCTTTCGCGGGTGGCGATTCCTTTTGCGTCGGCGGGGAAGGTGGGCAGATTCTTGTCCCAGCCTTCGGGGAGTTCGCGACGCTGCATTTGATCGATCTGTTTGGCGAGATCAGGGAATTGTTTGGCGTAGCCGTCGTAGAGCGTCTTCCACTTGGCGTGCAAATCGGCTCCACGAGCGCCGATGCCTTCGCGGAAATGGTCGAGCACGCCATCCGGAACCAGGAACTTGGCGTCTTCCGGCCAACCGTAGAATTTCTTGACCAGCTTGACTTCGTCTTCGCCGAGGGCTTCGCCGTGGGCGGCGTTGGTGTCCTGTTTATGCGGCGAGCCGTAGCCGATGTGGCTGTTGACGACGATCAGGGTGGGACAGTCGTTCGTTTGCAGGAAATTTGTATAGGCCTTGGAAAGTTGGTCGAGATCGTTGGCGTCGGTAACGTGCACGACATTCCATCCATAGGCTTCGAAGCGCTTGCCGACATCTTCGGTAAACGACCAATCGGCGGGGCCGTCGAGGGTGATGCGATTGTTGTCGTAAATCCAGCACAGATTGGGCAGCTTGAGATGGCCGGCGAGCGAGGCGGCTTCACTGGCGACGCCTTCCATCAAGTCGCCGTCCCCGCAGAAGGCGTAGATGTTGTAATTGAAAACTTCGAAGCCGGGACGGTTGTAGTGCGCGGCCAGCCAGTTGGCGGCGATCGCCATCCCGACGCTCGTGGCTACTCCCTGGCCTAGCGGGCCCGTGGTGGTTTCTACGCCGGCGGTCCAGCGGTATTCGGGGTGTCCGGGAGTCTTGCTGTCGAGCTGGCGGAATTTCTTGATGTCGTCGAGCGTAACCGCATATTCGCTGACGCGCTCGCCTTCGGGATTCACGCCGCGCACTTCCGTGAGATACAACATCGCGTACAACAGCATGGAGGCGTGGCCGTTGGAGAGAATGAAACGGTCGCGGTTGGGCCAGACGGGATCGGCGGGATCGTAGCGCAGAAAATGCTGCCACAAACGGTAGGCCACGGGCGCTAGAGCCATGGGTGCGCCAGGATGGCCGGAGTTCGCCTTTTGCACGGCGTCGATGGCCAAGGTGCGGATGGTATTGATGCTCAGGCTGTCCAATTGCTTGCCGGTCAGCAGCGTCTGCTCACTAACTGCCATAAGAAGAATCTCCCTTCGACGGGCACATCCAAGTTGGATACTCGAGGAAGTCGGTTCAGAAAAAGGTATGGCCCGGGCCGCTCCACACCACTCTTGCAGTTTACCAAGTTTCGAGCAGGACGTGTTCCTATCGTCACCCGCTTAATAGAGGTTTAATAGTTCCCTCAATGACACGTCAAACGCAGACCAACGCAAAGGATGACGTAGATTGGATCAGGGATTCATCGCGCCGAAGTGGGAAAGATGCTTTGGAAGGCAGGATCAGCGCTTCAATTGCGCGAGGTAGGAGTTTCCGCTGTTCAGGGCTTTCGTGGCGGTCTCGACAAATTTCAGGAATTCTCGCAAGGTGCCTTTTTCCGCCGGTTCGAGTTGGGCAAACTTGATGCGCACCCCAAAGCAGGGATTGCTGCGGGTGACCACGCCGTTGATGATCAAGCCTTTTACCCAGATCTTGCCGTTGGCCATCCAGAGGCCGATTTCCAGCTTGGCTCCGGTTTCGACCGGCACAGCCGTCTCCACTAGACATCCGCCGATGCTGGTGTTGGAAAGGTTTCCCCAGACCGGCGTGCTGGAACCTTCCAGCCGCAGTTCGACAGCAACGAAGCACTTGATTCGCGGAAAGCGGCGGCGGTCCTGGGCCCATGAGGGAGTAAAAAGGTCTGGCTCAAAGGGCGGTGTGGCCGTGGACGGAACCGCGACCGACTGCGCCGGCTGACTCTCAGTAGCAGGAGGATTGGCGGGCGCAGTTTTGATCGCGCCGCTCTTAATCTGTCGCATGGTCTCGAGCAAGACCTGATCGCGTTGATCCGGTGGAGCGTCGCGATAGGTCTGAAGCAGCAAGCCGAGATGGCTGACCAGATCCGGGTCCGCGAGAAGATGCGTCCAGTCGGCGCCGACAGCAGACGATTTGGGGCTACTCATAGTGAACCGTTCCGCATAAAGCGACAGTTTCCCCCCTACCAGATTCAATGACGACAGCTTAGGTGACAAGATGACCAACGTCACGCTACCCGGGTAACACGCGGCCGGTTACCCGCCAAAGTGCTTGATGGGCTTGGAAAATCACGCGGAAGAGGGAGCAGAAGGCGAGAGTCTGGAGTGGTGCGAAGGGCCATTCGGCATTGTGGCCGTCCCGGAAGGAGGTTGGTTCCGGGGCGGCCACTGTGGCTTGTCTGAGCGTATATCAAGCCTGGATGCTGATCGAGTTGCCTTGCGATGGTGAGCTGGCGGCACCACTAAACAGATTCAGGATGATCTGTTCGTTCGCGTTGTTGTTGAAATTGATGGCGATCTGCTCGGTCTGGCTGCCAGGCCCGTTATTGATGCCAACCGTCAATTGCTCACCCGAGCCACCCGGGTTATTACCCAGGCTGATGGTGATCTCCTCGGGACCGCTGCCGCCAGTGTTGCCCAGGTTCAAGATGATTTCCGGAGGAGCGCCACCGGTGCTGCTGCCGCTGCCCAAATTCAGGACGATTTCCTGGGGAACGCTAGCGGGGCTAGTGCTCGACGCCGGAGAAGCGGTCGTCGGGCTGGAGGTTGTGGAGCTGGTGGTATCGCCGGTGGTACCCACACTGGAAGTAATCGCAGGGAGGGATCCAGGTCCGATTGGGGTTGGCGTCGTCGCGAGGGGATTCACATAGACCGGAGGAGTGCTGGTGACGGGGTTCCCGATATTGATGATGATCGGGCTTTCGATCGGGTGGGTAAGCGCCGGTGGGGGGCTGGTAGCGGATGGTTGTTTGCGAAACGTGTTCTCAAGCGTGGCAAATGCCTGCTGAGCGCCGGCCAGGTCTCCGGATTGCAAGGCTTGCCCGAGGGCAGTGAAATCCTGGGCGCGCTGGGTGTTCCGGAACGGTTCGGAATTGGAAAACGGACCGTTTTGTCCCAAGGCGGTGAGGGCGGTGTAGGCGGTTTGGGCGCTGGTCAAGTCGCCGGATTGGAGCGCCTGTCCCAACTGCTGGAGATCGGTCTTGCGGGTCTGGTAGAAAGTCTGCAGTTCCTGAAAAATCGAGCTGCTGGAAACGGCTGCTGTCGACATGATTTTCACTCCGGGGATGGATTCATTAACAGGGGATCGGAAAAGACTCTGTTGCCATCCAAAGGTCTCATCGGCGGAATGCGGGGGCACTTTAGGGGATGAAAGAATGAGGCCCTTTGATCATCCATGAAAGGAAGGCTAATCTTCCGGGCTCCTCAGTGCAGCGATACAATCTGTTCGCATGACTGATCCAGCATGAAAAAGTCCGCCAGCGATGTCCTCGATCCCGTTGCTGCCTATGACCGGGTTGCGCCCTTCTTTGCTGACATAGCGCGGCGGCGAAGGCAGTATTTGGAAAGCATTGATGAGCTGATCGGGGCCAGAGTTCCATCGGGTAGCCGGTCGATGCTCGATGTGGGCGCCGGGGACGGGAAACGGGCCCGGCAGATTGCCCGCAGAGCCGGTTTGGACGAAACGGTTTTCCTGGAACCGAGCGCGGAGATGATAAAAGGGGCGGAAAATTCTTGCGGAATATTGAGGATGCGGGCAGAAGATCTGGGCTTGGAAAACTCCGAACCCGCGAATCGACGGTTTGATGTCATCACTTGCCTGTGGAATGTTCTGGGGCACGTCCGTCCAGCAAAGACCCGGGCTCATGTTGTCCGGCAGTTGGGCCGCCTGCTGTCGCCGAATGGCGTTTTGTTCCTGGACGTCAACCATCGTTATAACGCGCGGGCTTATGGCCGGCTACGGACTGCGGGCAGATTTTTGCATGACCGACTTTGGCCCGGAGAATCGAACGGCGATGTCACCGTGAGCTGGAGTTTCGGAGACCTCCGCTGCCATACATACGGCCACGTGTTTAGCGATCGGGAAATCCGGCAACTGGCGGCGGAAGCGGAACTGGAAATCTGTGAACGAATGGTGGTGGATTACGATACCGGCGATGTAAAGCGTTGTGGGTGGGAAGGGAATCTGTTTTACATTTTTCGTCGCCGCAGTTCCGCCAGCGATTGCTGCAATGTGTCGCAGACTTCTTGCACTTCGGCTTCCGTCATTTGATTGAAGAAGGGGAGCGCCAGTACACGGTCTGCAACATGGTCGGTGACCGGCAGATTCGAGTGGGGAACTAGATTCTTGAGAACCGGCTGCCGATGTAGCGGTGCGAAGTAGCGGCCCGCGCCGATTCCGTGATGGATCAGTTCGTCGCAAAGCCAGTCCCGGTCAGGGCGATCGAAATTGTTGGATAGCTGGATCACGTAAGCGAACCAGCTGATTCGTCCATTGTTTGTTTTCCGGGTCGGGGTCAAAACATCCGCGCAGTCTGAGAGATGCTCTTCATAAAGCGCCGCGAGGGTCTGCCGGCGACTCACAATGCTTTCGATACGGCGAAGCTGTTCCTGCCCGAGTGCGCAATTGATATCCGAAAGACGATAGCTGTAGCCATTTTCTGCTTGCTGAAACCAATCGAGAGACGGATCGCGGCCCTGGTTGCGCAATCGGCGGGCGTGATCTGCGAGTTCCTGGTTGGAGGTGAGGAACATCCCGCCCTCGCCCGCGGTTATTTGTTTATTGGGATAAAACGCCAGTACCCCGATGTCACCGAATGAACCTGCTTTTCGTCCCGTGATTTCCGCACCGAGAGCTTCACAGGCGTCTTCGATCAGATAAATTCCGTGGCGATCGGCAACTGAGCGAAATTGATCGATGGCAATTGGCCGACCGAAGGTGTGAATGGCGATGATGGCTTTGGTCTTGCTGGTGATCGCCGCTTCTACGGTTTCCGGGGTGACGTTGAAAGTGCTGGCGTTGATATCGACGAACACAGGGCGCAATTCTTCCTGCAGGAGAACATTGAGCGGGGCCACAAAGGCGAAAGAAGGCAGGATCACTTCGGCGCTCGGCTGCAGGTCGAGAGTCTTCAAAGCCAGGTGCAGCGCGGAAGTGCCGGAATTCACGGCGACCGCGAACCGGGTGCCCACGTAGGCGCTGATCGCGTTCTCGAATTCTTCGAGCTTCGGCCCCATGCTCAAGAACGGGGAGCGCATGACCTGGAGCACAGCTTCCCGATCGGCATCGGTGACTTCGGGCTTGGCCAATGGAATTCGCAGGCTCATGAAGATGGGTTTACGTTTTGAACAAGAGTTTGGGGCCGAGGGGAGCTTTGGCTAATCCGCCAGTGATGGTTTGGGAGGCATGCCCCTCTCCGTAGGGGTTTTCAAGATCCTGCACGGCACGCCGGAAGCCGGGAGCCAGCGCGTGCTTCATCGCGCGGACAATCTCTTTTCTGTTGGCGGCGACATCGAGAACGTTGGCGGCATGCTCGCGTCCGCGCTGGCGGATGCCAATATTCAGCGTGGGAATCCCCAGCGAGGTCGATTCGATGATCCCGCTGCTGGAGTTTCCCATCAGTAAATCCACGTTCTTTAACAAACTGAGATAAGTGGTGTGGTCCAGATTGACGAAAAGCCTGGAACTGGGATGGGCAGTGATGAAACGCTCCGTCATCTGGACCAGCTTTCTGCTGCCGGCATCGGCGTTGGGATAGATGAAGAGAATTTGATGCCTGGTCCCACGAAGCGCCGCCAGCATTTCTTCGGCTTCTTCCACCGTATCCTTCATCAAGGTCACAGGATGATAGAGCGCGAGAATGGTCTTCTGATTTAGTTTGATTTTCAACTTCTTTTCAACTTGCCGCTTGGTGAGCAGTTTAGTGCGCCGAAGATGATCCAAGGACAAACTGCCGCTGAAGCTTACCCGCCAGGGTTGTTCTCCCATGGCAATGATCCGCTGCTGCGCGATGCGGGTGCAGGCGAAGTGCAAGTGGCTCATTTTGGTGATGGCGTTGCGCACAGCGTCGTCGATCGCGCCGGAAGTAATTTCGCCGCCTTCGATATGCGCGATGGGAATGCGCAGGGTCAGGGCCACGGAGGCGGGCGCCAGCATCTCGTAACGATCGGCGATGAGCAGGACGAGATCTGGGCGAATGCGGCCGAGCGCGTCGGCCAGTCCCAGAGTGGCCAGGCCCAGAGTTTTCGCCATGCCCACGTCGGTGTCGGAACTTAACAGACATTCGATAGTGGTGAAAGCTTTGGGATTCCTCTGGGTGATTTCTTTCCCAGTGTGGCCGAATTCTGGCGACAGATGCGGCCCCAGCGCGATCACTCGCAGATCGATCGCCGGATGTTTGGCGAGGTCATGCAAGAGCCAGCGCAGATGGGCGTAGTCCGAGCGGGAAGAAGTAATCGCAGCGATGGTGCGTTTCACGTAGGGCCGAAACCTCGGACGAAAATCATTGCAGCAGGGCAGGCATAATTCTACATGTCAAATGGTGGGCTGGTTTACAAGCTCTATTCTGGACATTCTGGAAACAGGGTGCTCTACTTTTCTTGATGAGAATTTTGATTTCGGGCGCGGGAATCGCAGGACCGACCCTCGCATACTGGCTGGCCCATTACGGATTCAAGCCCACAATCATCGAGGCGGCACCCCGCTTGCGCACAGGCGGTTACGTCATCGACTTCTGGGGTGCAGGCTTCGACATCGCGGACCGCATGGGTCTGTTGCCGGAGATCCAGCGGAAAGGATATGTGTTCCGCGAGGTGCGAATCGTAAATGACCAGGGAAAGCGGGTGGCAGGGTTTCCAGTTGACGCATTTGCGCGGATGACGCATGGGCGCTATGTCAGCGTTGCGCGGGGAGACCTTGCGGCATCCATCTTCGGCCTGGTCGAAGGTAAGGTCGAAACCATATTTGGCGACAGCGTAAATCGTATTGCACAGACAGAAAGCGCGGTCCAGGTCAGGTTCGAAAGCGGAGGCACGAGGGAGTTCGATTTGGTCGTGGGGGCCGACGGGCTCCATTCCCGGATCCGCGAACTGGTTTTCGGCGAAGAGCAACGATTTGAGAAGCATCTTGGTTATAAAGTCGCGGCCTTCGGGATTCAGGGATACAGGCCAAGAGACGAACTGGTTTACGTGTCGTACACCCAAGTGGGCCAGCAGGTGGCGCGGCTTGCCATGAATGGCGACCTAACGATGTTTCTGTTCACTTTTGCGGATGAAGTGGTTGCGGGACCCAATGAGGCCAACGGGCAAAAAGCCCTGTTGCGGAAGCGCTTTGGAAGCAGTGGGTGGGAGTGTCCGCAAATTCTGGCCGCGCTCGACACCGTCGACGATCTCTATTTCGACCGGGTGAGCCAAATCCGAATGGGTCCGCAGGGTGGATTGTGGACGCGAGGGCGGGTAACGTTGCTCGGTGACGCGGCGTTCTGCGTGTCATTGCTGGCAGGACAAGGTTCGGCCCTAGCCATGGTAGCGGCCTATATTCTCGCGGGCGAACTGCATCGTGCCAAGGGCGACCATGTGGAGACCTTTAGACGTTACCAGGACCTGTTTGCACCTTTTGTTTTACGCAAGCAGAAAGCGGCGCTGCGCTTTGCCAGTGCGTTTGCGCCTCAGTCGACGCTTTCGCTCTGGTTGCGAAATCAGGTATTCAGGCTTATGGCAGTTCCATGGATTGCGGACCTGGCGGTGGGCCGTGATCTTGCCGACAGGATCGTCCTCCCAAATTACTGATTCCAAAGTCGCATCCATCGGCAGGTTTTGCCCAACTGGAACGCTCATAGGGATTACTTGCCCATGGCCGTCCGGCGACTTCCGCCCAAGCGAAAAAACTCTGTCTTGCATTCACCAAGGAGCCAACGCGATAGCAGCGTGCATACGGCAGTGGTTCTGGCAAATAACGTGCATCTATTCTTTCCCGGAGGCAGACCATGTCAATCGCAGGAATTCTTTCCAGCAGTGCCCTTACTACCGCAAGTGCTCTACAGAACAGCTTGAAGCAGAAGCAAACCGAATTTCAGCACCTTGCCCAGGCCTTGCAGTCAGGAACCCTGAGCAGCGCGCAGCAAGTCCCTGGTGCTCCGACCCAGAGCGCAACCAGTTCCAGTGTCTTGAATCCGCAGCTCAGTCAGGACTTCAGCAGTCTGGGATCGGACCTGCAGTCGGGAAATCTTACCGCCGCGCAAAAGGCCTACTCCGCGCTACAACAAGATGTACAGAATGCCGGCTCGGGTGAGCATGTCCACCATCATCATGGTGGAGGGCTGGAACACACCCCTCTGACCGCCCGCTTTGTCGGTTCGAGCCCCGACGACGCTACGCAGGTGGCCCAGAATCCCATTCTCCCGCCTCCGGCAGGGCTTAGCATAACCGCGTAATTTCGAGTTGGACTCCATTTGACTCGGGGCTTATGCTTAGGGTGCAGGGGGACGGTTACACTGGCGCCCGAAAGGTCTGCCTGCTCACCAATCCGGCGTTCCGCGGTCTATCTGGGTTAGCCGAAAGCGAGTTTTGTGGAGCCATTGCCGACTATGTTCGCGCCGCATCCCAATCTCAGCGATGAGATCAATTGCAGGATTGTGCAGTCGGAGATTGAAGGCGGAGTTTTTCTCAAGGACCTGGCGCCAGACACCGAACTCCATATCCACACCCGGCACCACCAATACAAGGTCGTGTTCCTAGGCGAGAGCCACGCGCTCATTTCGGGGCACCCTGAATACTGTCCCGAGCCGGTGATGGTGGCGATTGCCGGTTCTACCTGGGGCGGTTCCATGCTGAAATTACACTTCCTGGGCCGGGGCATGCACCTGGAGTTTCATCATCCCGAATATCGGACTCCGATTATCACTTCCACTATCCAGGAAATTCGCGAGTGTTTCCAGCCCAACCGTTCGCCGCTGGTAGCGACCGCATAATCCTGAGTTTCCGATGATTGACTCATCTTCCCATTGCCAGCTTTGACATTTCCCGCATAGGCTAACAATCGAGGTGTGTCGATGAGTGAGAGTAAGTTGCCGGAACCGAAATTGCCGGAACCCTGGCTGCGCGCTACTTTGACCGAGGTGCCTGCGGTGCCGAGGGCGGTCCTGCACGCTCTGGAGATGGCGAGAGAAGATATCGAGCACTGGTGCGGCGGCCTGACGGATGAAGAACTGAATGCCCGTCCAGCCGGGATTGCGCCGGTGGCCTTCCACTTGCGCCATATCGCCAGGAGTTTGGATCGCTTGCTGACGTATGCGGAAGGTAATCCGCTGGCGGCGGAGCAGTTGATGGCGCTGAAATCCGAGTTGGATCCGGGTGCGAAAAGAATAGAAGTGTTTGCGGAGTTGGCGTCAGCGCTGGAAAAGAGCGCCGCGCGTATCCGGGTATTCAATGTCGCGGAGCTTGAGCAAGCCCGAGGCATCGGCAAAAAGCAGTTACCGACTTCTGTCGGAGGATTGCTGGTGCATGTGGCCGATCACACACAACGTCATGTGGGGCAGGCGATTACAACGGCGAAGGTTGTACTTGCCGGCCGCAAACAAACGTAACTGTCGGACATAAAAAATTGTGTTTACCGAGGGCGTTCGCCGTCGTCTAATAGTGAAGCGGCCGGGCCCGCAACAGCTTATGTTTTCCAGTCTTCATCGTCAAATGCCAAGGCAGCAGGTTCGATTGTTGTCCGCTTCGCTGGTGCTCCATGGCTTTTTTCTGGCGTTCCTTCTGCACGCTCCTACTCCGACGGTGATTGCGCCTTCCTCGGCTCTCGCGGGGGAAAATGGATCTTCTTTTACCCAACTCTATTGGCCTAGCCAGGCGACGGCATCTCCGGCGGAAGAGAATTCCAAATCCGCCGCCGAACGGACTCGCCACCGAAAAGTGACCGAAGCGCGCCTCACCTGGAATCGGCTTAAGAATGAAAAGAGGACGAACCCGCCAGATGCTTCTCCAACCGAAACCGCGGCGGCATCCGACGCGAACTCGCGCGAATCCGCCAGCGCCGACCCGCCCGCAGGTTCTCGCTATGGATCGCTCGCGAGCGGCTCGTTGGGTCACGAAGTCCGGCCTGCGCTCCCCGTTTTGTCGGCTGAGCCGGTGGTGAGCCCCGCCGATCTGGTAGGCGGAATCGAAGGCAGTGTCGTGGTCGAGATTACGATTGATGAAAAGGGAAATATCGTCGACAAAGTCGTGGTCCAAGGTCTGCGTCCGGCTATCGACGCTAAAGTGCTTGCGGCCTTGGAGAGCTGGCACTTCAGTCCAGCCACTCGCGACGGCATTGCGATCCCCTCCAAGCAGGATGTTTACTACCACTTCAAACCGAACTGAAAAAGCAAATCACATCCAGGCTTGCGCAGGGAAAGCGAGTCTCCGATTAATGCGGGTTGTGGTCTGACGCATTTGAATCGGATATCCTCGTCACCACAGCTATGGCCTGGGAAAAGCTAAACTTATCGAATTCGAAGTCCAGTGTTTTGCCGGGTCTTCTGTCGATAGCTTGGGCGGCATTCTTATTTCGCTGGGCGTTTTTGGCGAATTTCAACGAACCCTACATCCCATTCGGCATTGCCGGGGCGCTGTTCTTTTTCTTGCGTGCCGCTCCGTCGCGCAAAGAGATTTACGGGCTGTTGATCGCCACCGCCGGGTTTGCTGCCACCATTCACTTCCCATCCGTGCCGTTTTGGGTGCTCAGTGTTTCAAGCTGCATGGCATTGCCGGGTTATGCAGCGCTCTTGATGCTAGGGCTGCGAGGGTTCTGGTCGGAACCTCAAACCCGGTCGAATGCTCTGGTGCTGCTGGGAGAATCTGCCACCCTGATTTTTTTCCTCTTCGTCACTCAACATGCGCTAGGCACGACGGGCGTTCTAAATCCGAAGACTTATGATCTCTGGCTGTTTGTGGCGGATGGCAGTTTCGGCTTTCAGCCCAGCTTCATGGTCGGCAGTGCGATGCTCGACAGCCGGATTCTAACCAAGAGCGCCTTGCTGACCTACGACTCGTTGCCATTTGTGATGGCGGCCGTATGCGCCTGGCACATACCTTGGAGAGCGACCCGGCCCCCTTGGTTCATTCTCGTGTTGTTCATGCTGGCGGGAGTGGGCGGATGGCTTTTGTACGATGTGCTGCCGGCGACGGGGCCGGTTTATGTTTTCACCCGGGACTTTCCCTGGGCCCGGTTGCCCTACAGCGAACTGCGCAAGATTGTGCTCGAAAAACTTCCCATCGCGCCGGGAATTCCCCGCAATGCATTTCCCTCGCTGCACATGGGATGGGTGATTCTGCTGGCATGGAACAGCCGCCGGTTTGGACTTCCGGCTCGCGGGTTCATGCTTCTTTATCTGATTCTAACTTTGGTGGCGACCCTTGGAACCGGGCAGCACTATCTGGTTGATCTGGTCGTGAGTTTGCCGTTTGCGCTGCTGATGCAATCGCTGGTCTCGTTACCTACCCCCGGCAACCGATTTCGTCGGATCGTCGCCATTCTCGCCGGCCTGAGCCTGGTGGCCTGCTGGTTCGCGACGGTTCGCTTCGGCATACCCTTGCTGCTTTGGTCGCCTGCAATTCCATGGGCGATGGTTTTCATAACAATTGTTATGACCATCTGGCTGGAGCATTGGTCAAGAGGCGGGATGGATTCTGATATTGATGCGGCGGCGTGAACCGAGCGTCGGCTCGTTCGCGGGGTTCCTAATGCGCGAACCAGCGGACCAGCGCCAGGACCGCCAGCACTGCAACCATGGCCACGAGGGCTTTCCAGAGATTTTCCACGAAATTAGAATAACCGCGAGCGCTCCCAGTATCGAATTCTAACGCCGTCGTTGTTCCAGCGTAAATCCCGAATTTCAGTCCCCACTTTGCTCGGCGATAGAAACGTTCGCGCAAGATTCCGAACCCGTTGCTGAATTCATATTAAGAATCGCGCAGTGGCGGCGCGCATCGAACTACTTTCTGCTGGCGTTCCGGAGATCCTCCATGAGCAATGCAATCCGGCCTGCAAGATGGAAGATCCTCTTGGCGTTCGCCATCATTTATTTTGTTTGGGGATCGACTTATTTTTTCATTCGCGTCGGCGTGCGCGAAGTTCCTCCCTTCCTGCTGGCGGGCGCGCGCTTCACCTTTGCCGGTCTGGCGCTGTACGGATGGATGCGCTTCCAAGGCGTCCCTTCGCCCAGCCGGCGCGAGTGGGCTGCGGCCGGATTGCTGGGCACGCTGATGTTTTTGATCGACTACGGTTCTCTGTTCTGGGCCGAGCAACGGGTGCCGTCGGGCGTTTCCGCGGTGATTCTTGCCACCATTCCGGTTTTCATCACGCTGCTGGAAATCGTCTTTCTGCGTACCCAACGCCTCACCTTGCGCCTCGCGATTGGATTGCTCATCGGTATTGCGGGTGTGGCGGTGTTGATGCTGCGCTCGGTTTCGCTGGGCGAGGCCCCGATCGACACCGGCGGCGCCATCGCTCTGACGGTCGCAGCCCTGGGTTGGTCGGTGGGCACCATTCTGAGTCGCAGACTTTCGCTGCCGAAATCGAAAGCCATGAGCGCCGCGGCCCAGATGTTGACCGGCGGCATCCAGCTTTTTGTGCTCACGGCCGTCTCAGGCGAGCTCGGGGGATTCCGCCTGCAAGAAGTTTCCGGGCGGGCGTGGTTTGCGCTGGTTTACCTGATCGTCGCCGGATCGCTCGTCGGATTCACCGCTTATGTTTGGTTGCTGCATTACGAATCTCCCACCAAGGTAGGGACTTACGCGTATGTGAATCCTCTGGTGGCGGTGGCTCTGGGATATCTGATCGGTGGCGAAACCATCGGTCCGCGCACAATTCTCGGGACGCTTTTCATTGTGGTCAGTGTGGTGACCATCACCACCATGTCGGCAAAGCGGCCGACACGGGATCCCCAACCCAGCGCTTCCTCGGCTTAGGCACGAGTCGGAGGCCGGCTTGCGGTTCCTCAAATTGCTTTGGTGATCGCTCGAAGTTCCTTTTGAGGATGGTGTCTCTAAATATCAGATCCTGCTCGCTACAAATTCTCATATATTTCTGCGCGGAGGACTCCCGGGGAACATATTTCCCGGTTTACGATACCTTTCAAGTTATTGAAAATATTATCTTTAACGCAAGGTCGCTTTGGCTCGCAACCTGCGAAGAGATTGTCAACGTATCCTTTTGACCTCGGTACAACATCGGCCTTTTGTTTCAACCTGGATTCTGCTAAGGAGGGTTATGCGACACTTATTGAGTGCGGTTATCGCAGTCGTACTGCTAGGGGTTGCTGCAAACGCCCAGACATTCCGTGGAGCCATCAACGGTACAGTCACGGATCCGTCGGGGGCGGTGGTGCCCGCTGCCAAAGTGACGATTACGAACGCGGGAACCGGCATCGCACAATCCACAGTTTCCACCAGTGACGGCCAGTTTTCCTTCCAGGATCTCCCGCTGGGCGAATACAAAGTTATGGTTTCCGCCAGCGGCTATCCGGCCGCAACCATTGACAAGGTTGAGGTGTCAGCCGGCTCTGTCTATACCCTGCCGGTCAAACTGAAGCTGGGGGAATCCACCACGGTCGAAGTCTCCGCTGCGGCACTTGAGATTGAGACGACCAGTTCGACCCAGAGCAACACGATTCCGGTGCAGGCGATTCAGGACGTGCCCATGAACGGGCGCGACTTCACCCAGTTTATTGCCGTCCAACCTGGCTACGCTGGGTACTCTGTCGGCGGCTTCGGTTCGCTGAACGGCACGCGCGCCAACCAGATGAACTGGCAAATCGATGGCGTGGACAACAACGATTTCTGGCACAACATTCCTGCCGTGAACCAGGGCGGCGTGTCGGGAATCGCCGGTGTGGTCATGCCGCTGGACGCAGTCGACGAGTTTTCCGCGCAGTCGCAGTCCAATGCCGAGAGCGGACGCAACGCGGGAGGCGTCGTGAATCTGGTGCTGAAATCCGGTACCAATCGGATTCACGGCAGCGCTTACTACTATGACCGCAATGAAGCTTTCGCTTCGGCCTCACCTTTCACCCCCGACGGGGTGAAAAAGCCCGAACTGCGCAATGAGAATTATGGATTCTCTCTCGGCGGCCCAATTTTCAAGGACAAGACGTTCTATTTTGTTTCGTTCGAGAAGCAGCAGTACATTATTGGCCTGTCAGGTCTTGCGACGGAGCCTTCGGACGCCTACCAGACCGCTGCTTTGGCTTTGATCGGTGGAGCCCCGAATGAGAGCCCGATCTCGGAGCAGTTAATTGCAAACCTGTGGCCAAGCACCATCAACGACCTGCCCGCGCACCCCAATAACTTTTTTTCCCCAGTTGCGTCCACCGGTTACAGTTACAACGGTGTCATTAAGCTGGACCACAACTTTACGGAGAACCATCACTTTTCGATCCGCTGGTTTGGCGGACAGGGAAGCCAGACGGCACCGCTGGGCGGCAGCCCCGCTTTGGCAACGGCAAGTTCGAACTTGTCGTACTACTTCGAAAAAGCCCCGCTCCATGTATATAACTATGCGGCCGTGCTCAACTCCACGTTGACCTCGCGCATCACTAACCAGATCTTGTTTGGGGTCAATTACTTCAACCAGACTTTCAACGATGCCAACCACAGCTTCGACACTCACGCCATGGGTCTGTACCTGAGCCCGGACGCTCTGATTCATGGGCAACCTATCCTGGGGTCGCCAAACATTCAGATCAGCGGGTTTGAGCAGACAGGTATCACTCCACCCGAAGGGCGCAACGACATCACCGGGATGCTATCCGACATCCTTTCCTACAATATCGGCAAGCACCAGTTCCGTTTCGGTGGCGAAATGCGCCAAGGACACGTTGACGAGTTCTATTTTCGCCATTCGCTCGGGGCATTCACCTTCACCGGGACCTATCCGGGTACACCCTGGTCGGGGACATGCGCCTCCGACGATCCCACTTGCGCACTTGCAGACTTTCTCGCGGGTGACGTATCCACCTCGGCGATTGCTGTGGGAAATGCGGAGCGCAAAGTCGTGGTCAACGGATTTGACTTCTTTGGCCAGGATGATTGGCAAATCACCCGCAAACTCAATCTGAACTTTGGCTTGCGCTACGACTATTACGGCCCATTGCACAATGATAGTAAGAACCTTGCGGTCTTCAATCCGTCGGCTGGAGGCATTCAGCTCCAGGGCAATGGCATCGATTCCATCTTCCCGCCGGATCGAAACAACTTTGCGCCGAGGTTTGGTTTTGCCTATCAACCGCGGGAGAACGGTGATCTGGTCGTGCGGGGTGGAATTGGCCTGTTCTACGACCAAATCAACATGAACCCGTTCCTCGACTTCCGCCCTCCAAACAGCGCCGACGGCCTGGAAGACAACCCGGCGGGCCCTTCGCCGGTTTCCAGCTACAGTCTGGACGGCTATACATGGCAGCCCAACACTTACATCTTCCCTGCGGTTTCAACATGCACGACGGGAAGCGTCGCGACCGATCCCAACTGCGGCACGTCGGTGTTCGACGTTTTCTCGGTGAACCAAAACTTCCGTACTCCTTACTTCTATAACTACAACCTTAACGTCCAAAAGAGCTTGGGAAACGCCGCCGTCTTCCAGATCGGCTATGTGGGCAGCGAAGGCCGCAAGCTTTCGGTCATGTTGGATATTAATCAACTGCCGAATGGTGACATGATAACCAGTCCGATCACTGGATCTCCCACAACCGAGGGAAGATTGCCACAGTTTCCCAACTATGGGGCGATCAACCAGCTCAACAGCATCGGGACGTCCAACTACAACGCCCTGCAGACCACCCTGAAACTACGCTCCTGGCACGGCCTGATTTCGCAGATCGCCTACACGTGGGCCCACGAACTGGACGAGGTCAGCGAATATCGGGGCGCGCTACCGCGGGACAGTACCAACCTGAAGGCGGAGTACGGTAACGGGGACTTCGATACTCGAAACAACTTCAGTGCTTTCTTCACCTACGATGTTCCGGGCTCGTCACATGGTCCAAAAGTCCTCACCCACGGCTGGCAAGTCAGCAGTTTGATGACTTTCCACGGAGGACAGCCATTCGACGAAACCCGCACTGGTCAGGACTTGATTGGTGATCCATTCGCCGGTGTCTCGCACAAGTTTTCGAAGTCTGGAGTGACCTGGATCAATCCGGCTGCGTTTGCTCCCGGTTCCACATTCGAGGGCGACCTTCGCCGCAACCAGTATTACGGGCCGGGTTTTGCGGACGTGGACCTCTCGGTCCTCAAGAACATCCCGGTCACGGAGCGCTTGAAGGTGCAGCTCCGAGCCGAAATGTTCAACCTCTTCAACCGTATCAACCTCGCATCGGGGCCGGGATCGGTTAGCGGAGGAGTCGTCAGTGACACCATCGGCGACTTCAACGGCGCGCCTGGCATAGGACCGGGCGAGGCCTTCAACATGCAGCTCGCGGCCAAGATCATTTTCTAGACGCGAAACAGAAACCGTTCGTCTATCGCTCCTTCCGCATTCGTGGAAGGAGCCTTTTTTATGCGGGGTGAAGTGCTTCGGACATTGCCTTGAAGAAGAGCGCCACAGCGAACAGGTGATGATGGCTGTTACAATTTACCGTTTCCAGGGGGATGCATGAAACTTGTTCGATTCGGCGACGCGGGGCAAGAGAAGCCGGGCTTGCTGTTGAAGGATGGGACTCGCATCGACGCGTCGGCATTTGGCTCGGACTATGACGAGGCATTTTTCACCAGCGGCGGATTGGCCAGGCTCGACGCATGGCTCAGCAAAAACGCAGCAAACGCTCCACGGGTCGCGCCCTCGGCGCGCCTAGGGCCTCCGGTAGGCCGTCCCAGCAAGATTGTCTGCATCGGGCTCAACTACCGCGATCATGCCGCCGAAACCAAGGCCGAGCCGCCTAAAGAGCCCGTTGTATTCTTTAAGGCGACGACCTCCCTGGTAGGGCCGAATGACGATCTGGTGATTCCCCGCAATGCGACCAAGGTGGACTGGGAAGTGGAACTGGCCGTGGTCGTGGGCAAGCGGGCTTTGTACGTGTCCAAGGAAGATGCGATCCACCATGTCGCCGGTTATGTGCTGCACAACGATTATTCGGAGCGTGCTTTTCAACTGGAGCGCGGCGGGCAATGGGTCAAAGGAAAAAGCGCCGACACGTTTGCGCCGTTGGGTCCATTCCTCGCGACCCCCGATGAAGTTCCGAACGTGGGCAATCTCTCCATGTGGCTCAAGGTGAATGGCCAGATGCGCCAGAACGGCACCACTGCGAACATGATCTTTGATGTGCCGACGCTGGTTTCCTACGTGAGCCAGTTCATGACCCTTCTCCCCGGAGATGTGATCAGCACAGGAACGCCAGCGGGCGTGGGCTTGGGAATGAGTCCGCCTACCTATCTGCGGGCTGGGGATGTTGTAACCCTGGGGATGGATGGCCTGGGGGAATCCCAGCAGCACGTTGTGGAATACAAATAGCAGATTCAGGTGCGCGATTTTTTCTGAGCGCAGGCAGTTGATCGAACCATGAAAGAACTCAAACTCAAACCGGCGGGTCAATGCCAGTGGGACCTGGTGAGTCTGGGCGAGGTGATGCTGCGCCTCGATCCCGGGGACGGACGCATTACCACCACTCGCGAGTTCCGCGCGTGGGAAGGCGGCGGCGAATACAACGTGGCTCGCGGGCTGAAGCGCTGTTTCGGCATGAAGACTGCGATTGTTACCGCGCTGGCGGACAATCCGGTGGGAAGATTGATTGAAGACCTGATGTTTCAGGGTGGCGTTGACCAGAGATACGTGCGCTGGGTGCCGTATGACGGCGTCGGCCGCGCCGTTCGGAACGGGTTGAACTTTACCGAGCGCGGCTTTGGTGTGCGAGCGGCGGTGGGATGTTCCGACCGAGGCCACACCGCAATTTCGCAACTGAAGCCGAGCGAGATCGATTGGGCGCGGATCTTCGACAAAGAGGGTGCGCGCTGGTTTCATACCGGAGGAATTTTCTGTGCTCTTTCGGAGAGCACTCCGGAAGTGGCGAAAGAGGCGATGGAAGCGGCCCGGCGTGCGGGCGCCATCGTTTCGTACGACCTGAATTACCGGCCTTCGTTGTGGAAGTCCATCGGCGGCAAGGCGAAGGCGCAGGAAGTGAATCGCATGCTGGCGCCGTATGTAGACGTGATGCTAGGCAATGAAGAGGATTTCAGCGCTGCTCTCGGTTTCGCGGTTTCCGATCTGGACGAGAATCATTCCCAGCTCGATGCCGGCAGTTTCAAGCGAATGATGGGCAATGTAGTGGAGGCGTATCCCAATCTGTTGGTGGTCGCCACCACTCTGCGTCACGCAATAACGGCGACCGTCAACGACTGGGGCGCCATCTGTTTTTATGGTGAAAAATTCTTCGAAGCCACGGTCCGCAAGGACCTCGAGATTTATGACCGGGTTGGCGGTGGAGACTCATTTGCGTCGGGGCTGATCTACGGATTCTTGACCGGCAGGGACGCGCAATGGGCAGTGGAATGCGGAGCTGCGCACGGCGCGCTCGCCATGACCACTCCTGGCGACACCACCATGGCAACTCTGGACGAAGTTGTGAAGGTCATGAAGTCGAATGCCGCCCGGATCGATCGCTAGAGTTGCCGTACGCGACACAATCCTATGACGATTGCAGAAGTGATTGAGAAAATCAGAGAAGTTGGAATTGTTCCCGTGGTCCGCGCAGCCCATGCGGCGGACGCCACCCGCGCGGTTGAAGCGATCGAGGCGGGGGGAATTCCGATCGTCGAAATAACCATGACCGTCCCCGATGCGGTGTCGCTAATCCGGGAACTGACAAAAAGCCACGGACACAAAGTGCTGGTCGGCGCTGGCACCGTCTTGAATGAAGTGCAAGCCGAGGCTTGCCTTGACGCCGGAGCGCAATTCCTGGTCAGCCCCGGGCTTTCGCTCCCGGTTCTCGAAACCGCAAAGCAGAGAGGTGTGCTGGCGATCCCGGGAGCGCTTACGCCTACGGAAATCATGAGCGCCTCCTCGCATGGAGCGAACATCATCAAGATTTTCCCCTGCGGTAACCTGGGCGGGGCCCGGTATCTCAAAGCGTTGCGAGGCCCGTTCCCGGATATTTCTTTCATTCCGACCGGTGGCGTAAATGCCTCCAACGCGGCTGAGTTTGTGGTCGCAGGCGCCTTCGCGCTGGGAGTCGGCTCGGAACTTGTGGACGGCACGGCGCTCCGCGAAGGGAAACTGGAAAAGATTGTTACCGCCGCAAAGGAGTTGGTCACGTTGGTGAAGTCCAGCCGCCAGGCAAGAACGGCGTAGTCCAGCCACTGAACTAACGGGCCTCGGCTTGTTGCTTTACGTGCTGCAGGACGCGTGAATGAATTTGATGGACGATCCCGTCAGACCATTCACGCCAATATGCCTGCGGCCAGAAATAGTTCTGGTACCAGGTTGTGCCCACGAGAAGTGTGCGGTCCTCGCTCAAGGCAACCAGCCGGAACTGCCCATGCAATGAGCGCATGTAGTTGTGCTCGAGATGCGGAGGCGTGATCTTCCAGGGGCTCAACTCGCGCATGGCCATGGGCTGAGCGGAGACATCGAAGGCCAACAAGCGATTTTCGTCCCACACCGTAATTGGTTCCACGAAATCACCTGTCGAGAATCGGCAGTAACGAACGGCTCCAGGTCCCGATCCCACGATCTGGGCCGAGGTCGGATAGGCGACGCCGGCCCGGAACAGCCAATCCTTCGGAGGCGCGAGTGGCGGAAAGGCAACAACATTCTTCCACACCACCGAAACCGGCGCGTTGATCGTGATGGTGGTGGTGACGGAAAGAACTGGCGGCTCAAATTTGGCGGCGTGTTCGGCGAACATGAATAGCGGGAGGATTGCCACGCAAGCGGCGAAGCTTGGTGGCGCAGCCAGACTGCTCCAGCGTCGCAAAATGGACCGGGCCACCAACCCGCCCGCAATCGAGAACGGGAGAGCCAGTGGAACCGCCATCAGCAGGCAAATCAGCCCTTCGCGCCCCAGGCCCAGCAGGGCAATCCCAATGAGAAACGGTGCGAGTGCGCTCACCGCAATCGTGCCGAGTCGCGAGCGCGTTGTCTTCGCGTTCAGAAACCAGGAGGCAACAAACCCGGTCAAGAACGGTACTCCCAGGAATAGGCCCCAGCCATACAGCACCAGCACCTGGCTGCCTAACAGCGCCAGCGCGAATCCGAGTACCACAGCGACTGCGACGCCAAAAGCTGCGCTGCGAAGCTTTCCGGTCTCCCGCAATTCGTCAGTAGCAATCTCTTCCGCGATCGGCTTCGTGCTGCTTGGCGCGAACGTCAGCCAAAGGAACAACAGCAGGTTGGCCACCGGAACGAAAAACAGGAAAATCCATCCGGCGCGGTACCCGGCGTCGCGCAATCGCCGTAATGTGAGCGCCATTCCAACCCAAAAGAAAGGGATCGCGATCGCCCAGAGAATCGCATACATCTCGGGCTGGCGAAGCCCCATCACGGAGAAGGAGACATCGAGCGAGGGGAAGAAGTAGTACCAGATTCGCCACCTCTCGCCGAAATGGGCGGCGACGAAAAAATCGATCGCGTACTTTAGAGCGGTGAGTGACGTTCCGGCAAGAAGGTAGGGCCATCGCTGAACACGTCCATCCCAGGTGAATAGCCACTTCCACGATTCTCGCTTCATCTGGTCACCTCGCTTTTATGTTCTCGGAATCAACTCCGCGTCCCGCAGCAGTCCCATTAGGCTGCGCCGAGCCGGGCGTAGCAATGGAAACTTTGCCAATTTAAGAAAACTAACCATGATTTGTACCGAGCCGTCGACCAGCTTGCGGGTTCGCTTCAAGTTTGGCGATGAGTCGTATAGGAAATACAGCAACACCCCCATGTGGAAAGCCCAGAGTGCGAGTGGGAGCAGTTTGCGCAAGTCGTCGGGCAATCGCTCTGGCTCTAACGCTTCCGAGAACAGGTCCATGCAGTCGGCACGGAGAGGAGTTGTCGCCTTACCCAAGAACGAAAGGGGATGTTCGGGGCTTCCCGTGTAGCGGAACAACGCGCCCAGAAGTTTTCGGTCATCTTTGAGGATATCGAGCTTGGTCTGCAACAACATGACAAGACGGTCGCGCAGGGAGGAGGCTTGCGGAAGCTTTTCGTGCGCGAGAATACGATGTTCCCGCTGCACGCGCTCGTAGTACGCCATTACCAGTGCTTCTTTGCTGGGAAAATAGTGATAGGCCAAGCCGAGCGCCACTTCGGTTTCGCTCGCGACCTCACGCATGGTGGTCTCGTCGAACCCGTCCTTGCGGAATAGCCGAATGGCAGTGTCGAGGATATGCTCGCGGGTGACTTCGCTGCGACTGATTTTCTCGACCGATTGCGGTTCTGATGATTGGGCTGCTTTGGCCGCTAGAAATAATTTGAACACGTTCAATACAGTGCCATGATCCGATTCTTGTGTCAAGCTAGATTTGAACGCGTTCAACACCCCCAGTTACATCAGAATGGGCTAGGGCAGGGGTCCTTCGACATTTCGCTCAGAATGACTGGAGTATGGTTTGACGCGGGCCTCGCGTTGCTCGGCTGGACAGGCGAGGCGCCTATCCTACGTGAGCTGTGGTGATGACTGGCTTGCGGCGGCTCCGTCGAGACCAAGCTGGGCGGCGACCGGCTTGAGGGCCTCGATGCAGAATGCGATGTGCTCATCGAGGTCGGTGCCCAGGTCGGCGGCGCCGTTGATGATGTCATCGCGATGGACCTTGCGGGCGAAGGCTTTGTCCTTCATTCTTTTTCGGACGGACTTCACGTCTACCTCGGCCAGCGACTTCCCCGGCTTGATCAGGGCGCAGGCGGTGATGAATCCTGCCAGTTCGTCGCAAGCAAACAGAGCTTTTTCCATGGGCGTGTCGCGAGTGACGCCGGTATATTCGGCGTGCGACATGATGGCTTTGCGGATTTCGTCGGAGTAGCCGCGCTCTTTCAGGACCTCGTTGCCCTTGTAAGGATGATCGTCGAGGCTGGGATATTTGTCATAATCGAAATCGTGAAGCAAGCCGACGATTCCCCACAATTCTTCGTCACTGGAAAATTTTCTAGCGTAGGCACGCATGCAGGCTTCGACGGCCAAAGCATGTTTACGCAAACTTTCTGACTGGGTGAACTCAGTTAGTAACCCCCAGGCCGCTTCGCGATCACTCATCGTTTCACCTGTTTTCTTCGGGTTTCTGCCGTGTTATTCGTGATTTCCTACAAGCTATTCCGGCTTTCCACCCATATTTTACTTGACATCCACAGGGGTCGTACCGCAGATTACCCTGAGATCGGAACCGAGGTTGGGTTCCGGGAGTAGCCCGCTCTGGCGCTCCCAAGTATAGATGGCCACAAATCTTGCGCCAGTAGATTCCAGGGAAGTTGTCCGTTGCGACCGCTGCCTGCTAGTTCAATTCCGTACCACCAACAGCCTTTGCCGCCGTTGCCACATGTCGTTGGATGAGGAAGAGCCGGAAATAGTCGCGCCTATGCCGCCTCCGCAAGTCATGCCGACGAACGGGCATGGCCGCGGGCACCTGCATCTGGCTGCGTCGATTCGGTCCATGCGGCTGCGCAATGGTCTTAGCCAGCGCCAATTGGCATTTCGCATGTCGGTGCCGCGAACTTACGTCTCCAAGATTGAAAACGAAAAGGCAACGCCGACGCTCTCTTCGCTGGAGCGGCTGGCGCGAGCTTTGGAGGTCACCGTGCCTGATCTGCTCAGTGGGGGAGAACGCAACCGGCAGGAGGAAGTCCGCGAACTGGTACAAGACCCGTTCATCGCGGAACTGCTGCCCTTCGTTTCACAGCTGAACGGAATGCAGATGTCGAGCATTCTGACGCAGGTGCGGGATTTGACGATTCGGCCGCGACGCAGCGCGTAGCAGCAACAATTTTTCACCACAGAGACACGGAGTCACAGAGAAATTCCGAATCTCTAAGGTGCTGATTTTATCCGGGCAACCAGCCAACTGCAGCCGGGACCGCAAGGTTCCGGCTTTTTTATTGGGGTGCAAAACCATCAGGCGCTGAAGTGCCGTTAAGAAATAGCTTCTTCAGGCGGCGAAATCTTCGCCGGCCGGTTGCGGCACCGGCGGCGGCAGCCGGTCGGTCACTTCCGCGAGAGTTGCCAAACGTTCTGCGATTTGGGGAGTCAGCGCACCAGGTTGATATCGCCAGCCGAAATTTCCAGTGGGAACGCTGGGGACGTTCAGGCGGGCCTCACTCCCCAAACTGAGCACATCCTGCAACGGGACCACGCATAAACTGGCCACGGAACTCTGCGCCAAACGAATCAGCGCCCAATTGATGCCATCCTCCGGACGCCCCACGAGGGCTTCGACATTGCGCCGCTCGTACTCGCTCACGCCGGAGTTCCACCAGCCCAGGGTGGTGTCGTTATCGTGGGTGCCAGTGTAGACGACCCGGTCGGGCGTGAGCCGATGCGGCAGATAAATATGCGCGCCCGGATCGCCAAAGCCAAATAGCAAAACCGCCATGCCGGGAAGCTGATGGCGCTCGCGCAGGGCGTTCACGTCGGGAGTGATGCTGCCGAGGTCCTCGACAAAAAGTGGAAGGCTGCCCAAGGCCTCGCGCAGTGTGTCGAACAGATCGTCGCCGGGACCGTCCACCCAGCGCCCGTGCATGGCCGTCGGTTCGCTGGCCGGGACTTCCCAAAATTGCGCGAACCCGCGAAAGTGATCGAGGCGATTGTAGTCACAGGTCTGCGTGGCCCACCGCAGACGCTGAATCCACCACTCGTATCCCTGCGCCTTCATGGCGGGCCAGTTGTACAGAGGATTCCCCCAGCGCTGGCCGGTGGCGCTGAACGCGTCGGGCGGAACACCTGATACGAACTCGGGATCGAGATCGTCGTTGATGAGGAACAGATCGCGGTGGGCCCAGACGTCCGCACTATCGTAGTCCACGAAAATCGCAATGTCCCCGACCATACGAATTGACCGCTGCGCGCAATAAAGCCGCAGGGCCCGCCATTGCTCGTAGAAAAAGAATTGGATGACGCGGCGGATTGCCATTTCAAGGGCCAACTTCTGGCGCGCTCTTTCCATGCCCCCCGGCTCGCGGCGCGCCAACTCCCGTGGCCACTGCTTCCACAATTGATTGGGGTAACGCTCACGCAAGGCGTCGAAGAGGACGAAATCCTCCAGCCACCAGTTATTTTCACCACAAAAATGTTCAAAACGCGATCGCGCATTGCCGGCAGCGTGATCCAGAAAATTGTGCGCGGCTTCCATAAGCAGCGGGGGTTTGCGCTGGGAAACGAGGTCGTAATGGATTGCACCGGTCGTCTCCGGTGTCTCCGCCAGGCGGGACCGATCCAGCCAGCCGTGGTCGGCCAGGCGTTCCAGGCTCACCAGCAGCGGATTGCCGGCGAAAGCCGAAGTCGAGGAGTACGGAGAGTTTCCGTTAGCCGGCGGGCCTAGCGGCAACACCTGCCACAGGCCCTGGCGCGCGGCAGCCAGAAAGTCGACAAATTCGTAAGCCGCCGGACCAAAATCCCCAATTCCTCCTGGGGATGGAAGTGAGGTGGGATGGAGCAAAATTCCGGACGCACGAGGAAAGGCCATGAGGTTCGATTACGGGCGGGGACGGTTGGCGTGAGCCCTTTCCATTTTCATTCGCGGATTACTCGCCCTCGTCGCCGGGGCCTGGCCCTTTGCCCAGTGCATTCATTTCATCCTGATTGATCTTAATCTTGCCCGATTTTGTCATCCGGTCGTGCAGGCTGGTCACGAAGAGTCCGAACAGTTCGGACTGCTTGCTCTGCAACAGAGCATCGCGGATCTGGTCCTTCTTGGCGGCAAAATCCTGTTCGGAAGGCTCCTGCTTCGCGATCACCGATAGCACCGCGCCGGTGGTCCCGCTGTTGATGGGGCCGCTGATCTCGCCCGGCTTCATGGCGAAGGCGACGGAAGCGGCTCCGGACATGGCGCCGACATCGGGAACCTGAGCGTCGGGCAGGACGAAATCGCTGGTCTTCATGGTCGCGCCCAATTCCTTGGCGGTTTTTTTCAGATCGTGGCCCGCTTTGGCGCGATCGGAAAGTTCCTGAGTTTTTTGCGTAAGCACCTGGTTGGAACGCTCGTTCTTGAACTCGGTTTCCACCCGGCTGCGAATCTCATCGAAACCAGGCGTGGCCGCCGGCTTCACGGCAAGCACCTGAAACACGGCATACCCTTGTGACAGGGCGGCTTCGTCCGGCGGCGATTTTTCCGCCTGGCTGAAGACCGCGTCCATAAATGGCTGCGAGGTACCAATGCCGGGCAGGGAATCGGTCCGGCCGACGAAGTCGGTGGTCACCACTTGCAGTCCTTTAGCGGCGGCCGCTTTGTCCAGGCCGTCTGCGCGCGCCTTGGTCAGAAAAGCGCTGGCTTCGGCATCGGCTGCAGCGGCGGCTTTCTGCTGCTTGATCCCGGGCTCGATCTGCTCCTTGACCTCGTCAATCGCTTTCAAATGAGCTTCCTGTTTGTCGTCCACACGAAGAATGACAAAGGCATAGCCCGCGTTGAGCACATCGCTGGTGCCACCCTTAGGGAGCGCAAAAGCGGCCTTCTCCACCTCGGGATAAGGAATGCGTCCGCGTTGGACCCAACCCAGCGATCCTCCATCTTTTCCGCTGGAATCCTGGGAATCTTTCTTCGCCAGATCCGCGAAGTTCCCGCCGGCTTTGATTTGCTTGAGAATGTCTTCAGCTTTGCTACGGGCCTCGTCCACTCCCTTAGGATCGACCTTGCCGTCCGCCCCGGGCAACGGATTCTTGATCACGATCTGGCGAAGATTGACTTGCTCGGGCTCACGAAATTCGTCGCGATGCTGGGCATAATAGGCTTGCAGGTCCTGCGGCGTAACCTTGGTCTCGGCCGCGATCTTTGCAGTGTCCAGCAATACGTAGCTGACCTTGCGCTTTTCCGGGATCGAATTCGCGTAGAGCTGTTTGTTGCGCTCGTAGTAGGCTTTGAGCTCAGCGTCCGTGGGATGAATTTCTTTCAGGACGGTGTCCTTGGTAAGCACAGCGTACTCGAATTTAACCTTGGTGTTTTCTTTCGCGAATTGCCGTTGCACGTCGGCATCGGTTACGGTAGCGCCGCCCCCGATTAGGTGACGAAGTTTGTTGGAAATGATCTCGTCTCTGAGTTCCTGCTCGAATTGCGCGACCGTCAGGTCATGGGCCTGCAGCAGTTGCTCGTACTTGTCCTGCCCAATAAAAATGCCGCCGGGAAAGAAGGTGGCAGCCAGTTCCGGATTCTTCTGCAACTCATCGCGGACTTCCTGATCCGTGGCCCTCAAGCCAAGCCGTTGGGCTTCGGCCAGCAGGGCTTTCTGGTCGATCAACTGCTGCGCCGCCTCGCGGGCCACGAAGGGTATGAGCATGGAGGCTTGCGAGGCCATCTGCGGGTATCGTTGTTGAATCATCAAGCCGGCCTGGCGGCGCACCTCCTGGGCGGTGACCGGCTCACCGGATACAGTGGCGACGATGCCCTTGCCCGGCCCACCCGTGATCGTATCCGCGATGCCGAATCCCCCGGGAATCAGGGTTATGACCATGGCGCCACAAAATACCAGTAGGATTCCGCTGAGGACGATCTTTTTGACGGGTCCAGGGGTTTGCAGAAATCGAATCATCTTGATATCACTCCGGAGTGCAGCCGAGAACCTACGATTATAAACTAAGCGGGGGATTTGCTTTGCGTCCTTAAGGCAGTCCTTAGCGACCATTGCGGTCAGAGACTTTTAACCGCGAAGGTCGCAAAGTCGACGCAAAGTGCGCCAAGATAGCACATCACATCCGTCCGGTATCGAAATTCTATAGCGAAATTCAGCCATTGAAACGAATCATTGAAACGTGTTATCAAGGCTGGTCGCATTTTTCCCGGTAAAGTTGCCAGACGATCGAATGATCGGTACGGCATAATGAATCACCGTCCAAACTTCACTTTTGCTTAGGGGATATCCTCATGAATAAGCGCAGCTTTTTGGGTAGGTGGCTGGTAGGTCTTTCCTGTCTATTCTTTGCAGGGCAAGTTCTGGCGCAGCAAATCCCCGCACATCACCCATCTACCCCGATTGCCACCAAACTCTCACTGAGCGAGGGGTGGACGCTGCAATCGTCATGCAAAGTCGACGCCAAGGGCGAAGTCATTTCCACTCCCAAGTTTTTGCCTAAAGGCTGGTATGGAGTAAGCGTGCCCACCACGGTGGCCGCAGCGCTGGCCAAGCACAAAGTTTATCCCGACCCGGATTTTGGCACGAACCTGCGCACCTGGCCGGGCGTCACCTATCCCATCGGGCACAATTTCTCCAACGAGCCCATGTCGCCAGACAGTCCCTTTTATATTTCCTGGTGGTATCGCAAGGAATTTACCCTCCCCACCAGCTATCAGGGCAAGACCGTCTGGCTGAATTTTGGCGGGATCAACTATCGCGCCAACATCTGGCTGAATGGCAAGCAGATCGCCAAGTCTGACGACGTCGCCGGCGCATGGCGGACTTACGAATTGAACGTGACAGATTCCGCTTTACCCGGGAAAAGCAACGTGTTGGCGGTGCGGGTCTACGCGCCTACCCCAACCGATCTCGCGATCACATTCGTCGACTGGAACCCCTTGCCCCCGGACAAGAACATGGGCATCTGGCGCGGCGTGGACATTGCCACCAGCGGACCGGTGGCTTTGCGCTATCCCACGGTGATCTCCAAGCTCAATTCTCCAGCGAACGACAAGGCCGACCTGACCGTCACCGCACAGTTAAAGAATGCCACCAGTCAAGCGGTGAAGGGCACCCTCAAGGGGAGAATCGAGAATATTGAGTTCTCGCAGGAGGTGGAACTGGCTGCGAACGAATCGAAGGATGTGACGTTTGAATCAGGCGCATTTCCTCAACTCAGCATCGCCAATCCCAAGCTGTGGTGGCCCAAGCAAATGGGATCGCCGACCCTTCATGACTTGAACATGGAGTTTGTGATTGACGGGAAAGTTTCCGATAGCTCGGAGACGAAGTTCGGCATCCGCGAAATGCATTCAGAGCTGAACGCCGACAATCGACGCGTCTTCTCGGTGAACGGCAAGAAAATCCTGATTCGCGGCGGCGGCTGGGCGCCCGACATGATGTTGCGCGAGAAAAGCCCGCAACAGCTGGGAGACGAACTCGGCTATGTGCAGGACATGGGCCTGAACACGGTGCGCATGGAGGACCACATCGAGAACCAGGCCTTCTTCGACATGGCCGACCGCAAAGGAATCCTGGTCATGCCCGGCTGGATTTGTTGTTCGCATTGGGAGCATTGGGCGAAGTGGTCGCCGCAGGATTTCGTTATCGCAGAACAGTCCTTGCGCGACCAGATTTACCGCTTGCGAAGTCATCCCAGCCTGCTGATGTGGCTGAACGGCAGCGATAATCCGCCGCCGCCGGACGTCGAGCAAACCTATCTGAAGGTAGAGAAGGAATTGTTGTGGCCGAATCCGGTGGTGTCTTCGGCCACGGCCAAACCAACATCGGTCACAGGCGAGAGCGGTGTGAAAATGAGCGGCCCGTACGAGTACATTGCGCCGGGCTACTGGGAGATCGACACTCCCGCAGGACAGCCGGGACGCAAAGAGTGCAATGAAGGCGGATGCGGCGGCGCCTATGGATTCGATACCGAGACCAGCATGGGGCCGGCCGTGCCTCCCATCGAGAGCATTCGCGCCATGGTGGGCAAGGACCACATGTGGCCCATCGACGACACCTGGAATTATCACACCGGTGGCGGCGTGTTTAGCGATATCCACGTTTTTTCCAACGCATTGAATGCGCGCTACGGCAAGGCAGATAGTGTTGAAGATTTTGCCGCTAAGTCACAGATGCAGACCTACGAGGGCGTCCGCGCCATGTACGAGGCCTACAGCCGCAACAAGTACACCTCGACCGGCGTGATCCAGTGGATGCTCAACAATGCCTGGCCGTCGATGATCTGGCATTTGTACGATTACTATCTGCGTCCCGGCGGCGGTTACTTTGGCGCCAAGAAATCGATGGAGGCGCTGCATCCGCTGTATGGATACGATGACAACTCAATTTGGCTGGTCAGCAGCCAGTATGAAGACGTCAAAGGACTCAAACTCACGACCAAGGTCTTAAATCTGGACATGACGGAGAAGTTCTCGCAGCAAACCAATGTCGACGCCGCTGCCGACAGTACCAATAAAATTCTTGCGCTGCCGCAGATTGATGGCCTGAGCCCGACTTATTTTGTGGTTTTGCGGCTGGAAGATGCCAGCGGCAAACTGGTGGGATCAAATTTCTACTGGCTTTCCACCACACACGAGACGCTCAACTGGGCCGAATCCAACTGGTACACCACGCCGACCGCCGTCTACGCGGATTTCACCGCGCTATCGCAGTTGCCGAAGGTCAAGCTGAAAGTCACCGACCACACCGAACGCAAGGGTGCGGATTCCATCACCCATGTGACGCTGGAAAATCCCAGCAAGAGTCTCGCGTTCTTCGTTCGCTTGAAAGTGGACAAGGGCAAGGGCGGAGACGAAATCCTGCCCGTGCTTTGGGAAGACAATTACATTTCCCTGCTGCCGGGCGAGAAGCGGGAAATCAGCGCCAGTTACCGAACGGCGGAGTTGGGCGTTGCCAAGCCAGTGGTAGAAGTAAGTGGCTGGAACGTGCAGTAGCCATCGTCCGAATCTGTAGGTCCCGTTCAAGCGGCGCTTGAACGGACACCCTCGAGAGTTATTTACGCTTGGTCTGCGGGTACGTCGAAGTTCACCAAATCGCTCTGGAATCCCTTAGTTCGCCATGCTCCGTAGGCGATGCCGGCAATCATCCAGATGGAACCTACGATCATCGCCAGCTTCGACAGGTGAATCCAGATAAAGAAGCAGATGAGGAAGCCCAGGACCGGCGGAATCAGTTGTCCCATGGTGCGGTCATTGCCACGAATGTAGTAGTGAGTGAGAGCCGCAAGATTGACCCCCATGAATGCGATCAGCGCACCAAAGTTGAGCAGTTCAGCGCCATTGTCGTAGCTGATGAGAAATGCACCCACCAGCGCAATGACACCGACAAAGATCACGTTGTTCGCCGGGATCCGGGTCCTGGGATGAATGACGCCGAAAAATTTCTTGGGGATGGCGTCACTTCGCCCCATGCCGTAGAGCAGGCGTGCGGCGCCGAGTTGTGATCCCATGCCGGAGCCGATGGTGGCGATCAGCAGCGTCAGACTGATCACCTTGGTAAGCACCGCGCCGCCGGCAATGGCTGCCACGTGACTGAACGCGTTCTCCACTTCACTGACTCCAAAAATGTATTGACTGCTCAACAATTGAGCGCCATAGACTTCCGCGGCGGCCAAAAATCCCGTGATGATGCAGACCAGGACCGTAGCCAGGAAAATATTGCGCCTGGGATTATCGACTTCTTCCGACAAAGTGGAAATGCCGTCGAATCCGATGTAGGTGAGCACGGCAACGGAAGTGCCATGGAACACGCGATTGATGGTGAAAGTTTCCGGATTGTAGAACGGACGCAGAAAATATGCCTCGGGATATTGCGGCAGGTGAAAAATGTAACGGATGGTGTACCAGAAAAACGCCAGAATCACCGCGCCCATGACGGCGCACAAAATTTTATTGATGCGGGCCGAAGTCTGCACCCCGCGCAGGTTCAGGGCGGTAAACAAGACGGCAAAAAATATAGGCCAAAGTAATCCGGGATAAGGAATTTGATAGCGCGTGCCGCTGAGCAGATCGGCCATCGCCTTGGCCGACCAGATGGTGCAGATCAATGGATTCAATATGTAATCCATGGTCATGCTCCAGCCGGTCACATAGCCGAGCGACGGATGCAGCTCGCGTCCCACGTAGGTATAAGCCGAACCCGCACTGGGATAAACCCGCGCCATGCGTCCGTAGCTCATGGCTGTGAACACCATGGCGACCATGGCGATCAGGATGGAGGTGACCACGTGGCCTCCGCCGGCATTGCTGAAAACGCCGTAGGCCGGCATGGGAGCCGTCGGCTGAATAACGATGATGCCGTAGAGAATCAAGTCCGACAGTGTTAACGTCCGTCGAAGGGAAGGAGCCGAGGTAGTTTCCATGTGTGAGGTATTGGATTCGGAGTAGCGAACTTTGTCAATATTAAAACGATTCATGTACCCGGATGTCGATCACTTCGCAGGTTGATAATCATACCCATATCCCTGCGGCTCGTTTCCGGAAACGTAACGCGTGTTGTATTTCAAAAGATAGTCAAGATGGGCATCATCGAGTGGAAACGACTTCCCCGGATACGGATAACTCCCCATTTTCCGGAACGGCAACGGCTCGACGGTGCTGCCTTCGGCGGCATAGAAATCCATGTCTTTTTCGTAGCCATTGGCGGCAAAAAAGTAGTCGCGCGTCCAGCCTTTCGGCAGGGCGGGCAATTTTGCGGGATCGAATTCCAGGGCCACTTCTTCGCCTGATCCGAAGACCACCAGCTTGTCGTCGAAATTAGCAAGCAGCAGCTTCACGTCGCCGTAACGTGTGTATGTGCCGGCCTGCCGCGCATAGGGCCCGGTGCGGCTCACTTGCTCGTAAACATATTTCACATTGCCGGGAGGCTGGGCTTCGATCTGCCGTGGATAACCGTGGAAGCCAAGTTCCGCGCGTTGCAGCGGAACCGGGGTTAGACGCGAATCCGAGTTCTGCTCGCTGCGGTTGATCAAAATATTGTCCCAATAGATTTGCAGATTGGTCGAAATACGAATCCGCTGCGTGCCCTGCGGCAGCTTGTCGGTTAGGTCGGCGGTCATGGTGCGGGGCAAACCCGCGGGGAATCCCATGTCATCGGTAACGCGGACCCACTTCCCGTTGGCGCTACTTCTATCCTTTACAAATGCTTCGACGTAAGGCGCAATCGCCTGAATCCCTGCCTGATCGGCAGCGTACATTCCAGTGGCGGTGAAATACTCGATCTCGCCGTGGAGCAGCAAGCGCAGCGCGCCGCCTTGGTAAGCCTCACCGAGATCAAGCTCAAGGCTGTGCAGCTTGGTGAAGCCCTTGAAGGGCAGCAAATCGAAATCACCGATGTAGCGATGCGCGAGCAAATCGGGGAGAACATCGTGGCCGCGATCGTCCCAGGCACCGGCGGGAGGCTTAGCGTCGCGGCTGGTGATCACTTTGAACGGCGGATACGGAGGATTGCTGGCGAAATATTCGTTGGGATAAACCTCAACGCCGCTGGGATGGTCGACGGCCAGCAACCGTACTTGATCAAGATAGACAACTTCTTCCATCGGCTCCATCAGTCGGAAGCTGAGAACCCCACCCTCCTGATTCGACGGGTGCCCCATTCTTGTCGCGTCTTTTGCGACAGAGTGGGGCTTTTGAAGCTCCTTGATAAGATTCGCATCAATCTTGACCCACTCCGTCGGGCGCGGGATGTTGCGCTGATTCGGCCCAACCCAGTGGCCAACCACGCCCGCGCCCAGAATGTCGGCGACCAGTTCGTAATGCTTGCCGTCCCAAACAAATAATGTGGGACAGGAACTGCCGCGACGGTCGATCTCTGAGTAGTCCTGTTCGCGATCGCCTGCAACTTCGGTTTCATCCTGCAAGACTCCAGTGGGCCAGAGCATGCGGACGATGTCGGCTTGCTTTGCCTGCCCCAGGCCGACGGTGAGATATGGCGAGTTCTGCCCGAGATATCCGTTGGAGCCGTAAATCTCATATTTCTGACGAATGCCGTCGGAAAAAACTTCGACCTTGGTGCCGATGGCGCTCTTGTTGTCGTTCAGGCCTTTCAGCGCAAGCCGCAGCCAGTGATTCTTGTTGCCACCTTCATTCTTGAGCAGGACGGCAGGGCCATGATTTTGGGTGATAAGCAGATCGGTTGCGCCGTCGTTGTCGAAGTCTCCGGTGATGATGGCGCGGGGCTCTTTGAGCTGAATTTTGTCGAGGCCAACGTCGGCGGTGACGTCTTTAAAGCCATCGGGCCCGAGATTGCGGAAGAGCTTTACTTCGCCCTTTCCGTCGGCAGTTTCTCCGACGGCAACCAGATCGACCCAGCCATCGTCGTCGTAGTCGAAGGCGGCGACGCCGAAAGCGCGGGCCCAACCCGTCTTGGGAAAAAGTTCGACTGGCTCGAAGCTTTTCCCTTTATCGTTGCGCCAAAGAGTGATGCCGGGAGCGCCTTCATAGGTAAAAGCGATATCCATCCAGCCGTCATGATCGAAGTCGACCACAGAGACGCCTGCCGTCGCACCTGGCATGGATTCACTCCACGGCTCCCGAATAGCGAATGCCCCTTCGCGAGGGTTCTCTAGAATGATCGGCTGCTTTTTTCCGCCGGTGAGAACCAAGTCGACCGCTCGATCGTTGTTGTAGTCAGTACCAATAGACGCAAAGCTGGTCGTCGACCCAGAGAGCCCGACTGATTCAGTGACATCCGTGAATGTGCCATCGCCATTGTTGCGCCACATTGTGCTGCGGCCGGCGGCCGGCGGAGGATGCTCCGGCCAAATTCCAGGCGCTGTATTGATGCTGGGATTCGAAGCTGGCGGACTGGCTCCCGGCCGGGTTACATAAAGGTCAATTTCGCCGTCATGGTCGTAGTCCACAAAAGTCAGGCCGAGATTTAAGCCATCGCTTTTAATTCCTGCAGATTGAGTTACATCTTTGAACGTGCCATCCTTCTCGTTATGTAAAAGAATCAGCCGGTCCATCGTACTTACCGTGAGGTCAACCGCACCGTCGTTGTCATAATCTCCAGCAGTGCAGCCGATGCCATGCAATCTAGGATCGAGTCCGGCTTTCATGGTGACATTTTCAAATTTTCCGTTGCCCAAATTGTGATAGAGCGACATGCCACCTTCGCTGCCGTTGTCCGGCAAGAAAATGTCGATGTTGCCATCGCCGTCGTAGTCGAGAAAGCACGCGCCCGGCCCCAGATACGATGCCGAGTTTTTATCCTGGATCAAGGCGGCTTTTGTAGTCAGTCCTGAAGCCTCGGTCACATCCACAAACTTCACCGGAATCTGTGCTGGGACTTTTTCCACGGCAGCCGGTGACTCTTCCACCCGCGAATATTGCCCCTGCTCGCCGTAAGCCAGGCTGATCGCGGCTCCTAATTTGTTCTGCGTAATGTATTGGAATCGGACCAGATGTTCACGCGCTTGCGTTGTGTCACCCGACTGCTGATAGGCGCGCGAGAGCCCAAACTGTGCCGACGCGTGCAGCGGATTTAACTTGAGCGCGTGATCAAAAGCTTCAATCGCGTGCGGAAAGTCCTTGAGCTGCGAATACACGCTGCCCAGGAAGTACCAGGTGTCGGCGTCATCGGGAACGATTTCGGTGACCCGGTGAAACGCATCCACCGCGGCCTGCGAGTCGCTGCTATTTTTCTCCAGCAACCCAAAGTTGTACCAGGCGTGCGGATTTTTGGGATCAAGCCTTACTGCTTCTTCGAGAATTTGTTTGGCCGCATCCACCTTCCCTAGGTTGAGCAGCGCAATGCCCTGGTTCATACGGGCAATCTGCAACTTGGAATCCAGCGCGGCTGCCTCCTCGAAAGCCTTGAGGCCTTTCTCGAAGAGTTGCTGGTTCATATAGGCCGCGCCCAGATTGTTGAGCCGCGCGGCTTCGGTGGGATTCGAGGCCTTGGGCGATGGCATCTGCTGTCGTGGCGCGGCAAAAAAACCAAGAACCGCCAGCGCGAACCCGGCCAGACCAATGGAAAATCGGGAAGTCATTCAACTAAGAGTTTAACCACAGAGGACGCGGAGGGCCACAGGGGAACAAACAAAGGCAAGTCTTCACCGTTCGCTTTCCTGTTTAACCGATCGGCGGCTCGCAAAACCCGCCGCATTCCTGTTCGATCACGGCAGCAACTTCCAGCACCAGCTCTTCTTCCCACGGACGCCCCACAATCTGTACTCCGATGGGCAACCCTTGTGGAGAACTACCGACTGGCACTACGGCAGCGGGGAATCCCAGCAGGTTGAACCATTCGCAATAGCTCCACGCATCGAGATACTGCACGCTCTGCCCATCAATATTCCAACTGCGTCCCCCATGTTTGAACGCTGGGATGGAAGCCACTGGACAAACGAGAATTGGATGGGTTCGCATCTCGGCCAGGATCTGCCCACGCACCACATCGCGTTGGACCCAGGTATCGAGCAGGCTTTCGCCGGTATGGGAAGGTTCGGCTGCAACCCAACCGGAGAACTCTCTCAGAATCGGGCTCAATTCGCCTTCGCGTCCTAGCGTCATCGGCCCCAGCAGCATGCCACCCGTGATGCCGAAAAACTTCCACCAAAGTTGTCGGGCAATTTCGAGCCCTGGGGGACAAAACGATTCCACCTGAAGCCCTGCGCTTCGCAAGCTTCCGGCAGCGGTACGCACAGTCGCACGAGTCTCCGCTGTCACAGGAGTGCGGCCGTCTTCTTCGAAATATCCGATGCGAATATCTCTCAGTTCGCCACGATCTATTTTTCGCAAAGGCACCGGCGCGGAGGAGGGATCGCCATCATCCGGCCCCTGCATGACTTCGAATAGCGTCTTCAAGTCGGCCACGGTCCGGGCCATGGGCCCGACGACGCCGAGAAAAGCAAACGGCCCAACCGAAACTGGGAAGTGTCCGGTAACCGGAATTCGCCCTGGAGTGGGCTTCAGCCCACAGATTCCGCAGAAGTGCGCAGGCACGCGAATGGAACCGCCGCCATCGCTGCCCACCCCTCCCGCGGAACATCCCGAGGCAATCGCCGCCGCTTCGCCGCCGCTCGACCCGCCCGCGGTTCGCGATAAATCCCAGGGATTATTGGTGCGGCCGTAAAGAAGATTGTCCGTCTCCCAGGCCATCAGCAGTTCCGGCGTATTGGTGACGCCGAGAATGATCGCTCCTGCCTGACGCAGTCTCCTCACCAGAACCGCGTCTTCGTCTGCGATGTGCCCGGCGCGCAATTTTGTCCCGGCTTCGCAGTGCATCCCAATGACATCGATCGAACTCTTGACGCTGACCGGCACCCCGTGGAGCGGTCCCAAGTTTTCACCGCGAGCCGCGGCACTCTCAGCTTTACGGGCTTGGCCACGCGCGCCTTCTTCATCCACCTGGACAAAAGCATTCAGCCGGGGATTGAGCTTGCCGATTCGCGCTAGATGGGCTTCCACTAATTCGATAGGAGAAATCTTTTTCTGCCGGATTTGTTCAGCTATGGTAACGGCCGAAAGGAAGGTGAGTTCAGGCATGCGCAAGTGTCTCGCAGAGGAAAGGCGAGTCTAGCATGCGCGAAGTGATGCTGAGTGGAACAGACCGAAGCGGCTTTACTGAGCGGCGCGCCGGAACTGCCGGACTTTTTCCGGTTCCATCAGGATTCGCACCGCGTCTTTCTTCTTGGCTCCGTGCTTGTGGAGCCAGTCTTTCAGATATTTTCGCGAGGCCGGCGTCAGGCGGGAGAAAAACATTCCTGCGCGTCCATTCTCATTGGACCAAATGACCTGTCCCACTCCCTCCACGCTGTGCGCCGTGCCGGGCAGGACAAAACGCAAAGGCACTTCCTGCACCGGGGGTAAAGGTTCGGGCGCCTGCAGTGCCAGGCCTTGCTCGCTCACATCCAGCATCAGGGCTGGGATCTCGCCGACATCAAAATGCAAATAGACCAGCGACTGTACTGGATGCCGCGGCGCCCGCCGCCGGTCCGGGTTCATAAACCCGCGCGCCGCCCTCAGCGACCGGACGACTTGCTCGGCTTCGAGCGGCTTGTAAAGAACAAAGTTGGCGCCGGCTTGAAATGCGCCGCCCACCGGAGTCATAGCTCCAATCATCACGAAAAGTACCGGACGGCGGTCGGGAGCAATCAGGTGTGCCATGCTCGCAACCTGCGCGGCACCGGGCAGGTCAAAATCCAGCACCAGCGCGGAATAGTGTCCCTTTACCAGTAGTTCCATTGCGTCGGGCGCGGAGAGGCAGACTTCCGCTTCGATTTGTATTCCCTGGAAAGCAGTTGCCAAAACCCGCAAGGACGGCTGGTTGCGGCACATCAGGAGCACGTTCAGCTTCATAAGGACGCAGCTTACGGCCCCCATCGACGCGCGTAAAGTAACACCTGTAATCGTTGCGCGGTTACTGCCAAAAAGCGGCTCCAAAAGCGGAATCGCCGCACTGAAACTAAAGACCAATGTGGCACTTACTCGACGTTCCCATAGTTCGTATAGGGACCGAATTTGGCCTCAAAATCAGCCTGTGCTTTCGTAATCTGCCATCCCCTCCGCCCCAGTGTCATATTGGGAGACAGACATGGCCAAGCCTTACCACAACAACAGCGGAAAACGCGCTCCTCGCGTAAAACTTGGGGGCACCGTCCTCGCCATTATTCGCCTGGAAAACGGTAAGGAAGTCCGCTCCCGGCTGCACCAACTCTCCACCTCCGGCGGACTGCTCCAACTGGAGAATCCTCTGGACGAGAAGATCAAAGTCGAAGTGATTTTTCACATTGGATCAAGCACGGTGCGCAGTCAGGCAGTCACCCTGTTTCCCATGTGGGCCACGCAAGGCTGCCTGCAGCCTTTCGGATTTTGCGATCTCGACGAAAAAGACCGCCTCCGCTTGCAGGCGGATCTGCAACAGTTTCTCGATCAGGCAGCGTCCCCGGTCCCGCAACGCAAAGCCTCGTCCGCTACAATATAAAGCGCACACGGATTTCTCGGCTGGCTCCGTTCCGCCGCCTGGATTCCGATGGCAAGCTTGCGGAGAAAAACCCATGGCACAACAACACTCCCAGCGCTTTCTCCAGATTGTGAACGACGCCAAGAGTCGCGTCCGCGAAGTTAGCGTGGATGACGTAAAGGCCAAACTGGCGCACGGCGAAAAGTTTCTACTGGTGGACGTGCGGGAAGAAAGCGAATACGCCACCGACCATCTGCCCGGCGCGATTCATCTCGGCAAAGGCATCATCGAACGCGACGTCGAAAATCGCGTCCCCGATCCTGCAACTCCCATGGTCTTGTATTGCGGCGGCGGATTCCGCTCTGCCCTGGCGGCCGACAGTCTGCGAAAAATGGGTTACACCAACGTGCTTTCGATGGATGGGGGCCACCGCGAATGGAAGGGAAAAGGGCTGCCCCTGACTAAGGAATAGTCGGCGTACCGCTCGGCGTCGCCGCGACTACCGACTTGCCGACGCGGGGATACGGGCCTTTGCCGATGCCCTTGATATCTATTTCGCGCACCACCTTCTTCACTGTACGCACCCGGTAGCGGAACGTCCCATGCGCGGACGCGCCATAGTAATTGGGGTCGTAATGCGGGCCCAAAGCGTTATGAACCAGCCGGTTCGTGACCCACTTGTCCACCACCCGATCGAACACACTTTTGTGTGCGCGCCCATTGCTCTCTACCTCGAAAGAAGTCCCGTCTTCCAGAGTGATGGTGGTGGTACCGATGTCGGTCACCACCCAGTCTTCTGGTTTGCGGCACTCGGCAGCGTGGTTCTCGCTGGCCGGCATGCAGACTTTGTCGCCCTTGAAGTAGAGGTCTTGCATGCCGCCGAGCAAATCCTTGGGCTCGCCGTCGGGATGCTTCTCCATCTGCCCGACGAGTTTGTATTTCGACGCATGCGCTAAAACCCCGCACGTCAGCAGCAGCGCCAGCGTCATGTGCTTCACGGCTCTCATGGAGGACCGAAGTGTCACCCGAGGATTCTACCTAATCTGGTTTTCCGCGCCAACGCACGGATCGGCTCGGGCCGCCAAAGTACCTTGGTAACTTGATGTAACCATTGCAAGAGTTCAGCATGGGTACGTCAGGCAGTTCCAAGCGAAATCGGTTCGGGATCGTGGCATGCAAAAGGGAAAGCAAAATTCCGCAGGTGGTTCAGCAACCGGCACTGCACCCGCATTAGATCACGCCGCTGTCGTGCCAGATCCAAAAGCTGCCAGCCCTCTCCTGTTTTGCAAGCAACTGGCTACGCAATTCCAGGTGCGGCCCAGCGAAATCGCGTTGCTTCGCTTGGAGAAGGGCTTGCTCAAGTTTCTTTTTCCCGAACATCTGAAGACGGCGGGTTCGATTCCGGTTTCAAGCTCTTCCGCGGTGGCTGCTCATACCGCCATGACCAAGAAAGTGGAGCTGTTCAATAATTTCGTAAAAGTCCGCCACGCCAACATTTTTGAGGCGGTCAAGGCCGCCGGTGGCGAAGAACCCGCACCGGAACAGCCTCCCATCCAGAAGCTCATGTCGGCGCCCGTCATGAATTCGGAACGAAAAGTTCTGGGCGTCGTCCAGGTGTCCCGCAAAGGCTACGATTTGAACTCGGCCGGCCAGGATTTTACCCTGGACGATCTGCAGAAACTGGAAGCCGCAGCGCTGAATCTATCTAAAATGCCTTTTATCAACGAAGGTTGATGTAAGAGACTTCGGTCTCCGCCCACCCTGCCTACACTCCCACTCCCAAGTCACCTTCGCACTTCTAGCTCGTTGGTCTTGTCCCTGGAGCGGGGTGGCCAATCTTCAGCGCCATTGCCACATCCAAAGCCTTCTTCTCCGCCACTGTTAGCTCCCTGACGTTGCCTTTGGCCAGCTCGCCCAGCGCCAGCGGCCCGATCGCGACCCGTACCAGTCGCAATACTTCCACATCCAACTTATCGAGCAGACGGCGAAGGTGCCGGTTCTTGCCCTCATCGAGCACTACTTCGATCCAGCTGTTGCGTTGTCCACTGCGCACCACCCGGGCAAATTTTGCCCGGAGAAAGTCACCATTGTCGGCCTGTACCCCGTTCATCATGGAGGCGAGCAATTCCTCATCGGCAAGTTTTCCAATCTGCACCTGGTAAACCTTGTCGAGATGAGTCTCCGGGCCCAGCACCCGGGCCGCCCACTCGGAGTCATTGCTGAGCAGCAACAGGCCTTCGCTGGCCTTGTCCAATCGCCCCACTGGCGCCACCCAGGGCAAAGCTCTGCCCAATCCCGCGGCATCCAGAAATTCGTAAACTGTCTGGCGGCCTTTTTCGTCGGAGGCAGTCGTGACCACGCCACGAGGTTTGTTCAATATGAGGTAAATTTTGCCGGATGCCACGACCGCATGCCCATCCACTTGGATCCGGTCTTTCTCCAGATGAACCGGAGTCTCGGGATCGCGGCGGATCGTTTCATTGAGCCGCACTCGCCCGCCGCGAATCAGTTCGCAGGCTTGCGAGCGCGAACAATGCCCCAGTTTGGAAAGAGCGCGTGCCAAACCAATTTGCCGGGAGGAACTCACGCGGGCCACATCCTCATGCTAAATCAAAGGTAGTGCGACCGCCTTTTGCGCTGTCTTTGCGTCCTTCGCGTCGTCTTTGCGACCTTTGCGGTTAAATGCTCTTGAGCTTGGCAACTTCGCAAAGCCGCCGTGGGCCGATCTGTGCTACTCTCCCCTCGCATGGCCGTCCCCAAGGATGATCGCCGCTCCCGGCACCGCGTTCCGGCCAGCGTATCGGTCTCCATCAAGGCCCCGCTAGGCAATCTTCAACTCACCGGCCAGACCCGCGACTTAAGCAGCAGCGGCATTTTTCTCTACACGGACTCGCGTATTTCCGAGGGCAGTGAACTGGAAATGGTGCTGATTCTCCCGCCCGAGCTCACCCAGGGGGAGAAGCGCTGGGTGTGTTGTCAAGCCCGCGTAGTGCGGGTCGAGGAGGGGACAGGCGGAAATTTTGGCGTAGCTGCCAGCATCCGGAACATGGATATATTGCCCGAAATCCTGGGCTAAACTTGCCTATATGCCTCTCCCGTGCACCAAAAATGGTGCAAGTTATTGCGGTTTTCCAAACCCAGGCTGCAGCTCTGACTCACCAAAAATCCTTGTAAATTAAAACTTTTTTATTCCCATGCCTCATCATTGGTGCAATAATGCTGGCCCTTGGATTGCTCTGGTTCAAGAAATTAGACAATTGCAAACTTTCAGGTGAGTTCGGCCATGTCGATTGAAAAACTGTCTGACGGAATGCTTCGGGTGCTCACGCCACTCGGACCGCGATACCTCAAACCTTCCTTCTCTCAACGTATTTATCTGCTCTGGCTGTTTCGCAATTTCCCCACCCTGCCGGTGAAAGTATTGAACTCCCGGCAACTGCGATGGATTGACGCCATCTGCGCCGAGCATCGTTTTCTTTCTTTTCCCCAAAACCGGTTGGGAGAGATCGTGATCCTTGGCACCCTGGAACAAGCTCCGGCGGCCGATGCCGCCAATCTGCCTCCGCGCCGTCCCAGTGCGCGCGTCACCGATGCGGTGGCCCCCTTCGCCAGCGATATGCAGCAGCGCTCCTGAACCAGCGCTCGCCTCGCTCGTGTTACACTCGATGGGTCGCATTGGATCACTGTCCACAGCAGTTCCGCGACATTCCCCGTAGCAGGATCCGCACGTTATGGCTCGGGTGCGTAGCTCAACTGGCAGAGCATTCGGCTCTTAACCGACAGGTTGTAGGTTCGATTCCTACCGCACCCACCAATACTTAGTCCGCACGATTTACCACCGTCGGATCCCCTTGGACTCGGGGAGCATCTGACTCCAGGCCGGAAAAAACCCAGCTATCTTGATGGCTTCCGATCCACCGAGCTAGCCGCTGACCGCGGCATGGATTCCGCCACCATCCAGGCGACGCCGATCAGGGCAAGATTTAGGGAGCTTTCGCTCCAATTCCAATGGCTGGAGAGAACACCCGTGACGAGAATCCGGTCGTTCACCAGCAGGCCAAAGCACGCGATCATGACGGTCAGCAGGATCGCCGCGAGCCGAGCCTTGATTCCCGTCAGGATTGCCAGGCCGGCAGCGACGAAGCAAACGCCGGTGACGTATCCCCAGAATACCTGGCTGGGCGGCAGCCATTTAGGTACCAACGGAGCAGTGAGGTTCATATAGACAAAATGCGCTCCGCCCCATATCAGCGTGCAAACCCCGAACGTCAGTTGGCACAACCGAGTAAGGCGCTGGGACAGCGCGACATCAATCTTGGCGGCGGTGGCGTAAATCATCAGCCCGCCCAAAGCGAGCGCGAGCTGCATCGAGAGGTCTTCGTAGATGCCGTACTCGGCGTAATGGGTAAGCAGCTGGCGACCGTCCAACAGAATGACGACAAACACTCCGTAGTAAACCGCAAGCGCCGCCGCACCCCAGGCCGCCGTCCGGCGCCACTCGACCGCCGCCGCCGCAACCACGATAAACGCACCGGCGACATACGCCAGGACGGTCCGGTAGGGAAAGTGCTCGGGCACTGGTTGACTTGGATTGAACTCTCCAAACGCCAGGGAAGCCAAGCCCAGCGCCATCACCCCCAGGCCGTAAACGCGGCAGCCAAAGCCCAGACTCTTTTTTCCCAAGGTTGTCACCGATCCAATATACGTTGCCAACGCCAGCCAGAGCGACAATCTTCTCGATTCTGTCATCCCTGGTCTGTCATCTCTAGTTCCCACTCCCCAAATTGTCATCCTGAGCGAAATGAGTTTGATCGCAGCGATCAAACTCATGCAGTCGAAGGACCCCTATACCTCTTCACACGGACAACCACCTTGGTGGATTCGATCTCGCCGAAATCAGTGCGGACGGTGGCCCATTCAATCCCGGTTTTGGCTTGAGAGGGGATGTTCCAATCACCTCAACTCTGTCATCCCGAGCGGAGCAGACCATCGCGAAGGCGATGATCTGCGCAGTAGAGGGACCTTGTGTTTTTGAGGTGAGGAGAAACCGGGATAAACGGGGACAAACCAACTTCTAATTCGCAAAAATCGGTGAACGTCCTGGCTGTCCCCAGGCTCTTCCTATCTGAATGTTCTTCTAGAAAATCCACGCTACTGCTGGCATACTGTTTTGGCATGATGCCACTCAATCAGGGAAATTGTGGTTCACGGGGCGGGAATCTCGCAATTGTTCTACGCTGCCCGAACATCGTTGCGGATGACCATCTTGTATATTTTGACTACAACAAGCAAACACTGAACTGGGTCATAAGGGACTTCCTCGCCGGAAAGAGGCTCGACAATTTTCAGTCTCAAAACTCGAATCTGACTATCGAGCAAATTGAGGCGGACGCAACACACAGCGAATCTCCGCCTTGGCTAAACGTTGGGACGAATCCAGGGGATTGGAAAGATTACTTGACCCATCGCACAACAGCACTATTTCAATCGAATAGGTCGCCGCGCGTCTTTCAACAGCCTAATTCTGCATCTGGGAATTGGCGGCCTCTCTAGGGGACTTTGTACTTTTAGTACCGGCTTATTAACCCGAGTCGAGGGTCGCCCGCTTCCTCAGTCAATCCCAAAATCGCACTTGAGTCAGTAATCCGTCCCCCCGCTGAGCTACTGTATAGTGTCTCAAATACCGGAGGCACAATGCCCCACCGAATTTCGCGCTTGATATGCGTCGCAGTCCTGATGACTGCCGCCAATGCGCAGCAGAGCCATTGGGCAACGTCCGACGACAAAACCGCGCAGTTCATGATCGACATGGAACGCAAGTGGGCCGAAGCCGTTTGCGCGAATAATGGAGTTGTCACGGAGTTGTTGGCCGACGATTTTCAGGGCACCAGCACTCGCGGCGAGCGCTTCAACAAAATGGATGAGCTACGCGATGAAAAAGGCCCGCGCTCGGCGCACGACTGCGCACTCGACACGGCCAAGGTGCGTTTTTTCGGTGAGACTGTGGCCATCATTTATGGCAGCGAGCACGCTATCGGTAAAGACAAAACCCATCCCGACGCGAAGGTGTGCCAGGTCTGGACTGATACCTGGTTGAAGCGCGATGGTAAGTGGCAGATCGCTGCCTCGCAGGACAACAAAGTCGATTGCAAGTAGCCAAATGGAAGCGCCGGTGAAAAGATCCTTCATCCGCAGGCGGGCAACCCACCTGTCTGCGCGATTTTGACCCGATCACCAGATGAAGGCCGCTACCAGCCAATCACGGCAATTTTGTACACCAGCAGAATGGGTATGGTTGCTAAGGCGATTACGGCAGACAGCATATACCGTCGAAAGAAGTAGAAGGTTACGGCCGCCCAGCAGGAGCAAGCTGCTATCAAAGCGCCGCCAACGTAGGGTGTGGCCGCTGCGGTCGAGAAGTTCGTACCCAGCGCGTGCCGTAGCCGAAAGAACTCCCCTAGAGTCCTGACGACGATGAGAAATTCAATCGTGATTCCTATCTGAGCCCAATGTTCTCTAGTCACGCGGAGAATTGTACTCCGTGGCACATACGCTCCATCCCTTGGGCCACCCGACCGCGTCAGCCCCGCCGCGCTGCTTCGATCGCGGTGATGTCGATCTTTTTCATCAGCATCATGGCCTCGAAGGCACGCTTTGCCTCAGCGCCACCAGCCGCAAGCGCCTCCATTAGCGCGCGCGGGGTAATCTGCCAGGAGAGGCCCCAACGATCCTTGCACCAACCGCACTGACTTTCCTGGCCGCCGTTGCCGACGATCGCGTTCCAGTAGCGGTCCGTCTCTTCCTGATTGTCGGTAGCGACCTGGAAAGAAAACGCCTCACTGTGCTGGAACGCCGGGCCGCCGTTGAGGCCGAGACAGGGAATGCCCAGCACCGTGAACTCGACTGTCAGTACATCGCCCTTCTTGCCGCCCGGGTAGTCACCCGGCGCTTTGTGCACCGCGGTCACTGCACTATTCGGAAAGGTCGCGGCGTAGAAGCGCGCCGCATCATGTGCGTCCTTGTCGAACCACAGGCAAATGGTATTTTTCGGACTCAAGCTCTCCTCCTTAATCGCAACAGGCCCAGATGGATTGAATTTCCCAAAACGGGAATTTCGCCTAACTCCCTCACCCAACTGCGGTTAGCTTATTTTGTACGTACATTCCAATAAGTACAAAATGTTCCCCGGGGAACATTTGTGCAAATCGTCGTTATGTTCCCCGGGGAACATAACTCAGTTTTGGCGAGGCTACCGCAGCGACTCGGCGATCTTCCCGCTGGCAATCAGCTCGGCGATGCGGGCAAAGTCTTTGTACATCACGCGATCCTTGTCCATCGTAGGACACACCGCCCGGATCGCCGCATGGGCCGCCTGTCCCCGCTTGCCCGTCTTGAGGGGCGCGACGAAGTCGAGCGCCTGCGCCGCTGCCATGGCTTCAATCGCCATGACGTTGCGCGTGTTGGTCACGATGCGTTGCAGCTTCAACGCCGCAGTCATCCCCATGGACACATAGTCTTCCTTGTTGCCCGAGGTCGTAATCGAATCCACCGATGCAGGATGCGCCAGCACTTTGTTCTCGCTCGCCAGCGCGGCCGCCGTGACCTGCGGCATCATGAATCCAGAATTCAGCCCAGCACCCGCAGCCAGAAATGGCGGCAGGCCTTCGTTGAGCGACGGATTCACCAGCCGCTCAATCCTTCGTTCCGAGATGCCAGCCAGCGCAGTCAAAGCGATGCCCAGGAAATCCAAAGCGAAAGCCAGCGGCTCGCCATGAAAGTTTCCACCGGAGAGCACGTCGCCCTCGCCGTTGCCAGTGAGGAAGACCAAAGGGTTATCGACCGCGGAGTTGGCTTCGATTTCCATGACCCCGCGGCAATGGGACAGCGTGTCGCGCACCGCGCCATGCACCTGCGGGATGCAGCGCAGCGAGTATGCGTCCTGTACGCGACCGCAATCGCGATGCGACTCGCGCAGCTCACTGCCTTCGAGCAGCAGGCGCAGGTTCGCCGCAGTCTTTATCTGTCCACGATGGGGACGCGCCTTATGAATGCGTTCATCGAAGGCGACATCGGTCCCGTGCAGCGCGTCGAGCACCAGCGCACCGACGACGTCCGCGGAATCGACCAGCGTTTCGGCTGCGAGCAGCGCCAGGATTCCTACCGCAAGCATCCCCTGCGTGCCATTGATCAACGAGATCGCTTCCTTGGCTTCGAGCGTGAGCGGTTTGATTTCGGCGCGGCGCAACGCTTCTGCGCCTGAAATAAAACTACGCTTATCATCTTTATCCAGACACTCGCCTTCGCCGATCAATACCAATGCCAGGTGGGCCAGGGGAGCGAGGTCGCCGCTAGCTCCCACGCTGCCTTGCGACGGCACCATGGGTGTGACCCCGCGATTCAGCATCTCGCAGAGCGTGTCGATGACCACCGCACGTATCCCAGAGTGTCCTTTGGAAAGAGAATTGGCGCGCAGCAACATCAGGGCACGAGTTTCGGCGACGGCCAACGGCTCGCCGATGCCGACCGCATGCGAGCGCAGCAGGTTGACTTGCAGTTCGCGGATTTGCTCGCCGGCGATGCGTACGTCGCTAAGTTTGCCCACTCCGGTGGTAATGGCGTAAGAAAGTTTGTTGCCGGCGACGAGTGCATCAACGATCGCGCGCGCCCGATCGACCGAGGCGCGGGCATCGGGATCGAGCAGGACGGGCCTGCGTTCCACCGCGACTTCGCGGACTGCTTCGAGAGTCAGGTCGTTGCCGTTGATGTGGAGAGCTTTCAAATTGTTCAACCTCGAATATCAAATTCACCACGGAGGCACGGAGACACAGAGAAACCCTTTGGTTCTATATCGTGCAAGCGTTTCTACTCCCCATCGCCTCCCGGAAGACCTTGAGGTACTTCTCTGGAATCGTCGCTATCTTCATTTGTGCATCGGTCACGATGTGAGTGGTCTCGCCTTCGGCCAGCAGCGTGCCATCATTTGCTCGCAGCAATTCATAGCCGAAGTGTATCAGTGAGTCGCGAATGTTTTTGATGTGAGTGCGCACGATGATCTCGTCGTCGTAGCGCGCAGGAGCTTTGTAACGGCAGCGGGCGTCAGCCACCGCGATCAGGCAGCCGTCTTCTTTTTCCATGTCGCGATAGGAAAAGCCGAGCTGCCGCAGCAGTTCCACGCGTCCAACCTCAAACCAGATGAAATGATTGGCATGGTAGACCACGCCCATCTGGTCGGTCTCGGCATAGCGCACGCGGATGCGTGCCTCGTTGATGACTGGCTTTTGTTTTTCGCTCACTTGCCACTCCAGCGCGGCTTGCGCTTCTCGAGGAAAGACGCGACGCCTTCGCGGAAATCGGCGGTGGTGCGAATGCGGGCATTGTCTTCGATGGCTTCGGCGATTTGCTTGTCGAGCTGCGGGCCGATGAATCCATTGATGAGACGCTTGGTCGCGACCAGCGACGACGGACTGTTTTCCATGAGCTGCGCGGCAAGTTCTCGGGCGCGGCCGATGAGATTTTCGGGCGCGACGATCTCGTTTACCAGGCCATAACGATGGGCTTCGGTTGAATCGAACAGCCGCCCGGTGAGGAGAAGATCGCGAGCGAGCTTGTGACCCACCTGCCAGACCAGTATCGACGAGACGATGGCGGGTACAAATCCGATGCGGACTTCGGTGTAGCCAAACTTGGCGTCGGGCACGGCCAGCGTGAAGTCGCACATGGTGGCTAGTCCCGTGCCACCGGCGATGGCGGCGCCGTTGACCGCCGCGATCGTGGGTTTGGGGAAATCGTAAAGGCGACGGAAAACGCGCGCCATCTTCGTCGAGTCTGCGACATTCTCTGCGTTGGTTTTGCCGGTGAGAGATTTCAGTTCGTCGAGGTCGAGGCCGGCGCAGAAAGCCTTGCCCGCGCCGGTGAGGATGGTGATCAAGGCATCGGATGGTTCAATCTCATCGAGCGCTGCCAGGAGTTCATCGAGCAGTTGAAAGCTAATGGCGTTGCGCTTCTCCGGACGGTTGAAGGTGATGGTGGCGATGCCGGAGTCGTAGGTGAGTCGGATGGTTTGGTAGTTCATGAAATGTTTGTGGCGGTTATTGTTGCATCAACCTCAGGCGCTAAAACGCGTGTTCAAAGCAAATGTTCTTAACGCAGCGCTTAAGCGCTGCTCCACCCAAGAGCTAATCTGCAGCCTGCGAACTAGTGTATCTCGCGCCGATCTCTGCTGATGCTCTAAGCAAAGTGTCCAGCGATTTCAGAGGCGGGAGATTGGCGCCGCGAGATGTCAGCGCTTCAATGACTTTTTCTGTTGGAATATTTCCCACCAGTTGATCTTGAGCGAAGGGACAACCTCCTAAGCCCCCGAGTACGGAGTCGAAGCGACGGCAGCCTGCATCATACGCGGCCAGTACTTTTTCTACCGCCTGGTCGGGACGGCTATGAAGGTGCACGCCGATTTCCATGAAATCATATTTTGAAATGACGGCGGAAATGAGTTCCTGGATTTGCGCGGGGCCAGCCAGGCCCACGGTGTCCGCGAGCGAGATGGTACGAATGCCGGATGATTCCAGGAGATCGACGGCATCGACGACCTCGCCGATATTCCATTGGTCACCGTAAGGATTGCCGAAGGCCATGGAAATATAGACGGCGGTGCCCAGGCCGGCGGCTTCCGCTTTGTTCTTGATCTTCTCCAGTTCGTCGATGGCTTCTTCCAAGGTCTGATGCTGATTGTTAGCCAGGAATGTGGGTGAAACTGAATAAGGAAATCCGACAGTGTTTACGGCCTGGGTGTCGATGGCGCGCTGCGCGCCTTTTTCGTTGACCACAATGCCGATGATCTCGACGTCATCGGGAGGGTCGAGCTCTTTTAGGACTTCCTCCGAGTCCGACATTTGTGGGACGGCTTTCGGAGATACAAGCGAAACGGCGTCGATGTGCTTAAACCCGGCGCTGATGACGGCTTTCAGGTAGTCCACTTTGAGATGAGCGGGGATATGGGCCGGGAGGCCTTGCCAGGCGTCGCGCGGGCACTCGATTAGTTTCACTTCGCTCATTGCTCTTCACCACGGAGGCACAGAGGCATGGCAACATCCTGTTGCAAGCTTCGAAAGAAAATGCAAAGGTCCTTCGTTGGCAAACCTTCGCGTTGCGAAGGTCTGCGCTGCCTCAGGATGACAGTCACGGTGCACAAGCTCCTGCGAATCATGTTTGCAGCACTCCTACCTTGAACTCGGCTACGTCAGGATTCAGAGCAGCGGCTTCCAGAGCTTGGGTGATGGCATCGCGAGTTTCTACTGGATCGATGATTCGGTCGATCCAAAGGCGGGCGGCGCCGTAGCGGGGGTCGGTTTGTTCGTCGTAGGTGCGCTTGGTGGTTTCGAATAATTCTTTGCGTTCTTCTTCGCTTAAGACTTTGCCGCCGCGTTCGAGCTGACGGATTTTGATTTCGACCAGAGTGGATGCCGCTGCGTCTCCGCTCATGACGGCATAGCGCGCCGTGGGCCAGGCAAACACGAATCTGGGATCGAAGGCCTTGCCACACATGGCGTAGTGGCCCGCGCCGAACGAGCCTCCGACGATCACCGTGATTTTGGGTACAACGGAATTCGAAACTGCATTCACCATTTTCGCGCCGGCTTTGATGATGCCGCTCCACTCCGCATCGCGCCCAACCATGAATCCATTTACATCTTGGAAAAAAACCAGGGGAATTAAATTCTGGTTGCAATCCATGATGAACCGCGCGGCTTTCTCCGCCGATTCGGTGTAGATGACGCCGCCAAACTCGATGCGCTTTTTGCCTTCGTGGTCGGTGGCCTGAGCGTGCAACTTTTGATTGGCGACGATTCCTACTGCGAATCCGCCGATGCGGGCGTAGCCGCAGACCAGGGTCTTGCCGTATTCGGGTTTGTATTCGTCGAAGCGGCTGCCATCGACGATGCGAGCCAGGACTTCTTTTATATCGTAAGGGCGCGCGGGCGAAGAATCGTAAATGCCGTAAATTTCCTCGGCGGGGAGAGCGGGAGCTTCTGGTTTCTTGCGGTCCCAGGGAGACTGGCGGCGGTAGCCCCACTTTTCGATGATGGCACGAATGCGCGCGAGGCAAGCTTCGTCGTTGGGCTCGCGAAAATCTACCGTGCCGCTGATGGCCGAGTGCATGGCGGCGCCGCCCAGTTCTTCGGCAGAAACTTTTTGACCGATTGCTGCTTGCACCAACGCTGGGCCGGCGAGAAAGAGTCCACTGCCATCGGTCATCAGAACGTGATCGCACATCACCGGAAGATAGCCGCCGCCAGCCACGCACATGCCCATGATGGCGGCGATCTGGGGAATGCCCAGGGCGGACATCACGGCATTGTTGCGGAAGACGCGGCCAAAATCGTCGGTGTCGGGGAAAACATCTTCCTGCAAAGGTAGAAACACGCCGGCGGAATCGACCAGATATGCCGTGGGGATGCGGTTCTCGATGGCGATGTTCTGGGCGCGAATTACTTTTTTCGAAGTCATGGGGAAAAACGCGCCCGCTTTCACGGTGGCGTCGTTGGCGATGATCATGACCATGCGCGTCTGGATGCGCGCCAGGCCGGTAATCACGCCTGCGGCGGCGGCTCCGCCCCACTCTTCATACATTTGGTAGGCGGCGTAGGCGCCCAGTTCGAAGAAACTTTCGGGATCGACCAGCAACTGGATGCGTTCGCGCGCAGTCAGGCGTCCTTTGGCGTGCTGACTCTCGATGGCCTTTGGGCCGCCGCCCTCGCGTATTTTTTCCTCTTCGTTGCGCACCTGCGAGACCAGATCGGCGAGAAAACGCATGTTGGCTTCGAAGCGCGCGGAAGTCGCATCCACCCGGGACTCGAGGACCGGAGAAGTGGAAGGCGTAGTGAAATCGCTGCGGTCGGCCATAGGGACAATTTACGGTATATCAGGGGAGTGGCGTGGCGCAAACTGGGGCGTTTTCACCACGGAGGCACGGAGACACGGGGAAAATCTTTGGTCGGGAGTTCTTTCTTAACTAGCGCCAAATTAGAAACTTGCCGACAACAGCGCTGACGCGCGTTTTTAGGATCGACGGCTTTGGCGGCCCGACCGGAAGTCGGGCCTTCCCCCTCATGCGCTCTTCTCCGGCCTTTCCGTCAGTGGTCCGTTTTTTCCAGCCAGCGGTCGAGGCGGCATCCGTCTTCTTCCAGTAGGAATGTGCCGACGCCGAAGCATTCGCCGAAAATGCGATGGGACTCGGGATCGCGGGCGGCGCGCGGGATCCATTGCTTTCCCACTTGATATTGGCTGGCGGTGAACCATTTTTGCGGCAGCACTTCCACGAGTCCTGCCTGCAAATAGAAAACGTACAGCGCGAATGCGGGATCGTCCGCACTCTTCGCTGGATAACTTGTGGGAACGATGAGTTCATCGACACCGCGTAACTCCGCGGGGACTTCGATTTTGTGCATGCCGGCGGGGAGAGCGAGAGGGACTTCGAAGTCGGCGAGGGGCGGCGCGGAAGAATAGATGCGTTCGCTTGAGGGCTTGAACCAGCCGGCAAGTGCAGCCAGATCGAAAGACTGGAGCTGATCGGGATCGAAACAAACCAGGCGTAGGTGGCGGCCTTCTGGACACCAGATACCGAGGCGCGACTCGGGCACCGGGAAAGGACGGCAATATGTGTTCAATGCCAGATGAGCTTGGTTGGGATTTTCTTCCAATCCAAGAGATACGAGATAGCCGAGCGGACCCTGGTCGCCGTGGTGTGTCCAGGTGAAGTGCTTGCCGGAAAGAGAACTGAATGTGGAGAAAGTTTTCCAATACCAGGGCGTGGGGCCGACGATATGAGAAAGACGGTCGCGCAGACGGGAAGTGCTGATCTCGGCCATTAGCCTGCCGTGGGCACGCCGCGCGGCTTCACATGGCCGCGGATGAATTGAACGATGTCGTCCATGGAGGTGCCGGGCTGGAAGATGGCGGCGACGCCGATTTTCTTGAGATGTTCGATGTCCTGATCGGGGATGATGCCGCCGAGGACGACGATGACGTCGTCCATTTTATTTTGCTGGAGGAGGTCCATGACGCGCGGCACGATGGCGTTGTGGGCGCCGGAGAGAATCGAAAGGCCGATGACGTGGACATCTTCCTGAAGCGCGGCGGTGACGATCATTTCGGGAGTTTGGCGAAGGCCGGTATAGATGACTTCCATGCCGGCATCGCGGAGAGCGCGGGCGATGACTTTGGCGCCGCGGTCGTGGCCGTCGAGGCCGGGTTTGGCGACGAGGACACGGATTTTGGTATTGGACATCCAGTTCATTTAAACACAGAGGGCACGAAGGTTCACAGGGGAAAGGCGAAGAGGAACAAGAGTGCAGGCTAGACAGTCTTGATATCGAGGCTGCGCCACAAATACCAGCAGGCCACGCTGCGATAAGGTTCCCATGCTTTGGCGATCTTTTGCATCTGCTCCGGCTTGGGTAGTTTGCGTTTCTTGTAGTGCTTCTTGATCGCCACTTGGATGCCGTAATCGCCCGTGGGCAAGAACATTCGGACGCCGCAGGGTGAACATCAGGAACATGTGGGCCGTCCAGACGCCGACGCCTTTTACTTGAGTGAGGTGCTGGATGACTTCATCGTCGGTCATTTCCGGCAGGCGTTTGAAATCGAGCTCGCCGCGATGCGCCCGTTCGGCCATGTCGAAGAGATACGAAGCTTTCTGTTTGGAGAGGCCGACGGAGCGCATCTGTTCGGGCGTAAGTTTGAGAATACCTTTGGGAGTGACGGGATCGCCTGCCAGCGCAGCGAAACGCTTGAAGATGGTGACCGCGGCTTTGCCATTCAGTTGCTGATAGACAATGGCCTCGGCCAGGCTATGAAATTTCGGGTCGCCGAACTCCATGCGGCATGGGCCCACGCGTTTGATAATGGCGGCGAGGATTGGGTCCGATTTTTTGAGGTGGTTGACGGCCTTGCGCATGGGACATATTTTTATCACAAGGCGCGATAATTGGCGAACAAAAAACGAATAGTTGAGTCACGATTTGCGACCTTAAACTGCAACTAAACCTTACCTAAAGCCCGAGCCGGACAACCGCTTCCCTGGCCGAGACGATCGGAGTGCCTTCTACTACACGAAGTGAGAGCAAGTCGGTTTTGTCGCCGGTTACCAGCATGGTCGCGCTTCCATCCACTGTGGTTTCCAGGAACACATCATCGTCTGGGTCGGGACTCAGCTTGATATCGGAGACAAGTTCGACGCGCTCGGTTTGATAGACCAGGTAGGCGGCGATGTCCGCGATGAATGCGTCCGTAATTTTCTTAAACTTGCGGATACGAGGATACTCAAGCACCCGCAAATACTCTTCCATGATCGGGTCCGAGACCAGGTGAATGGCTTTCTTGCGTTGAATCGCACGCAGGATTTTGGCCGGCGGGCCAGAGCCGGAAATCAATCCGCTTACGAAGACATTGGTATCAATCACCAGGCGCGGGCGGACGTCTTTGTCGTTACCCACGCCGGTTTCTTCGGACTGCCTTCACTGCTTTGGCGACTGCGAGTTCGACTTTTGCTGACGCGACGCCACGGTTGGCCGATTGCACTTCGCGGATCGATTTCCAGGGATCAATCTTCTTCAGGGATTGCCGGACGATCAGGGCTTGCGCAAAAATCCCGCTGATGGACGTGCCATGCTCGAAAGCTTCCTTGGCGACCTCTTCGTGGATACTGGCGGGGACGCGGACGTGAATTTGGCCGTTGAAGGTTCGGGGCATAGGAAAGCCTCACTTAATATACCAGTATACCACGGTAGCCCTACCAGATGCGTGCGTTGATTTAAGCTGCTATCTTCGGGAGTCCGAGTGTGCTAATACTAACTCCCTGGAACTCTTAATGAACTGGTCGCTAAATGCCTGGTTGCTAATTGGGGTGTTTGTACTCGGCCCTGTGTGCCTCGCCGCGAATAAGAAAGAAGACGAGGGCAAGGCTTTGATCGACCGGGCAAAGCACGTGTCCGACATTCGCGTCGGCGGGGCCACCTCTTTCCGGCTGAAGGTCAGTTTCCGAATCTTCAAACCCGGCTCGGCAACGAAGGAAGGGACATACACAGAGACTTGGGCCTCCAAGGGACAATGGCGGAGAGAAACTGTGCTCGGGGACTACAGCCAGACAATCGTAGCCAACGGGAAGAAACTCTGGACCCTCAAAAAGGGATCAATTGCGCCGACAGAGCTTGACGAGGTTGGCTTTCTGATGGAACAAGAGAAATTCTTCTCCCTTTTCTTGAAACCAGAAAAGATTGAAGATCGTACGGCCAATTCGGCGGCGGTGCGGTGCATTGAGACAGGGCCGAACCTTTTCAGCCGCAAGGATATACTTTGCTTCGACAAGAGCACCGCAACGATAGTGGCAAAGACCGTATCCGATCAAGTAGAGGGCAGGTTTATCGACAATGAGTGTACATACGGCGATTACCAGAAGTTCGGGGAGAAGATGTTTCCTCGGACCATTCGATGCCTGGAGGATCATGCACTTGTTTTTGACGAAGCTGTTATTGAGCTAGTCGCTGAACCGACGCTTGACACGACTTTGTTCAAGCCACTGACGGACGGGAAAGAGTCAGCTAATTGCCCAGGAGATCCCGCCCCCCCAAAAGAGATGTACGCGCCAAACCCTGATTTTTCCGGGCACGAAAATCCTAAGAATCCCGCAGTACTCTCACTGATCGTGGGAACCGACGGCAGGCCGCGCGACATCATGGTCGAACGTTCGGTCGATAAAGATTTCGACGCAGCAGCATTGGCGGCTGTGCAGGGTTGGCGATTCAACCCTGGAACCTGTGATGGCGAACCTATCGAGACGACAATCAAGGTAGAGGTCAATTTCCGCAGCTTTTGAAAGAGCGAAGTTAGGTAACGCTCACCTCGGTGTACGTCCCGTACACTTCGCGCAGTGCTTCGCAGATTTCGCCTACGGTGGCGTAGGCGCGGACGGCGTCCACGATGAAGGGCATGGTGTTGGCGGGAGAGATGTTGCCGTTTGTGCCTGCGTTCGGTTCCTGGGCCGCAGCTTTCTTTAGGGCGTCAAGAGTGCGGTGGACTTTGTCGTTGGATCGGCGGGTGCGTAATGCCTTGAGCTTTGCTGATTGCTGCTTGGCCACGCTTTCGTCAATGTAGAGAGTGTGCGGCGGCACTTCGTCAATCACAAATTCGTTTACGCCCACGATGACTTTCTCTTTGGCTTCGGCGGCGCGCTGATATTGATAAGAGGCTTCGGCGATTTCTCTTTGGGGATATCCCCGCTCGATGGCTTTGACCATGCCACCCATAGCGTCCAGCTTGGCGAAATAGTCGAAGGCACCTTTTTCCATTTGCAGGGTTAGAGCTTCTAGAAAATAGGATCCGCCCAACGGATCGACGGTTTGGGTGACTCCGGATTCGTAGGCAATGATTTGTTGGGTGCGTAGTGCAATGCGCGCGGCTTCTTCGGTCGGCAGAGCGAAAGCTTCGTCGTAGGAATCGGTGTGCAGAGACTGCGTTCCGCCCAGAACTGCTGCCAGAGCCTGCAGCGCTACGCGTGCAATGTTATTCATCGGCTGCTGCGCGGGTAATGAGACGCCCGCAGTTTGCGTGTGGAAGCGCATGAGCCAGGTGCGCTGGTTCTTGGCGTGGAAGCGGTCTTTCATGACCTGATACCAGATCTTGCGGGCGGCGCGGTATTTGGCGATCTCTTCGAAGAAATCATTGTGGGCGTTGAAGAAGAAACTGAGGCGAGGGCCGAACTCGTCAATATCGAGACCGCGGCGCTGCGCCCATTCCACGTATTCGACGCCGTCATACAGAGTGAACGCGAGTTCCTGTAGAGCAGTCGAGCCGGCTTCGCGGATGTGATAGCCGCTGATCGAAACCGTGTTGAACTTGGGGGCGAACTTCGAGCCAAACTCGAAGGTGTCCACCACCAGGCGCATGGATGGCGCGGGTGGATAAATGTATTCCTTCTGCGCGATGTATTCCTTGAGGATGTCGTTTTGCAGAGTGCCGGAGATTTTCTTCCAATCGGCGCCTTGCTTCTCGGCGACCACCAGATACATGGCCCACAGGACCGAGGCCGGTGAGTTGATGGTCATGGAGACGGTGGTTTTTTCCAGATCGATGCCGGAAAACAAAATCTCCATGTCTTCCAATGAGTCGATGGCAACGCCGCACTTGCCGACTTCGCCTTCGCTGGCGGCGTGGTCGGAGTCGTATCCCATGAGCGTGGGGAGATCGAAGGCGACCGACAATCCGCTGCCGCCGCTTTGCAGCAGATATTTATAGCGCTGGTTGGTTTCTTCGGGGGAAGCGAACCCGGAGAATTGGCGCATGGTGAAGAGTTTGCCGCGATATCCGGAAGCATGAATGCCGCGGGTGAAGGGCGGCTGGCCGGGGTAGCCGAGATATTTTTCGTAATCCCAGTCTTCGGGGAGATCGGCTTGGGTATAGAGGCGATTGATGGGGACTCCCGAAATTGTAGTGAAGAGCGCGTGGCCGTGTTCGTCGAGATTGACGCCGGTGGGTGCGCCGATGGGTTTTTCGGGAGCTTTTTCTAAAGTAGGTGCCAAGGTTCTTTCCGCCCAGGATTTCTCGGCGGGGGAGGGGTGACGTCCTTCGAAGACCTTGGCGATTGGGCTTTCCGCGACTTGCGGCTTGGACGGCTTCTTGTCCGGCATGTGACCCCGTTCTTGATGATAGGAGTTTGCGGCGCGGGGGGCAAGGCGAGGCCACGACCGGCAGCAGCCCCTGCGGGAGCGTGGTCAGGGTGCGACTACCCACGGCTTGCGCCGTGGACTGCATTCTTGCGTCGCTTCGCGGCTATGCCTTCGGCATGCGTGGTAGGAATCACGAACCTTGCGACCGCGTGCGCGCCAGTTCCCAGGCTTTGGCGTATTTCCAGGACACATAAACGGCATGATAAATGTGCAGCAGAAATCCTTCGCGTCCGTCGAGGAAACCGAGACGGAGGAAATAGTTGTAAATGAAAGTGAGCTTTGGGCGGACAACGATATTGATGAAGCTAAAGCGGCGATGGCCCTTCTCGCGTGCAACTTCCGCGCCCATCGAGGAATAACTGTTCATGTGATCGATGTATCCACGGAGCGTCGGATAGGCGTTGTGAATCATGGCGTGCTTTAGCTGGCTGGTGGGGCCGTGCACTTTGATGGTGGGATGAGCGCCGTATTCTTCGAAGCGTCCGGCGCCGCGGCGGATGAGGCGGAGCTTAGGATCGGGATAGAAGCCACCGTGCTTCATCCAGCGTCCGAGGAAGAAATTCTTGCGAGGGATGAAGAAGCCGCTTGAAGGTTGGCCAGGTTTCAACGTAGATTGAATTTCTTGAGCCAGTTCCGGTTCCAATGCTTCGTCGGCGTCCAACTGCAACACCCAATCGCCAGTTGCTTTGTCGATCGCTGAATTCTTTTGTGCTGCGAATCCTTTCCACGATTCGGTGAACACTTTCGCGCCGTAGGATTTGGCGATCTCGATGGTGCGGTCGGTTGAGCCCGAGTCGACGACAATGATTTCTCCCTGACCATTGCACACGAGCGGCCGCACGCTTTCGAGAGTGCGCGGAAGGTTAGCTTCTTCGTTCTGCGTGATCAGGACGACGGAGAGGGTCACGAGGAGAGGATAAACCGGAAGGGGGCATTATCGAAATGACGTCGAGGGTGCATTTGGGCTGGGCGCTTCCTCAGGACCTCAGTCGCTAAAACGCCAGTAAGACGCGGCATCTATTTACGCAGCGCTGAAGCGACTGCTCCACTCAAAATCCGAGTTTCCCGGAGCTTTTCATGGTTGGGACGAAGTTGCGGCCGGAGGGACCGGTTGCGGCGCGACATAAGGCACGGACGGCATGTGGGTGACCTGGCCGCTTTGGGCGTCGGAAAGGATGATTCCGGCATGGTCGAGCAAGAGTCCGGTGGCGCGGTCGAGTTCGACCTGGGCCTTCTCATAACCTGCAAGGGCTGACACCAGATTAGCTTGAGCGGCGGTCAAGGCGGATTGCTGTTGCATGACATTGTCGAAGTCAGAAATTCCAACGTCCAGTCTTCTTTGCTCGGCGTAAAGAGATTTGCGGGCGAGGTCAACGGCGTTTTGGGCCGATTCCACGCTGGAGCGATTCTGTTGAACGTCGAATTCGGCATTGCGGACCTCAATGCGAATCTGATTCTCCAGTTGCTGAAAGCGCATTTGGGCCTGGCGGTATTCCAACTCCGATCGAATCTGGTTGGCCTGAGCCTCGCGATTGCGTAAGGTGAGGCTAAACGTGGCCGCGACTCCATAGTCGGGTGCGGTCGAATCAAACATCTGCCCGAAAGTATTGGCGTAGCTGACGGGGCCGCCGTTGCGAAACGCCAAGGGTGCGGTGGCGGGATTGAAACAGCGGGTGGTGACAGTGGTCGAACAAAGAGGAATATTGGGATTCACCGCGCCGCCCAAGCCCGACCCTCCGTAATAAATCGACGGGTCAACAATGGGTAGCAAGGCATTGCTGACGGTGCGGATGTTGAGTTCGCGAGTGGCGAGGTCGATGCGCGACTCGGCCAGTTCGGCGCGATGAGCCAGCGCTTCGTTGACCAGGTCTGCGGTGGAAGCCGACGGGTCTGTTGCGGGAAGTTGCATGGTTGAGATGGGCACGATTTCCGCATGGTCGAGTTCTGGGTTTACCAAAGTGCGGCTGACTGCGTTTTTCATGAGCAACTGCTGGAGTTGCAGATTGGTCTGCGCCAGAATCAAGGCCTGCTGGCTGGCGGCCACGGTGCTTTCGGCGTTTACGATCTGGATCGGCTGCGTGGTACCGTAGGCGACTTGCGTGCGCGTGTCCTTCAAGATCGTCTGAGCATAGGACAGTGCGTCCTGTTGCACTTTTACGTTCTCGTAGGCATAGACCAGGTTCCAGTAAAGATTTTCGATCTGGTCAACCGTGGTGATGATCTGCAAGCGGAAGGCGGCGTTCGTGATCTCCAGGTTGTTCGTGGCAATGCGGATAAAACGCGTGTTGGGGAGTTTGCCGAAGCCTTGCAAGACCGGTTGCGTGAGCTTGAAAAGGGAGTTGGTGCTGATGGCCGGACTGTAGAGACTGTTGTGGCTGTTGGAGGTAACGTGACTATTGTTAAACGCGACCGAAACGTCGGTGCCCCACTGCAGGCCTTGAACGTAATTAAAGTCGGCGGTTCCGGTGTTGGTGTTCAAGCCGGAAACCCCGTTCAGCGCATTGGTGGAAGGGGCAATGGGCACGATCCATTTGTAGGGTGCCGGAGAGAATGGGATCAAAGCTGGTAATCGCGGAGCCGATTCCCAGGGTGGAGCTGACCAGACCATTGGTGCCGGTGGCGATGCCGGCCGAGCCGGGATTGGTGCCGCCGCTGCCTGAGCCTACGGTTCCACCGAGTCCTCCGGAGCTGCCGCCGGGTGTATTTTGTACGAGGCCGGTGTTCACCCCCAGCGTGGAAGCTCCACCTTCGGTGCGAAGGATGTCGGTCTCGGCAATGTTCAGGTTGTAACGCGCAATGGCAAGGTCGAGATTATTCTCCAGGGTAAGCGCGATGGCGTCGTCCATGGAGAGCAGGAGCTTGCCATCCTGAATGAGCGACACAAGGCGGGGAGCATTGGCCAGATTCGGCGGATCGACGTGGTGCGCCTTCATACGGAGCGACAGATTGGGGATACGGTGGGTATGGCTTGCGAATAATCTTTCAAGACCGATGAATCGGAGGGCGAGGCTGGCGCGGGTTGGGCCGCTTGCAATGGAGAAGACTGGGAAGATTGTTGTGAGTCCGTGCAAGACCACTGGTGTGAGAACTCCAGCCAGAATCAATGCAGTCAGCAAACGGAAGTTGGGAAAGCAACGCAGAGAGGGGCATTCGTCTATCTCAATAAATAACGGCTGCCAACCCATTGTAAAGCTTCTATCTGTAAAGAATTGTCAGCGAGAAACGCGCGGGGTCAGGACCGAAAAGTGCAATCCGCAGGATCAGTTCTGGGGATTCAGAACATCCGCGGACGGTGTCTGGTGCTACTGTTGCTGCGGTGCGGCGGTGGTTGTGCCTGCGGAGGTGGTGTAGTGCCGTATGGCAGGTCCGGGCGCGAGGTGACATCGGGAACGTGAGGCACGTTGTTGACCTCTCCACGCTCGGCATCGGAAATCTGAATCCCGGTTGTATCCAGCAGGCGTCCGATGGCACGATCCAATCGACCCGCGATTTCTCGTAAGCCGCCATGGCGGACACAAGCGTGGACTCAGCGGTCGCCAGGGTGGACTGGTTCTGCAGAACCAAGGTGGAAGTCGAAGCGCCGAGGGCCAATTTCTTTTGTTCGGCGTCCAACGACTGGTGCGCCAACGCCACCGCTGCCTGTGCAGACTGCACACTGGCCCGGTTTTGTTGTACCGCGAATTGCGTGTTGCGAACGTCAATGCGGACCTGGTTTTCGATCTGCTGCAAACGCATCTGGGCTTGCCGGTATTCCAACTCGGCGCGGATCTGGGTGGCTTGAGCGACGCGGTTTCGTAGCGGAATGTTGAGGGTAAGCCCAACGCCTTTATCAGATGCAGACTGAGTTGACCAGGTCATTCAAAGTGCTGCCATATCCCGTGGGGGCGAAAGTTCCCGGAGGTGAGCAAAATCCTACCGGCGCGCCGGGATTGCCGCATGTATTGAAGCTGTTCTGGTCTCCACCGACCCCCGAGCCACCGTAATAGGCGAAGAGATCAAGTGTGGGAAGCAGCGAGCTGCGGATTGCCTTATTGCTGATTTCCTGGTTGGTTAGATTGATGCGCGCTTCCGCCAGCTCGGTGCGATGGCTAAGAGCGTCGTTGATGAGGTCCTGTGTAGGTGTAACTGTTTCCTGGGCTGGGAGTTGCATGGTCGAGGTAGGAATTACTTCGGCATCCGCCAGTTTGGGATCCACCAGAGTGCGGCTGATGGCATTTTTCATCAGCAATTGTTGCAGCTCGAGGTTGGTCTCGGCGACCGTTAAAACTTGCTGATCGCTGGCCACGGTGCTCTGTGCTCGCACGACCTCGATGGGAGCCAAGGTGCCGATTTGCACCTGCTTCTGATTGTCCGACAAAGTCTTTTGTGCAAAAGCGACCGACTCCTGCGCCACTCTCACATTTTCATAGGCATAGACCAGGTCCCAGTACATGTTTTCAATCTGGTCCACGGTGGTGATGATCTGCAGACGGAAAGCAACATCAGAAATCTCACGGTCATTCTTGGCAATGCGGATAAAACGGGTATTGGGAGCAAAGCCAAATCCTTGCAGCAGGTGCTGCGTAAGCTGGAACTTGAAATTGGAATTCAAGAGCGGGCTTAGCGCATTGTAGATATTGTTCGAGGTCTGACGGCTGTTATTGAATCCCACCTGCAAATTGGTACCGGTGATGAAGCCCTGGTTGTAGGCCAAATTTGCGGTCCCGGTGTTCAGCACATCTCCGCAGTAAAAGCTGGTGCAGATGCTCCTGGCGTGGTCGATCTGCAAGCGTGCCGGTAATACGTAGGATCGAAGCTGGTGATGTTGGGGCCCGAACCCAGCGTCGAACCGACGAGGCCACCCAAGCCTGCGCCTGCGCCGCCCGATCCAGCGCTGGTGCCGCCGGTGCCGGAGCCGACTTGCGAGCCAATGCTGCTCTGGGCCGCCGCCCGGCGTGTTTTCAACGATACCGGCATTGATACCCAGGATGGACCCGCCCGCTTTGGCCCGCAGAATGTCGGTATCAGCGATGTTGAGGTTATAGCGCGCGATGGCGATGTCGAGATTGTTTTCCAGCGCAAGTGCGACCGCGTCGTCCATGGACAGATAGATTTTGCCGTCGCGCAGCAACTGGTCAATACGCGCGGTATTGGCAAAACTCGGCGGCGCAACATGTTGCGCGGTGTAAGGCGCGATGGGATTGGGGAAATGCGAGTGCGGCTTCGCATAGTCTTTCAGCACGAACTGCTGCGGCTGCGGCGCCGAGGGTGGCGCGGGCTGGGCGGCTGCGGGCGCCGGTTGTGTATCCTGTGCCCAACCGCCAACGGACAACACGCCGGCCACGGCGACGGCCGCAACCTGCCGAGCGACAACACTTAAACGAGGCAAAGACATTCGATCATCTCCATACATAAGGGCTGAAACCTTAAAGATAGCAATACCGGGCTCTCAATCAACAGTTGTTACGCAAATCACAGGGCCCAAGTTTCATCTTTAAATGAGTTACCGAGATAGAACTTGCTTCCGTCTGTGCTAGTCGTTCCTATCAGTTACTGGAATGCAATAGTATAGCTGACGCTGGATACTGGTTTTTAACCGGGCAAAGCCAAATGGGTAAAACTTTGTAAATGCAGTCAGCACAATTAGATGAAAAGCGCGGCAGAGAAGACTCCATATAAGTGATGCGCAATCTCAAGCTCGTCCTGGCCTATGACGGGTCGGAATTCTCGGGCTGGCAGGTGCAGCCGGATGCCGCCACTATCCAGGGCACGCTGGCCTCGGCTATTGGACGGATTACCGGGGAAAAGGTCTTGCCGCAAGGCTCGGGGCGTACCGACGCCGGGGTGCATGCCCTGGCCCAGGTGGTGACATTTGTCATAGAGTCGAACGTCCCAACCGGGAATTTCTTGAAGGCTTTGAACGACATCCTGCCGGCTTCGATTCGGGTGCTCGAAGTGGAGCAGGTTGCGGCGGAGTTTCATGCCCGCAAGTCGGCGCGGGCCAAAACCTATCGTTATCGCATGTATCGCGGAACCATCTGCCCGCCGTTTCTGGCGCGTTTTGTGTGGCATTATCCATATCCGCTGGATGAAGTTGCGATGGGCGAGGCGGCTGGGTTGGTGATCGGGGAACATGATTTTACTTCGTTTGCCGCCGTCGATCCCGAGCGCGGGCGGGAGGATGGCACGGTCTCGAACGTGAGGGAAATTTTTGCGTCGAGTTGGGAGCGGCAGGGGGAAGAGTTCATCTATACGGTCCGAGGCAGCGGTTTTCTGCACCACATGGTGAGGAACCTGGTGGGAACATTTTTGCTGGTGGGCAAAGGCACGCTGAACTCCGCGGATGTAACCAGGATTCTGGAGGCGCGAAACCGGTCTGCGGCGGGGGCGACGGCGCCGGCCAGCGGATTGTTCCTGGTGGAAGTGGAGTACTGAAATTTTGCTTGCAACGTCTTTCTGCGTGCGGTGAAGAGAGACGTAGCAAGCTACGTCTCTACGAATCGAGACCATGACTACTGAACTTCAAATTGCGCGGAAGATTGTCTCGGTCAATCCCGCGACGGGCGAGACTTTGCGGGAGTTTGCGTGCGCTTCAGAGCGGGAGGTTCACGCGGCGGTGGCGCGGGCAGGTGCGGCCCAATCCGCATGGAACGAACTCGGAGTGCAGAAACGGATCGCCATCCTGCGCAATTTCCAGCGGCTCTTGTATGAGCAGAAATCGGAACTTGCGGATTTAATCACGAGCGAAGCTGGGAAGCCTACCGTCGAAGCGCTCCTCACCGAAGTGCTGGTGGTGCTGGATGCGGCGCGTTTCTGCATCGAGAATGCATACAACTTTCTGCGCGAGGAGCCGGTTCCCCATGGCAATCTGGCCATGAAGGTAAAGACCGGGCGAATTTTGCGTGAACCGTACGGCGTAATGGGGATCATTTCGCCATGGAATTATCCGTTTTCCATTCCCGCGACGGAGAGTCTATCGGCTCTGGTCACCGGGAATGCGGTGGTGTTGAAGCCGTCGGAATTTACTTCGTTGTGTGCGCTGAAACTGGCTTCTTTGTTTCACGAAGCCGGAGTTCCGAAAGATCTTTTCCAAGTGATCGTTGGAGATGGCGCAACCGGCTCAGCTCTTGTGAATGCCGAGATTGGAAAGCTGGTCTTTACCGGCAGCGTCTCGACCGGCAAGCGCATCGCCCAGGCGGCAGCGACACGCCTGCTGCCGGTGGTGCTCGAGTTGGGCGGGAAAGATCCCATGATTGTGCTCGACGATGCCGACATTGATGTGGCATCGAGCGGCGCGGTGTGGGGCGCGTTTGTGAATGCTGGGCAGGCTTGCTTGTCGGTGGAACGTTGCTACGTGCATCGCAATGTGTATGAGGCGTTTGTGGATGCGTGTGTCCGGAAGACGAAACAGCTGAGGATCGGGCAACGGTATGAATCGGGAAATCGACGTCGGGCCAATGATCCATGAGCGGCAACTCCTAAATGTTGAATTGCAGATAGAAGATGCGCGGACACATGGGGCCCGTGTGCTCGTGGGCGGGAAGCGATTGCCTGAGCTGGGGCCGAATTTTTATGCGCCAACTGTGCTGGTGGACGTCACGCAGCAAATGCGCATCATGCGCGAGGAGACCTTCGGGCCAGTGCTTCCCATCATGGCCTTCGACAGCGACGACGAAGCCATCCGTCTGGCGAACGATTCGGACTACGGTTTGGCGGCCAGCGTGTGGACGCGAAATCGAGCCCGCGGCGAAGCGCTTGCCCGGCGGATCCATGCGGGCACCGTGATGGTGAACGATGTCGTCGCCTGCTTTGGCATCAGCGAAGCACCGCATGGAGGAGTGAAAGCCAGCGGCATTGGGCGGACCCACGGAAAATTTGGTCTCGAAGAAATGGTTAGGACCAAATATTTGGATTCCGACCGCTTGCCCGGGCGTGAAGAGAGTCTGGTGGTATGGATACGGCGAAGCGTTTTCGCGGCAGATGGAGGGATTTCTTGATCTGCAATTCGCGCGGGGACTAGGACAGAGGTTACGGGGCGCGCTACGGTCAGCAGGAGCGTTGGTGCGTAAGGGCAGAGTGTAAGAATACGTAGGGACGGACGCCTCGTCTGTCCGGTGAGCGAAGCTCGGCAGATTGAGGTTGCCGGGAAGCGTTCGAGTAGAATCTAATTTTGTGAAACCTTCAGAACTTATCTACGACTGGAACCACAAACATCCATCTGGTCTGTCCCCATCTGGCCCCGTCTTGCTGAACGATGAAACTCTGCGCGATGGTTTGCAGTCGCCCTCGGTGCGTGATCCTTCCATTGAAGAGAAAATTAATATCCTGCATTTGATGGAGGCGCTGGGAATCCAGTCGCTCGATCTCGGATTGCCGGGAGCGGGGTCGCGGGCAGTGGAGCACATCGAGGCGCTGGCGCGGGAGATTGTCCAGAGCAAGATGAAGATTCGCGCCAATTGTGCGGCGCGGACACACGAGAATGACATTCGTCCCATTGCCGAGATCGTGCAGCGCACCGGGTTGAACATCGCGGCTGCGACCTTTCTGGGATCAAGCCCGATCCGCCGCTACACCGAAGGTTGGACCGACGACTTTTTGCTCGAGACCACTGAGAAGGCGGTGAAATTCGCGGTGTCACTCGGGCTCGATGTGATGTACGTGACCGAGGACACATCGCGTTGCGATCCCGAGATGGTGAAGCGATTGTATTCGGCCGCCATCAACTTTGGCGCGCGCACCATCGTGATCTGCGATACCTCCGGCCACGCAACTCCCATGGGTGCGTTCGCCCTGGTGAAATTTGTGGTGGATGAAGTGGTGAAGCCGTCCGGCGAGAAAATCCGCGTGGACTGGCATGGACACAACGACCGAGGACTGAGCGTGGCGAATTCCATCGCTGCCTTGATCGCGGGCGCGGACTGTGTGCACGCATGTGCGCTAGGAATGGGTGAGCGCGTGGGCAACACGCAAATGGACCAGATGCTGGTGAACCTCAAGCTGATGGGCGTGCCGCCCTGGGACGAACAGGACCTCACAAAGTTGAAGGAATATTGTCAGGCGGTTTCACAGGCCACGGGCGTGCCCATCCCGCCAAATTATCCCGTAGTCGGTGAAGATGCGTTCCGCACCGCAACCGGGGTGCATGCGGCTGCCGTGATCAAAGCCTACAAGAAGAACGATGTCGAGCTGGCGAATGCCGTGTATTCGGGCGTGCCTTCGCATGTGTTTGGCATGGAGCAAGTGATTGACATTGGCCCCATGAGCGGGAAATCGAACATCCTGTTCTGGCTGGAGCGGCACCAGTTTCCCGCCAATGAAGAAGTCGTGGAGCGGATTTATAAGCGCGCGAAAGCTTCCGATCACACGTTGAGTGAGGCGGAGATTCTGGAGTGCGTGACGAGCCTGATCATTGGATTCGCATCAGAGCAAAGCCCTGTGTCATCCTGAGCGGAGTGACTGCTTCGCACAGCGAAGCAGTCACGGAGTCGAAGGACCTCTATACCCGCCACGCCTGCCTACGGTAGGGGTCCTTCGACTCCGAGGAAACTTCGTGCCTCAGTTTCCTCTGCGCTCAGGATGACAAGATTTTGAGAGCGTTGATCTAACCGCGAAATCCGAGGCGATTAAAAGTTGAGGTGTAAACTGCTCAGTTGTTTGGAGGCTTTCATGCGCCGTTGGCTGCTACTTCTTTTCATCTTTTCCTGCATCCCGCTTTTCTCTCAGGCCAAACATCCCTTCACTTTTGAAGACATGATGAAGCTCAAGCGGGTCGAGGAACCGGAAGTCTCGCCTGATGGGAAATGGGTGCTTGTTCGCCGCGGTGGACGTGGATCTTGCAGCCAATACCAAAACGCCGCATGTGTGGATTGTGCCGACGGCGGGCGGACGGGAGAAAGAAATCATCGCCGATCAGGACGCCGACCGTCCGCGCTGGGCACCCGATGGCAAGCGGTTTGCGTTTGTGTCGAAGAAAGAAGGCGGCTCGCAGGTCTGGATTGCGGATTTCGACGGAAACTCCAGTTCCGTCACGGCGGTGAATCAACTGACATCGATTGCCACCGAAGCAAGCGGCGAGCTCTGGTCGCCGGACGGAAAGAACATTCTGTTTGTGTCGGATGTCTATCCCGAATGCCAATTTGACGATCGCGGAGAATACCTTTGCAATAAGGGAAGGCTGGCCGAAGCCAACAACTCCAAAGTAAAGGCGCAGATTTTCGACCACCTGCTCTATCGCCACTGGAATGCGTACAAACAAGGCAGGCGCAGCCATATTTTCGTGTCCAGTCGATGTCTGCCCGATGGGCGCTTAGCCTGGTGGACGCGGACCCAGTACTATAGGTTCCAGCCGCCCGCGACCTCACTCCCGGTGACTTCGATGCGCCGCCGTTCTCGCTGGGCGGGCAGGACAACTATGCGTTCTCGCCGGATGGGCAGGAGATTTGCTACACCTCCAACCATGATCCGGTACCGGCGATTTCGACCAACAATGATTTGTGGATTGTGTCCGTGAATGGCGGCCCGGCGAAGAACATTACCGCCGACAATCCCGCCAGCGATTCGACGCCGCTCTATTCGCCGGATGGAAAGTACATCGCGTATCGCGCCCAGGTGAGGCCGGGATATGAGAGCGACCGCTTCCGGTTGATGCTGTATGACCGCAAGACGGGAGAGAAGAAGATTAGTCTGACGGACGAGGATTTCGACCGATGGGTGGGATCGATTGCGTGGGCGGCTGATCTCGAGCGATCTATATTTCGCGGCCGAGAACACAGGGCCAGCTCGATGTCTACGAGCTGCGTAGATGTCGGTTGAGGGCGAGTGACATTCGACATCGTGCCGGACAAGATCGTTGACGGCTTCTACGACGATATAACCGTGACTCCCGACGGCAAGACTCGTACTCTTCACACGAATGTCGGTTGACGTCTCCGAACGAAATCTACTGTCGCCACGCAGCGCCGACGATCTCGCGAGGGATGTACGCACGTGTTCGCATGTCGCCAAATTCGATGGGCCGAATTGAACATTGCACAGAGACGAGCCGAGCAGCCTCTGACCCACCTTAACGATTCCATCCTCTCCCAAGTCGCCATGTCCCCGCTCGAATCCTTCTGGTTCCTCGGCGCCAACGGCGACAAGGTCGAAGGCTTCCTGGTCAAGCCGCCGAACTTCGATGCCAGCAAGAAGTATCCCGTGAAGTTTCTTATCCACGGCGGGCCGCAGGGAGCGTGGGGAGACGATTGGAGCTATCGCTGGAATCCCGAACTGTTCGCGGCCCCAACTTCTTCGACGAGCAGCGGATACGTGGTCATCATGATCAACTTCCATGGCTCGACTGGCTACGGGCAGAAGTTCATTGACGCCATCAATGGCGACTGGGGCGGCGCGCCGTTTGAAGACCTGATGAAGGGTCTCGACTACGCTGAGGAGCATTATGGGTTTATTGATAAAGCCCGCGAGTGCGCGCTGGGCGCGAGCTACGGTGGATACATGGCGCAACTGGATCCTCGGGCACACCGACCGTTTTAAATGCATTGTGTCGCACGATGGCATGTTCAACGCCGAGTCGGCGTGGGGGACGACCGAGGAGTTGTGGTTCAACGATTGGGAGTTCAAGGGCACGCCGTACGACAATCGCGAAATGTACCGGAAGTGGTCGCCGCATCAGTACGCGAAGAATTTCAAGACGCCGACGCTGGTGATTCACAGCCAGCTTGATTACCGGCTGGATGTCGTCGCAGGGATTCGATCTCTTTACCACGTTGCAGCGTGAGAAAGTGCCGTCGAAGATGCTCTACTTTCCTGATGAAGGCCACTGGGTGCTGAAGCCGCAGAATTCGCAGCTTTGGTATAAGACGGTGAATGATTGGGTGGATCGTTGGGTGGGGAAGTGAGTTGTGATGGAGAATGAAATCCCAAGCTGACGAAGTGCCTTGCCGCTGCAAGGGGTCCTTCGACTCCGTGGCTGTTTCGCTTTGCGAAACAGCCACTGCGCTCAGGATGACATGGATGTTTAGTTTACTGGGAGGGATTGCAGTTGGAACGGCGATGAGCTGTTTCCTACGTTTGCTGTCCCCAGCACCACGACTGCGCCCTGAATTCCTCCTGCAGAAGGCTCGTTGGTCGCCAGACCATTGATGTCCGACTGCACGGTTGCCTGCGACGACGACAGAATAACGGGCGTGGGTTGTCGGGAAGAAGTGCTCTGGCCGATCCAGAGAATGGGCTCGTTGTTGGGGATGCGTCCGACCAGAGATTGAAACACCACGCTGGCACCGAGAACTGGATTGGGTGAAGTTGAGTTGTCAGTTACTCGGTACGTGAGGGGCTGAAAGCTCTGCCCCACGAGAATCTCTTGCGTGCTGCCGCCCACGGACTGTAGTTGCAGCATGGGCGATGGCACAGCGGTTGCGTAGAAGCTCTGGCAGGGCGCGTTTGACGGGCCGACGCACACTGCGACCTGCACATCACTTGTGAATGAGGAAAGCTGCAAAGTTGTAGTGGCGTATCCACTGGAGTTGGTGGCTGCGGTGAGTGAGGTGAGCGTGCCCGATCCCTTGGTGACTGTGTAATTCACGGTCTTGTTGTTCACGGGTGTGCCATTGGAAAGCACTCGCGCGGTGAGGGGCACGTTTACGGTCGCGCCCTGGGCAATCCACGCGTTGGGCGACGACAGAGACAAATCTGACGCCGACGATGTGCCGAACAACGTTGTCTGCACTTGTTGTGGCGGTGTGTAGGACGCAGGTGCGAGTTGAACGGAGATCGTCATCGTGCCCGCGCTGAGAACGGTCATTTGGGTGGACGCTTGCCCTGCTTGGTCGGTGAGCACGGTGCAACTTGTGGCCCCGGAGCACGCCGAGAAAGAAACCCCAGGCGTCGAAGTGAAGAACACGCTGGCGCCCGCGACGGGAGACACACCGTCCGGGGCAAGAACCGCGATGCGAACCGGATACGGCGCTTGTCCTCCCACGGGCGTGCCGGGGTTGGAGCCCGACAGCATAACGATCTTGTCATTCGGGCCGGCACCGTAGGTCAAGACCGCGGTCATTGCCGAGGCCGCGCCAGTTGCGGCATCGCTCAGCGCGACGTTCTGCACGCCATCCGCCAGGGCCGGCGAAGTTGCCAGCAATTGAGTGGCGGAAAGCGCCAGCAGCGGTGCGGGCGAAGTGGAGACCGCCATCGTCATATTTGCCTGAAAGCCCAACCCCTTGATGGCAATTGGAGTTCCGCCTGCCACGCTGGCCCGTACCGGTGAGATGGAATCGCCATAAAAAATTCGAGCATGGTAGTGGTAGTCGGGGCGTCCATCACCACGGTAGTCGGAGATCCCCAGGCGGAAGCTGGTGCCCTGGAATATCTGTGCATCGAGGCGCGTCTCGCCAAAGTACAGAGTGTTGAAGGCCGAGGAAGTGTTGGCGGGCGCGGGAAAAATTCCTGGATCCGCCAGCGCCCACATGCCGACGACCGGTTGAGCTTTGCCTTCCGATAGGTTTCCAAAATCGTCGAGCGCAGTAACCACTACGGATAATGTTCGATCGCTTTGCGCGTTGAACCAGAAGTAGTCAGTGTCGCCGTAGGACCCGAGCGCCGCCGCCCAGTCGCCAGTGGTGGGCAGTGCGGACGGGGAAGCATACGTCGTCGGATCGAACCAGGGCTGCTTGTAGACGGCACTCTTCTGCATCAGGATGTCCTGATTAACATCCCCTCCCAGGGTGACCGTAACGATGATCGACTGAATCGCTCCGGAAGGCTGTACCTGCGAGGGGCCATATGGGCCCACCGTCTCCGACAACACAGGATCGAGGGCTTCGACGGTGAGCTGGTATTGCGCGGAGCTGGCGCCGTTAGGGATTTGCAATCCGGCAAGATCGAAGAATCCCTCCAAACCAGGGTCATTGGAGCCGAAGCGGTTGAAAGGCAGCCCGGTGGGATCGTCGAATCCCGTGACGGCGTCTCCGGCATTTCCGCAAAACAAGAAACCGGAGACCGAGGTGGCAGCGTAGGCGCCCGATGGCAGCCCGGTCGCGGGATCCACCCAGCGGGCGACTACGTTCACGCCCTGCATGCCCTGTGCCGGTTGACCGGTGGCGTCCACAAAGTAAACGATGCCGTGAATTCGGGCGGTCGTTGCTGAGAAGAGCTGCTTGCCGGGGAAGTTTGCCAGGTTTTGGCTGGTCACGGGATACAAGCGTGAAAGCGCGGCCTGATCGTCCATTTTGGGCTGGTAAGGATTGTTCTGATTGTGGTCGGAGTAGCAAGAGGAAATGGGAACGCAGTTCACGGAATCCACCGCGTGCATGATGGTGAAGCCGGCGTAGTCGTCAGGGGTAGGCCGGGGAACGTTGGTGATAACGTTGAGATTTGTCTGCGACCAGTCGAGCCCGAGCACTCGGCCAAGCACCCGCACGAGGCGATATTCCACGTCCGGCACCTGGGTGGAAGTTTGGGCGCAATTGCCATTCATAACGATCAGAGCATGGAGGAAATTGGCATTCGTTCCCAGATTGTCGAGTCCGCCGAAGACCGCATCGGTGAAGCAATTGATGGGATCGCCAGCGTCCTGGCCGAGCAGCGCGTTGGTGACCGAACCGTCGTAGTCGTAGACAATCCCGACCGGAGTGCCGACGGCGGTGGGCAGGATGTCATCGGGCATGGTGATCGATACGTCGCCGTTAACGTAGACGTTGCTGCCGCTTGACGTCTTCCGCCAGTTGTCCAGCGTTCGTGGCAGTTACGGCTGCGGTCGAGATGGAAGTCCACTGGCTGATGGCGTCAGCCACCAGCACATCCGCACTAGCGCCGGGGAGAATGGGACTGAGATCGCCTTGATCGGTGTAATAGGCGATAGCGCCTTGAGCCCAGGTCAGTGGGGTGCCGATCGTCCCCGAATCGAAGTAGCTGACTCCGGCAATATATTTGGGACCACCGGCGGCGGCCATCCGTGGGGTGAGGATCACCAGAACCAGCCCGGCCAGTACCCAAGGATGCCGTTGCGCCATGCTCACTCCTCTTCCGCCTGATGGATGGCACGTTCGAAATCGGTGATGCTTATGGGGTGGCCTCTGGGCGACACTGACGGCAAGGCCCGATCCGGGAACAGGGTGAGTATCCGTTCCTGCTGCAACACCACCATCCCACCAGAATCGAGATTAAAACGGCCCTGCTGGCCTCCCACCGTGCTGGTAAGCCCCAATTTGCTGGGGCGATACAGGAAAACCAGAACCCGTTGACCACGCCGATAGGATTGGCCCGACTGCCAAAGACCTGCCCATTCCTGGATGACCAGGGATTGTCCATTGCGGACTCCGCGAATCGCCTGGTCTACGTGGAAGGTAATTCTCATGGTTGGGACGCGGTTTGCAGAAGCCACGCGTTCCAGGCCGGTCACCGTTCCCGCGAAGATGTATCCCGATTGGCGGGTCATGCTCCGCAAGTTGGGTGCGCCCGCGGAGATTGCTGGGACCGGGAGCGTACCTGCCCACGAAGTTCCAATGAGCAGAAGCACCAACGGCAGCGTGCGGAAGTTCGGACGTGAAAAAGCCATGGCGAGCCTCAGGGTATACAGGGAGGCCAGCCGTTGACGGGGACTTCACCCATACTAGCGAATCTGCATGGACGCAAGCTGTGTCGCACGTCACACGAAATACGATCTGCGAGCATTTTTGCTGAGGAAATCGCGGTAAGGCCGATCCGCAACTAGAGTTTTTTTCGGAACTGTTTCTGGGCTGAGAGGTGAGCGCCGGTGAGCAGCAGCAATCCGGAAAGGAACGCCCAGAACATCAGGCTCACGGACAATGCGAAGGGTCCGTACACTTCCTGGAAATCCAAACGGGGCAGCGCCCAGATGTAGGAATATTTAAGGATTTCCAGCAACAAGCCCATGATGACCGCCGAGGGGAGCACCGCCCGGGCCGGCACTTTACCATTGGGCAACAGCCAATAGATGAGGAAGAAAATCGCGATGCTGGCAGTGGTGGCAAAAACTTTCATGGTGATGTAGGCCGCCATCCGGATGACGAGAATGTCATGACCGAAAGACATAGTCTTCAGGACCACCACATTGCCGGCGGTCAGTGCAATGGACAGCAGCGCCAGCACTCCGCAAGCAAACGCCAGTCCCAGAGAGATGAGCTGGTTTCCCAAATACGAACGGTTGTTGGGAAACCGCCAGATGCGGTTCAAGGCAACCTCCAGCGGCATAAAAATTCCGGTGGAAGTGACCAGCAGAATGATGAGCGATGCGATCTGGGCTTGTTGGCGCGCTTCGACTAAAGCATTCAAGTTGCGAATCAGGAAATCCTGGCCAGCCGGCAGATAATCGCGAAGTAGCTGCACCACTACCTGGTACATGGCCGGGGAGTGGAAAACCCGCCGGATCAAGGTCATCAAGACCAGCATGAACGGGAAGAACGACAAAATAGCATTGGCTGCGACCGAGAAAGCAAAAGTGTGGACTTCGGTCCGCAAAAGGTATTTCACCGTGGAAATGGAAAGCCCAGAAAAAGATTTGGTCGATCGGGAAGGCACGGGAGAAGCAGCCGGGACAACCGTTGTTTCGGGGTCGGCGGCCAGGGTATCCGGAGAGATCGAATATGACTTTCGGTCAATCAAAATAGTTTTTCGTATCTTATCAAACGGTTGCGGCCACTGGCGCGGCATCTCGCGATGAAGGCGGGCGACGCGGCTGTCCCCATTGCTCTCCTTGGATCAAGCTACCATCTTAAAACGTTTTACTGCCCGAATTTATCTTCTTGCCAGAACCGAAGTTCCTGAATATTATCTTGTGCTCATTACCCGAAGTTGCTTCCAACTTTGGGTTTTAGGTCGATGTTTCGTGAATCGCGGTCAAAATTCGAGCACAAGAGACAGGCTCCGGAGCTCTGCGCCTTGCTTCCCATGCGCGGCGTAGAACTCAGGGGCCGTTCTCATTTGGTCGAACTCGACGGATGAACGAGCGTTTGCCTGGAGGGGGATTCTGGATTCTCTGAGGGGGTAGTACGAAGCGCGAGCTTCACGGAGGATGCAGGATTAAATCACGAAGTAGAGGCGAAAGGAGTCCTTGTGAGAGAGAAGGGAACAGTCAAGTGGTTCAACGGGGCGAAGGGATATGGGTTTATCCAGCGCTCCACCGGGGAAGATGTTTTCGTTCATTTTTCGGCCATCCAGGAAAACGGCTACCGGACACTGAATGAAGGCGAAACCGTGGAGTTCGACCTGCTGAAGGGCCCGAAAGGGTTCCAGGCAGGAAACGTGGTCCGCGCAACGGCAGCCTAAGATATCCTCGTTCAACCATCCGCAGACCCTCCCAGCTTCCCCTGGGAGGGTTTGTAGTTGGTGTCGCCTAATGCGAGCCCTCTTTCGATCCTCGCTCGATGAGTTTCTTGGTTAGGATTACCAGACCGAAGATCTGGGTCCACTCGGAGACAATATTGCCCACCACCTGGCCCCACTTGGCTTCAGAATTCAGGTGAAGGTACAGAGCTGTCCACCCGGCGCCGGTGACCAGCAAAAAAATGCTGAGGGAATGTTCCCGCAACCACTCCTGCACCGGGCCCAGCCAACTTTTCGGTGGTGGTTTCCGGCTCTCGGCCGAGCCTTTTTCATACATGTACTTGGTGGCGAGTACAGTGACGACCACACCGCTCCAATCCGCGATTGCATTGCCAAAGAACGAACCGAGGTGCGTGCTCGGGCTGGAAAACAGGTAGAGCACGATCCAAAGACTAAGGATTGCGATGGACGCAATGCTAAGAGAATGCTCCCGCAGGAAAGTCTTCTTATTGGTTGCTTTGGGCATCACCGGACAACCCCTTTCTACTGGACCTCAAGCGAGACCAGGTCACCATTCGACTTTCCGCCTGCCTTGTAGTTCACGGCTACGGGACGGCCCTTCCAACTGCACGAGAATTCGCCGGCCCCGACGAGCGTCAGCGATTTGTAATCCTCGGTTCGCAGTTTCAGCGTTCTTGCGCCAGCAACCACAGTAAGAACGGCAACCGGCGATTGCGAGCAATCCACGCTTACCAGCTTTCCTTTGAGAAACTGCATGGGCCGTTTGTCGGGCTGAGACTCGGTCGGCGTCACCGGGGGATGGTCTTTCTTGCCATCGGAATCCCCGGTCGCGGTATCGGTTTGAGCGGACGGCGAATCGGGTTGCGGCAACAGCCCGTATTTTCGCAAAGTCGGCAGGTCGGCCAGATCTTTTTGGGCCGCATGAGCAATTTGCGGGTCCACGCTGGTCTTCAGATGCTCAAGCAGGGCCGTGGCTGCGTCCCAGTTCTTGGCGGCGATATCAATCGTCGCCAGATTCAGCAGATAGGTTTCGCTGCGGGGATTGAGTTGAATCGCCGCCTGCATGGCCGTCATTGCGGAATGGATGCCTCCGCCTTCGAGGCGGGCCATGGCGAGCATGTTGTAGGCTTCGGCGAAATCGGGGTCCCAATCGAGGACGATCTGTAAGTCCTGCATCAAGTTAGGCAAGCCCTGGAGGCGGCCTCTGGCTTGACCGGCATGATAGTCCAGCAGAGCCGACTCATAGCGCACCCACGGGTCCTTGGGATCGATCTGCATGGCTTGATTCAGTTCTTCGATCCCGGAATCGAATTCCTTTCTTTGCATGTGATCCCAGGCCAGGGCGCGGTGGGCAATAGCAGTCTCGAGCTTCGGATCGTGGGCAAAGGCATTGAGCTGGCGCAAGGCTGCGTCGCGGTGCTCCGGCACCCGCACGGCTGCTTCCGCGACCAAAGCCTGTGCATCGGCGAACGAAACGTCGCGCACGCTGGTGCCGATGTCATCTCCCTGCATGGGGGCGGGAAAGTGGAAAGTCTGTCCGGATTCTGGATTGGGGCCGGGTTGCCGCGAGGCGTCCAGCGCCAGAAACAATGGCTGGAGAGAGTGGAAGTAATCGCGGACAGCCTTGTCAAATTGCACCGGGGTCATGCCATAAGCTTGCTGGATCGCCTGTTCCACCGGAACCTTCTGGTTCTGCACCAGGTCAAAATAGGTGCCGGTCTGGGGCAGCAGGTTCCGATTTAGCAGGTAGTGCACCGTCATCCACGATTGCGCATAGAACAGAGAATGATGGCTTCCTTCCGCCGTGTGCTTCAGGGTGAACAGATCAGGGACTGCCAGCCAGACCGGAGCACTTAGAATCTCGGTAAGCGACTTCATTGGGGAATCGATTCCCCGCGACTGGCTACCGACCATTTCGGAACGCGAGACTGTCCCAAGTTCAGGGTCGCGGCCAATCTCCACCTGGCTATTGTCCACGCGGATGGAAGAAAAGTATTCGGCGACGCCTTCGTCGAACCAGGGCTGGGTGGGGGGGTAGTTGTAATCCAAAAGCAGATGCGCGTACCGGTGGGCTACCGCGCGCCAGCTCTCGACCTCAAAGAGATTCAGAATGATGTAGTTGCGGTCCTCGCCGGGCAGGAAAAAACCGGGCTCCGTAATCGGCTGGCCTTCGTGGACCGGGGCGATCTGGACGTACTCCTTGTCGGTGTTCAGGGCAATGATTTCGAGCGGCTCCGGCATCCGCAACTTGTTCTTCAACAAAAGCTGGCCAAAGACGGCCCGCATCTGCTCCATACGCACGGCGACTTCGCGGCCTTTTTTTTCACTGGCATCAGTCAGCACAGAAAAATGGTCGGAGCTGACGCGAATCCAGCGCGGTTCCTTGTTGTCAGGCCGGGAGGACGCCAAGATGGGAGTCGCCAGCAGCGCGACCAGCAAAAGGGGCACGAGAAAACGACGGGGTAAAATGAAGTCGCGGACAATCATGGCTGCGCTGAAAAAATTGTTGCCCCTGGCCAAGATGCTACCACGGGAACTTGGGCACGCCGCCGTGCGTAGAGACAGAGTGATAGCGACGGAACGGGCAAGGAGACGGCTGGAATGACCCAACTGAACGAGCAGCAGGCGGCAGAAGGCTTGGACACTCATGCCCGGGCCAACACGGTGGCGCTGCTCGGAATTGCGGCCTTGGTAACGTTAGTCCATCTACTCACCAACAATCGCTACGGCTTTCATCGCGATGAGTTCCAATTTCTAAGCGATGCCCGGCATCTTGACTGGGGATTTGTGGCGTATCCGCCGGTGACGCCTTTTTTGGAACGCATCAGTCTGGGAATTTTTGGCGTCTCCCTGGTGGGACTGCGACTTTTCTCGGTCGTCTTTCAAGCAGTGGCCATTGTGATCACTGGACTGGCGGCGCGAGAGCTGGGCGGCGGCCGTCTGGCTCAGGTTGCGGCGGCACTGGGCGTTGCACTTTCTCCTTTACCACTGTTCGAAGGGACGGAGTTTCAGTACTCGTCGTTCGATTATCTGTGGTGGGTGCTGATTGCCTACTTCATAATTCGCCTGTTGAAGACGGACAATCCGCGCTGGTGGCTGGCGATTGGCGCGACGGTAGGCGTCGGCCTGATGACCAAGTACACCATGTGCTTTTTCGTGGCCGGAATACTGGGAGGCATGCTGCTGACTCGGCAACGACGGTTTTTCGGTAGTCCGTGGTTTTGGGGCGGGACGGCGCTGGCCGTGTTGATTTTCCTGCCTAACCTGGTGTGGCAATTCCGGCACGGCTTGGTCTCGTTGCACTTTCTCCAGCATATTCATACGCGTGATGTTGGAGAGGGAAGGGCCGATGGATTCCTTCGCGACCAGTTTCTGATTTGCACCAACTTGTTTACCGCGCCGTTGTGGATCGCCGGCCTGCTGAGTTTCTTGCGCGGCCGGCGATATCGTCTGCTGGCCTGGATGTATTTGATTACCCTAGCGCTGTTCGTGATTGGAAAAGGCCGAGGTTACTACCTGGCGGCAGCCTACCCGATGCTGATAGCGATGGGCGCGACCACGGGAGAGCGCTGGGTCGCGTCTTTGCGGCCGTTGTGGCGGCGCAGCGTAGAGGGCGTGTTCTTCACGGGTCTTGTGGCTTGTGGGTTTTTTATGGGGGCGTTGATTCTGCCGTTGGCGTCGGCTGGTCCGCTCAGGAGTTTCGCGCTAAGGAATAACGGCGATCTGCGCGAAGAGATTGGCTGGACCGACTTGGTCAAGACGGTCGCGGGGATTCGGGATTCGTTGCCTTCCGAGCAGAGGGAGAATCTGGGAATCGTGGTGGGGAATTATGGCGAGCAGGGTGCGATCGAGATTCTGGGGCCGGAGTACCGTCTGCCTCTTCCCATCAGCATGACCAATTCCGCGTGGTTGCGGGGGTATCCGGCGGTGCCCCCCTCCACGCTGATTGTGGTCGGCTTTTCGCGCGAATCGGCTGACCGGGTTTTCAATTCTTGCCGCCTGGCCGGACATAACGGCAATCCTTACGGCGTCAAGAATGAAGAGAGCATCTATCATCCCGATATTTTTGTGTGCGGCGGCCCGCGCCAGCCCTGGCCTGAGTTCTGGGCTGAGAATCAAAGATTTGGATAGAACAAGCGGCCGAGACGCCTCAGTCGCGGGTCAATTTTCTCGCTGCCCAGTGGGCCATTTCGGCGACTACCGGGTCTTCGTCGCCGGCAAGTTGATGCAAAACAGGCACGAACTCCAGGTTGCCGCTGTTTCCGATCGCAATGACGGCATTGCGGCGTAAGCCGCTGCGCTTGGCGCGGCGGATGGGCGAACCGCGAAACTTCTCGCGAAATTCCTGGTCATTCATCTCTGCCAGCCATTGCAATGCAGGATTGACCAATCCCTCGCGGGGTTGGAATTCCACCGCAGCGGTGGCGGGAGCCTTTCGATTCCAGGGGCAGACATCCTGGCAAATGTCACACCCGAATACCTGCTGGCCCATGCCTATGCGCATCTCTTCCGGAATCACGCCGCGCTTTTCGATGGTGAGATAGGAAATGCATTTATTGGCATCGAGTTGATACGGTGCGATCAGTGCGTCGGTCGGACAGGCCTCGATGCATCGCGTGCAGGTGCCGCAGTGGTCGGACGCAGGCATGTCCGGTTGCAGATCGAGCGAGGTGAGGATCACTCCCAGGAACAGCCATGATCCCAGCTTCTGATTGAGAATACAGGTGTTCTTCCCGATCCATCCCGCGCCGGCGTATTTGGCGTAGACCCGCTCAACCACGGGGCCAGTATCGACGTAGCAGCGGGTTTCCGGGTCTTCGCGCGCGGCAGTTCTCTTCAATTCGCTCTCGACGGAACGCAGGCGGCGCATCACGGCGTCGTGATAATCCTCCTGGCTCCAGGCGTAGCGGGCAATCCAGCCACGGAGGGGATCGTGAACCTCGGTGGAGTAAGGCTGGGCGGTGTTGTAGTTGAGGACGCAGACAATGACGCTGCGCACCCAGGGGAAGGTCGCTTTGAGAGAGGCACGTTTCAAATTGCCGGCTTCATCGCGCGACTCCATGTACTTCATTTCGCCGGCGTGTCCGGCGGCGATCCATTCCGGAAAATGAGTTAGCTCGGGAAATTCGTCGACCGGCGCGATGCCCGCGAGGTCAAAGCCGGCAGCGGTGGCCGCCTGCTTGACGATTCCGGTGATTTCGCTGAGTTGATTCAATGACTTGTCCGGGATACGGATTCATTATCCCAGTTTGGTCATGCATCGCCTACCTAAAGTGGAAATCCACAATTCTTCTTTGGTCATTTGACCTTGCGTTCCAGGCTTCGAGGGAATTAAGTTGCGAGACGATAGACGCACAACCTCTATTGCGCGTTCTTCCAATTTAATTCATAAAGGAGAAAGGCAATGCCACAAATAGCTCCCATTCAAATATCCATCCTCAACGCAAGCACCGTGCTGTCAGACGCTGAAATTCGTCCCGTCGTTGAGGCCTTGCAAAAGCAGGTCACCAACGACTTTCGTCCCGCCTGGGGCGTAGACGCCGAACTCGCGTTCATTCCGACCGGTGCCGAACCATCGGCAGGAACCTGGTGGCTCACGATTCTTGATGATTCTGACCAGGCAGGCGCTTTGGGCTACCACGACCTCACACCCGATGGCCTGCCCATCGGAAAGGTGTTCGCCGGGACCGATCTCAAGTACGGATCGAACTGGACGGTCACCGCCAGCCATGAACTGCTCGAAATGCTAGCCGATCCCAACATCAATCTGACGGTCATGGTGCAGACGAGCGATGAGAATGCCGGAAAGCTCTACGCCTATGAGGTCTGCGACGCCTGCGAGGACGACAGCTTCAGTTACAAGATCGGCGACGTGAACGTTTCGGACTTCGTATTTCCCGCCTGGTTTGAAGACTTCCGGGCGGAAGGATCCACGCAGTTTGACCAGACCCACAAAATCAATGGGCCGCTGGATTTGCTCAAAGGAGGGTACATCGGAGTGTTCGATATCACCGCCGGCAGCGGATGGCAACAGCTTACAGCCGAAAAGCACCCTGCCAGCATGCAAAGCCGGGGCAACGTGGGCACCCGGCGGGAACGCCGGGCCACGCCACGCTACCAGTGGATGGAAAGCGTGACCCATCGGGAAATCATGAGCCGGGCCAAGAACTATCGCCAGCGGGTGCAGCAGATCGTGGCGCGACGGCCGGCGGCCTGAGGACGCCCGCATCCCAAGGGGAAGAAGGATCAACAATCGGCCACGGATGTCCGCAGGCATTCTCGATCTGTGATGGTCTGCGCTAGTTCGTGGCCGAGTGCCTGTATTGGCTACGGTTGTGGCGAAGAATCCGACGGGGGCGGTGAAGAAGCTGGGGACGCTGATTTTGAGGGAGCCGAAGCCGGCATTTCGCCGCAGGGGCCTTCTCCACCCCGATGCATGCCGCCGCCGGGATGGCGTTCACCGTTGCGGGCTTTCTGGCAGGATCGGATCGCTTCTCGTTGCTCGGGCGAAACGAGGGCCTCCATTTCCTGACGGGCATGCTCGCGGATCTCGCGGATTTTTGCGTGTTTTTGCTGTGCTGTTAGCGTGGAGTCGGCGCAAACTGACTCGAATTGGGCTTTGGTGCTGCGCTCGATGCCTCGCCGTTGCTCCATGGCCGCTTTCGAGACGCCGGCTTGCTCCCAGCATGGTTCCTGCCGGACCCGCTGGCCGGGCTTGGCTCCGGGTCCCGTGATGGGCCCTTGTGTCCGGATCGGATTGGTGGCCGTTTGTGCCAGAACGGGCAGCGCGGCCAACAGGGCAACCATCATCAACACTCGTTTGATCGTTGTCAGGGATGGCATGGTAGACCTCCGAAAGTCCTAAACACAGGTGGCTGGGGAAAGTTGAGAAAGATTGTAATGCTATTCAGAATTCTAAGCCGGACGGAGGGAAATCCATTGAAGACGGCTAAAAGGCAGTGAAAACGTAAGACGCTGAACCGGTGAAAACCTGGCAGCTACATACCTAGCTTTTTCACTTCTTCGTTGTAATACTTGCGGTAGAGGATGTCCCATTCCTGGCTGCCTTCCAGGATGGTCTTCTTCTGGTTCTCGATCTTGTGTTTGGCGGCCAGGTCGATCTTTTCCTCCTGGTTCAGCAGGGCTTCCAGGATTTTGCGCACTTCCAACCGGATGGTGTTCCGGTCTTCCAGAAACTCCACCTCGGGCGCATCGGCCAGAGCATCCGTAAGCGTGTGCGCCACTTTATTCACTTTGTCGCGGCTGACTCTCACAGCACCGCCTTGTATTTGCGTGTCAGTTCGCTCTTCACTTTGCGAAACATTTCTTGATAGTTGGCGCCGCTGTTGCGCATTTCCTCGGAATAGGCTTCGAGAATGACCCGCACCTCGTCATTGATGCGGTCTTCAAGGGACAATTCTTCTAGAATCGCTGCGTGGGCCTTCTCCGTGACCGCGGCCACAACCTTGGTCTCGATGAATTCTCCCGCGATCAATTTTTTGGTGACTTCGCGGGCCAGATAGCCCACGTATTCTTTCGAAAGCAGCATAGTGCGGATCGAGAATCGGTGAACAGAAAGTGTAGCACAGGGGAAGGGCGTCGTTGGCCGTTCGTCGTTGGTCGTTGGCTTCTTCGGTCGCAATCCGCCCAGAGCTTTCCTGCCGCGTCCGGGGTTTGACCAACGGCCAACGACGAACGGCCAACGACCGCATTCTTCCCATTTGCTCCCATCCCCTAGTTCATGCACAATGCTGGTAACAGAGTCTCCCTATGTCCGCAGTCTCCGACGATCTCGCCAGCTTGAAAGACGACATGATTGCCTTCATCGAAGGCCACGGCATGCGCCGCTTCCACGGATATGTGGATCCCGAGGAAGTGCAGAGCGTGAGGTGGAAAGCGGAAGACAATCCTGACGGCTGGAAGGACTTCGTGGAATTGGCGAAAGCAGCTTCGGCGCCTTTTCTCACCATGGATTCATGGCGGCTGGAGCCGCAGGAATTGGACGAGATGATTGTCCGGCTGGGAACCGCCGAGTTTACCAGCGATGAAGACGTGGACGATGCCCGCTGGCTAAAGACTTATCTGGGGAAAACCGGCTTTGTGCAACTGGGATTTGCGCAGCAGGGCGTCATGATGGTTTTTGAAGCTTCCACCGAATGGTATGAACGCTTCCAGCGCCTGCTGGAACTGGCCGACGATTTCGGCGGGATGTCCATCGACGAGCCTGGCTTGGACGACGAAAGCTAGTCGTGCGCTGGAACCTCCGAACCGCCGATGCCGCGAAGGTGCAGGCTCTCGCTGAAACTTTCCGTTCCCAACCAGAACTTCACTTAAACGATCCGCAGCTTGCCGCCACGGTCTCGCGTTTGCTGGTGATGCGCGGTATTGACGAGCCCGAAGCTGCTTTGCGTTTTCTCACTCCATCACTCGATCATCTGCATTCGCCATATCTTTTAACTGGGATGAAAGCCGCCTTGGATCGGCTCGAAGCGGCCCTTGATCGCAAAGAGTCGATTTTGATTTACGGCGACTACGACGTCGACGGCACCACCGCCATTGTCATCCTTAAGACTGCGATTGAACTTTGCGGTGGGACTCCTGACTTTCATGTGCCGCATCGTATTCGCGAGGGCTACGATCTGCGCGGCGATGTCATCGAGCGCGCTGCCGCGGCAGGAACACGGCTCATCATCAGCGTGGATACCGGAATCCGTGCTTTCGCTGCGGCGGAAACTGCGAAGCGGCTGGGGGTCGATCTGATTGTCACCGACCATCACCTGCCGGGGCCGGATGGCATGCCGCCGGCGCTGGCGGTGTTGAATCCTAACCAGCCGGGCTGCGAATATCCCTGCAAATCGATATGTGGCGCGGGAGTAGCGTTCAAGCTCGCTCAAGGCTTGATGGAGCGGCGGCTGGTCGGTAAAGATCAAACCCGGCTGCTGATGTCCTTCATGAAAATTGTGGCCATTGCCACCATTGCGGATGCTGTGCCCTTGACCGGGGAAAACCGGGTATTCGCCAAGCTTGGATTGGAAGGCCTGCGCTCTGCGGTGAATCCCGGACTCAAGGCGTTGCTGGAAGTGGCGAAGCTGGGAGGGCGTCCGCTGACTTCGGGAGAAGTTGCCTTTCGCATTGCGCCGCGCATCAATGCCGCGGGAAGAATGGACGTCGCCCGCGACGTGATCGAACTCTTCAGCGCGAAAGATCTTGCGCGAGCTCGCGAAATCGCTGTCAAGCTCGATCAACTGAACGGGGACCGCCAGGAAGAAGAACGCAAGATTCTCGATGCGATCAAATCACGTATCGAGGAAGACGCTTCCCTGAGCGACGCTTACTGCATGGTGATCGATGGCGACGGTTGGCACCGGGGCGTGATCGGAATCACCGCGACCCGCGTGGTGGAGCGTTATGGACGTCCGACTCTCGTGATTTCGCGCGACGGCGATGAAGCTCATGGTTCGGGACGCTCCATCCCAGCGTTTCACTTGTTGAATGCGTTGGAGTCCTGTTCGAATTTATTTACCAGGTTCGGCGGGCATGCGCACGCGGTTGGATTCTCGTTGCCTAGCGCGCGCCTACTCGATCTGCGTAGTCACCTGGATAATTATGCACGGGCGCGTTTGACGCTGGCTGACTTCGAGCCGACGCTGAATTTCGACGCCGAAGTGCCGCTGGATCAAGTCACGCCCGCGCTGTTTCAAGCAGTGTGCCGGTTGGAGCCATTTGGTGTGGGCAATCCGGAGCCGGTGTTTGCCGCTCGCGATGTTCGCTTGATGGCGCCGCCCCGGGTGATGAAAGATAAGCACGTAAAGCTGAGAGTAGGGGCATCTTCCGGGAATTGCGAATCCGAGACAGTAAACTCGAACGGCGGTTGGCGAAAATCGGTATCTTTCAACGCTCTGGGATGGAACCTGGCGGAACGTTTCCAGCAGGCGCGAATGATCCCCGGCGATACTTTCGACATCGCTTTTACGCTGGATCACAACGAGCATCCCGATTTCGGCGGATTGGAATTGTCACTGAAAGATTTCAAAGCTACGACCACCTCAGTAAAAAAGGAATTGCTGGGACAATCACAAACCACGTAGGGACAGCTGCCCATTCGACTTCGCTCAGGGCAGGCTCTCGGCTGTCCGCTTTCGATCCAGTAATTTTTTGCAATGCGCTGCACGCCCGGACGAGGCGTCCGGGCCTACGTGATTCATTTTCGTTCCCAATGAGTTACCACAAATGGTAGTAGCCTTGGCGCTGCGCCAGGGCCACATCAATTCCGAATAGCGCTGCCAGACGATCAGGCTGCAATATTTCTTCCTTGCGCCCATCGGCCACAATCCGGCCAGCCGACATCAGAAGTACGCGATCGATCTCTGGGATGATGTCGGAGAGATCATGAGTCACCAGAATGATTCCAGTGCCTGAGTTCGCCAGCAGGCTCATGGTTTGCCGCAGGCTGTGGCGCGCAAAGACGTCGAGAGAATTGCTGGGCTCATCGAACAGCAGCGCGTGGGGATTGTGAACCAGGGCCCGGGCGATCAGCACGCGCCGGGCTTCGCCGGACGACATTTCGCTGACCGGGCGGTCCGTCAGATGCGAGATTTTCAACTGGGCCAGCGCGGTTTCCGCCAGACCTTTTTGCTCAAGAGTGACCGTGTGATTGGGAAAAATGTCGGTGCTGCTGAAAAAGCCCGAAAGAACCACGTCTCGTCCCGTTGCCTCTCCGGTACAAGCGGACATCAGATCGTTCGACACGATGCCCAGCAGCGGTCGCAGTGCGAAAACATCCCAGGAGTCGCGGCCCAAAATCTTCATGCTGGAACCTTCCCGGACCACGGGATAGCATTCGCGGGTGATGGTCTTAATCAGAGTGGACTTGCCGCAGCCGTTTGGACCCAGAATAGCGACGCGTTCGGTGGTGGCAACGCAAAGAGTGAAATCGTCGAGAGCGGTCTTATCGCCGCGCATTACGCGAATGTTGTGCAGGTCCAAAAGAGCCGGAGATCGCGAAGTCATGGTCGGGAGAGTTTAAACGACTTCGTCCACCCGGAAAAACTCTCGTAAAGGCTTTACACGAAACCTGAACGCAGTTATATTTTCGGCTCATGAACGAAGCTGCGATTTTCTGCAATCGATGCGGCGCTCAAAATGCGCCGACCGTGCAGTTTTGCGCGAATTGCGGGACTGCCATGGGGACAGCTGCCGCAGCCGCGCAACCAGTTCAGGCCGCGGCGGTGCATTGGGGCGGGTTCTGGATCCGGTTTCTCGCCATTGTGATTGATGTCTTCCTGATTCAAATCGCGCTCACCCCCCTTCGCATGATGTTGCACATATCCAGTCACGCTGATTTCGGGGCGCCTGGAACCGGTCCTACCGTACATTTCGCCGGTCTTTCGATTGTGGTCTCCTGGCTCTATGAGGCCCTTATGGAGAGTTCGACCCAACAGGCCACGCTTGGCAAACTGATGCTTGGACTGAAAGTGACGGACCTGCAAGGGAACCGTATCTCGTTTGCGCGCGCCACGGGGCGGCATTTCGCAAAGATCATTTCTGGAATCATTCTCCTGATCGGCTTCATCATGGCCGGTTTCACAGAGCGCAAACAGGCCCTGCACGACATGATTGCCGGCACCCTGGTCCGCTATCGCTAATTCCCGCCTTAGACTTCCGGCGCCCGTTCGACCCGAAGAGTGCGTTCGCCGGTCATCGCCATCAAGTAAACTCTATCCAGATGCCCCCTCAAATCTCCCGCTTGCGCCGCTGGTTTGCGCTCGCCGCGATCCTCTCGGTCCTGGTGGTGAGCGGGATGTATCTCTATGCCCGGCACAAGGTGCAGAACGCTCTGAAGGAAGTGCCGGAGAAGATGGGGTTGGAGATTCAACAGACTGCGAAAGGCTTCAGCGTCTCTAAATCGGAACAGGGGCGTACCCTCTTTCGAGTCGAAGCCAGCAAAGCATTGCAGTACAAGAGTGGGCGGCGGGCCGAGCTTTCCGACGTGGAAATCACTCTTTATGGGCGTGATTCCAATCGGTTCGACCAAATCTACGGCAAGGATTTCGAATACGACCAGCAAACCGGAGATGTGATCGGCAAAGGCGAAGTGGAACTGGATCTGCAAGCCAATCCGGGAGGGGTTCGCAGTGCCGATCAGGCGGCGCCCAAAGAGCTCAAGAATCCGATCCACCTCAAGACCACGAATTTGATTTTCAATCAGAACACCGGGGATGCGCGTACGGCCGAGAGAGTGGATTTTCGCGTGCCCCAAGCCAGTGGATCGGCGGTGGGCGTCACGTATAACGCCAAAACCAACGTCCTCACGCTGTTGTCGCAGGTAAATATCGTGCTTAGCGGGGGCACTCCAGCGACTGTAACCGCGGCCCACGGGACCATCGCCAAAGATCCCCGAATCATCGTGCTTGATCACGCTCATCTGGTGGACGGCGCGCAGCGCGCGGACGCAGATAACGCCACGATCTTCCTGAAGGCCGATAATTCCGTGGATCGGGTGTTGGCGCGGGGGAATGTTCTCGTCGAGTCGGAAGGCGAGCAGCCGGCGAAAGTACGGTCCACGCAACTGGAGTTGTTGATGTCGGCTCCGGCCGGCGATTCCCAACGTAGTGCTCTGCGGACCGCCATTTTTACCGGCGATGTGCGTCTGGACACCGAGGGTCCGCAGCCTATGCAAGGAACTGCCGGCCGCGCAACTCTGGACTTTGTTGCAAATCGGACTCATGCGAAGAGGACACATGGCAAGAATATGGAGAGCCATGCGGTCCTGAAAAAGATCCACGCGGACGAAAACGTGAAGCTGTGGCAACATCAGAAAGCGTCATCCGGTTCGGCAAAAGCGCAGGATTTTGAATTGACCGCGCCGGTGATTGATTTCTATTTGGCCGACGGGCGGCACTTCGAGCGAGCCGAGACCTCCGGCCCCCCGCAGATGGTGGTCCGTCCGACGGCTTCCGCTACCGGGCAGCAGACGACTGCCACCGCCGAAAAGTTCGAGGCGAAATTCGACGATCTGGGCCAACTTGCTTCCGTTCACGGTGCAGCAGCCGCCCGTATCGTGAGCAGTACTCCGGGACAGCCGGACCGGGTCAGCACCAGCAACACCGTCGATGCAGCGTTTACTCCCGGCAGCGGCGTGCAGACGATTGTCCAGCAAGGCAACGTGGCCTATGCCGATGGCGAACGGCAAGCCTGGGGAGACAAAGGCCGTTACACTCCGGCGGATCAGGTCCTAACGCTGACTGGCTCGGCGCGAGTGATTGATAAAAGCATGACCACGACAGCGCGCACCATGCGTATGAACCGTGCCACGGGTGACGCCTATGCCGACGGAGATGTGAAGAGTACGTATTCCGATCTCAAGCCGCAGCCCAACGGAGCATTATTGGCTTCGTCAAGCCCGATCCATGTCACCGCGCGCTCCATGATTGCTCATCGCACCCCGGCGGTTGCGCTTTACACCGGCGACGCCCGGCTGTGGCAAGACGATAATCTGGTGGAAGCACCATCGATCGAGTTTGATCGCGACCGCCGCTCCGTGACCGCCCACTCCTCGGCCAGCCAGAAAGTGTCCACTGTGCTGGTACAGCCTGAGAAAAGTGGCAAAGCTAGTCCTGTCCTTGTCACTTCGAATGACTTGAACTACGCCGACAGTGATCGTAAAGCCCGTTTCGAGGGCGATGTGGTCGCCAAAGGAACGGCCGCCACCATCAGTGCGGCACGCATGGATGTTTTTCTAGCAGCACGGGGTCAAACATCTGGGAATCAACCAGTTAACTCAGCAGGAAGGATCGATCGAATTATCGCCGAGGAGAACGTTGTCATCACTCAGCCGGAGCGTCGCGGCACTGGAGATCACCTTGTCTATACCGCCGCAGACGACAAGTTTGTGCTCACCGGCGGACCGCCCAGCATTTTTGATGCCGAACATGGCAAGATTACCGGGGTTTCGTTGACTTTATTTAGACACGATGATAGGGTGCTCGTAGAAGGAAGCAACCAGTCCCCTACCGTTACAAACACGCGAGTGGCACGATAAATGCACACGCTGGCCGCCGACGAAATCAGCAAGTCTTATCGCGGTCGCAGGGTTGTAAATAGCGTCAGCATTCGCGTCGAGCAGGGCGAAGTCGTTGGTTTATTAGGGCCTAACGGGGCTGGCAAGACCACCACCTTTTACACAATCGTCGGCCTGATACCCCCTGATGCAGGCCGAGTTTTAATCGACGACGAAGATATCACGGACGTGCCCATGTATTTGCGGGCGCGCCAGTATGGCATCAGTTATCTCCCCCAGGAAGCTTCGGTTTTCCGCAAGCTTACAGTTGAGGAAAACATCCTCGCGGTGCTGGAGGCGCAGCCTATCTCCTGGCACGAACGCCGGGAGAAGATGGAGACGCTGATAGACCAGTTGGGTTTGGAGCACATACGCCAGAACCGGGGTTATGCGTTGTCCGGGGGAGAACGGCGGCGGGTGGAGATTGCCCGCGCTTTGTGCATTAACCCGACATTCATTTTGCTGGACGAGCCGTTTTCCGGGATCGACCCAATAGCTGTGTTGGATCTGCAGAAAATTATCAGCAGCCTGAAGGCAGGCGGGATTGGTGTTCTGATTACCGACCACAGCGTCAGAGAAACGCTGGCGGTCACGGACCGGGCCTACATTATTGATGAAGGCCGGATATTTGCCTCGGGCAATCCGGACCAGTTGGCGAACAATCCTGAAGTAAGGCGAGTGTATTTGGGAGAGAGTTTTTCGTTGGTGTGAAACAGGTCGTTGGTCCTTCGTCGTTGGTCGTTGGCAAATTCTTAAAGACGATCAGCTGTTAAGACCTGGGGCCAGAGACACAACACCAACGACGAACGACCAAGGACGAACGACTGAACTTATGGTGATGTTGCAACCCAAGCTGCACTTGAGAGTTTCACAGCGACAGATCCTGACCCCGGGACTGGTGCAGATGGTCAGCGTGCTGGCGCTCAACAAGCTTGAGCTGCGAGACATGATCACCGCCGAGATGGTGGAGAATCCGGTGCTCGAGGAGCTCGAGGATTCAGTTCCTCTCATTGACGATGTAAACCGGCGCGAAGAAGAGCGCGACCGTGTGGCTCCCGAAGAAAATACGGTCACAGCAGTCGAAAAGAAAGACCCCTTCGAAGAAATCGATTTTGGTTCGTTTTTCCAGGAGTACCTCGATCCCGGCTATCGCAGCCCTGGGGAGATGGAAGAGATCGAACGTCCTTCGTTTGAGAATTTTCTCTCCAAGCCGAGCAATCTTTCCGATCATCTCAAGTGGCAACTGGGTTCTCTCTCCTTGAGTGCGGAAGTGCGTGAGGCCGCGGAAGTGGTGATCGGCAATCTAAACGAAGATGGCTATTTGATCGCTAGTGACGACGAGTTGTTGGGCATCGCACCGCCGGCTCCGCCGGAAGTGGATGCCACGATTCTGGAAAAGGTCGTCAAAGAAGCTACTGCACTCGGGCTCGATGCGTCGTTGGAAGGCCTCGACATTCCCTCGGACGAAGTGGGCGCTGAAATATTGGCCGATGCGGGGTGGAGTGGCATCACCACCGACAGTTCCGACATTGCTTCTTCCATCGTTGCTGAAATCACCGGTAGCAGCGCGGCTGCGGCCGCGCCGGCTCCCCAGGCATTTATGGCGGAGCCGCTGCCGAAACCCATTCCTGAGCAAGTTTCGTCCCCGGTCGCCGTGCCCGTATTCAAACCCAACTTCAATCTCACGGACCTTCACGAAGCCATCGAAGTGGTGCGGCAGATGGATCCGTCAGGCGTCGGTTGCCGTGATCTGCGCGAGTGTTTGATCCGCCAGTTACGTTATCAGCAACAGCTTGCCGAGCAAAAAAATGGCGATGGCAATGCTAACGGCAGCCTCGAAGAGGTGGCCCACGTGCTGGCCGATGCCATTGTGGTGGTGGACTCGCACCTGCGGGCCCTGCAAAACAAGCAGTACAAGGAAATCGCGCGGGCCATCACTCGTCCAATTGAGGCTGTACAAGCTGCCCTGGAATACATTCGGACCCTCGACCCGCGTCCTGGGATGCGCTACAACAAGGGCCAGCCGCGGCTCATTGAGCCGGATGTTGCCTTCGTCAAGCACGGAGACGAGTGGCTGGTGATGATGAACGATGACGACGTCCCGCAGTTGCGGTTGAATCCGGCCTACAAACGGCTCTTAACTCGCGATACGAACGACAAAGACACGCGCAATTACGTCAAGGAGCGCTACAAGAGCGCCATTCAGCTCATCAAAAACATTGAGCAGCGCAAACAGACCATCCTGAAAGTCTGCTACACCATCGTGATGCGACAGGGCGATTTTCTGGAAAGCGGAATCGATGAACTGAAGCCAATGATGATCAAGGAGGTCGCCGAAGAAATCGGCGTGCATCCTTCGACCGTCAGCCGTGCGGTCGCCAATAAATATGCTCACACCCCACAGGGCGTGTTTGAACTACGTTATTTCTTCAGTGAAAGCGTGAACGGCCCCGAGGGCGGCAACACCTCACTACTCATTCTCAAGCGCCGGGTCAAGAAGCTCATTGAGGACGAAGATCCGGGCCGTCCCCTGACCGACGAACAAATCACCAGAATTCTTCAATCTCAGGGAATCCAGGTTACTCGCCGTACCGTCGCCAAGTACCGGGAAGATATGCGTATCCCGAGTACGCACCAGCGTAGGGTCAAAAAGTAATGTGAGATTGTAGATTTTAGATTGCAGATTTGAACTTTGTTTGCCGACGCTTTCTTAAATCTGAAATCTACAATCTGAAATCTGCAATCTGATGTTGTTCCAATGTAGTGCCCAGTGATTTTAGGTACACTCTCCGTAGGGGGCGCTCATGAACGTGGAATACACGGGCAGGCAGTACGAAGTCACTCCCGCCATCCGAAAAGAAGTTGAAACCGGGCTCGCCAAAATCCGCAAAATCCTGCATGACAAATTTGAAACCAAGGTAGTCCTGAGCGTGGAAAAGCGCCGTCACAAGGCGGAGATCACGATCACTCTACGAAAAGGCCCTTTGGTCGCGTTGGCGCAGGCCGGCGACATGAGCGCAGCGATCAATGAAGCCATCGACCACCTCGAAAAGCAGGCGGTGAAATACCACACCAAGTCGCGCAGCAAGAAGCGGCACGACCAGAAAAAATGGGATGAGGAATCTCCCCAGGAGTCGGTGCAGGTTGCCGTCGGCCTCAGCGAGACTACCGCGGTGCCGATTGTCGTACACAAGTTTCCGGCCGTTGCCAGGACTACTGAAGTCCACTTGGTGCGTTCGAAAGACGCCGTCGCCATGCACCCCATGACTCTGGAAGAAGCCATCAAGGAAGCCCACTTCCGCGACCGCGATGTGTTCATCTTTCGCGATCCCAAAGGCAAGCTGATGGTCCTGCACCGCACCAAAGATGGAAAGATGGAGCTGATTGAAGCACCATAGAGCTGTCAGCTATCAGCCGTCAGCTTTCAGCTAACCCGTGTGGTGACATGGTCGTGTGGGGACGGGTCTCTGACCCGTCCGCCGAGCGCAGTTCGGCCGCTTTTCGCGTGAACAATCTCCCAGCTCACTTACAAAACACGCGCCAAAGCGTATGATTCACCTCGCCGTTTACCCAAAACTTAATTAGAGGAGATCTCACTATGAAAACGATTTACCGTCTTGCCGCTTTCCTATTGCTGCTTGCCCCAGCGCTTCTCGCGCAGGAACACTACACCGAAGGTCCAGTCTGGCGTGTCTCACTGATTCGGGTGAAGCCTACCGGCATGGACGCCTATCTCACCAGCCTGCGCCAATCCGCCAAGCCTATTTACGAGGCGGAAAAACGCGATGGAACGATCCTGGATTACAAAGTGTTTCTGAAGGAGACCAAGAACAATCCTGAGGATTGGGACATCTGCATAGCGGTCCAATACAAGAACCACGCTGCCATGGACGGTCTGGCAGCGAAAGGCGAGATGATGCGAGATAAAATCATCGGCGGAAAGCAACCAGCCCAACAGCTCGCGGAAAAGCGAGCAGAGATTCGCGAGATTATCAGTTCGGAACTGCTGCAGGAGATCATTCTCAAGTAGCAGCGTTTAGCGACAGAGCATGGGCCGGGTTCTGGATCCGGCCCAGCCTGCGCTGCAAGCAGCTTTTCGATTCGACCAACTAAGAATCCCGGTGCACGGTTTCGAGCGCGAACGCCGGTAGACACACCGCGATATATTCCGCGCCGCCGGCGTGGGGAGTCGAATACTGCACCCAGTCGCCGCCATGGGCGATCACCGCCTGGCCCGCTCTTACGTCCAGTTCGCCGTCCTTGTGGCGTACACGTAGGGTGCCTTTGAGCACCACCGTGAACTCGTCAAACTCTGGAGTTTGTCCGGGCTCTGTCCATCCTTCCGGGCTGCGCATGTGGGCCACGCTGAGGCTGGTGGTCTGGCTGTTCACTCGTCCAATATATTCATCAATCAGCTTCGGCTTGGTTCCAACGCAAGGGATGTGAGTGGGTTGGGCTACCAGAGTGGGCATGAGATCTCCTTCCGGAAATGATAAAGGATCACTCTAGCAATTAAGGTGGACGCTGGGGAACGGGGAAGGGATTTCAGGCGGAAAGAAAGTTCAAAGAGGCGGCCTACCGGGCGGACCCCGCCGTTGAGCTGCGCGCCTTTTGCGCCTGTGCCGCAAGCTGATCCAGCGCCGGAAACGAGATGGGTCCACTGAGTGTGCGCTCCGCCGGCATGGAACCGTTTTGTAAGGCATGCGACAGCATTTCGACGGCCTGGCCCGCGTTCGGAGGCACGATGATGGTGGCGGCCAGAAGCCCTCTTTTAACCCAGGCTTGTCCGGTCTTGGGCATGCCATCGCAGCCGATAAAAGGCAGGCTCAACCAGCGATCGCGCGCCGCATTGTCGGGCAGTTCCTGAAATGCTTTTCTCGCGCCCACCGCCATGGAGTCATCCTGGGCGGCAATCAAATGCACCGGCGTCTGGTGGGACGTGGACAAGCGAAGCCAGGAGCTGAGCGCCTTATAGGCGCTGGCCTCGGTCCAATTTCCCTTCATGAGTTTCACTTGCACATCGATGGGTTTGGTTTCGTACATGCCGCTGGTACGCTGCTTGGCGGCCAAACTCTCCGACGGCCCTTGAACGTAGAGGACGGACCCTCCCTTGGGCAGAAGCGCGCCAAACTGCCGTCCCTGAATGCGCCCGATCTCCTCGTGGTCGGACGTGATGCCGAAGATGGGTACGCGATGGACCTTGCGCAGCTCGGAAACATAATCCACATCGCGGTTGAGGACCACCCAGCTGATTCCTGCGGTGGCGGCGGCTCGCGCCACTTGCGGTAGCGCAGTCCCGCCCACAGGTTCGAAGATGATTCCGTCGGGACGCGATCCGGCACTGGATTGAACAAATTTCAATAATTGCTGACTTTGAATGATGGCATCATTCTCGGCATAGATGATCTGCAAACCCACCCCGAGGCGCCGGGCGGCTTCCTCTGCGGCAGCAGCTTGCTCCATCTGATAGTCGTTATCGTCGGTGGTGAGGGAAACTACAAAACTTAGCTTTTTCATATGCGCCGGATGCCTAAATCATACCTCGATATGCCGTCAGGGCAGCATGACTAGAGTAACCACTTTCTCTTGACAGAACCCTTAAACCGAAAGAGTCCGGGCCTTTTCTGCTTGCCATGCCGCGAGAGCTCCTTCGGTCGGGTAAGATACCGGTACGGTGCGGGTGCACTCCGCTGGATTGGATCCCGTCTGCACCGCTTGCATGGCCATGTCCAGGGCCTTTCCGGAGTTCGGGGGCACGACCACCGTGCCCGCCAGCAATCCTCTGCGTACCCAAGCCTGACCGGTCTTCGGAAGGCCGTCGATCCCGAGATAGGGAAGGCTCAACCAGCGGTCCCTCGAAGTCGTATCGGGTAGTTCCTGAAATGCTTTCTTGGCGCCCACTGCCATGGCGTCATTCTGGGCGGCGATGATGTTCATGTGGCTCTGCTGAGAGGTGGAGAGCCGCAGCCAGGAATTGACCGCTTTGTACGCGCTGGCTTCCGTCCAATTGCCCTTCAGGACTTTAACTTCGAGGTCTCTGGGTTTGGTCTCGTGCATGCCGGCGGTTCGCTGCTGCGACGCCGGACTCTCCGATGGGCCCTGTATGTACAAGACCGAGCCGCCTTTGGGAAGCAGGGCGGCAAACTGACGGCCCTGAATGCGGCCGATTTCAACATGGTCTGAGGTGACGGCGAAAATCGGTACCGCATATGTCCTCCGGAGCTCGGGAATGTAGTCGACTTCGCGATTGAGGACCACCCAGCCAATCCCCGCCGCCGCAGCAGCGCGGGCGACTTGGGGGAGCGCCGTGCCCACCGGCTCCAGGAGAATGGCATCGGGATGGGCATCGGAATTCGACTGAATCAGCTTCAGGAGTTGTTGGCTTTGCGCGATGGCGTCGTTGTCCGCGTAGATGATTTGAATGTCGACACCGAGGCGCCGCGCGGTTTCTTCGGCGGCAACCGCTTGCTCCATCTGATAGTCGTTGTCGTTGGTGGTGAGCGAAACTACAAAACGCAGTTTCTTCATAGAATGTTGCCTGATCGGCGAATCATATCCCGACAATGATGAAACATCATGGTTACGGGAGTAATAAGCGGCGGGAGTGATAAAATTTTCCCCTCGGGAGGGTCCTGTTCTTATGCGAAAAGTTCTGTTGGTTGCATTTGCGTGCCTGCTCGGTGGCGCACAGTCGTGGACCCAATCCAGGATTTCCACGCACTGGGAGGAATTGACTGCGTCCGACTTCCGCAGCGGCATCCAGCAATCGCACGGGACCTGCTTGCTGCCCTTCGGCATCCTGGAAAAACATGGCCCTCATTTGCCGCTGGGGACTGATCTTCTCAATGTGCGCTACGCCTCGCTGCACGCGGCGGAACAGGAATATGCCATCGTCTTTCCGGAATACTATTTCGGCCAGATTTTCGAGGCCCGCCACGAGCCGGGGACGGTCGCCTACAGTTCGCATATGCAGCTGGAGCTACTGCAGGAAACCACGGACGAAATGGCGCGCAATGGCTGCAAGAAGGTCATCATCGTGAATGGCCACGGCGGCAATGAGAGCCTGCTGCCATTTTTTGCCCAGTCGCAACTCGAGAAGCCGCACGATTACGTGGTGTATGTTCTAGGACTCGTCGGAACCCCACCGGGAGGGCCGGCCAAGAAAACGTCCATGGATATGCACGCGGGTGAAACGGAGACCTCGACGACGATGGTCTCGCATCCGGACCTGGTGCACCTGGACCGGGCCGGCAAAGAATCCGGCGCCGACCAAGCCCGATTGAAGTTGCCCGACTCGCTCTACACCGGAATCTGGTGGTATGCACGCTTCCCCAACCATTATTCTGGGGATGGTTCCGCGGCCACCCGGGAATTGGGCGAGTTCAAAATGAAGGCGTGGATCGACGCGATCGTGACCGCCATCCGCGCGGTGAAAGCCGACGACACCAGTTTGCAGATGCAGAATGAGTTTTTCGAGAAGGCGAAACATCCCCTGGAGACGAAACCCTAGGGGCGATGTCTGGTAAGGATCGCAGCGTGCTACAATCCGCACGCCAAAGTATGTCAACCTTGCCCATGGCCGAAGTGGCACCCGCGGGAACCAGGCCGGTGGTTGCGGCCTCCCGGCTGATGTCGCTCGATCTTCTGCGCGGAGGCACCATTGCCGGCATGATCCTGGTCAACGATGCCGGCGATGAGTCGGCGGCCTATTGGCCTCTGCAGCATTCCACATGGAACGGCTGGACGCCCACGGATCTCGTCTTCCCGTTTTTCCTTTTCATGGTTGGCGTGGCACTGGCATTTTCGTTCCGTTCGCGTCTGCAGCGGGGCGAATCCCGCCAGGAACTGTTGAGCCACGTGCTGTGGCGAGGCTTGCTGCTGCTGGCTCTCGGCGTGTTCTTGAACGGCTTTCCCAATCACTACCACCTGCATTCGTTGCGCTTCTATGGGGTCCTGCAGCGCATCGCGATTTGCTATGTGATCACCGCGATATTGGAAATGTGGGTTGGTTGGCGAGCTCAGGTTGCGGTGATCGTCGGCTGTCTGGTGGGCTACTGGATTCTGATGCGCTATGTTCCGGTTCCGGGATTCGGCGTGCCGACGCACGACATGCCTTTGCTCGATCCCGATCGCAATATTGTGGCGTGGCTGGATCGCAAGCTGCTGATGGGACACCTCTATGAAGTCACACGCGATCCGGAAGGGGTCCTCAGTACCATCCCTTCGGTTGCGACGTGTCTGCTTGGTTTGCAGACCGGAAAATGGCTGCGTTCGGCCCGAAGCGCCGCCAGCAAAGCCGGTGGGATGGCGGCAGCCGGAGCGGTGTTATTTCTGGCTGGCGAGTTCTTCAACACCTGGTTCCCCATTAACAAGAAGTTGTGGACCAGTTCCTTTGTACTGCTCACCGCGGGGCTAGCCCTGCTTTGCCTGGCATTGTGCTACTGGGTCCTCGATATCAAACAATGGCGCGGCCGCTGGACCCAACCGTTTCTGGTGTTTGGCATGAACGCGATTGCCGCCTATGTCTGCGCCGCTCTGCTCGCCCATCTTTTGATTTTCACCGGCTGGGGCGGAGTTCTGTATTCCAAGCTCATCGAACCTCATTTCAATCCCGCCAACGCTTCTTTGGCCTTCGCGTTGGTTTTCGTTTTCCTGTGTTGGCTGGCCATGTGGGTTTTATATCGCAAGAGAATATTTCTGAAAATCTGAGCCCTCCTACACCCTGAAAGCTTGAGTAGTCGCAGATAACTTGAGTAACTTTGGCCCCCCAAATTCCCGTGGTAACCTCCTCAAATAGGCAGGAAAATCAGCAGTTTCCGAGGATTTGCGCTCCGCTGACGGGGTCCTGGATTGCGTTTGCCGCGGGTCAATAGAGACTCGAGCGCCCGAGGTCAAGCGCGATCGGTAGGACCAGCGCGGAGCGAACGCACAAAGCGATGCCACGGATCCCTATCTTCAGACTCGGTTCCTCATCCGAAGAACCGGCGCCCCCGCGTCTGGCCTCCTATACCCCCGCGCTCTCGCTGGCTGGTCTTCAACTCGGCGTTGACAATCTGCGGCACGACGTTCACCTGAGTACCAAGTTTGTGGAGCAAACCCGGTTGCACGTAGCGCGACTGATCATGCGCTACGGCAATGTAGAGTCGTTGCTGGCTGCCGAAGCTCCCGACGCCATGCAAGCGAACAAGATCATAGGATCGAACCGGACGACCGCCCGCCCGAAGACGGGCCCCTCGGATCTGAAGCCTCTTTTGGCGGAAATGCATTTGGCCGCCCTGAATCGCGCCAAGGCCGACGGCAACAACTCCGTGGACCTGCTGGCGCGGGCCGCCATCCTCAAGTTTCTGCGCACGGAATTGAACTTGCAGTTCGCCCAAATCCTGGAACGATGCCGGGTCATGCTGAAGAGCTACGAGGGTGTGCGCCAGCAAAGAGCCCTCGAGTATCGCGAGCGGCTCGCCGCGTTTCAGGTGGCCAAGAAGATTATTCTCCGCCAAACCGCCCAGGAACTGTTCCGCACCCTGCGCGAGATCGAAAAAGAAACGCTGTTGCGCACCCGCCGTTCGCTCTTCGGAAACGAACCTGAGTTGGAATATCAGATGTTCTTGAATCCGCTCATCCTGAGCGAAGACGGGCGTGATACCTATCTCTGCGCCGAATATTACGTCATGCTGGGAAATTTTGACCGCGATCCCGACACCTTTGCCAAGGTCCGCCGGATCGCAGCTGATTTTTTTCAGTCGTTGGGCCTTGAAGCGGACGAAACCGAACAAAGCACGGGCCTGGATGGCTGGCTCAGCGTGCCGGAGAATGCCCAGGAATTGGTGGGCGCCGGAGCTCCCGACGATTCCACTCCGGAGGGCCGGTCGCAGAAGGCGCGCCTGGCTGCCTGGGTGGATCTCCTGGACCGGGAAAACGTGATGGAGTATGTGATTGCCTCCTACGAAGTCGTGCCCCTACTGGCCGAATATTCGCAACGCATTAATCCCCAGCAGTTGAAGAATGGCCTGATTTCGCGTGAGGAACGCGAAAGAGTCGAAAAGCTCATCAAAGAACATGGCAAGCTTTCTTCAGCGAACTTTACCGCCGCCGTCACCCGCGTCGCCGGCTATCGCGCCGCCGACCGGGCCAAAGTCGCAGGGCGCTTTCTCCGCGATTTCATGCTTTATCACCGCGACCTGCGACGCCTGGAAGTCCTCAACGGTGCCATGGACAGCATCAATCTGATCGGCAACGCGAAGTTGCGGGAACTTTCCGCCCTCAACGGCACGCTGTATGAGTTGTTGCTGCCGGAGGAGAAGAAACCGTCGGAAGAAAAAGTTCTGCGGCACGTGATTCTCAAGGCCGATGTGCGCGACTCATCGCGCCTGACCCGTTCGTTACTCGAACGCGACATGAACCCCGCTTCGTATTTCAGCCTGAATTTCTACGACCCGGTGAATAAGCTCTTGCGGAAATACGGAGCTACCAAAGTCTTCCTGGAAGGCGACGCCATTATTCTGGCGTTTCTGGAGCGCGAGGGAGAGCCCCCGCTGGCCGTCAGCAAAGCCTGTGTGCTAGCCCGGGAAATGATCGAAATTGTGCGCGGCTACAACCAGTTGTCCGAGCGTGCCGGGCTTCCGTCATTGGAGTTGGGCGTGGGGATTTCCTATCAGGACTCACCTCCCATGTATTTGATGGATGGCGAGCAACGCATCATGATCTCCGACGCGCTGAACGAAAGCGACCGGCTCTCCTCGTGCAACAAGCGCGTGCGCAAGGTCATGGAGCAAATGGAAACTCCATTCAACGTCTACGCCTTTCAAACCGTAAGCGACGCCGACGCACTGGAGAGCCCCGAAGACTTCATCATGAAGTACAACCTCAGCGGCATTCGTGTGAGCGCGGCGGCGTTCCAGAAACTACAGCAGGAGATTTCCTTGGCACCCTTGCACCTCCCGCTGCCCGCGCTGTGGGGGAGCGAAGAATCCCGCCTCTATAGTGGGCTGGTCCCGGTTGGCAACGACATTTTCCGTAAAATCGTAGTTCGCGGCAGCCGCATCCCGCAGATCGACACCCACGACTTCACCCTCCAGCACTGGACCGAGAAGTGGTATTACGAAGTCTGCTCCAACGAATCCATTTATAGCGCGCTCGAAGGAAAATCCGCGGCCGGCAAGTAAACTCTGATTTTGGGTAGAGCAGCGCTTATAGCGCTGCGTTTAAGGCCCTTGCTTCTGTTTGCGTTTTAGCACCAGCGGTAGCTGTTCTGCGCTCTGTCAGTCGCTTACTACGTACCTCAGCGGCTGAAGCTCTCTATCAAGGTCATCTTGACGCAGGCCTGGGAAGGCCTGCTCCACCCGATTGAGCTGGAAACACGTTCGACATTCATTGATGGATTATTGCCCGGCGCGCAAAGGTGAGATCAGCAGGTGTCCGACTGCCTTCTTCTTGGCCCCGCTCTTGTCGGGATCGTAGGAGAGGTCCATGGAACCTTCCGAAGTTGCCGAGGCATCCGCCAAAGTTTCAGCCAGCGCGCGATAGGAACGGCTGATGTCGTCGTGGCTCAGGAATGCGACCGGAGCGCCCTTGTCGATCGCGGGCGATACCGAGTGATAATTATTGGGAAGTTTCCACAACAGCTTGCAGGTGGTCGCCTTTTCCACGTCTTCATCGGTGAAGCCGGGGATTTTCTTATAGCGATTAAGAATGAGGCGCACGCGGTCCCGTCCCGCGCCTTCCTCCAGAAATGTCCGGATGCGCGCCGCGCTCCACAAGGAGACGACATCCGCCTGCGCCACCAGCAGCACGGCGTTTGACAGATCACAAAGCAGTCGCGCGGTTTGGTCCATGCGGCTGGAGCAATCCACGATTACGTAGCGGAAATGCGAAACCAGAAGATCGAATAGCCGGGCAAGATCGGCGGCGTTGGGCTGCAGAGTCAAAGGCTGCTGTGGGCCCGCCAATAATTGCAACCCGCCTTTGCAGGTGGTCATCAGCCCTTCCAGCAACGACGAATCAAGCCGGTGCAGGTTTTGCAGGGCGTCCATCACCCCAAAAGCCGGACGCAAGTTCAGATGCAGAGACGCATGACCCAGTGGGGCGAAGTCAACCAGCAGGACCCCGCCGTGAGACTCCTGCAACGCAATCGCCGTGTTGACCGCAGCCGTAGTAGCGCCCGCTCCACCCTTGGCGCTGGCGAAGGTAAATACCCGGGCGCGTCCGGAGGTAGCGCGGGCCTTGCTGCGCGAAGACGAAAAGCGGGTCAGGGCTTCGACCATGCTGGCCGGACTGGCATCCCGCTCCAGATACTCACGGGCTCCGGCGCGCATGGCGGACACGATCGTCCCTGGCTCATGCATGCTGCCGATGGCAAAAACCACAATTTCCGAGGTGTTGGAATGAATCAGTTCGATGGTATGGATGGCGCGTTGCGCATTATGCGGGTCGATATCCACCAGCAGGACTTCGGTACGGACGTCCTGAATTTGCCGCAAGATGGGATCCGTGGCGGCGCCCGGGAAACCTACATGGGCGAAAACAATGCGCCCGCTTTGCGTGCTCTCCAGTCGATGCTGGAGTGCCGAAAGCCGTTCTTTATCTTCGGTAAGAAGAGTGACTGCTACGCCTTGCATGACCGGGGCCTGACTCCTGTTCCAATATCAGCATGTTATGAAGGGATCGAGGTTACGCCAAGTGACTTACGTAACGTGCAATAAACCCCAGAAAGTAAGTCCGTATTAGGGACAAACCCTATTTGTTGCAGAGACCACGGGCAAACCCAATGGGAAAAGCCCCGGGGGGAGGATCAATGTCTCTGGAAACACCATTCTACGCAAAAGGGGCAGCCTTGGAAAGTCGCGAAGATTGTGGAAAATCAACGCTCCGCGTGGAACACGCGGCGATCTAGTCCAGAAAGATTAGTTCAAAAAATCTTATAAGGCGCTGCGCATCTGAAAGGTGTGGGCGGCCAGCGCACTGTCCTCAGAATTCTCGTCCGCCGCAACCGAATCGCGAACGAAGGCGGCAGCAGGGCTGGAAACCTCCGGCAAATATTCGTAACCTTCGATGTGAACGGCCACGCCGAATTTTGATCCCGTTAGAGCGGTGCAAACGCGCCTAACTTTTCCCCGGCAGCGTACGCGCATGTTCTCGGCCAGAGTAATTTCGGAGGGCATGACCAGAGTGAGTTCTACCGCATCCCCTTCAGACAAGGCGAAATCTGTGTACAAGAGCGTTCCACGGGCGCAAAGGTCCTGGGTAAACCCGTAGCCCTCGCTGCCACTGACCGCTGAACGGATGGTCACAGGAAGGTGAAAATCGAAACGTTGCGTGGCTCGACGCTCGAAGCGAACCTGGTCTGTGCTCATGGAACTCTCCACCTATTTTCCACAGTCCACTTAAACTGCTTCCATTCTTGAATTTCGTCCGCAATTTCCTGGCCGGACTGAAAACAAGAGTGACCACTGTAACCGAGCTTGTAGCGTCTGGGAAGTCCCCAGTTAGTCACTGGGGCGATGAGATTTCAAGTGACGGATAGTGCCGGAATGTCGGCACCAAAGCTTGCCGACAAAGTCTTAACTGTAAAGGCCGCAAAGGATTCGGAAAGCGCGCTACGCAATTCGAATGCTTCTCTTTGCGTTCTTGGCGTTGACTTGGCGTGCTTTGCGGTCTAAATCTTAGACGCACGAAGTCTGTCGGAAGACGGCATCGACAATCGTTGTCGTAAAGTGAAACAATCGATCTATCGATAAGAATTTCCATCAGCAGGATTCCCACAGGAATACTTCGCCACATTCCGCCCGAACCTCTGTGCGTAAGGGACGAGTTTCGACAACGGTGCGTGCTCTCAAGCATCGCAACTTCCAACTGTTCTTCAGCGGCCAGCTCATTTCCCTGATCGGCACCTGGATGCAGAGCGTGGCCCAGTCCTGGCTGGTTTACCGGATGACCGGTTCATCGCTACTGCTGGGTTCTGTAGGATTTGCCAGCCAGATTCCGGTGTTCCTGGTGGCGCCGCTGGGGGGGATTGTGGCCGACCGCAATAATCGTCATCGGGTGGTTATCGGCACCCAGATTGCTTCGATGACGCTGGCGTTCATCCTTGCCGCATTGACGCTCAGCCACAGAATTCAGGTCTGGCACATCTTTGTGCTGGCCGCTTTGCTGGGTGTCGTGAACGCCTTCGATATTCCAGGACGCCAGTCCTTCCTGGTGGACATGGTCGGCAAAGAAGACCTGATGAATGCCATCGCGCTGAATTCCTCGATGTTTAATGGCGCGCGCATCATCGGTCCCGCGATCGCCGGAATTTTGGTGGCAAAGATCGGCGAAGGCTGGTGCTTTCTGGCGAATGCCGTGAGTTACATCGCGGTAATCATCGGACTGCTCATGATGAAGGTGCAGCGCCCGATCTATCACGCACCCCCGGGTTCGCCTCTGGCCCACATGATCGAAGGTTTCCGCTTTGTAAAGCGCACGGCTCCTATCCGCAACATTCTGCTGCTCCTCGGATTGGTGAGCCTGGTGGCAATGCCCTACACCGTGCTCATGCCGGTGTTTGCCAACAATCTGGTGAAGGGTGGGGTCGGCGGGTTGGGCATTTTCATGGGAACGAAGGACGATCCCCGCGCAGTCGGCCTGGGAATACTGATGGGCGCCACCGGAGTTGGCGCGCTGCTCGGCGCATTGACTCTGGCCACGCGCACCGGTGTCCGCGGGCTCGGACGCTGGGTGGCATTTTCCTGCGGAGGATTTGGTGTCAGCCTGGTTCTGTTTTCGATCTCCAGGAATTTCTGGCTTTCGACGGCTCTGCTTCTTCCCGTCGGCTTCTGCATGATGCTGGGAATGTCTTCGTCCAACACGCTGATCCAGGCCATGGTGCCCGACCACCTGCGGGGAAGAATCATGGCCGTCTATTCCATGATGTTCATGGGCATGGCCCCATTCGGAGCTTTCCTGGGAGGCGCATTGGCAGATCGGCTGGGCGCGCCAATAACTGTTGCCATGGGTGCGGTCGGCGCCATCGGTGGTGCAGCGCTTTTTGGCGTGAACCTTTCCAAGATACGCGTCGAAGCCCGCCGCTTGATCGTCGCCCAAGAAGCAGCCGGCGGCGAGCCCTCGCAAGAAACGACCGCCAGAGTAGTAGAAGACTAGGCGGGAACATCCTTAACCCATTGTTATCCTGAGCGCAGCGTCTGTTTCACGAAGCGAAGCAGACACGGAGTCGAAGGCCCCCTCGGGGCTTCTCTGGCCCTTGCGCAATAGTCCGTTCTCCGCACTACCGCCAGCCGAAACCTTCTCCCGAAAACGGCACAATGGTGAACGTCAGAACCAGCATCACCAGGCCAAGCAATGCCAGTCCCCAACGAAATCCTCGAATCGCCGGATATTCCGGCGCCTGCTGTTGACGCCACGACATAATATTCATGGCCGCAACCAATCCCGCCCACAAGCGCCATCCCACGAAATGCCATCCCAGATAAGCAAGAAAGAAAACCACCATCCACGAGACCCAGCGATGGGCGCGCGGCCACAGCGCATACACCATGTGGCCTCCATCCAATTGACCGCTGGGCAGCAGATTTAAGGCGGTCGCAAACATCCCTACCCAGGCCGCAACTGCAATGGGATGAAGAGCCAAGCGGCCGAGCGGGATCACTGCAACACTATTCGGCACGACGACCGCTAACACTCGATGCGCGACATGAAAGATCAACGGATATCCCAACTGCAAGTCGGGACGAGCCATGGTTGAAACCGTGGGCTTCGAAAGAATCAGCGCCGCGAAAAGTGTAGTCACGGCAACCACAAACCCCGCAACCGGTCCTGCTATTCCGATATCGAACAATGCCGCGCGCGAACGGATTGGTGACTTGATGCGAATCACCGCTCCCAAAGTCCCAATCAAAGTAGGTGCAGGGATGAAGAAGGGAAGCGTCGCCCGGACTCCGTAGACCCGGCAAAGGACGTAGTGTCCCATCTCATGCGCCATGAGAATCAGCAACAGAGTTGCGGAGAAGGGAATGCCGAGAAGCAGCCGCGAGGGCGAAGCCAATATCCATTCAATCGGGAAAAACGGCAAGAACTCATTGCCTGCCGTGAAGTTCGGCAGGTTGTGTTCAAAGTTGAACTGCATGTGCGCGCCGACGACAAGAGTGGTCAGGATCGTAATCAGAAGCAGCAGGATGTGTAGCCAATAGCGCTGCTTAGGTTGCTTTACGACAAACACTTCCATCGGGCGGTAATACTCGGTGGTGGAAGAAAGGGATATCGGAGAACTGGGTGGGATGATTTCAGACATCAGAACATTCCGCTGGACTCTACTTCATGGGCGCACATATGAGCGTCAACGCGCCCAAGTCCGCGGCGCAGAGAGGATTTCGCTCAGTCGATCGACTGTAACTCCTTGCCAGGCTTGAAGCGTACGGCTTTTCCCGGCGGAATGGAAACTTCGGCGCCGGTGCGCGGATTGCGTCCAATGCCAGTCTTGCGCGGGCGCACGTTAAACACGCCAAATCCCCGCAGCTCAATACGATCGCCCTTGGAGAGCGACCGCTTCATGCTTTCGAAGACAGTTTCCACGGCCAATTCAGCCTTGGTTTTGGTGATTCCGGTCTTATTCACCACTTCATTGATGATGTCCAGCTTAATCACAGGCGTGCTCCCGGCGGCGGAGTGGTTACAAAGTCCACCAAGTGCTTGATGCTAAGGGAGATATCAGAGATTGTCAACGGCAGCGTGTATCCCGTAAGATGACGGCACCCGCAGCATCAACTTTCAGCCATCAGAATCAGGCAAACCACTGCTTCCACAGGGATTTTCCTGAAAGCTGAGAGCTGATAGCTGAAAGCCGCATTCCCAAGGAGCCTCATGCTGAAGAGTGACCGCTGGATCCGCAAAAAAGCCCTCGAAAACGAAATGATTAACCCCTTCTCCGAGAAGCAGGTACGCGAAGGCGTAATTTCTTACGGGCTTTCTTCCTATGGATACGACCTGCGGGTCGCCGACGAGTTCAAAATCTTTACCAACGTGAATTCCACCGTGGTCGACCCCAAGAATTTCGATGAGCGTTCGTTTGTCACCGTGCGTTCCGATGTTTGCATCGTCCCGCCCAACTCTTTCGCGCTGGCCCGCTCGGTGGAATACTTCAAAATTCCGCGCGAGGTGCTGACCATTTGCGTGGGCAAATCCACTTACGCCCGCTGCGGCATCATCGTGAACGTCACGCCCTTCGAGCCGGAGTGGGAAGGCTTTGTGACTCTGGAAATTTCCAACACCACGCCGCTGCCGGCGAAGATTTACGCCAATGAAGGTCTGTGCCAGATATTGTTCTTCCAATCAGATGAAGTCTGCGAAGTCAGCTACGCGGATAGAAAAGGGAAGTATCAGTCGCAGACGGGGATTGTGCTGCCGAAATTGTAAAGTCGTTCTCGATCGTCGCCTGGACTGCGGACGAATTATGAGAGTCGTAACAAGTGACGAAGTGCGAGCCTTTTTTGCTGGTCTTAGTGATCTTCACTTTGACGGCGAGGATCTCTACTACACCGACTCAACAGCGCGCTGTATCGACATCGAAAATCCTGTCGGAGAGGGCCAGTTAGTGTTTCTGGCTCGAGTTGTGGCCGCCCTTGGGTACGAAGAGACACACTTCAGAGGCGCGACTCTATGGATCACTCGGTGGGGAGCTTGGGATCCGAGAGTCGAAGCGGTCGCTTTTAAGGCCGTTGAACGGTTTCGAGCAGGTTATGGTGAAACCAGATCGCTAGAAGTTGCGCCTGGACATTTTTTCCGCGATGATGAATTTGTTGATGCCGTCGCGTTGATTGTGCAGCCAATGATCGTTGGGTGGGATGCGTACTATGTACCTCAGTGGGCATTTGGTAGCGTCGATTATTTCCTTCACATCAACAATGATGCATATATGACCGTAGTGACGCGTACGCCGGAAATGTACGAAAAAGCGTTGGAAACGCTGAAGCTATTCAAATGGGCCAAAGTGAAGGACGTTCAACGAAAACTCTTCTGTCGAAACGACGAAGTTGCAACCCAGCAAAATCCAAAAGCGCAGATCTAAATTTTCTTTCTATTTCCCGCTGTTCTCGCCCTCTTTATACATGTACTTGATCGCAGGCTTATAAATCAGCAGGTTGGATCCACTGTTGCGGTTTATCTTAAGGCAGGATTTGTCATACCACTCAATAATTCCGTGAATTTGCTCGCCGTCGCGCAGCACGATGACCATCGGCGTCTTCGACTGCATCTGTTTCTGATAATAAAAATTCTCGGCGTTGGTCTGCTCCGGTGGGGCCGGCTTCTTGCCGCCGCCATTGGACCGTTCATGACCGCCGCGATCGCTATGTGCCGGACGCTCCCGGCGTTCCCCGGCATTTTGCGGAGAATGACTCTGTAGGTGTGTGCTCGGTCCGGTTCAGCGCCGGACGGATGAGCTTGCGGTTGGCAAAACCTTCTGCTTCGGACGGGCGTTCGGCTGGCAGCGAATCGACTGCATCTTTCATGAGACCACCTTCAACACGTTTCCTAGGGACCACAACCTGGCGCAACTAATTGTGGATGGAAGGCGTGAACTTTGACTAAACCGTAGCACAGGTGCCGGAATGATGACAATGCTGAAAATGCTGGTCCGAGGGAGGGCTTCGGGGAGGGCACAAAGCATTTAGCATCTGGCACTTGGCATTTGGCCATTCCAAATTCGTGGTGGCCAAATGCTAATTGCCAAGTGCTAACGGCTATCTTTCCAGCGCCGTCGCAAATGCATCCAGCGAAAGCGACCGCAATAAATTCCGGCGCATGCCGCGTTCCACTTCGGCCAGCCGATCGGCGGCGTAGGTAATCCATTCGAAATCGGCGGATTCCCCGAGCTTCTGCAATTCTGGCTGAATGTCGGTATTGCGGATAAATTCCGGGGTGCCAGAATTAACGAACGTCAAATCCTGCAAGAGAGAGTAGAGCGTTCGTAGCAGGTTTTCAATTTTTGAGCGCCCCTCGGCTCCAGCTCGATAGGTTTCCGTAATTTTGAACAGCTCGCTATGATCGCCAGTCCGCAACGCCGAATTCAGGATGGTCAGCGCATGTGCACGGGCCGCCGTATAAGCCGGAAGATCGAACGTGACTGCCCGTCCGATTGCGCCTTCCGCGAGACGCGCTACCAGCGAGCGTTGTTTTGATGTCCACTCCGGGCGACACTTTGCCAAATAGTCTTCAATTTCCACGACCGATAGAGCGCTCAGTGCAACCATCATCGATCGCGAGCGGATGGTTGGCAGCAATTCGCCTGGGTTTTCCGTGAGGAGAAAGATGGTCGCGAACTCAGGCGGTTCTTCCAGCACTTTGAGCAGGGAATTGGCCGCTTCTTTCATGAACGCCGAGTCGGTGAAAATGTAGACGCGCTCTTTCGCATCGCCTGGACGGTAATAGATGGTCTCGATCACGCGCCGCACCTGGTCCATCTTGATCATCATCTGCGGCGGATCGGGCGGAATGATGAGCACATCGGGATGCGTCTGAACAAAAAGCCGCGTGTCTTTCTTGTCAGTCTCACGCAGGTTTTCACGGGCCTCGACCGCCTCAGAAAACCGAGCGTCGAGGTCTTCCGACTGAGCAATACGGATACAGTTGGAACACTTACCACAGAAATCAGGAAGACCATCGGTCTCAATCGGCGCAAGACAATTCATCGCCTTTGCCAGCATTAGGGCCAACGTATATTTGCCCGAGCCGGCGGGCCCAGCCAGAATCACGGCCTGGGGGAAATGTTCGCGGCGCAGCATATCGCGCAAGCGATCGACAATTTCGGCGTTGCCATGAAAATCAGAAAAGGGCATAAGTGTTATGGCTTATCTTCCCAGCCTCAACTTCTTCCTGACAATATCCAGAATCTGCCGGTGAGTTGCTTCCGGGGTGCCGCGCGCATTGACCAGCGCGACTCTCTGCGTCTCGCGTTTCGCAATCGCTAAGTAGGCGTTGTGCACTCGGCCGAAAAAAGCGCGGCTCTCCTGCTCGAATCGATTCTCGTCACTCTTTCCGCGGCCGTGACTGGCGGCGTTGGTCTTATTGCGACGGCGAGCACGTTCCACGCTCGCAGTCACATCGGAATCCATCAGGATGGTGAGTTCCGGCTGCAGATTCCCGCAAAGTATTCGATGTAACGCAAGAACTGGCTGCGTCCCCAACTTGCGGCCGCCGCCCTGATAGGCTTCCGTAGAATCCGTAAATCGATCGCATAGCACGATGCGGCCTTCAGCCATCGCCGGCTGAATCACTTCCTTGATGTGCTGGGCCCGCGCCGCGAACATGAGTGCCAGCTCAGCCAGCGGAGCCAGACCGTCGGTGCGGGTATCCAGCACCAGCTGACGAATTTTTTCGGCGGTTGGCGTTCCGCCCGGTTCGCGGGTTATCACCACGGACAATCCCCGGTCCCGCAACATCCCAGCCAGTCTTTTCAGCTGCGTGCTCTTGCCGCAGCCGTCGAGTCCCTCGAAAGTGATGAATTTTCCGCGATGTTGCATCGCAGTCATCATAGAGCAATCCACTACCGCCGTCATGGCCGGCAGATGGAATCATTGGTCCGTGAATTTTCCGCGCCAGCTCCAGGTGGTGCCATAAAACCGACGGACTGTACCGGGAAACCCACCACTGGTATAGTCATACGTTTGCGGTCACAGTCTTCGGGGGGATTCATGAATCGTTTTAAATCTGGAGTTTTGGCATTTATTCTGTTTTTGACATGCGCACTGTTCGCCCAAGGCCCAGCGCCCAACATTAAAATTTCGGTCGATGCTACGGAAGCCCCACGCAAGATTTTCCATGCCCAACTCACGATTCCCGCCGCCCCCGGCACCCTGACTCTCTACTATCCCAAATGGATTCCCGGCGAGCATGCACCGGACGGCCCGATCGACGATCTCGCCGGACTGAAATTTGTTGGCAACGGTCAGATCTTAACCTGGCGGCGCGACTTGACCGACAACTTCACCATTCACGTGGAAGTACCCGCCGGGGTCAACGAGGTGAACGCATCGCTCGACTATCTTTCGCCGGCGACGCCCGAAGCCGGGTTCTCAGCAGATGCCTCCGCCACGGCCGCGCTTACCGTCATCAGTTGGAACCAGCTCTTGCTCTATCCCAAAGGCTGGACATCTGACCAACTCACGTACAGCGCCAGCCTTCGTTTGCCGGCTGGCTGGAAGTTCGGGACCTCGCTTCCTCTAATTTCGAAGTCGGAGAGCGATCTTAATTTCGCCCCGGTTTCTCTCACCATGCTGGTGGACGCTCCCGTAATCGCTGGCCAGTTCATGAAAGTCGTTCCACTCAACGAGGGACAAACTCCGCCCGCCGAGATGGACATCGCCGCCGATAGCGCCGCCGCTCTCGACGCGCCGCCCGAAGCCTGGGAACGCTTTCGCAACCTGGAGGTGCAGGCGGGCAAGCTATTCGGCGCGCGCCATTATCGCGACTACCACTTTCTGTATAGCTTGAGCGACCACGTGGCGCATTTCGGCCTGGAGCACCACGAATCCGACGATAGCCGCGTTCCGGAGCGGGGGTTGGTGGACGAAAAACTTCGCATGCTGTACTCCGGCCTTCTGCCGCACGAATACGTGCATTCTTGGAATGGCAAGTACCGTCGCCCGGCGGATTTGGCCACACCCGACTACCAACAGCCCATGCAGGACGATTTGCTCTGGGTCTACGAAGGTCTGACTTCCTATTTGGGAGATGTGCTCACGGCGCGCAGCGCCATGTGGACGCCGGAAGAATATCGCGAGGAGGTGGCTCAGATCGCAGGACGGCTGGACCACGAACCCGGCCGCACCTGGCGCAATTTACAGGACACCGCCGACGCTGCGGCTGATCTCTACTTCTCGCCTTCCGAATGGTCTTCGTGGCGCCGCAGCACCGATTTCTATGCTGAAGATGTGCTGAATTGGCTTTGGGTCGATACCATCATCCGGCAGCAAACCCACGGCCAGAAATCCATCGATGATTTCTGTCATTTATTCCATGGCGCTCCCAGCGGCCCACCCATGGTCAAGACCTACACATTCGACGACGTGATCAGCGCGCTCGATCAGGTTGCACCTTACGATTGGCGCGGCTTTTGGACGGCGCGGCTTACTAACCACAACGCCGGCGCACCGCTCGGCGGGATTGAAAACAGCGGCTGGAAAGTGATCTACGACGACACCCGCTCGGAAATGATCAAGGCTTACGAAGGGAGCCGGAAGCAGATCAACGCCTCGTACTCGATCGGACTGCAACTTCAGGAAGATGGAGGCATTATTGACACCATCGAAGGCTCACCAGCCGCGCTAGCCGGAATCGGACCAGGCATGAAAGTCGTTGCCGTGAATGGACGCAGCTTTTCTTTCGATGTCCTTCGGGACGCGCTGCATGCAGGCAAGAACGGTTCTGACGCTCTTGAGTTGCTGGTGGAAAATACCGAATACTACAAGACCTACAAGCTCGACTATCACGGCGGCGAAAAATATCCTCACCTGGTGCGGGTCGAATCAAAGCCGGACATGCTAAGCGACATCATTAAGCCGCGCTGATACGACGCAACGCCGGGACAGCCGCCTCGGCTGTCCCGGCAACTCCTAGTTGCGATGATTTTGTGTGGAGCAGCGCTTAAGCGCTGCGTTAAGGGCCTTCATTTATTTCCGCGCTTTAGCGCCTGCGGTCCATCAATCTTCCGTCACTCCCGCGAACAAGTCCGTCTCCTGCACCATCGGCCCGGGAATCATCGATGCCGCCAGATGAAACATCTCCTGCTGGCCTCGCTTGCGAACGTGCCCCTCCAGCAGCGGGAACAACGGCGACTGGCTGGTGTGGGACTTGAAGGCGGCGATCTTGTCCTCCAGATAATCGCCAATCTCGATAATCGCCGTCGCGGGCGGCAGGGTAATCGGCTGGCGATTGGGCAGTACGAAATCCGCGGTGGCGTAATACAACTTCTGCGTGCGATGCGTGCTCACGCCGTTCTTGAGTTGGTCAGGATAGCGATTGTCGCGCCCCGCCCAGTGGAACGCCAGGTTGGCAAAAATCGAAGCCATGGAATGATCAGCATGGCCAGTGACGCCACCTTCCGGGCCAAAAGTAAGCAACACCTGCGGCCGAAACTGCCGCACCTGCAGCGCGAGATCGCAGACCACCTTATACAAGTCTTGCAGGTAAAGCTGGCCGTCGGGATAATCCAGTACGATTCCGCGCGAGACTCTCAAAATTTCGCACGACGCGGCAAATTCCTTTCGCCGCATGGCCGCCAGTTCCAGATCGTTCTTTGCCCCGCCCCGATGGGTCGCCGCCTGTCCGGGCGTAAGACAAACTACGCAGGTTTCCACTCCCCGCTCATGATACAGGCGCAGGCTGCCGCCAAAACCGCCTGCTTCATCGTCAGGGTGCGCGGTGATGCACATCATTCGCAGCATGTTTTGATTGTATCGTGACTGTTCTCCGGCTTAACTCATTAGATCGCGTAGGAGCGGGTGCCTCACCTGCCCCCGGGCGGCAGCCCGGCGGTTTAGACGAGCTTGCGCTCACCGGGCCAGACGAGGGCGTCTGGGCCTACGGGATTCGTAACCGTGCCCTATGCAAAACTGTGCATCCCCTCCCCGGTCATGATCGAAGAAATCCTTCAACCTGGGAGCAACTCGCACTAGAATAGCTCCAATAGAACCCGAAGCAGCCGTCTCTCTGCTGCTTCTTTGATCTCCCGGAGCCCGCGTGCACGTCCTGGTAACAGCAGACACGATGAGCGGTGTGTGGACTTACACCCGCGAACTGGTGACCGGCCTGGTCACGCGCGGAGTTCGCGTCACTCTGGTCAGCTTCGGAGAAATCCCGCTGCCACACCAGACCTCCTGGATGGAAAACCTTCACGGGCTGGAATACCGCCCCACTGCATTCCGCCTCGACTGGATGCAGGAAGGCGAGCAGGACCTGACCGACTCGGCCGCGTATCTGACGTCTCTGGTAAAAGAGCTCAAGCCGGACCTGCTCCATCTAAACCAGTTGTGCTATGGAAACCTTCCCGTCGCCACACCGCGAGTCGTCGTAGCCCACGGCGACCTGATTAGCTGGTGGAAGTCAGTGCATGGCCGCGAGCCTAAGCCCGGTCGCTGGCTGGACTGGTATCGCGAGGTCGTCACCGAAGGACTCTTGAAGGCCAGCGCCGTGGTTGCCCCCACCACCTGGATGCTGGACACCATCCACTCCTGCTATACGCATCCGGTGCGCGAAGCCGTGATTCACAACGGCCGCAATCCTATCTATTTCAATCCCTACGTGGACAAAGACCAGTCCGTGCTCGCGGTCGGCCGCATCTGGGACGCGGGCAAGCAGGTCTCGTTGCTCACTCAACACACGCATCCGCTTCCGGTCTGCATTGTCGGCGCCGATTCTCCGGTGCCTGCGCCCAAGGTCCCCATCCGTGCCGATATAAAGCTCGACTTGGAAAACATCCGCATCGCGCTGCGCGGTCCGCAGACCGAAGCCCAACTGCGGACTCTCTACAGCCGCGCGGCCATCTATGCGGCGACCTCGCGCTATGAACCCTTCGGCATGGCTGCGCTCGAAGCTGCATTTTCCCGTTGCGCCATCATCGCCAATGACATTCCGTCGTTCCGCGAAATCTGGGGCGACGCCGCACTCTACTTCCGGGCCAACGATGCCAACAGTCTCGCCGACATGATTCGCCGCCTGAGCGACGAGCCAGAAACTTGCCGCAACTTCGCCAACCTAGCGTTCCAACGCGCCCGCGAACACTTCACCGCCCGCCGCATGATCGACGAATACATGCAGCTCTATCAAAGCCTGCTGCAGGAAGAAGCGGCAGCGGCGTAGAAGCTTTCAGCTGTCAGCCCTCAGCCGCCAGCTCTCAGCCAACCCAGCCAAATTGTCATCCTGAGCGCAGTCAGACGTACACGAAGTGAACGTCTGCAAGTCGAAGGACCCCTACCTTCTTAATCGAACCAGCGCCTACGGGCTCTGTACCTGCTAGTAGCCCGTCATCTACTCTGATATCTTCATCAATGAGAACCATCCCGGAGGCATCATGTCTGTAAAAATCACCATCAAGAAAAACGGCCCCTATCGCGTAGAGGGCGCAGAAGGCTCCATCGAACTAATCGACGCCGAGGGCAATAAATTTGACCTCACCGGCAAGCCCGCTTTTTCCCTATGCCGCTGCGGCGGCTCGACCAACAAACCTTTTTGTGACGGCACCCACAGCCAGATTGGTTTCCTGGGCGCCGAGTCGGCGGTAAAAAAGGCGGAAGGCGCAAGCTAGACGACGCTGATACTAGGTCCGCTTAAGTTCCCAGGCCGATAAGCAGCGCGTAGTCTTTGAACCAGCTCCGCAGGAGCGAAATTCATTAGCCCCGGACGCAAGTCCGGGGTAAGTGTGGAAACGACATCACGCGCCCCGAGGGGCGCCACTTCCAACGGCCTCAGTGAATGGTCTTGGTCTTCCGCGACATGTAATCCATCAACAAATACTGCCCCAGCGTGTACGGGGTAGTGAAGTACGCTTTGCCGCGGCACATCTCCGTGACTTTCTGCACAAATTGCACCAGCCCGTAATCGGACGCCAGCATAAATGTATTGATCATCACGCCCGCCCGTTTGCACTTTGAAACTTCTTCCAGCGTCTGACTCACCACCATCGGATCCAATCCAAAAGCATTCTTGTAGATGCGGCCATCTTCCAAGGTCAGCGCGGAAGGCTTGCCGTCGGTGATCATCACGATCTGCTTCATGTCTTTTCTTTGACGCTGCAAAACCCGTTGCGCCAGCCGCAGGCCCTCGCGCGTATTCGTGTAGTACGGCCCCACTTTTACGCGCGCCAATTGCGACAGTGGCACTTCCTCGGCGGAATCATGAAACAGAATCAGCGAAAGCGAATCGCCCGGATATTGCGTGCGGATCAAATGCGAAAGCGCCATGGCAACTTTCTTCGCCGGCGTGAAGCGATCTTCGCCATAGAGAATCATCGAGTGCGAGCAATCCAGCATGAGCACTGTTGCACATGATGATTGGTATTCGCACTGATGCACTTGCAGATCGGAATATTCGATATTCAACGGCAGTTTCAGGCCCTCGCGCTGAATGGCGCTCGAAAGGGTCGCCGTAATGTCGAGGTTAAGCGTATCGCCGAACTCATATTGCCGCGACGCCCCGCTGGTTTCGATCCCAGTAGCCATGTCGCGCGTATCGTGGCGTCCGAAACTTGATTTGCCCAGCGACCCCATCAAATCGCGCAGAGTCTTGAAGCCAAGAAAGTCCAGACTCTTGTCGGTGATTTCAAACTTCGCCTGTTGCGCCTCACCGGTTTGTCCCCCAACGCTCGAACTCTTCGAAGGATCATGCGGATCGTCGATGCTGATGTAATCTTCCTGCTGCATGCGCTCAATCAACTGCTCGATCAGGTCTTCCAGCGAGCCGTCCATCTGCATCTGCTGCAACTGCTCGCGCATTTGCTCGTCGAGAAAGTCGCTCTCCATCAATGCTTGTTCGATGGCGCGCCGCAGATCATCCATCGTCTGCTCGCCATCGGGAAAATCCCCATACATGTAGTTTTGGAATCCGCTCTGCAACAAATAGTCCGACAGCGCGCCCAGCAGGTCTTCCAGGCTCATTTCGCCCGCCGGATCGGGAACGTATTTACTGTAGCGGATGCGTTTCATAAAAAGCTTTCAGCTCTCAGCCGTCAGCTCTCAGCTAAACTAGATGTGATTCCAGGTTTTAGCTGATGGCTGACAGCTGATAGCTGACGGCTGCTCCTAGTTATAAGGCCTTCTCCCCCGAAACGGCGCTTCCTCCCGCTCGAAAGGCTTCTCAGCGACCTTGGGAGCTTTTTCTCCCGCGGTAAACAACCGTTCTTCGTTGCGTCCAATGCGCTTATGCGCATACAAACCTTCGAGCACAAATTCCGCAGCCGAAACCTGCGCCTCCGCACTGCTCTTCGGACCCACATTCAACTTCGTCAGCTTCTCCATCAGTCCTTGAATGCCGCGCAGAGATTGCAGGGATTCCGTGGAACTGGTCGCATCCGCCAATTGGATTTCGCCGCCCAGATCGAACCATTGCACAATCTGCTGCATGTCGACGCCCTTGAAATATCCGTCGTAAGCTTTGGCAACCGCGCTGCGGATGAGCTCGCGGCCCACATGGTCCGCCCCTTTCATCTCGCCTTCGTATTCCAATTCGAGTTTGCCGGTGATTGCAGGCATCGCTGCGTACACATCACTGATGCGAGGCACGACGAGCTTTTCGTCGTGTCCGATAGCGCGCCGCTCGGCATTCGAGATCACATTCTCCATGCACGAAATCGGCAGCCGCTGACTGACCCCAGAGCGCTTATCGATCTTCTTGTCTTCGCGCGCCCCGAACGCGATTCTCTCAATCACCTCCTGCACATACTTTGGAATTTGCAGCTGGTGTCCATCGCGCTGTGTCCAGGCTTCCTGCGTGGTGATGGCAATGCCCTCTTCAACCGTCGCCGGATAATGCGTGCGAATTTCCGATCCAATACGATCTTTCAGCGGCGTAATAATTTTGCCTCGCGCCGTGTAGTCCTCAGGGTTGGCGCTAAACACCAGCGCCACATCCAGCGGCAGGCGAATCGGATACCCCTTAATCTGCACATCGCCTTCCTGCATGATGTTGAACAGCCCTACCTGAATTTTTCCCGCCAAATCCGGCAACTCGTTGATGGCAAAAATACCGCGATTCGCTCGTGGCAGTAGTCCATAGTGGACGGTCATTTCGCTGCTCAATGCGTTCCCAGCCCGCGCCGCTTTGATGGGATCAATGTCGCCAATCAGATCGGCGATGGTCACATCCGGCGTCGCCAGCTTTTCCACATAGCGTTGTTCGGATGTGAGATAAGCGATCGGCGTGGCGTCACCATTCTTCGCAATGTCGTCGAGACACCGCCTGCAAATCGGGGCGTAGGGATTATCGTGGATCTCGCAACCCGCAACATAGGGCATCTGCGGATCGAGCAACGAGGTCAGCGCACGCAGGATCCGGCTCTTGGCCTGTCCTCGCAGACCCAGCAAAATAAAATTATGACGGGACAGCACTGCGTTCACGATCTGCGGCACCACTGTGTCGTCGTAGCCCACGATTCCCGGGAAAATCGGGCCGCCCTGGCGAAGTTTTGCCATCAGGTTGTCACGTAACTCGTCCTTCACTCGCCGGGTGCGCAACTTTTCTTCGGAAAATGGACTATGGCGCAACTCGCCGAGAGTGCGAGGGAAACTCATGATGGCAAAACCCCCTGGCAAAACCAAAGATGAGCAAAGAAAGGCTCGTCCAATTCCGATTATACGCCCGCCCTCGCGTCAGCCCGCATGCCCGTTGCCGCCTGCTTTCTGGCGTACATGCACGGTGCGGCGCAAATTAGGAAGAATGGATTCGAGAAACAAAATAACCGCGTGCACGCGCTCCCCCTCCGATTTCATTTCCAGCAGCGTCTGCTTGAAATCAAGATCAAGCGGCAGCGACCCTGCCAGATGAAATGAGAGTTGGTGTTCCTGAATTTCCGTCGAGTCTACGGGCCGCGCTCCGGCCAGCGCCATGATTTCTCCATGCAGTCTCATCGCCTGCGCCTTTTCTTCCGCAGTTGCTCCGCCCGCTTCATCCCGTAAATAAATCACTTCCGCCTGTAGAAAAGAACGCACCTGGTTGACCTGCACCACTTCAAATCGCTCCCGGCCTTGCGTGATAATGTCCATGCGCCCGTCTTCATATTTCTTGCTGACGGAAACGATTTCCGCGGTGCAGCCAGTTTCGGCAATCCCCTCGTCCTTGGCTCGCACCACTCCGAAAGGCTTGCTCCGTTCCACGCATTCCGCAATCATCTCCCGGTAGCGCGGCTCGAAAATGTGCAACGGCAAAGGATTCCCCGGAAACAGGACAAGGTCCAGAGGAAACAGCGGAAGGAGTATGCTCAAGAACGGCCTCCAGCATGGTTCATGGCGGTAACGCTCGTTTGGCTAGATTGTACGCCGAATGATATTTCTGGCATCCTTTGGCCATAAAGTGATCTATGTAAGATTTCAACTGAGATGGGAAGCGGCTGACAGCGTGGGAAAAAGAGAACCACTAACACCAAAGCAAAAGTTGCTGGTCGTGGTCGCAGCATTTTGCCTCAACGCTCCGGTCATCATTTTCATATTTTGTTATTCAAACGATGTTTCCCCCAGGCAAGTGGCCGCGGTCGGCGCGGTGAATCTTCTCGTGGGGGTACCCTTGCTTGCATTGATCTCCGAAAAATGGATTCGCAAGATGAAGTGAATCTCCGCCATAGGCGGATAAACAAGATGCCACTGTCCGGCAAAGTCGTGGTCATCACCGGCGCTTCCATGGGCATTGGCGAAGCCATGGCCAAACTTTTCGTCGAGCAGGGAGCCAACGTCGTTCTCCTCTCCCGCGACGCCGGCCGGGCCGAGGCCGCTCGCGCCCGCATCGGCCACAGCGAACATACCCTAGCGCTGGCTTGCGACGTCCGTCATCGCGAAGAAATCGACCGCGCCATCGGCCTGACCATGCACCATTTCCAACGCATCGATGTATGGATCAACAACGCCGGTCACGGCCTGATGGATTCCATCGCCGAAATGGATATGGCTGCCTGCCGCGAAACTTTCGACACTAATCTGTTCGGCACCATCGAGGCCATACAAGCGGTCGTGCCCGTCATGAAGGCGCAAAGCTCGGGCGCCATCATCAACATCTCCAGCGTCGCCGGCCATCTTCCTGTGCCCTTCATGGGGGTTTACAGCGCCACCAAATTTGCCATGAACGCCATTGGCAAGGCGGCCCGCGTTGAACTGGAAAGCGCCGGCATTAACGTACTCACTGTTTGTCCGGGTTACGTGCGCACCGATTTTGGCGAGAATGCCCTCAAGGGCAAAGACCCTCAACAGGTGCGGCCCGCGTCTGTCCGCGGCATCAGCCCGGAACGGGTTGCTCGCGCCGTGCTGCGCGGCTATGTGAAAGGACAACGTGAAGCGGTCGTCCCCTGGATCATGCATCCCGTGATCAAGCTCTATCAGTTATTTCCAGGATTGGTAGAGTGGTTCATGAGGAAAATGGCGGCCAGTCCGAAATGATTTAGGTGAATTAATTTGGGTGGAATGATTTGGTTGGAGCGATTTTGGGTGGAGCAGTCGCTTCAGCGTTGCGTTAAAAGCATAGTTTCTGAAAACGCGCTTCGGCGCCCCAGGTAACCGAATCTCACCCTAACTCAGCCAGCAACCCTTCCATCTCCGAGAGCGCATGTCCATTGCCCGTCCGCTCAGCCGAAGCAATACCATCCGTCAGCATCTTCTTCGCCTCCCCAACGCGGCTGGCCTTCACCAGAGTCTGCGCCGCCATAAAATATCCCGCAGTGTAATCCGGATGTGAGGCCAGCAATTTCCCGAACTCCTCCAGCGCGCGTTCCACCTCGCCAGCATTCGAATACTCCAGGGCGAGGCCATAGCGGGCAAAGGCGTCCGTAGGGTTCTGCACCAGAATTTCAGTCAACATTGCGGCACGATCCATGCGTTTAGAGTACAACAACCCGCCGAATCAAATCTTCATGTTCATCCATCACAGACACCCACCCACCCCCCTGTCATCCTGGGCGAGCGTTCTTTGCGAACGAAGGACCTATGCATTCCTCGCCCCGCTTCTATTACGTCTACATCATGACGAACCGTTCCAGGACCCTCTACACAAGCGTGACGCGCAACCTGGAAAAGCGCATTTTCGAACACAAGCAGGGAATCAAAGGCAAATTTTGCGCGCAATATAAGATCGATCGGCTAGTCTATTTTGGGCGCTTTGGAGACATCCGTGCAGCAATCGATCGCGAAAAACAGATCAAAGGTTGGCTGTGAATCAAGAAGATTGCGTAGATAGTCTCCATGAATCCGGGCTGGAAAGACCTGAGTCAAGGATGGTACGAACGGCATTGCTATCAACCGGAAATGCATAGGTCCTTCGCTTCGCTCAGGATGACATCTCAACTAAAACAGGGACAGCATAAGCCACCTCCCACCAATCACTGGCAACCCTCCCTCCATCTGCGTACAATTGCGGCAACATGGCGTGCCCATTTTTTATGCCGACAACCAAATCGGATGCTGCCCACTTTCTTCACCCGGGTCGACTGCCGTTGGGCGGCGCGTGGAACGGCCATTGCTCCGCGCCAGGCCACGAAAACTCAGAACTCTCGAGCGACGAACTGAAAAGCTGTAATCTGGGATACGCGTCCGCATGTTCGCGCCTCCCCAAGGACCGCACTTCCGATGCAGTTCGCTTCTCAGTGGCCCGCGATTGCGGTCCGCAGCTCTCGTTATGGTTCGTGCATGAACTCGATCACCGTCCCGCCGGCCACGGAACTCTTGAATACGATGTCTCGCTGGGAACTTGGACTACATCTCACACCGACCCGCGCATCCAGAAGATGGCGGAATGCTATCTGCAATCGTATTTGCAACGCACAACTCGGCCTGCTGCGGCGGGCTTTCCTTCGAGCCCAAATTCATGAACGAAAAAGATGACCTGATGATGCCCCGGCCCGTCCGGGATTCGCAGTCGGAAATGGCGGAAATTGTTTTGCCCAACGACACCAACCCACTGGGCGCACTGCTCGGCGGACGTCTCATGCACTGGATCGACTTGGCTGGCGCTATGGCCGCACATCGCCACTCGCGCAACTACGTGGTCACCGCCGCCATTGACCACATGGATTTCTGGGTCCCGGTGCATGTTGGCGATTTGGTGATTCTGCGCTCGTCCGTCAATCGCGTGTTCCATACCTCCATGGAAGTCGGAGTGAAAGTCTGGGTAGAAAATTATCTCGAGGACGACTGCCGGCAGGTGAGTTCCGCCTATCTTACGTTCGTGGCGGTCGATGGCGCCGGCCGCCATATCACCGTGCCCGCCGTTGTTCCGGAGACGGAAGACCAGCAACGGCGCTACGACGATGCTGGCCGCCGCCGCGAAATCCGCCGCGCCGAACTGGAACGTCGCCGCAAACGGTAGCGATTGAATTGTGATTTGGATCACATCCGGATGGATTCTCCGTCGGCGATAATCCCGGGACGTACAATGGGCCTCCCTCATGGATAGCGCACTTCTGATTCACCGCCTGCACTTCGCCTTCACCATAACTTTCCATTATCTTTTTCCGCAGCTCACCATGGGGCTCGCGCCACTGATTGTGGCGCTCAAGACCATTGCCTTGCGCCGCCGCGCTGCAAATAAAGACTACGAAATCTATGATCAGGCCGCCCGCTTCTGGGCTCGCATCTTCGGCATCAATTTTGTGCTCGGCGTGGTGACCGGCATCCCCATGGAATTTCAGTTCGGCACCAACTGGTCGCACTTTTCCCGCTTCGCCGGAGGAGTGATCGGCCAAACCCTCGCCATGGAAGGCATGTTCGCTTTCTTTCTCGAGTCCGCCTTCCTGGGATTATTTTTGTACGGGGAAAAACGGCTCAGCCCGCGCGCTCACTTGGGGTCGGCCGTGGCGGTGTTTCTGGGGTCGTGGCTCTCAGGATTTTTCATCATCGCCACCGATGCCTGGATGCAACATCCCGTGGGCTATGAGCGCGCCGCCGATGGCTCTCTGCAACTCCGCAGCTTCTGGGATCTGATGTTGAATCCCTGGGCGTGGTGGCAATACGCCCACAACATGAGCGGTGCCGCCATCACCGGAGCTTTCGTGATGGCTTCAGTCGGAGCGTTTTACCTGCTCGGACGCAAGTACGTGGAGCATGGAAAACTCTTCGTGAAGGTCGGTGTGATCGCCGGTTGCGTGTTCAGCATCCTGCAATTATTTCCTACCGGAGACGGACAGGGCCGCATGCTCGCGCAACATCAGCCCGTTACTCTGGCGGCGATGGAAGCACTGTTCACAGGAATGCCAGGCGCACCGCTGGTCATCATTGGCCAGCCGGACGTGCAGCAGCGCAAGGTCGACAATCCGCTGATCGTTCCCAACATGCTGAGCTTTCTTACTTACCGGAAGTGGCAAGCGCAGGTGAAAGGTCTGGACGCATTTCCCCCGGACCAGTGGCCGGACAACATTGCGTTGCTCTACTACAGCTACCACATCATGGTTGGACTGGGCACGATCTTCATCGCTATCATGGTGGTGTCAGTGTTTCTTTTGTGGCGCGGCAAACTTTTCAACGCGCGTTGGATGCTTTGGATTCTGCTCTTGAGCTTGCCGTTCCCTTACATCGCCAACACCGCGGGATGGATGACCGCCGAACTCGGCCGCCAACCCTGGCTCGTCTATGGCTTGATGCGCACCGCCGACGGATATTCGAAGGCAGTCTCCGCCAGCAACGGCATGTTTACCCTGCTCGGATTCATGGGGCTCTACATGGTGTTGGGCATCTTGTTTTTATTTCTCGTCCATCGCGAAATCGATTGCGGCCCGGCGGCCGATGTTTCGGTGTCGCACTGAGACGAAATGATTTTGGGTGGAGCAGCGCTTAAGCGCTGCTGTAAGAGGTTCTGATTTATACGCGCGCTTTAGCGCCTGAGGACCTGATCGGTAGCCCTGAGGAATTATGGAAACACTTTGGTTCATCATAGTGGCGTTAATGCTGACCGCCTACGTGGTGCTGGATGGCTTCGACCTCGGTGCGGGCGCAATCTATCTGCTGGTCGCTAAAAATAACGACGAGCGCCGCGCGGTGCTGCGGGCGATCGGGCCGGTGTGGGATGGCAACGAAGTCTGGCTGCTGGCCACTGGCGGCACCCTCTACTTCGCCTTCCCTCAACTGTATGCCTCCGGCTTCAGCGGATTTTATCTGCCGCTGATGATGGTGCTCTGGCTGCTGATCCTGCGTGGCATCGGCATTGAATTGCGTGCCCACGTCGACAACCCGGTGTGGCAATCATTCTTTGACGCTATTTTTTCCGTGTCGAGTGCTTTGCTGGCAATCTTTTTCGGAGCGGCGCTCGGCAATGTGATCCGCGGCGTACCGCTCGGCCCAGACGGCTACTTCTTCGAGCCGCTATGGACGGACTTCCGGGTCAGCGGCCATCCTGGAATTCTCGACTGGTACACGATCATGGCCGGCGTGATCGCGCTAGTCACGCTGACGGTGCATGGCTCGCTCTATGTCGCCATCAAGACGGAAGGTGATCTGAGCAAACGGTGCCGCAGCATCGCCATCATGTTGTGGCCGGTACAGTTTTTTCTGACCTGCGTCAGCTTGCTGGCTACCTACTTCATCAAGCCGCGCCTGCTGCACAACTATGGGGAGCACCCCGTCGGCATGCTCGTGCCTATCGCCGTCGTGGCCAGCATGGTGCTCATCATCTGGGCCGCGCCCAAGAACAAAGACAAGCTAGCCTTCATCGGATCGACTCTCTACATCGCCGCTATGCTGGTGGGTGCAGTGTTTGCCCTGTATCCCACGGTGCTGCCCGCGAGCACCAATCCTGACTACAGCCTGACCATCTACAACAGCGCCGCCGGACATCACGGGCTGGTGGTGGGCGTCACCTGGTGGAGCATCGGCCTGGTGCTCGCCCTGGGATATTTCGTGTTCATCTACCGCATGTTTCGCGGCAAGGTCCAGCTTGAGGGCGGCGGATATTGAGATATGTTCCTCGGGGAACATATTGTGCGCGAGAAGGACGGGGCACACTTTGGAGCGGGGCACTAGCTCGGCTCTTATTTCCTCTGAATACTTTTCAGGTAGTCGGTAAGATTTTGCAAGCGAACGTATCCCAGATCCTGATCATTCCCGATTGCATGGAAGAGTGGGCCCCAGATGGGCATCTCCCGCGAACCATGCGCGGCCACGACGTCGTCGCCAGTGATGATGCTTTGGACGTGAGCTGTGGGAAAGTTGCCACCATTTCGGCGGGCGATGGTAGTCAGCCTGGGCGGCTTGGTCTTTAGGGCAGGTGCGGCGGGGCCGTCTCCGTCGCCGCTGACGCCATGGCAGGTTGCGCAATAGTCATGAAAAATCTTCGTACCGTCCAAGGGGACGGTTGCGCTTTGATTCCTGGTTTGCGCTGCGGGCTTATCCTGGTGCGCGCTGACGCGCGATTCACTTCCCAGCCAGAGGAGCGTGGCACCGCACACGGCAAGGCCGAAGGCGAAGAATCGGGCTAGTGGCATAGGCATAGGGTCGCCGCGCTGGTTCTACTTTCTATGGACTTCGAAACGCAACCAAGTGTATACCCATCTCGCCCCGTTTGCGGCATGGTGAAAATCTCCGGTAGTGGCTCAATTTCAAATTGAGCCACTACCAAATCTCCGCTTAAGCGGAGTTCGGACGGAGCAGCCTCGAGAGTAGGATGGGGGAAACTGGTGAAGGAGGTCCCCAGGAATGCCTGGACCCAAGAGGGAACACCATCGCACGGAACGCATTGGTTGGCTGCGGGCGGCGGTACTGGGGGCGAACGACGGCATCCTTTCAACATCAAGTTTGGTGCTTGGGGTCGCGGCGGCACATGCGACTCACAGCAACGTATTGGTCGCCGGAGTGGCTGGCCTGGTGGCTGGGGCCATGTCCATGGCGGCCGGGGAGTACGTATCGGTCCACTCCCAGGCAGACACCGAACGGGCCGAACTGGAACTTGAGCGCAAGGAACTCAAAGCCGACGTAGTGGGGGAGCATAAGGAACTGACGTCAATCTATGTGGCCCGCGGGCTCGATCCGGCGCTGGCAAAACAGGTGGCCGAGCAACTGATGTCCCATGACGCACTGGGTGCGCATGCCCGCGACGAACTGGGTATCTCCGAGACGCTGCGGGCGCGTCCGATTCAGGCTGCGCTGGCGTCGGCTGGCAGCTTTGCGGTGGGCGCGGCCATGCCTCTTCTGATCACGGTCATAACCCCGGCGGCGAGGTTGATCCCTCTGGTCTCCGGAACTTCACTGGTGTTTCTCGCCCTTCTTGGCGGACTGGCTGCACGCGCCGGCGGCGCAGCTGTGACGGTGGGAGCGATACGCGTCACATTCTGGGGTGCGTTGGCCATGTTGGTGACCGCCGGTGTCGGAGCGCTGTTCGGAACCGTCGCGTGATCGGGGAGCAATTCCCGCCTGAGCAGAGTTTGGACGGGGCTCTCTCGAGTTCGTTCTGCATCCTGGCGAACGTCCTGAAATCTAGTTGGGATAGGGGTCGCCGGCCTTTACGATCCGTATCTGGTGGTCGGTGAAGGTGACATTCTCGTCGGGCAGCTTCACTTTGGGCATGTGGCAAGTCGCGCAGTCAGATTTGGCGACCGGGCAGGATTTCGCCGCGATGGGAGTTGCGGCTGGCTGAGACAATGGTGTGTGGCAGGCTAGACACTTTGCGTCGTACGAAGATTCCTGGCGCACCACGGTCTGGTGAGGATCGTGGCAGGCAATACAGCTGATGCGCGGGTCGGCTCCGTCATAGCACTTGCTGTTGGCCAGACGATAAGGCTGGAAGCGGACATTGATGGGTCCCCGCCAGCGGTTCCTGACGACCGTTTCCCAGGTACGATGACACTGCCCGCAGAAATTTGACGTGTCCTCGGTGGAGCGTTTCTTCAGATCCGGTGGGGCGGAACCAAAGTCGCCGCGAATCGCGTCCAGCAGATGACTGCTGGAACCCTCATGGCAATGTTCACAGGTGACGCCGGGTTGGAAGGAATCCAGTTTCAACATACCGTTTGACACGGCGTTGGTGGCATGACAGGTCAGGCACTGTTTGAGATCGATCTGGGTGAGCGGCCTTCCCACCGCGTCGTCGAGGGTGCGAGGGTTGAGGATTTCGTCGCCGATGGTCACGTCCAGGCCGTCTGAGGCCGGATAATAGCTCACCAGGCTTTCGAAAAACTTCCCGTCGCGATTCAGAATCCAGGCCTGCACCCCGGCTCCGAAGCTCCAGTGGACCGGCAGGGAAATCGTTTTCCTCCCGTCAGTGACGCTGTAAGTGCTGCGGCCGTCATGGGTTTCAACCGTGTAAGAGTATGCGCCCCGGCGAAAGGTCAGTTTCGGGTGCGCCTTGAGCATGGCATTCGATTCGGTAAACACAAGCGCTCGTCCCATAGGGGTTTGCGGCTGCGAGACAGACTGGGCATGGTGGCAATTCGCGCAGGCAGATGCTGCAGGGTTTATTTGTGCCCACGCGGACATGCCGCCGAACAAGGCGGCTAACAGCAACTTACGGATGCGCAACGGCACTCGCCTCACCTTGCGTGGCTTGGAGGCACTCCTGGCGCTCCAGCCTGGCCTCCTGTTTGTGTCCCGACTTGGAATAGGCTTCGGCAAGGGCGAGATGGACTTCCAGGTTGCCTGGGTCGATCTTCACGGCAGTTTCCAGGTGTTCTAGGCCGGCATTCACGTTTCCAGTGTCAACCTCGGAGCGGCCGACCACGAGCTGGGCGCTCGGAGATGTGGGCATCTCGGCTAGCACTTTTTCGGCATAGGGCAGCGCTTTGGCGGCATCGTTCTGAAGCACGAGATACCAGGCGAGCATCAGATTTGCGGGCGCGCTGGAAGGTGTGATTTCCAATTCGCGCCGAAACTCCTTCACCGCTTGATCGGGGTCCTTGGCGAACAGCAGATAGCCATAAAAATAATGGGCATTGGCGGCGCTGGGAAAACGAGTAAACAGATTCTGAAAGTCCTGTTGCGCGGTGGCCTCATCGCCAGCCATAAAGTGGAGAGCGGCGGTGCCGGCAGCCAGGAAGAGGTCGCGCTGGCCGGTATCCAGATCTCTGGGGAGCAATTGGGTGCGCAAGCCCGCGAGGCCGATCCCGATCGCCATCTCAGGGTCGGTGACTCCCTGGTGAGCGAAGAAATCGTAATCGTGCAGGGCATCTTCGAAATTTCCGGTGAGGGTCAGGAGAAGGGCTTCGTGAGAACGGAGAATTTGTTCATTGCGAGGCTTGTCGGCCCCGCCAAGCGACAAACCGCGCTGGATGTCTTGCAACGATTTCTGGAATTCACCGGTTTCGAACTCGCATAGCCCGCGCAACGCGAGTGCCTGTCCGGAGTAAGGGGTAAGTTCGATAAAGCGCGTCAGAGAATCGCGGCCTGCGGAAAACTCGCCGGTTTCGTAGTGCAGCACTCCCAGGGACCACCAACCTTCCGGCCATTCCGGTCTAAGTTGGACGGCCTGGCTGTATAGTTTGATGGCGGTAGCAGAGTCTCTCTGTTGCCCGGCCGAAACGGCGGCCGCGACAAGGTCGTCGAAACTAGCGGGACTGTCTTGCGTGCAGGCCAACGTGGCGAAGAAGAAAAGAACCAATCCGGCGCCCCCCAGCCTCCGACACGTGCGAAGTAGTGAGCGGTTACTTCCTGGGGTGATGATGCTCTTCACGATACTGATTCTTGGCCAACGAATTTGAGCAAGATGCGGCTACGCCGGGCAACGGAAAGCTGAGATGGGCCCGCTTTCATTTCTTTAGGAGCGCGCATTGCCAGACCAGACGTCTACGTCTAAGTAGACGGATTACATTTCGATAGTGGCAGTTTCATGTGTAAAGTTGTGCAAAATTTTGTATTGAATTAGCGATAAGACATAGACATGCTGTTAACACCAGCCGACTCTTCTCCGTTGATCCGGCCACACATGGCAGAGCTCGACTCACTGCGCGGGGTCGCCATTCTGCTGGTTTTGTTTTTCCACGGGATGGAGCCGGTGCAGAATGCGGAGTTGTCCCATACCGGGAAAATTATCTTTAGCTTTTCCCAGTACGGGTGGGTGGGAGTGAATCTGTTTTTCGTGTTGTCCGGATTTCTGATTACAGGGATCCTTCTGGACAGTAGGAGCCGTCCTGACTACTACAGGCATTTTTATATTCGACGGGCGTTGCGGATTCTGCCGGCGTTGTATGCGGTACTGGTCTTACTGTTCGTGGGCGGGTGGATCGGGTGGCGCTTTCTTCTGTTGAGCGCGGTATTTCTTGCCAACGGCGCGCCTCTGCTGGGAGTCCCTCTGCAGTACGGACCGCTGTGGTCGCTGGCGGTGGAGGAACACTTCTACTTGCTTTGGCCGGCGCTGATTCGGAGGTTGTCGGCCCGGGGCATGATGGCGGTGATCGCCGTGTTCTTTCTACTGAGTCCGCTGTCCCGCGGAATAGCGTTTGCGCTGGCCCACCATCCACAAAACTTCGCTTCGCTCTATACCTGGTCGAATCTCGATGGACTGGCGTTGGGCGCGTTGCTGGCGATCTGGGTGCGCCAGCCCGGGTTCCGACGGGCGCAATTGTCCTGGGTTGCGCTGCCTGTGTTGATCGTCGGGGTGACCAGCTTCGTACTCCTTGAAAAATACCCTGACGCCGACGCAGCCCTAGCGGCGACTGCCTGCAATCTAGCCGCAGCCGGACTGCTGGCTTGTCTACTGTTGGTGGGAACGAGCCGCTGGAGTTTTCTGGTGGATCGCCCTGTTCTGAAATTCCTGGGCTACATCAGTTACGGATTGTACCTGGTGCATTTGGTGGCGTTCCGGCTGGCGGAAGTCCTGTGCTCGCGCTGGCTGGGGGATTTGATTTCTTCCGGGTGGCCGACGACTGCCATGTTGCTGCGCTTCCTCGCCGGCAGCTCGCTGGCGATTGTGATTGCCTATGTCTCGCGGCGTTCGCTGGAAGCTAGGTTCCTGCGTATGGGATTGACTTCCCATGCCGGTCCGCTTCCATCGGCCGAGCAGAAATTTCCGGGGTGACCAGGGTGAAGCGTCAATTCGATTGCGCCGAATGAGCGATGGTTCAGTCCTCTGTATAATCAAGAAGTACGGTCGCACTTATTTTTCGATCTAAAAAGGTACCCCTTGAGCGCTCACGCCCATCATCCCAGCCAGCAACAGGCAACGCCGCAGCCGTTGCCTGGCGTGGATACGATTATTGCCGTCGGTTCCGGAAAGGGCGGAGTGGGGAAGACTACGCTGGCGGTCAATCTGGCGCTGGCGCTGGCCAAGATGGGACATAAAGTCGGATTGCTCGACGCCGACATTTACGGGCCCAACGTACCGCTGATGCTGGGAACAAATGCGCAGCCAAAGATGGCGGGCGAGAACAGAATTCAGCCGCTGGAAGTGCACGGGTTGAAAGTGATCTCGGTGGGGCTGCTTAATCCTGGGGACAAGCCGGTGATCTGGCGCGGACCCATGCTTCATTCCATCATCAAACAGTTTTTGGGATCGGTGGAGTGGGGGAAGCTCGATTATCTCGTGGTGGATTTGCCTCCTGGCACGGGCGACGTTGCGCTTTCGCTGATTCAGACGGTGCCGCTGACGGGCGCGATTGTGGTTTCCACTCCGTCAGATGTGTCTTTGCAGGACGCGCGCAAGGCCATCGAAATGTTCCGCCAGATGAAGGTCGATCTGGTGGGCATGGTGGAGAACATGAGCTACTTCGTGTGTCCGCATTGCAGTCATGAGATCGATATTTTTTCGCGCGGCGGAGCGGAGAAGACGGCGCTGAAGTTTGAGGTGGCGTTTCTGGGAAATATTCAGCTGGATCCCGACATTCGCAAGGCTGGAGACAGCGGGCATCCCACGGTGCTCGACGGCGAAGATTCTCCCCATGCCAAGTCGCTGTATGAGTTTGCCCGCAAGGTGGTGGAGCGGATCGCTGAGATCAAGGCGAGTGCGGGCGAAAGTGTAATTCAGATTCAGTAGCTCTGACGGCTCCCAACAAAACCACGCTGTCATCCTGAGCGAAGCGAAGGACCCCAGCACTTTGCCGACTGCAAGCGAAGACAGGGGTTCTTCCCTCCGCTCAGAATGACAATTGGGTGGTTTTGCTGCCTATCTTCTTACTAACATTGAGTCTTCTAATTGTTAGCCCGATTAGCATTCTGATGTCCCGAGTGCCAACCTTGACAGGGGACGTGGTAGTTCCTAGAATCTAAACAGGGGATTTTCAATGGTTGATAGCTAAGTTTATGTGAATAAAGCTACTTAGCTTGATTCGTCGGTTTCCCGCCTGAAACGTCACAAAGCAGTATTAAGGATGTAGAGTGATGGACATGTCTTCCACGCCACCGATCGGAGAGCGGGAGCGCGAAATACTTACCGCTCTGGTGGAGACGTTTATCGTCACCGGGGAGCCGGTGGGGTCGAAAACCCTGGCCCGGTCCAATCGCGAAGGGCTGAGCCCGGCGACCATCCGCAATGTGATGGCCGACCTGGCGGATGCTGGATTTCTGGAGCAGCCGCACACCTCGGCGGGGCGGGTGCCAAGTTCGGATGCCTACCGTTACTACGTGGAGCAACTGTCGGGGAAGGCGCGGCTTTCGCATGAAGACGAGAGCATGATTCAGGATTCGCTGCATGGGATTTCCGATGTGCAGGAATTCATGGAGCGTACCTCGCATGTGTTGTCGCTGATATCGCGCAATGTCGGCGTGGCGGTAGCGATGAGCGGGCCGAAGAATGCGCTGGAGCATGTTTACTTTTCGCGGCTGGGCGATCAGAAAGTTTTGGCGGTGGTGGTGACGAAATCGGGAGTGGTTCGGGACCGGGTGCTGAAGCTTGATCTCCCGCAAGCGGACCTCGATGCTGCGGCGCATTTCATCAATGAGAATTTTCGCGGCTGGACCATGGACGCGATGCGGCTGGAGCTGGCCCGGCGGCTGGAACAGGAGCGGAGCGAGTATGACCGCCTGATGGCTTCGGTGGAGATGCTGTATCGTCAGGGCGCTTTGACTGCGGATGAGGGAACTCAGGTCGTTTTTATCGAAGGCGCGGCCAACCTGGTAAGTGGCGAGCAGGACCGCGAACGATTGCAGGAGTTGTTGAAGACGTTGGAAGAAAAACAAAAGCTGGTCGATTTGCTGGGCGCGTATCTCGATGCTAAGCAGGAGGCGGTCCGAGTGGTGATTGGACTCGACGAGGCCCAGCCCTCGATGCGCAACCTGGTGCTGATCGGAGCGCCGGCCCGCGTGGGCGGGGAAGTGATGGGATCGTTGGCGGTGATTGGGCCGACGCGCATTGATTACAAGCACACCATGACGGCGGTTTCGTATATCGCCCGGTTGTTCGACCAGATATTGAACGAATCGGAATGAAGAGTTAGTGAGCATTACTTATGACGAAAGGTAACGGAAAATCAAAATTGAAAGCGGAAGAACTGGATCCCGAGCACGAATTGCCCGCGTCGAACGACGCGGTTGGCGAAGTCGAGCCGCGAGAAGCGGAGCTTTTGAAGCTCAAGGCGGAGCGCGATACGCTGCTTGACCGCCTGGCCCGGCTGCAAGCCGAATTTGAGAACGCCCGCAAGCGTGCGTCGCGCGAGCAGCAGGAATTCCGTGACTACGCACTGGCCGATACCATCAAGACCTTTCTTCCAGTCGTGGACAGTTTCGAACTGGCGCTGCGGGCTGAGGGCGGGGCGAAATCCGAGTTCCGCGGTGGGGTTGAGCTCATCTACAAACAATTGCAGGACGTGTTGCTGAAGCTGGGGTTGCAGCCGATTGCCGCCAAGGGTGAACAGTTTGACCCGCATCTGCATGAGGCGATTGAGATGGTGGACACCAAGGATGCAGCGGACCATGAGGTGCTGGACGAGTTGCAGCGCGGCTACAAGCTGAAAGACCGGCTGGTGCGTCCGGCGATGGTCAGAGTCGCGCGGAATCCAAAACACTGAATTGCAGATTTGAGATTGAAGATTTTAGATTGCGGACGATTGAACTGATTGAGGGAAGGCCATTCTGACCAGGAACGCAAAACGCGACTACTACGAAGTGCTGGGGATCGTGCGCGGCGCCAGCGAGCAGGAAATCAAGAGCGCTTATCGCAAACTGGCTCTCCAGTTTCACCCTGACCGCAATCCGAATAATCCCGACGCGGAAGAAAAATTTAAGGAATGCAGCGAAGCCTATACCATCCTGGCGGATGGCGAGAAGCGCGCGCTTTATGATCGCTTTGGCCATGCCGGTTTGGGCGGGAATGCAGGCGGCGGGTTCGATGCCTCGGTCCAGGATTTCAGCGATATTTTCGGGGACTTCTTCGGCTTCGGTGATATTTTTGGCGGGAGTGGTGGACGCCGGCAGAGCCGTACCCAGCGCGGCGCTGATCTGCGCGAAGACATCACGCTGGAATTTGAAGAAGCGGTTTTCGGTACCGAGACCAAGGTCAACTTGCGGCGCCACGAGTCGTGTGAAGACTGCCGGGGTTCGGGCGGAGCCAAAGGCAAAGCGCCGGTAGCCTGCCGTTCCTGCAATGGACACGGGCAGGTGCGCTATCAGCAGGGATTTTTCAGTATTGCCCGTACTTGTCCCACGTGCCAGGGGGCGGGCAGCGTGATCACGGATCCCTGCGACAAATGCAAGGGTGAGGGGCGCGTGTTGCGGCAGAAGGTTGTGGATGCGAGGATTCCGGCGGGAGTGGAGGACGGGACACGGATCCGATTTACCGGACTTGGCGAGGGAGGTCTGCACGGCGGGCCAGCCGGCGATCTTTATGTGGTACTTCACGTCAAGGAACATCCCTTTCTCTCGCGTGAGGGAAACGACCTACTCTGCGTGATTCCAATCTCTTTTACCCAGGCGGCCCTGGGGACGGAAATCCAGGTGCCGACTCTGGAAGGCGAGCACGCTTTGAAAGTTCCAGAGGGCACGCAGTCCGGAACTACGCTCAGGATTCGCGGCAAGGGCGTGCCCGTGCTGAATGGGCACGGTAAGGGTGATTTGTTTGTCGAAGTCCGGCTGCAAACTCCGGGAAAGCTCAATAAGCGGCAGCGGGAGTTGCTGCAGGAACTGGAAGGGATGAACCGGCTGGAAAACAAGCCGCAGCGCCGTACCCTGCTGGGCAAAGTGAAGGATATTTTCGCCTAGGGAAGAGATTTCAGATTGTAGATTTGAGATTGCAGATTGAAGATCAAGACCGAGCGCTCGGGATTTCATGCTTTGGTTCTTCAATCTGAAATCTTCAATCTAAAATCCTCATGACCCGCCGCCGCTGGATGGCCGACGAATTCTCGGAAAATCAAGCTGCTCTCACCGGCGCTCATGCCGAGCATTTGATTCGTGTGCTCCGCGCTCGGGTGGGCCAGGAATTCGATGTCAGTGCGGGCGCGGATGTCCGCCGCGGCCGGGTTACCGGCATAAGCGAAGGCAGGATTGAATTCGAGTTGGGGGAAGTGGTTCCGGCCGTTGCCGCTGCCAACGTGACACTGGTTCTTTCCATTTTCAAGTTCGACCGGATGGAATGGGCGATTGAGAAGTGTACTGAGCTCGGAGTGGCCCGAATCGTCCCGGTCATCTCGCAGCGAACGGAAGCCCATCTCGCGGCAGCGGCTGCGAAGCGATGGGAACGCTGGCAGCGAATCGCCATGCAGGCTTCCGAGCAATCGCGCCGCAATGCACCGCCAGAGATTTCCCCGCCCATGAAATTGAAGGACGCAGTGGGGCTGCCTGGGATGACTCGCATTCTATTGACGGAATCCGAGAAAGGATTGATGTTGAAGGATGCGATGACTATATGTTCATCCAGCGAAGGCCCCGCCCTCTCGCACAAACCGCGAGAAGGACGGGGCACCTGTGCGGATGAAGTGATGCTGGCGATTGGGCCTGAGGGCGGATGGACGGAATCTGAACTTGATCTGTTTAAGCAAGCGGGCTGGAATTCGGCGTCGTTGGGCGTCACGATCCTGCGGGCCGAAACGGCAGCGATTGCAGCAATCGCGGTGGTGATTTCCGCATTGCAGTAGACTTTCGGCGGCGTTCTCAGAGGCAAACACGTAGGATAGACGCCCTCGTCTGTCCGCGGAGAGCAGCGCCGCTTCTTAGCTTGCGGCGCGGTCCCGTCAATGCGTCGAGCGTTGCTCGACGGGCAGACGAGGCGTCCGCCCTACGCCTGCAGGGGTGAAATATCCTCAAGCCTCTCTGCTATGCTCCTGCTCAATGACATCTTCAAAAAACAATTCGGGACGCCGTTCGTTTGAGCCCGACGAGCGCCAGCGCGAGGCGATTGAGCATGTCCACGGGCCCATGCTGGTGGTGGCTGGTGCAGGTACGGGCAAGACGACCGTGCTCACGCAGCGTATTGCACGGCTGGTGCGCGAAGGGCATGCGCGGCCTGACGAGATTCTTGCAGTTACCTACACGAAAAATTCCGCCCAGGAAATGCGTGAGCGGGTGGAGGGCGAGCTGCGCGGGACAGACCTCTCCGGCCTGCAGGCCACGACCTTCCATGACTATTGTTTTGGCCTGCTCAACCGCAATGACCGGGGCTTTGGCGTAGTGGACGACAAAGATCTTTGGATCTACCTGCGAAAGCGTATTCCTGAGCTGAACCTGGATTACTTCGTGCGGGCGGCGAATGTGGGCCAGTTCCTGACCGACTTGCTGGAGTTCATGCGGCGTTGCCAGGACGAACTGGTAGGCCCCGAACGATACGCTGCGTATCTGGAGCAAGTAAAGAGTGGCGAGCTAGCCGTGCCCCGGGTCACCAAATCAAAAGATGTGGACGATGTGTCGGATGAAGAAGTGCTCGGGCGATGCCGGGAGATCTCCGGCGTCTTTACGGCGGTCGAAACGATGTTGCGCGAGAAGAATCTTGGCACCTTTGGCCACATGATCACCAATGCCCATGATCTTCTCCATGAGGACGAAGCCCTGCTCGCAATGGAACGAAAACGCACGCGATTCATTCTGGTGGATGAATTTCAGGACGCCAATGTCGCCCAGATCAAGATTCTCCAGAAGCTAGCAGGAGAAGAACGCAATGTGTTTGCCGTGGGCGACCCCGATCAGGCCATCTATCGCTTTCGAGGGGCATCGAGCGCGGCTTTTGCTCTATTCCAGCATCACTTTCCGGGGTCGAAACTGGTGGCACTGGAGAAGAACCGGCGTTCCACCACGTCGGTGCTGCAGTCCGCGTTCGCGTTAATTTCCAGGAACCCGGAGCCTCTCTCGGTCACGAAGACTGTGACGACGAGTTATCACCGCTCCCCGCTGATTTCTTCCCGGGATGAGGCGGCGGCGAGCGAAGGCAAGAAATTGGCGAACTTGCCGGTTGAGGTCGTGGCTGCACTCAGGACGGTCGAGTGTTGTGATCTGGTGCCGACCATGCGCGAGCTCAAGCGGCAAACGCGCAGCGATTGGAATGATTTTGCCGTGCTTTATCGCCAGCACTCGCATCGTGACGAAATTGCCGCGGAACTCGCCGAACAAGGGATCCCGTTCTCGATCGAGAACATGGACGTCATCGATACATCCGAAGTGCGCGATCTCTTCGCCTGCCTTGGTGCGGTGGTCTCAGAAGGCGATGGCGCGAGTCTCTTTCGGGTGGCTGCGCTGCCGCAGTTCACCATCGACGCCGAACAACTGCGTGCGGGCATGAAAGCCGTGCCGAAAGACGCGAGGAAATCGGGGATGGCGGCGGTACTCTCGGAGATTCCCGGTGGCCCGGCGGTGCTGGAATTGTTGCGAAATACGCGCAGCGAGATTGCCGCGGCCCGCACCAAGACCCATCAGGCACTTGCGATTATCATTCGCCGCTTCGGCCTCAATCAGAATTCGCCGGCGTTGCAAGCCGTCATGAAATTCGTGAGCGAGTGGGAAAAGAAGCCCATCACCGAGACTGGTGAGATGGCTGAGTTTCTCGAGTACCTGGGTTATTTCCGCGAAGCGCGCGGCGGGATTTTTCTGCCGGCGGAAGAGGGAGACGTGGTCCGGCTGATGACGGCGCACACGGCCAAGGGGCTGGAGTTCAAGCATGTGTTTGTCCTGCGTGCGAATTCGAACTCTTTCCCGCAATCCTTCCGGGAGGCGCTGGTGGAGTTTCCACGCGATCTCCGGGACGCGGACACCGTAACTCCGGGGGATGACAAGGTGCTGCATGAGCAGGAAGAGCGGCGTCTCTTTTACGTTGCCATGACACGGGCGAAGGATTCGCTCACCATTTATGCCAAGGAAGGGACGGGAAAGGACAAGACCCCCGCCGGCTTTCTTCGCGATCTGTTGAAGCATCCTGGGCTGGATCGACACTTTCGGCAACGACCGGCGCGCGGATTCCAGACCGACATGTTTGGCGAAGCGGCTCCGCAGACGGCCGTCTCGCGTATCGGGGAGTGGGTTTTAAAGAAGCCGGATACGGATTTGAGCAAAAAGCTCAGCGCCAGCGCGGTGCAGCGGTATGAAATTTGCCCACTGCAGTTCAAGCTGGAACGGGAGTGGAAGATTCCGGTGGACGTGCCGGCAGCGTTGCAGTATGGCGCGTCCATGCACCGGGTTTTGCGGGCTTACTACGAGTCGGTTCGTGCGGAACGTCCCAAGACCGAACCGGAACTAGTCCAAATGCTGCGCGATGATCTCGCAGGGGAGGGAATTCAGGACAAGTATCAGCATGAACTCTACGAGAAGCAGGGGATCGAGCAGATCGGGGAATTTCTCGCGGTGAGCCGACGCCAGCCTGCTCCACAAGTCCTGCATTTGGAAGAGGGCTTCCAAATGAGCATTGGCGGGGCGACCGTGGCGGGCCGGATCGACCGCATCGATCGGCTGGAGAGCGGGCGGGTGACCATCACTGACTATAAGACCGGGAAGCCGCAAATCCAAGAGGATGCCGACGAGAGCCTGCAGCTCTCCATCTATGCCATGGCGGCGCAGGAAAAGTTTGGATATGACGTGGACCGCCTCATGTTTTACAACCTGACGGAAAACAGCATCGTCACTACACGCCGCAGCGAGCAGCAATTACAGGAGGCCAGGCACAAGGTGCAGGATGTTGCCGCGAAGATCGCGGAGGGAAGGTTTGAAGCCAAACCAGGGTTCTACTGCAGTTTTTGCTCTTACCGAAATCTTTGTCCGAAGACGGAGAAGCGGTTCTTTAATACTCCTGCCTTGCAAAAAACCGGAGACGCCAACTAATCCCGGCGAATATTGCTTACAAAAACTTAGGGGACGCACTTGGCGTCCCCTAAATTATTAACTGAAGGCCTTCAGTTAGTGCTTTTTCTTTGCGGCCTTTTTTGCTTTCTTCTTGGTTGCCATTTGATCTATTCTCCCTTTCCATTGTTCATGGACTCATGCAACGATCGTTTGTTGCAACTGATTGAATGTATAGACCAATAAAAACTGATGTCAAGAAAAAAATGATGCTTGTTGAGGCGCACGGCCGATGAACGAAGGTCACCGAGGAGAGTGCATGAAGAAATTTTCGAAGACGAATCGAAAAATATGACGCGCGTTGCCAAGAAATCGTCGCGAAGAGTCATCGCGCTTGTGCTCCGTGTGACCACCGTGAAGGTGAGAGGACGTCCCGCAATTTCCAGCGCCGTGCGTCTGATTTCATCTTTTTCACGCATGAGCGCACTATAATCAGTAGTACGAAATCTTTGCAGGAGCGCAGGAATGACCGCATTCGACGAGGTTGTCATCATCTCCGGTTGCCGCACGCCGGTGGGCAAGTTTCAAGGAAGCCTCTCGGACCTCGCCGCGACCCAACTGGGCGCGATCGTGGTGCGTGAGGCAGTACACCGTGCGCGACTCGATCCCAAGCTTGTGGATGAGTGCATCATGGGCAATGTCATTTCCGCCGGGCTTGGTCAGAACCCGGCGCGGCAAGCCGCAATCTTCGGAGGATTGTCGTCCGCAGTGGGTGCCATGACTATAAACAAAGTTTGCGGCTCAGGATTGAAAGCGGTGGCGCTCGCGGCGCAAGCCATTCAGACGGGAAACAGCTCGATCGTGGTCGCGGGTGGAATGGAATCGATGACCAATGCACCCTATCTTTTGCCGCAGGCGCGCAAGGGATACCGCCTGGGCAATGCACAAATCATAGATTCCATGGTGAACGATGGTCTCTGGGACATTTACAACAACTACCACATGGGCGTAACTGGCGAGAATGTCGCGGAGAAATATGGCATTACCCGCGAGGAACAGGACCAGTTCGCACTGGAATCGCATCGCAAGGCCCTCTCCGCGATAAAGGAGTGCCGATTCAAGTCGCAGATCATCCCAGTAGAAATTCCCGCCAAGAAGAAAGGCGAAGCCCCTGCGATCTTCGATAAGGACGAATCGCCGCGCGAGGACACCACCATCGAAGTGCTGTGTTCGTTGAAGCCTGCATTCAAGAAAGACGGGACTGTGACCGCCGGGAATGCGCCCGGGGTGAATGATGGCGCTGCCGCGGTTGTGGTCACCAGCGCCAAGCAGGCGAAAAGCCTGGGGGCTGCGCCGATGGTCCGCATTGTGGCCCAGGCCACGAGCGGAGTGGAACCCAAGTGGGTGATGATGGCACCGGTGGGCGCGGTCCGCACCATCTGGGAGAAGACCGGCTGGAAGAACGAAGATGTTGATCTCTACGAATTAAACGAAGCCTTTTCGGTGCAGGCGCTGGGTGTGATGCGCGAGCTCGGCCTCGATCCCAGCAAAGTAAATGTGAATGGTGGGGCGGTGGCCATCGGGCATCCCATTGGGGCCAGTGGCGCGCGGGTGCTGGTCACGCTTATTTATGAGATGATTCGGCGAGATGTGCATCGTGGCATTGCAGCTCTCTGCCTGGGAGGCGGAAATGCAGTGGCTATGGCTGTGGAACGGTAAGCAAACCAGGAATCCAGGCAACCGGCTGACGGACCTTTAACGGTCGATGGATTTCATATTCGCCGCGGCATAGCGATCGCCCATAATCTCATTCTGCGGAACGGCAGCTTCCAGCTCTGCCACTTCGTTCGGTGTCAATTTGATTTCCGCTGCGGCTGCATTCTCCTCCAGATATTTTCTTCGTTTGGTTCCCGGAATCGGCACCAGGTCGTTGCCCTTGGCTAACACCCACGCCAATGCCAGTTGACCCGGCTTCACGCCTCTGCGGTCGGCGATCGCCCGGACACGTTCCACCAGCACCTGGTTCTTGTCGAAATTCTCGCCCGCAAATCGCGGGTAGCGCCGCACTCGAAAATCTTTGTCTCCCAGATTTGCCGGATTTGTGATCGTCCCGGTCAGGAAACCACGGCCCAGGGGGCTATAGGGAACAAATCCAATCCCCAATTCGCGCACCGTCGGCAAAATCTCATCCTCCACATGCCGCTCCCATAGCGAATATTCCGTCTGCAGCGCCGTGATCGGATGCACCTTATGTGCCCGCCGAATCGTCGCCGGCGACGCCTCTGACAGCCCCAGGTATTTGACCTTGCCGGCCTTCACCAGTTCCGCCATTGCGCCCACAGTGTCCTCAATCGGGGTTTCTGGATCCACGCGGTGCTGGTAATAGAGGTCGACGTGGTCCACGCCCAACCGCTTCAGCGAAGCATCGCACGCGGACTTCACATACTCCGGCGTGCCGCTGATCTTCCAGAACGTCGGGTCATCTTTTTTGCGGACATTGGCAAACTTGGTGGCGATGAACACCTCATCCCGCCGCCCACGGATCGTCCTCCCGATCAACTCCTCGTTATCGCCGATCCCATAGGTGTCAGCGGTGTCCAAGAAGTTGATTCCCAGATCCAGCGCCCGCAGAATTGTAGCGGCCGACTCTACATCATTGCGCTCGCCGTAGAACTCACTCATGCCCATGCAACCGAGTCCCATGCGGGAGACAATCGCGCCCTGAGAACCAAGCTTTACTTTGTCCATATGCCTTTAGATGGATTGCGCCAGCTCGTGGTTTCCTTTTATTCAGGTTTGGGTGCGGGGATCGAATTCTGTTGACGGACGCGGCAGGTAGTCCCTTGAATTTGAATCAGACCGGCTCTTTCAAGCCAGGCAGTGTTCCCGGGCCGCCTGCTTCGGCGATTGGCAGCGTGACTGTAAACAGAGCGCCACCGCCGGGGCCTGAAGCGGCCTCAACGTTACCGCCATGCTCTCGCAGGATGGCTTTGCAGATACTGAGGCCCAAGCCGGTTCCTCGACCAGGCCGCTTCGTGGTGTAGAAGGGATCGAAAATGTTGGGCAGGATTTCCGAGGGGATGCCTGGACCATCGTCCTGGAAAGTGGCTGAAACGGAGCCACTGTTTTTTGCCAGGCGAATGCGTAGAGTGCCGCGGTCCCGAACATCGCGCATGGCATGCTCCGCGTTCAGGACCAAGTTCAGGAACACCTGCATCAATTGATGCGGATCACCGCTCACAATGGGAAGCGATTTTTCGGGCAGAAAATCAACGGTGATGTTGTTCTTACGCAGCGAATAGGCGTGGAGATGGAGAGTCCTCTGCATCAGGTCACTGAGGTTGATTGCGCTCTTGCCCGGTGCTGGCGGCCGCGAGAAGTACATCAGGTTCTGCACAATCTCTGCCGCGCGCCGGCCCTGCTGCTGCAGCATGATCAATTGTTTACGGATTTGCTCCGAGACCTCGGCCTCCTGCAGCAACTCAGCCACGCCCAGGATGGTGGTCAGGGGGTTGTTCAACTCATGGGCAAAGCCGCCGATCATTTGCCCCATGGCGGCCAGGCGTTCGCTTTGAATGATCTGCTGCTCGAGTTTTTTCTCCACCGAAATGTCCCGCACGGAGACGATCACGCCGTTCAGTGTGTTCTTGGCATCGAAGAGCGGGCTGGCGGCGGCGCGCATGGTCCGCCAATTGCCATCACGATGGAGCGCGCCATATTCGCAGAAACCAAACTTCTTGCGTCCCGTGCTCACGTCACGATAGAGCGCCACGAATTCCGGAGAGTGGTCCTGCAGTTCTTCCATTTTCTTGCCCATCAAGTCTTCCGGTTTATAGCCAAGCAAGTCGCGGATCCGCGCGCTGACAAAGCTGTAGCGTTCGTCCAGGCCGATGACCAGGATGAGATCAGGGAAACTTTCCAGCAGGTAGCGTTGAAATTCTTCCTGTCGCCGGAGCGTTTGCTCCATCTCGCACCGCTCGGAAACATCCACCAACGTCCCCTGGTAGCGAATGATATTGCCGCCCGTGTCCCAAACTGCCCGGGACGAGTCGAGGAATGTGGCAGCGGTCCCATCTTTCCGCCGTAGAGTGATCTCGCGGGTGCGAACGCCGCCGCGATCATCGGTCGTCCTTCCCAGCACTGGGGTTTGGCTGGGATCGGGGTTTAAGGCCTGCGAATCGATGGACAAGAGTTCGTCCTTGCTTCCGTATCGCAGGAGATGGACCAGAGCCGCATTTACGTCCAGCAACTTGCCTTCGGGAGTGCTGAAGTAAACTCCTTCCTGCAAGGTCTCAAAGAGTTCGGTAAAGCGCCGCTCCTTTTCACGTTCTTCGGTGACGTCGCGGGCCAGGACGCTCACGCCCACGGCCTCGCCGTCCTTGATAATCGCATTGATTACGCAATCGAAGTAAAGCACTCGCGTAGTATTCTTCAGGCGGACGGGCACGATTCCCGACCAGTGTTTGCGGTCTAAAAAGCGGGGGATTCCGCTGTCCATCTCGACGCGGGTCGGGGATTCGAGAAATTCGTGCACCTTGTGCCCGACGATTTCCTGGTACGCAATGCCGAGCAGTTCGGTCACCCGCTTATTGACGGTGCGGACCGTACCGTCAAGCGAGACAGCGCAGGCGACGTCTTCCAACGAGTCGATCAGTTCCTTAAAACTGCGCTGCGAACGTGCAATCACCTGGCCCAGTTGGTCAATTTGCTCTTCGGTAGGAGTGCTGGCCCGCTCTTGCAGCCCTCGGACCAGGTCTTTGAGTTCAGTGACGCGTTTTTTCCGTCCGTAGGCGAAGCCTGCAAAGGCCATGACCACGCCTAATACCGCGATGGGCAGCAATCCCAGGTGGTAAGGCAGGGATTGCAGCCGTTCCCAGGAGAGCGCGGCTAATCCCGTGCCCAGGAGCACCAGAAACAGCAGGGCAATCCGCCATAGCCGAGCTTCTTCCTTTTCCAGTTGATTGGGGGGACGGACCTGGCGCGGAGATTGCTGTTCTTCCGTCATGAATGGTTAAGACTGGCTCGACTGCCACGCTTCCGGGGAAAAGCGTAGTCTACAGCCCCCAGCACAAACAAAGTAATGCTTGTTGGGGAACCTGTCTGCCCGCAGGGGCCAAAGGCAAGTCCAGATATCACACCCTGACTGTGACATCGGTCACCATGCCGGAGGCGCGCAGAAGCATAAGGTGGGCGTTTATCCCGATTCAGCCCATGCTCTACAAGACGCTCAGCGCCGCTGTGTACGGTATCGACGCCAGCATTATTGAAGTTGAGGTGGACGTCTCCGGCATCAAGACCACGGAGGACCATTTCCACACCGTGGGCCTGCCGGATGCGGCCGTGCGCGAAAGCCGTGACCGGGTACGCGCCGCCCTGAAGAACTGCGGCTACGATATTCCGCTCACTCACATCACCATCAATCTGGCGCCGGCGGATATTCGCAAAGAGGGGTCTGGTTTCGACTTACCGATGGCCCTCGGCATCCTGGGAGCCTATGGCGGATTGAATAAGAAGGAAGTCCCCGATTGCCTGTTTGTGGGCGAATTGTCGCTCGACGGTGGAATTCGCAGCGTGCGCGGAGCTTTGCCCATTGCCATTGAAGCCCGCGGACGGAAGATCGCCAAGCTGATTGTGCCCGAACTGAATGCCAAAGAAGCGGCCATGGTGGGAGGCGTGGCAGTATACCCAGTGAAATCGTTGCTCGACGTGATCCGTTTCGTGAACACCGGTAACGGAATCCTCCCGCTCACGGTGGACAGTGAGCATTTGCTCAGCGAATCGCAGCAATTTTGCGTGGATTTCAAGGATGTACGCGGCCAGCAGACCGCCAAGCGCGCTCTGGAAGTTGCCTGCGCTGGAGGACACAACATCCTGATGATCGGGCCGCCGGGATCCGGCAAAACCATGCTGGCCAAGCGCATGCCGACCATCCTGCCTCCATTTACTTTCGAAGAAGCCCTGGAAACCACCAAAATCCACAGCGTTGCTGGAGTGCTCGATCCCGGCGCTGGCCTGGTCGGGGTGCGGCCTTTTCGCTCTCCCCACCACACCATCTCCGATGCGGGATTGATCGGCGGCGGCGCGGTGCCGCGTCCTGGCGAAGTTTCACTCGCCCACAACGGCGTTTTGTTTCTGGATGAACTGCCGGAGTTTCCCCGAAACGTGCTTGAAGTCATGCGCCAGCCGCTCGAAGATGGGACGGTTTGCATTGCCCGTGCCGCGATGTCTCTGACTTTCCCGTCGCGTTTCATGCTGGCGGCGGCCATGAATCCGTGTCCCTGTGGTTATTTCAACGATCGCTCGCGCGAGTGCCACTGCACGCCCCCGATCATTCAACGTTATATGTCCAAGATCTCGGGGCCGCTGCTGGACCGCATTGATATCCACATTGATGTGCCCGCGGTGAACTATAAAGAAATGCGCTCAACCTCCGAACCGGAAAGCTCGGCCAAGATTCGCGAGCGCGTGATGCGAGCCAGGGAAGTTCAATTACAGAGATTTGCTACCGCGCCATCGCGTCAGAAACTTTATTGCAACGCCCAGATGGCCCCTCGGCACATTCGAGGATTCTGTGAGCTATCGGCAGACTGCGAGCGCCTGCTCGAACGCGCCATGGCCCAGCAGGGCCTGACCGCCCGCGCCCACGACCGCATCCTGAAAGTCGCCCGCACCATTGCCGACCTAGATGGCGCATCTTTGCTCGAACCGAAGCACATCGCCGAGGCGATCCAGTACAGGACGCTCGATCGCACGTTCTGGGCGTAATGTGCCCGACTCACCGAGTAGCTCATATACCTGAGAAGCCACTAGATTTCAATGTCCTCAAAGGTGACGTGGTAGATCGGAGAGCAGTAGTAAGAGATTGGCTCTATTGCTAGATCCTCGAGTATCCCTAGCTCGGCCAGTTTCTTGAGGTCGGATCGGGCAGTTGGGTAAGAAATCCTGACTTCCTTACTGTACTGAGTGACTCCGATAACCGGACTTCTGAATAGTCTATCGACCAAATTCGATAAGCGAACGCTTCCTGCTTTCAACCTGCCGTGAAAATCGCGATGAAGAGCCAGTAATTTCTCGCAGCGCTTTTCTGTGTCCACTGACTGTGCAACAACACCCTCCAAGCAAAAGGTAATCCACGATTTCCAGTCACCTTTAGTGCTTACATTCAGCAGCAAGTCGATGTAGTTGTCCTTTCTCTTTTCAAAAAATGCGCTCATGTAAAGCCATTGACTAGAAAGATTGCACCATTCCGCGATCATAAAAGAAAGCAAGAGCCTCCCGACTCTTCCGTTCCCATCCCTAAAAGGGTGAATAGCCTCAAATTGATAGTGCGCGAGAAAGGCTCTGACGAGCGGATTAAAATTATCGGTCGAGTGCATGTACGTCTCAAATGCGTTTAGGGTTTCTTTCAAGAGCCCCGGCGGTGGCGGAACGTATCTAGCAGGCCAGCCAATCTGATTCTGGCTTGTCCGAAATTCACCTGGGGTCTGATCGGACCCACGTACGCCGTCCATGAGGACTTTGTGAAGCTCTCTAATCAACCTTAACGACAAAGGCAGGTCGTTCTCCCCCTCAAGCCGGGACCGTAATGCCCGGCGATAGTTAAAGACCTCCCGGTAAGCGTTTGTCGGGTCATTGGCGGATTTTGGATAGCGGGGATCAGCTTCGAATAGAACTTGCTGAGGAGGATCCGTGATTGTGCCTTCTAGTTTTGACGACAATTGCGCTTCGCGGCGCTGCAGAGGCTGCAAAAGAATCTCGGGGTTTGGCAAGTGTTTGCCCGTGCCGTCAAGGCTGGATAAAGCGCACTTCGCCTCCACTAAGAGCGGCCATAAGTCAGCTGGCCATTCCCACTTCGGAGGAAGCGGGTTCGGTAGGAACGCGACTTTAACATTTGGTGTGCCCTTTGGCAGGTCAACTAGTTTCCCGGTCATCTCGGGGGTGAATATATTAATGTCCATGGCAGGTTTTAATATAAACGATTTCATTAAAATAATCAATAAAATATTTTAATACAATTTTTACTGTTAAAGTTTTTGTCAGCCATTGATTACCAAAGAAGTTCTTGACGTCCTCCTCATTTGCGAGTACGGTAAGTAGTTCCGAAGGCATTTTAGCCATTATCCGTCTAACGGAACCTCCGCCGACAACTGGGTTTGAATCCAGATATCTGAGAAACTTTTGGCTGCGGTAGAGCATCTATAGTGGTAACCAGAGAATCCCGTACAACCCATCTGTATTGAGTTACTTACGTACTCTGGTCAGGCATTGGGCTTGCCGGTCAACATAACATTTGTGACTCGCCGGCCCGGACTAGGAGAAAGACAATTATGCGATCCGACCGGGTTTTCGACGCTCTTCATACTTTGCGGAACCGTTATATGTTGTGTCAGCTGGCTTCCAAAGCTACCCGTAAATTTCATAAACCGAACACCAGAATCCAGGAAACCATGAACGAAGTCCTGGACAAAATTGCAGGCTCGGAGCGGCAGTCGGTTCTGTCGGAACCGGAAAACTTTGCCGAGGCACAACGGCGGGCTGCGTAGTCAGCCCCGCCGCCCTGCCCCGCGAAATCGTAAGTCTTCCCCGAGTGACCCTCCTTTAAAAATCCCTTCGCAGGTGAATTGAATCAATGACCATCGCTGAACTGAAAGAAAAGAACATAACTGAGCTGACCAAGATCGCCCGATCGTTGGATCTGCCAGGAGCCAGTGGATTACGCAAGCAAGACTTGATCTTCAAGATCCTTCAAGCGCAGAGCGAAAAAGAAGGCCACATATTTGCCGAAGGCGTGCTGGAAATCCTGCCCGACGGCTACGGCTTCCTTCGCTCGCCCGACTACAACTATTTGCCCGGCCCGGATGATATTTACGTCTCGCCGTCGCAGATTCGCAAGTTTGACCTCAAGACCGGCGACACCATCAGCGGCCAGGTCCGTCCGCCGCACGAAGGCGAGAAATACTTCGCGCTGGTCAAGATCGAAGCCGTCAACTTCGAGTCGCCGGACGAAGCGCGCAACAAGATCCTCTTCGACAATCTGACGCCGCTGTATCCGCAAGAGCGGCTTAAGCTTGAAACCGTCCGCGAAAACGTCAGCGCCCGTGTGATGGATCTGCTGACGCCGATCGGCAAAGGCCAGCGCGGTTTGATCGTTTCGCCGCCCCGCGCCGGCAAGACCATGCTGTTGCAGAACGTGGCGAATTCCATTACTACCAATCATCCGGAAGTGGTTTTGATCGTTCTACTGATCGACGAGCGTCCGGAAGAAGTTACCGACATGCAGCGTTCGGTGAAAGGCGAAGTAATTTCTTCAACTTTCGATGAGCCCGCCGCCCGCCACGTGCAAGTCGCGGAAATGGTGATCGAAAAAGCCAAGCGCCTGGTCGAGCACAAGCGCGATGTCGTTATTCTGCTCGATTCGATTACGCGTCTGGCCCGCGCTTATAACACCATTGTTCCGCCCAGCGGCAAAGTGCTCTCCGGCGGCGTCGATTCCAATGCTTTGCAGCGCCCTAAGCGGTTTTTCGGCGCGGCCCGCAACATTGAAGAAGGCGGCTCGCTCACGATTATCGCCACGGCATTGATCGACACCGGTTCCCGCATGGATGACGTGATCTTTGAAGAATTCAAAGGCACCGGCAACATGGAAATCATCCTCGACCGCAAGCTGGTCGACAAGCGCACCTTCCCGGCCATCGATATTCAGCGCTCCGGTACGCGTAAAGAAGAGCTGCTGATCCCAAAGGAAGATCTCACCCGAATCTGGGTGCTGCGCCGGGTGCTGAATCCGCTGTCGCCAGTGGAAGCCATGGAACTGCTCATCGACAAGCTGAACAAAGCTAAGTCCAATGGAGAGTTTCTGGCCAACATGAGTTCGCTCTAGAATCCGGCGGGTTGTTGTCCGCCGGAACAGGGTTTCGCAGGCTTGTCAAACCGGGCACGGGCGTCCTCGCGTCCGTGCCCATTTGTTTTTTGCTCAGTTGGCGTGATGAATGGAATGCTTGTTCTACCCGAGGTGATTTGTGCGAGTTCCAACCCTAGCTTTACTGGCGTTACTTCTGCTCCCCTTTCCTTCGGCTGTCTCGTGGGGCCAGAATCCCCCGGTTCCCCTGCCGTTTCCCCAGCATCACGCGGGTCCCGGCGAGGACGCCACCCCGGATGAGGAGGCTGCACGGCGGGAAAAAGAAATGGAGAAAAAAGCTAACGAGGAGCGCCAGGCCCAGCTCAAACGCGATACGGACAAATTGTTCCTGCTGTCCACCCAGCTGAAACAATACGTTGACAAAACCAACGAGAACATTCTTTCCCTGGATGTGATCAAGAAAGCGGACGAGATCGAAAAGCTGGCCCACAGCGTGAAAGAGAAGATGAAAGGAAGTAACTGAGAGATTTTCGCCGTCTGCAAAGAATCTTCCCAAAAAATCGCCCGGTTTAGCAATCCTTCCCCTGGACCACTTAGCCCTGTTTCTTGACCTAATGCCTGTGAGATAATTGCAACCCAGTGTCAACAAGGCGGGACCTCATTTATGCCATTGCCACAAACCGAAGCGCCGGGCCGACTGCAAGCCGAGCTTATGTCGCGCGGTCTGCGCATGACTCGCCAGCGCCGCACCATTCTTAGCGTGGTCGAAACCGCCAAGCAACACCTCGACGCCAGCCAGCTCTTGCGCCGCGCGCAAAGACTCGATCCCAAGATTGACCGGGTCACCGTGTACCGGACTCTGGCCCTGCTCAAGCGCCACGGGCTCATCGACGAGTTGGATCTGATGCACATGCAAGGTGAAAAGCATTTCTACGAACGCCGCCCTCAGCGTGACCATATCCACATGGCCTGCCTGCGTTGCGGGAAAATCACTGAATTCGAGAGCGATCTTTTCGACCGCCTCAAGGGGCAAATCCAGCGCGATTGCCAGTTCCACATCGTAGTGACCCGTCTGGAAGTTGGCGGCTATTGCGGACAATGCCGTGTCGCCACTCCTGCCTAAGCGGCCGCGTTGCAATTGGTTGCAACAACCCTGAAACAGAAAATGCGCCTCAAGCTTGACCCGGCGAAAGACTGCATCTAGGATGACATGATGTTTAGTTGCAACTCAGTTGCAACTGCTAATTGCAATTCGGTTGCAAATAAATCTAACAAAGGACGGCATGAAGCGAACTCTCGCACTCGTACTATTTGTATTTTCCGCTGCGGTGGCGTGCCTGACTGCCCAGGAGCGCCCTTACTTTGTCACCTACTCGCATGAAATGGAGGAACCGGGGAACCTTGACATCGAATTCTTCAATGCCGATGGCAAGCCTCCGAACGCCAATCGCTTTGTCGGCTCCAACATTGAATTCGAGTATGGGGTAAAAACCTGGTGGACCACTGAGTTTTACATGGATGGCCAGATGACCCAGCATGACAGTACGATTTTCACCGGATACCGCTGGGAAAACCGCTTTCGACCCCTGCTGCGGGAACATTGGATCAATCCCGTCATTTACGTGGAATTCGAAAACACCAGCGGCGACAAGACCCTGCGCGAGATCGTTGGCCATGATGGCAACCCCGACTTCGCGGACCCGAACTCCGTCTCACGGCTGGACAAAGAGCGCGAAATTGAAACCAAGCTGATCCTGGGAAGCAATTTTCGTGGCTGGAACATCAGCGAAAACATCATCGCGGAAAAGAACCTGTCAAATGACCCGTGGGAATTCGGATACGCGGTGGCTGCGAGCCGCCCTCTAGGACTCGCTGCCAGCGCCCACGATTGCACCTTCTGCCGGGAAAAATGTCAGACCGGAATTGAAATGTACGGCGGCTTGGGAGACCGCTACAGTTTCGGTACGCACAATACTTCCCAGTACCTGGGGCCTACGATCAATTGGCAGGCCCCCAATGGGGTGGTTCTGTCGTTTTCCCCGCAGTTTGGATTGAACGATTACAGCATTCCCCGCCTGTATCGTTTCGGCGTCTCTTATGAGATCGATCAATTCCTCAGCCGTTTTCGTAAGGGAGGCAAGTAATGCGCACGAAGATGCAAATTGCCGGGCTGTTATCGACGATTCTTATCTCCGCCGCTTTAAGCTTTGGGGCTGCGGATGGCGCCTGGATGAAGAATGTCCCATCGCGCGACCATGAGAAAACCAATCCCTTCAAGGACCAACCCGACGCAATCTCTGCCGGGCGAAGAGTTTACGTGGATCATTGCCTGCACTGCCACGGCGAAAATGCGGAAGGCACAAAGAAGCGCCCCCCCCTCCGCAGTGAACGAGTGCAACAACAAGCTAGCGAGGGCGACTTGCACTGGCTGCTGGTGAATGGCAGCATGAAGAAAGGCATGCCGTCCTGGGCAAAACTTGGGGACCCGCAGATATGGCAGGTGATCAGTTATTTGAAGTCTTTGCACCAATAACTGAGAGATCGATTATCGTGCCGGAGACGGAATGCGCCTTCGACTGAAGCAAATTGGGATGGCGGCCACAGCTCTGTTCTTCGTCCTGCAACTAGTGCCGGTGGATACCCGCAATCCCCCCGTCAACCCGGCGCAAACCATCTATGCGACTCAGACGGTGCCGCCCAACGTGCGTAGCGTTTTCGAAGGCTCCTGCAAGGATTGTCATTCCCAGGAAACCCGTTGGCCATGGTATGCCCATGTCGCCCCTGCCTCCTGGATCGTCGCGCATGATGTCCATGAGGGTCGCAAGGAACTGAATTTTTCCATATGGGGCACGTACTCACCAGAGAAGAGAGAAGACAAACTGGAAGAGATTTGCGAAGAGTTGGTAAACGGCGATATGCCGGACAGCAAATACAAGTTCATCCACCGGGAGTCCCGGCCGAGTGAAGAGGAACGAAACGCCGTCTGTCAGTGGACCGAAGATGCTCGCCAATGATTCACGAGACTATTTCCTCGTCCGCAACAAAACCGCCATCCAGAAGCTGGATGGCGGTTTTTTTAGCAAACAGCTTGGCTTACCCGGCGTGGTGGGTGTCCGAACCGATACGCATCCCGTAGAACGACCGGTAGACAAAGAAGAATGACACCGCAAAGAAAGCCAGCGCCAGCACGTGAATAAAGTTGTTGCTGGTTTGCAACGTCAACTTCACCGCCAGTTCCACGGCCAACAAGCCGAACAGAGTGGTGAATTTGATCACCGGATTCAAGGCCACCGACGAAGTGTCCTTGAAGGGATCGCCGACGGTGTCACCGATCACAGTAGCATCGTGCAGCGGGGTGCCTTTTTGTTTCAGGGTGACTTCCACAATCTTCTTGGCATTGTCCCAGGCGCCGCCGGCGTTGGCCATGAAAATCGCCTGGTAAAGCCCGAAAATGGCGATAGAGATCAGGTAGCCAATGAAATAGAACGGTTCCACGAACGCGAACGCCAGAGTTGCGAAGAAGACCGCGAGGAAGATATTGAACATCCCCTTCTGCGCATACTTGGTGCAGATTGCCACCACCTTCTTGCTGTCCTCAACCGAAGCTTTTTCCACGCCTTCCAGCTTGATGTTGGCCTTGATGAATTCCACCGCCCGATAAGCTCCGGTCGTCACCGCTTGAGTAGACGCGCCCGTGAACCAGTAAATCATGGCTCCGCCGGTGATCAGGCCGAGCATGAACGGCGCGTGCAGCAGCGAAAGTTTGTCCACATTGCTTGTAAGTCCGTTGGTGAGCCCCATGATGATGGAGAAAATCATCGTGGTTGCGCCGACCACCGCCGTTCCAATGAGGACAGGTTTCGCCGTAGCTTTGAAAGTATTTCCCGCACCGTCGTTTTCCTCGAGCAAGTCTTTGGCACGCTCGAAATTCACGTCGATGTTGTAATTCTTCTTAAGTTCAGCCGCGATTCCTGGGACTTGCTCAATCAGGGAAAGCTCATAAACCGATTGAGCGTTGTCCGTGACCGGACCGTAAGAATCCACCGCGATCGTCACTGGGCCCATGCCCAGGAAGCCGAACGCCACCAACCCGAAAGCAAAGACCGGCGCGGCAATCATCAACGAGTCCAGCCCCAGCGTACTGACGTAATAACCGATGGACATCAAGACGACCATCGACATCCCCAGGTAATACGCGGAAAAATTCCCCGCCACAAAACCAGACAAGATACCCAGCGACGCGCCACCCTCTTTCGCCGAACTGACCACTTCATTCACGTGACGAGACTCGGTCGAGGTGAAAACCTTGACCAGTTCTGGAATGACGGCCCCGGCCAGCGTACCGCAGGAGATGATCGTCGCCAGCTTCCACCATAGCGTAGTGTCGTCATTGGGACCGAGAACGGGAACGATCAAGTGAGAGATAAAGTAGGTCATCGCAATCGAAACCAGCGATGTGATCCACACCAGCGAGGTCAGCGGCGCCTCGAAGTTCATTTTGTCTTTGCCCGCGTAACGCGCCTTGGCGATGGCGCCGTTCAGGAAGTACGCCACGGCGCTGGCCACCAGCATCATGATGCGCATAACGAAGATCCAGACCAACAGTTGCACCTGGACCGTCTCGCTCTTAACGCCCAGCAAGATGAACGTGATCAGCGCCACACCGGTGACGCCATAGGTTTCGAAACCGTCGGCGGAAGGCCCGACAGAATCGCCGGCGTTATCGCCGGTGCAATCCGCAATCACGCCCGGATTGCGTGCATCGTCTTCCTTAATTTTGAAGACGATCTTCATCAGATCGGCGCCAATGTCGGCGATCTTGGTAAAGATGCCGCCGGCAATTCGCAGCGCCGCGGCGCCCAGCGATTCGCCGATGGCAAATCCAATGAAGCAGGGTCCCGCGTAATCCCCCGGAATAAACAGCAGAATCAGCAGCATGATCAGCAGTTCCACGCTGATAAGCATCATGCCGATACTCATGCCGGCTTCGAGTGGAATCTGGTAAATGGGATAAGGCTTGCCCCCCAGGCTCGCAAACGCCGTCCGCGAATTGGCGAAAGTGTTCACCCGGATACCGAACCAGGCCACGCCATAGCTGCCCAGGATTCCCACCACGCTGAAGAACAGGATGATCGGCAACGTCGTGCTGACGGGCTTGTTAGGCACCGGAGACAGCACGCCGAAATAAAGCACAATCACGACCGCAATGAACACCCAGAGCACCATCAGAAACTTGCCCTGGGTAACCAGATAAGTTTTGCAGGTCTCGTAAATCAGCTCGGAAATTTCCAGCATGGCGCGATGCACCGGCAGATTCTTCAGCCGCATGTAAATCGCCAGGCCGAAGCCCAGACCAAAAACGCAAAAGATCAGCCCGATCATCAGCAATTTATGGCCGTCAATGCCGAGGAATGACACCGTGGAAAGATCAGGCAGCTTTAAGCTGGCTTCCCCAGCAGCCTCGCTGGGCTGGGCCCATGCGGCGGTCGCGCCGCCGCTCAACGCCATCAAAGTAATGGACAAAGTCGTAATCAATGTTCGGGCAGAACGGCATCCTTGGAACGCAGCACGAGCGAGAGCCAGCCAGATGCGCATAGGAATCCTCCGGTATCAGAATATGTCTAGGATGATGACAACGTGTTTAGGTACGTTTTCCGGCGCAACCACGACCCGGCGCCCACTTTACGGAGCGTCCAGGAGCGCATTGCCGGAGTTTCCGAACACGCTTCCACTGCACGGCATGAACAGAAGTGTTAAGCTTGGCCGCGTCGGATATGTTTGCGCCGATGGCCGCAGGGGCTACAGGAATCCTCCCCGCCTCGCGCACAAAACTGTTCTTTATAACATGTAGGGTTGAGCAGGTCAAACAGCTCTTCGTTGAGTGGCGAACTCAAAGGTTTAGGCCAGGATGGCTTACCGGACAGGAAAAGCAACAGGAATCATTGGCGAACTCTGCCAATGATCCCTGTCAGTCTTGGCGTGTACTCGTGTTCCGGGCTTTGTGAATCGACCCGAAACCCCCTTTACCAGGCAGTATCTTCTGCGTTGCAGGAGCACTGGCCGTGGCCGCTTCCGAGCAGGATCAGGTATTGGCACTCCAATTCCAGATCGCCCGTTTCCAGTGAAGTGTAATTCGAGTCTGTAAGCACAGACTCGGTTGTCGAGGCAGTCCCGGCCAAACCTTTTCTCCTACTGGCCTCCGTGACCACCCCGGCCTGGATGTGAGTGAGCCATCCTCGGATTCCAGGAGTCACCGCGCCCGCGTATTTCGCTGATGCGCTGCACTCGTTTCCACCCCCCGTGGCCGTGGTGGTCGAAAGAACCTTGATCGCCCCGGCATAATTTATCTGTGCGGTCAGAGGATTACCCAGCAGGTTCCGGTTCACCGATTCAGAAATAATGCCATCCGCGGTTACCGGGCAGCTGCAGCAGGCCTGCAGCTCCTGGCTGCTGTCAAAGACGTAAAACGCCGAGCACAGGTCGGCTTCGCCGGCGCTGCCGTCGTTGATGACCCGCAAGGTGCTGTCCGGATTGCCGCCGATGTTGGCACCGGAATAGTACCCGATCATGTACACATCATCGGGCGCGTTTTGGGCAATCGCTGAGGCCGTCGTAAGTACCAAAACCACAGCCAGCAAAGGAAGCAACGTACACACCAGTTTTTTCATTGAGAGGATCCTCCTGATTGGCGCCGTCCAGCCGGGGGAGGGCAGGCAAGCGCAGGGGAATCTTCAACTTCTTTACCGATCTTTACAATCACCCACCTGGCTTAGTCGCGGGTTCGCAATCTACTTCCAATAGGCTAGTTCTGCACCGACTTCGGTGCAGTCTTCTCAAATCCGCAGATTTTGGAAGGAGAAAATAAAGAAGAAAATGCAAATATAAAAGATAAAGAAAAACGAAGAGAAGACCCGGGCCGTCCTAGCTGATTCCGGCAAACTGGATACACAGGCCGAGGTTTACGTCCCAGATGCACGGTTCAGCTGGCAGACTCTCCAGGCCGATCTGACCTTCTCTCCCGGTTCCGGCCTTGCCCACCCAAGCCACCCGGAATTGTGCTTTTTCCTCACCCAACTGGAGTTCTAGAATGCTGCCGGTCTTAAGCTGCCGCCGCATCCCCTTGATCCGTGCGCCGGTTTGGCTGATGTCTTGGACTGTGACCAGCGCCATGAACGGCAGCGCGTGCGCGTCCACGCCCCAAATGCGGACCGGTAAACGTGCGGCAACCCGAGGACTGCGGCGGCGATCCATAAGCCTCTCCTTACTGGGCCCTGCTATGACTGTTTCGGGGATTGTTTGCTTCGACTGCGCGATATTACGAAGATTCCAGGGGGAGCGATACTTACGCCAGTGATCGCGAATGAGTACCCAAGTTACCTGCTATTAGTCTTTTATAAACAATGACTTACGGATTTTCTTGCCGGCTTCTTGCCAGCCCTGCTAATCCAGATCCGGCATCGAGCAGGCGCCCGGGCCGCGCGGATCGCCGCAGCTTCCGCACCCGCCACCCGCCGAAGGGGCAGAGCGCGACGGGCCTTTGGCCGCCACGGCAAACACCGAGAGCTGCGGCACCAGACGCCGGCCGTGACATTTTGGGCATTCCGCTTTTTGCGCGCCGTAAACGATCGCCTCAAATTCGTGTTCGCATTGCTGACAGATGTATTCAAAAATCGGCATGAGAAAACTCCCTCTGAGTTATGCGGCGACGGACTGCCATCTCCATTTAAAATCAATTGTGGCGACTACGCAAACCGAGCCGCACATCTCCGAGTTTCGGCCTCGCCGCGGCCTGCGCGGCGGACACGTCCAGACCATCGCCAACTTTCTGCTTCGCCGGCGCGCGGTCCTTCCTGTCGCCGAGCAACGCCTCATTGAAGTCGAGCCCGGCGTTAAGATTCTCTGCCACTGCCACTGGCAACCCGGACGCGAGAAGGCTCTGACCGTCGTCATCGTGCATGGCCTCGAAGGCTCCAGCGAGTCCGATTACATGCTAGGCATCGCCGAAAAGGGATTGGCCGCGGGCATGAATGTCGTCCGCATGAACCAGCGCAACTGCGGCGGTACCGAGGGGCTGTCGGCTACGCTTTATCATTCCGGACGCTCTGGCGACGTGGCCGCGGTCGCCGAAAATCTCATTAGCAACGACAAGATTTCCCGCCTTGCTCTGGCCGGTTATTCCATGGGAGGAAATCTCGTGCTGAAGCTGGCGGGAGAATGGGGCAGGGAAGGCCCGCCGCAGTTCCGCGCAGTTGTCGCGGTGTGTCCCGCTCTTGATCTTGCCCCCTCCGCCGACGCCCTGCATATAGGAGGCAACCGGCTGTATGAGTATTACTTTCTGTGGAAGTTGCGCCGCCGTCTGCGGGAGAAAGCCCGCTTGTTTCCGGGGAAATTCGATCTCTCACGCCTGCAAGGGGTGAGCACTCTGCGCGAATTTGACGACAAGATCACCGCCTACTACTGCGGCTTCGAGGGTGCGTCCGACTATTACGCGCGGGCTGCCGCGTCCCAGGTTGTGGATCGGATCGCCGTCCCGGCCTTCATTTTGCACGCTGGCAATGATCCTTTCATTCGCATTCTTCCGGAAACCCGCCGAAAGATCAGTGCCAATCCCAATATCACCTTCCTCGAAACTGAAGACGGCGGCCACTGTTCCTTCCTCGCCGATCGCGACGGAAATGGAGACGATGGCTACTGGGCAGAACGCCAGGTAGTGAACTTTCTTCGCCAGTTCTGAGTCTGTCACAACCCCCTTGTCATTCCGAACCGAAGCGAGGAATCTGCTTTTCCTCGCGCAGGCAAACGGCAGATTCCTCGTCGCTGCGCTCGGAATGACAATTTGCAAAATCTGTTTACAGATTGAGGGAACCCCTAACGCAATGCCCCGCCCCACTCCTGTACAATCCTCGCGGATGAAGTGGGTCACGAAAACTGCCTCGCTGGCGCTCGTGTTCCTGGCAACGGCGGCGCTTTGGGCCGAGCCGGTTGCCCAGTTGCATCCCGGCAACTACGTCAACGACTTCGCTCACGTCCTGGACGCCAACACCGTTGCCCAGCTTAACGACATCTGCCAGCAGATCGATACCAAAGCCCACGCCCAGATCGCGGTAGTCACAGTTAATTCGGTTGATGGCGCGGACATCGTCAGCTACGCGGTGGATCTGTACCAGAAGTGGGGCATCGGCGCCAAAGGCAAGGACCGTGGCGTTCTGATCCTTCTGGCGGTGCGGGACCACAAATATTGGACTACCGTCGGCTATGGGCTGGAAGGAATCCTCCCCGACGGAAAAGTTGGAGGCTTCGGCCGGGAAGCGGTGCCGCTGCTTCGGCAGAATGACTACGACGGCGCGGTTTCATTGATGACCTTGCGCGTGGCAGATGTCATTGCGCTGGATGCCGGTGTTCAACTTACCGGCGCGCGTCCGAGCGCTTCTCCGGAGCGGGAAGAACGCGAGTCCGGACCTTCCGCCGCCAAGATCATAATTTTTATCATCATTGGCATCATCGTCCTGGCCACCCCGCCGCTCCGCCGGTTGTTGTTCTGGTTCCTGATCTTCGGTGGCGGCCGCGGCGGTGGCTATAGCGGAGGCGGCGGATTCGGTGGCGGAGGCGGCGGTGGTTTTGGCGGATTTGGCGGCGGCAGCACCGGTGGTGGCGGGGCCGGAGGAAGCTGGTAGTCACGAGTGGAAGTGAAGGCGAGCGAGGTACAAGATGGTTCCTGAAAAACAGATCAACGAATTCGTAAGCCGGTTGCAGCAAAGCGCGGGCAAGAACCTGGAGAGCGTCATCCTCTATGGTTCCGCGGCGAATGGAGAATTCCATCGCGATTTCTCCAACGTCAACCTGCTTTGCGTCCTCAAAGAGACTTCCTTCGCGGCGCTGGCGGCGATTGCTCCGGCGGTTGAGTGGTGGGCACGGCAAAAGCGCCACACTCCTCTGGTGCTTAGCCGCGAGGAACTGGAACGGTCGGCGGATGTGTTTTCCATTGAATTCCTCGACATGCAGCAACGCCACAGGGTGCTGTTCGGCGACGATATTTTGAGCGGCCTGCAAATTCCCCTGCATCTGCATCGCGCGCAAGTAGAATATGAGTTGCGGGAAAAACTGATTCTCTTGCGCGCCCACCTGTTGTCGGCGGGCGGCCACAAACGGCGAATGTGGGACTTGTTGCTCCATTCTTTGCCGTCTTTCATTACACTGTTCCGGCACACCCTGATTGCTTTGGGAGACTCGACGGTGCGATCGAAGCGCGAAGCGGTGCATGCTCTGGCAGCACGCATTCCGTTCGATTCGTCCGCCTTCTTACAGTTGCTCGACATTCGCGAGCGCAAGGCCGAGCCCAAACAGTTCGATGTAAACGAAGTTTTCGCGCGCTATCTGCTGGCAGTCCAGCAGGTAACCGCGGCAGTCGATAAAATGCTTGATGTTCCCAGCTAGGAGAAGAAAATGAAAGCCCTTTTGATTGTGGTGGTGGTTCTGGCGCTGATCGTGCTGATCGGTTTCGGACAATACGTCGGAGTCCGCAATACGCTGGTGACCAAGAATGAAGCGGTGAAGGCTTCGTGGTCGCAGGTGGACATCGTTTTGCAACGCCGCGCCGACCTGATTCCCAACCTGGTGGCAACCGTGAAAGGTTACGCCCAACAGGAAGTCACGGTGTTCGGCGACATCGCCAAGGCGCGTTCGGCTTTGCTTTCGGCGCAGACTCCGTCCGACAAGATCGCCGCTAACGGGCAACTGGATGGTGCGATTGGCCGGCTGCTCCTGATCGTGGAGAATTATCCGCAATTGAAGTCGAACGAGAACTTCCTGCGTCTGCAAGACGAATTGGCAGGGACGGAGAACCGCATCGCGGTCGAGCGCAAGCGTTATAACGACACCCTGCAGGACTACAACACCTATATTCAAAAATTTCCTAACAACATCTATGCCGGCTGGGCGGGGTTCAAAGCCAACGAAGCCTACTTTGCCGCGTCCGAAGGATCGCGTGAAGTTCCCAAGGTGAATTTTGTCGCCCCGGCCCCGGCGCCCCAGGCCACGCCGCAACCTGCGCCTGCCAAATAGCGTGCAAGCCGATTGGGCCGTCGAACTCGGAGCGGGAGACGAGACGCTCGAAATGCCGTGGGCTGCCGCCAGTGGCGGCCCGCGGTATTACGATCTCAAGCGCCAGCCCGAGTTCTTACTCAATATCGAAGAAGCCACACGCGTGAAGGAGTTGGGCGAGAGTCTGGCGGCGATCAATTCGCCGGCCAGCATTTTAGAAACCGCCAAGTGTGACGCTTGGGCGACCACCGAAATCGATTTTGAAGAAGAGATCTTCAACGCCGCCTTCAAGTTTGGTTCCTACATCGATCTGATTTTCACAGAAGAACGCGCCCGCTTTTCTTTCCCCGAGCACGAACGCCTGGCCAAGCAGCTTACCGAACTTCTGCATCGCGTGCCTGAGACTCCCGCAGCCGCCGAATTTCTGGTCCGCCGCTGTTATTACCACGCCGAAGAAAAGATCACCAAAGGCTTTTACATTACGTTTTATCTGTTCGGTTACGGCGATGATGAAGTACAAGCTCGACAGCGCTGGGCCATCGCGTTAAAGCTGGTAGAGAATGCCATGAAGCAGTTGTCGCTTCATTAATGGTCAGCTGGTTGCCACCGGCCTGCGAAACCAGGCCAGCATTTCCTCGCCCCGTCCTTTGAATCGGGTCCGCAACAAAGACAAGAGCAGCATGGCCAGGCAAATTGCCAGCAACCCCAACGACGCCGTGCGAACATCCACCGCACGCTTGGGCAGGATGGAAAAACGGCCATACACAAAATCAAAGTGCACCCAGTACACCAGCAGGGAAGTTTGCCCCAACTGGATGAGCGGGCTGAATCCCCACTGCCCCGTGCCCCAGCGGCACCAGATGTAGGTGGCCGACATGATCGCCAGGAGCATGCCCACACGCATCCAGAAAAAATTCGGACTGGTGTGCCAGAAATCGTAGGTTCCCCAAATTTGCCACGAGCGTGCATCCAGCCAGCGCGTCAGGTAAATCAATCCAATTCCACCCGCGCCTGCGAGCAGGAAAATCTGGATCTCAAGCTTGCGAGCCCAATCACTGAACAGAAGATATCCGAGAGCCAGTCCGGCGAACGCAAACGCTGTCCAGGGAAAAATAGGAAACAACCACGACTGCGGCTGGCCCAGGTTATGCACGCCGTCAATATAAGATTCGATCGGCCAGGGCAGCCATCGTGGACGCCAGCTCGTCCACAGCAGCGGAGTCAGAAGAGAAATCACCAGCGCGATCCCGATGGAAGTTGTGCCCAAGGCCAGGCGCGCCGACGATCCCCTGCTCAGCAAGAGCACCAGCCAGCACATCGCACCCATCAACATCATCGAGACACCAATTGTGTTCAGGATGTCCACGCGCAGCAGGTCGGGCCACGGCGACCATCCCCAGGCAATCAGAAACTCCTGCAAGCGGAACAGGACGCCGAGGACAAGAATTTCCGCGCCGCGACGGATGGTCTTGCCTGCGATCTGGCCGGCGGGCACGCCTCTCAGGCGGAGCTTGTCAGTCACCAGCGCGAAAGAAATTCCCGCCAGGAAAAGAAACAGAGGCGCGGGCAGAGTTCCCACCACCTGGGACCACATGAAGAACGAGCTCTTGCGCGCGGCACCGCCGAGCCACGCATCGTAGCAATGCGTCTGGAACATCAGGACACAGGCCAGCCCGCGCATCCAGTCGATGTAGGCGAGGCGGGATGGGGCGGAAACTGTCATGTTTGCTTATAGTTGTATCATTCCGGCCCGGCTTTGGAAGGGCTGTGGTACCTATGCGATACTGGCCAAGTGTTCCCCGGGGAACATAGTGAGAAATGTTCCCCGGGGAACACTTGTGGAAAGGGCCACGGCGAGGAAATAGTTAGGGCAAAATTCCCGTTTCGGGACAGATGGGCGCGTAGCTCAGGTGGATAGAGCATCTGCCTTCTAAGCAGAGGGTCGCAGGTTCGAGTCCTGCCGCGCCTACCATTTCTTAGGAGATTCGATTACCTCAGGCGCTGAAGCGCGTGTTAAAGGAAAGGCTTTTGATGCAGCGCTGGAAGCGCTGCTCCACCCAAAAACAAAGAGCTGGCATCGTCCGTGGTTCCCACCCTTGAAAAAGCCAAGGGTGGGGCAGCCCTCATTCGGGCGGCGTAAGGGTGAGCCAGCCCCCAGTTCTTTTTCAGGGAGAATCATCTTTGCGGTTGAAAATCGTGCAGTCCGGGGAAGAGGTTTTGCGACAGCGGGCTCGGCCGCTGTCGGCGGAGGAGATTCGCAGCCGGGAGATTCATGAACTCATCGAGCACATGCGCGAGACCATGCGTGATGCTCCCGGGGTCGGGCTGGCTGCGCCGCAGATTGGGATTTCCATTCAACTGGCTGTGATCGAAGACCGCGAGGAATACCAGGCCAGCGTTGCTCCGGAATTGCTGGCTGAGCGGGGAAGACGGCCGGTGCCTTTTCATGTGTTGATCAATCCGAAGATCGTTTCTGTCAGGCGGCGGGCCGGTGGAGTTTTTCGAAGGGTGTCTTAGTGTGGCTGGGCTTTCGGCGGTTGTCCCGCGATATTCGACCGTGACGGTTGAGCATCTGGATGAGAATGCGGCTTCGCGGACTATTGAGGCGTCTGGGTGGTATGCACGGATTTTGCAGCATGAGATTGATCATCTGCATGGGACGCTTTATATCGATCGCATGCATGGCCGCACGCTTACGACCGTGGAGAACTTTGGGCGTTTTTGGAAAGATTTGCCGATTTCAGAAGTGCGAGCCAAATTGGAGTCTGCGGAGTAGTGACCGCAGGGGCTAAAGCCGGATTCATGACCATGCGATTATCGCAGCGGTGAACCGCTGCGCCACCCAAAATCAAAGTCAATCGAGATCTCCTAAGGTTTCCTTGGCTTGTGCTCACAGGTGGTGGCGTTGATGCAGGCGTTTGGGAGCACCAGCCTAGCGACTGGCTTCCCACCGACGATGTGGGAGTCGATGATTTCTTCTACGTCGTTGGCGGTGACGCGTCCGTACCAGGTTGCTTCGGGATAAACAACCACGGTTGGGCCGTGTTCGCATTGCTCGAGGCAGCCTGATTTGTTGGCGCGGACTTTGGTGCCGGGGATTCCGTGTTCGGCAAGCTTTTGTTTGAATTTGGCATGGAACTCGGCTTTGGCGTCGGGATCGCAGCTGCCTCGGGGATGTCCCTGGGGGCGCTGGTTGCCGCAGATGAAGATGTGTTTTTCAAATTTTGGCATGAATAAAATGTACAGGAATTGAATGGGGAGTGCAGGGCGCTGAAGCGCGTTTTCAGAACGACCGTTTCTAACGGCACGCCTGAAGGCGATGCCCTGATACGAACCAGCCCTACTTCAACCCGTCTACTTCAGGCCTTCTACCAAGTAGAGATCACAGAGGGTGCGAACGTAGGAGTAGACGTAGGCTTTGGCGTCAGGGGTCATGAGGATGCCGCTGATGGTGTCGATGCCGGCGGCGTCGGCGGGGACGAGGTTTTTCCAGGGCTTTCTTTGCCCGGTGGCAATATCGACTTGCGTCACGCGGGCGGGAAGCTCTCCGTAGCGAAGTACAAACAGGCTTCGTCCGTCGGAAGACCAGCCGGTGGGAACCTCGTTAGGCTCCAACCCCTGGACCGGATGAGGGTCGCCTCCCTGAATTGGATAAAGATACATTTTGCGGTCGGCGCCCAACCCTGCAACCACGCTGCCGTTGGGGGAAACCACGAATCGCGGGTCAATTCCCTCTGGGCTGATGGCCCGAGGTTTGCCTCCGGCGAGGGATTGCACGTAAAGTCGAAGGCCATGTTCCGGCTCGTTTCCGCAAAAAACGAAGCTCTTGCCGTCGGGAAGCCAGCGCACGCCAAGGTGGTTGATGGAGTCCTGGGTGAGAGGTTTCACTTCTCCGACGCCGGTAGGCAGGAGAACCAGCGGACCCGGGACCGTGTTGGGACGTCCGATGGCCCATTTTCCGTCGGGCGACAATGCTGCGCCCGTACCCTCTCCCAGGCGGATGGCTGGAGAACCATCCGTCTTGCGCAGGTAGATGGCATATTTCGGGCCTCCGCCTTCGCCGGCCTCCGAAAATAGTAGGGTCTTACCGTCCACAGACAGGTCTCCGGGGGTCGACCAATCCAGCCAGGACAAGTCTTGTTCTTTGGTCTCGCCTGGAGCCAGCCCGATTAATCCTGCGCGGTCGTTGCCGCGAGTCAACAGAACATTTCCGTCGCGGCCCACATCCAGCAGGGTCAGTTCCCCTGGAACCCTGGCCAGGAGACGGACTGTGCCGGAAAGATTGACGGCGAACAGAGAGCGGTCGCCACCGGTCCGGGTGGCGGTGAACCAGACCTCATCGCCGGTCGGCGACCAGGCCAATCCTTGAATGCTGTCCCATCCGGTGGAGAGGGTTGTCTTCTTTCCGGCGGAATCGACGATGGCCACCGAACCACCGTCGTCGCGCCGCTGCGGGTGGTCGAGGAATGCGACCAAATCCCCTTTCGGCGAAACTCTAGGGTGGCTAATCCATCCTTCGGCGCGGTAGAGCACTTTCTCGATGGGGAACTCCAACTGGCCACGGCCGTCCACATCGCGCACGATGGCCAGATTATTTCCATCGGGAGACCAGTCGGCGCCCTCAACGTTCTCCAGGATTTCCCGGGGCGCGCCCCCGACCAAAGGCACACGCGCGAGGGTGCCGGAATAAACGAATCCCTCCTTGGGGCGGCTGGCCAGCGAAAGCGCCATTTCGCCGGTGGGGGAAATGGCCAGAATGTCGGCCCCGGAGGGCTGCAGTTCCTGCGACTGCGGGCTCTCGGGGCGCGTGGTGAACAGCTCTAGAGATTTGCCCTCCCAGGCGGCGCTGTAGATGATCGTCTTACCGTCGGGAGCAAAGCGCGCGGAGCGCACAATGCCGCGGCGAAATGCCAGGGGATGGTAAGTGGGCTGAGACGCCTCGACCGGGTGGTGAAAGAACAATATTCCCGCCGCCAGCCCTGCCAGTAAAGCGATGGCGGCTGCCACGGAAACCGCCATGAATATGGATCTGCGCGGCGCGGCAGTTTGCGGTGGAGAAGAGACAATTGGGATCGTCCCAGATGCCCCCGCAGAAACGGCGGCTTCGCGCACTCGCGAGGTGTCCAGGCTGCGTTTGATGCGCTTCAGGTCGCCACGAAGCTCGGCGGCGGTCTGGTAGCGGAACTCGCGGTCTTTTTCGATCGACTTGAGAATCAATTCTTCCAGCTTGGGGGGAATGGACGGATTCAGAGTCGAAGGCAACGGCGGTGTGCGATTCAGGATCGCTTCCGACATCACCCCGGTGCTACTGCCTGAAAACGCAACGTTTCCCGTGGCCATTTCATAGAGCACGGTGCCGAAAGAGAATAGGTCGGTGCGCTGGTCGAGTTCCTCGGCGCGAACCTGCTCGGGCGACATGTAGGCGACCGTGCCTACCGTCGAACCGGGGCTGGTCATCATGCCCCCACTGGTCGCGGTCAGCATGGCGGCATCGGTAACGCCTGCCGGGGCAAGCTTCGCCAGGCCGAAATCCAGCACCTTGGCCTGACCGCGCTTGGTGACGAAGATGTTCGCAGGCTTGATGTCGCGATGAATGATGCTTTTGGAGTGGGCGGCGTCGAGGCCATCGGCGATCTCGATGGCGAGGTTCAGGAGCGTTTCGGTGTCGATGGGACGTCCGGCGATGCGGTGCTTCAGTGTCTGGCCTTCCAGAAACTCCATGACGATGAAGGCTTCGCCACTTTGCTCGTCAATCTCATGGATGGTGCAAATGTTGGGATGATTGAGGGCCGACGCGGCGCGGGCCTCACGGCGGAAACGCTCCAGAGCCTGGGGATCTTTGGCGACGTCTTCGGGAAGAAATTTCAGGGCGACAAAGCGGCCGAGCGTGGTGTCCTCGGCTTTGTAGACCACACCCATGCCGCCGCCACCGAGCTTTTCAATAATCTTGTAGTGGGAGATATTTTTCCCAATCATCGGCAGGACATCCTGGAATTCATGTTGCCGATACTAGGAGAGATTGTTGCGACAGTCAAACCGGGGGGACTTGGGGTCGGCATCCAAGCGGATGGCGCGGGAACAGTACGCGCGAGATCCCCTTCGACTTCGCTCAGGGCAGGCTCTCGCCCGGCTGAAAACCGCCGGATCTTCGGGATGACTGGCTTTTGGGGTGGGTTCTAGCCGGAGCGCTATTCTTTGAGCGGGACGATGGCTTGGTCGTTCTGGCAGAAGGTGGCGACGCGTTGCAAGTCACCCGCCGGAGTGGTCACGAACATGACGGGACCGTAGCAATAAACGGCGTGACCAGTTTCGGCAAAGTACCACTGTCCGCCCTTATGCGAGCGCTGCGCGACTTTCGGCTCGACCGGCGGCTTTGCCGGAGGCGCGAAGTGGGCACCGGGAAGAGATAGCAACAACAATGCGCTTGCCAGACCGTTCATTACCTACCAGACCTTTGACCTGGATTCAGATCTTGCGATGCCGATCTAAATCGTGACCACCATCCGGCGAGAGTCGGAGACGTCGGAAGTTGCAGTTGGCGGTTTCAGCGGAGCCGGCTTGCGAAGTTTTCCGGCGGCGCGCCCGCTCTTGCTGTTGTCTTGCGGCGAAACCTGGGACGACGGAGTTCTTGCTTGTGCCGCTGCGTGCTGCCTTTGCAAGGCGCTACTCTTCATTGAATTTAACTGGGTGCTGTCGCCAAACAAATCTCGGATCAAGCCACGTTGACTGTCGATGGTGCGCCCCTGTTCCACGACCAGCAGGGCCATCAGGCCGTAGGAAATAAGGAAAAGCACGACGAGGAAAGGAAGCATGGCTTGCTTCTTGGGGACTACGACAACGCTTTCGGCGGTCACGCTCAACAAGTGGCACCTCGATCCGGGCCCGGCAGCGGGCATAGAGGGAAATGCAGTTTGAACGCCAGCGATGGAGATCTTTTTAAATGATTGCAAAATAGAAGTTTAGGTCGTCTTTACGAGTGAGGCCCGGGGGCGCGAGGTAGCAACTTGCTGCACATTATTGGTAACTACGATGATGTTACTGGAGTGTCTTGACCTCGCCAAAGCGGCTAGCCGCAAGGGTTTCGGGGGGGTGGAAGAAATGCGGACTTCGACATGCTGAGGTCCTTCGCTACGCAAAATGTGCTTTGCTCAGGATGACAGGGGGTTTGGGGTTAGCGGTTATCCAATAGTACTTTCGCGATGATTGCCAGTTGCATGTTGGACGTGCCCTCGTAGATTTTGCCGATCTTGGAGTCGCGCCAGTACTTCTCTACTGGATAGTCTTTGGTAAAGCCGTAACCTCCGTAGATTTCGATGGCGAGCGAGGTGACGCGTTCCGCCACCTGGGAACAGAACAGCTTGGTCATGGCGGCCTCCTTCACGAAAGGCTTGCCGGCGTCTTTCAAGCGGGCCGCGTTATAGACCATCAGGCGGGCGGCTTCGATTTCGGTGGCCATTTGGGCGATCTGGAACCGGATGCCCTGAAATGTGGATAGCGTCTCGCCGAATTGTTTGCGCTCTTGCGCATATTTTGTGGCGTATTCCCATGCTCCGCGGGCGACGCCGGCCATCTGCGCGCCGATTCCGATGCGGCCTTCATTCAAAGTTTCAATAGCGATTTTGTAGCCCTTGCCGACTTCGCCCAGCACATTCTCTTTGGGCACGCGGCAGTCTTCCAGAATCAATTCGCAGGTGGAGGAAGCGCGAATTCCCAGCTTGTCTTCTTTCTTACCAACGGTAAATCCGGGGAAGTCTTTTTCGATGAGGAAGGCGGTGATTCCTTTATATCCGGCCGCCGGATCGACGGTGGCAAACAGGATGAAGAGTCCGGCTTCCTTGGCGTTGGTGATCCACAGCTTGCGGCCGTTCAGGACGTAATCGCTGCCTTTCAGCGTGGCTTTGGTTTGCAAGGCGAAAGCATCTGAGCCGGATCCGGCTTCGCTGAGTGCATAAGCGCCGCAGGTGTTGGTGGCCATGCGAGGCAGGTAACGTTTCTTTTGCTCCTCGGAAGCCCAGCGAATCAATGCGTTGATGACCAGGGTGTTTTGCACGTCCACGATTACGCCTGCCGAAGCATCCACGCGCGACATTTCTTCGACGGCAAGGATCGCGTCGAAAAATTTGCCGGCACCTCCGCCATACTGTTCTGGAATTTCGATGCCCATGAGTCCCAGCTGGAAGAATTGGTGAATGAGGTCTTGGTCGAAGACACCCTTTTCGTCCATCTCTTTCACTAGAGGGCGAAGCTTCTCGTCGGCAAACTGGCGGATGTTGTCGCGAAAAAGGATTTCGTCTTCGGTGAAGCTGGTCAGTGGACTAGGCGACGGAGCTTGCAGAGTGGTCTCGGGCATGAGGCACCTTCAGCGGGGAAGTGCGAACTTAGAAGTTTAGCACCGGGAATGTTGTGGGGTGGAAGAAGTCCGGGAAGTTAAAGATTATTGTTTCCCGCCCTGCACCAGCCTCAACCCGTCCGTTTGCAGAATGCGCTGGATCTGATTGCGAGCGTGGACCGCCCAGGGGCCGGTTGTGTCTAGTTTTACATACGCGCGCCAGTGGCGGAGAGCTTTGCGGGGTTCTTTGATTTTTTCGTAAGCCAGCGCCAGGTTGTAATGGGCGTCCGCATACGTGGGCGCGAGTTGCAGGGCTGCGTGGTAAGTCGCGATGGCTTCGGTCACGCGTCCGGTTTCGTCGAGTACATTGCCGAGATCGAAGTAGGCCAGGGCGTAGCGTGGATCAATTTCAATGGCGCGGCGATAGTGTTCTTCCGCGCCTCCGTAGTCCTGCCGGTTGTAATAAAGGGTCCCCAGGTTGATGTGCGCGGCGGCGTGGTCGGGGTCCAATTCCAGCACGCGTTCATAGGTGGCAATCGCCTGGATCTGGCTGCCCGGATCTTCTTCCTGAGCAATGCCACGGGCGAACAAATCGCTGACGTCTTCCGACTCCGGCTGAGTGCGCGGGAGCGAAATCGGCGTGCTGGTCACGAGCTTCTCTCCGGGAGCGAAATCGAACAGGAACTGACCGGCGATGGGTTCGACCACTCTGCCTTCGTGGCGGAAAGCGATACGGCGTCCGGTGGTGAAAGAGCTGGCCTCGAGCAAGGGATTTTCCATGCCGGCGACCTGCTTTTGCATGGCGTCGAGCGATTGCCGGATGACCGCAGGACGCACCTTGCGGGCGCACAGGTCGCGTACCTTCTTGATTTGCAGGAGCTCAAAAAACGAATAACTCTCAGCGGCGGCCACCAATTCAGCCTTTTCCCAGGCAGCCAACTGACGCGCCGTGAGACGAAGAATACGAAGCAGATCTGTTCGACTGTATCGATACACGTGAGTGTAACTATCTTACCAACATTATCGGAACCTGGATTGTTCCTGGCAATAGGAAAGTAGTGCCAGAAGGAATCTTCTTCGGCAACTTGCAACGATAGTGGTGCAGAAAACCGAAGAGGTTGCAGGAACGCAAGGTTGGCCAGAGTGCTATAGTTTGTCGCTTAACTTTTCTGCGAGGTCCTCGCATGAAGTTGGAATTTCGCAAACGGATATCCGTTCTCCTCTTTTCTTCGTGCATCCTTCTGATTGCCTGGGCCCACGCACAGACACAGGAAACCAAGGCAGCTCAACCCGGGCCAGCGAAGTTTGACAGCGTAAAGATCGACGCGCTCGATCCGGATGGATGGAACGGTGTTGTCTTCGCGGCCAAGGCCTTCGGCCAGCCATCCAACTTCGCCCTGCGTTTCGGATCGTTCAGTCAAACTTTGGTGGACGGTGCCGCCATCTCTGACGCGGTTCGTGAAGTGGGGCCGCATGCTCCCGATGCGTCCTATTGCAAAGTTTCCTGGCAGGTCCATCCGCGGGATGCCTTGATCACTTTGGAATGGTCGCGCATCGACGAAACTACAGTTGTGGGACGAATCACTGCGGCACCCGATTTTCAAATCGTGCTGGAAACCTATATTCCGTTTACGTCTTCTTCCTGGGGCCTTCCCGCGGTGTATTCGGTGACCGACTCCAGGCAAGCGATCGTGGGGAAACAGTACTTCGACAAAATCTTCGGAACGACCGGCCAATTCGTGGTCATGGTAGATCGTCCGACCATGGGAAGCGGCACTTATCCTTCATTGGACCAACTGCACGACACCATGAAAGGCGCCGGCATCCTGGTGAATTCGATCGACAGCGATCCTTCCAGAAACGCAGCTGGGCTTCAATTTGTCACTGACAATTCCCGGACCGCGCACTTCGTCGCGGCGCTGGGATGGAACCGAGAAGGGTTACTGGCACAGGCGCAGGGCCTGCTCGCGCAGGGGAAGATCGATTCCATTCTGAAGGAAAAAGCAGAGGCTTATGCTCGTCGTCGTCCGTCAGCGCAAGGCCTCTTTGAGGGCGCGCCGGAAGCCATCGGCAACAATATGTTCTGGAATTCGCTATACGCACCGCAAACCGATTTAATTTTTCCCAGTATCAGCAGGCGTGCGGCACGCGGAGCCGGAGGCTGGGTGCTGGGAGAGTGGGATGGCTTCTTCGGGTCGTTGCTGACCAGCCTGGAAGATAAAGATCAGACTCTGGCAACGATTCGGACTCTGTTGCTGGCGCAGACTGAAACCGGGCTCATTCCGAACGGCTTGGCGGGCGGCGGGGGTACTCCGGACCGTTCCCAGCCGCCGGTCGGCTCGTATGCCGTCTGGAAGGTTTATCAGCGCTATCCCGATCGCGAACTACTGGAGTGGGCCTACCCCCGGCTCAAGCGATGGCACGAGTGGTGGTTCGGCGATCGCGGCGACGGGCAGCCATGGCGCGATGGCAATCGTGACGGACTACTCGAGTGGGGCAGCGATCGCGGCTCGCGCGAAACCAGCGGCGGGCGCGGCTTCCTGATGCAGGCGAGATGGGAAAGCGGAATGGACGATAATCCCATGTGGGACGATGCCCACTACGACGACCGAACCTACACCATGGATCTGGACGATGTAGGACTGAACTCTTTGTATGCGCTCGATGCGGAATGTCTCGCGGAGCTGGCTGGACTGTTGGGCAAGGAAGATGACCGCCGCAGCTTTCTAGCTGAGTACGAAGGAATAGGACAGCGCGTCCGCGAGAAATTATGGAATGAAAGCGATGGCATTTACGAGAACCGTTTCTGGAATGGACAGTTTTCCAAACGCTTGTCCCCCAGCAGTTTTTATCCGATGCTTGCCGGGATCGCGACTCCAGAGCAAGCCAAGCGAATGGTCAATGAGCACCTATTAAATCCCAAGGAGTTCTGGGGAGAGTACGTTGTGCCAACCACGCCCAGAAATGATCCTGCATTCGCCGATCAATATTACTGGCGGGGAAGCATTTGGGGGCCGACTAACTATTTGCTCTATCACGCCATTGATCGTTATGGCTTTGACGACGTCTCCCTCGAGTTTGCCAGGAAAAGTTATGCCCTCTTTATGGATGACTGGAAAACCAATCAGCATGACAATGAGCTCTATCACGCCTGGGGCGGCAGTGGCGGCGGGGACATGCATTACACCTGGGGGACTTTACTTTGCCTGATTCCTCTCGAACAATTCGCCGATGAGAACCCATGGGACGGGCTGCGGTTCGGGGCGCTGAATCCCGTTCTGAAAGCCGGTTCCGGGGTGTGACCTGGCAAGGCCACACTTACGATGTGAGCATCGGTCCTGACAAGACCGAAGTCGTGCGCGACGGTAAATTACGTTTTCATGCCGATGCAGGCGTCGTGGTTCGGAATTATGTTGTCTCTTCCGCCAGCCTTTCGATGGCGATAAACAGCGGGCGCGATTTCGATGTAAATACTGGTGAGTTCGGGGCAGGTTCCCTGAATCTGACTATAGATGGGAAAGCGATCAAGAAGATAACAGTGATTGACGGCGCTGCGAGTTTTGCGATTCCATCCGGGCAGCATGCTGTTGAATTGAGGGCAGAGACTCGGTGAGAACGTCTTTTGAAGTGGGAGCAGAAAAAGACTCCTGGCCACATGAGGCCAGGAGTTTTTCTTGGAACTCGAATCTATTCGACAACGTTAGTTAGCGGGCGGGAGGCTGGCCTTGTACATGGCGTCCAGCAGGTCTTGCGACTTGCCGTCGTAGTCGGCATCCAGCGACCACATGAAGGTGCCACCTAATCCGCGCGTCCAATCCGCATACGATACTCGGGAGTATGTGGAGAACGAATCGTCGTAGGTGATGAAGCCTGGGCCCCCATCTGCCCGCAGCATGTAGGGCACCCACGATACTGGATCGTAGTAGGTCTGCCATCCTGCCTTGTTGATGCGCTGCTTCATGAAGCGGCCGTAAACTTGCGCGTCCACCAGACTGTCGCAAGATTGGTCAGGCGTATGTCCGATGTTGGGACATGATCCGAACAGCTGATTTACCTTGTGGTAGACATAGCCGTAAAAGGGCGTTCCCATGTTGATTTGAGCAGGCGGAACATGCCTCAGAAATATATTGGCTGCGGACTCGACACTGCCTCCGGGATTGCATTCCCAAGGTTCGGGATCGTGCCAATCCCAGTAGATTGGCGAGTTCAGTTGGGCGTCATCGGTCCACGGTCCGGCGCAGTCGTACATCATGACATTGAAGAAATCGAGGACAGTCTTAAGGTGCTCGAGGTCGTATCCGTATCCGCCCCAGGGGGCAGCATCGATGGAAAGGCTGTAGGTCGGGCTGGGGAGGGCAACCCGAAGGGCTGTCATCAATTGCACCAGCACCACCCGATCGGCCGGAGTTTCAGGATATTCCCAGTCCAGGTCGACGCCGTCGTAGCCATTGGCCATGACGAAGGCCTGCACATTCGTCACCACGGTGTTTAGAAGAGCAGGGTTGTGTTCGAGCGCAGGGACATCTCCGCCGATTAAGAGCATGACCTTCACGCCGGCGGCATGGGCGTTGGCGATGAGTTCGGGCTCGAGAAATCCATCGGACACGGAAAGAACGCCATCAGCCCCGAAAGGAACCCCGGCGTGGATAATGTGCGTGAGCTTATCATAAGGAATTTGCGCCGCAGCGTAGGTGTAGGGCGGATCCAGGTATCTGCTTCCCGAGACATAGTCCCCCACCACTCGCTTGGTGAGTTGCTGGGCCAGAGCAGTTTGGCCAGCGACCATGATGACTCCAACCAACAAGATAATCTGGAAGCGTACGGGAAAAGGGCGGTGAAAATCCATGGCAGGGTCTCCTGGGAATCTGTCCCCGCCTAGCCCAGTGCGCGGGCGCGAGGGGCGCGAGTGAAAGAATTGTAGCGCAGATCACGAAGGAGATTTGTAAAGAGTAGTCTTATAAATCGTTTCAGTAGGACAAATGCATTTGTTTGCACATTCCGCCGGACCGGTTGCAACACCGTGAACTCTAGAACTCCGGTTGGGCCGCCTTCGCCGCTTCGAACGTGATGCGTTGCTTGCCTCGATAGGAAAGGTTGGCCATGTGGGCCGCAATGGCGGAGCGGTAGCCGATGTCCACTGACGCATTCGGGGTCTTGCGAGAACGAATGCAATCAATCCAGTTGGCCATGTGATTTTGATCCTGGGTCTTTCCGGCCAGTGCTGCCCCGTTTGCCCGGTTGGTTTTTTCCGGATAGTAACGAGTGCTTTCTTCGGATTCCCCTTTGACCATGTCGGTTGCGCCCTCTGTATGTTCGATAGTGCCGTCGCTTCCCAGAATGCGCTCGCCCAATCCGTAGTGACTGTTGCTGAACGTGGATTGCCAGGTAACGACCGTATCGTTGGGAAAATCGAAGCTCACGATGATGGTGTCTGGCACCTGGCGCCCGTCTTTCTCCGAGAACACCCCGCCCGTCATGTAGGCGGCAGAGGGCAACGGAAGATCGAGGGCGCTCATAATCCAGGCGATCTGGTGCACCATGTTCTCGGTGATGTTCCCGCCGGAGAATTCCCAGTACAACCGCCAATTGATGAACTTGTAAGGATCGAAAGGCTGCTCGGGACGTCCGTTGAGAAACGCGCTCCAGTTGACGTTCTGTGCAGTGCAGTCCGACGGCACCGGACGCACCCACTGACCTTTGCCGTGCGGCGTGTTGCGGCTCATCCAGGACTCCACCTGCGATACTTTGCCGACTATGCCGTCGCTGATCCATTTTTTCGCATCGGCCAGCGCGCCGGAACTCTCATGCTGCAAACCGATTTGGACCACGCGATCGGATTGCTTCGCCGCCGCCAGGCATTGGTCGGCTTCGGGGATCGACCAGGTCATGGTTTTTTCCGAGTAAAGGTCCTTGCCCGCAGCCAGGGTGTCGAGAAAATGGCGAGCATGAATGTGCAGGGGACTGGCGACAATGACGCCGTCGAGGTCTTTCATATCCAGCAGGCGGCGGTGATCGTCCAGAGTTTGTATGCCTGGCGCCAGCTTCCTGGCTTCCTCATGCCGCCGGCTATAGACATCGGCCATCGCTACCAATTGGACGTTGGGGACTTTTAATACCTGCTGCAGCAAATCTTGCCCACGTCCGCCGACGCCGATCATGCCTACGCGAACGCGATCATTCGCCCCGAGCACCTTGGCAGATGGATAGGCCAGAAAAGCTGCCGTCCCCAAAGCTGCCTGCTTAATGAAAGCGCGACGTGTATTGTCTGACATTGGGATGCCCCCTGAATATCTGTATGCCGCTTACCAGTTCCACATCGTCCCATCGAGTTTGCGGTTCACCGGCAGATACGCGCGTTGGTAAGGAAACCTGGATGCGAGTTCCTCATCGAAATCCACCCCATGCCCAGGTTTGTCGCCTGGGTGCAAATATCCATCCTTGAAGGTGTAGGCATGGGGGAAAACCTCGTCGGTTTCGTTGCTATGCCGCATGTACTCCTGGATTCCAAAATTGCTGACGGAAATATCGAAGTGCAGGGCCGCGCCCATGGTCACAGGCGAAAGATCAGTAGCGCCGTGACATCCGGTTTGCACGTGACACATATCCGCGAACGCCGCGATTTTCTTCAGCGGCGTGATGCCTCCGCCGTGAACCACCGTCATGCGCAGATAATCGATCAACTGCTCGCTGATTAAGGTTTTCGCGTCCCAAACTGTGTCGAAGATTTCTCCCACCGCCAGCGGTGTAGTGGTGTGCTGACGGATGATGCGAAATCCTTCCTGCAGCTCCGCAGCGACCGCATCCTCCAGCCAGAAAAGATGGTAGGGCTCCAGTTCTTTTCCTAGGCGGGCGGCCTGAATCGGGGTGAGCCGATGGTGCGCGTCGTGCAGCAGATGAACGTCATCGCCAAACTTCACTCGCAAGGCTTCAAACAACCTAGGAACATGATTAAGATACTTTTCGGACGACCACACATTCTCCGGCGGCAGGCCTTTTTCGGCGGGCTCATAAGCTATTTTGTCTTTGGAAACGCCGTAAGTACTTGGCAGGCCCGGCACCCCGGATTGCGCGCGCACCGCCAGGTATCCCTGCTCGATGTATTTTCCAACCTCGTCCGAGGTCTCTTTAATATCGCGCCCATTGGCGTGCCCGTAGACCATCACGCCGGTACGGCTCTTGCCGCCCAGCAGGTTATAGAGAGGTGTGTTGAGCGCTTTACCTTTGATGTCCCATAGCGCCATATCAACGGCGGCGATGGCGCTCATGGTCACCGGGCCCTTCCGCCAATAGGCTCCGCGGTAAAGGTATTGCCAGATATCTTCGGTCTGAAATGGGTCCCGGCCGAGAATGCACGGAACTACGTGATCGGTGAGATAGCTGGCTACAGCCAGCTCACGTCCATTCAGCGTGCAATCCCCGAGGCCATAAATGCCTTCGTCGGTGTAGACCTTGAGGGTGACGAAATTTCTCCCCGGAGAGCAGACGAAAACCTTGGCGTCTTTGATTTTCATCCGCGCTGCTCGTGGTTGAGGATCAACTTTTTAAATCTCCTAATTTGTTAATGAATGACGACTTCATATCGTGATCTTCAGCTTATCTTCAAGGTATTTCTTGTTCATCGCCGCCGATTCCTTGGGAGTGCGCCGCTTGTCGAGCACATCGTCCAGTTCGACGATAGCCCATCCGCGGAACTTCACGTCATGAAGCGCGTCGAAGATTGCCGGAATATCCACCAACCCCTGCCCCAGTTCCACGAAACCGTAGGATGGCTTGGCATCCGTTTTGCCGGACGCATGCTCCACATCCTTGATGTGAAGAAAAAGCAACTGGTCGTGATATTTCCTGATCGCTTTTGCGGGATCGCCGCCACCCTGGAAGTAATGCGCCACATCCAGCTCTAACTTGGCGTAGCGCGGGTCAACCGCTTCCATGATCTGGTCCACTTCTTCCGGATGTTCTCCCAACGAACCCATGTGATTGTGATATCCCAACGGAATCCCCAGGTCCGCGGTGCGTTTTCCGAGCTCAGAAAGCAGCTGACCCAACCGCTTATAGTCCTGTGCAACCACCGCCCGGCCTTTCGGACGCTCATCAATCACTTGCAGATACAACCCCCCGGCGTCCCGCAGGAATTTGGCATTAGCGACGTGCTTGGCAATCTCTTCGGACTCGACCGTAGGATCAATACTCAGGTCACCGCTGGAGAGCGCAACCATTTTCAGTTCATGCCGCGCCAACAGATCGCGCAATTCCGCCGGACTGGCAAACTCCTTGATGCAGTTGGCCCGCAACTGAATTCCAGGGAAGGCCAGCGCGGCAATGTCGTCGATGGCTTGCCGGTCGTTTCCGCCCCAGGTGATGGCCGCGTATCCGATACGAATGCCGGCAGTCTCCGGCGCCAGGGCCGCCAAGCGCGGAAGTGACGAAGCCGCAGCCGCCATAGCACTCCCCGCCAGAAACTCGCGACGCGTAGGCCGAAATGCCAAATATGCCTCCCCAGCAGGGTTTATTCGTGACGGGCCATTCTCCGGCGGTCCAGTAGTCGTGTCAAGTGAAGTGGAGTACCATGTTCGCCATACGCGGTCCGGTCACACTAGGCCGCTGCGTGCTAGTGTGACGCTCCTGCAAGGAGGTCACCTTATGAAACTTACCGACACCATTGGATCAGTATTAAAGAGCAAGGGCAGTCGCAGGGTCGTCTCGATCGCGCCTGATCGTTCGGTATATGAAGCGATCGAGAAGATGGCGGAAGAAAGTGTAGGCGCATTGTTGGTCATCTCGGAAGACCGGCTTGTCGGAGTTCTGTCGGAACGTGATTATGCCCGCAAAGTGATCCTTAGGGGCCATTCGTCAAAGGAAGTGTGTGTCCATGAGATCATGACGAGTCCGGTGGTGGTCGTGTCCCTGGAAAATACTGTTGACGAAGGCATGGCCATCATGACCAATCATCGCATTCGCCATATCCCGGTGCTTGAAGACGGTGTTGTAATGGGCGTAGTATCCATCGGCGACCTGGTGAAGTGGATTATTTCTGGCCAGGCCCAAACCATCCACGAACTGGAAGGCTACATCGCGGGACGATACCCCGGGTAAAGAATGGAGCCGACGAGCGGACTTGAACCGCTGACCTGCCGATTACGAATTATCGTTCGGCTCCAAATTTCTAATCCCTAACCTTCTTAAAACAAAGCCTTTAACAAATTTCCGCCCGCACGGAAGGAAGTTCGGATGACGTTGACGACGTTGGCTTTAAATGGAACGAATTGAAAGCTTACGTCACAAATACGTCACAAAATAAAACGGTCGTATTCACAGAATTGGTGGGTACCCCTACCCCATAGCTTAGCTATCGTTCCGATTTCAGAGGGTAAGATTTCGCTATGGAGTGTCAGTCGAAGAACAAATCCGGAGAGCCCTGCAGCGCCGCCGTGGTCAGGGGGACGAAACGATGCGTAATGCACTCTGGACGAGCGGCGGAACTCGGCAGCGAGGGAGGGCGCCGGCGGGCAATCTACAGTCCCGAGAGTCTCCAAGAGTTTCCACCGCCTTAAACTGCTGGCGACTTGCGGGATTTGCTGGCGCAATCGATCATCGAAATACGGAGCGGCAAACTGGATCCAAAATTAGCCAACTCGATCAGCTATTTGGGGGCCGGCTTCCTGCGCTCTCTCGAAATTTCGGACGCAGAGAAGCGTTTAGAGGCGCTGGAAGAGGCACTGAAGTTGGTTCGCGGAAACTAGGAAGGAAGAGAGATTCAATGAGATTTGACGCCCGCCTCAAACGATTGGAGTCAGCTCTCACCGCCAAAGTCGCGACCGACTTTCCCGAAGACTGCACCTGTTTCCCGGACGACGAGCAACCCGACTTCAGATCGAGCGCCGAATCCGGTTATGCCGAAAAAGTTCTTTGCCAACTTCATGGGAAACGCTATAAATCTGTGGTGAAGCGCCACCTCTACCAGGCTGCGCGATTCTATCGTCTTGATTTTGAGCTAGGATGGCCGACCCGTTCGCCTCAATATCAGAAAGCCATCCGCGCCAGCTTCGCGGATCGGCGACTTGCTTGCGTGCGTAATTATCCTCTCGCGAGAAGGAATGTCAAGGTGAGTCTCGGATTCCAAAGAGATTCCGCTATGTTGTAACCACTTCGCCTCGTAAGATCGGACGATGGTTCGCGACCCACGACCTGTATTCGAGCAGGTGAAATCTGGCTTCAAAATCGCCAGCATTCTCGTCGTGGTGTGCGCCGCCGTGTTGGTTCTCGCATCGTACTTGCCGATTTACCGGATTTCACATCCGAACAATCCCTACTTTTCAATGTCGAAATAAATCTTCGTTGTCGTCCGGTATTTGACGATCTTCTTGCCGTCCAATTCCATTTCTAGTTCCGCCACTC